>NZ_JBIUYI010000001.1:0-164366 GCF_044744425.1 Streptomyces sp. NPDC087300
GGAGGGGGCACCTCCCTGCTCGAGCGAAGCCGAGAGCTTGGGGGAGGGCGTGCCAGACCCCGCGAGCCCGGCCTGATCCAAACGAAAGACCCTAGGCCGGCACCACGGCGACCGGGCACTGGGCGTGCAGCAGGACCGCGTTGGCGGCCGAGCCGACGAGGAACGAGTCGGCGTTCACGCGGCGCCGGTGGCGTCCGACGACCAGCAGATCAGCGGTCTGCGAGGCGACGACGAGACGGCCCGCCGCGTCGGCCGCGGTGACCACCTTCTCGACCGCGACCTCGGGGTAGCGCTCGATGAAGGCGCCGAGTCGCGCGTCCTGCGCCTCGGCGAGCGTCTTCTCCATCCGGGGGCTCTCGGCCGTTCCCGTCGCGTCCATGTATCCGCCCATGAGCGCCAGGGTGGAGAACGGCACCGGGTACGTGGTGACCACCTGGAGCCCGGCGTTCCGGCGCTTGGCCTCCTCGAACGCGAACTCCACCGTGGCGTCGCTCGTCTCCTCCGGCGCGAGGCCGAGCGCGACCCGTCCGAAGGTGCCCGCCGCCTCGACCGCCTCGGTCCGCGCGGCGTGCGGGACGACGACCACAGGGCAGGCGGCGCGCGCGGTGCACGCGCGGCTGACGGAGCCGAGCAGCAGACTCGCGAAGCCGCCGCGCCCCCGCGAGCCGAGCACCAGGAGCTGCGCGTCGTCGGCGAGTTCGATCAGCGCGGAAGCGGGGCTCCCGTCGAGCGTGGAGTAGCGCACGGACGGCATGTCCTCCCGGCTCTCCAGCGCCTCCTGGACCGAGGCGAGGACCGGGACCTCGTCCACGGACGGCATGACGGGCGGGACTCCTGGCACGGGCAGGGCCTTCACGTAGTCGGCCCTGATGTGGACGACGAGCAGTTCCGCGCTGCGGCGCCGCGCGGCGTCCAGCGCCCACTCGAGGGCCTTGAGGCTGTGGTCGGATCCGTCGACGGCGGTGATGACCGGAAGGCTGTTCATGATCCCCATCCTGCGCCCGGCGCGGTACTTACGGCAGGGACGAAGGACCCGAACGGACGAGGAACCGCGCCGGAGGGCCGCAGCGCGGCGCACCCCTACCGAGGGGTCCTCGCCCTCGTCGCGAGCCCCTGCCAGCGGGCAACGGGACCCTGACCTGCGGCGACGCGTGGGGCCTTCGTAAGATCTCGGACGAGTACGCGGACGTCCTGCCCCTGGAAGGCCGCCGGCAGCCGAGCCCTCTCGCCGACCGCGAGGAGGCCGCGCCGACTTCTGCCCCGTCGTCCCCGCCGTCCGGGTCTCCGGACGGCCGAGTCCCGGAACTCCTCTGTCTTGCGCACCGACTCCGTCCTGACCACCGACTCCGTCTCGCCCGCCGACTCTGCCCCGTCCAGCGTCCCGGGGCTGCCGCTGGCGCAGCCGCGCAGTGTGATCGCGGGCCATCTGCTGTGCGTGGGTGTCGGCTACGCGGTCGCCGCCGCGTTGGGCAGTGCGCCATGGGCGGCGGCGCTGGCCGCGGGGGTCGGCCTGGCGGTGATGACCGTCGCCCGCACGCCGCACTCGCCGGCGTGCGCCACGTCCGTCGTCATCGTCCTGCACTCTCCGCACCCCGCGTCCTTCGTCCCGCTCCTCGTGGGGTCCACGGTGCTGCTCGTCCTCGCGGGCTGGGCCTTCTCGTACGCCGTCCTGGCGCCACGCGCTATCCCGCGTACTGGTGGTGAGGCACCTGCCGGTCCGGCCGCTCCCCCTCAGGCGGCCGCCCGCGCGCCTGCCGGGCGTCGCCGCAGCTCCGGTGCCGCGAGGGACGGCAGGGTCCACGCGCCGTCCGGCGGGTAGAGGTCCGTGCCGGGCGGCACGATGGCGTCGATGCGGTCGAGGGCCGCGTCGTCCAGGGTCACCGCGGCGCCCTTGAGGGTGTCGCGCAGCTGGTCCATCGTGCGCGGGCCGATGATCACCGAGGTGACGGCCGGGTGGGCGAGCGGGAAGGCGACCGCCAGCTCCGGCAGCGTGCAGCCCACCTCGTCGGCCACGGCGACGAGCTCCTCGACGGCCGCCAGTTTCACCGCGGTGAGGGGCTCCGAAGGGTCGAACCGGCCCGGGGTCAGGGTCGGGCGGCCGCTGCTGAGATCCAGCGCCCGGTCCTTGCGGTAACGGCCGGTCAGGAAGCCCGATGCCAGCGGGCTCCACGTCATCACGCCCATGCCCAGGCGCTCCGTCACCGGCAGCACGTGCTTCTCGATGCCGCGCGCCAGCAGCGAGTACGGCGGCTGCTCGGTGCGGAACCGGTGCAGCCCACGGCGGTCGGCGACATGGTGGGCCTCGACGATCTGGTCCGCGGGGAACGTCGAGCAGCCGAACGCCCTGATCTTGCCCTGGTGCACCAGATCGGTCAGGGCGGAGAGCGTCTCCTCGATGTCGGTCGTGTCATCGGGCCGGTGCACCTGGTACAGGTCGATCCACTCCGTGCCGAGGCGGCGCAGGCTCTCCTCCACCTCCCGTACGATCCAACGCCGCGAGTTGCCGCCCCTGTTGGGCCCCTCCCCCATCGGGAAGTGCACCTTGGTCGCGAGCACCACGTCGTCGCGGCGGCCCTTCAGCGCCTTGCCGACGATCGTCTCCGACTCACCGGCCGAGTACATGTCGGCGGTGTCGACGAAGTTGATGCCCTCATCCAGCGCGGCGTGGATGATCCGGACGCATTCGTCGTGGTCGGGATTGCCGACGAAACCGAACATCATGGTGCCCAGACAGTAGGGGCTGACCTCGATGCCGGTCCTGCCCAGAACACGGTGGCGCATGGAACTCTCCTTGGACGTCGCCGTCTGTCACTTGCTCGAACGCCGCGACCATACGAGCTGGAGTCCACTCCAGCGCAAGGGGGAAGAACCGCTGGTCGGCCCCGAGACCCGACGCGGGGTCCCACCGGCACGGGTCCGACGCGGGATCCAACCGGCACCAGTCCGACGCGGGATCTAACCTGCACGGGTGAGCACCGAACTGACCTTGCTGACACGGGTCTCCTATCGCGGGCAGGAGATCACCGCGCCCCGGCTGCGCGGCCTTCTGGCGCTGCTCGCGGGCGATCTGCGCGGCGGCCGCAGCGTCGAACAACTCGTACAGGGGCTGTGGCCGGACGAGGCGCCGCAGCACCCGGGCAAGGCGGTGCAGGTCCTGGTGTCCAGGGCGCGGGCCCAGTTGGACGCCGACGTCCTGGTCAGCACGCCGGTCGGATACCGGCTCGCCCTGGCCGACGAGCAGGTCGACTGTGCGGCGCTGCTGCTGCACGCCGCCGCGAGCGAGGACCGGGCGCGGGCCGGGGATCCCGCCGGATCGCTCGTGGCGGCCGAGGCGGGGCTCGCGCTGTGGGAGGGCGGTCCCGACGCCGCTTCCCCCGACGCGCTCGCCCAACTGGCCGACCCAGTCGCCGAGTTGCGTGCCGCAGGGGCCCCGGCGCGCGGGCGGCTCGTCCGCGCGCAGGCCCTCGCCCTCGCCCGGCTGGGCCGGCACGCGGAGGCGGCCGGGCCGCTCGCGTCGGTCTCCGCCACGCATCCGCGCGACGAGGAAGTACTCGCCGAGCTGCTGCGCGGCCAGGCCGCAACAGCGGGCCCGGCGCAGGCACTTGCCCGGTACGAGGACTACCGGCGCGGCCTGCGCGAGCAGCTCGGTACGGAGCCGGGCGCACGACTCAAGGCGGTCCAGCGGGAGTTGCTCGACGACGAGCCGCGTATGGTCCGGCACGGCGTGCCCCACGAGCCGAATCGGCTCCTCGGGCGGGAGGACGACATTACGGCGGTGACGGAGCTGCTGCGTGCGTCCCGGGCCGTCACCGTCGTCGGCCCCGGCGGCCTCGGCAAGACCCGGCTCGCACACGCCGTGAGCCACCGCGCCGAGCAACACGTGGTCTACTTCGTGCCGCTGGCCGGGGTGCGCGAGGACCAGGACGTGGCCAGAGAGGTAGCCTTCGCGCTCGGTGCGGGTCATCGCCGCCCGCACAGGACGGCGCACACCCCTGCCCCGCCCGCACTCGCTACCTCACCCGACCCGGTTGTCGCCATCCTCGACGTCCTCGGCGCCGGATCCACGCTGCTGGTCCTGGACAACTGCGAGCAGGTCGTCGAGGGCGCCGCCCGCCTCGTGCGCGACTTGATCGCCGCGTCGCCGCGGCTGCGCGTCCTGGCCACCAGCCGGTCGCCGCTGGGCCTGACCTCGGAGGCGGTGTACGCGCCGGACGCGCTCGCGCTCGACACGGCCGTCGAGCTGTTCACCCAGCGGGCCCGCGCCGCCAGGCCCGGGGTACGGCTGCCGCCACCGGCGGTGACAGAGCTCTGCCGCCAACTGGACGGCCTGCCGCTGGCCGTCGAACTGGCCGCGGCACGGGTGCGGGCCCTGTCGGTCGAGGAGATCACCCAACGACTCGGCGACCGCTTCGCGTTGCTGCGCGGCGGTGCGCAGGACGGGCCCGAACGCCACCGCACGCTGCACGCCGTCGTGGAGTGGAGCTGGAACCTGCTCACCCAGGACGCGCAGGCGGCGATGCGCATCCTCTCCGTCTTCCCCGGCGGCTTCTCAGGCCCGGCGGCGGAACAGGTCCTGGGCGGGGACGTGTTGAGCCTGCTGGAGCAGCTCGCCGGTCAGTCGCTCGTCACCGTCACCGACTCGCCGGCCGGTGTCCGCTTCGCGATGCTGGAGACCGTACGGGAGTTCAGCGCTGCCCGACGTACGGAGGCGGGCGAGAACGCGGCGACGAGGGACCGATTCCTCGACTGGGCAAGGGAGTTCGGACTCACCCACCACGACGGACTCGTCGGCACCGACCCGTCGGTCGCGCGCGAGCGGGTCCGGGCCGAGCAGGACAACCTCGCCCACGCCTTGCGGCATGCGCTCCCCCGCACGGAGGGCTCCAGCACCGATGCGGCAGAGCCGGCCACCACCGGTGACGGCACCACCGCTGTCGCCGTCACCGCCGTCCTGGCCGCGCTGTGGTTCACCGACTCGCACTACCCGCGCCTCGCCGCCCTAGCCGCCGACACCGGTCCCGCCCTCTCCCACTACCGCCCGGACTCACGCCCCTATATCGAAGCGGCCCGCACCGCCTCGGCGCTGTGCGCCGCGAGTCTCTTCATGAGCTTCGGCCCGAACGCCGGTGCCCAGCGGCAACTCCTCGCCCTGCGCCGACTGCCTCCCGCCGCACCCGACACCCTGCCGCGCGCCGCCGCGACCGTGCTCGCCGCGATCCCGACGATGCGGCCTCCCGCGTACGAGGCGCTGCACCGACTCCGCGCCGACGGACAGCCGCTCGTCGCCGGGATCGCCGAGTTCGTGGCGACCTACGTATGGGAGTACGAACACGACGCCGACCGTCAACTCGCCGCTGCGCAGCGGATGGTGACCGCGCTCGCACCGGTCGACATCCCTTCGCTGCGGGTCATCGCCCACGGCCGGGCGAGTGATCTCTCACTGCGGTCGGGGCAGGGCGAGGTGGCCCACCAGCACCTGACGTTGGTGCTCGACACGATGGAGCGACTCGGCGAGGAGAACGATGCGCCTGGTGCGCTCGGTGTCCGCCAGGCGCTGGCGCTGGCCTGCTTGCAGTGCGGGCGTACGGACGAGGCCGAGCAGTGGTTGATCCGGGCCGAGGGTGAGGACGGGGGCGGTGCGCGGCACGACGCCCCGCAGGGCGGGACCCAGGACGCGTTCTACAGCCCACTCCCCGGCATCCGCGCCGAGATCGCGCTCGCCCGTGGCCGCACGGAGGCCGGGCTCGGCCTGTGGCGCGCCGCGGTCCAGCAGATGCCCGGGAGCGGCTCGCAGCTCCGCGGTGATCCGTGGCTGGACCCGTGGGCGCTACAGATCCAGGCCGCGGCGGTGACCGCGCACGCGCACGCCGGTGAGCTCGACCCGGTCACGGATCTGATCGAACAGCTCGACGGAAGACTGGCCACACTGCTCACCGACACCGACACCGACACCGACACCGACGTCGACACCCCAGCGCCCACTCCCGTGGATCTCCGCGTCCTCGGGACCGTGCTCCACGCCCTCGGCACGGCACGGCTCCCTTCAGAGGACGGCACCCGCGCCACTGCCGTACGCATGGTCGCGCTGGCCGAACGGCTGCGGGCGCTGCGGGAGTTCCAGCCCACGATGTCGGAGGACCGCGCCCGTCGGGCCGCCCGAGACGCCGACGCGGCGGTGTACACCGATGCGATGTCGGCGTACACCACCCTGCGGCCCGAGGAGTTGCGTCAGATGGCCCGCGAGCTCATCAGGTGTCGCGGTTGAACAGCGAGAGGGACCAGACGTAGCCGAGCGCGGCCAGGCCCAGGCACCACGCGATCGTCAGCCACCCGTTGGCGCCGATCCCACTGCCGAGCAGCAGGCCGCGCAGTGTCTCGATGGCCGGGGTGAAGGGCTGGTACTCGGCGACCGGCCTGAACCAGCCGGGCATCGCGTCCAGCGGGACGAACGCGCTGGAGACGAACGGCAGAACGATCAGCGGCACCGCGTTGTTGCCCGCCGCCTCTCCGTTGGGACTGGCCATGCCCACCGCCACGGCGATCCAGGTGAGCGCGAGGGCGACGAGGACGAGCAGCCCGAAGGCCGCGAGCCACTCCACCACCGTGGCATGCACGGAGCGGAAACCGATGGCGACCGCGACGGCGCCGACCAGCACCACGCTGACGACCGCCTGCGACACGCTGCCGACCACATGCCCCACCAGGACCGAGGCGCGATGGATCGCCATCGTACGGAAGCGGGCGACGATGCCTTCGGTCATGTCGTTGCACACCGACACCGCGGTCCCCACCAGGGAACAGCCCAGCGTCATCAGCAGGATGCCGGGGACCAGATAGGCGACGTACGCGGAGCGGCCGCCGCCACCGGGCCCGCCGCCCGCGCCGGTGCCGAGGCCGGCGCTCATCACGTCGCCGAAGATGTACACGAACAGCAGGAGCAGGACGAGGGGGGTGAGCAGGGTGTTCAGGGTGAGGGAGGGATAGCGGCGTACGTGCAGGAGATTGCGGCGCAGCATGGTGACGCTGTCGCGTACGGGGGCGTTCACCGGGTCACCGCCTGCTCGTCCGCGTCGGCCCGCGCCTTTTCGCCGCTGCTGTGACCGTCCGGGCGGCCGGTCACAGCGAAGAACACGTCGTCCAAGTCCGGGCTGTCCAGGGCGAGCCCCTCCACGTCCAGGCCCGCACGGTCGACCCGGTCGAGAAGCGCCTTGACGGATTTCACGCTGCCATCGCTGGGAACCTGAAGAGTCAGCGGATCGTCGCCACGGGCCCCGGTACGCAACTCCCCCTCTGCGCGTGCGAGTTCGGCGACGTCGGCGAACCGCAGCCGCACATACCCACCAGGGACGAGCCGCTTCAGCTCGTCCGGCGTGCCCTCGGCGACGAGCTTGCCGCCGTGCAACACGGCGATGCGGTCGGCGAGTTCATCGGCTTCTTCCAGGTACTGCGTGGTGAGGAAGACGGTCACGCCGTCGCCGACCAGGTCACGGACGACCTCCCACATGCTGCGGCGACTGCGCGGGTCGAGGCCGGTGGTCGGCTCGTCGAGGAAGATGACGCTCGGTTCGCCGAGGAGGGTCATGGCGATGTCGAGACGCCGCCGCATCCCTCCGGAGTAGGTGGACGCGGGCTTCTTCGCGGCCTCCACCAGATCGAAACGCTCCAGGAGCCGGGCGGTGCGGGTGCGTCCCTCGCGGCGGGTCAGATGATGCAGATCCGCCATCAGCCACATGTTCTCCTCCCCCGTGATCAGCCCGTCCACCGCGGAGAACTGCCCGGTGACACCGATCGCCTCACGCACCGCCCGCGGATCTCCGAGCAGATCGTGACCACCTACGCGCAGGTCGCCCGCGTCGGCGGTGACCAGGGTGGAGAGGATCTTCACGACGGTGGTCTTCCCCGCCCCGTTCGGCCCGAGCAGCGAAAAAACGGTCCCGGCGGGAACCGTGAGATCGATCCCGTCCAGGATCACCCTGCTCCCGTACGCCTTCCGCAACCCTCGGACCTCAACGGCCAGTGATTCGCAGGCACTTGCCCCCGCCCGGCACGTCGGCTCGACCACCGACTCTGAATGCGATGTTCCTGTCATACCGGGAAAGGTGCCGCACACCGCTTTCAGGGGGCACTCAGCACGGTTTCATCCCTTGAAACCGGACCGCAGGAGCGCCAACGGGGGGGCGGCGCGCGACCCACCGCGCAGCGCGGCTCAAACAGGCCAGCGATGCCCGAAACCCTCCCGCAGCGGACCGCCGACCAGGTCCAGCGCCTCCTTCGCGGCGGCCGCCAGCGGCAGCGGGTCCGCGCGCTCGGCAACGATCCGGTATCCCTCCAACAGGGCTTCGCCGAGCGCGGGATCCGCGCTCAGCAAGCGTCGCGGAAGCCACTTGCCGATGCCGGTCCAGGCACGGTGATGTGCGGTGACCAGGTCTGATGCCGCGCGCAGCACGTGATCGGCGAGGGAAAGCTGTTCGTACCGGCGACCCGGGTCTGGTGGGGAGTCGACCAGGTCGTCCATGAAGCAGGTGAGCACATAGCGGCCCCGCTCCCACTCGGCCGTGGTGAGTTCGGGCGGCCCAGAGGCGAGTAGGTCCCGGGCCAGTCGTCGCGTACGGGCCACATACCCCTGTGGGTCGGCCAGCGTCAGGCCCTCCCCATAAAGAAAGAGAACCGTCGCGCGGCGCCTGGCCCGATCCCATGCGAAGAACTCCCCTATGCCCGCAGGAGTGTTGACGAACAGTTCGACGATCCGGGTCTCGTGACGGATCACCTCCCGGCGGCCGATGTCCGAGTCCGGCAGGAGAACGGCTATGTCCAGGTCGCTGGTCGCGGTGGCACGCCCTTGCGCCGCGGATCCGCCCAGCACGGCACCCAAGGCGCGCGGAAAGAGTTCCCTGACGACGCGGAGAGCCTGCGCTTCGACGGCCTCTTGATCATTCATGGAGGTTGATCGTGCCAGCTCCACGGACGGGCTCTCCAGGTCTCAACCACCTCACCGCGTCCCACCAGGAGCAGAGGGGGCGCGCAAGGGTGGCCGCACGCTTGCGGAAGTGGTCATTCCGCAGTGGTGGTGGCAGGCGCGCGGCGGAGCACGGGCGAGTGCTTCGGCTGTGATCACTGCGCCCCTCTGTGGCCTTGTTGTGGGCGCGGCGGATGAGTTGAGTGGGAGGGCGGCCGGTTGACGAACAGGCCTCGGAGAGGCGCTCCGTCGTGAGGACGCGGGCACCGGGAACCGGGCGCTGCCCAAGAGCACAGGACTCACCATGCCATCACCCAGTAACACGAAGCAGGTGCGGGACCGCGTCGGCTCAGTGCTGACCGCGTTCGTCACGGCCAAGACCGAGGCCGCGCGCCGGCAAGGCCTGCCCGTGGCGGTGCCGCTGGCCGTCGGGGAGTTCTTGGCCGCCGGTGGGAAACGGATCCGGCCGCTCATGTGCGTGCTGGGCTGGCACGCCGCCGGGGGATCCCGCTCCGCCTCCCCCGCGGTACAGGCGGGTGCCGCGCTGGAGATGTTCCACGCGTTCTGCCTGATCCACGACGACGTGATGGACCACTCCGACACGCGCCGCGGACGCCCCACCGTGCACCGCGCCCTCGCCCGGCACCACAGCGCCGGACGTACCGCACAAGCCGCCAGGAACCTCGGCGCCGGAGCCGCCATCCTGGCCGGAGATCTGGCACTGCTGTGGTCGGACGAGCTCCTGAACAGCGGGGACGCCGGCCTGGACGCCATCCAGTGCGAACGGGTCCGCCCCCTCGTGAACGTCATGCGGTCCGAGGTGATGTACGGCCAGCACCTCGATCTGGTGTCCACCGGTCAGCCCACCACCGACGTGGACAGCGCCCTGCTCATCGCGCGCTACAAGACCGCGAAGTACACCATCGAACGCCCCCTGCAGATCGGCGCCGCCCTGGCCGGGGCCGAACAGCGACTACTCGCGCGGCTCAGCGAGTTCGCCCTGCCGCTCGGAGAGGCCTTCCAGCTGCGCGACGACCTGCTCGGGGCGTTCGGCAACCAGGGGCGGACCGGCAAGCCCGCGCTGGACGACCTGCGTCAGGGCAAGCACACGGCCCTGGCCGCCCACGCCCTGCGCACCGCGGACGCCGACCAGGTCCACCGGCTGCGCACCCGGTACGGCGACCCGGCGCTCGACGAGGCCGGAGCCGCCGCGCTGCGGACGGTCTTCGAGGACACCGGGGCGCTCCGAGCGGTGGAGCACATGATCGTCACCCGCTACGAACGAGCCCTGGCGGCCCTGGACGCCGCGCGTCTCCCGCAGGAGGCCGACACACAACTGCGGTCACTGGCGCGCCGGAGCGCTTGGCGGACCGCGTGACGACCGGTGGCTCGGGATCGCCCCGCCCGCAGAGCCGAGTGGCGACGTAGCGCCGCGGTACCGAGCAACTCCCCCCAGGAAGGCGCGAATCAGCATGACCACCGAGGCAGCCTTGACCACGGAGTCCGCGTTGACGCTTCCGCCGTTCTACTGCCCTTTCCCGCCCGCGAGCCGTCCGGACGCCGAGGAGATCGAATCCCGGGCCGTGGAGTGGATCACCCGGCAGGGCGCCTACCGGAGTCGCGCGTACCTCGACGCGCTCACCCGGGCGCGGGCCGGCATCGTGGTCACCCAGGCCATGCCCGACGCGGTTCCGGACCGGGTCCAGATCGCCGCCGACTTCATGTACTGGGGCTTCACCTTCGACGACGGCAACCTCGACGAGGGAGCCCTCGGCGACCAGCCCGCCGAGGCCATCGAGTTCCTGGGCACCATGGCCCGCGTCGCGGAGAACCCCCGGAGTGAGCTGCTGCCCGAGAACCCCTGGGCGGCGTCGCTGCGGGATCTCACCCGCCGCGTGGCCGCCTGCGCCACGCCCGAGCAGACCCAGCGCTGGATCACCGGCTTGCAGACCCTCTTCTACGGCCTCGCCTGGGAGACCCGCTACCGGGCGCGAGGCCGACGGCCGGACCTCGACACGTGTCTGATGATCCGGCGCGGCAGCATCGGCATGGAGCCCCTCACCAGTCTCAACGACATGGCCGACGGTTATCTCCTGCCGCCCGAGGTCTACCACTCGCCCCTGGTCCGCGCCCTGCGCGAGATCTGCTGGACCCTCATCATCTGCGACAACGACCTGTACTCCTTCAACAAGGAGAACCGCCGCGACACCTCCTACTTCAACTATGTCCACTCCCTGGCCCAGGAGAACGACACCTCACCCCGGGACGCCCTGCCCGACGCGGTCGCCCTCCGCGACCGGATCATGAACCTGTTCCTCGCCCTGCGCGAGCAGACGACGCCCGACGCGCCACCCGAGTTGCGGCGCTATCTGACCAGCCTCGGCCTGTGGCTGCGCGCGAACATCGACTGGGCCACCAGCAGCAGCCGCTACCTGCCGGATTCCGGCCGCCCCCGGCCCGGGGCCCTCTACACCGACCAGCCCGTCCATCACCGGCTCGAACCGCCCGCGCTGCCGTCCGTGGACTGGTGGTGGCAACTCCTCGACACACGCACCACGACGCAGCCGGGAGGCCGCAGTGAGAGTGACCTCGCCCGGTGACCTCGGCCTGGTGCCCGTCGCGCCAGGTCGCCTCCCCCTGCTGGGGCACGCGACGCAACTCGCGCGGCGTCCACTGCCGTTCCTCTGTTCACTGCGGGGCCTCGGGCCGCTCGTCCGCGTGGACGTCGGCACCTGGCCGCTGTACGTCGCCACCACGCCCGCCGCGGCACACGACGTACTGGTCGCCCGCGCCCGCTACTTCGACAAGGGGCGCCTGTTCGACCGGCTGCGGCCGATGCTCGGCGAGGGGCTCATCACGTCCAACGGCTCCTTCCACCGGGACCAACGACGCCGTGTCCAACCGGCGTTCAGCCGTGCACGTCTCGACGACTACACCGACGTCATGTCGCGGCACGCGCGGGCCATGGCCGAGGCGTGGCGCCCGGGTGAGACCGTGGCGCTCACCGAGGCGCTCCAGGACCTCACGTTCGCCACGCTCGCTGAGGTCATGTTCTCGGCGCACACCGCGCCGGGCACACGTATCGCCTGTTCCATGGCCCAGGTCAACGCCGGAATCCCGGCCAGGGCCCTCCTGCCGCACGCCCTGACGCGACTCCCCCTGCCCTTCAACCGGCGCTTCGACCGCGCCATCGCGCTGCTGCACGCCGCCGTCGACGACACCGTCCGCCGCCATCGCACCGGCGCGGCCCCGGACCCCGGCCTGCTCTCCGTACTGACGCAACCGGACCTCCACGGCACGAAGATGACGGAACGTCACATCCGTGACGAGACCATCACCCTCATGCTGGCCGGGTCGGAGACCACGGCCACCGTCCTGTCATGGGCCTTCCACCACCTCGCGCAGCGGCCCGATCTGGCGCAGCGGGTCCAGCGCGAACTCGACACCGTCCTCCGCGACCGCCCGCTCCGCGCCGCCGACCTCCCCGCCCTCGGCTGCACGCGGCAGGTGCTCAGCGAAACCCTGCGCCTGCATCCGCTCACCCTGGTCATGCGGCGCAGCCACAGCCCCACCGCCGTCCAGGGCATCGTCATCCCGCCGGGGACCGAGGTCGCCGTGAGCGCGTACGCCATCCAGCGCGATCCCGGCCTCTACGCCGACCCGCTGTCCTTCGACCCCGACCGGTGGACACGCCAGGAGATCACCGAGCTACCCAAGGGCGCGTGCGCTCCCTTCGGCGAGGGCAACAGGAAGTGCATCGGCGAGGCCTTCGCCTGGAACCACATGAGCGTCGTCGTCGCGGAGGTACTGCGCCGCTGGCACCTGCGCCCCGCGCCGGGACACACCGTCCGCGAGGTCGCCTCCATCCACCCCTACCCGGACAGCCTGCCCATGACGGTCACCCACCGCCCCTGCTTCAGGAAGGCAGGCTGAGCACCCCACTCACCAGCCGACCCGCGTACGCCGCGTCATGGCCCCCCGGGCGGAACAGAATGCGGTACATCATCGGTGCCACGACGTGATCGAGCACCGTCTCCACGTCGGGGCCGTTCTCACCCCGGTCCTCAGCCCTGGTGAGGATGACGTCGACCTGTTCGGCCGCGTAGGCCGAGCACCGGCCCGCGTTCCTGCCGTCCGGGTCGCCGAGCAGGGCGTCGCGGATGTAGGCGCGGCCCGCCGGGGAGGACATCTCGTCGAGGAACTGTTCGGCCCAGGCCCGCAGGTCGGATTCCAGGTCGCCCTTGTCCTCCGGCGGTGTCTCGGGGCGCAGGCGTTCGACCGCCACGTCCGAGAGGAGTGCCTGGAGGTCGCCCCAACGGCGGTAGATCGTCGAAGGGGTGACCTCGGCGCGTGCGGCGATCAGAGGCACCGTGAGCGCGTCGCGGCCCACCTCCGCGGAGAGGTCACGCACGGCGGTGTGCACCGCTTCCTGCACACGGGCGCTGCGCCCGCCGGGGCGCGCCATCGGTCTACGACTCACGGCATCACCTTAAAGCCCGTGCCCGCGAGGTCACGCGGGCACGGGGTGGGCGGGGTGGGCGGGGACACGGGATCAGCGGGACGCGGTGGCGACGTCCGCCGGGGCGTAGCCGTGGCCGGGAGCGGTCTCTTCGTAGGCGTGGCCCACGCGCAGGAGCACGTCCTCGGCGAGCGGCCGGCCGAGCAGCTGCATGCCGATCGGCATCCCCGCGCGGTCGCGGCCGACCGGCAGGGACAGGGCAGGCACGCCGGTGACGTTGGCAGGGGCCGACAGGCGTACGTAAGCGTCGGAGACGCCCTCCGTCGTGCCGTCGGGCCAGGTGACGGTCTCCTGGCCCGAGCGCACCGCGGTCGCGGGAACGGTCGGCGCGGCGATCACGTCGACCTCGGCCAGCATCCGCAGCCACGCCTGTCGCATGAGCGTGCGGGCGCGCTGGGCACGCAGATAGTCGCCGGCGGACATCAGCTCGCCCGCTTCCAGCAGGACGCGGATGTCGTCCCCGTACCGTTCGGGGGCCGAGCGCAGTGTCCGCTCGTGGTAGGCGCTGGCTTCCGGGACCATCAGGCCCCAATGGGTGGCCTGGATGTAGCGGGTCATCGGGATCTCGACGTCGACGAGGGTCGCGCCGAGGGCCTCCAGGTGGGTGACGGCGGCGCGCACCGCGGTCTCGACCTCGGGGTCGACGTGGTCGAAGTAGTAGTTGCCGGGGACGCCGACGCGCAGACCGGTCAGATCGCCGCCGGGGGCAGGGCGGTAGTCCGTGGCGGGCACGGAGAGGCTCGCGGGGTCGCGGGGGTCGTGCCCGGCGAGGACGGACATCACCAGGGCGGCGTCCTCGACGGTACGGGTGAGGGGTCCTACGTGGTCGAGCGACCACGACAGGGACGTCACGCCGTGCCGGGCGACGAGGCCGTACGTGGGTTTGAGGCCGACGACACCGTTCAGCGCGGCGGGTACGCGGATGGAGCCGCCGGTGTCGGTGCCCAAGGCAAAGGTCGCCGCGCCCGCCGCCACGGCGACGGCGGAACCTCCGCTCGACCCGCCCGCCACCCGGTCCGGGTCCCAGGCGTTGCGGGTCTGCGGCGTCAGCAGCCCGTAGGCGAACTCGTGCGTGTGGGTCTTGCCGAGCAGAGCGGTCCCTGCGGCGGCCAGACGCTCCGCGACCGAGCTGTCGGCTTCCGCCCGGTGCCCCTCCCTGACCCGTGAGCTCGCCGTGGTCGCCACCCCGGCGACGTCGATCAAGTCCTTCAGGGCTACGGGGATGCCGTGCAGCGGACCCCTCGACCCAGTCAGCCCCTGCGAGGGACGGCCGGTGGTCGAGGAACCTCCCGCCGCCGGGGCCCCTGCATCGCGCTCGGCCTCGCGCGCCGCCGCGCGCGCCCGTTCCGCCGTCACCGTGACGTACGCCTGGAGGCCCGGCTCCGTCGTGTCGATCTGCTCCAGCACGGAGTCCACCAACTCCACCGGGGAGAGCCGACGTTCCCGCATCTCCTCCGCGGCGGCGGCGAGGGACAGCTCATACGGCTGCATCGTGGCGCTCCTCTCCCGTGCGGTGGGCGGCGGGCGGGGTCTCGGCGAAGTCCAGCTCCCGCAGCCGGCTCACCACGGAGTGGATGTGATTGGCGGTGGCCGCCACCACTTGATGGCGGTCGGCCGTGAGCGACAGGCCGGAGCGGGACGCCAGGCGGGCGGCCTCCGGCGGAGTGAGTTCCTCAGGGGCGGTCATGGATATCCCTCTCCTCGTAAAAGCTAAGCGTTTGCGTTAGGTGAGCGTAGGGCCTACCGTGGCGCTAACGCAAACGCTTAGCTTTTACGGCCAGGGGAGGCACCCATGCAGTCACCGTCCACCGATCAGGCAGACGCGTCCGTCCACCAGACCGGTTCGCCCGTCGCAGTCCCCCACTGGACCGTCGGCGACATCACCGTCCACCGCGTCGACGAGATATCCCTGCCGCCGGAGACCGGCCCCTGGCTCCTGCCTGGCGCCACGCCCGACGTGGTCGCCGAACATGACTGGCTGCGGCCCGACTTCGCGGACCACGAGGGGGTCCTGCGCCTGGACAGCCACAGCTTCGCGTTCGTCGTGGGCGGGCTGCGCGTACTCGTCGACACGGGCATCGGCAACGGAAAGACGCGGGCCAATCCGGCCTGGCACGATCTCCGCACCGACTACCTCCAGCGCCTCACCGCCGCCGGGTTCGCCCCCGAATCGGTCGACGTCGTGGTCCTCACCCACCTGCACACCGACCACGTCGGCTGGAACACCAGGGAGGTGGACGGGACATGGGTTCCCACCTTCCCCAACGCCCGGTACGTCACGTCACGTGCCGAGCGGGAGTTCTGGGCCGGACAGACCATGGACGAGGCGCGGCAGCAGATGTTCCGCGACTCCGTGCTCCCGGTCGAGGACGCCGGGCTACTGGACCTCGTCGACGTCCCGGAGCACGGCTCGGAGGTCGCCCCGGAGCACGGCTCGGAGCACGGACCGAAGGTCGTCCCGGAACGCGGCGCCGAGGTCGTCCCCGGACTGCGGCTGCTGCCCACCCCCGGCCACACTCCCGGCCACGTCGCCGTCGAGCTGACCAGCCGCGGCGAAACAGCGGTCATCACCGGCGACCTGCTGCACCACCCCGTGCAGTTCCCCCACCCGCACATCGGCAGCTGCGTCGACATCGACCCGGAGCAGGCCGAGGCGTCGCGCCGCTCCCTGCTCGCCGCGCTCGCCGACACGGACACGCTCGTCCTCGGCACCCATTTCCCCGAGCCGACGTCCGGGCGCCTGATCTCGCACGAGGGTGCCTACCGACTGGTTCCCGTGCCGCCGACGCACCACCTCGCCCGGCCCGGGGCCGCGCCCACCCGGTGAGTTCGAGACGTTCGCCCGTCGGCAGGGCGGGACCGGTGGCGCGATGCCGTTTCAGCGCACGCGAGAGGGGCACTCCGTGATAACAGCGGAGCAACCGGGTCTTCCTGTGAGGGCGGGTTCGGCAGTGAGCCCGCCCATCGCCCCTTGCCGACCGGCAAGGGGCGAGGCAGTGACAGTCGCGGTTCGGACGGTGCGGCAGCGGGCCGGTCAGGCGTCCGGGTGCGAGCGGTCGGAGCTCAGGCGGTCGGCGGTTCGGCGTCCGCGCACTGGCTGTTGTGGCGTTTGTCCATCAGGCGACGTTCGAGTTCCACACGGATCTCGCCGGGCAGAACTCCGCTGCATCCCCAGTCGATCAACGTTTCGGCCACCTCACGCAACTTGGTGTTCGTGTTCATGGAGACTTCGCGCAAGGCGTCCCACGCCTCGGCCGGAGTGATCTGTCCGAGCCCTACGAGGAGCCCGATCGCCTGGTCCACGATCGCGTGCGACTGCACGGCTTGCTGCAGCTGAGCGACCTCTTCCTTGAGTTCGGCGACCTCGTCCTCGGAGCCGGTCGACTCCTGGGAGCCAGCCGACTCCTCCGAGCCGGTCGGCCTCTTCGAGCCGGTCGACTCCTCAGGGCGCTCGTGGCCGTGAGCGGTCAATAGAGCCTCCGTTGTGAAGGTATCGGCACCACCCCCTCACTGTTGCTTCCCTTGCGTCGCTGCGCAATGCCCAACTGGAAGCAACGACCCGGCGATTACCGAGACCCCGTCGGCGCGGCCGACACCGCCCACCCCGACGCATGGTCTCCGCCCCCACCACCCGCCGGGCGCCCAGCGCCCGACATGCTTGCCCTCAACCTCACTTGAGGTCCTACGGTCGCCGTACGACCTGCACGAACACGTGCGGGCGACGTACCGAGTACGTTCCAGGAGGGGCCTCCCATGACGACGACCCAGCAGCTCTCCGACGCCGAACTCGCCGGACAGCCCGCCGCGTACTGGACCGGTGTCGCGTACGAGGCACTCATCGCGTACACCCGGGCGCGGCAGGCCGAAAAGGGCTACACACAGCCCCAGTTCTGGCTTCTGCGCAATCTGTCGGCGAACGACATCTCACCCGACGGCGAGGGGATGACCCTGCCCGCGCTACGCGAGGCCATGAGCGCCTACATCCGGCCTGAGGACGACCTGGCGGTGGAGGCGGAAGCGCTTCTGGAGCGCGGCTGGCTCACCCGGGACGCGGCGGACCGGCTGTGGCTCACCGATGCCGGGGAGCAGGCCCGCGTCGACCTCGCGCGCAACGCTCCCGCGATCCGCGCCGCCCTCCACGAGGGCATCGACGACACGGACTACGTCACCACGGTGAAGGTGCTCCAGCGGCTGATCCACAACGCCGGTGGAGCGGCGGCCTGACCCGTCACCGGCGAGGCCCGTCCCATTGACCCCACGGCACCGGCACGGTTGCATGCTTGCGACCCTCAGCCGGAGGGCTGGTCGGACCGACTGTGGGGGGAACATGAGAAGGAACGCGTATAGGGGTTCTGCTAGACGTGTGCGGGCCGCGTTGAGTGTGGCGGTGGCGGCCTGTGCGGTGACGGCGGTGCTGCCCGGGGCGGCCTTTGCCGGGCCCGGGGGTGCGGCGGGACTCGGCGGGGCCGGTGTCGAGAGAATCAGCGTCGCGGCCGACGGCACGCAGGGGGACGGCAGTTCCTCTGACCCCTCCATCACGCCGGACGGCCGCCGTGTCATCTTCTCGTCCTCGGCGACGAACCTCACGTCCGACACCGCGACGGGCAACGCCACGGTCTTCGTCCGAGACCAACGCACCAGCCAGACCCAGCGGATGGGCTACCTGGCCCCCGTCCAGCCCCCGGTGATCAGCGGTGACGGCGAGTACGTCGCCTATCCGGTCGAGTGGATCGGCAACGTGCGGATCCGCCAGTACCAGGTGAGCACGGGAAGGACGGCATCCGGCAACTGCTCGCTCTTCACCTGCAACCAGCCGTCACTGAGCAACGACGGGCGCTACACCGCCCACAACAGCGTCTCCTACCGACAGCAGACGTACGGCCAGCGCGTCGACGTCGAGGACTGGAAGACCGGCACCACGCAGACGATCGCCGCCTTCACGCACACCCAGCCGTCGCGCCCGTCCATCAGCGGTGACGGCCGTTACGTCGCCTACCAGAACGGCCAGACCCAGGACGTCTTCGTCTGGGACCGCACCACCGGCACCACCACCGGCCCCATCGAGGGACCGTCGAAAGACGCCTCACTGGTCCAGCTCAGCGACGACGGCACCAAAGCCGTCTACCTCTCGGGCAACGACACCTACGTCTACGACGTGAGCGCGGGCACCGCCCAACTCGTGCCCAACGTCAAGGGCGTGGCCATCGACCCCACCGGCCGCTACCTCCTCCACACCCCGCTCGACACCACCGGACCCGCCCTCGCCCTACGCGACCTGCGCACCGCCACCGACGAGACCGTCTCCCAACAACCCGCCACCGCCACCACCGACGCCGTCAGCACCGCAGGACGCGACGTCGTCTTCCACTCCACCGCCGACGACATCGTCCCCGGCGACACCAACAACACATCCGACGTCTTCATCCGCCGCTTCTACTGAGCGCCGCCATCAGGCGCCTCTCTGAGGCCGCGGAGCGTCCATAGTCCGTACAGGGCCAGCAGCGGCTTGACGGCCATCCACTCGCCAGGGCGGTAGTCGTCGGCGCGCACCAGCCGTTCGGCGAGGTCGGGCCGCTGCCGCCGCAAGTACACGCGGGCCTTGAGTGCGTGGGCCGGCTGAGAGGCGATCTTGATGCGGTCGACGTCCTCGAGGAGCGGGATCACCTGCTCGATGTTCTCCCACGTCGTAGTACTCCGCTCCTCAAGGAGCACCGTGCCGTCGAACGTGAGCACCAACTTGGCGTAGTCGGCCATCAGTTGGGCTTCCGTGGCGCCACCGCCGGTCGCACCACCGCTGAGGATCAGGCAGGTCTTCCGCCGGCCGTCGGTGGCGAGCGAGCGGATGCCGACCCGGACGCGCCAACGGTTGATCACGTTCGCCGTCGCCCGGGGATTCCGGAATCCCAGCACCACGACGGCCTCGGAAGGGCCCTCGCCCTCGCC
Source organism: Streptomyces sp. NPDC087300 (assembly GCF_044744425.1). Classification (NCBI taxonomy): domain Bacteria; kingdom Bacillati; phylum Actinomycetota; class Actinomycetes; order Kitasatosporales; family Streptomycetaceae; genus Streptomyces; species Streptomyces sp. NPDC087300. The sequence goes on from NZ_JBIUYI010000001.1 coordinate 19,419, forward strand.
CTCGCCCTCGCCCTCGCCCTCGCCCACGAAGGTCCGGGACCAGCGCCAGTTCAACCACTCGCCCCAGGCGAGAGCGGCGCCCCCGGCCAACGCGAGTCCTGTTCTCCGCCTCATGCCGCGACTCTAGGACACACGCGGCTACTCCAACATCACCGGCAGCCCGCGCACGCTGTTGAAGATCAAGGACCCCAGTGGGGGCGGATCCGCCTGCCCCAGGGAGAGCTTCGGGAAGCGGGCGAACAGGGCGGGCAGGGCCACGGACGCCTCCAGACGGGCCAGGGGTGCGCCCAGGCAGTGGTGGATGCCGTGGCCGAAGGTGAGGTGTTGCCGGGCGGGGCTCCGGGCGAGGTCGAACTCCCCCGCATCCGGGCCGTGTTGGTCGGCATCGCGGCCGAATGCCGTGTACCCCAGGAGCACGGGTTCTCCCTCGCTCACGGTGCGCCCCGCGAGCTCCACGTCACAGCGGGCATAGCGGAAGGGGAAGTTGGCGACGGGAGGGTCCCAGCGCAAGGTCTCCTCGACGGCGGCCGTCCACGGTTCCCGGCCGTCCCGCAGGAGTGCGAGTTGCGCGGGGTGGGTGAGCAGCGCGCGCACCGCGTTCACCAGCAGGTTCACGGTCGTCTCGTGGCCCGCCACGAGCATCAGCATGAGAGTGTCGACGAGTTCGGACTCGCTCAGTTCGGACTCACTCAGACCGTCCTCTTGGTGGGCATTGGCCGCGTCCTCGTCGGCGGCGGCTCCTCCTGCGTCGATCAGCGCCGTCGTCAGGTCGTCGTCGGGGTGGGCCCGTCGTTCGTCGATCAGCTCGGCGATTTCCGTACGGAGTGCCACGCGGACGGCCGCGACCTCCTCAGGGGTCGACGAGATCGTGCCGAACAGCTGCCCGCACAGCGCACGCACTCGCGGCGCGCGCTGCCCCGGCACCCCGAACAGCTCGCAGATGACCCGGATCGGGAGCGGGCGCGCGAAGCACGCCCTCAGATCGACCGGCTCGCCCGCCGACCGGGCGGGCATCTCCGCCATCGCGTCGAGGAGTTCGCCGGTCAGCGCGGCGACGCGCGGCTCCAGGCTCCGAACCCTGCGCGCGGTGAAGGCGCGGGCGAGCGGGGCACGCAGGCGGCGGTGGTCCAGGCCCGTCGCGGTGGTCATGCTCCGTACGGTCACGAACGGCGTCAACAGCCAGTCGGCGGGAACCTCGCCGCGCCGCAGGGCGCCCCACGCCGCCGGGTCCTTCACGAAGCGCTCGTCGGCGAGCACCTGCCGGCCGACCTCCTGCCGTGTGATCAACCACGCGGCGACACCGCCCGGCAGCTCCACCCCGACGACAGGTCCCAGGGCCCGCAGGCGCGCGCCCTCGCCGTGGTGGTCCTCTGCGGGCGAGTCGAGGGCATGGAGAGGCGTGGCGGCCAGGCTCATGTCTCTCACTTTAGAGCCGATCCCGGTGAGCACACACGTATTGCCAATTCATGGCAATGCAGGGCTTGTTGGGTAAACGCTTCGTGGCTCAGGTGTGCGAGAAACGCACATTGCCCCATCGGCCGTTCGGCACACGGACATGTGCTCCCATTGGTCGGTACCAATGGGCCCGTATCCGTGTAGCGTGCAAAATGTGCAGCACTGGGCAGAGCCGGGCACCATCGACGACCTCCTCCACGACGCGCGCACCGCGGGCCACCCCGATGTCACCGAGCGGCTGATCAACACCTGGACCGCCAAGGGACTTCTGGACCATCCGCGCCAGCGTCCCGCGCAGCGCGGCTCACTCAAGGCCGAACACCCGGCGAGCCAGCGCAGACTCCTGCTGATCCTCCTCGAACAGCGTCGGCGCGAGCCGCAGCCGAAGCTGCACTCCCTCGCCCAAGTGCCGTTGTGGCTCTGGCTGCGCAGCGACGACTGGGTACCCACCCGCCAGGCCCACAAGGCACTGCTCACCTGGCTGGGACGCGGCCGCCGCAGCCAGCAGATCGCCCGCGACGGCGCCCTCGACCCACTGGCGCCGCTGCCCGGCCTCCCTGCCACGGCACCGGTCCGCGCACGGCTCGTGCGCCTGGTCACCCGGCTGAGCCTGGCGAGTCAGCTGACGCCGCTCGAACACTCCCAACTCCAGTCCGCCGTACGGGCCGTGCTCGTTCCCGACGACGGCTCGACCCGCGCCGAGCCGCCCGCCGACCAGTCGCGGGTGACCGTCGACGATGTCGTCGCGCACGCCGAGACCGTCATTCTGGGCGTGCAGCACCTCCTGCGCGGACGGCCGAGCCACCAGCTGATGGAGCAGGCCCGCGCACTGCACCGTGCCGCCGAGGCGCACCGCGACACCGGGCCGTCAGGCGCGGACGACCACGTCCGGCCACCCGCCGACCTCCTCGACGTGCCCGGCCTACAGGAGCAGATCAACGGCACCGGCCACCAGTTGCTCTTCCGGCTCGGTCACATCTTGCGACGCGCACACGATTTCTCCTGATGCCTCCGGTCCCGCGGATCGCGGCGGGGCGAAGGCGAGTGCGGCAACCCGGGGAACGCCTGCGGCGCACCCGCCCCGTACCCCAGGATTGGGGGTCACCGGTCATCCGCCGGCGGACGCGGCTGCAAGGGGCATCGTGGCAGAACTCGTGATGGCACTCGGGAACGGCGACGGGACGACGGCCGCCTTCGAGGTGGACGGCGAACAGCTCGGCTCGGACCTGGATCTGGCGGCCGGCGGAGACGGCGTGGCCGCGAGGGCGCAGATGACGCTTCAGGAGGCGCTCGACCGAGTCAGGCCCGCTCTCGGTCAAGTCGCCGCTGCCGTACGTGAGTTGAAGCCCGACGAGGCGGAGATCGAGTTCGGCCTCAAGGTGGGCGGCGAGACCGGAGTGATCATCGCCAAAGGGACGGCAGAGGTCAACTTCGCGATTCGGATGGTCTGGAAGAGCAGCTGACTCCGGTGCACGCCCAGCGCGAAGGACTCATCGTCAAGATCCGGGTCAGCACCTCGGACTCCCCCGTCGGGGTCGGCTTCGTCGTCGGCGAGCGGCACATCGTCACCTGCGCCCACGTGGTCAACGCGGCGCTCGGCCGGGACAAGGGCGTCCGCGAGCAGCCCGCCGACACGGCGCGCGTGCAGGTCGAGTTCGTGCTCCTCGGCGACGCGGAGGGCGCGCCGCTGCGGCATTGCAGGATCGCCGCCTGGGATCCGCCGGCCGGTCCGGGCTGCCCGGGGCGTGACGTGGCGGGTCTGATCCTGGTGGGCGGGGACACCCTGCCGGTCGGGGCGGGCCCGGCCAGGCTGCTGGACGCGCGGGTGGGCCTCGCGAGTGACGCGCCCGTATCGGTGTTCGGCTACGCGGGTGTGCCGGACCGGAAGGCCAACGGGGCCTGGAGCACCTGTGTGCTGCGGGGTGCCGTCGGCGGCGGGCTCATCCAGCTCGACTCCGGCGCCGAGTCGGCGCTGCGGGCCCAGCCCGGCTACAGCGGGGCACCGGTCGTCGCGACCGACCGCTGGGGCGACGCCGTCATCGGCATGCTCGCCGTCGCGGGCCGCGGCGGCGCCGCCCAGGACGCGTACGCGGTGCCGATGACCGAGGTCGCCGCGGCCTGGCCGGAGATCCTTGGGCGTACGGTGCTGCCGCCCTGCCCCTATCGCGGGTTGCAGGCCTTCACCGCCGACGATGCGCAGACGGGGGTGTTCGTCGGCCGGGAGCGGGAGGTCGAGCGGCTGCGCGACATGGTGAAGGCGCAGCCCTTCGTGATGGTCACGGGGCCCTCGGGCGTCGGGAAGTCGTCACTGGTCGCCGCGGGGCTGCAGCCCGCGCTCGCCGCGGACGGCTGGAGCGTGGTGTCGTTCCGGCCCGGCGTGACGCCGTACGAGTCGGTGGCGCGGGCGCTGCTCGATCTGGAGCACCCCGGCGGTGACCACTCGCTCGAACAGCTGGACAACCGGGCGCGAGCCGTGCGCGAGGACGGATTCTGGCCCGTGGCGTCCCGGGTGGCGGTGCTCACCGGCAAGCGACTCGCCCTGATCGGCGACCAGTTCGAGGAGATCCTGAGCGCGGGTCCTGACGGCGAGAAGCCGCTGGAGTACTTGCAGCAGCTGCTGCCGTCCCCGGACGCCGTGCAGGACCCGCACGTACGGCTGGTGTGCACGCTGCGCTCGGACTTCCTGCCCGAGCTCCTGGAACTTCCGGATCTGGGGCCCCGGCTCCAGGACCGCCAGCTGAACGTATCGCCGCTGGACGAGGGCGCGTTGACCCGGGTGATCGTGGAACCGGCCCAGCTCGCGGGTGTCGCCTTCACCCCGGGCCTGGCCGAGCAGATCGCCTGCGAGGCCAGCAAGGCCGCGGGCAGCCTGCCGCTGCTCGAATTCACGCTCACCGAGCTGTGGCCCATGCAGCACGACCGCCGGATCAGCTTCGACGGTTACTACGGGCTCGGCGGTGTGTCCGGGGCCCTCAACCAGCATGCGGAGAAGGTCTACATCTGGCTCTCCGAACAGCTCGGACTCGACGAACCCCGCATCAGGCGCGCCCTGTTGACCATGGTCAGGGCGCGCGGTGGCGCCTCCAGCGCGGTACGCGTCACGGCCCACCGCGCCCACCTGGGCACCGACTGGTCGATCGCGCAGCTCCTCGCCGATCCCGAGCGCCGTCTGGTGATCCTCGGCCCAGACGGCCCGGACACGGCCGAGATCGCGCACGAGGCCCTCATCCGCGAATGGGGGCGCCTCGCCGCTTGGGTCGAGGCGGACGCGGACTTCCAGCACTGGCTGACGCTCATGGAGGAGCGCGCCCAGGGCAAGGAGAAGGACCTGCTGTCCGCCACGCGCGTGGCGGAGGCGCAGCACTGGCTCGCCGAACGCAGGACCGACGTGCCCTCCGAGGTCGCCGACCTCATCGAGCACAGCAGCGCGGAGGTGCTCAAACAGCAGCAGACCCAGCAACTCCTGCGCCAGTCGCAGAAGTTGACGGAACAGCTGCGCGCACGCTCGGTGGAGCTCGAACGGCATCAGGCGGCCCTGACGGAGTCCCACCGGCTCCTGGAGTACAAGAACGTCGAGATCGAGCAGTCACGGACGGAGCTCGCGGAGCGCAACGAACTGCTCGACACCTCGATGCGCTACAAGTCGGAGTTCCTGGCGAACATGTCCCACGAGCTGCGTACGCCGCTGCACTCCATGCTCATCCTCGCGAAGCTGCTCGCCGGCAACCCCGATGCCAACCTCTCCCCGCAGCAGGTCCAGTTCGCCGAGACCATTCACACCGCGGGCTCGGACCTGCTCCAGCTGATCAACGACATCCTCGATCTCAGCAGGGTCGAGGCCGGCAAGATGGACGTGCTGCCGAGCCCTGTGGACCTGCATCAGGTGCTCGACCACCTGGCGGCCATGTTCCGCCCGCTGACGGCGGAGAAGGGCCTCGACCTCGGCCTCCACCTGTCCCCCGAGCTTCCCCGCACCGTTCCCACGGACGAACAGCGGCTCCTCCAGGTCCTGCGCAACCTGCTGTCCAACGCCGTGAAGTTCACCGAGAGCGGGACGATCGAGATGACCGTCGCCTTCGCCGGTTCCGGCGCTCCGGTGGCGATCCGCGAGCAGTTGTACGAGGCGGGTTCCCTGCACGACCCGGACGCCGAGCTGCTCGCCTTCTCGGTGACGGACACCGGCATCGGCATCCCGGCCGACAAGATGCAGGTGATCTTCGACGCGTTCAAACAGGCGGACGGCACCACCAGCAGGAAGTACGGCGGCACCGGTCTCGGCCTGTCCATCGCCCGGGAGATCGCACGGCTGCTCGGCGGCGAGATCCACGCGCGGAGCGAGGTGGGGCGCGGATCCACCTTCACGCTCTACCTTCCGCTGCACCCGCACCACATCGACCCGGTGCCGCCGCGGATCGCGCCACCGGCCGAGGAGCCGCGGTGGTCGCCCGCGCCTACGGAGAGCGCCCCCGCTCCCGACTCCTCGCTCATGTTCGACGGCGCAGCCGTCCTCGTGGTCGACGACGACGTCCGCAGCGTGTTCGCCCTCACCAGCCTGCTGGAACACCAGGGGCTGACCGTGCTGTACGCGGAGGACGGCCGCGACGCCATCGCCGTACTGGAGCGGCACGCCGAGATCGCGCTCGTCCTCATGGACACGATGATGCCGGACATGGACGGCTACGAGACGACCCGCGCCATCCGCAAGAACCCGCGGTTCGCCGGCCTCCCGATCATCGCGCTCACCGCGAAGGCCATGAAGTACGACCGCGAGAAGGCCCTGGAAGCGGGCGCCTCCGACTACGTGGCGAAGCCGGTGGACTCCGACGTGCTGCTCGCGGTCATGCGGTGCTGGCTGCCCTGAGAAGCTGCTTGTCATCCCGGTGTGAGTGCGGCGAGTTGGGGTTGTTGGTCGGGCGCGGTCGTGGCGTGGTCTGCTGTGGCGACCGCTGGCGTCTTCGTCCTGGGCCCGGGTTCCCGGCCCGTCAAGCGCGCCGCAACGACATCGGCCACACCCCGGCCCATGGGCAGCGCCGCCTGACATGACATTCGGCTCCGCGTCCCGTTCACCGGCATACCGGCGGCTGCGTCGCCGATGGCGTACACCTCAGGGAGTGAGATCGAGCGCAGGGTGGCGTCGACGAGTATCCGGCCGATCTGATCCGTGGCGAACCCTGCGGCGCCGGCCAGGTCCGGCGCGCGGAAGCCGGTGGTCCACACAACGGCGTCGGCGGCGCACGGCCTGCCGTCGCGGGTGTCCAAACCGTCCTCCCGCACCGCTGTGACGACGGTCTTCGGACGAATCGAGACGCCCAGCCGGTCGAGAGCATGCCGCAGATGGGTCCGGCCTCGGGGGGCAAGCCCGGTTCCGACGTCATCGGCACTGGTGAACAGCCGGACGCACAGCCAGGGATGACTCTCGGGCAGTTCCGAGGCGGTCTCCAGCCCGGTCAGCCCTCCGCCGACCACCGCAACCGTGCCACCGGACGCAATCTCGGCGACTCTGTACCGCAACCGCATCGCCTGCTCAGGGGCGGCGACGGCGTGGACATGCTCGGCTGCTCCTGGAACGCCGTCAAACCGCGCCTGGCTGCCGCCCGCGTACACCAGGGTGTCGTAGCCGATCGATCGGAGCCGGACCCGTTCCACGAAACGGTCCGAGGCGTTGACCAGCGTGACGGTGACGTCGTGGCGGTGCAGTCTGCGCGCGAGGCGCTTGGCCGCCGGCAGACAGGCGTAACCAGCGCCCACGACAACGAGACGATGACTCATGAAATGACATCCTCTGTGACTACGGGTGGCTTCAACGCCACCTCGGACCGTCAGTCGTCGCCCATCGGCGTCAGGCCGCGGATCTGGCCACGGCGACAGCCCAGGTGATGTACAGGACATTCACCACCACCCGGGCCACCGCGCCGACCGGCCGCTCCAGCAGCCGGGCCCGGTCCGACCGCGCATGCCGCAGCACGTCCACGTGCGACACCTGGTAACAGGTGATCAGGAAGACGGCGGCCCAGCCTCCGGCCGGCCTGCTGCACGGAACCAGCACCAGCGCGCCCACCACGACCTCCGCCGCCCCGGTGACGGCCACAAGGAGCCGCTCCCGGCCCAGCCATTCGGGTACCAGCGTGCGGAAATAGCCGGGAGTCAGAAAGTGCGTGATCCCCGTGACAGCCAGGAACACCGCCAGGGCGACGGCAGCGATAGCGTGCATGTCGTGATGATCCGATCGCCTCGCGCCTGGGAGCTTGAACAAAACGATCGCCGCATCGTCTTTGCTGCCGGCACCGTGGCCACCATGTTCGCCGAGTCCCGCCCGTACCGCGTGTCCCAGCACCGGCTGCCCGCGTGGAAAGCCGTGCTGCCGATCGGCGGCCACGCCGAACTCCTCCGGCCGCAACAACGCATGGTGGCCGCGCCCGGACTGATCGTTCCGCCGCAGCTCGCCCACGTCTGTGCGACCACCTCGCCCTACGTCGCGCTGTTCGTCGACTCCTGGCTGTTGCCCTCCTGCCCAGAGCCGATACGACTCGATGCAGGCGAGGTCCGCCGACTGCTCGCCGCGCTCGGAACCGCCGATTCTGACGGCCCCGGCGCCCACGTGGATCTGGCCGCCGGTCACACCGAGCTACGGGCCATCGCGGGTCGCCCGGCACCGCTCGACCCGAGGGTCGCCCACGCCGTCCACGTGTGTACGCTGCGCGATCCGGACCTGGCCCTCGCTTCCATCGCCGGCGAGGTCGGCCTGTCGGCACCGCGGCTGCGCACCTTGGTCCGGCAAGACGTGGGCATCGCGCTCACCCGCTTGCGGCGCTGGGGCCGGCTCCGTACCGCCGTCGCCAACTTGCCAGGCGAGGCCGCCGCCTTGGCCGCAGCCACCGCGGGCTTCGCCGACCAAGCCCATTTCACCCGTACCGCACGGGACTTCATCGGTCGTACACCCGTCTCCCTTCGAAGCCTTGGAGCATAGGCCGCCCTTGACGGCCCGTCCTGACGCCTTACAGAGCCGACGGCCCCGGCTCTCCCCTCTGCTTCTGAGGCACGCCGTCCGGGCGCACCACGCACTGGATCAACAGGTGCGCAAGGCGGGCCTGGAGTGCGAAAGTGAGCTCCATGTCAGATGCAGTCATACGGCTCCCGCATTACACCGAGGCGGAGCAGGACGAGATCACCGGCGGCGGCGCCGACCCCTTCGGCGTGGCCTCGGCCGGGCTGACGTGGCGCGGCAAGGACGTGCACTTCGGCCTCCGGCGGCAGGGGCGTCTCGTGGCGCACGCGGGATGGGTGCGGGTGCCGATGTCGGTGGGTGCCGACCGGTGGCATGTGGCGGGCCTCGGCGGCGTCGCCGTCGCATCCGGCTTCAGGGGGCAGGGACTCGCCCGCCGCGTGGTGACGGCAGCCATGGACGACGCCCGCGAGGTGGGCGGCCTGGAGCACGGCCTGCTCTTCTGCGTGCCGGAGTTGACCCCGCTCTACGGGCGGATGGGCTGGCAGGAGCTGAACGACGGCATACGGGTCGAGCAGCCCGGGACCGACGCTGCTGTCCGCATGCCGTTGCGGGCGATGTGGACACCGCTGACGGCGGGCGCGAAGTGGCCGGCCGGGGAGACGCATCTGCATTCGCTGCCGATGTGAGGATGCGGAGGGGCAGCAACACACCGCCCCCTCAGTGCCGGATCAAGCCCCCGACCGGGACCGGGGCCACATGACCGGTCGCCGGTGTGGTCCTGGCCAGGGACAGGCCGACGTCGACCAATGATGACCGGCCCAGCCGGGCGACATCGGGGATCGGGGTCCAGGCCGACTCCGCCGTATCGCCGTTGGGCTCGGGGCGGAGCCAGCCGCCGGTGACGCGGACCTGGTAGAAGACGCCGACGTTCTGGAGCTCGGGCCGTCCGGGTACGCGACGCTCGGCGGCCGGAACCACCCTGGAGTCCACCCCGAGCAGACGCTCGACCACCGCGTCCAGACCGGTCTCCTCGGCGACCTCCCGGATCACCGCGTCGAAGGGATCCTCCGCGTGCTCGACCTTGCCCCCAGGGAGGGTCCAGGTCTTCGCTCCGTCCGGCTTCACGGAGAGCGCGAGCAGCACCCGCCCGCCCTCGACACACACGGCGTACGCCGCCAGTCGCAGGTCCATCTCGCGCTCCTATCCAGACGTTTGGTGCGGGGGGCTGTCCGCGCGGTCGCAGAACGCGCCGTCCACGAGGACGGGCACGACCGCGCACGTGTCGCGTTCGGTGGCGATCATGACGTCCTGTGGGAATCCGCCCTCGATCAACTCCCGTCCGGAGGCGCTTTCGGCCACGGCGGCTTCGATGTCCGGTGTCGCCCGGTACGCGGATGCGGCGGCGGCCGCCTCGGGAGACAGCGCCTCACCGACGTGCCGGTGGAGGGCATCGATGACGGCTCCCGCGCCGAACAGGTCCTCCAGGGCCGGCCGCAGGCTGCCGTCCGGCCAGCGCTCGCCCGCGGCGATCAGCGCCACGGGCCGGTCCGGCGTGCCGTACCCGTGGCGGGCCAGCCAGTTCCCGACGGCTGCCGCGTTCCGCAGCGCGCTCGCGACCACGCGTGTCCCCGCGGCGCTCGCCGCGATGGCGGAGCCGTTGGGGGAAGGCAGGACGAGGCGGGGTGTGAAGGGGGCGCCGCGCAGGGCGGCGGGCGAGAGCGTCCAGGGCGACGCCGCACCGGCCTGTCGCCGCCCGACCGCGAGGCTCGCGTCCTGCTGGGCGGCGTACGCCGCGGCGGTCCCGTCCCGCCAGCGGTAGGGGAAGACACACGTCCCGGCCTCGACGGCGACGGTCACCGCCGTCGTGAACGACAGCACGTCGACGACCACAACGCAGCTCACGTCGGGCGCCAGTCTCCGCGCGCCCGTGGGTCCCCAGTCGAAGCGGACGCCGTGGCCCGACTGCTGGTGCGGGTGTGGGTGCATGCGCGCCTCAACGCCGCGCGTGGCGGACCGTCACACGGCCGAAGCCCGTTGTTCCGAAGATGCGGATCCTCGGTCCCTGGGGGCCCGCGGAGCGTCGCGGGGGCTTGTAGCGCGAGTCCTTCCAGCCGGTCTGCAGGTCGTCCATCTCGACCACGGCGTCACGCGGGACGATGATCTTCGCTCTGCCGGTGCCGAGCGCCAGCTCGATGTCGATCGCCGCGTGCTCGATGACCGCACGGGACAGGTCCAGCCGCACCCGGCCGAACGCGGACGCGACCTTGAGGGTCCGGGGGACCTGCCATGCGCCGCTCCGCTTGATCCGTCCGCCGGCGGCGGCGATCGTGGCCGTGGTGCCGGGCTTCTCCGCCGGAAGCGAGGACAGCGGCGTCACGAGGTCGCCGCGCGTCTTCGCCGAGAGCACCTGGCCGAGGCGTGCGTCCATGTCCTCGTGTGCGATGTGCCCGTCCGCGTACGCCTCTTGAAGGCGCCGCACCGCCGCGTCGCGGTCGTCGTCGCCGATCGCTGTCGACAGGTCGTCCGGCAGAGAATTCACCGCTTCACTCTACTGCCCGCTCCCCTGCGTCCCCTCGCCAATTCCCTTTCGTTCGGGGCGTGTTGTCGGCCCCATTTGATTGCGGTTTGCCGCGACCTCGACCGGAATGTTGGTTAGGGTGGCGAGGAGCGGATGATCGCGATGCCCTGGTCCGGTGGACGGTCGGACTCGCGCAGGTGGACGGGCATGTGGACAGGGTGGGGGGCTCGCGTTGGATCGCCTGGGATCGTGCGGTTCGGGCAGGAACGGGCGGCCGGACGCGGTGGGCGTGTGAGCGGGCGGTCGGCGGCTGCCGTGCTGCCCCCTTGGTCGCGTACACCGCTCGGCGTGATCGCGGTCATCGCCGCGCTCGTGGTCGTCGCGCTCGGGATCGTGTACTCCGGTCACAGCGAGCCCGGCACGGTGGACCGGTGGGTCATCGACCCGACGGCGGACAGCGTGCGGCGGCCGTGGCGGTACGTCGCCCTGGCCACGGACTTCCTGGGAGAGCCCGCCGGTGCCGCGGCGCTGATCGTGGCCGTCGTGGCGTGCTGTCTGCTGCTCCGGGGCCCCCGGGCGGCGGTGTTCGTCGTGGCGGGGACCGGCGCCACCGTCGTGACGGCGACGCTGCTCAAGTTCCCGGTGGCGCGCACCATCCACGGCGACGACAACCTGTCCTACCCGAGCGGGCACACCGCCTTCCTCACCGCCCTCGCCCTCGTGGTGACGCTGCTGGCGACCGGTCGGCCCGGTGTCGGCAGGACGGCCGGGACGCTGCGCGCGCTCGGCGCGGCGCTGCTGGCCGGCGCCGCGATGGGCTGGGCCCAGGTCGCCCTCGGCGCGCACTACCCCACCGACGTGCTCGGCGGCTGGTGCACCGCGCTGGCCGTGGTACCGGCGACGGGCTGGCTGGTGGACCGGACGTCCGACCGGCTCGCGGGTCGGACGTCCAAGGCCCCTCAGGAGGAGCGGCACTGACGCGGCATCACCTCACCGCGCTGACGCGGCATCACCTCACCGCGCAAACGCCGCGTCACCTCACGCCAGGCGGCGGAACACCGGCTTCACCGGCCGCCCGGCGAGCCAGGGTGTCGGGTCACCGGCGTCCAGCGCCTTCCGGTACACCGCGCACGCCTGGGCCACCACGTCGACGGTGTGGTCGATGTCGTCCTCGCTGAGCGCGCTGCTCACCACGAACGACGGGGCGAGCACCCCGCCCGCGAGGAGCCTGCGCAGGAACAGGGTGCGGTACTCCTGCGAGGGCCTCCCGTGCGCGTCGAGGGTGGCGAAGACCAGGTTGCTGGCCCGGCCCTTGACGACGATGTGATCGCCGACGCCCATGCCCGCCGCGGCGTCACGGACACCCGCGGCCAGCCGCTCGCCGAGGGCGTGCAGCCGCGCCGAGATGCCCTCCTCGACGTAGGTGGTCTGCACGGCGATCGCGGCGGCCAGCGAGTGCGTCTCCGCGCCGTGCGTGGTGGACAGCAGGAACACCCGCTCGCCGGAGTGGCGCAGACCGCCCCGCTCCATCAGGTCGCGGCGGCCCGCGAGCGCCGAGACGGCGAACCCGTTGCCCAGCGCCTTGCCGAACGTGGAGAGGTCGGGGACCACGCCGTACAGGCCCTGGGCGCCCGCCTCCGACCAGCGGAGGCCGGTGATCATCTCGTCGAAGACCAGGACGCAGCCGTGCCGGTCGGCCAGGGCGCGCAGTCCCGCGAGGTAGCCGGGGGGCGGCTCGGTGTGGGTGGCGGGTTCGAGGATGAGGCAGGCGACCTCGTCCTGGTACCGGTTCAGCAGCTCCTCGGTGGCGGCCAGGTCGCCGTACGGGAACGCCACGGTGAGCTCGTTGGTCGACGCCGGGATGCCCGCGGCCATCGGCGTGGTGCCGATGAACCAGTCGTCGACGGAGAAGAACGGGTGGTCGCCGCAGACGGCCACGCGCGGGCGCCCGGTGACCGCGCGGGCCAGGCGCACCGCGGCGGTCGTGGCGTCCGAGCCGTTCTTCGCGAACTTCACCATCTCGGCGGTCGGCACCGTGGCCAGGAAGCGTTCGGCGGCCTCGACCTCCACGATGGAGGGCCGCACGAAGTTGCTGCCGCGGTCGATCTCACGGCGCACCGCCTCGGTCACGCGCGGGTGGGCATGGCCGAGGCTGACCGACCGCAGCCCGGACCCGTACTCGATGTAGCGGTTGCCGTCGACGTCCCACACGTGGGCACCGCGGCCGTGGCTGATGACCGGGGCCAGGTTCTCGGGGTACTGGTCGTCGCCCTTGGCGTAGGTGTGCGCGCCGCCGGGGATCAGGGCGTGCAGCCGCTCGTTGGCCTGCCGCGACCGGGGAAGCCGCAACTCCTCGGTCCCCGCGGCCTCTTCGGTGTGTTCGGTGTCCACGCCGGCCTCAACTCTCTCTGTGCTTCAGGACTTCTGCTTCAGGACCTCGGCGAGGCTCGGCGCCTGCCGGTCCCGCTGGGACATCGAGGTGGCCGGCAGCGGCCAGGCGATGGCGAGTTCCGGGTCGTCGAAGGCGATCGTCACGTCCTCGGCGGGGTCGTGCGGGCGGTCGATCCGGTACGAGGTGTCGGCGGTCTCGGTCAGCGCCTGGAAGCCGTGCGCGCACCCCGCGGGGATGTACAGGGTCGTCTGCGTCTCGCCGGACAGTTCGAAGGTGGCCACGTTGCGGTAGGTCGGTGAGTCCGTCCGCAGGTCCACGACGACGTCGAAGATCTTCCCGTACGAGCACCGCACCAGCTTCGCCTCGCCCGCGCCGGAGCGCAGGTGCAGCCCGCGCAGCACGCCGCGGACCGAGCGGGACACGCTGTCCTGGATGAAGGCGTTCGGGTCCAGGCCCACCGCGCGGACCACGTCGGCGTCGAAGGTGCGGCAGAAGAAGCCGCGCTCGTCGGCGTACGGCGTCGGCTCGAAGAGGTACGCGCCGTCGATCGCCGCGACTTCGGTGGCTTTCATGAGGTCTCCCGCAGGGCGTGTTCGTGGGTGTGCTCGGCCGCCGGGAACAGGGCGGCCGTCAAGTCGTCGAATTGTCGGGCGAGTTGCCGGGACGCGACGAGATTGCGCTCGGCGAGGGTCCGGCGCAGCTCGGCCGCATCGCGCTCCAGCTCCCGGAACTGCTCCAGCAGTCGGTCGGCGTCGACCTCGCGGGCCGGGTGGCGGTAGGCCCCGAGGCCCATCCGGTCCATGAGCGCGTCGCTCTTGGCCGCGTAGCTGAGGGCGAGCGTCGGTGTGCCGGCCTTCAGGGCGCAGACCAGGTTGTGATAGCGGGTCGCCACCACGCTGTCGGCGGCCGCCGTCTCCCTCATCAGGTCGGCGAGCGAGGCCGCGTCGGACGCGGTGACCAGCGGTGAGTCCACCGCGTCGAGGATCGCGTCGACCACCGAGGCGTCGCACTGGTCGCCGGTCAGCAGCCGGACCTGCCTGCCGTCCTCGACCAGGGCGCGCACGAACCGGGTCGTGCCGTCCAGATAGCGCCGGTGGATCTCCTCCGCCCTGGCCCGGTCGTCGTTGCCGCCGTGGAAGTCCATGACGCCGACGCAGACAGGGCCCTTCGACTCCGCGGGGCCGGTCGCTGGGGGCGTCGGCAGGGCGAACGCGAGGTCGGGGTAGACCTCGTCGCGCACGGTGTCCACGCCCATCGACCGCATCGCGTCGCGGGACAGGGCGTCCCGGTACGAACGGTAGGCGGCGAGCCGCGCCGACCAGCGGACCAGGGCCCGGGTCGGCCGGTCGCCGATCGGGGCGGCGCCGACGCCGACCAGCGCGACCGGCGTGCCGAACAGCCGCCCGCTCGCGCAGAGCAGGAACAGGGAGTACGGAAAGCCCCACGGCCGCAGCGGCAGCGTGGCCTCCAGGACGCCCATGCCGGGGACGATCACCACGTCGTGCCGGCGCACCCACGCCGCGGTGCGGGCGACGTCGACGAGTTTGCCGAGCCCCTTGCCCACGATGGCGCCCGCGCGTGACGCGGTCCGGTACTCCCCCCGGTACCAGTGCAACCGGGTGGCCGGGATCCGGTACCGGGCCGCGACGGTCTCGGGGCCGCCGCACAGCGCGTCCACCACCGCCTTCGGATGGTCGGCGCGGAGGTAGCCGAGGACGGCCTCCAGCGAACCGTCGTTGCCGAGGTTGCCGGAGCCGAGCAGGCCGAACACCCCGACCCGCACCGGCTTCTGGTCCGCGGACGTCATGCCTGCCTCCCCCCGCGGCCCTCGCGTCCGGCGACGAGGTCGTCGACGGAGACGGTGAGCCGTGCCGGGTCGACCGGGGCGCGGTCCTCGACCCGCTCACCGGCGCCGGGACGGACCCTGCTGGTCATCCAGGCGCTCAGGTGGCGGTAGCAGGCGCGCCGGTCGGCGGCGGACAGTGGCGCCCGCTGGATCGCCGACGCGAAGCCCCAGACGTACTCGGCGAGCAGCCGGGGCGTCGGGTGCAGCGGGCCCGCCCTGCGCGGGTCCAGGTTGACGCACCGGGAGCGCTTGGACGGGTTCGCGCGCTCGGCGCGGGTGGGGTGGTCTCGGCGGAAGTACAGCAGCTCGGGCACCTGGTGGAAGGGCCCGTGCAGGACGATCTCGGCGACGAAGGTGCGGTCCGCGTGGTGGTAGCTGTCGTGCGGCTTCACCTTGCGCAGCATGTCGGCCCGCATCACCCCGTAGAAGTCGTCGCCGCCGGGCTCGAACAGGAAGCTGCGGAAGCGGTCGGGCGCGTGTGGCAGGTCGGTGGCGATCCCGTACTCGTAGGGGACCTTCACCTGGCCTTCGCCGTCGATGACCGCCTGGTCGGAGTGGGCGAGGACCACCTCGGGGCGTTCGTCGAGCGCATCGACGCAGCGGCGCAGCAGGTCCCGGGCGTACAGGTCGTCGTGCGAGGCCCACTTGAACAGCTCGCCGCGGCACTGGGTGAACACGTAGTTGTGGTTCGGCGCCGCGCCGATGTTCCGGAGCAGGCGGACGTAGCGGATGCGCGAGTCCTGCGCCGCGTACTTGCGGCAGATGTCCTGCGTCCCGTCGGTCGAGGCGTTGTCGGAGATGACCAGCTCGTAGTCCTCGTACGTCTGGCCGAGCAGCGCGTCGAGCGACTCGGCCAGGTACTCCTCGCCGTTGTACACGGGCAGGCCGATGCTCAGCCTGGGTTGGGCGGTCATGTGGTCCTCACTTCGGGAATGGGGTTCTGGTGGCGCTCGCGCAGGGCGGAGCGCAGCTGGAGCCACCACACGGCGGAGCCGCAGAGGGTCGCGGTGGCGACGCCCCAGGCCGAGCCGACCGTGCCGCCCGCGGCCGCCCCGCCGAGACCGCCGATGACGTAGCAGGTGGAGGCGAACAGCTGGCAGCGCAGGCTGCGCCGGGCCGCGGCGAGCGCGCGCAGTCCGGCGGCCGCGCCGGTGCCGATCCCGGCGCCCGCGACGCCGAGCGTGACCGGCACGATGAGCTCGGAGGCGGCGCTCCAGACGTCGCCGAGCACGAGCTCGCCGAGCCGGTCCGGCATGAGGAGCAGCGCCGCGCCCCAGAGCAGCGCGGCGACGGCCTGCACGCCGCCGAGGAGGAGGCAGAACTTTCCGAGCCGGTCCGGGGCCTGCCGCACCACCCGGGCCGCCTCCGCGACGGTGACCAGCGAGAGGCCCATCAGCACGGCCATGAACGGGCCGAGCAGGAGTTCGGCGCCGCGGACCACGCCGACCGCGCTGACCCCGACGATCGCGCCGAGCCCGTAGGCCCGCAGCTGGCTGGCGCCGCTGACGCCGACGTTCTCGACCAGGTAGCGGTAGCCGAGGTCGCGGTGCGCGCGCAGCCACTCGCGCGCGCCGGTCAGCCGGGGCCTGATGCCGGACTGGAAACAGCCGTACGCCGCGGCCACCGCGGCGGACACGCCCCAGGCGAGCACGAAGGCGGCGACGGTGCCCACGCGGGCCGCCACGACCATGGCGGGGACGAGCGCGACGCCCCAGACCAGGTCGTTGACGAACGCCTTGCGTCCGGTGCCCGCGGCGAAGAACGCGTACCGCCAGGCGTCCTGGAGCAGCAGGCCCGGCAGCATGACGCCCAGGCAGGCGAACGCGGGACCGACGTGCCCGCCGACGGCGATGCCGACCACCAGGCAGGCCGCGCCGATGACGGTGCCGACGCCGAGCGCGGTGCCCGATGAGCGGGCCACCGCGCCGCGCCACGACGCGTCGGACACCCCGCTGAAGCGCACCACGAGCGGGTCGGTGGCCAGGCCGCGGGAGACGCTGAGCACCACGCCGTAGGTCACCCAGGCCAGGCTGAACACGCCGAACGCGGTCAGCCCCAGCGAGCGGGCGACGTAGATGCCCACCGCGAAGTTGGAGATGCTGGAGGCCGCCTGGTCGGCAAGGCCCCAGGACAGCCGGCCGAGCACGGCCCGCCGCGCGGGCCTGCCGGGTGTCGTCGTCTTCTCCCCCTCGGTGGTCATCGGCGTCATGCCTTGATCAGTCCGGCGGCGACCAGGGCGTCCGCCGCGGCGGCGACGGTGTCGAACGGCAGCCCGGCCCGCTGGGCGACGTCCAGCAGACCGTGCTCGCCGTCGGACAGGCTCAGCACCCAGAGCATGGCCATCTGGGCCTCCTTCGCGTCGCTGCGGCCGCCGAGCGACTCGTACAACCCGCGCCTGCCCAGCTGTGGTTCGCCGTACGGGCTGAGGTTGACGTAGCTCCGGTTGCGGTCGAGCACGGCGAACGCCTCACGGCAGACCGCGAGGGTGTCCTCCATCGCCTCGGGCGAGACGAAGTCCGGGTTGTCCGCCGAGGTGTGGTACTCGGGATATCCGGCGTACGGGGTCCGGCTGAGCGAGCCCACTCCGAGGTTGAACCCGGGCGAGCAGTACTGTCGCTCGTCGTAGCCGTACGGAGTGAACTCGGTGACGTCGTGCGGGCGTTCGGAGGCGGTGAGGACGTGCCGCAGCACCCGGTCGATCTCCGCGTCGCCGCGTCTGCTCTGTTTGTACGTCAGGTGGCCCGAGTCCCCGGCGCAGGCCAGCACGAGGCCGTGCTTGACCATGTCGACCCGCTCCGCGTTGCGGGCCAGCCAGGTGATCGCCCCGATGGTGCCGGGCGCGAAGATGAACCGGTAGGTGTAGTAAGGGTTCCGCTCCGCGAGCGCCTTGGCCAGGAACGTCGCCACCGCGACGCCGGCCAGGTTGTCGTTGGCCAGCGACGGGTGGCAGACGTGGCAGGAGACGATCACCTCGTCGGGCACCTGGCCGGGGACCACGTGCTCGGCGTAGGTGAGGTGGCCGTCGGCGAGCGTGGAGTCGATCCGCACCTCGTAGTCGCCGTCGGGCAGCGCGTCCAAGGTGTTCTGGGAGAGGCAGAATCCCCATTCCGGCTTGTAGTAACTGGTGCGGTACGGCACCCAGTCCGGCTGGTCCGGCAGGGTGTGCAGGTGTGCGCGCAGCTCGGCGAGCGGCATGGTGCGCGCCACCGGGACGCTGTAGCCGAGCACGTGGAGGCTGGACGCGGCGAAGTCGACGACGCGACGGCCCGCGCTGTCGGCGATGTATGCGTCGCGGATGTTCCACTCCTGCGGCACCGTCCAGTCGAGCACCTGCGTCCCGGTCGGTACCTCGTGCACCTGCAGCGGAACGTACTCGTCGACGATCTCCAGGGTCGCGCGCACGCCGTCGCCCGTGATGCTCCGGCAGAGCGGGTACAGCCGCTCCACCAGGGCGTGCATCTCCGCGCCCGGGGTGGTCATCGGCGCCACCGCAGGGTGTCGTCGACGGCGCCGGACTCGGACCCGGCGCGCAGCACGGCGAGGCGGGTGAAGCGCTGCTCGAAGCTCTCCTTGGTCAGCCCGTGCTTCTGGTAGGCCTCGGCGAGTTCGAGCGCGCCGCGCTTGACGGTCCACTCGCAGGCGAAGCCGGGTATCGCGGCGCGGAAGCGGGCGAAGTCCACCCGGTAGGAGCGCGGGTCGGCGCCGTTCTCGCCGGTGATCCGCACCTTGGCGCCGGGGACCGCGTCGGCGACCTGCTCGGCGATCTCGGCGACGGTGACGTTGTTGGTCTCGCTGCCGATGTTGAACGGCCGGTCGTGCACGGCCTCGCGCGGCGCGCTCAGCGCGGCCGTGAAGGCCGCCGCGATGTCGGCGGCGTGCACCAGCGGGCGCCAGGGGGTGCCGTCGGAGAGCACGAGCACCTCGCCGGAGAGCAGCGCGTGGCCCACGAGGTTGTTCAGGACGATGTCGGCGCGCAGCCGCGGCGAGTAGCCGAAGGCGGTGGCGTTGCGCATGTACACCGGGGTGAAGTCGTCGTCGGCCAGGGCGTGCAGGTCGTCCTCCACCCGCACCTTGGACTCCGCGTACGGGGTCACGGGGCGCAGCGGCGCGTCCTCGGTCACCAGCTCGTCGCCACCCGCCGCGCCGTAGACGGAGCAGGTCGACGCGTACAGGAACCGCTTGACGCCGGCTTCGCGGGCCAGCCGGGCCAGGCGTACGGACGCGTGGTGGTTGATGTCGTAGGTGAGCTCCGGCGCGAGCGATCCCAGCGGGTCGTTGGAGAGCGCGGCCAGGTGGATCACGGCGTCCACGCCCGCCACGTGTTCGGCCGTGACGTCGCGCAGGTCCACGCGCGGTCCCGGCGGGTCCGCGGGGGCCGGGCCGAGGACGCAGTCGGCGAACAGGCCGGAGTCAAGGCCGACGACTTCGTGTCCGGCGGCCGTGAGGACCGGGGCCATGACGGTGCCCAGGTAGCCCTGGTGCCCGGTCAGCAGTACGCGCATGGTTCAGTTCCCCAGGTTGAGAGTGATTTTGGTGGCTGCGAAGGCCTCGGCGTAGCGCGCGTGGCATTCGATGCCGCGGATCCGCGCGAGGCCGATGAAGGCTTCCCTGTCGTACCAGGGCCTGTGCCGCTGCGAGGGGTAGTGCTCCTGCAGCAGCCGGACCTTCTGTTCGGCGATCTCCGGTGTGAGCGGCTGGTACGCCGTGGGACGGCCGAGATCGCCGTCCCACTTGACGATCTCGTAGCCGAGCACGAGGTGGTCGCGGAACGCGGTGGGCATCAACTGCGCGAGGCCCCGGTGGTCCTGGTGCGCGTCGTCGGTGCGCGGGGCGAGCACGAGGTCCGGGTCGGTCCGCTCGCGCAGCTCCTCGACCGCGGTCTTGGCCTCTTCCCAGTGCGCGGGCAGCCGGCCGTCCGGCAGTTTGAGCACGGTCAGGCGCAGGTCGGCGCCCGGACAGAAGGCGGCGAGCGCGGCCCGCTCCTCCTGCTCCCGCTCGCCGCCACCGCCGGAGAGCACCAGCGCGTCGACGCGGATGCCCGGCCGTGCCAGGCACGCGGTGAGCAGCGTGCCGCCCGCGCCGATGGCGATGTCGTCGCAGTGCGCGCCCACCGCGACGAGCCGGTTCAGGGGTCCGGCCCCGAGGCCGATCACGCGGACCCCACGGTGACGCCGTCCCGCTCCCACACGGCCCAGGGGCGCTCTCCCCGTGCATACGCCTCGTCGAGCGCGGCCCGCTCCTTCACCGTGTCGGTCGGCTTCCAGAAGCCACGGTGCTGGTGCGCCACGAGGCGGCCGCGCTTGGCCAGTTGACCGCAGCCGTCGGCGACCAGGTCACCGTTCTCCGGTATGTGGTCGAAGACTTCCTGGCGGAGCACGAAGTAGCCGCCGTTCTCCCACAGCGGCATGTCGCTCACCGCGGTGATGCCGCCCACCATGCCGTCCTCGCCCAACTCCACGCAGTGGAAGGAGGACTGCGGGGGCACCACCATCATCGACGCGCCCGCGTCACGCGCGGCGAAGGAGTCGATCATGTCGGGCAGCGGGGCGTCGGTCAGCACGTCGGCGTAGTTGGCGAGGAACATCTCGTCGCCGTCCAGGTGGTGGCGCACCCGGCGCAGCCGCTCGCCGATGGGCGACTCGATGCCGGTCTGCGCGAAGGTGATCGTCCAGTCGGCTATGTCGGTGGAGAGGAGTTCGGTCTTGCCGCCCCGCAGCACGAAGTCGTTGGACGTCGTCTCCTCGTAGTTGAGGAAGAAGTTCTTGATGTGGTGGGCGCCGTACCCGAGGCACAGGATGAACTCCTTGTGCCCGAAGTGCGCGTAGTAGCGCATGACGTGCCAGATCAGGGGGCGCGGGCCGACCATCGCCATCGGCTTGGGCACGTCGTCGGAGGTTCCGTTGCGCATGCGCATCCCGTAACCGCCGCAGAACAGGACGACCTTCATGACTTGACCTCGACAATGCTCAGTTCCGGGATGGGGAAGACAAGGCGGCCGCCCCACTCGTGCACGAAGGACAGCTGCTCGACGAGCTCGGCCCGCAGGTTCCACGGCAGGACGAGCACGTAGTCGGGGCGGTCGGTCGCGATCTGCTCGGGCGGCAGGATCGGGATGCGGGTGCCCGGGGTGTAGCGGCCGTGCTTGTACGGGTTGCGGTCGACCGTGTACGCGAGCAGGTCGGGCCGGATGCCGCAGTGGTTGAGCAGGGTGTTGCCCTTGCCGGGGGCGCCGTAGCCGACGACCGTCTCGCCGTTCTCGGCCGCCGTGATGAGGAACTTCAGGAGGTCCCTGCGCACCTTGGCCACCCGGGCGGAGAACTCGGTGTACCCGGAGAGCTCCTGCAGCCCGGCGGCCTTCTCCCTGGCGAGGACGTCGGACACGCGCTGCGTGGGCTCGCCGGCGATCTCGGCGGGCCGTGCCCACAGCCGGATGGAGCCGCCGTGCGTGGGCAGCAACTCGACGTCCACGAGGGCGAGTCCGCCGCTGGCGAGCGCCCGGATCGCGGAGGCGACGGTGTAGTACTGGAAGTGCTCGTGGTAGATCGTGTCGTACTGGTTCTCCTCGATCAGGGTCAGCAGGTGCTGCACCTCGATGGAGACCCAGCCGTCGTCGGCCACCAGGGCGCGCAGGCCCTGGGTGAAGCCGACCACGTCGGGGATGTGCGCGTACACGTTGTTGGCCACGACCAGGTCGGCCGGGCCGTGCTCGGCGCGGACGGCCGCACCCGTGTCCGGGCTCAGGAACTCGGTGAGCGTGGGCACGCCCGCCTCCCGCGCCGCCGCGCCGACGTTCACCGAAGGCTCGACGCCCAGGCAGCGGATCCCCCGGTCCACCACGTGCTTCAGCAGGTACCCGTCGTTGCTCGCGACCTCGACCACGAAGGAGTCGGGGCCGAGCCCGACGCGCGTCGCGGCGTCGGCGACGAACCGGCCCGCGTGCTCCACCCAGGAGGTCGAGAAGGAGGAGAAGTACGCGTACTCGCTGAACGTGTCCTCCGGCGTGATCAGCGGCGGGATCTGCGCGAGCCAGCAGTCGGTGCAGACCCGCAGGTGCAGCGGGTACGCCGGCTCGGGCGTGTCCAGTTGGTCCGCGGCGAGGAAGCTCTCGCACGGCGGGGTCGCCCCCAGGTCGACGACGCTCGCCAGCGTCGCCGAGCCGCAGAGTCGGCATCCAGTCATCTGCTGTCCCCATCCCTGCTCGCGCGGGTCCCCCACCGCGAGCCGTTGCTCTTGTTCCCTACCGGCGGCGGGCCTTCCCCGCCGCCCGACCGCACCGCGATCGCGGTGCGGTACCCCTCCACCAGGCGTTCGAGACCGACGGCCGGGCTGAAGCCCTGCTCGTACCGGCGTCGGGCCGCCCGGCCCATCTCCCGGTTGCGGTCCCCTTCGACCGCGATCCGGCGTATGCGGGCCGCGAGCGAGGCGGCATCGCCGGGCCGGTGCAGCAGCCCGGTCACCCCGTCGTCGACGAGTTCGGTGAAGGCGCCGTGTCCGGCGGCGACGGTCGGCACCCCGGCCGCCATCGCCTCCACGACCACCAGGCCGAACGCCTCCAGCCACGTCGAGGGAGCCACCACGGCGACCGACCCGGCGATGGCCTTCTGGCACTCCGCCGTGTCGTACAGGCCGACGTACCTGACGTCGTCCCGGCCCGCCGCCCAGGCGGTCACCTCCTGCTCCAGCGGTCCCGTCCCGACGATCACGAGCGGCACGCCCACGCCGCCGTCCGCGGCGAGTTCGTCCCAGGCGGTCATCAGCAGCCGTACGCCCTTGGTCTCCGCGAGCCGGCCGAGATAGAGCACGTGCTCGCCCTCGCCGGTCCTGCGGGCGTCCGGGTCGGGCACGAAGTTGTGCTTCACCGCGAGGCGTTCGGCGGGCATGCCCGCGCGCACCAGTACGTCGCGCTGCGCCGCGGAGATGCAGAAGAACCGCTCCACGCCGGACCACCAGCGCCGCCGGTTGACCGACATGCTGAGCGCGAGCGGCACGGTCGCGAGGCGCGAGTCGCGGTAGCAGCCGTGCCGGACGGCGGGCGTCGGCACCGTCGAGCCGACGCATTCGGTGCACGGACGGCCGTCCCGTTGCAGCGTGCCCGGCGGGCAGATCTGTGTGTAGTTGTGCAGCGTGGCGACGGCGGGCACGCCCGCGTCGGCGCAGGCCGCGAGCACCGCGGGCGACAGGAGCGGGAAGACGTTGTGGAGGTGCACCACGTCCGGCCGTTCGGCGCGCAGACGGGCGGCGAGCTCCGTGCGGACCGACGGGTTCCACGGCACGAGCAGCGGCACCTTGACCTTGTCCATGAGGGACATGCCCGCGATGTCGTCGCTGCGCCGCTCGAACACCTCGACCCGGTGTCCTGCCGCGCGCAGCAGCGCCACTTCCTGGTCGACGACCTTGTTCTCGCCGCTCGGCTGCGCCGAGGCGTAACGGTTGTGCGCCACGAGGATGTGCATGCTCACATCACCTCCGTCCTGCGGGCCCAGCGCGGGACACGTCGTCGGGGAACTTCGGGCGTGGACAGCGGCGCGGCCTCCGCAGGCGCCGCCAGGAGCGAGGCGGCCAGCGCCAGATGGAGCAGATAGGGCGAGGCGTCGCCGAGCCCCGCCTCGGTGTACGACGCGATCGCGCAGTAGCTGACCAGGAAGATCGCGCAGGCCCTCTGCAACGAGGGGGGCCGCAGCAGCGCGACGCCCGCGAGGACGACGATGATCGCCGCCACCAGGCCGACGCCGGTCAGACCCTGCTCGTTGTAGACGGCGAGCCAGCTGTTGTCGATCGGCAGCCCGCCGAAGGACTTGTCGCCGAGGCCCACGCCGAAGAGCTGCTCCGAGGTCGACCGGGGAGCCGCGAGCAGGGCGTCCCAGACCTTGGCCCGTCCCGTCAGGCTGGAGAAGTTCTCCTTGCTCTGCCCGCGCAGGAACCACGCCTGGAGCAAGGGGCCGAGGGCCACCACCGCGAACACGGCGATCAGCACCGTCCAGCTGAAGAACCGCCGGGCCGCGGCGCTGGTCAGGATCAGCGAACCGATCGCCAGCACGAGGCCGACGATCAGGCCGAGGGTGGCCGTACGGGTGTGGGTCAGCGCGAGCAGGACGAGCGAGGGCACGATGACGAACGCGGCGCTCCCCCGGTCGACCTTGCGGCCGAGCAGGAGCAGCACGGTGAGCCCGATGATCACCGCGGCGTACTGGCCGATCTGCGGCGGCGTGAGCGGCCACAGCGCGCCGACGAGACGTCCGCCGTAGAGCTCGGGCATGGCCGCGCCCGGTGACATGACCAGGCCCGCCGCGACCGTCCCGAGCACCACGAAGTACACCCTGACGTGGTGCCTGACGAACGTCAGGCTGCCGTCCCACCAGCGGCTGAGCAGCCACAGCGTGGCGACGAACAGGGCCAGCCTGCCGCAGCGGAACAGGGCGCCGAAGCCGGACTCCAGGTGCGCGCTGGAGATGATGCTCGGGATGAGCAGCAGGGTGAGCAGGAAGACGTAGGAACTGGGTCTGATGCGCAGCCGCAGGTTGGCCGCGAGCGCCAGGACGAACGCGGCGACCAGCGCGCCCATGGTGGCCATCTGGATGAGGGAACGGGGCAGCGGGACGATCGTCTTGGCGCCCGCGGAGCCGAGCGTGTTGAGGATCAGCAGGCCCCAGGACGTCCCGACGAGCTTGGAGGTGTGGTCGGCGCCCATCTCAGTCACCGCCCCGTGCCCGCAGGGTGCTGCCCTTGTCCTGGTCGTACGGCGTGGCCTGCCACTGTCCGAAGTCCAGGACGCGGCTCGGGTCGTGGGCCACGAACTTCCACGGTCCGAGGTAGACGTTGTCGTGCCAGCGGTTGTGCTGCTTGGCCGTGATCGCCTCGGCCACCCGCTCGCCCTGGTAGGGCGACCAGTCAGGGTAGGTGCCGTAGTTGGCGAGCAGCGCCATGCGGTCGCACTTCGACGTGCACTTCAGGACGGACTTGTCGAGGATGAAGCGGTTGTCGTGGATGTCCACGCGCTGGGTCTTCCACCGGCAGTCGGAGTAGAGCGGTGCCTTGGCGATGGCCGGCTTCGCGCAGCGGTCGGTGTCAGGGACCAGCAAGGTGCAGTCGCCGGACGAGGTGTTGGCCGGGCTGTTGCAGAACCGGTCGGCGTTCTCCCACAGGGTGATCCCCGACCAGTTGTTCTCCAGTACGTTCCGGGAGATCTCGATCTTGTCCGTGCGGGCCTTGACGCGCGGTTCGCCGCCGGACTCGGACACGTAGACGGTCGCGAACGGGAAGTTGTCGCCTCGCTCGGCGTACCTGCGGCCCTCGACCCAGTTGTTCCGCCGGATCGTGTTCTTCCGGATGACCGCGTTGTAGCTGGTCTCGTAGATCAGCGCGGCACCGTCGTTGGCCTCCAGGACATTGCCCTCGATGCGGAAGTCGTTGTTGTTGGTGTCCGCCCACAACCCGGTGCCGCGGTTGTCGTGCACCCAGTTGCCGCGCACGTCGGCGCCGTCGACGGCCCAGAACTTGACGCCTCCGGTGCAGCCGCAGCCCTTGCGCCGCCGCTCCCAGTCGCCGGTGTTGTTGCCGACGATCTCGTTGCCCTCGACCACCAGGTCCTTGATGCGGCCCTTGGACTTGTACGCGTTCATGCCGTACTGGCCGTTGTCACGAAGGCAGTTGGCGCGCACCTGCTGTCGGGCACCGGCCATCAGTCCCGCGCCGGTGTTGCGCTGGATCGTGGCGTGCTCGATGACCCAGCCGTCGGCGGAGTCGTGATTGACCACGCCTTCGTCGGGCGGCGCGACGAATCGCTGCACGGTCAGATAGCGGATCGTCACGTCGTGGGCGCCGCCGCCGAACGCGTACTGGTTCTTCTTCCGGCCGTCGAACACCGCGCCCGGCGCGCCGATGTAGCGGTTGCCCTTCTTGGGGACGACCTGCGAGTAGCGGTCCGGATCGAGCCGGTGCGTGCCGGGCTTGAGCCAGAACGTGGTGCCCGCGGGGTTCTTCTTCGTCTTCGCGGACAGGTCGCCCACCACCGCGGGGTCGACCGTGACCGCGCCCGCGGGAGCCTTCGCGGGACCGGGCGCGGGCTTGGCGCACATCCGCGCCACGGACCGGGCCGCGGACGTGGACGGCTGGCCCTTCGACTCCGCCGCCGGGCTGTCCGACGTGCTCACGCACCCGGTCGCCGCGAGCAGGACGAGCGCCGAAGCCGCCGCCGGCACGGTCCAGTTCCGCCACTTGTTCACCAGAGGCCCCCTAGCCGTCGAACCTGAGCGCGGTGACGAACCCCGTCACGCCGTCGGCGAAGCCGGTGCCGACCAGCGTGGTGGCGGGTTCCTTGCGCCCGAATCCGGCGGAGTACCAGCCGAGCGGCGGGTCGCTCTCGCCGCGGTGCGCACGCCAGGTCAGCTCGCCGGGCAGGTCGAGCACCGCGGACCGGTCCTCGCCGTCCCTGGTCCAGGTCAGCACCGCCCGGTTCGCCGCGAGCTCCGCGGTGATCGCCGGGCCGAGGTGGAACGCGAGGCGCACCGCGCCCCGTTCGCCCCGCACCTCGTCACACACCTTCAACTCCCGGCTTTCGGGAGTCAGTTCCACCCGGCGGCGGTGCACGGAGGGCTGGTAGCCGTCGTGCTCGGCGCACCAGCGGGACACGCCGTCCCCGGACGTCTCCGCGACCAGGACGCGGCTGCGGGCATGCCGGGTCCACAGGAACGGGCCGCCGGAGACCGACTGGTCGGCGCCGTCCAGTTCGAGGGTGTTGTGGCCGAGGGTCGAGCGGAAGTACTGCCGCCACGCGGGCTGCCCGTGATAGCAGTACGTCCCCGGGTCCGCGAGCACGTCGACGCCGTCGTGCCTGACCTCCACGGACAGCGCGTCCGCGTGGGCGTGCGCGGCGATGGACAGGAAGCCGTGCGGGCCGCCGTCGCAGCGGCACCAGATCTTGTCGGGGCCGCGCAGGATGGTGAGCCCCGCGTCGGCGAAGTGGCCCGGCCGGCTCGTCGGGCGCGCCACGGCCGGTGCGGTGCCCTTCTTCCCGTACGGCCTGATGAGCGAGGCGAGCAGCGGCGTGCGCACATCGGTGCCCGTCACCTCGGGCCACCAGTCGAGCCGCCCGAACACGGCCTCCCCGGTGGCGAGCAACGAGGCCCAGCGGTCGGTGCCCGCGCCGTCCAGGATCAGGCCGTGTCCGTCGTCCGCGTCGCCCTGGCGCGGCGGGCGCAGCCGGTCGTCCACGACGGCCGCGAGCGCGTCGGCCATCCGCAGCAGCACGAGGCGCGTCGTCGCGGGGACCCGGACGTCGGCGGCGTCCGCCTCGGCCAGCGCGGCCAGACCGAGTTCGAGGACGAGTCCGTGGTACTCACTGGCCAGCTCGCGGTTGAGGCCCGAGCCGTAGGTGTTGGCGCGCAGGTTCCGGTCGAGGGACCGCAGCGCGTCGGTCCGCCAGCGGGCCGAGGCGGGGAACCAGTCGAACGCGCAGGCCGCGGCGAACTGCCCTGCGGTCTCGGCGATGACGTGGTTGTTCGCCGACGAGCCCCGGCTGGGGAAGGCGGCTAGCCAGCGCTGGTGGTGCCAGATCTGGTTCAGCGCCACCGGGTTCTTCTCGAACAGCTCGGCCGCGCCCTGCCAGCCTTCGAGCAGCCGGCGGACCCACACCCAGGACAGGAGCCGGATCCCCAGCTCGATGCCGCTGATCCAGTGCACCCCGCGCAGCGGCGCGTTGGCCGCCCACCACGACCGCAGGTGCTCGGCCACGCGCTCGGCGTACCGCTCGTGCCCCGTGATCGCGTAGGCCGCGGCGAGCACGGTGAGGTGGTGGTGGCGGGACAGCTCCCAGATCTGCTTGATGTCCCCGACGGCCTCCTCGTCCCGGTAGGGCAGGCCGAAGGAGTAGCCCCACGGGGCCCGGCGCCCGGTCTTCGGGTCGTACCACCAGTCGGGGTCGACCAGGTCGTCGCGGACCACGCCGAAGTACTCCACGTGCCCGGCCATCAGCCGGTCGGCCTCGGCGATGAGGCGCTTCGCGGCCTCCGGCGACACCGCGGCGATCGTCCCGGCGGGCAGCACCGCGGTGAACCGGGCGCCGGACACGCTGGGACAGTCCGGCTGCTCGGACCGCCACCGTCGCCTGCGCACCGCGTCGCCCACCCGGCCCGCGACCTCCTGCGGCCCCATCCGGGAGAGGCGCCGCAGGTACCAGCCCACGCTCATGGTCATCGCGGGCCCGCCAACGTGACCGGCGCGCCACCGGCAAGACCGGCCCGCACGGCGAGGGTGGCCGCGGTGGTGGCGACGAGGGACTCCAGCGGCACGGGCATCGGTCCGCCGGTCCGCACGGCCTTGATGAACGAGGCGAGCTCGGCGTTCTGGCCCTTGTCCCTGGCCTTGGGCAGCCGGGAGCTGACCCAGCGCTTGCGGCCGTAGACCGAGGCGCGGACGAAGTCGTCCAGGCGCAGCACCTTGCCGTCGGCGACCAGGTCCAGCGTCTCCTTGGGGAAGCTGGGCGCGCCGGTGGTGACGTAGCTGATGGTGGCGGTGGACCCGTCCGGGTAGCGCAGGACGATCTGGAGGTCCTCGTCGCCGGAGGTGTCGACCGCGTAGACCGAGACCGGGTCGGCGCCGAGCAGCCAGCTCGCCGTGTCGATGAAGTGGCCGCCCTCGCCGACGAACCGGGAGCCCTCGGTGCCCTGCTGCAGGTACCAGCTGCCGTGCTCCAGGCGGCCCGCGTTGATCAGATAGCGGAGGTTCGCCGGTCCCGTCCGCTCGCCGAACCGCTCCTTGGCGTCCTGCAACAGCGGCGCGAACCGGCGGTTGAAGCCCACCTGGAGCCGGTCGTTGCCGGACTCCTCGACCGCGGCGAGCACCCCGGCCAGCTCGTCCTCGGAGAGGGCGAGCGGCTTCTCGACGAACACGGTCTTGCCCGCGAGGAGCGCCTTGCGGGTCAGTTCGGCGTGCGAGCTGTGTCGGGTGACCACGAAGACCGCGTCGATGGACTTGTCGCCGAGCACGGCGTCCAGGTCGGTGGTCGCCGCCGCGAAGCCGAACTTCCGCTTCGCGTTGGCCCCGGACAGCGCGGTCGTGGTGACCACGGTCGACAGGGCCACCTGGTCGCGGTCGGCCAGGTGCGGCAGGAGCATCGACGACGCGTAGTTGCCCGCGCCGACGAAGGCGAGGCGCACGGGCGTCCTGGCGGGCCGGGACGGGGCGGGCGCGCCCTCGCCGCGCCGCACCGTCGGCACCGTCACCGACACCGCGGGGGCCTCCGCGGCCTCCTTCTGTTCGGCGTAGCGGAACAGCACGGCCACGGCCTTCAGGTCGCCGTCCTTCAGGCTCCGGTAGGTCTCGACGGCGTCGTCGAAGTCGGCGACGTGGGAGACCAGCGGCTCCACGTCGACCCGGCCGCGGGCGACCAGGTCGAGGAAGCAGGCCAGGTTGCGGCGCTCGGTCCAGCGCACGTATCCGATCGGGTAGTCGCGCCCTTCCAGCTCGTACGCCGGGTCGTAGCGGCCGGGGCCGTAGCTGCGGGAGAAGCGGACGTCGAGTTCCTTCTCGTAGTACGCGTTCCACGGCAGGTCGAGGCGGCACTTGCCGATGTCGACGACGCGGCCGCGGTCCCTGCAGAGCCGGGCGGCCAGCTCGACGGGCTGATTGCTGCCGCCGCCCGCCGCCAGGTACACCTGGTCCACGCCGTGCCCGTCGGTGAGCTCGGCGACGGACTTCTCCACGGCCGCCGACTCGGGGTCGCCGCAGACCACCGCGCCCGTGCGCTCGGCGAGTTCGCAGCGCGCCGGGTCGGGGTCGACCCCGACCACGCGGACGCCCGATGCGGCGAGGAGCTGGACCACCAGCTGCCCGATCAGGCCCAGGCCGATGACCAGGGCCACCTCGCCGAGTCCCGACTTGCCCTGGCGCACGCCCTGCATGGCGATGGACCCGACGGTGCCGAAGGCCGCGTGGCGCGCCTGGAGGCCTTCCGGCACCGGGGCGTAGAGGTTCTTCGGCACCCAGTTCAGCTCGGCGTGCAGCGCGTGCTCGTTGCCCGCGCAGGCCACCAGGTCGCCGACCTTCACGTCGTCGATCCCGGCGCCGACCTGCTCGACCACTCCGCACAGCGAGTAGCCGAGCGGCGTGTAGGAGTCCAGCTTGCCCATCACCTTGCGGTACGTGGCGGGCACCCCGTTGGTGGCCACGCTCTGCACGACCTTGGCCACCTGGTCGGGGCGGGAGCGGGCCTTGCCCACCATCGACATGCCGGCCTCGGAGACCTTCATGAGCTCGGTCCCGGTGGATATCAGCGAGTACGCGGTGCGGACCAGCACACCGCCCGGCTTGCAGCCCGGCACCGGCACGTCGAGCAGCGCCAGTTCGCCGCTCTTGTAGTTCTGTACAACCTGCTTCACTCGAACTCCTCTGAATTCCTAAGCCGTTTACCGAGTGCTCTGACCGGACCCAGAGGTCGCGCCGCGATACCAGTACTCGAGGGTCAGCACATGCCATAGATGCTTGGAGAAGTCCCGCTGCCCGGCGGCGTCCTCGGCGACCATCCGCGCCAGGGCGTCGCGGCGCAGGATGCCGGAGCTGACCAGCACGCCGTCGTGCACCACCTCGCGCACCAGCGGTGCCAGGTCCCGGCTCATCCAGGCCCGCAGCGGGGCGCTGAACAGGCCCTTGGGCCGGTAGACGATCTCCCGGGGCAGCACCGAGGTGGCCGCTTCCTTGAGGAAGGCCTTGCCCTGCCGCCCGGCGATCTTCCGCTCGCCGGGGACGGCGAACGCCGCCTTGACCACCTCGACGTCCACGTACGGGACCCGTACCTCCGTCGACGCGGCCATGCTCGACCGGTCGGTGTAGGCGAGGTTGAGCCCCGGCAGGAACATCCGGGAGTCGGCGAGGCACATGCGGTTCACGAAGTCGTCGAGCTCGTTGTCCCGGTAGATGTCCGCGTGCTCGGTCAGCACGTCGTCGACCGTGCCCGCCAGGTCCGGATCGATCAGCGCGAGCAGCTCGTCCCTGTCGTACATGGTGTAGCTGCGGCGGAACGCGGTCTCCTCCGGGAGATCGGCGAAGGAGAGGAACCGCTTCGCGAAGCGCACCGACCGGTACCCGCGGCGTGCGGTGGCGACGGGCAGCCGGTCCACGGCCCTGGACACCCCGCGCCGCAGCGGCCGCGGCACGCGCTGGTAGCGCAGCGCGATCAGGTTGGCCAGGTGCTTGCGGTACCCGGCGAACAGCTCGTCGGCGCCCATCCCGGAGAGCATCACCTTGACCCCGGCCTCCCGGGCGGCCGAGCAGATCAGGAAGGTGTTGATCGCCGCGGGGTCGCCGATCGGCTCGTCCAGGTGGTACGTCATCTCGGGCAGCAGGTCGAGCACGTTCGGGGCGATCTCGATCTCGTGCAGGTCGACGCCGAACCGCTGGGCCACCTGCCGCGCGTAGCGCAGGTCGTCGGGCATCGCCTCGAACTTGGCGTCCTCGGCGCGGAATCCGATCGTGTAGGCGGAGATCCCGGGCCGGTGGCGGGCCGCGAGCGCGGTCAGATAGCTGGAGTCGAGGCCGCCGGAGAGGAAGGTCGCCACGGGCACGTCGGAGAGCAGGTGCTGGCGGGTCGACTCCTCGACGATGGCGGCGAGGTCCGGCAGGTCGCCTGCGCGGGCCCGTTCGCGGCCCTCGGCGGCGACGTCCTTCAGGTTCCAGTATCGGCCGCGCTCGACCCGCCCGTCGGGCCTGCATCTGAGCCAGCTGCCCGGCGGCAGCTTCTCCGCGTCGCGGTAGGCGCAGCGCGTGTCCGGCACCCAGTAATAGAGGAGCGAGGCCACCAGCGCCGCGTGGTCCACCTCCAGCTTCCCGCCGGTGGCGGTGGCGAGCGCCTTGAGCTCGGAGGCGAACACCAGGCCTTCGCCGCGCCGCAGCAGGAACAGCGGCTTGATGCCCAACTGGTCGCGGGCGAGGACCAGTTCGCCGGTCCGCTCGTCGAAGACCCCGAGCGCGAACATGCCGCGCAGCCGGGGCAGGCAGTCCGTGCCCCAGCGCCGCCAGGCCTC
Organism: Streptomyces sp. NPDC087300; assembly: GCF_044744425.1. NCBI lineage: Bacteria > Bacillati > Actinomycetota > Actinomycetes > Kitasatosporales > Streptomycetaceae > Streptomyces > Streptomyces sp. NPDC087300. The sequence goes on from NZ_JBIUYI010000001.1 coordinate 51,591, forward strand.
CAGGAGCACCTCGGTGTCGGAGGTACCGCGAAAGCCGACCCCGGCTGCGGTGAGCTCGGCCCGCAGCTCGGGCGCGTTGTACAGCTCTCCGTTGTACGTCAGGGCCAGGCCGTCCTTGACCATCGGCTGGGCGCCGGTCTCGGACAGGTCGATGATGGAGAGGCGCCGGTGCCCGAGGTGCACCTCACCGTCGCCGACGGGGTGGTTGTAGCGGCCCGCCCCGTCGGGGCCGCGGTGGGCGAGGGTGTCGGTGAGCCGGTCGGTGACGACCTTTCCGTCCGGCCATCGGTACGTGCCTGCGATGCCACACATGTCCTACCTCGCCTCCTGATCGTTGTCCGGGACCCGCGCGGCCCATATCGGCTGCCGTTCGTCGCGCAGCTGGCCCCGCTCGTTCTGCCGGGCGAGCCGCTCGCTGTGGCCCCGCAGCGCGATGTGCAGGCCGTCCCAGAGGGTGCCATCGGTCCTGTCCCGCGGATCGGGGTCGATCAGCACCACACCGATCACCGGAATGCGCTGGTCCGACAGCTGCCGTGCCACGGTGTGCAGCCAGGTGGCGCTGCCGTGCCCGGCCCGCACGACGAGCACGGTCTGGCTGCCGAGGTACTGGAGGTCGGTCCACGCCGTGCCGGGCGCGACCGAGCCGACGCCGATCCGGCGCACCTGCTGCGGCAGTTCCGCGGCCTGTGCCCCGCTGACCACGGACGGATCTCCTTGGCGCTGACCGCTCTTGGTGAGCTGCGGTCCCGGCAGGCCGTCGACGACGACCACCCGTCCGTCCGTCGCCAGTTCCTTCGCGACGTCCAGGGCGATCAGGCTCGTACTGCCCGCGCAGCCCAGTTCGAGGAGCGACACCGGTTCCGCGGAGCCGCGCACGGTACGGGCGATGGTCGTGGTGAGCCGTTCGCGTGCGGCTCTGGTGCTTCGGCGCTGCCACCACCGGTTGGGCCTGCGCAGCTCCGCGATGACCGAGGCGCCCAGGTGCGCCGCGATCTCCCGGCGCAGCACGGGCCGGCCCGCCACCACCGCGCCGACCGCGGCCGCCGCGATGCCGAGGACGAGCCCGAGGATGAACCCGATGCCCGCGTTGGTGACCATGGACTTGGGCACGGAGTGGCGCAGCGCGCGCGGGGCGTCCACGATCTGGGTGCCGGAGACGACCCGGGGCGTTCCGACCCGCGCGTCCTCGGCGCGCTGGTCGAAGTCGGCTATGCGCGAGTTGAGTTCGGCCCTGCGGGCGAAGAGGGACTCGGTGCTCGCCGACTCCTTCGGGTCCTCGCTCTGCGGTGAGCGGTCGCCGATCGCCTTGTTGACCTTGGTGAGTTCGTCGCGCATGCGGTCACGCTGGTCGCGCAGGGCCTTGGCCTCGGCGTTCGCGGCTTCCCGCATCCGCTTTACGTGGTCGGCGACGAACGCGTCGGCCAGCGCCTTGGCGCGGGCCACCGCGTCCGCGTCGCTGTCGCCCGTCACATCGATCTGGAGCAGGTTGTTGGTCAGGCCCGTGCCCCGGTAGTCCTGCATGAAGTCCTCTGGGTTCTCGGAGGACTTGAGGGACTTCAGGGCCTCGGCGGCGATCCTGGTGGTGCCCAGGAGTTCGACGTCGGTACGGATCAGCGTGCCGGTGTCGTTCGGCTGGTCGTCCTGGTGGGCGACCAGCACCTTGGTCGCCGCGGCCGGCGGTGGCGGTCGCAGCACCGCGAACGCCGCGCCGAGCAGCAGCCCGACGAGCGCCACGACGCACCAGAGGCGGCGGCGTCTGCGGACGGCCGCGACCAGTCCCTGGAGATCGAAGAGCGGCGCGGCGGCCGACGACTCGGAAGCCTTGCTCGTCATCATCCTGCACCTCCCCGCAGGTCGTCGCCGACCGCGAGCGCCGGGGTGGCCGGCCGCGCGGGGCGGCCCGCGGTCCGCTTCGAGGGGGCCCGGACCGCGCCGGCGACGACCGTGCCGACGACCTGGTGCCCCGCGTCCCCACACGCCTCGGCGATCCCGGCGAGCTCCGCGGCGGTCCAACCGCCCGCGCTGAGCACGACCAGGACACCGGATTCGGTGTCACGGTCCGGCACCAGCGGCCGGTTCACCGGGACCTCCACGACCCGCAGCACGGGGTAGCCCCGGTGCGAGGTGCTCGCGGCAGGGTCGTTCCGCGCCTCGACGACGAGCTGTTCGGCGGCCCGGTGGGCGATCTCGTCGCCCTCCGGCACGACGACCAGCAGCTGCCGGGCGGCCGGCAGCCGGTCCCGCAGGCGGGCGCACACCCGCCGGTAGCGGATCTGTCTGCCGCCCTCACCGCCGGAGGGCTGCGGGGCGGGTACGTCCCACCGGGTGTCGAGGCCGAGGAACCGGCGGACCAAGGCCCCCGGGCCGTGGCCTTCCGGCTTGTGCGCGGACCGTTCGCCGGGTACGTCGACGGTGCCGATGAGCGCCGAGCCCAGCGCCGCGGCGATCTCCGGTTCGGTACGCAGGCGGCGGCTCACCCGTGCGGCGGTGAGATGACCGATGACGGCGAACAGGAAGAACAACAGCGCCCCTGCGGCGACGAGTTGGGGCCTCGTCGGCGGTGCCTCGCCGGTCGGCAGGGCCGCCGGGCCCATGACGACCATGTTGGCCTTGTTGGTCGCCGGGTCGGCCTCGTCGAGCTTCTTCATGGCTTCTTGCAGCGCGGTGCGCAGCTTCTCCAGTTCGGTGCGGGCCTGCACGCCTTCGACGGTCTGCCCGGGGTCGGCCGCGTTGGCGAGGTCGGAGATGCGCTGGTTGGTCTTCACCACCTTCTGCCGCAGCGCTTCGGGCCCGGCCGCCGTGTCGGCGTCGGTGTTGTCGCCCGCGAGGCGCGCGGCGAAGGTGACGAAGTCCTTGGCCACCTGGTCGGAGAGCTGCTGTGCGCGCTCCGGGGTTTCGGCCGTGCCCGAGATCTTGATGATGTTCCCGTCCGCGGCCGTGGCGCTGACTTGGTCCTTGAGGTCGCTGCCGCTGACGCCCTTCCAGTCGAGCGCGCCAGCCGAACGGTCGATGACCGCCGAGCTGGCCGCGATCTCCGTCTGGGTCAGCAGCTCGCGCTCCTCCCACTGCCCCGCGAGCACGACCGACGTAGAGGTCGTGTAGCTCGGCGGGAACACCAGGGAGGCGCCGTAGCCGACGAGGGCGCCCACCACGGCGACGGTGACCAGGAGCCGCCAGCGCCGGCGGAAGATCCGCCCGATCGTGACCAGGCGTATCGTGTCTTCACTCAACGACGCCGCCTCCTCCGTACCCGGACCGGGCCGCCCGCCGATGCGGGGGCGAGGTCACGGCAGGCAGCGGCGTAGGCGGCGAGCAGCGACTGCTGGGAGTTCCGCCAGGAAAGCTGTCCTGTGACCCGCTCCTGGCCGATCTTGCCCATGCGGGCCCGCTTCTCCGGATCGTCGAGAAGCAGCGCGATGAGCCGCGCGAACTCCGCCTCGTCGTTGGCGGGCGCGTAGTCGGCGGCGTCACCGGCGGAGACGCGCGCCTCTCTGAGGTCGAACGAGACGATCGGCCGGCCCATCGCCATGTACTCGAGGACCTTGTTCATGGTCGACACGTCGTTGAGCGGATTGCGCGGGTCCGGGGACAGGCACACGTCCGCGGTGGACAGGTAGCGCACCAGGTCGGCATCCGGAATGCGGCCGGTGAACTGCACCTGCTCGGAGAGGCCGAGCCGCCGGGACAGCTCCACCATCGCGTCGAAGGCGTCACCGGAACCGACGAACACCGCGTGCCAGTCGGTTCTGCCGACGTCGTCGCGCAGCTTCGCCAAGGCGCGCAGGGCGTAGTCGACGCCGTCCTGGGGACCCATGACGCCGAGGTAGCACAGCAGATGGGGCTTGCCGCGCTTCAACTCCGTTTCGGCAGGGACCGGTTGGAAGCGTTCGACCGCGGGCGCGCTGCGCACCACGAAGACGTCCTCCGGCCGCTTCCCGCCGCGGCGCAGCGCGACGTCCCGGTAGCTCTCGTTGGTGGCGAGCACGATGTCCGCGGCCCGGTAGGTCCGCCGTTCCAGCGCGCACACGGCGCGGTAGAGCAGGTCCTCGCCGCGGTCGAACCGGGAGAGGTACAGCTCGGGCACCAGGTCGTGCTGGTCGAAGACGAACCGGGCGCCCTGCCGCTTCAGCCACAGTGCGGGCAGGAAGAGGAGGTCCGGCGGGTTGCAGGCGTGGACCACGTCGACCGGGCCGACCTTGCGGGCCAGCCGGACGGTGTGCCAGAGCGCGGAGCCGTACTCCCGCAGGTAGCCGGCCGGACCCCCGGTGGCGGCGCGTAACGGGTAGCGATGGATCCGCACCCCGTCGATCACGGCCTCCGCCTCGGTGTCCCGCTTGGTCCCCCGGGGGCAGATGACGTGCACCTCCCAGCCCGCGTCGCGCAGCGTGGTGCACTCCTGCCACACCCGCCGGTCGAACGGCACCGACAGGTTCTCCACCAGGATCAGCGCGCGCCGGTCCTGCCGGTCACTGCTGTTTGCGTTACCAAGCAAGGCCCATGTATCCCGGTTCGGTCCGGCGCGCCTCGGCGTCGGGAAGGCGGATGAGGTCGACGATCACCGGGGCGTCGCCGTGGGGCAGGGCCGCGAGGACGGCGGGGTCCCTGGTTCCGACCAGGCACACCTCTGCGTGTTCGAGCACCTCGTCGACGGAGTCGGCGAGCAGCTGCGCGAGGTGCGGCAGCCGGGTCTCGATGTATTCGCGGTTCGCGCCCATCAGCCGGGAGAGGCTGACGTTGGCGTCGTGGATCCGCAGGTCGTACCCCTTGCCGTGGAGTCTCTCCGCCAGCTCGACCAGTGGGCTCTCGCGCAGGTCGTCGGTGCCGGGCTTGAAGGAGAGCCCGAAGAGCCCGATGCGGCGCTTGCCGGTGCGCTCGACCAGCTCCACCGCGCGCTGGAGGTGGTCGGAGTTGGAGGGCAGCACGTGGGACAGGATGGGCACCGAGACGTCGGCGCGCTTCGCCGCGTGGACCAGGCTGCGCAGGTCCTTGGGCAGGCAGGAGCCGCCGAAGGCGAAGCCGGGCCGCAGGTAGGCGGGGCTGATGTTCAGCTTGTGGTCCGCCAGGAAGACGTCCATCACCTGGTGCGAGTCCACCCCGAGCGCCTGGTAGACCGCGCCGAGTTCGTTGGCGAAGCCGATCTTGAGGCCGTGGAACGCGTTGTCCGCGTACTTGATCGCCTCGGCCACCGGGACCTGGACCCGGAACACCTCACCGGGCAGCCCTTCGTACAGCGAGGCGACCACGTCGCCACTCGCCGGGTCGAGTTCGCCGATGACCGTCTTGGGCGGGTCGAAGAAGTCCCGCACGCTCGTGCCCTCGCGCAGGAACTCCGGGTTGACCGCGACTCCGAAGTCCGTTCCCGCCGTGCCGCCGACGTACTTCTCCAATATCGGTATCAGCAGGTTCTGGCAGGTGCCGGGGAGCATGGTGCTGCGGAACACGACGGTGTGCCGCCCGCCCCGCTCGGCCAGCGTGGCGCCGATCTGCTCGGTGACCCGCTCCAAGTACTGGGTGCTCAGGCTGCCGTTGGGCTCCGAAGGGGTACCCACGCAGACCAGCGACACGTCGCTGGCCATGATCGCCTCGCGGACGTCACGGGTGGCACGCAGCGCCCCGGTCCGTACGACCTCGGCGGTGAGCTCGCCGATCCGCTCCTCGACCACCGGGGCCTTGCCGTCGTTGACCAGGTCGACCTTCGCCTGGTTAACGTCCACACCGATGACCTCGTGGCCGAGGCTGGCCAGGCACGCGGCCGACACGCAGCCCACATAACCGAGCCCTAAGACGCTAATTCTCATGATCCGTTCCTCCCCCCAGTCAGGCCCCATCGGCCTGTCTTCCGTGCATCGGCCGTACGACGGCCCCGCGTATCAGTACGCTCCCTGCCCCTGGAGCACCGCGCGCAGCGTCTTCCACAAGATCACTGTGTCCAGGGCGAGCGACCAGTCCTCCACGTACCGCAGGTCGAGGCGGACCGCCTCCTCCCACGGCAGATCACTGCGTCCGCTGATCTGCCACAGGCCGGTGAGCCCTGGCTTGACCAGCAGCCTCCGCCGGATGTCCGGGCCGTAGGCTGCGGACTCCTCCGGGAGTGGAGGCCGTGGCCCGACGAGTGACATCGAGCCGGTCAACACGTTCAACAGCTGCGGGAGTTCGTCGATCGAGTAGCGCCGAAGGACGGCTCCCACCCGGGTGACGCGCGGATCCCGGTGCAGCTTGAACAGCAGTCCCGCGCCCTCGTTGTGCTCGGCCAGCTCGGCACGTGCCCCGTGGGCGCCCACGACCATGGTGCGGAACTTGAAGATGGTGAACTCCTGGCCGTCCTTGCCGACCCTGCGCTGTCGGTACAGCGCCCCACCCCGGCTGTCCAGCAGGACGAGCAGCCCGACGAGCATCATCAGCGGCGCGAACAGCATCAGCAGGAACGCCGCGCCGAGCCGGTCGACGACCCCTTTGACCGCCCTGCGCCCGCCGGTGAAGGTCGGCATGCTGACCCGCAGCAGCGGGATGCCGAGCACCGCGTCGACGTGCAGCCGCGGTCCTGCCACCTCCATCAGCACCGGGGCCACGACCATCTCGGCGTCGCTGCCCTCGAGGTTCCAGGCGAGTCGTTGCAGTCGGTCCGGTGACCAGTGCGGATCCGGGGTGACCGCGACGACCCGGTAGCCGTCGCGCCGGACGTGGCCCGCGACGTCCGTGAGCCTGCCGACCACGGGGACTCCGTCGAGGTGGGTGCCGTCGAGCTCCGAGCTCTCGGCGGTGCACACCGCCTCCACCCGCCAGCCCAGGTGCGGGAACTTGCGGGCCCGGGTGATCAGGTCGCGCACGGTGGCCGGGCTGCCGGCCGCGAGCACCGGTCTCAAACACCGTCCTTCCTTGCGCTGTTTGTGCAGCCAGAGACGTAGCAGGTAGCGCTCGGTCATGGTGACGAGCGCGATCGCGGGTATCGCGACGAAGATCCAGAGTTTGATGTTGCGCGAGGTGAGGGCGATCCCGCCGAGTGCCAGGACGACGGCCGCCGTGAACAGGGAGCGCCCCAGTCTGCGGAATTCCTCGGCGCCCTGACCGAGCACGGCCGGGGCCCACGCGCGGCTCAGCGCGAGCGCCCCGAGCACGAGGAGCTCCGTGCCGAAGGCCAGGATCCCCCACTTCTCATGCCAGTTGGCCGCGTCCCTGACCCCGAAGAAGTTGCCGATCGCCGCCACCACGAAGGCTGTCGCCACCATGTCGCTGGTGATCACGGTACGTCGGTACCGCTGCTCCCAGTCGATCGCGGGCTGGCTCACTGCCCCGTTCATCGGCCGCCCGCGCGCCGATAGGAACGGGCGGACTAATTCCCCCTGCTGCACCGAGCCCCCCAGGTCGCCAGTGGGCTCGACGTGTTCGCTCCACACGGTTCCTCCCCCCGGGAGGCCCTCGCCCCCCGCACTGATGCTCCCTCGGGAGGCCCCCGCCTCCCGCGCCGCGCTGTTCCTCCCCTTCGGGAGGCACCCCCCGCCTCCCGTTCATCACAACCCGGTTATGTCAGTGCATGTCGAACCAACCCACACAGGCGGCAGCGGACTCATCGGTCCGGCCGGAGTTCCGTGGTGCGCGGGAACCCGTGGATGCCTCGGGTGCTCCCCACACCCAGGGGCCCTCTCGGGATCCGGAATCGATCACCCCCACGTCTGGCGCCGGGGACGCGGCTACTGACAGCCCGTCAGGCCAGACCTATAGATCATTGTTTGTCGCCTCGTGTCCCCATGTGAAGCACGGTCAATCTAGACCATTGGCGCCTGCCTGGAGAGGGGATGTGTGCAACTTGTGCTCAAGCTTTGAAGCAGAATCCACGAAATGATCACTGGTTGAGCGCGGTGCTACGACGGGGACACACCCTGTGACCTGTGATGACGGGAGTTCCCCAGAGTGCAGGGACCGACGGCTCACAGGTTGCGAGGCTCTGCCAACTCGGCCCCATTTAGGGCTTGTTTGGCGGAATCTCGTCGGCGGAGCCGGGTCGGCGGCGCGAGCGGGCGGCCGCTCCGGGCGACGCGGGAGCGGCACGGCACGCCGGACAGGGGCGGATGGCCCTACGCCGACTCCGCCGATCTTCCTGCCGATGAGTGCGCCGCGGGGCCCTCGGCGCGGTGAAGTGGAACGCCTCCGGAGCCAGTTGACCGCCCGTCATTCCGGCGTCCCCTCAGGTACCCCCCGCGGACACGTAAACGGAAGACGATCACCGTCTCCGATCCCTCATGGGGACCTGCCCGAGGGGCCTCAGATGCCCAGGACGTCCAACACGCCCGCCAGCGAGGTGACTTCGTGCGCGTGGTAGTACGGCGCCGAGGGCTCGGTGCCCCGGTTCACGTACACGGTCTCGCGCACACCGAGGTCGGTCGCCGACTGCAGGTCGTAGCGCGGGCTCGACGACACATGCATCGTCTCCTCGGGCCGGCAGCCCAACCGCTCGTACATGTACTCGAAGGCACGCAGCCTCGGCTTGTACGCCCGTGCCATCTCCGCCGTGTACACCGCGTGGAACGGCGCGCCGAGCTTCGCCACGTTCCCTGGACGTGGTCGTCCGCCGCGTTGGAGAGGATGACCAGCGGGAAGTGCTCCGCCAACTCGGCGAGGGGAGCGGGGACATCGGGGTGCGGTCCGAACTCCGGGACCGCCGCGTAGACCTCGGCGGGATCGCCCGGCCTGAACTCGACACCGGTGCTCGCGCAGGCCCGCTCGAAGGCCCGGGAGATCACCTCGTCGTACGGCCGCCAGTCCCCCATCACCTCGTCGAGCTGGTAGCAGTCGAACCGGTGGAGGAACGCGTCCAGTCGCCCGGCGGGCACCGCGTCCTTGACCACGTCTTCCGCCGCGGCCCGGACGGCGAAATCCGTCAGGGTTCCGTACATGTCGAAGGTGATGAACCTGGGACCGGGGCGGCGGGTCAACGGGCTCTCCTCACAGCGGGCGTCACGCACGACAGCACACCGTCGGGGCGTGCCGCATCAGGACTACACAAGGGCCAACTCACGCGCCCCACTGGTCATTCCCGTCCCACCCATGAACTTCAGACCCACGCTCCAGGCCCACCGGCCCGCGCGCGCCACCTCCCAACTCCCGGTCATATGCAGCTACAGTTCCTTGTCCCCACAGCACCAACGGATCCACCAGCACCACCAGGTCGGTCAGGCCCACCAGGTCCACCGGCTCCCCCCACGACCGCATCCCGAACTCCCGTACGTCCGTACGTGGTTCCACCGAAAGGGAACGCCAGCCGTGTCTCACCGCACACGTCTCAGACCGACCGTCGTCGCCTCCGCGGCCGCCGTCGTCGTCCTCGCCCTCGGGTTCACGGGCACCGCGCAGGCCGCCGTACCCGCCGCGGCCCCCAGCTCGGCGGGCCGCACCGGCGACGACCCCGACCAGCCCGACAACCCCCTGTACGACGCCCCGGAGAGCTTCCAGGTCACCTCCGGCCGTACGGACGTCTCCCTCTCCTGGAGCCTGCTCTCCGCGGCCACCGGCTACGAGGTCTACCGCGCCGAGGCCGAGGGCACCGAGCCGGACGAGGTCGGCCCCTACACGCTGCTCGACACCGTGACCACGGGTGAGTACGTCGACGTCTCCGCCGACCCCGACGTCACGTACGCCTACAAGATCCGCGCCGTGGACGACGCAGGGCACGTCTCGCCGTACACGGAGACCCAGCGGGGCACCGTGGACACCGTCGCGCCCTTCGCCCCGCGCGACCTCACCCGTTCCCGCGAGGACGAGCGCGGGGTGACGCTGACCTGGCGCACCGGCGACTCGGACGCGGTGAAGTACGTGGTGTACCGCGCGGAGTCCCCCAACGCCCCTCGTACCAAGGCCGGTTCGACGACGTCGCTGACCTTCCGCGACACGAAGGGTGACGCGGGTCGCACCTACGTGTACGAGGTGCGCGGCGTCGACGCCGTCGGCAACGAGTCCGCGTCGTCGAACTTCGTGACCGGCACCAAGACCGTCACGGACGCCACCGCCCCGAAGGCCCCCTCCCTCGGTAACGCCCGCCTCGTGGGCAAGCGGCTGACCCTGTCCTGGTCGCAGAGCCCGTACGTACCGGTCTCCTCCTACACCGTCTACCGTTCCAAGACGTCCCCGGTGGACATCACGGAAGCCAACCGCGTGGCCACCGTGACGGGTACCGAGTACACCGCCACGGTCGGCTCCGACCAGGGCGAGCGGGACTACTACTACGCCGTCGTCGCCACGACCCCGCACAACGTCGCCTCGCCCGCTTCCGCGTCGGTCAAGCCGGCGTACAAGGACCCGCAGCGGCCGCCCGCCACCGAGGTCTACGAGGTCGCGCCGGGCGCGGGCAGCGTGCGGCTCTCCTGGTACGCCGTCCCCTACGACTCGCCCCTCAAGGGCTACCGCGTCTACCGCTCGACGACACCGGGCGTCACCAAGGAGAACGCCGAGTTCACCCACGACACGACGAGCACGGATTACGTGGACCGCGCGCTCACCGGCGGCACGAAGTACTACTACGCCATCGCCGCCGTCAACGAGGAGGGCATCGAGTCCGTGCTCTCCCCCGAGGTGTCGGCCACCCCGACCGGCTGACGCCGGACACACGCAGGGCCGGGAGGCTGTCGCCCTCCCGGCCCCTGTACCGGCCCCACACACTGGTGGGGCGTCCGTCAGCTGATGTTGATGTGCACGTTGAAGCGCACGTTCCCCACGGTGACGAAGAAGTTCCCCTGTTTCTTGCGGCGTTCCAGCGTGTCGCCTGTGGTGCCCTTGCCCTTCTGCTCCTTGTCCTCCACCGGGCGGTAGGAGAAGCCGCTGAACCGGTGGTCATCGGCGGCGGCCGCGATGGTGCCCACCCGGCGCCAGTGGCCGCACAGATCGTCGTAGCGGTCCTTGGACAACGTGTCGCCGTACGTCATGTTGACGCCGCCGCCACCGACGTACTGGGCGCACACCTGCTTGAAGATGCTCACCGCGTGGTCGTCGAAGGTGTCGACGCCGTCGATCTGCCCCAGGACCTCTGCCTTGTCGTCCGCGATCTTCTCCCGCCTGGCAGTCTTCTCCGTCTCGGTCTTGCGGGACTGCTGGTCGCTGAGCACGGCCTTCTCCGCCGCGTCGATGCCGTACTCGCGGTTGCAGGCGATCTCCAGCGTCGTCTGCCACGTCGCGGCGGAGATCCAGTCCCGCGAGAAGTCGATGCGCTCGCAGAAGGCGAGCAGCAGGGTCTCGGCCTCCTTCTCGCTCTCCGCGTAGGTGATGCCCTTGAACTGCTTCGGCATGGCACGCTCCTTCCCGGATGCCGCGAAGCGGCGCCGCTGTCGGACCGGGCTCCGCACCCGGATGCGACAACGTCTCACCGCCGGGGCGGGCCGTCACCCGGTGGCACTACTTCCGTTCAACTACTTCTCCGAGCGGCGTTCTCACCGCGCCCGTTCAGGACGAGTCCCGCACCACCAGCTCCGGCTCGAAGATCAGCGCGGTGGGTTCCGTGCGGGCGCCCTGGATGTGTTCCTGGAGCAGTCGCGCCATCGCCGCCGTCATCTCCTCCACGGGCTGGCGCACCGTGGTCAGTGGCGGGCGGCAGGTGTGGGCCGCGCTGGAATCGTCGAAGCCGACCACCGCCACGTCCTGCGGCACCCGCCTGCCGTGTTCGCGCAACGCCTCGCAGGCGCCCTGCGCCATGAGGTCGTTCGCCACGAACACCCCGTCCAGGTCCGGGTGTTCGGACAGGAGCCTGGTCATCGCGTGCGCGCCGCTGGCCAGGGTGAAGCCGCCCTCGGCGAGGGGGACGTAGGCCGTGCCGGCACGTTCCAGCGTCTCCCGGAAGCCCGCGTGACGCTCCTGCCCCGCCGGCAGGTCCAGTGGCCCGGTGACCGTAGCGAGTCGCCGTCGGCCGCGGGCGATGAGATGTTCCGCGGCCAGCCGTCCGCCCTCGCGGTGGGCGAGGTCGACGTAGCTGATCGGGGCGGGCAGCGCGGGTCGTGCGAAGCACACGGCGTGCAGCCCTTCGGCGACGAGCCGTGCGGGCAGCGGGTCTTCGGCGTGCGTGGAGACGACGAGCGCGCCGTCGGCGCTGCCCTCCCGGAGGAAGGCGGTCACCTGGCTCCTCGCCGCCTCGCTCTCGGCGACCATCAGGACCGGATGCATCGAGCGCGGCCGCAGGAAGCCGACCACTCCGCCGACCACCCGCCCGAAGAACGGGTCCGCGAACACCCGGGCGGTGAAGGCGTTCCGCGCATCGGCCGACTCGTCGTCCCCCGCGTCCTCGCCGTCCTCCCCCGCGCCCGAGATGACCAGCGCGATCGTCTCCGTGCGTCTGGTCACCAGGGAGCGTGCCGCCCGGTTGGGCGCGTACCCGGTGCGTTCGACGGCCGCGCGCACCACGTCCCGGATGGCCGGGTCGACATTGCGCATCCCGTTGATCACCCGGGACACCGTGGCTCGGGAGACGCCCGCCTCCCGAGCCACGTCCTCAAGCGTCAGCGACTGTCTCTCCATGCGGGAACTGTAACTTTCGTCGTGCGGAGGGGAATAGAGCGCTCTCCCGGTACGGGCACGGGTACGAGTACGGCGACCGGAGGCCGACTCACCGGTAGACGCCGAACTCGCAGAGCGAGTAGCCGTACCCGGTGCCGCGCACGGTGCCGTGGACGCGTACGTAGCGGCCGGTCCCTGTGACGTCGAAGTCGTCGATGCCACCGTTGCCGTCCTTCACCTCACGCACGGTCCGCCAGTTCTGCCCGTCGTCGGAGGTCTGGACCGCGTACGTCTTCGCGTACGACGTCTCCCAGTTGAGCTGCACGTGCTTGAAGGTCTGACTGCTGCCGAGGTCCACCTGGAGCCACTGGGGGTCGCTCCAGTCGCTGGCCCAGCGCGTCGTCGGTTTCCCGTCCACGGCGCCCGCGGCGGTGCAGGGGCAGTCCCCGCCACCGGTCTGGTAGGACGAGGCCGTCGCCGCCCTGCCGAGGGCGATGTTCGTGCCGTCGACCGGCGGGGCCACCACGCGCACGGAACGGGTCTCCACGCCCACGTTGCCCTTGCCGTCAGTGACCTTGACGTAGATCTTCCACACGCCGGTCCGGTCCGGAGCGGTTACCTTCAAGCGGCCGGAGCCCTCGTCGGCGAAGCGCAGGGGCGTCAGGTTCTTGTCCTTGTCGATGTACATGCTGTTGCCGAGGACCTCGTAGCCGAGCGCGTCACCATCGGGATCGGTGGCCTTCGTGGCGAGGGTGAACGAGCCGCCGGCGGGGACCTTGGCCGCGTCTCCCACCACGTTCATCTCCGTGATGACGGGCGGGGTGTTGTCGCGCGAGGTGTCCGCGCCGTACGCCCTCTTCACCGCGTAGTACGACAGCCGCTTCTGGCCCGCGGGCAGGAGGTTGAACCAGATGCCTCCGAAGTCGTACTCGGTGCCGTAGTGGAACATCGTGGCGCCGAGCGCGACACCCTTGTGGCCGGTCACGCAGCCCCACGCCTTCGTGTAGCCCTCGGCCTTGGCCCGGTCCGCGGGCTCCTCGGGGACCCCGTTGGCGTCGTCGGGGACCTCCCACTCGCCCGCGGGCCCGGTCTCCGTGACGATGTACGGCTTCGTGTAACCGCCTTGCTGCCAGGCCGACTTGATGTCGCACACCGCGTTGTAGGAGTTCACGGCGTACAGGTCCAGGTCGGGTGCGTTCTTCTTGTAGTAGGGCCAGGCGCCGGTCCACGCGTCGGTCGAGGTGACGGGGTGGTTCGGGTCGACGGAGTGGATCTTCTTCGCGATGTCGTTGACGAAGGTGGTGTAGGCGTCGCGCTGGCGCTCCAACTCGTCGCCGGTGTAGCAGTTCTGGAGCCCGAGCACCGACTCGTTGCCCACGTTCCACATCAGGACGCCGGGGTGGTCCTTGTAGGCCTCCACCCACTTGGGAAACTCGCCGAGCATCTGGCTCTTGTACGCGGTGTCGGTCAGGTAGTTCACACAGCCGCCGCTGCCGGGACCGCCGCCGGGCTGCAGCCAGAAGCCCGCGATCACCTTGACTCCGTTCGCCGCGGCCGAGTCGAACAGCGGCTTGCTGGTGGCGTCGGTGCCCCAGGTCCGGATCGTGTTCACGCCCATCGACCTGAGATCGGGCAGGTACTTGTCGGCGTCGGCGACGGCAGGTCCCCAGGTCAGGCCCTTGACCTGGTAGGGGGAACCGTTCACGGACAGCTGCCAGTCGCCCTGCGAACCCGTCACCTTGACCACGCTCCCCGCGGCGTCCGCGTGCTGGGCGGGCAGGGCGAGGCCGGGGGTGGCGAGCAGGGCGAGGGTGAGGGGTACGGCGAAGCGGCGGGTGGCTCGGGTTGCGGACATGCCGAGACCTCCAGGGGAGGGGGTGAGGGTGAGGGAGGGGATGAGCACTCCGGGGGCGGGCGGGTGCCCACGGCGTGCGCGCAGCGCGGCCGTGGGCACCCGCACCGTCACGGCAGCTCGTAGTTCGCGTCGAGGGCCGCGCCCGCCTCCGGGTGGGTCTCGTCGTAACCACGGGCGTCGCACTGCAATCCGCCTACGACACAGTGGTCGACCAGCGCCTTGAGCGTCGCGGGGTCCCACGCGTTGAAGAAGTCGTAGTGGAACGAGTAGCCCCTGCCGCTGGCCAGCTTCACCTGCGAGAGGTCACCGTTGACCGGGAACGCCATCTTGAACTCGATCATCGGCAGCGCGACCGGGTGGGACGCGGGGCAGATGTTGTCGTTCGTGCCGGGCCGGACCTTCGGGTACGACATGTGGCTCTGGTGGTCCGGCGAGTCCAGGTGCACCCCGTCCCAGCAACTGGGCGCCTGGACCCGGATGTTGAGCTGGGTGTCCGCCGTGGTGGGGCAGTTCTTGGGGAAGTCGACGTTGAAGTAGCTCTCGCCGCACTCCCAGCCCTCCACGAATCCCGGGTGCGCGCGGAACTCCTCGGCGCTCTGCATGGGGCTGCCGACGACGTACCGCAGCCCCTCGGGGAAGGGGCGCACGCTGGTGTAGTCGGTGACGCCCGCCTTGTAGTAGATGACCTGCGGGCCCACCGGAAGGACCGGCTCGCCGCCCTTGAGGAGGGTGGGCATCCAGTAGGCGGACTTGTCACCGGGCGCCTTGCAGGCGGTGTTGCCCCGCTTCAGGGAGTCCGTGGTGCTGTGCGCGTCCGTCGTCCTGTTGCCCATGAAGGTGTGGTCGTGGGACTTGCCCGGCTGGCCCGGGTAGACGATCGGGTCGTCCGGCCTGGTGTGCGTCACCGAGCAGTTGGCCTGGAACTCGTGGAAGTAGCGGTGGGGCGGCTCCTTCACCGAGGGCCGTACGCCGGTCACCGGCGACTCGGCGCGGATGTAGCCGTCGCCGTCGCGGTCCTCCTTCGCGGCGACGGTGGACGCCGCCATGGTGTGCCCCTGAGCCGCCGGCTCGCTCGACGCGGACGGGCCGTCGGCGCCGAGCGCCATCCCGCCCACGCCCAGCGAGGTCACGAGGAGCGCGCCGGTCACCAGTAATCCTGAGATGGTCCTCGATCTCCGTGCCATGGAGACCTCCTGCCACATCGGTTCGAATGGGGGGTCGGGCAGTGGTGCGGGGCGAGGAGCGCTCGGGAGAGCGCTCTCCCACCGCCGGAGTGTCGTGGCCCTGGCGTGAGCGTGTCAATAGAAAGTGAACGCTTCGCCGCATCCCAGTTCCGCCACCAGTGAGCAACAGAACTACCGCGTAACTCTTTTGACGTCTCATCAGGGAAAACAACGACGACCCCGAACACCCTCTTGACGCACCCTTCACGCGGATGAACTATTCCCGGTCAAGAGAGCGCTCCCGAGGCACCTGATCGTTCATTTCCTGAAACCTCACACCGCCACAACAGGAGAGCCCGCATGCCAACCACCCCCACACGCCGCACGGTTCTGGGCGCGATCGCCGCGTCGACCACCGCCGCGGGCCTGCCGGCCCTGGCCACCGCTCCGGCCCACGCGCGGAGCGCCCCCGCCGCGCTGCCCGGCGGCGGCGACCTCGGCCCCAACGTGATCGTCTTCGACCCGTCGACGGCCGGCGTCCAGGCCAAGCTCGACGAGGTCTTCAAGCGACAGGAGTCGGCCCAGTTCGGCACGGGCCGCTACGCCTTCTTCTTCAAGCCGGGCACGTACAACGGCCTCAACGCCCAGCTCGGCTTCTACACCTCGATCGCGGGCCTCGGCCTCTCCCCCGACGACACGACGATCAACGGTGACGTGACGGTCGACGCGGGCTGGTTCAACGGCAACGCGACCCAGAACTTCTGGCGTTCGGCGGAGAACCTCGCGCTCAAGCCGGTCAACGGCACCAACCGGTGGGCGGTCGCGCAGGCCGCCCCGTTCCGCCGCATGCACATCAAGGGCGGCCTCAACCTCTCGCCCAACGGCTACGGCTGGGCCAGCGGCGGCTACATAGCCGACAGCCGCATCGACGGCACCGTGGGCCCCTACTCGCAGCAGCAGTGGTACACCCGTGACAGCTCCGTGGGCGGCTGGCTCAACGCGGTCTGGAACATGGTGTTCTCGGGCGTCGAGGGCGCGCCGGGCCAGAGCTTCCCGAACCCTCCGTACACGACTCTCGACACCACGCCCGTCTCGCGCGAGAAGCCCTTCCTGTACCTCGACGGCAACGCCTACAAGGTGTTCCTGCCGGAGAAGCGCACCAACGCGCGCGGCACCACCTGGGGCAACGGCACCCCGCGCGGCACCTCACTGCCGCTGAGCCAGTTCTACGTGGCGAAGCCCGGTGTCAGCGCGGCCACGCTCAACGCCGCACTGGCCCAGGGCCTCCACCTCCTGCTGACCCCGGGCATCTACCACCTCGACCGGGCCGTGGAAGTGAACCGCGCCAACACCGTGGTGCTCGGTCTCGGCTACGCCACGCTGATCCCCGACAACGGCGTGACCGCGATGAAGGTCGCCGACGTCGACGGCGTACGGCTCGCCGGCTTCCTCATCGACGCCGGTCCGGTCAACTCCCCCGTCCTGCTCCAGATCGGTCCCCGTGGCGCGGGCGCCGACCACTCGGCGCAGCCGATCACCGTGCAGGACGTCTTCATCAGGATCGGCGGCGCGGGTCCCGGCAAGGCCACGCTCAGCATGGAGGTCAACAGCCGCCACACGATCATCGACCACACCTGGGTGTGGCGCGCCGACCACGGCGCGGGCGTGGGCTGGGAGACCAATCGCGCGGACTACGGAGTGCGCGTCAACGGCGACGACGTCCTGGCGACCGGCCTGTTCGTGGAGCACTTCAACAAGTACGACGTCCAGTGGTCGGGCCAGCGCGGGCGCACGATCTTCTTCCAGAACGAGAAGGCGTACGACGCCCCGAACCAGGGGTCCGTCCAGGACGGCAACGTCAAGGGCTTCGCCGCCTACAAGGTCGACGCCTCCGTGACCTCCCACGAGGGCTGGGGGCTCGGCAGCTACTGCAACTACACGGCGGACCCGGGCATCCGCCAGGACCACGGGTTCGCGGCGCCGAAGACGCCGGGGGTCAAGTTCCACAACCTGCTTGTCGTCTCGCTCGGCGGCATGGGCCAGTACGAGCACGTCATCAACGACATCGGTTCCGCGACCTCGGGCTCCTCGACGGTGCCGTCCACTGTCGTCTCCTACCCGTGAGGCAGGTCGGTGGGGCGAGGCGGGGGCTGATGCGGCCCTGACGCAGTCCCTAGCGGGAGGCTGACCAGAGGGGGAAGGGAGCGGGGGCAGGACGCGGGAACATGGGGACGCACCGTGCCGGAAGCATTGGCTCCGCCCCGGTGCGTCCCTAGCGTCTCGTCATGACGTCGACACCCCACGGGCCCGGCCCGTCCGTCCCCATCTCCGGTCCTTCCGTCCCCGTTCCCGGCCCACCCACGACCCTCGATCCGGCGCGCGCACCGGACCCGGGTCCGGCCGGCTCCCCGTCCCCGATGGCCTTGAGCACCTGGATCAAGAAGTACCTGTTACCGACGCTCGGCCTCGGCGGTGCGCTGCTGTTCGGCCTCCTGACCATGCAGTACGACCAGTTCTACCGGGAGTTGGGCATGGCCCCGGGGGACGTGGACCCGGAGTACTCGACCCGACTCAGCGGATCGCTGGGGCTCGTCCTGATGAGCCTCGTCGCATCGGCCGCGCTCCTCGCACTCGGGTCCATCGGCCTGCGCACCACCCGCCGCGTCGGCCCCGCACGCACGCGCGCACGGGCCGACCGCATGCTCATCGGGCTCCAGGACCGAGGGAAGCGCAGAACGGTGGTCCTCTGGTGCTGCGCGGTGGGGATCGCGCTGGTCGGGCTGCTCGTCGTGTACGCGGCCGACGACATGGCCGACCGGGCCAAGAGCGGCAAGTGGGTCGAGCCGATGCACTTCGGGCCCGTCACGCTCCTTGCCGTCCGCGCCTACCCCGCCGACGTGCGCCTCTCCGTCACGGACGGCGCCAAGAACTTCGACCTCAAGGCGGTCAACACCGGGCGGCTGCTGTACATCGGGCACGGCCCCGGCACGGTCGTCCTCTACGACCACGACCGCCGACGCGCCGTGTATCTGCCCGCCAAGGACGTGACCGTGACGACGTACAACTGCGAGACCGGGCGCGCCGAGAGACACGACCGCTGCCACGGGTAGCCCACGGTCACGACTACACCCTCAACTCGAAGTTAGAAGCTATAACGAAAACTATTGACCTTCCACCTCGCCCCGCTATACCTTCTAACCAGCGAAGGAACTTCTAGCGCATCGCACCGCACGGGACGAGGGGAACTCCATGGCCACCACGGTCGAGTCACAGCAGACCCGCACAGAGGGCGTCCGCACGGAGCCCGCCCGCACGGACCGACGCATTCCACTGTCGGTGACCATCTCCGCCTGGGCGGTGCCCGTCATGGTCGTCGGCCAGTTCGCCCTGATCGCGGCGCTGCCGGTCCTGATCGCCCTGTTCGGCGCCCTCCGCTCCGTCCCTGACCGGGCCGTCCGCAGGGCTGCCGTGCCGTTCGGCACTTCATTCGCCGTACCGCTCGCCATATGGCTGACGCGGCCCGACGGTGCGCAGAGCCTGTCCAAGGACATGCACCCCGTGTTCCTCGCGCTGATCGTCGCCGCGTCCGCGGTCTTCATCGTGACGCTGCGCCGGGCCCGGAGCGGGCGGCGTTAGACACGCCTATCGATGCGCCGCTCGACACGCCCCTCGACGCGCCGACATCCGCGCGCTCCCGTCCGCGCGCTAGAGGCCGATCGGCACCTGACAACCACCAAGAGCAGCCCACCGCTGCCCGATTGACACATTGATGAATTGATGAATTGACAAGGGGAACATCATGTCCAGCATCCGCAGCACCAGCGTCCGCGCCGCCCTGTTGACCGTCCCGCTCGCCGTCGTCGGCATCCTCGGTACGGCGACGACACCCGCCGGGGCCAAAGCCGACCACCACGGCAAGCCCGTCACCTGCCGCGGTGCGGGCGTCGACCCCGACGCACGTGTTCGCTACAAGACCGACACCGTCATCCACGCGTCGATGCGCACCATATGGAAGTTGCAGACCGACGTGGAGCGCTGGCCTTCCTGGCAGGCCCACATCACCACGATGGACCGCCTCGACGAGGGCCCCTTCCGCAAGGGTTCGGCGTTCAGGTGGACGACCCCCGTGCCGCCCAACCCCTCGACCCCCGCCACCAACCTGGACATCACCTCGACCGTCGAGCAGCTCAAGCGCAACTCCTGCATCCGCTGGACCGGCCCCGCGACCGGCGAAGGACTGCACATCGACGGCGTGCACGTATGGAACTTCACCAAGGTCAAAGGCGGCATACGGGTGACCACGGAAGAGACCCACAGGGGCCCGCAGGTCGACGCGAACGTGCCCGCCGCCACGAAGATCCTGGGCAACGGCCTCGAAGCGTGGATGCGCGACCTCAAGACCACGGCCGAGGCGCGCGACCACCAGGGTCCGGGGCGCTGAGCGTCGGGGGTGGGCCGGGGGCAGGCCGGTTGAGGGCTGGGGGTAGGCCGGTTAGGGCCTGGCCAAACTCCAGGGGGCCAGTCCGGCACCCGACCGGACCACGCCTGGGGTTGAGGCCGGGACCGGGGCCGGGACCCGCGCCGGGGCCGGGGATCGGCGCGGGCCCCCACACCCACACCCACTCCCCCATCCGGCTCCGGCTCCGGCTCCGAGCGCACGTCACCAACTACCTTCGGGCCTCGTCCAGTTCACCACTGGACGAGGCTTCCCCCGGCTCCACCGACCCGCCCAGCGCGACCTGGCCGATGCGACTCGCTCGTCCCGTCCCATCCATCCCGTTCCGCCCCGACTCGCCCCACCCCGCCGCGCCGCCCCGTGCGATCTCCATGATCCGTTCACACGCCGGCCGCCCGGCATCCGTCCGTCTCCGGGTAGGCCAGCACGCATGAACACACTCACGCCCCTCAGACTCACCATGGCCACCGCGGCCTTCGCCCTGGTCGCCGCCTCCCCGGCCTCCGCATCCGCCTCCGCCTCCCTCGCCTCCGCGCCCTCGGCGCAGACCCTCAAGGTGATGACCTTCAACACCTGGCACGGCGGCAGCCAGGTCCCCGACGGCATCAACAAGATCGCAACGGCGATAACCGACTCCGGCGCGGACGTCGTCGCCCTCCAGGAGAACGACGGCGACTCTGCTCAGCGCATCGCCGACAAGCTCGGCTGGTACACCACCGCCACCGGCACCCACGTCGACATCGTCTCCCGCCACCCCATCGACCAGGAGGACTGGACCGGAACCGGCAACGGAGTCGTCGCCGCCAAGATCAAGGGCTTCTGGATCTACTCGGCGCATCTCGACTACACCAAGTACGGTCCCTACAACGCCTGCTGGGACAACGACTCCTACGAGACCATCTACGCCGACGAGGCCAACCGCGGAAAGCAGGCGGCCGACATCGTCAAGTGGGCCGGTTCGAGCCCCGCCATCGTCGCGGGCGACTTCAACTCCCCCTCGCACCTGGACTGGACGCAGGACACCAAGGCCGCCCACTGCAACTCCGTGGTCACCTGGCCCACCACCAAGGCCTTCGCGGACGGGGGCTACTGGGACTCCTACCGGGAGGTGAACCCCGACGAGGCCGCGCGCCCCGGCAACACGTGGTCGCCCGTCGTCAAGGAGACCGACGGCAAGCCGGAGCCCCAGGACCGCATCGACTTCATCCAGTACAAGGGCTCGACCCTGGACGCGGTCAGCTCGACCACCGTGGGTGGCGGCTCCAATTGGCCCTCAGACCATCTCGCGGTCATGACGACCTTCACGTACTGATTTCGCCGAGTGATGCGCCTCCGAGGAATCGGCGGATCTCGTCCGCCGATTCCTGGGGGCGGCGCAGATGGACCCGTCACCGCCCAGCGCTCCGGCCCGCTCCCTCGCGCGATCTCGCGGCCGCGCTCTGCCAACTCGCGGACACCGCCGACCAGGCAGATGGTTCACGCACGACCTTTGGCCGTTATGGGCTCAGCCTCTAGACGGAGCGGCTCGCCGCGGACGCGTCGGGGTGGGCCGACGGCCGTTCGTTCGGCTTCCGCCGGTCGCTCGACGCGCGTCCGGAACTCGTCTGGAGCCACCTCACCGAGCCCACCCTGCTGGCCCGCTGGTGGACGCCCGACGATCTCCGCGTGTCGGAGCTCGTCTTCGAGGCGCGGCCGGGTGCGCGGATCGTCCACGAGTACCGCGATGCCGAGGACACCGGCGCATCGGACCCGGTCGCCGGACGCGCGGAGGGAGTTGTCGACGACGTACGGCCCGCCGAGCACCTCGCGTACAGGCTGGCGCCGCTGCTCCCCGACGGACGTCTCGCCTTCACCAGTCACATCGACTACGTCCTCAGGCCCGCCGGGACCGGCACGGAGCTGGAGGTCCGCTTGCGGGTCACCGGCAGCACCGTGGACTCCGCGGACTTCATCGCGGGCATCGAGATCGGCTTCGGCCAGAGCCTCGACAAGCTCATGGCGACGCTCACGAGGACCGCACCCAGCACCGGCGACCCGCGCGGCCTCCCCGACAACACCGGGCATGGCGCCCGTACCACCACGGGCAACGACACCAGGAGCACGCGATGACACAACCTTCGCACCTCACCCGGCCGCCCGGCGGCCGCAGGGTCGTCACCAACATGAGCGTCTCCCTCGACGGCCACTACGCCCGCGCCGATCACCCCGAGGACATGAGCTGAGTGCTGCCGTACGCGCACACCGATGTCGCCCGCGATCACCTGACCGGCCTCTGGGAGTCGGCGACGACGGCCCTGCTGGGGCGGGTCAACGCCGAGGGTTTCCTCGGGTTCTGGCCCACCGTCATCGGCATGGAGGGTGTCGAACCGCGTGACGAGCGGCGGTTCGCGTGGTGGCTGGTCGACGCCGAGAAGGTCGTCCTCTCCTCCTCCCTCGCCGGTGAGGCTCCCTGGGAGCGGACGACGATTGTCGACAAGCCGACCGCTGAGGTGGTCGCGGACCTCAAGGCGGCTGAGGGAGACGACATCCTCGTGCT
Organism: Streptomyces sp. NPDC087300; assembly: GCF_044744425.1. Taxonomy (NCBI): domain Bacteria; kingdom Bacillati; phylum Actinomycetota; class Actinomycetes; order Kitasatosporales; family Streptomycetaceae; genus Streptomyces; species Streptomyces sp. NPDC087300. Next base: position 74,072 of record NZ_JBIUYI010000001.1, read on the forward strand.
CTCCAGCGCGAGCGTCATCAAGGCACTGCTCGCCGCTGACCAGGTCGACCGACTCGCGCTCACGGTCTTCCCCGTCTTCCTCGGCGGTGGACCGCGCATCTTCGACGACGGCCTGCCCCCGGGCCGGTGGGACCGACGCCGCCACCCTTGCCGATGCCACCGCCCGGACCGTCGCCGAACCCGGCATAGCCCCGCGCGTGCGGCCCCCGGATGAACGGGCACCTGCGCGGCACGCGCGTGTCCGCCAGGCCCAGTGGGGACCACGCCCGGCAGCCACCGCTCGACGGTGTCCTCCAGGGGCATCCGCCCCTGGCCCACGAGTTGCAGGACAACCGCTGGAGGACGCGTTCAGAGGCCCCGTCAGTCCCCCTGTGCCCAGGCCGCCACCGGCAGCGACAGATAGATGCCGAAGTCGTCCAGACCGGTGGCTGCCGCGACGCCTTCGTACAGCCGGTCCACGCGGTCCTGGCGGTCGGCGGCCCTGCTCTCGAAGTACTTGGAGCGGATCTCGATCACGAAGTCCAGGCCGCTACGGTCGAAGGGACCGAGCTGCCGGAAGCGCACTTCCACGTCGCCCGGCTGGAGGTCCCCGTCATAGGGCTCTTCGGGGCACTCCACGGCCAGGGACACCAAGTGCGGGAGCGAGGAACCGAGTTCGCGCAGCGTCGTCTCGGCGACGTGCGGCGCGTAGGTGATTTCGACGAGGGGCATTGGATCACCCTAGCCATATGTTCCCATTGCGTGGATCGAGCCCGGCCCATGGCGGATCGAGCCCGGCCCATGGGAGAGAACCCGCCCCTACCCGGCGGCCTCCGTCCGCCGGACCACGACGACGTCGAGTTCGAGCACCACGAGCGGGCTCACGAGGGCCGTCGTGAGGACGTTCCAGTTCACGCCCCAGTCGTTCCGGTCGAGGGTGGCGCCGCCCCTGAAGCCCAGCCGGACCCCCTCCCCCGTCTCCTGCGCCTCGGTCAGCTCGACCTCCACGGTGACGGGCCTGGTCACACCGCGCAGCGTCAGATCACCCGTGACCTCGAACGCGGTCTCGTCGACCTGCCGGACCTCGGTCGAGGTGAAGGTCATGTCGGGGTGGTCGGGCGCCGCGAGGAACGACGTGCGGAGCATGGCGTCACGCCGCTGATCCCCGGTCCGGATGCTCGCCGTCCGGACCGTGAGCCGCACGGCGGACCTGGACGGATCCTCGCCGTCCACCCGCACGCCGCCCTCGCACGCCTCGAACTCCCCGCGCACTCTCGACGCCATCCGGTGCCGGGCGACGAGCCCGATCCTGGTGTGGGCGGCGTCAAGGACGTAGTCGCCGGTCAGCTCGTCGAACCCGGTCATGGTGGACATGAGGCTGCTCCTGGAGAGGTGAGGGGTGTTCGGTCCGCGTGAGGTGTCCTGGATTTCAGGGCGGCGCGCTCGGCGTCGGTGAACACCGTGGCCTCACGCCCGGTCCCGGGCCGCGACCGGGTTGGCGTGGAAGTCGATACGGGTCCGCATGATGGACTCCTTCGGTCGCTTGTTCGCCCAGGAGTACGACGAGGCAGCCCCTCGGAATGTCAGGCGCACGGCCTCCCGGGACGTGCGGCGCCGTGGCCACCTCACATTTCGGAGGGCTGTCTCGTCGTGTGGGTGAGGACAGCTGCCGCACAGGGGACGGCAGCTGTCGCACGTGTGAAGGCTGCTGTCGTACGGGCATCGGCCGCAGCGGCAGCAGCAGGGACGGGCGAAGGAGCAGCGACAGCATGAGCACACCATCCGAGCCGGGCACGGGTGACCTGATCGACCCGGACCTGGGCGCGGTCATCAGCGAGCGGCGCCAGTTGATCAATGTCGCCTACCGGCTCCTGGGCTCCGTGGCCGACGCCGAGGACGTCGTGCAGGAGACGTACGCACGGTGGTACGCGATGTCGCCCCAGCAGCAGGAGGCCGTCAGGTCACCCGGGGGCTGGCTCACCAAGGTCGCGGGCCGCATCTGCCTCGACCAGCTCGGTTCGGCGCGCGCCCGGCGCGAGACGTACGTGGGCGAGTGGATACCCGAGCCGGTGCCCGACGCCACGGAGTGGATCGGCGGGCGTCCCGCCGGGCGGACGGCCGACCCCGCCGACCGCGTCACGCTCGACGAGTCGGTCAGCATGGCGTTCCTGGTCGTGCTGGAGTCGATGACGCCCGCCGAGCGCGTCGCGTTCGTCCTGCACGACGTCTTCCGCTACTCCTTCGCCGAGGTCTCCGACGTCGTGGGCCGGACGCCCGCGGCCTGCCGTCAGCTGGCCTCGTCGGCCCGCCGCCGCATCGGCGCTTCGCGCGCGCCCGTCCCGGCGACACCCTCGGCCCGGCGCGCCGACATCGTCCGGGCCTTCAGACTGGCCTGGGAGGCCAAGGACATTGACGCCCTCGTCGGCCTCCTCGACCCGGAAGCCACCGCTCTCGCCGACGGCGGCGGCGTGGTGAACGCGGCGCCGCACCCCGTCTACGGCGGCGAGCGGATCGCGCGCTACTTGACCGCCACCATCGGTCTGACGGCACACCAGACGATCCTGGAGCGGACGGTCAACGGCCAGCCCGGTCTGGTGATCCAGCAGGACGGCGTCACCTTGTCGGTCTTGGCATTCGACTTCGCCGGTGACCGGATCACGAACCTGTGGGGCGTACGGAACCCCGAGAAGCTCAGGCGGTGGACGGCGGGCTGAGGGATGTGCGCGCACGGACCCGCGCGGTGGCGAAGTCGTCGTGGTCGGCCAGGACCGCCTCGATGACGCGACGGTTGACTCCGGCCTTCTCCTCGTCGGTGTCGACGCACTCGGAGAGGACGAGCAGGGCCTTCCACAACGCCCAGCCCCTCGCGCGCGCCCAGGTCGCGGCGGGCTGGGCGACGGCCCGGCGGAACGCTTCCCTGCTCTCGCCGTCGAACATGCCCCAGGCGATGACCAGATCGCAGGCCGGGTCGCCCACACCGGAGGTGCCGAAGTCGATGACGGCGGTCAGTTCGCCGTCCTGGACGAGCAGGTTGCCCGAGGCGATGTCGCCGTGGAACCACACCGGCGGCCCGTCCCACTCGGCGGCCAGCGCGGCCTCCCACACGGCGGCGGCCCGCTCGGTGTCGACCCGCCCCTCCAGCGCGGTCAGACAGCGGCGGGTCTCCGCGTCGTAGTGGGCGAGCGAGGCTCCCCGGTACCAGCTGTGCTCCCCGGCCTCCGGCCCTCCCGCGGTGTCACAGCGCTGAAGCGCCAGCAGGAACTCGGCTACGGACACGGCGAATTGGTCCAGGTCGTCGATGTGCCCCCGGGCCGCCGTCTCCCCCGTCAGCCAGCCGCGCACCGACCAGGGGTAGGGGTAGCCCTCTCCCGGTTCGCCCTTGGCCAGTACGGGCGGGACGGCGACCGGCAGCGACGGCGCGAGGCGCGGCAGCCAGTCGTTCTCCTTGTCGACGGCGGGGACATAGCCCGCGGCGGTGGGCAGCCGCACCGTCTTGTCGTCCCCGAGGCGGTAGGTGCGGTTGTCCCAGCCGTCGACCTCGACCGGGGTGACGGACAGGCCGCTCCACTGTGGGAATTGCACGGCGACGAGGCGCCGTACGAGCGCGGCGTCGATTCCGGCGCGGCCGTCGGGAGGGAGAGTCGAAACCATCCCGCGATCATGGCTTCGCTGCATGGGTCCGGCAAGGGAGTTTCCCCCGTCAGCGTTGCAGCTCCGGGGGCAGCTCCACCCGGCGCCGGGGAGCGTTGAGGGCGGCGCGCACGCTGCCGTCACCTATCTGGAGCCCGGCCGCCGCGCACGCGTACGCCAACTCGGTGGCCGCGTGCGGGAAGTGGCGGCCGCTCTGCCAGAAGCGGAAGTGCCAGTGGGCGGGCGGGGCCGACTCGTCCGGTGGGAGTCCGATCTCCTCGCTGTCCACGATGTCGCCATCGCGGGCCAGGATTCCGTGCGTGCCGCCCTTGGGGTTGAAGTACAGCCCGTAGGCGGTGGTACCTGGCGTCACCGCGCGCAACAGCGCGTCGTCGCTGGGCATGTAGCCCTCCTGGGTGATGACGCAGCCACCGGGGCTGCCTGGGACGCCCGGCACACCGGTCACGCCCACGAAGCGCAGGAAGTCGTCGGAGTCGGAGTCGGAGTCGAACTCAGAATCAGAGTCGGGGTCGGGGTCGGGGTCGGGGTCGCACCCAGAGTCGCAGTCGGAGTCGGGGTCCTCATCCCGCCGCGCCTCCCTCACGGGGAACCGCCCCGGCTCCTGCCCCAGCCGCCGGATGACCTCGTCCTCATCCAGGTCACGGACGAAGGCGACGCCGAGCCCCTCGGTCCACAACTCCCCTTCCCCATACGCCTTGATGAGCTCGTCCGCGGCACGGAAGGCGGCCACCTCGTCGGGCGGCAGCGCCACCGCGTCCGGCAGGTCCGCGACGAGTGGGGCGAGGGGCGTGGTCAGGAGCAGCCGGCCCGGGGACCAGGTCCCGGTCTGGGGTGTCCATACGTCCGCACCCGCCGCGATCAACGCGCGGACGCTCTCCCCGTCCACGTTGCAGGCGGCGTGCCAGAGTGCGGTGTGCCCTTCGGTGTCGGGGGCGTCGACCTGGCTGACGTACGGGAGCAGCGCGGCGACGGCCTCCGGACTGCCGCGCTCCGCCGCCAGGTTGAGTGGTGTGGCCCCCGCCCAGGCGTGGGCGTCGGCCGGTGCGCCGCTCTCCAGTCTGGTGCGGATGAGCGCCGCGTCGCGCCAGTCGTCGTACCGCATGTGTTCCCAGTCCGCCCGGGGCGCCTCGCGCTGCCGTGTCTTCTCCAGTTCGCGCAGCGTGTGGCGCTGGAGCCAGGAGAGCGGTGGGGCAAGGAAGTTCCGTGGCCCGCCCATCCGTAAGAACGCGCGCAGCTCCGGCTGGAGCGGCGGCTCCTGCGTCCTCAGCTCCGGCCACACCTCTACGGCTCTGGCGGCCGCGGAACGCAGGGCGTCGGCGTCGACCGGAGTGCTGGTCTCCGCGATGCCCTCGTCCGGCCACTCGACGACGAGCCGCGTCGTCCCCGAGGGCGGCAGCTCCGCGAGGTACAGGTCCACGTCGTCCTTCAACGGACTGCTCCACGACGCGCCCGCGCCGGGGTCGAGCGGAATGAGCCCGCACCGACGCCCCTGCCCCCGGGACACATGGGCGTCGAGCAGCCCCGGCGGCCCGACCACCTCCACCGGCGGCTCCGCCCCGTCCAGCGAGGTCACCCGACGACCGTCCGCCAGCGACAGGCCCACGCGCAGGCCCGACTGACGGGCACTCCCCCGCTCCTGCCGGTGCGCTATCCGGTGCACGGCCAGATGCAGCGTCACCGAACCCGGCCACACCGACCACCCGACGACCATCACCCTGGCCTCCGGCCCGGCACCGGCCAGGGTCGGCTGCGCGACCAGGACGGGCGCGAACCATCCGGCGGGCGGCCGCTCCCGCCCGGCGTACGCGTCCTCGTCCGGCGCTCCGAGGAAGACCGGCTCGCCCCGGTCCCCCCACGGTTCTTCCGGCAGCACTAAGTCGTCGAAGAATCCCATGAACGAATCGTGGCAGGAGGGCCTGACAATCAGCCGTCCACGCGGGGCCTCGCCCGCCTACGGGGGGGCACACCTGCGACACCTGCCGCTCGGCCCGGGAGCCGACATAAAGAAGGACAAGGAGGTCAACCGCTCCTTGCCGTGCTTAATTTATAGCTGACAGGGGGCCTTGCGGCAAGGCCCGGGTGATGGCGCAGAATCATCGGCCGAAGCCGGGATCCGCGGATGCGGCTTCGAGGAAACACCTGTCGTAGAGCAAGCGAAATGGGGGGTTGCGTTGATCGACGTGATCATCGCCGGTGGTGGACCGACCGGCTTGATGCTGGCCTGCGAGCTGCGGCTGGCCGGGGTGCACGTGGTCGTGCTGGAGAAGCTGACCGAGCCGACCAAGCAGTCCCGCGGCCAGGGACTGCACGCGCGCAGCGTCGAGATGATGGACCAGCGTGGCCTGCTCGACCGCTTCCTCGCGGTCAGCGAGACGTACAGCGTCGGGGGGCTCTTCGGCGGCATCATGAAGCCGTGGCCCGAGCAGCTGGACACGGCGCACGCCTACGGTGTCGCCACGCCGCAGCCGCTCACCGAGCGGCTGTTGGGCGAGCGTGCGGCCGAACTCGACACGGACATCCGGCGCGGCTGCGAGGTCGTCGGGGTCGGTCAGGACGAGGACGGGGTGGACGTCGAGCTGGCGGACGGGACGCGGCTGCGTGCGCGCTACCTGGTCGGCTGCGACGGCGGCCGCAGTGCGGTGCGCAAGCTCATCGGCGTCGACTTCCCCGGCGTGGCCGCGACGGTCGAGACGCTGCTCGGCGAGATGGCGGTGACCGAGGAGCCCGAGACGATCGCCGCCGTCGTCAAGGAGGTCACCAAGACGCAGCTGCGCTTCGGTGTCACGCCCAGCACGGAGGGGCTGTACCGCATCGTCGTGCCCGCCGACGGAGTGGCCGAGGACCGGGCGGCCGAGCCGACCCTCGACGACTTCAAGAAGCAGCTCGTCGCGGTCGCGGGCACCGACTTCGGCGTGCACTCGCCGAGCTGGCTCTCGCGGTTCGGCGACGCGACGCGGCAGGCCGAGCGCTACCGGGTCGACCGGGTGTTCCTGGTCGGCGACGCGGCGCACATCCACCCACCGACCGGCGGGCAGGGCCTGAACCTCGGCGTGCAGGACGCGTTCAACCTGGGCTGGAAGCTGGCCGCGGCGGTCAACGGCTGGGCGCCCGACGGACTCCTCGACACCTACCACGCCGAACGGCACCCGGTGGGCGCGAGCGTCCTGGACAACACCCGCGCGCAGATCACCCTCCTCGGCACCGACCCGGGTCCGACCGCGCTGCGGGAGCTGTTCTCGAAGCTGATGGACTTCGAGGAGGTGAACCGGTACGTCACAGGGATCATCACCGCGGTCGACATCCGCTACGACCTCGGCGCCGGCGACGGGGCCCACGAGCTGCTGGGCCGCCGGATGCGCGACGTACAGCTGAAGCAGGGGCGTCTCTACGAGCTGCTCCACGAGGGCCGCGCCCTGCTGCTCGACCGGACGGGCCGGCTCTCGGTGAACGGCTGGACCGACCGCGTCGACCACGTCACCGACACCTGCGAGGAACTGGACGCACCGGCGGTACTGCTGCGTCCGGACGGTCACGTGGTGTGGGTCGGCGAGGACCAGGAGGGCCTGGCCCACGAGCTGTCGAAGTGGTTCGGCGCGGCGACGGGCTGAGCGATCGGCCGGCCCGCCACGGGACCGGTGCGTGCGTTCCCTTTCCTACATGACCAGCATCCCCGCGCGCGTGGCGATCGTCGCGTACGAGACCGGACTGATCAGCGCGGACGCGGGGCGGATCGGCGGGTGACCGTCTAGTCCCCGGTGCTCGCGTCGCGGCCGGTGGCCGCGTCGTCGATGTCGGTCACACTCGACACCTTCATGTCGACGGGGAGGGCTCCCGCGGAGAGGAGCGCGGCCAGTTCGCGGGCGGACGCGCGCGTGAAGGTGCCCGAGATCTGGACTTTTCCGTTGGGGATCGTCGAACTGACCGAGGGAGCGGAGAGCACCTGGCCGTCGAGGACGATCGCCACCTCGTTCGTGGGCGGCTGCTGCCGGGAGAGTTCGGTGGTGAGGTCCGTGAAGCGTTGCGCGCCGCGGTTCGTGAAGGCGATGTCCACGAGCCAGCCGCTCCCGCCCTGTTCGTCGTAGCGTGCGCGGGCGGAGGAGACGTCGCCGCCCCGCACGGCGGCGGGTCCGAGTTCGTACCGGTTGGCCGGGACGCTGCCGGATTTGGTGGAGCAGGCGGTGAGCGGTTCGGTGGCGGGCGCGGTGGCCGCCGGGCACCGGTCCGCGGTCGCGGCGCTCTCGCCGCGGACCGGCCGGAACTCCAGCCTGGCCTGTTCGCCCAGCGCCGTGAGCTTCTCCTCGGCCTTGCCGGGCGCTGTCGCCGTGATGCCGCCGCCGAAGACGGCGACGTGTGCGTTCTTCAGGCCCAGCAGTTCGGCCCGGTGGCGCATGAGGTCCGCCGTGGTCTCAAGGACCCCCGCCTTCTGGGGTGTTGCGGGCGTGAACACCACACTGGTCTGGGTGGCCCGGGTGGCGGAGGACGCCGACGAGCGCGGAGCCGAGGTGTCGGCGGCGTCGGGCCCCTGCGCCGAACTTCCCTTGTCCTGCGCGCCCTTCGAGTCTCGTGCGCTCTCCGTACTCTCCGTTTCCCCGGACGAACCACCGCACGCGGCCAGTCCCACGATCGCCGCTCCCGCGACGGCCGCGCACCGCACCGCTCGTAATCGGCCCGCCCTCGGCCCAACCCTCTTCGCCACAGCCTCTCCCTGCTGTAGTCACCGTGTCATCCTCAGTAACTTATGCCCGGTCCGGGGCGCGTGGCCACGGAACCGGCCACACGGTTGTCCTTCGGGCGGGGTCCGGCCGTACGACGAGGTGGGGCTAGCCCCACTTCTGACCCGGTCCGGCGGGGAAAGCGGCCCGCGCGGTGCAGAGTGGGAGCCACCGAGCCGCACCGGCCGGGTCGGCGCGTCCTTGGGGCGCAGCGAGGAAGTGGGAAGGCATGGACACAAGGCGGGCGGCATCGTGGGCGGTGGGCGCCTGGGTGGGACTCATACGGGCGTGCGTCGTGGTGGCCCTCAGCATGGCGGTCCCTGCCGTGTGGGCCGCCACGGTGGCGCTCGCGGTCTTCTGGGGGCCGGGAAACCCGTGGTCATGGGCGCCCGTCCCGCTCGTGGCCCCGGTCGGCACCCTCGCCCTGTCCCGTCCGGTCTGCGGGATGTTCCGCCTCCTCGTCGCACGCTGGACGGACACCGTCATCACGCCCGGCTACCGGCAGGCGCCTCCGGTGGTGCTCATGTCCACCGGGTACTGGTGGAACGGTTTCTCGTACGAGAAGACCAGCCGTGACGCCCGCCTTGATCAGCGGTGGCGGCTGCGCTGGAACGACCCCGCCAACTGGCGCGATCTGCGGTTCACGGCGGTCGCCCCGTTCGCTGCGGGCCTGCTCGCGGCCGTCCCGCCCGCCGGTCTCGCGGCGGCGACCTTCGGCCTCGCCCAACCCTCGCTCCCCGCACGCCTCTTCGGGGTGGCCGCGCTGGCCGTGGGCATCGGCTCAGCCCCGTACGCCTGGCGGTGCGTCGAGCCCGTGGCCGTACGTTTCCTGCGTCCGTCCCCCGCGATGGAACTCGCGGAGCGGGTCGACCAGTTGACCGCGCAGCGCGCCGACGCGACGGTCGCGCAGGCCGCCGAGATCCGCCGGATCGAGCGGGACCTGCACGACGGGGCGCAGGCCCGTCTGGTCGGGCTCGGGCTCTCCCTCGCGACCGCGGAGAAGCTGATGGAGACCGATCCCGGGCAGGCCAGGGCGCTGATGCGGGAGGCGCGGACCGGAGCGGCCACCTCGCTGAGCGAACTCCGCGAACTGGTCAAGGGAATCAATCCGCCGGTACTCAACGACCGCGGCCTCGTCGACGCCGTCCGCGCGCTCGCCCTGGACAGTCCGCTCGACGTGACGGTCAGCGCGGGCGACCGGCTCGGCCTGGACCCGCCGATCGAGTCCGCCGTGTACTTCGGCACCGCCGAACTGCTCACCAACGCGGTCAAGCACGCCCACGCGACCCGGGTGCGCGTCTCCATCACGCGGGACGACAACGGCATCGTCGTCTCGGTCGAGGACGACGGCCGGGGCGGTGCCGAGGTGCGGCCCGACGGCGGGCTCGCGGGGCTGCGCCGCCGCCTCGCGGTCTTCGACGGCACCCTGGACATCAGCAGTCCCGCGGGTGGTCCGACGCGTGCCAGGATGGCGGTGCCATGCGCGTCGTCGTAGCCGAAGACCTCTACCTCCTGCGGGACGGGATGGTCCGCCTGATCGAGGCGTACGGACATCAGGTGGTGGCGACCGCGACCACCGGACCCGAGACGCTCGAAGCGCTGCTCACCAGCCGGCCCGACGTCGCCGTCATCGACGTCCGCATGCCGCCGACCCAGTCGGACGAGGGCCTGCGCGCGGCACTGGCGGCCCGCGCCCGACTGCCGGGCCTGCCCGTCCTGATCCTCTCCCAGTACGTCGAACAGCTCTATGCCCGCGAGCTGTTGGCCGACGGGACAGGGGCGATCGGCTATCTCCTCAAGGAGAGCGTGTTCGACGCCGACCAGTTCATCGACGCCCTGGAACGCGTCGCGGCGGGCGGCACCGCCATGGACCCGGCAGTCATCGCCAAACTGCTCTCCAGCGGCTCCTCCCACCGCCGCCTCGACCACCTCACCGAACGCGAGCACGCGGTACTGGGTCTGATGGCCGAGGGCCTGTCCAACCAGGCCATCGCCCGGCGCCTCTTCCTCAGCGACAGCGCGATCAGCAAGTACACGACGTCCCTGTTCGGCAAGCTCTCCCTCACCGACGACGACAACAGCAACCGTCGGGTCCTGGCGGTCCTGGCCTATCTGAACGAGTCCGGCTAGCCGCCCGGTGCCGTGTGGGCAGGTGGGCATGTCGTACGGCTATGCCACCACGCGCCCCGCCGCCACGACCGTCCTCGCCCCCGCCAACACGTCCAGATCCTTCAACGGGTCGCCCTCCACGAGGAGCAGATCGGCTCGCAGGCCCGGCGCGATACGGCCCGTCAGGTCGCCGACGCCGAGCGCCTCGGCGCAGCGGCGTGTCGCCATGTCGAGGATCCGGTCGTTCGGGACGCCGAGGTGCGCGTAGAAGGGCAGGGCGCCGGGCAGGCCGTCGAATCCGGTGCGCTGGACTCCCGCGTCGGTGCCGACGATCACGTTCGCCCCGGCCTCGATCATCTGCCGGACCTGGTCGAACATGACGGCCGCGCGCTCCTCGCCGAAGACCTTCGGCAGCATCCGCCAGTGCGGGCTCACGGTCAGGCTGACCGCGATGTCCTCGTCGATGATGCGCCGCAGGACGTCGGGGCGCAGGTCGAAGCCGGTCTCGGTCATCCAGGTGCAGTGCTCCAGGGTGTCCACCCCGGCGCCGACCGCCTCGGCGATCGCGTCGGCGCCGTGGGCGTGCGCGGCGACCGGCAGTCCGGCGGCGTGCGCCGCGTCGACCAGGGCCGTCAGCTCCCCGGGCGAGAACTGGCTCTGCCAGCTGCGCGGGCCGTCCTTGGTCAGGCCTCCCCCGCTGGTCATCACCTTGATGACGGCGGCGCCCGCCTCGACGTTGCGCCGCACCAGATCACGTACCGCCGTCTCGCCCGAGACCTCGCCGCCCAGGAAGTGGCAGTGCCCGCCGGGCGGCGTCGCCGGGGTGCCCGCCGCGAGGATGCGCGGGCCCGCCAGGCGTCCCGCCTCGATCTCGGCGGCGACCCGGAAGGCGAGGCCGCCCCGGTCCCCGAGGTCGCGCGCGGTCGTGATGCCGGACCGCAGGAGTTGCTCGGCGCGCCGGCACATCAGGTCGTACAGGACCTCGTCGCCTTCCCGCAGTCCGGCGACGGGGTCGGTGCCGCCGTCGAAGATCAGGTGGACATGGGAGTCGATGAGTCCGGGCAACACCGTGCCGGAGTGGGCGAGTTGGCGTACGTCGGGGTCCGCCTGCCGGGCGATGTCCGTCTTCGGTCCGACGGCGGTGATCGTGTCGCCGTCGACGAGGACGGCACCGTCCTCCAAGTAGGTGCCGGTGTCCGTCAGGATGCGGTCCGCGATGATCAGCATCGGCCCATTCTCCTCGCCGGGCGGATCCGATCAACTCGGCGGCACGGCGGGCCGGTCGGCGCCGCACGGACCGGGTCGCCTCACAGGTCGGGCCACCCGCGCCTGAGGTGGTCGAACGCGGTGCCGAGCGCCGTCAGCGGTTCGGCGTCCAGGCCCGCCAGGTCGGGGATCTCCAGTACGTAGCGGGACACGATGCGTACGGAGACGTCGTCCGCGGCGCGGCCCGTCTCCCGTGCGATCGCCTCGGCCAGGGCGCCCTCGCAGTCGGTCCACAGGGTGCGGGCGTAGCGCCGCAGGGCCGGGGTGGCGACGATCAGGTCGAGTTTGCGGCGCTCGTCGGGGCCGAGGTCACCGGCGAACGTGCCGCGTCCGGCGAGAAAGGCGTGCAGGGCGTCGAGGATCGACCGGCCCGCTCCGCGCTCGCGGACCGCCGCCGTCAGGGAGGCCTCGCGCTCGGCGCTGTCGCCGAGGATCAGCGCTTCCTTCCCGCCGGGGAAGTGGGCGAAGAGCGTGGTCAGCGCCGTGTCCGCCGCCGCGGCGATCTCGGCGACCTTCACCTGGTCGTAGCCCCGCTCCAGGAAGAGGCGCAGGGCCGCGTCGGACAGCGCCTTGCGGGTGGCGGCCTTCTTGCGTTCGCGGCGTCCTGGCGTCGGGTCCTGGCTGCGCGGCTGGGTCGTCATGGCTCCATCATAGCCGCGACCCCCTAGTCGCTTCAAAGTCGTAGTCATTGCGTTTTCGTAGTGGCTATGTTTCTCTGAAATGGAGGCCGTCGCGCCCGGTGACTCCCTCTCCCTCCCAGCCCACTCACCCGTACAAGGAGCTCGCCATGACGTCCTCGTCCTCGGCACCGGCCGCTTCCCGGCCGCCGGAAGCCACCTCACCCGCCCTCGCGCAGGGCCTCTCCAAGACCGCCTTCTGGCTGATCCTGGGGCTCGTCCTGCTGGCCGACGCCCTCGACATGATCGATTCAACGGTCACCAACATCGCCGCGCCGACGATCGTCGGCGAGATCGGCGGCGGCGAAGGCCTGATCAAGTGGCTGGGGTCCGCCTATGCCCTGGCGATGGGCGTGCTGCTCGTCGTCGGGGGACGGCTCGGCGACAAGTTCGGGCAGCGCCGCCTGTTCCTGATCGGCATGACCGGGTTCACGCTGGCCTCCGCCGTCTGCGGTCTGTCTCCCGACCCGGCACTGCTGGTCGTGGCCCGCGTGCTGCAAGGCGCCTTCGGAGCCGTACTGATACCGCAGGGCATGGCCATCATGACCAGGACGTTCTCGCGGGAGCAGATGGGCAAGGCGTTCAACCTCTTCGGCCCGCTGCTCGGTCTCGCCACCGTCGGCGGCCCGATCCTCGCCGGTTTCCTCATCGACGCCGACCTGGCCGGACTCTCCTGGCGGCCGATCTTCCTGATCAACGTCGTGCTCGGCACGCTCGGCGTGTTCGCCGCCGCGAAGCTGCTGCCCCGGGACGCGGGCGACCGCTCGCTCACCGTCGACGGCCGGGGCTCCGCGCTGCTCGCCGGGACCATGTTCGGTCTGATGCTCGGCCTCATCGAGGGCTCGACCAACGGCTGGGGCGCCCTGTCGCTCGGCTCGCTCGCCGTCGGCGCGGTCTTCCTGGTCCTGTTCGCGCGGCGCCAGCGCACCGCGGCCGAGCCTCTGATCAAGGCCTCGCTGTTCCACAACAGGGGCTTCACGTCAGGCCTGTTCGTCGGCCTGCTCTACTTCGCGGTGACGTCGGGACTGCTCTACGTCGTCTCGCTCTTCATGCAGCAGGGCCTCGGCGCGAGCCCTTCGGACGCCTCGCTCGGGCTGCTGCCGCTGACCGTCGGCATCATCGTCGCCGCGTTCGTGAGCATGGGTGGCGGGCTCACCGGGAAGCTGGGGCGTGACCTGATCGCCATCGGCATGGCGCTGACCCTCGCGGGCGCGGGCTGGCTGCTCGTCCTCGTCCTCTCCCACGGCACCGGTACGACGCTGTGGGCGATGGCCCCGGCCCTGTTCCTCACCGGGCTCGGCATGGGCTGCTGCTTCGGCACCATCTTCGACATCGCGCTCGGCGACATCGCGGGCGACGAGGCGGGCAGCGCGAGCGGTTCGCTCACCGCGATCCAGCAGCTCGCCAACGGGCTCGGCTCGGCCGTCGTCACCACGGTCTACTTCCACGCGGGAGCGCCGGCCCACGCGATGAAGGTCAGCCTGATCGTCGTGCTCGCGGTGACGGCTGCGTGCCTGCCCGCCGTACGGCTGCTGCCGCGCCGGGCGCCCGAGGGCGTGGGCGGGCACTGAGAGAGCGGCACCGAGAGAGGGCCGCTCGGCGGCAATCCGCAAAGCCTTCGACGACGAATCACAGATGCGCGAGGAACCGTGAGGGGTCCTCGCGGTGGAGGCCGCCGGGGTACGTGATCCCGGCGGAGCGCGGGGCCCGGCCCGGCCCCCTCCGCCCGGACGCCGCCGGACGGGCCTCCTGCGGGGGAAGCTGCCGCACGCCGGCGGGCGTGCGGCAGCTTCATGAACCGCTCGGGCTCAGCCGTGCGAGCCCGGTCGCGACGGTCAGACGAGGTCGAACCGGTCGAGGTTCATGACCTTGTCCCAGGCCGCGACGAAGTCCTTCACGAACTTCTCCTTCGCGTCGTCGCTCGCGTAGACCTCCGCGACCGCCCGCAGCTCGGAGTTCGAGCCGAAGACCAGGTCGGCACGGGTGCCGGTCCACTTGACCTCGCCGGTGGCCGCGTCCCGGCCCTCGAACGTGGTCGCGTCCTCGGACGTCGACTTCCACGTCGTACCCAGGTCGAGCAGGTTGACGAAGAAGTCGTTCGTCAGCGTGCCGGGGCTGGTGGTCAGCACGCCGTGCTTGGACTGCTGGTGGTTGGCGCCGAGGACGCGGAGTCCGCCGACGAGGACGGTCAGCTCGGGGGCGCTCAGGTTGAGCAGGTTCGCCTTGTCGACGAGCAGGTACTCGGCGGGCAGGCGGGTGCCCTTGCCGACGTAGTTGCGGAAGCCGTCGGCCGCGGGCTCCATCGCGGCGAAGGACTCCACGTCGGTCTGCTCCTGCGAGGCGTCCGTACGGCCCGGTGTGAAGGGGACCTGGACGTCGTGCCCTGCGTCCTTGGCGGCCTGCTCCACGGCGGCGGTGCCCGCGAGGACGATCAGGTCGGCGAGGGAGACCTGCTTGCCGCCGCTCTGGGCGGAGTTGAAGGACTCCTGGACGCCTTCCAGGGTGCGCAGGACGCTCGCCAGCTGGTCGGGCTGGTTGACCTCCCAGCCGCTCTGCGGCTGCAGGCGGATGCGTCCGCCGTTGGCACCGCCGCGCTTGTCGCTGCCGCGGAAGGAAGCGGCCGACGCCCAGGCGACGGAGACCAGTTGGCCGACCGTAAGGTCCGTGGCGAGGATCTTCGCCTTGAGGGACGCGATGTCCTCGGCGTTCACCAGCTCGTGCGTCACCGCGGGGACCGGGTCCTGCCAGAGCAGCGTCTCGGCGGGGACCTCCGGGCCGAGGTAGCGCACGACCGGGCCCATGTCACGGTGGGTCAGCTTGTACCAGGCACGGGCGAAGGCGTCCGCGAACTCGGCGGGGTTCTCCAGGAAGCGCCGCGAGATCTGCTCGTACGCCGGGTCGAACCGGAGCGAGAGGTCCGTCGTCAGCATCGTCGGGGCGTGCTTCTTCGACGCGTCGAAGGCGTCGGGCACGGTGTCGGTGCCCGCGCCGTCCTTCGGCCGCCACTGGTGCGCGCCCGCCGGGCTCTTGAACAGCTCCCACTCGTACCCGAAGAGGATCTCGAAGAAGCTGTTGTCCCACTCGGTGGGGGTGTTGGTCCAGATGCCCTCGAGGCCACTGGTGATCGCGTCGGCGCCGACGCCGGTGCCGTGCGAGCTCTTCCAGCCCAGGCCCTGCTGCTCCAGCGGGGCGGCCTCGGGGTCGTCGCCGACCGCGTCGGCCGGGCCCGCGCCGTGGGTCTTGCCGAAGGTGTGGCCACCCGCGATGAGGGCGACCGTCTCCTCGTCGTTCATCGCCATCCGGCGGAACGTCTCCCGGATGTCGCGGGCCGCGGCGATCGGGTCCGGAGTGCCGTTGGGGCCCTCGGGGTTGACGTAGATGAGGCCCATCTGGACCGCGCCGAGCGGGTTCTCAAGCTCGCGGTCGCCGGTGTAGCGCTCGTCGCCGAGCCAGGTGGTCTCGGGACCCCAGTAGACGTCCTCGTCGGGCTCCCACGCGTCGGCGCGGCCGCCGCCGAAGCCGAAGGTCTCGAAGCCCATCTGCTCCAGGGCGACGTTGCCGGTGAGGACGAGCAGGTCGGCCCAGGAGAGGTTCTTGCCGTACTTCTTCTTGACCGGCCACAGCAGCCTGCGGGCCTTGTCGAGGCTCGCGTTGTCCGGCCAGCTGTTGAGGGGCGCGAAGCGCTGCTGGCCCGAACCGGCGCCGCCGCGGCCGTCGCTGATGCGGTAGGTGCCCGCGCTGTGCCAGGCCATCCGGATCATGAGAGGGCCGTAGTTGCCGAAGTCGGCGGGCCACCAGTCCTGCGAGGTCGTCAGGACCTCGGCGATGTCCCGTTTCACGGCCGGCAGGTCGAGGCTCTTGAACGCCTCGGCGTAGTCGAACTCCTCGCCGAGCGGGTTCGCCACGGCGGGGTTCTTGGCGAGGATCTTCAGGTTGAGCCGCTCGGGCCACCACTGGCGGTTTCCGCCGCCCTGCGTCGGATGCGGCGCACGACCGTGCGCGACCGGGCAGCCGGTCACTTCCTCCGGCTTCGGGTCGGTGACGATCGCGTCGTGGTTCTCAGTCATGCGAATCCTTCCGGACGGGGCGGATCACGGTGCTCAGAAACTGCGGGGCGGTTGACGCACTCGGGGCGCGGACCCCGTGGACGGCCTCGGGCCCCGCCGGCCGGGAGAACACGGTCGGCGGACGCGGACGCGATCGGGCGAGGGACTGGTGGGACGGGGCGGGGAACGCGGTCGGACGCGCCGGTCCGACGACAACCGTTTCGGCGACCGCGCCGGTGTCGATCGGCACGATGCCGACCGATGCGGCGTCGACCGGCCCGGTGCGGGCCGATCCGGCGTCGACCGGTGCGACATCGGCAGGACGGACAGCGTCCGGCCGACGGCGTCCAGCGGCTCGCCGTCCGGATGGTCCGCGAGCGGGACACCGGATGCCGCGGCGAGCGGACCCGCCTCCTGAAGTCACGCGTTTTCCCCTGCTGTTGCTCTGTCCCTCGTGCCCTGACCCTTGGCTGTTGGCCGGAACCGATCCTACGATGGACCTAGTCCAAGTCAATACGCCAGACAGGGCCGTACGGAAACATTCGTCTGACGATGCACAGTGAGGCTGGTGCGCATGAGTGACCTGCTCGAACGGCTCCGCGGGCGAGGCTGGCGGATGACCGCTCAGCGCCGGGTGGTCGCCGAGGTGCTCGACGGCGAACACGTCCACCTCACCGCCGACGAGGTGCTCGCGCGCGCCACGGCCCGACTCCCCGAGATCTCCCGCGCCACGGTCTACAACACCCTCGGCGAACTCGTCTCGCTCGGCGAGGTGATCGAGGTGGCGACGATCGGCCGCGCCAAGCGCTACGACCCGAACGCCCACCGGCCCCACCAGCACCTCACCTGCTCGGGCTGCGGCACCATCCGCGACGTCCACCCCCTCGGCGACCCCTTGGACGAACTCCCCGCCACCGAGCGCTTCGGCTTCAGCGTCTCCGGGGCCGAGGTCACCTACCGGGGCGTATGCCCGGAGTGTGCCGGGTCCTGAGGTTTCGCGACCTAATTCGATCGCGCGAGGCACCCGCCACGGGCACAATCACCGCATGTCGACCACTGCGGAGAGCCTGCTCCGTGCCCTGGAACCGCTTCCGTTCTCCGAGCGTCTGACGCTGACCGCGCGCACCGCGTCGCGGCTCGCGGAGGTGCGAGTCGGCGATGGCGAGCGGCTCGCCGATCTGCTTGCCGAGTGGGACGCGCGCGGCCCCTACGAGCGGCGGCTCGCCGCGCTTGCCGCGTTCGCCGGGCACGACGTCGCGTTCCTCGGTGCGCGGCTCGCCGATCCCGATCCGGTGGTCGCGGGGTACGCGCTGCGCGCCGCACGCGTGCTGCCCGTGCCGGACGAGGCGTTGGAGGCGGCGTACGCCGACGCGCCGGCCGCGCGGCGACAGCGGCTCGCCCGGGTGGTCGCGGGCGGGACCCGTACCGCTCTCGCCGAACGGCTCGTGGCGCGGCTGCGCGACGAGTGGGGGGACGCGGAGGCCGCGCGGCTGCTGCCCGGCTGTTCCTCCGGCTTCGTGGCGCGGGAGTTGCCCGCGCTCGCCCATGCCGTGACCGGCTGGACGCGGCTTGCGCGCCGTCACCCCGACGCGGTCCTCGACCACTGCGATGCGGCCCTCGCCGAGAGGGGCGCCGGAGAGCAGCGGCAGGTCTGGTGGCGGCTGCACGCCACGACGGTCGTGGCGCTCGCGCCGCTGCGGCCCGAGCGCGTGCTCGGTCTCCTGGAGCGGTACGGGCCCGACAGCCTGCCGTACCCGCTGGCCAGGGGACTTGGCCCGCTGGTAGACGCCGACGCCGAGCGCGTGATCGGCTGGATCGTCTCTCCCGACCGCGTCGAGCCGCGCTACGAGCCGGCCCCGCCGCCGGGCGTGCTGCGCAGGCTGGTGCGGGCCGAGCCCGCTTCGCTGCCCGCGCTCGGGCGTCATTGGGCGGGGCGCGACGCCCAGTTCACCGCGCTCGTGCGGGCCATGGCCCCCGGTCGGCGCCCCGCGTTCGTCGACGCGGTGGTCGCCGAGGGGACGCGCTCGGATCCGGCGCTCGGGGTCCTCGCGCTGCTCCCTCGCGAACGCCGCTGGGCGGAAGTGCGGCGGGCCGCGGCCGAGTTCACCGGTGAGTCCTGGTGCTGGTGGGACGAGTTGGACACGCTCGCGCACGGCCCGTTCGAGGAGGCGCGTGCCGAACTGCTCGGCGCGGTACGCCGCTCGGACGCGGACGACCGGGCGATCGCCTGGCCGATCCTGGTGGCGTGCGTCGCCCTCGACGCCGGCCGTCCGGCCGTCACCGAACTCCTGTCCCTGATGGGCGGTCTGCGCAACGAGCAGGACCCGGTGCGCGGCGCCGCGCTGACCGCTCTCGCGGCCGCGCATCCGCGTCTCCTGCGCGCCGAGAACATCACCGCCCTCGACAAGATCACCGTCGACGCCCTGGAGGCACGGGACGGTTCGCGAGGGAGTCGCAGGGCGCTGCGCACGCTCGCCGAACGGGTCCTGGTCGAGCACGCCACGGACGGCGAACCGGCCCTGCGGGACTGGGCGTTGCGCACGCTGGGGCGGATCGCGGGCCGGGTGGGCGCGCCCGACTTCGGGCGGCTCGACCACGAGCTGCGCCGGGGCCAGGAGCGTCAGGTCGTCGACGCACTGCGCCCCTGGCTCGACGCCGCGGCCGCGCGGTCCGACTTCCGGCTGCTGCTCGGCCTGGCCGACGCGCTGGGGCCGCGGGCGCGGTCGCTGCCCGAGCTCCAGGAGATGCTGGCCACGGCGCTGGAGCGCGGTGACGACGACACGTGCGAGAGGGCCGTGGCGCTGTGGCTCGCCGCACCGGCCACCCGCGACGAACGCGTCGCGTCGATCGTGGCGCGGGAGCCCTCCGCGATCGTCCTGGCGCCCGTACGGCGCGCGGTGTCCCGGCGCCGCACGGATCTGCTCGACGTGCTGCTCGCGGACACCCCGCCGTACGGCCGCTTCCTGGTGCGGGGCGCCGGGCGGCCGCTGCCCGATCTCGGCGACAGCGACCGCTGGCTGCCGCGCCAGCAGCGTGCCGCGGCGCGGATCGCCGGGCAGCGGGCGGCGGACGTGTCCCTTCCGCTCGATGTACGGGCGGCCGCCATCCGTGCCGCCGCACCGGTCCCGGTGTCCGGGCGCGAGCTGGCGATGCGGCACAAGGACGACCCGGAGGTCGTGGTGGCGGAGGCGGCGCTCGCCGCGCTGCCCTGGACCGACCGGCCGCAGGACGCCCTGCCGGTGCTCCTCGAAGAGGCGGGCGGCGACCGGGCCAGGGTCGCCGTGTACGCGGCGGCGCGCGCCGCGCGTTTCACCGCGCCGTCCGAACTCGCCCTTCTCCTCGGCGCGTTGCTGGACGGCGAGCGGCCCGCGAAGGTCACGTCCCGTAAGGAGGCGGTGCGGCTCGCGGCCCGGTTCCTGCCGCCTCGGCAGGCGCTGGACCTGCTGGCGCGCGCCTTCCACGCCCCCGACCGCCACCCTGACGTACGGGCCGCCGTCGTCGGCGCGCTGCCGCCGCTGCTCGGCGTCCCCGAGGCCTGGCCTCTGCTGGAAGCCGCTGCGGGCACCGACGCCGAGCCCGTGCTGAACGCGCTGGTGCAGGTCACCCCGTGGGAGCTGCCCACCGCGCGGCGCCGCGGGTACGCCGCGGTGGTCGACGCGGCCTACGACGCGTGCCTGGCGTCGATCGAGGGCTTCGTGGGCTACGCCATGCTGCGGTCCTTCGGCGTGTGGTGCCGCTACGAGCCCGGCCTTGCGGACCGGCTCGCCGGTACGGTCCGCGACCTCGGCTCCCGTGAGCACTGGCAGTACGCGGCGTGGGTGCTGCGCGACCTGGCCGCGTCGGGCCTTCCGCACCCGGTGGGCGGCACCGGGCCCGGCAGCGTGCTGCACGGTGCGGTGGCCGCGTTGCTCGCCGCCGCGCACGGGCCCGAGGGCGGCTGCGACGCCGGGGAGGACAGGGACCTGCCGGCCCTCCAGCGCCTGCGCACCCTGGTGTCGCCGAGCTCCGACAGCGGCGAGTGGCAGCGCCCCGAGATCCTCGAACCGCTCGCCGCCCAGCTGGCGCAGGAGCCTCTCCTGGTGGCGGAGCGCGCCGATCTGCTGCGTCGGCTGGTCGACAGGGAGACCGATCCCGACGCGCTCCAGGCCCGCCTTGCCGAACTGGCCGGGGCTCTGGAGGGCGCCGGGGTGACCGTCGCCGTGCAGACCTCGGGCCGACTGCGCACCGGCTCGGCGCACGGCGGGCCGTCCCGGCAGGCCGCAGCGCTGCTCGCCGCGGCCGACCGGCTCGCCAGGGACGGCGGCACCGTCACGGGGCTGCTCGCGGTCGGTCTGGTGACCGGCTGCGGCCCCGGTCTCGGCTGGTCCGACGAGTGGCGGGCGCTGCTGCGCCTGCTGCGCGCGCACCGGGACCCCGACGTACGCCACGGTGCCCACCGGACGACGACCGAGCAGGAGTGAGCGCGGCCGGGGCGGTGGCGATGGGCCCCGGTAGGCGTCCCCCATACCCCGGAACGCCCGCCCGGCATGCCGGAACGGGTGTCCTGGCCCAGGCTGGACGAGCGGCCGCATCCCGGACCGTGCCGCAGCGAGGGAGCAGAGCGCCATGGGAACCGAGGTGTTCCGGTCGGAAGTGTCACTGACGGTGAACGGCGAGCGCCGCTCCCCCGTCGTCGACCACCGCTCGACGCTGCTCGACGTGCTCCGCGAGCAGCTGGACCTGACCGGCGCCAAGAAGGGCTGCGACCACGGGCAGTGCGGCGCCTGCACCGTGCTGGTCGACGGGCGCCGCGCCAACAGCTGTCTGCTGCTCGCGGTGGCCTGTGAGGGACGTGCCGTCACGACCGTGGAGGGGCTGCGCGGCGCCGACGGCGAGGCCCCGCACCCCTTGCAGCGGGCCTTCGTGGAGCGCGACGCTTTCCAGTGCGGGTACTGCACCCCGGGCCAGCTCTGTTCGGCCGTCGGGATGCTCGCGGAGGCCGCGGCGGGCCACTCCTCGCACGTGACGGACCCGTCCGCGGACGGCACCGCGCCCGTGGCACTGACCGGGGACGAGATCCGCGAGCGGCTCAGCGGGAACCTGTGCCGCTGCGGCGCCTACCCGCACATTGTCGAGGCCGTCGAGGCCGTCGAGGAGGTGGCCAGGTGAAGCCCTTCATGTACGTCCGCGCGCACAGCGTCGACGAGGCGACGGCGGCCCACGCGGGCCGTCCGACCTCCCGTTATCTGGGCGGCGGCACCAATCTCGTCGATCTGATGAAGCTGGGCGTGGAACGGCCGAGCACGCTGGTCGACGTCAGCGGGCTGCCGCTCGACGCGGTCGAGGAGCTGCCCGACGGGTCGGTCCGGATCGGTGCGACGGTGCGCAACAGCGACCTCGCCGCCCATCCGCTGATCCGCGCGCGCTACCCGGTCCTGTCCCAGGCGTTGCTCGCGGGCGCGTCCGGGCAGTTGCGCAACATGGCGACGACCGGCGGCAATCTGCTCCAGCGCACCCGCTGTCCGTACTTCCAGGATCCGCACAAGCCGTGCAACAAGCGGGAGCCCGGCACCGGTTGCGCCGCTCGCGACGGCGTCCACCGCGATCACGCGGTGCTAGGCCACTCCCCTGAGTGCATCGCCACGCACCCCTCGGACATGGCGGTGGCGCTCGCCGCGCTGGACGCCCGCGTCGAACTCCAGGGTGCGCGCGGCCAACGGGCCCTGCCCGTCACGGAGTTCCACCGGCTGCCGGGCGACCGCCCCGACCTGGACACCGCGATCACGCACGGCGAGCTCGTCACCGGCGTGCTGCTCCCGCCCGCGACCGCCGGTGTGCCGTGCGCCTACCGCAAGGCGCGCGACCGTGCCTCGTTCGCCTTCGCGCTGGTGTCCGTGGCCGTGCTCCTGGACGTCGAGGACTCCGTCGTACGCCAGGTGCGGATCGCGTTCGGCGGTCTCGCGCACCGGCCGTGGCGTGCCACGCGCGCCGAGGACGCGCTGCTGGGCGGCGCGCCGTCCGATGCCGCGTTCGAGCGGGCCCTGGACGCCGAGCTGTCCGCCGCCGAGCCGCTGCGCGACAACGCGTTCAAGGTGCGCCTGGCCCGCGGTCTCGCGTGCGACGTCCTGCACCGCCTGGCCCCGTCGGCTCCGCGCCCTTGACCACGACCGCCCCGCCCGCCGCGACCAGGGAGAACACATGTCGGACACCGTGAGCGCGCTCGGGGCGGCCGCCGAGCGCAGGGAGGGCCCGGCCAAGGTGACCGGGACCGCCCGGTACGCCGCCGAGCACACGCCCGAGGGCTGCGCCTACGCCTGGCCGGTGCCCGCCACGGTGGCGCGCGGCGAGATCACCGGCATCGACGACACGGAGGCGCTCGCGCTGCCCGGTGTCGTCGGTGTCCTCAGTCATCTGAACGCGCCGCGCCTGGCCGAGCCGGACGACGCGACGCTCGCCGTGCTCCAGGACGCGCGCGTGCCGCACCGGGGCTGGTACGTCGCGCTCGTCGTCGCCGACAGCCTGGAGGCGGCGCGCGAGGGCGCGGGTGCGGTCCGTGTGTCGTACGCGGAGGAGCCGCACGACGTCACCCTGCGGGCCGGTCATCCCGACGTCTACGTCCCGGAGGACACCGACGGCACCTCGGGAGAGCACGTGCGCGGTGACGCCGAGGGCGCGTTCGCCCGCTCGCCCGCCCGCGTCGACGTCTCCTACCGGGTGCCTCCCCTGCACAACCACCCCATGGAGCCGCACGCGGCCACCGCGCACTGGCGTGACGGGCGGCTGACCGTGCACGACAGCAGCCAGGGCGCCACCACCGTCCGCAACGTCCTCGCCGGCCTCTTCGCGGTGCCCAGGGACAGCGTCACCGTCGTCTCCGAGCACGTCGGCGGCGGCTTCGGCAGCAAGGGCACGCCCCGGCCGCACGTGGTGCTCGCCGCCATGGCCGCCCGCGTCACCGGCAGGCCCGTCAAACTCGCCCTGCCCCGGCGCCAGTTGGCGGCCGTGGTCGGCCACCGTTCGCCGACCCTGCACCGGGTGCGCCTCGGCGCGGAGGCCGACGGCACGCTGACCTCCGTGATCCACGAGGTGCTCGCGCACACCTCGCGCGTCAAGGAGTTCGTCGAGACGGCCACCGCCGCGACCCGCGTCATGTACCCCTCGCCCGCCGCCCGCACCACGCAGCGGATGCTCGCGCTCGACGTGCCGACCCCCTCCTGGATGCGCGCGCCCGGCGAGGCTCCCGGCATGTACGCCCTGGAGTCGGCGATGGACGAGCTCGCCACCGAACTCGGCATCGACCCCGTCGAGCTACGGCTGCGCAACGACACCCGGCACGAGCCCGACAGCGCGCTGCCCTTCAGCAGCCGTCACCTCGCCGAGTGCCTGCGGGAGGGGGCCCGCCGGTTCGGCTGGTCCGCGCGCGACCCGCGCCCGCGCTCGCACGCCGAGGGGTCCGTGCTAGTGGGCAGCGGGGTCGCCTCGGCGACCTACCCGGTGATCGTCTCGCCGTCCCGTGCGAGCGCCCACGCCCGCCCTGACGGCACGTTCGTGGTGCGGGTCAACGCCACCGACATCGGCACGGGCGCCCGCACCGTGCTCGCCCAGATCGCCGCCGACGCGCTCGGCGTCCCGCTGGAGCGTGTGCGCGCCGACATCGGCAACAGCGATCTGCCCGCCGCGTCACTCGCGGGCGGCTCGTCCGGCACGGCGTCCTGGGGCTGGGCGGTCCACGAGGCCTGTACGAAACTGGCGGCGCTGCTCTCCGCACAGCGGGACGCACCGTTGCCCCCTGAGGGCCTGTCGGCAACGGCTGACACGGCGGGCACCGCCGACGCGGACAGCAACTACTCGCGGCACTCCTTCGGCGCCCACTTCGCCGAGGTCGGCGTCGACACGGTCACCGGCGAGGTGCGCGTGCGCCGGCTCCTCGGCGTCTACGCGGCCGGTCACATCCTCAACTCCCGTACGGCGCGCTCGCAGTTCATCGGCGGGATGACCATGGGCCTGGGGATGGCGCTCACCGAGGGCAGCACGCTGGACGCGGCCTTCGGCGACTTCGCGGAGTGCGACCTGGCCGCGTACCACGTACCGGCGCACGCGGACGTCCCGGCGATCGAGGCGCACTGGATCGACGAGGACGATCCCCATCTCAACCCCATGGGCAGCAAGGGAATCGGCGAGATCGGCATCGTCGGAACGGCGGCGGCGATCGGCAACGCGGTGCACCACGCCACCGGGGCGCGACTGCGGGAACTGCCCCTCACCCCGGACCGCGTGCTCGCGAGCCGGCCGGAGAGTTCCGGGTACTGACGCCGTTCGGCGCGAGCACGAGCCAAGCATCCCAGGCCACTTCGGACCGCCCGTCAGATCTGCCCGACCTGCGAGATCGTGTGGTCGCCGACGCGTGACTGGACGTCCTGGAGCAGCGCGCCCAGCAACTCCGAGAGCTGGTCGCGCTGTTCGGGGGTGAGGGCGTCGATCAGCTCCGCCTCGCGCTGGAGCACCTGGTCCACGGACGCCTCGACGAGATGGTGACCGGCCTCCGTGAGGGTGACGAGGACGGTGCGCGTGCGGCCGGGCTCGGACTCCCTGGTGACGAGGCCGTCGCCCTCCGCGCGGGCGACGCGCTGCGAGACGGCGCCCGCCGTCACCATCGAACGCCGGGCCAGCTCGCGGGTG
Organism: Streptomyces sp. NPDC087300; assembly: GCF_044744425.1. NCBI lineage: Bacteria > Bacillati > Actinomycetota > Actinomycetes > Kitasatosporales > Streptomycetaceae > Streptomyces > Streptomyces sp. NPDC087300. The sequence continues at coordinate 99,170 of NZ_JBIUYI010000001.1, forward strand.
TTGAGGGCGTACGGAGCGCCGCTGCGGCGCAGCGTGCTGAGCAGGTCGAGGGTGGCGGTGTCGACCCCGGCGCGGGTCAGCACGCGGCGCCGGTCGTCGCCGAACAGCTTGGCCAGCTGCCAGATCGGCGTGACGATCGTGATCGAGTCGACGGGAGTGCCGGGGCGCTCGCGCTGCCATGCGTCGGCGATGTCCTGGGCGGACGGGGACTGGCTTGCCATGAACGGCCTCCCGGATGTTACGTTCAGATCTAAATTTAGAGCTAAACGACTGCGATTCGGAGCTCAGCATATGGCACGCAACATCCTTGTCACCGGTGGCGGCACGGGCATCGGCCGCGCCGTCGCACTCCACTTCGCCGAGCAGGGCGAGCAGGTGGTGGTCACCGGCCGCAGGGCGGCGCCGATCGAGGAACTCGCGGCGGAGGACGGCGTGCGCGCCGTGGTGTGCGACCACACCGATCCCGCCGCGCTGACCCGGCTCCTCGACGAACTGCCGCCCCGGATCGACGTGTTGGTCAACAACGCGGGCGGTAACGTCCTGTTCGACACCGAAGCGGGAGCCGATCTGGCCTCCTACGCACGGGACTTCCGCGCCAACATCGAGGCGAACCTCATCAGCGCCGCGCTCACCACGAAGGCCCTCGACGCGCGTCTCGCCGAGGGCGGGGCCGTGGTGCACATCGGGTCGATCGCCGCCGACCAGGGCGCCGGTTCGTACGGCGCGTCCAAGGCCGGGCTCGCCACCTGGAACATCAGCCTGGCGCACGAGCTCGGCGCGCGCGGCATCACCGCCAATGTCGTCGCGCCGGGCTACATCGCCGACACCGAGTTCTTCCGGGACAGGCTCACCGACGAGCGGCGCGGCCAGCTGATCGCCAACACCGCGACCGGCCGCCCCGGCTCCCCCGAGGACGTCGTCGGCGCGATCGCCTTCCTCGCCTCGCCCGCCGCCCGCCACGTCACGGGCCAGGTGCTGCACGTCAACGGGGGTGCGCACACGACACGTTGAACGATCGGTTCCCCGCCCCGCCGACACCGCCGGGCACACACGCGTGCGCCGTGCGCCGGAGCACGACGGCTCCGGCGCACGGCCGGCGGGGAAACGTACGGGAAGGACGCGGGGGAAGGCGTTCGGGCAGCGGGGCGGGGGGCCGTCCGCTACAGGGCGCGCCACAGGGAGGGCGCGTTGGGCGGCTCCCAGCCCCGCTGGGCGGTGTGCGCCTGGAGGCACTGGTAGGTGCGGCCGCCGTAGGTCACGCGGTCGCCGCCGCGGTAGGCCGTACCGGCGGCCCACGTACCGCCACCGGGAGGCTGCGTGGGCGGTTCCCCGATGTTCAGGACGAAGTCGAAGTCGGCCTGCTTCGCGTTCCCGACGTCCCGGACATTCATCAGCAGGCGGGGGTCGAAGAGCGAGTCGGTGTTGTTGCGGGGCTCGCCGGGGAAGTACAGCTGGGTGGTCAGGATCGGGCGGCCCGGTGCCTGGACCTTGACGTGCAGGTGGCGGGTGCGTCCCGGGTAGAGGCCGGGCACGATCGTGGTGAGCGTGAAGGCGCCGTTCGCGTCGGTGAACTGGTGGCCACGGAACCGGAATCCCGTGTTGTCGTAGTTGCCGTTGGTGTCGGCCTGCCAGAAGTCGAGCAGCGCACGCGAGACCGGCTTGCAGGCACGGGTGAAGACATAGCCGGTGACGGTCAGGCGGACCCCGACGGTGCCGGGCTCCAGGAGCGAGGAGCGCTCCGGCGAGTTGGGCTTGAAGTAGGGACCCTCCATCTGCGGGATCGTCGGGTCGTCGCCGTCGTCGCAGGTCGGCGTGGCGTCGAGCACCCGGCCACCGTCGGCGGTGCGGGCCAGGGCGGGGATGCCCATCATGGCCACCGGCACGGACATGCCTACGGCGGCCGCGGCTCTCAGCACCGTCTTGCGGCTGGGACCCGCGCCGCCGGCGCGGGGGCCCTCCGTGGCGGGCGCGTCGTCGGGTGTACGAGAGCTGTCGGCGGTACGAGGGTCGGGCTCGTGATCCATCGCTCCTCCTTCGCAACAGGGGCCCCGCCCGGCTCTGTCGTCGTCGGCGGGATCGGCTACGAAGCTAGGCGGAGGACCCGGGGCGGGCGATGGACTCAAGTCGGTGGTCGTGGTGAATATCGCCGGACCCGCGGCGGTAGTCGCCGGGGCTCGTGCCGGTCTCCCTGCGGAAGAACCGGCAGAAATAGGCCGGGTCGCCGACGCCGACCCGCTCGGCGATCTGACGTACCGACAACTCCGTACGCAGGAGCAGGCGTTGGGCCTCGCGTATGCGTGCTTGGCGGATCAGCTCACCGGGCGTGCGGCCGGTGAACATCTTCACGGCCTCACTGAGATAGCTCACCGAGACGCCGAGCTGCCGCGCCCCCTCACGCACCGAGTGCGGGCAGCCGTCCGGGGCGCTGAGCAGGGCGACGAAGTCGCCTGCCACCAGGCCGGGGCGCGAACCGGCGCCCTGTGCCCCCTCGGGCGCGGCGGGCACCAGGCACGGCAGGGCCGCCGGAGAAGCGGCGAGACGCACGGCGCGCACCACGAGGATGTGCAGCAGGGAACGCAGCACGCTCGCGAAACCGTCGGCCCCCGCCCGGTACTCGGCGTCCATCTCGTCGATCAGACGGGCCGTCACCTCCGCCTCGCTCGGTGGCAGTTCGAGCCAGGAACTCTGCCCGAGCGCGCGCAGGACGGACTGGTCGCCGGGGTGGTCGACGAGGAACTCGTCGGTGAACAGGACGACCCGCCCCTCCAGTCCGGTCACGGCGTCCCAGTGGTGCACCTGCCCGGGTGAGAGGAAGCAGAGGTTCGGCGGGCTCAGGACGAACCGGGACAGGTCCACGACGTGGTGGCCTCTGCCGCCGGTCACGTGCACGATCTCGTGGAAGGTGTGGCGGTGCGGGAAGGTGGCGCGGGACATCGCGCCGATGGTGTCGAAGGTGCCGATCGCGAACGGCAGGGCGTTGGGCATCGGCACTTCGAGCCGGTGCATGGGCATGTCCTCACCGCACGGCTCGCCGTTGCGCCCGTGCCCGGGTAAGACCGTCGTGCCTCGCATCCGCGCCCTCCTCGTCCAGGGGCGGCTCGTCCGGAGGCCGCCCGCCCGGACACTCCTACCCACCGCGACGGCCCGCGGTGACGCACGCCCGCGCGGCAGGTCCGGAATCCGACTCGCGCCACCGTCCCACATCCGGCATCGGCCCGGCCCCGTCGGCCGGCGATCCTATGCCGTGAACCGCCTCGCCCACGGCGCCGGGAGCGGAAGGACCGGCGCCGTCCTCGGCGAGCCGCGCGTGTGCCCGACGGGGACAAGGCCGCTTCAGCCGACGCCGTCGCCGGGCGACACCCGGTGCGCCTCCAGGTCCGGGGAGGCGAGCAGTTCCGCGATCAGCGCCGGGGACCCGCCGACGTAGGTGCTCACCAGATCGACGTCCCCGCCCACGCACCAGGCCCGGTCCTGCGGCCACCACAGGTCCGGCAGCTCGGCGAACTCGTCGAGGGACAGCGGAGACACGACGTCGGTGAGCGGCCCCGCGAGCAGCACCTCGTCCCTGCCGGGCGTCTCGAAGGCCGGCACCCCGTCGAAGTCCCAGCGCCCGTAGCCGCTCCACAGGCCGAACCAGCAGTGGCCGGCGGTCGCCGTGTGCCGGGTCAGTACGGGGATGAGGGCGCGGGCCACATCCGGCGGGGGGGCCCCTCCGAGGGGTGCTCGTCCCAGACGCCGGGCAGGCCGTACTCGGAGAGGTTCTGGTAGTCCCGGTCGAGCCCCGCCACCTCGTACCAATCGGTACCCGGCGCCGTCTCGCGTCCGTACGCGGCGGCCACCGTGGACCAGCGCACCGGACGCTCCTCCAGCGTCGCCGGGTGCAACACCCGGGCGTACGCCGCGAAGCCGGCCGCCGCCACGCCCGTCACCGTGCCGAACGTGCCGCATCCCGGGCCGTGTTCGCTCAGCCAATGGGCAGGGCTGAGGTCGGCGGTCCGCACACGCAGGCGTCCGTACGTCTCGGGGGCGGGCTCACGGTAGGTCGGCCGGCAGATGTTCATCCGCCGAGTCTGCCAGGCCCGCGGCCACGGCCCTTTCGTCGGCGGTCGACAGCCAGAAGTAGAGGGGCGGCAGTCCGACTTCGAGGACGGTCAGGGGCACCTGGAACCAGTGCGGCCAGCCGTGCACCGCGACGGAGAGCAGCCGGCCGATGCCGCCGAGCAGGAAGATCCCGGCGAGCCACCTCACGACGACGGAGGGGATCGGCGACTGGCGCGCCACCCAGATCCAGGCGATCCCGAAGCCGAAGAAGATCGCGTTGTAGAACCGCTCCCGGCTGTCGACGGTCGCCCCCGCCGACTCTTCCCCCGGCACCGAGGCGATGCCGAGGACGACGTGGTAGAGGCCGATCGCCACACAGGCGACACCCATCGCCATCGAGAGCCACTTGAGGAGTCTGGCCATGGGGCGACCCGCCTTCCGTCCGCTAGTAGACCTCTGTCCACTAGCGGGAAGCTAGGGCCACTAGTGGACAGGTGTCAAGTAAGGTGGGCCCATGACCGCGCGCCGAAGACTGGATCCCGCCGAGCGCCGCAGCGAACTGCTCGACACCGGAGCGAGACTGTTCGCGGCGAAGCCGTACGACGAGGTGTTCATGGAGGAGGTCGCCGAACGGGCGGGCGTCTCACGCGCGTTGCTCTACAAGTACTTCCCGAGCAAGCACGCCCTCTTCGCCGCGGTCTACCGGCAGGCCGCGGACCGGCTGCTCTCCGTGACGAAGCTCGACCAGTCCGCGCCCGTCCTCGACCAGCTGTCGGCGGGGCTCGACGCCCACTTCGACTACTTCGCCGCCAACAAGCACACGGTGCTCGCGGCCAACCGGGTCCTCGCGGGCGACCCCGTCATCCAGTCGATCATCACGGGCGAACTGGCGGAGCTGCGGCGCCGCCTCCTCGACGCGACCGTGCTCGGCGAAGGACCGCGCGAGCTGGTCGCGTCCGCGCTGACCAGCTGGCTGGTCTTCGTCCGGGTGCTCTGCGTGGACTGGCTGACCAACGAGTCGTTCACCCGCGCCGAGCTGCACGCCATGTCGGTCGGGGCGCTGAAGGGCGCACTCGGCGCGGTGCTCGACCTGGACCGGCTGATCGCGGGCGAGGCCCCGGCCACGGAGGAACATCCCTAGCGGGCGGCGTGGTTCCACTGGACGTACCTGCCGGTGAGGCGGGCGACCTGGAGACAGGCGGAGGCCAGGCCCGGGGAGAAGGTCTGCCAGTTGTCGGCGCTGACGCCCTCGGTGGCTCCGGTGCCCCAGATTCCGGCGAGCAGCCGGGCCGAGCTGTTCCGGTCCTGCTCGCTGAGCACGAGGCCGTCGGCCTGCGCGGCGACGTCGATCTCCGGCCGGGCCTTCTCGTCGAGTTCCGGGGTGAGGAGGTACCGCAGGTCCTGGGTGAGACCGCCCAGGACCGCGGTGAACACCAACAGCATCCGCCGGGACTGCTCGGGATGGAGCTGGAAGTCGGTGCACGCCTGGTCGACGAAGTCGGAGATCAGGTTCAGGCGTTGGGCGAGAAGGCCGCTCGGGTAGTGACCGCCGCCCTCATGGGGACCGCTGTCCGGTTGGTCAGGCATGGGGTGCTCCGCCCTGTGGCGCACTGTGGCGCTGTCCGGTCTGGCTGCCGGTGGATGACGGTGCTTGCCCCACCCATGGTGGTGAGCCCTCTGGGGTGCGGTGAAGACCACGGGCCGGCAAGGGCCATCGAAGCCGGGAAGGTACTGGCCGTCCGCTGGGCGTGGCTGTGCGTGACCAGATAGCCGCCGGCCGCCTGCACGTTCTCCCGCATGGTCTCCGCGGCCGACGGGCCGACGCCCAGGGCGAGGACCGCGGCGCCGGCGAGCCGCCCCGCAAGCAGCACACTGATCTGTTCACGCGGCAGCGTGAGTGCCCAGGAGAATTCCACGGCCTACCACCGGGCCTCCCTCCGCACCGCCCAGGATGCGTACCTCCAGCATGCCCCACTCGGCAAGGGCCCGGCACCCGGCCGTACGGCGCGTTCTTCGCCCTCGGCGGTCTCGGCCCCTGTGATTGGATCTTGGCATGACCGACGTCGAGATGGTGCGTGTGTTCGTGGGTGCCGACGGGACCGGTGGCAGCCCCCTGGGCGTGGTGGCCGACGGCGACGCGGTCCGGGATGTGACGGAACGCCAGGAGGTGGCGCGGCGGCTGGGGTTCAGCGAGACCGTTTTCGTGGACGACGCCGCACGGGGCGAGGTCGACATCTACACGCCCAGCACCCGGCTGCCGTTCGCGGGCTACCCGCTGATCGGGGCCGCGTCGGTGCTGCGGGCGCACGGCGGGCCCGTGGAGGTGCTGAGGACCACGGCCGGTGACGTGGCGACCTGGGTCGAGGGCGAGTTCACCTGGATCCGCGGGCGTGCGGAATGGGTCTCGGGCAAGCGGACGCGGCAGTACGCCTCCGTGGCGGAGGTCGACGCGCTGCCCGCCCCGCCCCCGGGCGAGGGCTGGCTGTACGCGTGGGCCTGGGAGGACGAGGCCTCGGGCACCCTCCGCGCCCGTGGCTTTCCGCGCCGCGGGGACGCGATCGCCGAGGACGAGGCGACCGGCTCGGCCGCGATGCTCCTCACTGCCGAGCTGGGCCGCGCCGTGCACGTACGGCAGGGCGCGGGGTCCGAGATCGTGGCGCGGGTCCGCGACGGGGGATGGACGGAGGTCGGCGGGCGCGTCGTGCCCGCGGGGAGCCGCCCGCTCCGTCAGGTGACCGACGCGTCCTGAGCCGCGATGAGCCGGCCCATGCCCAGACAGTGCAGCGTGGCCGCCGACCGGGGGCAGACGCCGCGGATGACCAGGGACCCCTCGACGTCCTTGAGCGCCCGCAGCGCGCCGAAGAAGACACCGGCGCCGTCCCGCGCGAGATAGGTGACCTCGGACAGGTCGACGATCAGATGGCGGCAGCCGTCCTGCACCAGGCGGTGCAGCTGTGCCGCGAGCGAGTCGGCCTGGTGTGCGGTGACCTCGCCGCGCAGCGTGACCCGGGCCAGGCATCCCGCGACGAGCACCCGCGCGATGCCCGCACGCCGCAGGCGCCGGGCGCCGCCGCTGCCGCCCGGCAGCAGGGGCGCCCTGCGGGCGTGCCGCACTGTCGCGGCAGGGGGTGTGTGATCGGGATCGTGCACGGGGGCAGGCCTTCCGGCGGTGACGCCGCCTGTCGGCGGGTCCGGTGGTCCGGACCGGGAGAGAACTTCTTCCACATGTCTATACCACGGCAGGTCACGCGCGGCGAGAGGCCGTCGCGTGCGTGACCCGTCACCAGGCGTGGCCGGGTACGGGATGCGCGCAGGTGAGGGCGGCTGCCGCGCGGAATGCCGACGGGTTGGCGGACGCACATATCCCTTCAGGGGTCTAGTCCAATACCCACCTTTCCCACCGTGCACTCCCCTCCCGATCGACAAAAAGGGACGGATCGTAAAGATCAGGTACAAGTTACCTTTTGGTATCCAGTGACTTCCCATCCGGTCGGCAGTAGAACTCGTTCCCATTCCGTCTAGAGTGAGGAACATCACATGAGTGGTAATGCCATGTACAACCACGCTTCTGATGGTGTGTCACGTCGAAGATTCATAGCAGGAACAAGTTCTATTCTGGGTGCCGCGATCCTCGCGGGTCGCGCTTCTGCCGCGCAGGCCGTGCCAGCGGTGGCCAAGCCGATCGCCGACGCCGCGCGCGTACCCGCCCTGGTGATCGGCACCGGGTACGGCGGGTCCGTCGCCGCCCTCCGCCTCGCCCAGGCCGGCGTCGACGTCCACATGGTCGAGATGGGCATGGCCTGGGACACCCCGGGGCCCGACGGCAAGATCTTCGCCAACACCACCAAGCCCGACCAGCGCTCGTACTGGCTGCGCACCCGTACGAAGCAGCCCCTCAGCAACTTCCTCGGCTTCCCCATCGACAAGGACATCCCCCGCTACACCGGGATCCTGGACGCCGAGGAGATGGGCGGCATCATCGTCTACCAGGGCCGTGGCGTCGGCGGCGGCTCCCTGGTCAACGGCGGCATGGCCGTCACGCCCAAGCGGGAGAACTTCGGCGCGGTCCTGCCGTCCGTGAACGCCGACGAGATGTACGGCGTCTACTACCCGCGCGCCAACTCCGGGCTCGGCGTCGCCACCGTCGACCCCGCCTGGTTCGACTCCGTCGACTGCTACCAGTACGCCCGGGTCGGCAGGAAGCACGCCCAGCGCTCGGGATTCCCCTTCGTCTTCGTGCCCGACGTCTACGACTGGGACTACATGAAGCAGGAGGCCGCGGGCACCGCGCCCAAGTCGGCGCTGGACGGCGAGATCCTCTACGGGAACAACTACGGCAAGAAGTCGCTCCAGAAGACCTACCTCGCCCAGGCCAGGGCCACCGGGCGGGTCACCATCTCCCCGCTGCACAAGGTCACTTCGGTCTCCCCCGCGTCCGGCGGCGGCTACACGGTCGTCATCGACCAGCTCAACACCAACGGCGACGCCACGGCCACCAAGAGCGTCACCGCGGACAAGGTGTTCTTCGCGGCCGGGAGCGTCGGCACCAGCAAGCTCCTCACCAGGCTCAAGGCCACCGGAGCGCTGCCCGGCCTGAACGGCGAGATCGGCAAGGGCTGGGGCGACAACGGCAACGTCATGTGCGGCCGCGCCAACCACCTGTGGGACCCGACCGGCAAGGTCCAGTCGTCCATCCCGTGCGGCGGCATCGACAACTGGGCGGCGGGCGGCGCGTTCGCGGAGGTGGCCCCGCTGCCGACCGGGATCGAGACGTACGCCTCGTTCTACCTGTCGATCACCAAGACCCCGCACCGCGCCGAGTTCTCCTGGAACGCCGGGGCCGGGCGGGTCGACCTGAACTGGCAGACCGCCTGGAAGCAGACCTCCATCGACGCCGCCAAGACGATCTTCGACAAGATCAACTCCAAGGAGGGGACGATCTACCGGACCGACCTCTTCGGCACCTACAAGATCTGGGGCGACCACCTGACGTACCACCCGCTGGGCGGCGCCGTGCTGAACAAGGCCACCGACAACTACGGCCGCCTGCACGGCCATGCGGGGCTCTACGTCATCGACGGCGCGCTGATCCCCGGCAACACCAGCGTCAATCCGTTCGTCACCATCACCGCGCTCGCGGAACGGAACATCGAGAAGATCATCGCCACCGACTTGTAGAGGGCACACCGGCTGGGCCGGTCAGGCGGCGCGACCGGCTCATCCGGCGAGGAAGGCGCGCACCCCTTGGGAGACCCCGTCGTCGGAGAGCAGGTCGTTGTGGGCCAGGCAGCCCGCCGCGTGGTTCGCCGCGCCGTTCAGCGGGACGCTGTCGTCCGGGTTGATCACCTCGTCGCAGTTCGACCACCACGTCGCGTAGGACACCGTGCCCGGCGTCTCGTCGCCCTCCGCGAGGCCGTCCACCACGTACGAACCGGGCGTCATGTCGCGGCAGGCCTGTGACCACAGGGCGCAGGCCCAGGCGGTGCTCGTGCCGTGGTTGGGTCCGGCGAGCGAGACCCAGTGGTCGACGGTGGAGCCACCGCCGCCGAACTTCACGTACCAGCGCGTGACGAGGCTGCCGAAGGAGTGCGCCACCAGGTCGACGCGTGCGGCGCCCGTGCGGGCCCGCACGTCGGCCACGTAGTCGGCGAGCTGCCCGGAGAGCGTCTCGTTCACGGACTTGCTGGTGTCGTAGCCCCAGGAGTACAGCTCGTCGTCGGCGTAGCCGGACGCCTTCAGGTCCTCGCGCAGCGATCCCCACACGCCCGGGTCCGCGTTGTAGCCGTGGACGAAGACGACCGGCGTGTGCGCGGCGCGCGGGGCCGCGCCCGCCGACGCCGATGCCGGGGTGGCGGCCGACGCCGCGGCGGACGTCAGCAGTGCGGCGAGCAACAGGACGAGCCCGCGGGCTCGCTTGACCATCGGCACGGTGCCTCCCACGGCGCGAGATTCATGGCTACGCACGAGTACGGGAGGATTGTGGGGCCAGGAAGGCGAGTTGACCAGAGGAGGGACGCCTCAGCCGCGCAGGGAGAGGCCCCGCAGCTCCAGTTCCGCCGAGAGGATCCGCACCGCCTTGGGGCCTACGCCGTGGAGCTGTCGGGTGCGCCGCCACGGCGGAGGCGGCCTCCGCGTCCGCCAGCCTCAGCTGTACGACGCCGTCCTTCGCCAGGGCCGCGAACCGCTTGCCGCGTACGGCGAAGGAGATCTCGCCGCCCCGGGCGCCCTCCACGGTCTCCGGGAGGGCGAGCGCGGCCTTGCGGAGCTGGTTCGGCGTGGTCATGCGGCCAGTGTTCCAGCTCCGCGGCCGGGCCTCAGCGCAGCGCGCTGCCGAAGAGAGCGGCGACGTCCGGGGCACCGAGATCCTTCGGTGCCATCGCGACGGAGTTCGTGGCGGTCAGGCCCGTGGCCGTGCCGGGCAGGGCCCAGACGGCACCGATGTCGGCGTTCTCGTGGGCGGCGGAGGCCGCGAGGTCACGGTGGCCGTCGCCGTTGACGTCGAGCAGCGCCGTGGCCTCGCCGAACCGGTCGCCCTGCTCGGCGGCGCCGGGCACGCCCGCGGTGTCCTGGTGGAAGGCCTGCGAGCCGGTGCCGGTCACGCCGGAGGCGCTGCCGCGGACGAGGACGACGGAGCCGGCGTCGGCGAGGTCACGGACGTCCTCGCCGGGGGTGCCGAGCGCGACGTCGGCGAACCCGTCGCCGTCCACGTCGCCCACGGCCACGGAGGCGCCGAACTCGTCGCCCTCCTCCTCGGCGCCGGGCACGCCGGGCAGGTCCTGGTCGAAGGACTGGACGCCGTCCGTCTTGAGGCCGTCCTTGGAACCGAACGCGACCTTGGCCTTGGCGTCGTCGTTGCTGGTGCCCGCCACCAGGTCGTCGTAGTGGTCGCCGTTGACGTCACCGACGGCGAGCGCACCCTCGTAGCCGGGCGCCCAGCCCCGCTTGAACCCGGTGGGGCTGCCGTACAGGACCTGGTTCTGCCACTGGCCGTCGCCGTTGTACTGGTTGAGGGCGAGGTCGGAGCGGCCGTCGCCGTTGAGGTCGCCCACGGCCTGCGGCACGACCGGGCCCATCACGGACTGCGGTCCGTCGACGCAGGTCTGGGGACGGTCCGCGCAGCCGAGGTCGGGGCGGTCGTCGGTCTCGTAGCTCCACCACTCCGACTTGTCCATGAAGTCGCCCGTGCCCGCGGGGGTGCCGGTGCGGGCGATGGGGCCCTTCCAGAGGCGGGCGTTCTGGCCGACCGGGTCGTCGCCGTGGGAGCCCTGCTTGGCGAAGAGGGCCAGGTCGGTCTTGCCGTCGCCGTCGAAGTCCCCTGCCTGCGGGGCGAATCCGAACGTGGCTATCTTCGTGCCGCCGGTGAGGCCGGACGCGGAGCCCCACAGGATCACGGCGCCCGCGTCGGCGCCGTTGCCGTCATAACCGTCGCCGTCGGCGCCGATGACGAGGTCGGTGAAGCCGTCACCGTCCAGGTCGCCCTTGGTCACGGACTTGCCGAACTCCTGCTTGGCGGCGGCCGCGCCGGGCACGCCCGCGGTCGACCGGCTGATGACCTGCTTGTTGGCCGGCTTCAGGCCCTCCTTGGAACCATAGGTGACCGCGACGTACCCGGCCTTCTTCTGGCCGGAGATCGTGCCGCCGGGGGCGCCGACGACGAGGTCGGCGTAGCCGTCGCCGTTGAAGTCGTCGGACGCCTTGGCGGCGGCCGCCCGGCTGCCGTCGCCCGCCGCGGGGGTGGCGGCGTGGGCCTGGTCGAGCCCGAGCGACCAGATCGTGAGTCCGCCCGTCAGCAAGGAGGCTGCGATCAGGGGCGTGGTGAGACGGGCGCTGCGAGATGCTCGCGACATGTGGCTTCCCTTGGTTCCTGTGGCTCTTGCGTCATCGGTCGGTCGGTCAGTACTCCGGGAGGAGCTGCGCACATCGGCGCCTCCCATCCCCCCGGATGCCGGGCGGAGTTCACCGCCGCTTAACTCCGACTGCCCGAACTGACGCACCACACGCACCAATGGTTGCAGTACACCGCTACTTTCCCGCCGTCCCCGGCCGGCGCCCTCAGGCGGGGCGCAGCCGCCCGATGATGCCGTCGAGGTCCCGCCGGAAGAGGTGTTCGCGCACGAAGTGGCCGCCCGGCTCCTCGTACCACTCGTGCGGGATGCCCGCGTCGCCGAGGAGTCCGCGGAACTCCCTTTGCCCCGCGAGCACTTGGGTCTCGTTGGCCGTGTCGAACCAGTTGATCGGGTCGGGGCTGGTGCCCGCGACGAGGAAGATCCGCTTGTTCCGGTAGCTCTCGACGCGCTGGACCGGGTTGTCGGCGTTGACCCGGGCCTCGTCCCACGGCACTCCGTAGACCGTCCCGCCGCCCAGGTCCAGGGCCGCCGATGTCGCGTTGGCCCAGTGGGTGACGAGCCCGCCGTCGCGCCGCATGCTCGCGGGTCCCGAGTGGGCGCTCACCGAGGCGAAGTGGCCGTAGTACTTGGCCGCGTACTTCAGTGCGCCGAAGCCGCCCATCGAGAAGCCGGAGACGGCGCGTCCGTCGTACTCGGCGTAGGTACGGAAGTTCGCCTCGACCCAGCGCAGCAGCTGGTCGATGTGGAAGGTCTCCCAGTCGCGGTGGCCGACGTTGGTGGTGACCGGGTTGGAGTACCAGCCCGCGTGACCGCCGTCGGGCATCACGACGATGATGGGCTTGCCCGCGGTCCAGGCGCGGATGCCGAGCCGGTCGAAGGTGATGAAGTCCTGGTCGGTGCCGCCGCCGTGGAAGAGGTAGAGGACCGGGTAGGTGCGCCCGCTGCTGTGGTAGTCGTCGGGCAGCAGGACGTTGACGCCGGGGTTCCAGCCGATCGCGTCGGTCGCGAAGCGGTAGTACCACATGCGGGGATCGTTCTCTTTGCGGTCCACGATCCGCAGGCCGAAGCCGTCGTCGGCCGCGCTCGCCGACGACGCCGATGCGACGACGCCCGCGCCGCCGAGCGCGAGGGTGGCGGAGAGCCCGCCGACGGCTCGCAGGACGCCTCGGCGGGTGGGGGATTGCTCGGGAGACCGCTCGGGGGACTGCTCGCTCAACGTGACCTCCTGGTAGGGCGCAGCGCGCTGCGTCTGGGGGCTGGCTGTCGGTGCGGCGGGGAGGCTCCGGGCCCTGGGGGTGATCGACTGGCCGGAGCGGGCGCGATCACACAGGACCCGTCGTACGGTGTCAATCCCGGCGGCCGCCGAACGGCTCGAAAGGCTCGGTCACGGCGACCGGGCTCACCCGGGGACGCGGAACGGGTTCTCGCCGCGCCGATGAGTTCGCCCGGCCCCTGCGGTCATAGCGTTACGCCGACACTGGCGCCACCGGTACAGGAGGAAGCACGTGGCTCAGCTGCTACGAGTGCAGAATTTCAACGTCTCGCAGGACGGGTTCGGTGCGGGCGAGCACCAGAGCCTGGAGAGGCCCTTCGGTGACGCCGATCCCGGCGCCATGTTCGCCTGGGCCGGGGCGACGGCCAGCTGGCCCAACCGCACCGACCCGGGCGGCAGCCACGGTCTGGACGACTACCTCACGCGGGACTTCCGGAACAACATCGGCGCCGAGATCATGGGGCGCAACAAGTTCAGTCCGCAGCGCGGGCCTTGGCAGGACCACGAGTGGCAGGGCTGGTGGGGCGACGAACCGCCTTTCCACACACCGGTGTTCGTGATGACGCATCACCTCCGCCCGTCGTTCTCGCTGTCCGACACGACGTTCCACTTCGTGGACGACGAACCGGCCGCGGTCCTCGAAAGGGCGCGCGAGGCCGCGCAGGGCAAGGACGTCAGGCTCGGCGGCGGCGCGAGCGTCATCCGGCAGTTCCTCGACGCGGATCTGGTCGACACCCTGCATGTGGCGGTGTCCTCGACGAAGATCGGCGCCGGCTCACGGCTCTGGGAGTCTCCCGACGAGCTGCTCGACCGGTTCCACCTGGACGTGGTGCCCAGCCCGAGCGGGGCGGTGACGCACCACCTGTTCTGGCGCAAGTGACGCGTGGGCCCCGCCCGGTCGCGGGCGGGGCCCGTACGCCGGTCAGTGGGTGCCGACGCCCGCGGCGCTGTCCTCGGTGGCGGCGTCCGCACGGGCGTGGCCGGTTCCCTCGTCGCGCGGAGCTCTGGTCAACCACACGACGAGCCCGGCACCCGCCGAACACAGTGCGCCCGCGGTGAGGGCCAGGGTGTTGTGCCCGGTGGCGAAGGCCGCGTGCAGGGTGTGGTCGAGGCCGGGGCGCAGCTCGCCGGGGACCGCCGCGAGGAGGGTGTCGGCGCCGCCGCCGGAGAGGGTCTGCGCGGTGCCTGAGGCGTCGGTGACCTCGCCGTCGAGGGAGACCCTCATGGCGGAGACGGCCAGGGTGCCGAAGACGGCGACTCCGAAGGCGTACCCGAGCTGTTCGAAGGTGCTGTACGCGCCGCTCGCCATGCCCGCGCGCTCCGGCGGCACCGAGCCGAGCGCGAGGGAGGCGGCGACCTGGAAGACCAGGCCCATGCCGACCCCGCTCAGGGCGAGGCCGCCCACCAGGACGGGCCAGCCCGAGTCAGGGCGGAGGAAGCCCTCCGCACCCACGCCGAGCCCGGCGAGCAGCAGGCCGAGACAGGCGCCGACGCGCGGTGACGGCTTGGGCATCCACCGGCCGCACACCAGCGCCACCAGCGCCGCGGCCGCCGCGTGCGGCAGGACGACGAGGCCGGCGCCGATCGGCGAGAGGTGCTGGACGGACTGCAGCCACAGCGAGGTGTAGGGCAGGATCCCGTACACGGCGCCCTCCCCCACCGCGATGGTGATCATCGCCGCGGTGAACGCGGGCCTGCGGAACAGCGACAGGTCGAGCAGGGGATGCGTGCCACGGAGCTGGACGCGGACGAAGGCCGTGAACGCGGCCAGCGCGACGCCGAGCGGTACGAGCGTGGCGGCCGACGCCCACCCTTGGGCGTGCGCCTCGGTCAGAGCATGGACGAAGCCGCCCGCGCCGAGTGCGAACAACAGCACGCCGGGGACGTCCAGACGCCGTGCGGCGTCCCGCGTCCCTGGCTGGGAGCGCGGGACGTACCGGAAGGTCAGCGCCAGGGCGAGGACCGTGACGGGCACGTTGACGAAGAAGATCCACCGCCAGTCGAGGGCCTGGGTGAGCAGTCCGCCGAGGACAGGGCCCAGTGCGGAGGCGCTGGCGGCGACCGCCGCCCAGGCGCCGAAGGCGAGTCCCAGCCTGCGGCCCGTGTACAGGGTGCTGATCAGGGACAGCGTGGTGGTGAACATCGCCGCGGCGCCCAGGCCTTGTACGACGCGGGCGCCGATGAGGACCGGCATGTTCGGCGAGAGGGCGCAGGCGACGGAGGCGAGGGCGAAGACGATCAGCCCGCCGACGTACATCCGGCGCCTGCCGTGCAGATCCGCGAGCATCCCCGCGCCCAGGAGCGCGGCGGCCACGGCGAGCGCGTAGCCGTCGGCGACCCACTGGAGCTGGGACAGCGAGGATCCGAGTGAATCCGACATGGCCGGCAGCGCGACCAGAACGATGGTGACGTCCACGAGCAGCATGAACGTGCCCAGACAGATGGCGGCCAACGGCCCCCAGATACGCATGGTGTTCCCACTCTTTCGGCAGGGCGGACTCTGACCGCGCCACCATCGGGGCCGGAACCGCACGGCCCCAAGCCATACCCTGGACGGCGGAAGGATCCGGCACCGAAGGGACGTTCAGCGGTGGATCACGACAGTCTCGACGAGCTCGACCAGCGCCTGCTCCAGGCGCTTCAGCTGGACGGCCGGGCCCCCTTCAGCCGCATCGCGCGCGACCTGGACGTCTCGGAGCGCACGGTCGCCCGGCGCTTCCAGCGGATGCGGCCGCGAGGACTGCGCATCGTCGGGCAGCCCGTGGTGTCCCGCCTCGGCCTGACCCGCTGGCTGCTGCGGCTGCACTGCACGCCGGACGCGGCGGGCACCATCGCCGATGCCCTCGCCCGCAGGCCGGACACCAGCTGGGTCACCCTCGCGTCGGGCGGCACCGAGCTGTACTGCGCGCTCAACGCGCGGAACGCCGACGAGCGCAACGCGCTGCTCCTCGACCGGCTCCCGCGCACCCCACAGGTCGTCTCGGTCAGCGCCCACTGCATGATGCGGATCTTCGTCGGCGCCACCAGCACCTGGCACGCCACCCGATTCGGGCCCCACGACCTCACGCCCGCGGTGGATTCCGGCGCGGGCCAAGCCCCGCCGCTCTCCCTCGACGCCACCGACCGCGTCCTGTTCACCGAGCTCGCCAAGGACGGCCGGGCCACGCTGCCCGAACTCGCCGCGGCCACCGGCCGGTCGCCCTCCAGCGTGCAGCGCCATCTGGACCGGCTGCGCGGCGAGGGCGCCCTCGTGTTCGCCGTCGACTTCGACCCGCAGCTCCTCGGCTTCCACATGGCGACGCGGATCTGGCTGAACGTGATGCCCAAGCACCTGCGCACGGTCGGCGAGGCCCTCGCCACGCATCCGCAGATCGCCTTCGCCGCCGCGATCACGGGCGCGTCCAACCTCGTCGCCAGCGGCATCTTCCGCGGCCCCGGCGATCTCTACGACTACGTGGACCGCCACATCGGCGGGCTCCCCGGCATCCAGGGCATCGAGACCGCCCCGACGCTCCGCGAGGTCAAGCGCCTGGCACCCGCCGTGCCGTGAGCCTCGTGGGCGGTCCCTCGTGGGCGGTCCCTCGTAGGTGGTCCTCCGCTCCTAGTCGCGCAGCTGTGCCGCCAACGAGGTCAGCTCTTCCAGGAGCGCCGTGTGGCCCAGGGCGCTCAGGCGGGCGAGCGCCGCGTCCACGCGGGCCAGGGCGGCTGCGGGGCGTTCCAGGTAGAAGCCCTCCACGGCGGCCGAGAGGCGCACGCACTCCGCCCACTCCCCGGCGCGGTCCTCGTCCTCGCCAGGTTCGCCGACCAGGCCGGCCGCCTCCGCCAGGGCGACCAGGGCCTCCTCGTACCGCTCCGCGTAGGTGTAGACGCGGCCGTGCTCGTAGGCCAGGGCGGTCTCCAGGGAGCGCCCCTCGGGCTCGAAGGCGGTCGCGCGGGCCTCGTCGGCGACCCGGGCGGCGAGGGCGAGATAGGCGAGGGCCGGGTCAAGGCCGTCGGAGCCCTGCTCCTTGGCGTGCAGGCGGGCGAGTTCCCGCAGGTTGTTGCTGAGCTGCTCGGGGCGCGGGTCCCGGGCGTGCGCGGCGAGCGCCTGGTCCGCGGCCTCCCGGGCCCGGCCGAACTCGCCCGATTCGGCGAGGAGTACGGCCGTCTCCCCCGCGATCATGGCGTGGCTCCCCGGGTCGTCGGCCCAGCCTGCCGACTCGGCGGCGAGGGCGACGAACTCCGCCGTGGCCGCCTTGAGGTCCTCCCCCGCGTGCAGCGCGCGGGCCCGGGTCAGACGCAGCTGCGCGGCGAGCCGGTCGTCCAACTCCCCCGTACGGACGTCGGGTTCGGCGAGTACGGAGTCGAGCAGGGCGATGCAGTCCTCGACACGGCCCAGATCGAGGCTGAGCCGGGCGGCGTTGCTGTACGTGCAGAACGCCTCGATCCTGCTGCCACGGCGCAGGTCGAGTTCCGCGGAGCGCGTCAGGTGCCGCAGTGCCTCGTCGGGCCGGCCGAGCCGCATGCACACCTCGGCCAGGTCGCCGTGGATACGGGAGGAGTTGCGGATGTCGCCGGGCCAGTCGGCGGCGAGGCGGAGCCCCTCCGTCAGGTCGGCGTGCGCGGCCTCCGCGTCCTGGAGACCGATCCGGAGCCGGCCGCGCAGCCCGAGGGTCCGCGGCACGTGCCAGGCCGGGCCGTGGGCCGTCAGCCGCTGGAGGAGTGCGTCGGCCTCGGCGACCGCGGCGGGCAGGTCACCGGCGAGGGCGTGCGTGCTGACGCGCAGCAACAGCGCGCCGGAGAGGTGCCCCGCGAGGTCGTGCCGGGTGGCGAACGTGCGCAGCAGCTCCGCCTCGGCGAAGGCCGGTGCGACGTGTTCCTCGCTCCCCGACGTCTGGAGCCGCAGACCGCGCGCGGTCGCCCGCAGCCGCAGCAGGCGGCCTTCCTGGTGCGGGGTGAGACCGGGCGTCTCCTCGTGCAACCGGACGAGGGACGCGTGGGCCGCGGTGAGCGCGTCGACCCGGGCCTCGGGCCCGTCGGCCGCGTCCGCCGCTGCTGCCTCCACCGCGGCGAGCAGCGCGAAGGCCCGGACGATCGCCGCCTCCCCCGGCGCGTCGGCGTCGTCGTACAGGCCCGCCGCCTCCTCGTAGAGGGGCACGGCGACGGCGTGTTCGTCCTTCTCGTCCGCCCGCCTCGCCTCGTCCGCGAGCAGGTCCGCGCGCAGCCGTACGAGCGGGCCGACCTCGGGGTCGTCGGGGTGGACGTAGTCACGGGCGGCGACGAGCGCGCGCAGCCGGTCCCAGCACGCGTCCGCGTCCGGATGGCCCAGATCGTGCAACTGCCGTGCCCGGAGGATGAGTTCGGGCAACGAATCGGGCGGGGGCTCGGTCGCCCGCGTGGTGGGAGCGGCGAGCGGGGCGGCGGGCGCCACGTCGTCCAGGGTGCGGGCGCGCAGGGTCAGTTCCAGCGCGTCCAGGAGCGGGGCCCGGTCCAGACGTGTCCGGCGACGGTCCGTCAGGGCCGTCGTGCCGTTGCGCGCGTCGAAGCGGGCGGCGAGGTCGTCGGCGCGGGCCCGCACCTCGGCGCCGAGGGCGGCCGCCGTCCAGGCGCGGCCGGTGAACCCGGCGGCGGGCACATCGCCGTGGCCGAGCAGCTCGACGCGGCGCAGCAGGACCTCCACGCCGGTGAGGAAGTCGAGGAGTTCGAGCGGCGAGTCGACCTCGTCGAACAGGCTCCGGTTCTCGGCGAGCAGTTCCAGGCCGCGCGCCTCGTTGCCGGTCAGCGCGCAGAACTCCAGGTGGCGGCCGACCTCCCCGGACATCGAGGGGTTGCGCCGGCAGCCGCGATACCCGGCGAGGTGCAGCGCGCGGGCCCGTTCGGTGCGCCCGGTGCGCAGCAGGGGCAGCAGCGCGTACGACACCGAGCGGGCCGGTTCCTCCTGGCAGGACTCCTTCCCCGACAGGACGGCCTCCCAGGTGCTCAGCGCCCGTTCGTCGTCGCCCGCCGCGAGGTGGTAGCGGGCGCGCTGGCAGATCTCGCAGGCCTCGCAGTCGCTGAGCGGGGTACGGGTGCGGCCGGTCCACAACTCGTAGGCGAGCACGGTGTCCTCGCCGACGTGGGCGGCGAGCTGGTACGCCTGGCCGTAGTACGGCTGGAGGCCGAGCCCGGCCTTCTCGTACCGGTCGCGCATCTCCTGCAGCCACTGGTGCAGGCTGGTCAGCGGTATCTCGGGCAGCGCGCGCAGGGCGCCCGCCACCCACTTGAAGCGCCAGAAGAGCACGGAGCGCGTGCGCTCGTCGAAGGCGTCGGGCTGCTCGTCGAAGAGCGTGAGCAGCCGGGCGATGACGACGGGCGACTTGCGGGGCTCTGAGCCGTAGGTGTACGCCTCCTGGAGTTCCAGGAGCGCTTCGATGAGCGGGGCGGGCTCGGCGAACTGCTCGGCGGCCTCGACGAGTTCCTCGGCGGTGACGGTGCGGGGGCGGCCGTAGGGACGCCGGTCGTTCTCCCGGAGCGCCTGGTACAGCTCGTCCGTGTTCTGCGGGTGGGGTGCGGTCGGCATCGTCAGCTGTCCTTGCGGAGGGCGTGGGCGAGGAGGTCGAGGAAGGAGCGGTTGATGAGGCTCGACTCGGCGGGCCGCAGCGGACGCCGGGACAGCAGCACGGCCTGTCCGTAGAGGGCCTCGGCGCTGGTGCGCGCCAGTTCGGGTTCGTCGATGGCGACGGCGGTGCGGACCAGCGGGTTGAGCTGGTTGAGGATCAGCTGGGCGCGCGGTGCCTCCTGGCGCAGTGCGCCCAGGATGTCGCCCCACAGGCCACCTTCCTGCTCACGGGCGAGCTGGGCGCGGGAGCGCTCGTGCCGTGCCTCGCGGCTGTCGACGAGCAGGGCGGGCGCGGAGGCGGGCTGGAAGGCGCGCAGTGCCACGTCGCAGTCGAAGACGGCGAGCGCGTCGCGGGCCCGCGCGAGATAGGCGGTGGCGGCCAGCTCCGTCTCGCGGTCGACGGGGTCGAGGTGGGCGGTGAGGGTCGCCGGGTCGAGGTCGGCGACGTTGGCCTCGGGCCTGATCTCGGGCAGCCGGTGGACGAGTTCGCGGTCGTACGTGTAGCCGCCGTTGACGACGCCGAGGCCGGCGGCGGACGCGATCGCGGCGACCTGCCGGAACTCCTCGACGCTCGACGTCACGAGGACGGTGCGGTGGGTGCGCGCGAATTCGTCGAGGGTGGTGTGCCCGTCGGTGGTCTCGAACGGCAGCCAGGGCAGCAGCATCCGCAGGATCTCGTCGTCGTGCACCGCGAGGGACTTCACGGCCAGGTGGTGGGCCTGGAGGAAGCGGCCGAGCAGCTCCGGGTCGCTGGCGGCGGCCCGCGCGATCCATGCGCGCAGCCGCTCGGCGAGGGCGTCACGGACGGCGGCGAGGGTGTCGTCCTCGTACAGGGACTCACGCGACGCCGTCGGCCGCAGACTCTCGGCGTCGACGACGCAGCGGACGAAGAACGCCCACTCGGGCAGGATCGTCTCGGCCCGCTCGGACAGCAGCATGCCCTTGACGTGCACGCGATGGCCGTGGCGGCGCCCGGCGGGCACCGCATCGGGCAGCACGCACGCGATGCCCTTGAGCCCCACCGCGGACAGGTCGAGCTCGATGGTGTCCAGGGGCTTGAACCCGAAGACGTCCTCGCCGTACGCGGCGAGCGCACGCGCCCGTGCCCCCGGCGTCGGATACGTACGTGCCCAGGGGGCCGGCTCGGGATTGACCGGCGCTTCCGGCCCGCCCGAGCCGTCGTCGAAGGAGACCGGGTGGCGCAGCAGGGACCCGAAGTGCCGCGCCAGGGCGAGCACTTGACCTGACCGGGTCCACTCGCCCGCGTCGGCACGCGGTGTGAGGGTGACGGTCGTGCCGGGCCGGGGGCGGGCGGCGGCGGGCAGGGCGCGGACGGTGTAGCTGCCGTCGCCGCGCCCCCGCCACTCGACGGCGGGCGCGTCGGGCGTACGGGCGGAGCGGCTCAGGACGTGGATCTCGTCGGCGACCAGGAAGCAGGAGAGCAGTCCGATGCCGAACTGGCCGATGAAGTCGGCCCGTTGCTCGGCCACCTGCTCGGCGCGCTTGCTGCTGCGGCCGATCGTGGCGAGGAAGGCGTGCACGTCGGCCTCGGTGAGACCGACGCCGTCGTCCTCGACGCGGACCACCGCGCCGTCGGCGTACAGCCGGATGCCGAACGCGTCGGCGGGCGCGTCCGGTTCGAGGTTGCGGCGGGCGGTCAGCGCGTCCACCGCGTTCTGCAGGAGTTCGCGCAGATAGACGCGGGGGCTGGAGTAGAGGTGGTGGGAGAGGAGGTCGACGAGGCCGCGCAGATCCACCTGGAAGGTGCGGTCGGCGCCGGCCGGGGTGGCTGCGGTGTCGGGCAGAGTCATCGGGCAGTCCGGTGGTGTGAGGGACGAGGGATGGCGGGCGGGGCCGGGGGCGGGGCCCGGCGTGCGCGGATCACGGGGCGCGGGTCACGGAACTGGCGGGTCGCAGACCGCGGGCCACGGAACACGGAACACGCGGGGCGCGGGTGTCGACGTGGGCCGCGTGCTCAGCCGGCGCGGCGGTGCAGTCCCGCGAACTGCTTCTCCGGCTCCGCGAAGTACTCCCAGGGCCAGCTGGTGTAGGCGCCGTCGAGCGTCTGAACGACGCGCTGGACCGTGTGCCGCTCGTCGGCCAGCGAGAGGGCCATGGCGAAGAGGTGGAAGTCCTGCTGCCAGCCCGGCCGCCGCTGATAGGCGGGGTGGAGGATGCTGTGATCGGCCGCCTTGCGCAACTCGGCCTGGATCTGCGGCTCCTGGAGGCAGTCACCGCGGTCGGACTCGACCCACTCCTCGATGTGCGCCATGGCGATCACACAGCCGAGCCGGTGCCCTTGCGGGACGTGCGCGAGCGCGTCGCGGGCGAACGCCAGGGCCTGGCCCGGCTCGCCCGACCACCGCGGCTGGAGCCGCGACAGCCATTCGAGGTGGGTCTCCAGGTCCAGCGGGTCGCGACGCAGGGCCGCGTGGAGCCGGGCCTCGCTGACGTCGGTGCCCACCGACATGCCGCGGCCGGAGGTGAGGAGGCGGCGCCACGGCGTGACCCACTCCGGCCGCAACTCGGCGGCCTCCAGGAGCTGTTCCTCGGCGATCGTCAGGCGCTCGTAGAAGATCTGCCACTGCTCCCGCGTGACGTGCGAGGCACGGGCCGAGGTGCGGGCCTCCCAGCCCCAAGTGATGTGCCGCGCCCCGGAGATCAACAGCGCGGTGGCCCGGTGCTCCGCGTCCTCCTGGACGGCCCGCCCGATCCACTCCTGCACGCCGTCCACGTCGGCGATCTCCCCCAGGACGGCGTGGTCACGTCCCAGGTCGAAGGGGGCAAGGGCCGCCTTGACCGCCGCCCAGTCCCCCGCGGTGGCCGCCTCCACGAGCGCGAGCACCCGCGCGTCCCCGAGCGCGCGCAGCGTGTACGTCCCGTTCTTCCGCCTGCGCGGAACCGGAAGGGCGAAAGGGTCCGCCCCCGGTCTCTCCCCGCCCCTGCCGAACAGCTTGCCGAGCATGCCGCGCCCTCCCCTGGTCCGCGTGATCGTCCGGTGCAGCATAAGCGGCACCAAGGGCTCTGCTTCCACAGGGTATTCACGAGTGCTTCACAGGCCCGCCCCGACGAAGTGGCCGGATTCGTCCGGGCCGCACACCCCGCCGCGAGCCACCCGACTTGATAGGCAAGTCACCGCTTGCCTATCGTGGAGGCATGGCAGAGGATGTCTTCAAGGCCCTGGCCGACCCCACCCGCCGGCTCATCCTCGACGAGCTGGTGGACCGGGACGGCCAGACCCTGTTCGAGATATGCGCCAGGCTCGCCACCAAGCACGACCTGGGGCTGACCCGGCAGGCGATCAGCCAGCACCTGGCCGTACTGGAAGCCGCGGACCTGCTCCGCACGCGCCGCCAGGGCCGCTACAAGTTCCACGACCTGAACACCGAACCCCTCGAGCGCATCGCGACCCGGTGGATCAGGCCCCACACCCCGGAGAGCACCCCATGAAGATCCACCGGACCAGCGTCTTCGTCGACGACCAGGAGAAGGCCCTGCGCTTCTACACCGACGTGCTCGGCTTCGTGAAGAAGCACGACGTACCGCTCGGGGAGAACCGCTGGCTGACCGTGGTCTCCCCGGAGGCCCCCGACGGCACCGAACTGCTCCTCGAACCCGCGGAGCACCCCGTGGTCAGGGCCTACCGGGAGGGCCTCGCCGAGGACGGCATCCCGCTCGCCGCCTTCGCCGTCGACGACGTCCCCGCCGAGTTCGACCGGCTGCGCGCGCAGGGCGTGCGGTTCACCCAGGAGCCGCTGGCCATGGGCGGCGTCACCACCGCGGTCCTCGACGACACCTGCGGCAACCTCGTCCAGCTGCTGCACACCGCATAACGGCACGCCGCCGCAGTCACTCCCCTAGGCTCGCGCGGAACCGAAAGCGACGAAGGGAGCACCGTGAGTGACGTGCAGGGGCAGGTGCCGGACAGCACCGCGGTGCGGGTCGCGCTCTGGCGGGCGATGCACGTGCAGATCGACGCGCCTCCCCACGTGTTCCGGGACGAGGTCGGACTGCGGCTCGCGGCGCCCGACGCGGGGTGGCGGCAGCGGCCCGACATGGATCCGGGCGACACCAGCGGGTTCCGGGCGGCCATCGTGGGGCGTGCGCGGTTCATCGAGGACCTCGTCGCCGAGGAGAGCGGCCGGGGCGTCGGCCAGTACGTCGTACTGGGTGCGGGGCTCGACACGTTCGCCCAGCGCAGGCCCGACATCGCGGCCCGTTTGCGGATGTTCGAGATCGACCACCCCGACACCCAGGAGTGGAAGCGCCGGCGGCTGGTCGAGCTCGGCCTCGGGGTGCCCGACTGGCTGCGCCTGGTGCCGGTCGACTTCGAGGCGGGCGGTGACTGGTGGGCGCGGCTCGCCGAGGCCGGATTCGACCCCGGCGAGCCCGCCATCGTCGTCTGCACCGGCGTCAGCATGTACCTCACCAAGGACGCCAACGCGGCGACCCTGCGCCGGGCCGCCGGTCTCGCGCCCGGCTCGACGTTCGCCATGACGTTCCTGCTGACGCCCGCGTTCATCGCGCCGGCCGACCGCTCGGCGGTCGAGGCGTTCAGACCGCTGACGCGGGCCGAGGGGACGCCGTTCCGCAGCGCCTACAGCCCGCCCGAGATGCTGGCCCTGGCCGACGAGGCCGGGTTCGCGGACGCCAGGCACGTGCCGGGAACCGCCCTCGCCGAGCGCTATTTCAGCGGCCGGAGCGACGGTCTCTACCCGTCCACCGGGGAAGACCTCCTGGTGGCCACCACCTGACGCGCGCGGCGGCCACCAGGCGTTCCGCCCGGAGTGCGGGCGGAACAGCGGCGGGTCATGAGCTCGTGAGGACGACCAGGCGCTGCGTCGCGCGGGTCATCGCGACGTAGCGGTCGACCGCCCCCTCGATGCCCTCGCCGAACTCCTCCGGGTCGACGAGGACGACCAGGTCGAACTCGAGGCCCTTCGTCAGCTCCGGCGGCAGCGACCTGACCCGGGGCGTCGCCCGGAACGAGGGGTCACCGATCACGCAGGCGATCCCGTCGTCGTGCGCGGCCAGCCAGCTCTCCAGGACCGCGTCGCGCTCCGCGAGGGACCCGTGCACGACCGGGATGCCGCTGCTGCGGATCGACGTCGGCACGTTGGCGTCCGGGAGCACGGCGCGGATGGCCGGCTCGGCCTCCGCCATGACCTCTTCGGGCGTGCGGTAGTTGATGCTCAGGGACGCCATCTCGACCCGGTCGAGCCCGACCCGCTCCAGACGTTCCCGCCACGACTCGGTGAAGCCGTGCCTGGCCTGCGCCCGGTCCCCGACGATCGTGAAGCTCCGGGACGGGCAGCGCAGCAGCAGCATCTGCCACTCCGCGTCGGTCAGTTCCTGCGCCTCGTCCACCACGATGTGCGCGAAGGGGCCCGCGAGCAGGTCCGGGTCGGCGGGCGGCAGCTCCGACTCGTCCACCAGGCTGACCCGCGCGTCCTGGCCGCGCAGCATCCGCACCAGGCCCTCGCCCTCGTCCCCGTCGGCGCCGGAGGCGGACGCCGCCTCGATCAGGTTGTCGACGACCTGCGCCATCCGCTCGCGCTGCGCCTCCAGGACGGCCGCCTGGCGCCGCTTGCGCCGGGCCGCCTCCGGGTCGCCGAGCCGCTGCCGTGCCGCGTCCAGGAGCGGCAGATCGGACACCGTCCACGCCTGCGGCGCGTCCTTGCGCCCCAGCTTGCGCACCTCGTCCCGGTCGAGCCAGGGCGCGCACATCCGCAGATAGGCGGGGACCGTCCACAGGTCGGAGACCAGGTCGGCGGCTTCCAGCAGCGGCCATGCGCGGTGCAGCTCCGTGACGAGCTCCTCGTCGTGCCGCAACGATCTCTCGAACAGCTCGGCGGGGACGTCGTCGTCGACCTTGTCCAGGAGGATCGCGACCAGCTCCTCCCAGACCTGCTCGCGGCCCTCGTTGTGCGGGGTGCCCGGCCCCGGCGCGTCGAACGCCTCGGCCCAGTCCTCTGCGGTCAGGCGGATGTCGGCCCAGTCGGTCGAGACCGTCATGCCCTTGGCCGGCGGCTCCTCGTAGAACCTGACGGCCTTCTCGATCGCCCGCACCATGCGTGCGTCGGACTTCAGCCGCGCCACCTCCGGGTCGGTCTCCTCCACCGCCGCGGCGCCCTCGGCGACGAGGTCCCGCACGGTGCAGGTCTGCACGCCCTCCTCACCGAGGCTGGGCAGGACGTCCTCGACGTACGACAGGTAGGGCTGGTGCGGGCCGACGAAGAGCACGCCACCGCGCCGGTGGCCCAGGCGCGGGTCGGAGTACAGCAGGTGGGCCGTGCGGTGCAGGGCGACGACGGTCTTGCCCGTGCCGGGACCGCCGTCGACGACGAGCGCGCCGCGCGATCCGGCGCGGATGATCGCGTCCTGGTCGGCCTGGATGGTGCCGAGCACGTCCCGCATCCGGTCCGAGCGGTTGCTGCCGAGGCTGGCGATGAACGCGGACTGGTCGTCGAGCGCCGCATGGCCCTCAAGGCCCTCGGCGGTGAACACCTCGTCCCAGTAGTCGCGGATCCGGCCGTTGGTCCAGCGGTACCTGCGGCGGCTGACGAGTCCCATCGGGCTGGCGTGGGTCGCCGCGAAGAACGGCTCGGCCGCGGGCGAGCGCCAGTCGATCAGGAGGCGGCGCCCGGTGCTGTCGGTGAGGCCGAGCCGTCCGATGTAGACGGGCTCGGGGTCGTCCTCGCCGACGAAGTGGCCGAGGCAGAGGTCGAGGCCGAAGCGGCGCAGGGCGCGCAGCCGCCCGGTCAGGCGGTGGATCTCCGTGTCCCGGTCCATCGCCGCGCGGCCGGTGCCGCCGGGCGCCCTGCGCACGGTCTCCAGGGCGTCGGACACCTCGGCGATCGTCTGCTCCAGGCTCTCCGCCACGGCCGCGAAGTGCCGCTCGTCGGCTTCGACGAGCTTCGGGTCGACCTTGGCCGCCAGGTGGTCGGGAAGGTCGAACGCGCTGGTGCTGAGGGGGGTCATGGAATCAGCTCCGATCCGAGGTCGTACCCGCGAAGTCCGGCGTCGCGCACGCCCCGAAGACCGACAAAAACACATGCACTGAATGAATCTCCCATTTCCGCAAGTTCTGGCCTCGGCGAGAGATTGTGCGGCATCACGGGGGCCTTGCCGCAAGCCCCCCTGTGCGCTATAAGTTGAGAGTGGAAAGGAGTGGGTACTCCTCCTTGCCCCTTCCCCCTTGATCGTTTCCCTGTGCTTTCCGCTTCTTTCCGGATTCTTTCCGGATTCTTTCCGGACGGTCAGTCGTCGTCGCCGGGCGCCCCGTGGGAGTCGTCTCCGAGGGCCAGCGCGAGACCCGTTCCCGTGTCCGTCTCGCCCCGGCGCAGGGCCCGTGCGTACGCCTTCGATCCGATGCCCTCGCGGGCCAGCTGTTCCGTGCGGGCGCGCAACGGCGCCAACTCCGGTGTGCCGCGCTGGGGATGGCCGACGTTGCGCCAGTACGCGTGCCCCGTGCCGGAGAGCAGCGCGGCCTGCTCGGCCCGGCCCTGCGCGGCCGACGCGGCGGCGAGCAGGTCGAGGCCGAGGGCGATGCCGAAGCTGTCGCCGATGCGCTGCTTGCCGAGGAGCATGGCACGGGCGTGGTCGGCCGCCTCGCGGGGCCGGTCCTGGAAGAGCGCGATCAGGGACAGCTGGTAGTCCAGATAGGACCGGGTCCAGTGCTCGTCGAGCCGCTCACAGACCGCGCGCAGCTCGCGCGCCGACTCCATCGCCTCGTCCAGGGCCCCGAGCGCGGTGAGCGCGAAGACGACGACCAGGCGGCAGCGGAGCCGGGAGGCCGAGGTGAAGTCCTCGCCGGGCACCTCCTCCAGCGCGCGCAGCGCGAGGGCGCGGGCGACGAGGGGGCGGCCGGTGAGCAGATACGTGATGCCCCGCAGATAGCCGGCGGCCAGCACGCCCTGTCCGTCGCCGTCGCGGGCGGCCTCGCGCGCGCAGTTCTCGCCGAGCCGCTCGGCGGTCTCGTGCTGGCCCTGGAGGAGCGCGGCGACGCCGAGCGCCAGTTGGGCGCGGGTGTGGACGGGGCCCGGCTCGTGGTGGAGGGCGAGGCCGCGCTCCAAGTAGGAGCGGGCCTCGTGCAGATGGCCGCAGCAACTCCAGAAGAACGCCACGCGGCTGACCAGTTCGAGGCCCTCGGTGGGGTCGCGGTCGAAGAGGTGGTGCAGCGCCGCGCACAGGTCGGCGTGGGCCTCGGCGACGCGCCGGTACCAGTGCGTCTGGCGGGGGCCGAGCCACTCGGTGTCGGCGCGGCGCGCGAGGTTGAGGAAGCACTCCGCGTGCCGGTCGGCGAGGAGGTCCTCCTCGCCCAGCTCCGCCAGCCACATGCGGCCGTACTCCTTGAGGGTGTCGAGCATGTGGTAGCGGGCCCCGTCCCTGCCGACCACCGACTGGCGGACCAGACCGGCGAGCGCCCAGGTGACGCCGCGGCGCGTCAACGGCCCGCCCGCGCCGACCGCTTGGGCGATGCCGAGGTCGAACGGGCCCCGCAGCACCGAGAGCCGAGCCCACAGCAGCCGCTCCCCCGGCGTGCACAGTTCGTGGCTCCAGCCGATCGTCGTGCGCAGGCTCTGGTGCCGGGGCGGCCGCACCCGCGGGGCGCCGGTGAGCTCGGCGAGCCGGGAGCCGAGCCCTTCGGCGAGGCTGCGCACGCTGCGGTGGCGCAGTTGTCCGCCCGCCAGTTCCAGGGCGAGCGGAATGCCTTCGAGGCGTTCGCACACCTCGGCGGCGTCGGCCGCCCAGTCCGGCGATTCGAGGGTCTGCCGGGGGACGAAGCGGGCCGCCCGGTCGGTGAACAGGCGCAGTGCGTCGGAGTGTTCGGCGATGCGGGCCTCGTCGGCCGCGGCCCCGGCCGCCGCCGGGCCCTCGGGTGGCGGCCCCTCGTGCGGCGGCTGTCCGATTGGCAGGGGCCCCACGTCGAGGACGCGCTCCGTGGACAGGAGCAGCGGCTGCCTGCTGGTCGCGAGGACGGTCAGGCCGGGGGCCGCGGCGAGCAGCTCGCCGATCAGCCCGCGGCACTGGTCGGTCAGGTGCTCGCAGGAGTCGAGGACGAGGAGCAGTTGCTTGGCGCGCAGCCAGGACCGCAGCGCGTCCACCGGCATGCGGGGGGTGTGGTCGGCGAGGCCCACGGCATCGCACACCGTCGCGGTCAGTAGGTGGTCGTCCATGAGCGGGGACAGGTCGGCCCAGCACACGCCGTCGCGGTACTCGCCCCCGGCCCGCAGGGCGCCCCGGACGGCGAGGCGGGTCTTGCCGACGCCGCCCATGCCCGTCAGGGTCACGAGGCGGTGCGCGGCGAGCGACTCGCTCAGCCGTCGCAGGTCCGCCTCGCGCCCCACGAAACTGGTCTTCTCCTCAGGAACCTTTCCTTCCATGGGCAGCAGTCTGGTGCACCGGCGGGAGCGTCGGCGCGGGCGGCCGGGAAGCCGCCTGGTGTACGGGAGGCTCCGTATTGACGGTGGGCGGCGCGAAGTTGACGCAGGCCACGTAGTCGTTCACCGCCAGCGCTCGTCCTCGCCCAACGGCAGCGCTCGACGTCGCTCGACGGCACCGCTCGACGTCACCCGTCAGCAGCACCCGTCCTTGCGCATCTGGACGCCGACCTCCAGCCAGTCGTCCCGCCCGGCCGCGCCGCCGGGTGTCGCGTCGCGCCGTCGGGTCATGTGCCTGGCGGCCGGTTCGTACGCCGCCACCAACTCCTTGGTGGTGTACGGCGTTCCGCCACGCAGCACGGCGACCGTCCGCACCATGGTGCTGAAGTCCGTGAACGGGTCGCCGTCGACCACGGTGAGGTCGGCGAGCTTGCCGGGTTCCACGGTGCCGAGGTCCCGTTCGACGCCGAACAGCCGGGCGGGGAGCACGGTCGCGGTGCGCAGGGTCTGCGCCGGGCTCAGACCGCCGCGGTGCAGGGCGCGCAGCCCCAGGTGGAGGGCTAGGCCGACCGCGACGATGGGTTGGTCGGTGCCGAGCGCCACCAGGCCGCCCGCCGCGAGGACCCTGCGGTAGATGTCGGTCTCCGTGCGCAGGGTGCTCAACTGGGCCTGCGTGGGCGGCACCTGCGCCGCCTTCCGCACGGTCTCGGCGTCCCAGGGCGCCATGACGGCGGTGACCCTCGGGTCCTCGGCGAGGCCGGGGTCGGCGCCGATGAGCGGGGCGGAGGTGAACGGCGTGGCGATCAGGGAGAAGTGCGCGCCGGCCGCGCTGTAGATCTCCACGACGTCCTCGTAGGCCCGGCCCGACGCGGTGATCGCGTGGCCGAACTCGGCGCGCTGGGTGGCCTGGAGATGGCTCGTCACGTCCTGGCCCAGCTGGATGCCCGGCGAGAGCAGGTGGCCGCCGGTGCGCACGCCGAGCCGCTCGTGTGCGAACCGGGCGGCGTCCGCCATGATCCAGCCCGGTGCCCGTACGTAGGTCTTGACGAAGTCCCAGTCGAGGGCGGCGGCCCGGTCCAGGGAGCGGCGCAGGCCCGCGCGGGTGGTGTGCGCGCGGCCCATGCTGTACGCGACCCGGGCGCCGTCGAGGAGTTCCCCCGTGGTGAACAGCCGTGGCCCGGCGAGCTGCCCGGCCGCGACCGCCTCGCGGATGCGGGCCTGTTCGTGGGCGAAACCGCCGAGGGAGACCGCCGTGGTGATGCCGTAGGTCAGCTGTCCCACGGTCTGGCGCCCGCCGTAGGTGGACTGCCAGGGGTGGGTGTGGGTGTCCCAGAGGCCGGGCACGACGGTGCGGTCCGAAGCGTCGACGCGGTGTTTCGCGGCCGCGTGGCGGGCGGCCCTGTGGGGTTCGACGGCGCTGACGCGTCCTGCGTGGATCACGATGTCGACGTCGTCGCGCACGGCCTCCCCGGTGCCGTCCCAGAGCCGTCCCGCGTGCACGACCGTGTCGGCGGGTGCGGGCCTGCGCGCGTCCAGCGGGACACGGACGGTGCGGGCGTCGCCGCCGTCGACGCCGATCAGGCGCAGCCGGGTGCCCGAGAGGTAGAGGAGGGTCTTGGAGTCCCCTGACCAGGAGGGGTGGTCGGCCGCCTCGTGGGTGAGCGTGCGCAGGGCGCCGCGCGGGGTGCCGTCGGGTGCCACGGGCAGCAGGCAGAGCGCGGACTCGACGATGACCGCGAGCCATCGGCCGTCCGGTGACCAGACGGGCCCGGAGGCGTACCGGTCGGAGATCGAGGTGTGGGGTGCGACGGCGTGCAGCCGATCGGCGCCCGAGGTGGCGTCGACGACGCGGATGAGGTTGTAGCCCTCGCGGAAGCGCAGGTTGAGCCGGTTGCGGTCGCAGAGCGCGATGTGGCGTCCGTCGGGCGACCAGCTGGGTCTGCCGGGCAGGCCTCCGCCGCCCAGCGGGGTCACCAGGACGCGCTCGGTGCCCGCGGCCAGGTCGCGTACGACGAGTGCGCCGGTCAGGTCGAGGCAGGCGAGCCGCTTGCCGTCGGGCGAGAGCGCGGGGTGCACGCGGCCGCCCGTGGCGAGCGCGGTCTCCTCGCCGGTGGAGAGGTCGTGGCTGCGTACGCCCAGCAGTCCGTCGCGGTCGTCGGCGTAGACGAGCGATTTGCCGTCGCGGGACCAGGCGGGGCCGAGGAGGTACTGGGTGGCGCTCGCCTTGCGCAGCCGCCGGGGCGGCTTGCCGCCCGAAGTGGAGGCCAGCCAGAGCGAGTTGAGGGCCGCGAAGGCGATCTGCCGCCCGTCGGGCGAGAGGGCGGGCAGATGGATGCCGCGCACGGGGCGCGCACGGCCCTCGCCCAGGTCGTACTCCTTGACGCGGTAGCGGGGGCGGTCCACGGGGAGGGTGCCGTCGAACGCGATGGCCTCCGTGGTCTTCGGCGCGTCCGGGCGTACGAGGGTGAAGCGGCCGTCCACGGTGAGGAGCAGCCGTCCGTCCGGCGCCCAGCGCGGGGGCACGGGCGCGACGTCGCCTTCGACGGCGACGGGCTCGCCGTCCACGACCAGGGTGCAGGAGCCGCTCGGGGACGCGGTGGTGCGCAGATGGGCGAGGCGGCCGCCGCCCGCCTTCCCCACCTTGGCGCCTCCCCCACCTGCGGAGAGGGCCGGGGTCATCACCTGCGCGGTGCCGGTTTCGGTGTGGACGACGGTGACGGGGCCCGTGCCCGTGGCGTCGACCGCGGCGATGGTGCGGGCGTCGAGGCCGGTGCCCTGGGGCGTGGTGACCGGCGTCCCCCGGACGAACAGGATCCGCTTCCCGTCGGGCGACCAGGTGGGGTCGAAGTCCTCCCACGCGCCGTCCTGGAGCGGCCCCTGCTGCCCGGGAAGGCCGGTGATCCGGGTGAGCCTGCCGCTGTCGAGGTCCAGGACGTGGATCCGGTACGGACTGCCCGCGACCGGGTCGCCGCCCCGCTCGGAGGCGAAGGCGATGCGCGTGCCGTCGGGCGACCAGGCGGGGCCCCGGTCGTCCCAGGGCCCTTCGGTGCGTTGTCGCAACCGCGTGCCGTCCGGCCGTACGGTCCAGATGTGGAAGCCGCCGCCCTGGTAGGCGCAGAAGGCCACCAGTACGCCGTCCGGGGCGTGCACGGGCCGGTTCGGTTCGAGGCCCGCGGGGGTGATCGGCACGGCTTCACCACCGGCGCGCGGCAGTGACCAGAGCGTGGCCTGCACCTCCGCGACGAGACGGTCCCCGGCGGGCGCGAGCGTCGCCGCCGCGTTGGTGCCCCGGGTGAAGGAGAGGGCGACTTCGGTGTCCGGCCTGGCGAGGGCAGGGGTGGCGCCCAGCGTGGTGATCGCTCCCGCGGCGCCGGTGGCGCCCGCGGCGAGGAGAAGTTGACGACGGGACAGGGGCAACGCGGCATGGTTCCGCTCACAGTCCATGACAGAGCACACTCGCGCATCGCCCGCGCCAGGGGCAACACCGTGGGGGCGACGGCGCGCCACTCCTCGGCCAGGGCCAGGACACCGCCGCATCTCGGCCATCGCGAGCCCCTACCCGGCCGCCGCCCAGGGCCGAGGAAGGCGTACGCCCGACGGCCCCGCCCCTCCTACGCCACGGATGCCAGGCCGCGTGAGGCGCGTCGACGCGACCCTCAACACCCCTGTGCGCGCCGGGAGTCAGGCCACTTCCGCCACCCGGAACCTGTCCACAATCCTCCGGATTAGTCATGGACAGGCCCCCCTGCCGCTGCCATCGTGAAGGCACAGGAACGGGAGGACGGATCAGCCGTTCTTCCCGTCCCGGCCCACGACTCCCACCCCGTGCGGACCACAGCAGGCTCCCGTGGGCAGCACCAACCGTCAGGGCGGCCACCGCGGGAGACACCGGCCGTCCGGCCCCCGCCGGGAGCTGGCCGGCGAGGGGGTGGCGGGCTCCCTGGCGCGCCCCTCCCACCAGGTGAGCCACCTCCCCCTCGCCGGATTCCGCGCGGAACGCGTCGGGATTCGCATGGACGACCCCACCTCGTTCGGCGCACGCCGGTTCAGGAGCGGCTCCCGTCCTCCAGGTCCTTCTTGAGGTTGCCCAGGGTCCGGTCGATGTTGCCGACCTGGAAGGCCGCGAAGGTGTGTCCGCCGGTGGCGATCCGGTCGAAGGCGTTGGCCACGAAGGTGGGCCAGCGGCGCCGGTCGTCCGTCCAGGTCTCGGTCACCCGCGTCGCACCCGCTCCCCCGGACTCCGCCCCTGCCCCCTCGGCAGCCGCCTCCTCGAATCGGTACTCCCAGGTGGCGATGGGTGCGCGCAGGCGGGGCCGCTTCAGCCCGATGGCGTGCACGCGGAACGCGAAACTCCGGCCCGGATCGGACGCGGTGACCGTGCAGCGCGTGGTCCAGCGGAACGCCCCGCGCTTGTTGTGCCCCTCGAAGACCAGGCCGACGCGGGCCGGTCCGTCCGCCCCCGCGACGGTCGCGCCCAGGTTCTCCGGGCTCCATCTGCCCATCCGGGCGGGGCGGCTGACCTGTTCGTACACGGCCGAAGGCGACGCCTGGACCACGATGCTGCGGGATACGGTGAACGTACGGGTCATGGAATGCTCCGTTCCTCGGAGGCCATGACCCTACCCGCCGGTAAGGTTCGCGGGAAGTCCGCTCAGTGCTCGTGCCCGGCGGTGCTCCCTGAGCCGGGACCGGTCGACGTACGGAGATTGCCCACCGTCTTCAGGAGGCGATCGGCCCGCTCGCGCAGCGCGGGATGGGCCAGGACGGTGTTGCGCAGTCCGCGCACGGGTCTGCGCCACATTCTGTGCGCGGCCGCCACCGGGTGGGGCCGGGTCGCGAAGCCCTCGCCCACGCGCAGTTCGCGGGTCTTGAGCCAGTCCTTGTACTCCTTTTCGCCGCGCCCCATGTCCATCACGCGCACCCCGTCCCTGCCCGCGGCCTCCGCCATCCGCAGGTGCATCATCAGACCGGGCGAGTAGTAGCTCAGCTCGGGGTCGTACGCGGTGAACCAGGCCGCGAAGACCGTGCGCGAGGTCGGCCCGAAATGTGCGGCGACCGGGCGGTCCCCCGCGTACACCACCGAGAGGACACCCGTGAAGTGCTCCTCCCTGACCTGGAAGAGGTCGTCCACCAGGTCGACTATCCACGGCTTGGCGAACCGGTCCATCCGCCCCGTCCTGCGGTACTGGGCGGACTTCCAGCGCATGAGGGTGCGCAGCGCCTTCGGGTCCCGCTCGTCGTAGACGAACCGCACCTCACCGTGGTCGCGGCCGAGGCGGCGTTCCTTCTTCAGGGTCGTCTTGGCGAGGCCCGGGTAGGCGCCGCGCAGCCACTCCGGATAGCTCTCCTCGCCGACCTTGAGGTCGAGCACCGGCGAGGCGAAGGTGCCGGTGACGGAACCGGCGAACGGCTGCTGCTCCTCGACCAGATGGTCGAACTCGAAGACCGAGAGTCCACAGGAGCGCAACAGTTCCCCGGTGTCCCAGATGACCCCCGGGCGGTGCACGAGCGCCTGGCAGTCGGAGAGGCCGAGCGCTATGGCCCTGCCGACGCCGAAGGAGTTGCGCTCGAACGGGAGGAAGCCGACCGGCTCGCCGTTCTCGTGCAGGACCGCCACCCGGGCCCCGCCGCGGTGCCTGGCCACACCGGCCGCGAACTCCGGTGCCAGGAACGGGTTGGCGTACACCGGAGACATGTCCATCGTGCGGTGCCAGGCGAGGCGGAGCGCGGGGCTCA
The DNA here is from genome assembly GCF_044744425.1 of Streptomyces sp. NPDC087300. Taxonomy (NCBI): domain Bacteria; kingdom Bacillati; phylum Actinomycetota; class Actinomycetes; order Kitasatosporales; family Streptomycetaceae; genus Streptomyces; species Streptomyces sp. NPDC087300. The sequence continues at coordinate 134,027 of NZ_JBIUYI010000001.1, forward strand.
GTCCGTCGGCTCCGTGCAGCGTGATGTCGTCCATGTCAGCTCGGCCACCTCTCCGCGGACTCGCCGTGGCACGCGCCAGACGTTCCCACCGTGGCGCGGAACGGTGCCGCGAATGGCTCGAAGCTCTCTGGTCGCACGGGCGATCACTCCCCCCAATGACGCGTCGGCGATGCTCAAAGGTCGCCAAACCGTACACATGTGTCAAGAGGGTTGAGGGGCCGTGCGCGGTTCCCCGATCCGCACCACTCACGGCCCCCCGACGTTCCGTGCGGCTCAGGCCGCGTAGCCCTTCGGCGGGATCAGGCTCGCGAGTTGGTCGAAGGAGAGCCAGTAGATCTGGTTGCCGCCGAAGGAGGCGGGGTCGGCGATGAGGACCGTCCCATTGGCGTCGTCGTAGCCGATCACCGTGAAGTAGTGGTAGATCGTCTGGTCCGAGGGGTAGCCAGGCGGCTGATTGCCGGGCGGGGCGACGATGTTGGCGACGATCGGGTAGTTGTTGTCGATGTCCAGGACGATGTCGCGCCACAGCAGGTCCTTCTGGGCCTGGGTGGGCGGATCGTTCGGCATCTCCTTGGTCTCGTACCAGCCGGTGCCGAGGTTGGCATTGAGGACGCCGGTCACCTGGCTGATGTGATCGGTGCCCGCCTCGGTGGTGCCGAGCTGCGCGGCGAGGGCGCCCTGTCCCGGCGGGGCGACGCGGGCGGACAGCGCGATGCGGGTGGCGGCGGGGCCGCACCAGTAGCCCGTCTCCTGTACCTGGTAGTCGACCTGGAGGGTGTGGGCGCTCCTGGTCCGCGCCCCGTCGACGCGCAGCCGGGTGCCCTGCTCGTTGTGCCCGCTGACGACCGCGGTCCCCGCCTCGGAACCGTGGTCGAGCACCGACACCGCGGCACGGGGCGCGGGGTCGGTCCCGGCGTGGGCGGCGGCCGGGGTGACGAGGGCGCCTACGGCGGCCGCGGCGATCGCCGTGGAGAGAAGTCTCTTGCGCATACGGGCTCCTGGAGTGAGGGGTGCTCGACAAGTACGCGGGGTCTACGGGTCGTACGTGACTGAAGGGGGCCGGCGCGTGGGCCGCTCAGGGAATGGGCGGGACCGACGGGCCCTCCTGGGCGAGCAGGTCCCGGGCGAACTGCTCCCACTGCGCGTAGCGGTCCGGGTAGGCGGAGACCTGGACCGCCTGGCAGACCTCGCCGGGCGGCATCGTCTGCCAGCCGTCGATCTGGATCAGGCCCGGATTGCTGCCGAAGGGGGCCACTCCGTAGAAGGACTTGGACGAGGTGGGCACGTCGGTGATCTGCTCGGGCGTGCCCCATCCGGTACTGGGGCGCTGCTGGAAGATGCCGAGCGAGTCGTGGTCCACCGGGGTCAGGTAGTTGACGAACTTCGACTCCTGCATGGCGGTCATCAGCGCGATGACCTGGCCCTGCTCGGGGATCTGGGCGCCCTTGCCGACACCGATGACGGTGCGGGCGTTGGCGAGTTCCTCCGGGCCGAGGTCGGCGGCGGTCCGGAAGGTCCTGTGCAGCTCGGCGTCGGAGGCCGCCCGCAGCGCTCTCGCGGTCGCGCGGTCGACGGAGCCGGTGCTCGGCAGCCCGTGCCGGGCCTGGAACCGTTCCAGGCCGTGCCCGGCGGCCGCCGGAGAGGTCGCGGCGGTGCCGTCGGGCGAGGGCGTGGCCGCGTGGGCCGCGCCCGGCGCGCCGAACAGCGCGCCGACGGCGGCCAAAGTGACGGCAACGACCGCCGGGCGTACGGGGGTTCGGGGACGGTTGGTGCGCATCGCCACTCCTTCGTCGGATCGTCGATGCGTCCCCGGCCCGCTCGTGGGACCGCGCACGGCCCGGTCGCCCGGTCCGGCCGGCGGAGCGCGCCGGGACAGCGGACCGGCGGGGCACAGTCGGACCGGGCGCGCCGGAACCGCCAGGTGCGCGCGCCAACCGCGCGCCTGGTTCTGGCTGTTGATACACGAACGGTGGGGGACGCGTGTGTCACAGCCCGGTCAGCCTCCTTGCATGCTCATGCCATACGCAACCGGCGAAAGCCCAGGCTTACGGCCGCGGCACCGCCCTCGTGCCCCCTGGCGCACCCTTGCGCGCTCTTGTGCGGCTAGCCGCCGTCCCCGCGGTCACAGCTGCGCAGCAGCGCGCGCCCCTCCGCGGTGGCGACGTGCAGGGAACGGCCCGCCCTGCGCACCGTGGTCACCAGACCCGCCGCGCGCAGCACCTTCATGTGCTGGCTGACCGCGGGATGGGTCACGTCGAGACGACGGGCGAGATCGACCGTGCTCGCCCCGGTGCGGACCGCCCTGAGGACGGCGGCGCGGGTGTGCCCGACGAGCGCGCCGAGCGCGCCGTCGTGCGGGCGGCCGCCGGTCGCCGCGCGCGTCCAGTCCATGTCGTGGTCGATGGGATACACCAGCACGGGCGGCAGTTCCGCGTCGGCGAGCGTGATGGGTGTGGGCCAGCAGAAGAACGAGGGCTGGAGGGTGAGCCCGCGCCCGTCCAGGCGCAGCTCGTGTTCCACCGGGTAGTCGACCTCGAGGACCGGTGCGCGCCAGCGGAACTGGGGCCCGAGACCGGCCAGCAGGCCCTCCGTGCCGCCCTCCAGGAGGCTGTGGGCACGCAGCACCCGGTCGGCGTCCACGTGGGCGTGCACGCGGCGCCAGAACGGCGCGAGCGCCTCCAGGTGATACGTCTGGAGCGCCCGGCCGAGCTGCTTCAGCGTGGCGCCGTCACCGCCCGCGAGCGACTCGGTCCAGCCGGGCAGTCGGCGCGAGGCGGCCACCCGTCGCAGATCGGCGCGGAGCCGCGGCCGGGGCGTACGCACCAGCGCGTCCACCGCGGACTCCAGCGTCGCGCTCTCCCCGAGCGACGGGGTGAGGAAGTCCGGCGAGTTGCCGTGCGGCGGCAGCAGGGGCGAGAGGAGCCGGGAACTCTCCGAGAGGCGCGGCCCCGCCCAGCGGCGCCACTCGCCGAACTCCCTTGCCCCGTCGCGCCGTTGCAGCGTCTGCACGCTGTTGCTGATCTCCCACAGGTGGTCGGGACCCGACGCGATGCGTACCCGTGTCAGATCCTCGGACGTGAAGTGCACCCGAAGCATGATCTGCCGCTCCCCCGTGCCCGCGCTCGCCGCCATGGCGGCCGCGGTCCTTCGCCGCGACGGGTCCCAGGCGATCGCCGTGGAGCGGGTGCTGTCAAGACACCGGGAGCCGACTCGGGGCCGCAGTCAGGTGAACACGAGAGATCCTCGCGGCTTTTCCCGCCTTCCCCTGCTTTCCTCCGGCTCCGAAGAACAGGGCGGGTGCACATCAGAACAGGGCGGGTTCACATCGCGGGGAACCGGCACCGGATTCATCTCGGACACGCCCAGGACACGCCATCGGACAGGGTGATCGCAAGCCCTCCCATGGCGGTACGCGTTCCCCTCAAACTGCCTCATGCAGGCCCGAAATGGCAATGCCCCGCCCGCCCCGACTGCCCTTTCGTACCTTCCCGCCTGCCCGTTCGGACAGGTGGCGGGCCCAGGGGCCACAAGTGTTGAAGCTCGTACCACTGGCCATTGACAGGCTCCGAAGCATTGATCAATCATCGCGTTTGAAGGTCGGCATCGTGCATTACGGGACCGCAATCGAGCGTTGAGGGGAAGCTTTTGAGCCCGGCAGACCCCGCCGGGTGAAATCCCGTCACCACCGTGAATAGGGTTCCCTCGGAGTGGAGAGTCAGCCTTGCCCGCGTACCAAGAGTTCCGCAATTCACCTCCCGGACAATCGGAGGTGACGCGGGGCGAGCCCTCCGCCGTTCCGCCCGCCGACCGCACCGCGCCCCTGGAGTTGTCCTACGCGCAGCAGCGGTTGTGGTTCCTGGCACAGATGCGGTCCGCCGGCGAGGCGCTCCACCTGCCCCTGGCGGTCGAGCTGAGCGGCGCCCTCGACCGCGCGGCGCTCGGGCACGCGCTGGACGCGCTGACCGCTCGCCACGAGGCACTGCGGACCCGGCTCGCCACCGTGACGGGCACGCCCTTCCAGGAGATCGGACCGGCCGACGCGGGCTTCCCGCTGGCGCTCCACGACCTCACCGACCGGGCCGACGCGGAGGAGCAACTCGCCCTGCTCCAGCGCGAGGAGGCCACCGCACCGTTCGACCTGGCGCACGGGCCGCTGGCACGTGGCTCCCTGGTGGCGCTCGGCGCCGACCGGCACGTCCTGCTGCTGACACTCCACCAGAGCATCGCCGACAGCTGGTCGCTGGACGTACTGACGCGGGAACTCGGCGCACTCTACGGCGCGTTCGCCGACGGCGCGGCCGACCCCCTGCCGCCGCTCGCGGTGCAGTACGCCGACTACGCGGCCTGGCAGCACCGGTGGCTGTCCGAGGACGACGCGGAGCAGCAGCGTGCCTACTGGCGACAGGTCCTCGCCGACGCCCCGGCGCTGCTCGAGCTGACGACCGACCGGCCGCGCCCCGCCGAGCAGGACGTCCGCGGCGGTCGGGTGCCGATCCGCTTCGACGAGCAGCTCACCGCGGCCCTCGGCGACCTGGCGCGGCGCCACGGATGCACGGTGTCCATGGCCGTGCTCGCCGGGTGGGCCCTGGTCCTCTCGCGTCTCTCCGGGCAGACCGACGTGGTGATCGGCGCGCCCACCGCCAATCGCCGCCGCGCCGGACTCGACGGCCTGATGGGCCTCTTCGCCAACACGCTGGCCTTGCGCGTCGACCTCTCGGGCGAGCCGACGGTGGCCGAACTCCTGGCACGCGTACGGGACGTGAGCCTTGCCGCGGTCCAGCACGAGGAGCTGCCGTTCGAGCAGGTCGTCGACGTGGTGAACCCGGAGCGGAGCCTCGCCCACACACCGCTGTTCCAGGTGCTCTTCGACTGGCGGGACGCCACGCAGGGCGAGCTGACGCTGCCTGGTGTGGAGACGACGCCGCTCCCCTCGCCGTACACCGTCGCGAAGTTCGACCTGACGCTGTCCCTCACCGAGGACGACGGCCGCGTCGTGGGCGCCCTGGAGTACGCCGCCGCGCTCTTCGACGCGACGACCGCCGAGCGCTTCTGCCACCAACTCGCCCTGGTCCTGCGGCAGATGACCGAGGCCCCGGAGCGGACCGCCGCCGCGCTCACGCTGCTCGACGAGCAGGAGCGCCGGCGTATCCTGACCGACTTCAACGACACCCGCAGGCCCGGCACCCCGGCCGGTCTGGTCGAGCGGTTCGAGACGCAGGTACGCGAGCGCCCCGGCCAGCCCGCCGTGGTCTTCGAGGACGAGCAGCTCGACTTCGCCACCCTGGAGCGGCGCGCCAACCGCCTCGCCCACGCCCTCATCGCGCGCGGCGTACGCACCGATCACGTCGTCGGCCTGCACCACCACCTGTCGGTGGACCTCGTGGTGGGCATGCTGGGCATCCTCAAGGCGGGCGGCGCCTATCTGCCGCTCGATCCCGTACTGCCCGCCGAGCGGCTCACCGGCATGGTGGCGGACGCCGGGGCCGCGCTGGTCCTCAGCGATGCCGCGGCGGCGCCGGACGGCTGGCCGACGCTCACCGAGGTCGAGGCCGAGGGCCCCCGCGACGACGCGCCCGGAGTCGGCTTCCGCCCGGACAACCTGGCGTACGTCATCTACACCTCGGGCTCCACCGGCCGCCCCAAGGGCGTGGCCGCCACCCACCGGGGCATCCTCAACGTGCTCGACAACTGGATCGCCACGTTCGGCACGACGCCGGGACTGCCGTCGGCGATGTGGCCGAGCTTCGCCTTCGACGCCTCCGTCCAGGAGTTCCTGCTGCCCCTCACCAGCGGCGGCACCCTGGACCTGGTGCCCGCGGAGGTGCGCCACGACCCCGAACTGATGACGGGCTGGCTGCGCGAGCGCCGCATCGTCGAGGTGTTCCTGCCGCCCTCCTACATCAAGTGGTTCTGCGAGGCGCCCGAGGAACGCCTCGCGGGCCTCGCGCTGCGCTACATCCACACCGGTCTGGAGTCACTGCCCGAGGACGGCCTGCACCGCCTCGAACAGACCCTGCCTGGACTGCGCATCCTCTACACCTACGGGCCCACCGAGACCGCGCTGTACTGCACCGCGTACCCCGAACTGACCCCGGCCGCGCGCCAGTCCCCCATCGGCTCGCCGATCGCCAACATGCGGACCTACGTGCTCGACGAGCGGCTCCAGCCGGTGCCCCCGGGCGTCGTGGGCGAGCTGTACGTCGCGGGCGCCGGCATGGCCCGCGGCTATCTGAGCCGCACGGCGGCGACCGCCGAGCGCTTCGTCGCCGACCCGTTCGCGCCCGGGGAGCGGATGTACCGCAGCGGTGACCTGGCGCGCAGGCTGCCCGACGGCCATCTCGTGTACGCCGGGCGCAGCGACCAGCAGGTGAAGCTGCGGGGCTTCCGCATCGAGCCGGGTGAGATCGAGGTGACGCTGCTCGACCAGCCGGGCGTCGTGGAGGCCGTGGTCCTCGCCGACCGGGACGCGGCGGGCGAGCAGTTCCTGGTGGCCGCGGTCGCGGTGGGCGACTCGGCGCCGCGGTCCTTCGCGGCCTGGCGCGCTGCGCTCGGGCAGCGGCTGCCCGCCTACATGGTCCCCGCCTACTTCGTCGAACTGCCGCAGCTCCCCCTGACCCCCAACGGCAAGCTCGACCGCGCCGCCCTGCTCGCCAAGGCGCGCGCCGACCGCCCCGTCCAGGTCAACCAGGCCAGCCCGCGCGACCACGTCGAGCTGGCGCTGTACCGGATATGGCAGCGGCTGCTGCTCCAGTCCGAGATCGGCATCAGTGACAGCTTCTTCGACGTCGGGGGCACCTCGATCTCCGCCATCAAGCTGGCGCACGCCGTACGCGAGGAGTTCGGCGAGGCCCTGCCGGTCCGCGACATCGTGCTCCACCCGACCATCGAGGCGCTCGCCGCGCGGCTGCGCAGGGGCGCGTCGGGGCCGCCGCCCAGCAACCTCCTGGAGTTCCGCGCGGGCGACGGCCGGGCCAGGGTGGTCTGCGTCCACCCGGCGGGCGGCACCGCGTTCTGCTATCTGTCGCTCGCCAAGGCGCTGCCGGAGTCCGTCGGCGTCCAGGGCATCCAGTCGCCCGGCGTCAACCCCGGCGAGGACTTCCTGCCCTCGGTGGAGGCCATGGCCGAGGCGTATCTGAAGCTCATCGAGCCCCTGCCGGACGGGCCGCTCGTCCTCACCGGCCTCTCCTACGGCGGGCTCGTCGCCCACGAGATGGGGCGCCGTCTGGCCGCCGCGGGGCACGAGCGGCTGAGCGTGGTGCTGCTCGACACGCAGGCCACGGACGACCCCGAACTCCGGGTGGCCACCGACCCGGTGGGGCTCGCGGTGTTCCGCTCCAAGCTCATCAAGTTCAACGGCATGTACCCCGGGATCGACGACCGGCAGATCGAGCAGTACCACCGCATCTACAACCACAACCTGCACACCTCGCGCGACCACGTGCCCGCCCCGACCACGGCGCGCACGGTCCTCATCGAGGCCGTCGAGGGCACGACCGACGCCATGCTGAGCGCCGTGCGCGCCTTCTGGCACGAGCGCGCCGGGGGCGATCACGCGGTCGAGTCGGTGAAGTGCGACCACTGGGAGATGCTGGAGTCCGCGGAGGTCCTGCGGGTGGCGGCGACGATCGATGCGGAGCTGGGGCGGCTCGCGGACTCCGCAGCCGGGACCGGTTCGGCGCAGGCTCCGGCTCCGGCTCCGGCTCCGGCTCAGGAGAGCTGATGGGGTCCGCGTCGGGCCCATCCGCCCCTTCCGGCCCGTCCGTCCCACCACGGCAGGGTCCGGCCGCGTGTTCCCCGCAGGACGGCTGCCTCGCCGCGGCCGTGCTCCGGCGGGCGCGCAGCCATCCGTCCGCCCCCGCCGTCGTCGACGGGGCGCACCGCCTCGACTACGCGGAACTCGACGCCGCCAGCGCGTCCGTCGCCGAGGCGCTGCGTGGCCATGGCGTACGTCCGGGACAGGCCGTCGCCGTCTGTCTGCCACGCTCCTGGCAGCTGGTCTGCGCCATGCTCGGGATCCTGCGCGCCGGCGCGGTGGTGGTGCCGCTCGACGCGCAGAGCCCGCCCGACCGGCGCCGCCACATCCTCACCGACGCGGCCTGCGTGGCGGTCCTGCACGCGGACACCGAACCGGACGCCCTGCCGGACGGCGTACGGCCGCTGCCGGTGGCGGAGCTGCTCGCGAGCGGCGACGGCACGCGCGCCGACGGCACGGACGACCCCGTGCCCGCCGGAGGGACCGGCGACGCGCCGATCTCCTTCGTCTTCTACACCTCGGGCACGACCGGCCGCCCCAAGGGGGTCGAGGTCCTCGACGCGGGGATCCTGCGCCTGGCCCGGCCCGGCTATCTCCGCATCGACGAGGGCGCGCGGTACGCGTGTCTGTCCAACCCGGCCTTCGACGCCATCAGCTTCGAGGTCTGGGTGCCGCTCCTGACCGGCGGCTGCTGCGTGATCCTCGGCGACGAGACGGTACAGACGCCCGACGTCCTCGCGGCCGAACTCACCAGGCAACGCGTCGACGTGCTCTTCATGACGGTGGCGCTGTTCAACGCTGTGGTCGACAAGGCGCCGCACTGTTTCGCCACGATCGGCCAAGTCCTGGTCGGCGGCGAGCAGTTGAACGCGCGGCTGATCCGCCGCTGGTACCGCGACAACCCCGAGAGCACCACCCGGCTCCACAACGTCTACGGCCCGACCGAGGCCACCACGTTCGCGCTGTGCCATCCGATCCCCCGGGACTTCACCGGCGAAGTGGTGCCGATCGGGCGCGCGCTGCCGGGCACCGACCTGCTCGTGACGACGGACGGCGACCGGTTCGCGGAACCCGGCGAGGTGGGTGAACTCTGCCTCGCGGGCGAGGCGTTGGCAGCCGGATACCGCAATCTGCCCGAGGAGACCGAGCGGCGCTTCGTCGCCCTGCCCCGGCCCGACGGCGGCTCCGCGCGCCACTACCGCACCGGGGACCTGGTGCGGCTCGACGAGGCAGGCCGCGTCGAGTACGTCGGCCGCGCCGACCGGCAGGTCAAGGTCCGCGGCTTCCGCGTCGAACCGGGCGAGCTGGAGCGGCAGATCGTGACCCATCCGGCGGTGCGCCAGGCGTATGTGTGCACCCGCCGCGACACGAGCGGCGTCAACGAGCTGCTCGCCTATCTGGTGCTCGGCGCCGAGCTGTCCTTCGACGACTTCGACCGCCACGTGGCCGCCGCGCTGCCCGCGTACATGCGCCCGCACCGCGCCTACCTCGTCGACGAGTTGCCGCTCAACGCCAACGGCAAGGTCGACACGGCCGCTCTCCTCGCCAGGGACGACGCGCCCTGGCGGCGCGACGGGGCCGGAGACACCGACCTCACGCCCTGGCAGCGCGAGGTGCTCGACCTCGCCGAAGAGGTGCTCGGCGTGACCCAGCTGCGTCTCGCGGACCGCTGGATCGCGGTCGGCGGCGACTCCCTCAAGGCGCTGCGGCTGCGCTTCGAAGCCCGGCGGCGCTGGGGCCGCGAGGTGTCCCAGGCCGCGATCCTCGGGGGTGACTTCGCCCAGCTCGCCGTGGCGGCGGGCGAGGGGACGACGTCGTATCCGGCCCCTGGCGCACCGTCGGGCGCGCGCACGGCACCCGCGACGGCCGAGCAGGAACGGCTGTGGCTGCTCCAGCAGCGGGACCCCGCATCCCGCGCGTACGACGTGCCGATGGCCTTCCGGATCGACGGCGAGGTCGACACCACCGCGCTCCGGCAGGCGCTGCGCGGCCTCGTGACACGCCACCCGGCGCTGCGCACCGCCTTCGAGGCGACGCCCGAGGGACTGCGGCAGGCGGTCGCGGAGCCGTACGACCCTTGGATCGACCAGAACGAGCCGACCCAGCTCACCGAACTCAGCGAACTCACCGAGCCCTTCGACCTGGCGGACCCCCGGCTGTTCCGGGCCGCCTGGTTGCCGCACCCCGGCGGCAACGGCGGCGAGTTGCGGCTGCTCCTGCACCACATCGCCGTCGACGGCTGGTCGCTCAACGTCCTGTTCGGCGAGCTCTCGGCCGACTACGCCGCCGCCCTGCGCGCGGGGACCGAAGACCCGCGCACCGCCCCCGTACCGACCCCGCTCGACTTCGCCGCCTGGCAGGCCGAGTGGTTCACCCACGAGGCGTACCGCACTCAGCGCACTGAACTGGCGGACTTTTACGGCGAGTTGGAGGCCAGGGACGAACCCCTGGAGCAGGTCCACTCGGTGGACGGTACCGCGGGGCGGCTGCTGCACGACACGCTCGACCCGGGGCGCAGGGCCGCGCTGGACCGGCTCTGCGCCGAGCTCGGTCTCACCCGCTTCCAACTGCTCCTGAGCGTCTACGCCTGGAGCCTCTACGGAGTCACGGGCCTGACGCGGCCGCGCGTCGCGAGCCCCGTGGCCAACCGGCCCGTGCAGGAATTCGATTCCGGTGTCGGCATGTTCGCCAACACCGTGCTCCTCCCCCTCGACCTGGCACCCCGCGACGACCTGCGCCAGCAGTTGCGACGGCACGGTGCCGTCGTGCGGTCGGTCCTCGACCGTCAGGACGTGTCGCTCGCCGACGCCCTGGCCGACCGCGCGGAGCACGGTGCCCCGTTCGACTTCCTGTTCGTCCTGGAGAACACCGACTTCGACGCGCTGGCGCTGCCCGGCTGCGCCGTCCGTCCCCAGTGGCGTCCGCCGGTCGACGCGAAGTGCCCGCTCACCCTGTCGGTGATCGAGCGGGGCACGGGCTTCGACTGCCTCTGGGAGTACGACGCCCGGCACTTCGACGCCGACGAGGTGACGGCGCTCGCCGCGCTGTTCCGGCGCGGCATCGACCTGCTGGCCGACGGCGCGGACGTGACGCCCGCGGAGCTGGCGGCGCCCTACCGGCAGGCGCTCCCCGAGCCCGGCAGGGCCGCCGAGGTCCCGCCCGTCTTCCGCACCGTGGCCGAGGGCTTCGCGCGGACCGTGCGCCGCACGCCCGACGCGCAGGCGGTCGTCACGGCCGAGGGGCGCACCTTCTCGTACGCCGAACTGGACGCGCATGCCGCCGCGTTGGCCGCCGAGCTGCGCGAACTGTATCCGTCACGCGCGGACGGCGAGGAGCCGTGCGGCGTGGCGCTGTATCTCCAGCCGTCGGCCGAGCACGTGGTGGCGCTGCTGGCGCTCGCCCGGCTGAATCTGACGATCGTGCCGCTCGACCCCTCCTACCCGCCCGAGTTGCTGCGGCAGATCCTGGCGCAGGCGGAGCCGCTGTGCGTCCTCGTGCCGCCGGAGGAGCCAGCCGCGCAGGGGGCCATGGGCACGCGTGAGGCGCTCGGCGTGCTCGACTCGATCGCCCCGGACGGGCCACCGCGCCACCCCGTCACCCTGGCGGCTGACCCCCCGGCCCCCGTCGGCGCACCCGAACCGCTGCCGCACGACGGACGGCGCCCGCTCTACACCCTGTTCACCTCGGGCTCCACCGGCACGCCCAAGGGCGTGCGGGTGCCCGACCGTACGCTGTGCAACTTGATCCAGTGGCAGGCCGAGTCCGGAGATCTCGCCGAGGCGGCGGTCACCCAGCAGTTCTCCATGCTCTCCTTCGACGTCTCCTTCCAGGAGATCTTCGGCACGCTGTGCGGCGGCGGACGGCTGCATCTGGTCCGTCCCGAGTGGCGCCAGGACGTGCCCGCGCTGCTGGAGCGGCTCGAACTCGCGGGCGTGGAGCGGCTGTTCCTGCCCTACGTCGCGCTTCAGCTCCTCGCCGAACACGGCGTGCGGCTCGGGCGCTGTCCCTCGCGGCTGCGCGAAGTGGTCACCGCGGGCGAGCAGTTGCTGTGCACCGACGCCATCCGCCGCTGGTTCGCCGGGCTGTCCGGCGCGCGCCTGTTCAACCACTACGGTCCCACCGAGACCCATGTGGTGAGCGCGCTGCGCCTGGCCGGCGACACGGCCGACTGGCCGGAGCGCCCCGCCGTCGGATCGCCGGTCGCGGGCGCCTGGCTGCGAGTGGTCGACGAGGCCGACGAGCCGCTGCCGCCCGGCCGCACGGGCCGACTCCTCATCGGCGGTCCGATGGCCGCGCCCTGCTACCTGGGTGACCCCGCCCTCAACGCGGACCGGTTCGTCGATCTGCCCGGCCTCGGCACCTTCTACCGCAGCGGCGACCTCGCCCGCTTCGACGCGGACGGCCTGCTGCACTTCAGGGGGCGGGACGACCAGCAGATCAAGCTGAGCGGACACCGTCTCGAACTGGGCCAGGTCGAAGCGGCCCTGCTGCGGCACCAGGACATCGTGAACGCGGTGGTCGTACGGGACGGTGCCCGCCTGGTGGCCTGCCTGCAGTGCCGCGACGACGCCCCCGCCCCGGACCCGGCCGAGCTGGCCGGGCACCTGGCGCCGCTGCTCCCGCCGTACGTACGGATCGACCGCTTCCGGCGCTTGGCACGGCTGCCGCTCACACCGAGCGGCAAGCTGGACCGGCGCGCGGCCGCGAGCGCGCCGGGCGAGGAACTGGCGGAGCGGGCACGGCTTTCCGAGGGGTCGGAGCGGTCCATCGAAGGCCAGGACCGTCCGGCCGCCACGGTGCGTTCGGCGCGCGAGGTCCGGCTCACCGAGCTGTTCGAGTCGGTCGTGGGCCGGACCGTCGGACCCGACCAGCGCTTCTTCGACGCGGGCGCGACCAGCCTGGACCTGATGCGCTTCCATCTGCGGTGCACGGCCGAGCCCGAACTGGCCTTCAGCATCCCGGACTTGTTCGAGCACGTGACCGTGCGCGCGCTCGCCGGATTCCTGGACGGCAGGGACGCGCCGGGCGGCAGGACCGCGGACGCGGGCGCACCGGACCCGGTGGCGGCCGGTCCCGCCGACGAGCCCATCGCCGTCATCGGCATGGCCGTGCGGCTGCCCGGAGCCGACGATCTGGCGGCCTTCTGGGAGCTGGTCCGCGGCGGCGGCCGGGGCGTGGAGCACTTCGACACGGCCGAGGGCCTGGTCGGCGCGCGCAGTCAGATGTCGGGGCTGCTGTCCTTCGACCCGGAGCACTTCGGCATCAGCCGCCAGGAAGCACGGCTGATGGACCCGCAGCAGCGGCATCTCCTGATGAGTTCCGTGCAGGCGCTCGCGCACGCCGGGATCGCCGACCCGTCGGGGCAGCGCGTCGGGCTCGTCGCGGGCTGCGGCGAGAACACCTACTTCCAGTCGATGCTGCGCCACGTCGACCCGGCGCGGCTGCCCGACGGATTCCAGCTCGCCCTGCACCACGAGAAGGACTTCCTCACCACCAAGGTCGCCTACCACCTCGACCTGTCGGGCCCGGCCTTCACCGTCCAGGCGGCCTGCGCGAGTTCGCTGGTCGCGGTGCACGTCGCGGCGGGTCTGCTGCGGCAGGGCGACGCCGATGTGATGCTGGCGGGCGGCGTCCTCGTCGACCGGCTGCTGACCGACGGTTACGCGTACCGGCCGCAGCACATCTTCTCCGACGACGGGCATTGCAGACCGTTCAGCGACGACGCCGGAGGCACCGTCGGCGCCAGCGGCGCGGGCGTGGTGGTCCTCAAGCCGCTGCGTCTGGCGCGGCGCGACGGCGACACCGTGTACGCCGTGGTGACCGGCTCGGCCCTCAACAACGACGGTGCGGGCAAGCTCAGTTACAGCGCGCCCTCCCTGCCGGGCCAGCGCGAGGTGATTCGCGCCGCGCTGCGCCGCAGCGGCCGGGAGAGCGCCGATCTGGGCTACGTCGAGGCGCACGGCACCGGCACCCGGCTCGGCGACCCGGTCGAGGTCGGCGCGCTGCGCCAGGCCTTCGACCTGGACGCGTCGCAGCGGTGCGCGCTGTCCTCGGTGAAGAGCCAGATCGGGCACCTGGGCGCGGCGGCGGGCGTCGTCGGCCTGGTCAGGGCCGCGCTGGCGGTCCACCACGGCGTGATCCCGCCGAACGTCGACTTCCGTCGGCTCAACCCACAGATCGGCGCCGACGCGGGACCGTTCCACATCCCCACCGAGGCACTCCCCTGGCCTGCGGGGCGCCCGCGCGTCGCCGCCGTCAGCAGCTTCGGCATCGGCGGCACGAACGCGCATCTGGTGCTCGAAGCGGACACCGACGCCCCTGAGGAGACACCGGAAGCACGTCAACTGAACAGCCCCTCCTGCCTGTTGCTCTCCAGCAGCAGCGCGGAAGCTCTGCGCGCCGACGCCGCGCGGATCGCGGACCACCTCCAGGCCAGGCCGGAGACGTACGGCCAGGTGCTGCGCCACCTCCAGGCGGGGCGGACGCCCGGCCGCTGGCGTGCGGCCGGGGTCTGCGCGGACGTGGCTTCGGCCGTGGCCTGGCTGCGTACGGTGTCGGGCGTCGAGGTGACACCGGACGACACCGCACAGGCCCCTCTGTCCGCCTTGTCCGCCGAGGGCCGCACGGCGGGGGAACTGGCCGATGCCTGGCTGTCCGGCCGTCCGGTCGACTGGCCCGCCGGTCCCGCCCAGGCTCCGTGGGACTTCCCGCCGCCCGCCTTCGCGCTCGCCGAGTACGACATCGAGCAGACCGCACCGTCGGGCGACCGGACCGCTCGCTCCTCCGCCGACCGTCCGCAGCGCCTGCCCGACGCGGACTGGCTGCACCAGCCGCACTGGGTGCGGCTCAGCCGCGCCACCGGCGACGCGCCGCGCCTGCCCGGGGTGCTGGTCGCGCTGACGGCCGAGCCGCTGGCCGCCGCGGCGGTCCGCTCCTTCGAGGCGGTCTACGACCGGGTCGTACGCGTCACCGCCGCCGACTCCTTCGCCCGGCTCGCGGACGACGTCTACCAAGTCGACCCCGCCGACCCCGACTCGCTGCGACGGCTCATCGGCGAGCTCGCCGACGCGGGACCGGCCGGCATCGACTGGCTGCACGCCCTGCCGCTCGCGGTGACCGGCCCGGTCGGCGAGGACTCGCTCGAACTCGCCCGCTGGGCCTGCCTGGACACACCCGCCGCGCTCCTGCGCGCGACCGCGGTCGCGACCGCGGAATCGTCATCGCCGGTACGGCTGCGGCCCTGGTGGATCTCGTACGGCGCGCAGCCGGTCGAAGGCACCGTCCAGCGGCCCGAGTCGGGCCTCCTGGCGGGCGCGGGCGAGGTCGCGCCGCAGGAGTGCGGTGTCGACGGGCACTGGCTCGACCTGCCCACCGCGGAACCGGCCGACTGGGCGCCGTCCGTGGCGGCCCTGCTGGCGGGGAGCGACCACTCCCCGTCGTTGCCCCGGCGGCTCGCGCTGCGCCAGGGTTACTGGTGGCGCCAGGCCCTGCTCGCGGTGCCCGCGCCCGCACCCACAGCGCCGTCCGCGCTGCCGCCAGGACCCGCGACGTACCTCGTGCTCGGCGGGACCGGCGGCATCGGCTCCGCCATCGCGGCCTGGCTGCTCACGCAGTCCGACTGCCGGGTCGTTCTGACGTCCCGTCAGTCGCGGCTGCCCGCCGATCTCGCGCAGTGGGCGGACCGCGTCGACCTGGTGCGGGCCGACCTCGCGGGGCAGACGCCCGACGCGGTCCTCGGCAGGATCGAGGAGGTCACGGACCGCGTCGACGGAGTCGTGCACGCCGCGGGCGTGGCGGGCGGCGGGCTGCTCGCCCGTCGTGACGCCGCCGCGATGCGCCGGGTCACGGACGCCAAGGCGCGCGGCGCCCTGCTCGTCGAGCGCCTGATCGAGCGGCACCGGCCCGCGTTCGCGGTGTACTGCTCGTCGATGGCGGCACTGTTCGGCGGCATCGGCCAGTTCGACTACGCGGCGGCGGGCGGCCTCCTGGACGGCTTCGCCCGGCACCGCTCGGGCCCCGCGGAGACGACGCTGCGCATCGCCGTCGACTGGGACGTGTGGAGCGAGGTCGGCATGGCCCGCGACGCCCTCCACTCCGACGCACGCCATCAGGCGCATCTGGCGGTCGGTCTCGCGGTGAAGGAGGGCCGCGCCGTCTTCTCGCGGGCGCTGCGGCTCCAGTTGCCGCATCTGCTGGTGTCCACCACGGACATCGAGCAGGCCCGTACGTTCTACGCGCCGCACGGCGACGAACCAGCCGTCGACGTCGGCCGGGAGAACCTCGGACCGGCCCTCGTGGACCCCACGGCCGAGTCCGTCGCGGCCCGGCTCACCGGCCTGCTGTGCGAGCTGCTCGGCCTCGACGAGCTCGATCCCGACGCCTCCCTGTACGACCACGGCGCCGACTCCCTGACCCTGCTGGACGTGATCGCCGAGGTCGAGCAGGAGCACGGTGTCGCGATCGAACTCTCCCGGCTCAGCCACCGGGTGAGCCTCAACGAGGTCCTGGCGCGCGTCGCCGACGCGGGCCCCGGGGCCGTGGACCCGTCCGGCGATCCGGTCGCCGTCGAGGTGTGGCAGGAAGGCACCGGGCGTGACCTGGTGTGCCTGATCCACCCGGTCGGCGGCGACATCCAGGCCTACCGCGCCCTGGTCTCGGAGCTCGATCCACGCCTCACGGTCTGCCTGATCCCCGACCCCGCGCTGCGGCGGCCCGACCTGCCCGCCTGGTCGCTGACCGAGCGGGCGCGCCGCTACCGGGACGCGCTGTGGACCCGGTTCCCGGGCGACGAATGGCGCACGCACCTCGTGGGCTGGTCCTTCGGCGCCTGGGTGGCCCAGGCCATGGCGGCCGACCCGGGGGACGCGGGCCGTCGCTTCGACGGGCTGCATCTGATCGACCCGCCGCCGCCGGACGCCGCGCCGCGCTTCCGTGAGTACGACGAGAGCCGCATCGAGGCGGTCTTCGCCCACGAGCTGAGCCAGTCGGGCTCCGGTGCACCCGCGGGCCCCCAGGCCCAGGCGTACGCCGAGCGCCTCGCGCACTGCTGCCGGGCCAACGTCACCGGCATGGCGCGGCACGAACCGCCACGCCTGGACGCCACACCGACCTGGCTGTGGCTGGCGGGCCGGCCGGTGGCCGAACTCCCCGCGCATGGCTCACCGGATCACCAACAGCGGCTGTGGCAGGAGCGGTTGGCGGACCTCCAGGAGTGCAGACAGCTCGATGCGACGCACTACGACATCGTCAGGGCGCCGTGGGTGGGGACGGTGGCCGACGCCGTCAACGCGGCGTTCCCGCCGGGCTCGGGGCCGCGCTAGCCGTTCACCACGGGCGGGCACTCGGCAGTTCGCCGCCGCACCGCTCGCAGTGGCGCGCTCCGGCCGCCTCGTTGAGACGGCCGCACTCCGGGCACACCCGGTCGAGGGCGCAGGGCGCCTCGCCGCCCTCATCCTGTGGGTCTTGGTGGTCCTGCTGGTCCTTAGGGGCAGGCCGCCCGGCTTCGGGGGCTTGCCTCGGCTTCCGTGGTTCTTGCGGTGACTGCGCTTCCTGCGGGGGCAACGGGCCTCCTGGTGACGAGTGGTGACGCGCGGTCAGTGAGATGCGGTTGGCGACGTGCGGGCGCGGTGCGGGTCCGCCGAGTGCGGCCGCGTGACGCACGCGTCGGCCACCGGAGGCGCCGAAAGCGCCACCGTGGCCGTATCAAGTCTCCTACCAGGAGCTGACGTCCGTGTACCTCCGGAGGCTGGTGCGGGTCAGACCGCGGGGCGACGTGCCGCATCGGCCGCCCCGTCTAGCGTCCTGTGTCATGACCGGAACCCGAACTGCCCTGCGCGGGCGCGCCGTTGTCACCGTTCTCGCCCTGTCCCTGGCGCTGCCCGCCGCGAGTGGCGCGCTCGCACACGCCGCGCCCGCGTCGGTGGACCGAGCCGCCGAGCGGGGGTCCGACGAGGCGACGGCTCCGTTGCACCTCCCCCGCCCCACGGGCCCGTTCGCCGTGGGCCGCGACACCCTTCACCTCGTCGACAAAAGCCGCCGCGACCCGTGGGTGCCTTCGGCGGGGGCGCGCGAGCTGATGACGTCCGTGTACTACCCCACGCGGCACGGCGGCGGACGCCCCACGGCCTACACCTCGGAGGCGGAGGCCCGGCTTCTCCTTGAGGCGGGAGAGCTGGAGAAGAACATCTCCGCCGCCGCGTACAGCGAGACCCGGACCTTCGCGCGCGCCGGGGCGCGGCCCGCCCCCGGCCGGTTCCCGCTGGTCGTGCTCTCGCCCGGGTTCACCGCTCCCCGTTCGACGCTGACGCACCTCGCCGAGGACCTCGCGAGCCGCGGGTTCGTCGTCGCCACCGTCGACCATGCCTACGAGTCCGTCGGCACGGCGTTCCCCGGTGGCCGGATCCTCACCTGCGAGGCGTGCGGTCCCGCCGAGGAGCCAGGGATGGGCGAGGTCGTCACCGAGGGGCGGGCCAAGGACATCTCGTACGTCATCGACCGGCTGACCGGACGCGGTGCGAGCTGGCGGCACACCGGCATGATCGACCCCGGGCGCGTCGGGGCCGGCGGGCACTCCATCGGCGGGGCCGCCGCGCTGGCCTCGATGACCGCCGACCGACGGGTGCGCGCGGGCATGAACATGGACGGTCACTTCCACACCGGTCCTGCCGGGATCGGCGGCCGCCCCTTCCTGATGATGGGCTCCGAGCTCGACCACACCCCGGGGCAGGAGGACGGCGTGAACTGGGACAGCACCTGGCAGGGGCTGAACGGCTGGAAGCGCTGGCTCACCGTCAAGGGGTCCGGGCACTTCACGTTCACCGACCTGCCCGTACTGACCGGCCAGGCCGGGGTGGTGGATCCCGCCGTGCCCCTCTCCGGTGAGCGCTCGCAGCGGATCACCCGCGCCTACGTCGGCGCGTTCTTCGAACAGCAGCTGCGCGGCCGGCACCAGCCGCTGCTCGACGGCCCGTCCCCGGCTCACCCCGAGGTGGGTTTCCGCAAGCAGTGACCGGTGCCGGGACCGAGGCCTCCGTCAGGCCGCGGACGCCTTGTCGGCGATGACCCGCTCCTCGCCCGCGGGGTGGGTCACCCGGTGCACGAGCGCCGCGACGACGCCGCCCACCAGCGGGGCCACGATGAACAGCCACAGCTGGGACAGCGCGGCCCCGCCGGCGAAGAGGGCGGGGCCAAGGCTCCGCGCGGGGTTGACCGAGGTGCCGGTCAGCGGGATGCCGACCAGGTGGATGACGGCCAGCGCGATGCCGATCGGCAGGCCGTCGAAGCCGGTCACCGCGACCCGGTGGGTGACGCCGAGGACCACGAAGACGAGCAGGAAGGTCAGGACCACTTCCGCGAGGAAGGCGCCGCCCAGGTTGATGCCGACGGCGGACCGGTCGTCGTAGCCGTTGCTGCCGAAGGACTCGCTCGTCTTCAGGCCCGGCACCTGCTTGGCCAGCAGGAAGAGCAGGGCCGCGCCGACGATGCCGCCGAGGAACTGCGCGACCCAGTAGGTCACGGCGGTGCGCCCGTCGATGCGGCGCGCGCAGAGCATGCCCAGGGTCACCGCCGGGTTGACGTGGCAGCCGGAGACCGGGCCCAGGGTGTACGCCAGCGCGAGCAGCGTGAAGCCGAAGGCCAGCGCGATGCCGAGGGTGCCGATGAACTCGGCGCCGAGCACCGCCGACCCCACGGCGAAGAAGACGAGGAGCAAGGTCCCGATGAACTCCGATACCACCGCTCTGATCTGCACAGCAACCACCTCGCAGGCTCTGCCGGACCCCCCGGCCATCGTCTGCCGAGATGCCTGTCCGCGCCTGTTCTGTCGCGCCCTGACCCCGTGACGTACGCCCATTCGAGTGACGCCCACGCGTAAGGACCCCTTGTCCACCCGGGACCGGCGGCACGGCATAGTGGACCGCCGCCGACGGAATCCGACGGGTTTCTGTTATCGGGGCGGGCGGGGGGCGTCTCCCCTTTGTCGGAGCAGACGGACCCCCCACAGAGGAAGTGGACACAGCGTGAGCAGCGAACGCCAAGCCGCGATGGTCAGAGCAGCGCAGGACGGGAACCAGCAGGCGCAGGACGCGCTCGTGGCGGAGTATCTTCCGCTGGTCTACAACATCGTCGGGCGCGCCCTGAACGGGCACGCGGACGTGGACGACGTGGTGCAGGAGACCATGCTCCGCGTGCTGGGCGGCCTGGACGGGCTGCGCAGTCCGGAGACGTTCCGCAGCTGGCTCGTCGCCATCACCATGAACCAGATACGCGGCCACTGGCGGGAGCGTGCCACCGGCGCGATACCCACCGGCGGTCATCTCGGTGACGGGTACGACGTGGTGGATCCGGGCGCGGACTTCGTGGACCTGACCATCACCCGGCTCGGCCTCTCGGGCCAGCGCCGCGAGACCGCCGAGGCCACCCGGTGGCTGGACGAGGACGATCGGGCGCTGCTGTCCCTGTGGTGGCTGGAGTCGGCGGGCGAGCTGACGCGGCCCGAGGTCGCCGCCGCCCTGGAGCTCGCGCCGCAGCACGCGGCGGTGCGGGTCCAGCGGATGAAGGCGCAGCTGGAGACGGCGCGCGTGGTGGTGCGCGCCCTGTCGGCCGCGCCGCGCTGCGCGGGCCTGCAACAGGTGACCGAAGCCTGGGACGGACTGCCGTCGGCGCTGTGGCGCAAGCGGATCGCCCGGCACGCGCGCGGCTGTCAGGTCTGCGAGAGCCACTGGTCGAACCTGGTGCCCGCCGAGGGGCTGCTGGTGGCGCTGGGGCTGGTGCCGGTGGGGGCCGTTCTGGCCAGCAGGCTGCTGCCGCCCACCGACATGGTCGGCGTCGGCTCCACCACCTCCCTTTCGGGGCAGGCTCCGCCGTCCGCGCGGGCGCTGGCCCGTCGGGAGCGGGCGACGCGCCGACGTCGCACGGCGGGGGCTGCGGCCGCGGTGGTCGCGCTCGTCGCCGGTGGCGCGGCGGTGCATCTGCTCACCGAGCCGGACGCGGACGAGAGCACGCCGTCGACCGCGGCCGCGCCCGCATCGGCGTCGGACCGGCCCACGGCGTCGAAGAGCCCGTCGCCCTCGCACTCCCCCTCGCCCTCCGCGTCGCCGAGCCCCAGCAAGTCCAAGGAGAAGGCGAAGCCGAAGAAGAAGCCGTCACCGACGCCCACGAAGACCAGGTCGGCGCCCGCGCCGAAGCCCGAGCCGGAGAAGCACGATCCGGCGCCGCAGCAGCCGAGCGGCGACGCCGCGCAGGTGGTCTCGCTGGTCAACGCCGAGCGTTCCAAGGCGGGTTGCGGTCCCGTCCGCTCCAACGACAAGCTCGCCACCGCCGCGTCCAAGCACTCCGCCGACATGGCGGCCAGGGACTACTTCGACCACACGAGCCCGGACGGCACCGACCCCGGCGACCGCATCACCGCGGCCGGGTACCGCTGGAGCACGTACGGCGAGAACATCGCGCGCGGCCAGCAGACCCCCGCCTCGGTGATGGACTCGTGGATGAACAGCCCCGGCCACCGCGCCAACATCCTCAACTGCGACTTCAAGGAGCTGGGCGTGGGCATCCACAACGGCTCCGGCGGCCCGTGGTGGACACAGGCGTTCGGCACGGCGCTCTGACCCGCGCGGGGCCCGCCACCGCCCCGTACCCGGGGCGGGCGGCCCCGTCAGCCGACCTGCTGCGTGTGGAACTGTTCGAGCCGCCGCTGGGCGAGCAGCAGCGTGCCGCGCTGGCGTCCCGGGACCTGGCGGCGCAGGGCGACCAGGGCGGGGCCGAGCCCGCGGACGGTCTCGGGGTCGCGCACGCGGTCCCACAAGTGGTGGGCCCGGTCCGCGGCGGCCTCCACCTCGGCGGAGTCGGGGGCCTGGCCCGCGGAGAGCCGGGCGGCGGCGACGGCGAGCCAGGTCTCGCAGCTGCGCGCCGGTTCCCCGGCGAATCTCGCGAGGTCCGCACGGACCTCCATCCAGTGGATGACCTCGCCCGAGCCGGGACCGTGCATGCGCAGCGCGGTCTGTTCCCAGGTGGCGGCCATGGACGCGGCCTCGCCGTGCCGGCCCGCCTCGACGGCCGCGGTGATCGCCGCGTGCGGGTCCATGTCGGAGGCGGTGGGCGCCTGCCGGTAGGGCCCCTGCGGCATCGGGGCCGCGCCGGTCGACGCGAGCAGCAGGTCCTGCGCGTCGTCGGCGACGGACTGGATGGCGGCCTGCTGGTGGAGTTGGGGCAGCGGCGGCCGGTGGCCGCTGCGCAGGACGGTGGCGAGCGCCCTCATGTACGCCGGCGTCTCGATGCCGCGGCGCCGGACGGGCGGGGCGATCCGCCCGTACAGGGCGACGCCGGGTCCCGCGTCGAGCGGGTGCCGGGTGAGGGTCGCCCAGCTCTCGGGGTCGGTGTGCAGGTCGGCGAGGATCGTCGTGTCGCCCGCGGGGCGCAGCCGCAGTTCCTGGGTGATCCAGTGCCAGGGCAGTCCCGTGTAGCGCATGGTCGCGGGCGTCGACCTGGCGAGCGCAAGGTGCAACTGCCGCTGGCGGCGGTCGAGATGGACCTGCCCGACGAGGTAGATCGTCAGGGGTCCCGGCGCCATGGCGGCGGCGCGCAGCCGGGTCAGGACCGTCTGCGGGTCCAGCGGGTCGGCCAGCTCCACGACGCTGGCGGTCGGGGTTCCGGCGAGGGCCGCCGGTGACACCGCCGCGAGCACGGGAAGTACGGAGGCCGCGTCCACGAGGCGGCCCTTGCCCACCGGAGCCGCCGCGACGAGCAGCGCAGTTCCTGGCACCGGCCCCTCCCTCTCGATCACCACGGCAGCACCGTATCCGCTGTTTGCGCCGGGCACGACAACCGGACAGGCGGTCTGTACGAATAACCGGTCCCCCGGCGCCGGGGACGATCACTTCGGCCGGCGTGTCCCGCGGGGCCCGCCCGCACATCGTACGGAGTGAACTGACTATAGGTGTGCAGCAGTTGACCGGGGCGTTCGGCGTGGCGGGTCCGCGCGGCACGGGCTTTCCCGCCGGGTGCCACCGGCTGCTCGGTCCCGGGAAGATTTGCCGGAACTTCTCCCGGCGGCCCGCTGCCCCGCCCCGGCCGCGTACACCGGATGGCGCAGTCGGCGTGCGCATCGCGGCCCCGACCGGTCTGCTGGCTGAAATGGGCTACCACATAGACAGCCCGCCTCGAGCGGGCACCACACGACGTGACGCACTGGGCATGGCCGCGGCGCTTCTGGCGGGCGGTGCGCTCTCCTTGCGGGCGGCCACCCCGGCATCGGCCGAGGAGTCCGAGGACTCCTGCACGGCCCACTACGACGCCGAGTTCGAGTCAGCGCTGGCTCGCGGCGACGAAGAGATACCCGACGACGACCGCGGACTCGCGCAGTTCGGACCTCCAGGACGGTGTGCCCTGCCCCTGCGGCGGCACTACCGGATCACCACCCAGTACGGCGTGCGCGGCGACTGGCTCGCCGGGTACCACACCGGCATCGACCTGGCGGTGCCCAGCGGCACCCCCGTGTACGCGGTCGGCGGCGGCACCGTGGTCCTGGCCAGCTGGTCGGGGGCGTACGGCAACGCCGTCACCGTGCGGATGCCGGACGGGCACTACGCGGTGTACGCGCACCTCTCCCGCATCAGCGTCCGCAGGGGCGCCCGCGTCCGCACCGGTTCGCGGCTCGCCAGCAGCGGAGCCACCGGGCGCGCCACGGGCCCCCATCTCCATCTGGAGATACGGGCCCGGCGGCACTACGGCTCGGACGTCAGTCCGTTCAAGTACCTGGCGCGGCGGGGCGCACGCCTCTGGTGAACTCCCCTCGCCTCAGGGCGTCAGGGACTTGAAGGCCCTGGTCTGCTCGACGATGGCCTGTTCCGTGGGCAGCCGTTCGATCGACGAGGCGCCGAAGAAGCCGACGATGCCTTCGGTGTGTTCGAGGACGTACCGTGCGTCCTCGGGTTCGGCGATGGGGCCGCCGTGGCACAGCACGAGCAGGTCCGGATTGACGCGTTTGGCGGCGTCGTGCATCTCCTGCACGGCGGCCGCCGCGTCGTCGAGGGTGAGTGCGGTGCCCGCGCCGATCGAGCCCTTCGTCGTGAGTCCCACGTGGGGCACCAGGACGTCGGCGCCCGCGCGTGCCATGTCCGCGGCCTGCTCGGGATCGAAGACGTAGGGCGCGGTCAGCAGGTCGCGCTCGTGGGCGGCGCGGACCATGTCGACCTCCAGGCCGTAACCCATGCCGGTCTCTTCGAGGTTGACGCGGAACGTGCCGTCGTACAGGCCGACCGTCGGGAAGTTCTGCACGCCGCTGAACCCCATGGCCTTGAGCTGGTCGAGGAAGAGGTCCATGCGGCGGAAGGGATCCGTGCCGCAGACGCCCGCGAGGACCGGGGTGTCCTTGACGACGGGCAGCACCTCGCGGGCCATGTCGACGACGATCTCGTTGGCGTCGCCGTACGGCAGGAGTCCGGCCAGCGAGCCGCGCCCCGCCATCCGGTAGCGGCCCGAGTTGTAGATGATCAGGAGGTCGACGCCGCCGGCCTCCGCGCACTTGGCGGAGAGGCCGGTGCCCGCGCCCGCCCCGATCACTGGCTTGCCCGCGGCGACCTGGGCGCGCAGCCTGGCGAGTGCTTCCTCGCGGTTCATGGTGTTCTCCTTCGTGTGCGGGTGACGGTCAGTGGGCTGCCGCGCCCGCGGAGCGCTCGGTGATCAGTTCGTGCAGGCGGTCGGCCATGGCGATGGCGAACGACGCGTCGTTGATGTGCGCGTCGATCTCCCGCAGCCGTACGCCGCTGCCGCGCACCGTGGCGCGCAGCGCCTCCAGGCCCGCGGTGTCGGCCACGCCGTCGTCGAAGGGGCCGCCCGTCACGTCCACGGCGGACAGACCGCGCAGCGGCCAGAAGAGTTCGGCGGGGCCGCGGGCGGCGGCGAGCTTGTGGCCGAGGACGGTGCCGAGCTCGGTCATCTCGTCGGCGGTGGTCCGCATCAGCGTCACCGTCGAGTTGTGCACCAGCAGGCGCCGGTCGGCGAACCGCTCGGGCACGGTCGCCGCGGGGCCGAAGTTGACCATGTCGAGCGCGCCGGGCGCGACGACCTGGGGGACGGCGGCGGCGCCCGCCGCGGTGAGCCGGTCGGGGCCCGCGCTGAGCACGCCGCCGACCAGTTCGTCGGCGAGTTCGGTGGTGGTCAGGTCGAGCACGCCGTCGAGCATGCCGTCGGCGGCGAGCTTCTCCACGGCGCGGCCGCCCGCGCCCGTGGCGTGGAAGACGAGGACCTCGTAGCCGAGTTCGGCGAGGCGGGCGCGGGCCGTGTCGACGGCGGGCGTGGTCACGCCGAACATGGTCGCGGCGACGACCTTGCGGCGCGGACCCGCGAGCTGCTCGTGGTTGCGCTCCCTGCGGCGCGCCATGCCGGCCGCGGCGGCGGCCGCGTTGCCGAGCACCTGGCGCGAGACCGAGTTGATGCCGGAGATGTCGACGACGCTGTACATCATCGTGAGATCGCTGCTGTCGACGTACGGCGCCACGTCTCCACCCGCCATGGTGCTGACCAGGACCTTCGGCACGCCGATGGGCAGGGCCCGCATGGCTTGCGCGGCGATCGCCGAACCGCCGCTGCCCGCCGCGGCGAGCACCGCGTGCAGCCGGCCCTCGCGGTGCAGGTCGAGGACGACGCGGGTGAGCCCCTCGGCCATCGCGGCGACCGCGGTGCCGCGCTCCCCCGCCGCGCGCAGTTTGGTCAGGCTGTGCCCGGCGGCCCGCGCCACCACGTCGGCCGGTACGTCCGGGGTGGGCGCGTGGGCGGGCGGCGGCTGGACGCCGATGTCGACGAGGAGGACGTCGCTGCCGTACTCCCTGAGGCGTTCCCGCAGCCAGGCGTACTCCTCGCCCTTGGTGTCCAGGGTTCCGGCCAGCACGACGGTCGCCATGTCCTTCACACTCCTTCTTGTGCGCGGTGCTGCCGATCCTGCGTCGCCGCCGGGGCCCTGGCAACGACCAGTCGGGCCCGATTGGCCTGCGCGTCCTGCCTGGTCATGGGGCGTGCGGGGCGAACGGTGGCCCGTGTGGAGGAGGATGGGCGCATGGCGAAGATTCCGACGGCCCGGTTGTCCCGACTGCTCACCGGCTGGGCCGCCGACGGGTCGGGGCCGCTGCCCGGACGGCTCGCGGCCGCCCTGCGGGAGCTCGCCGAGCGTGCGGACGTGCCGGCGGGGTCGACGCTGCCCTCGCAGCGCGAGCTGGCGCTCGTGCTCGGTGTCAGCCGCTCCACGGTGACCGCCGCGTACAGCCTCCTGGAGGAGTCGGGCTGGCTGGAGAGCCGGCGCGGCAGCGGTTCGCGGCTGCGCGGCTCGGGATCCCTGGACCAGGGTGCGGGCGAGGGCAGGCTCGCCAGTTTCGACGCGCGTACGGGCACGGTCGACCTGTCCAGCGGCGCCCTGGACGGGCTCGGCACGGTGGGTGACGTGGTGGGCGCACTGACGGCCGACGACCTTGCGCCGCTGCTCGGCGCCGACGGATATCTGCCGTACGGGCTGCCGGAGCTGCGCGAGGGGATCGCCGCGTATTACCGGGCCGCCGGGGTGCCCACCGGGCCCGAGCAGATCCTGGTCACCTCGGGGTCGCAGCAGGCGGTGTGGCTGGTCGCGCAGGCGCTGGTCGACCCGGGCGACACGGTGGTGGTGGAGAACCCGACCTACCGCGGCGCCCTGGAGGCGCTGCGCTCGCGCGGCGCGCGCCTCGTGCCGGTCGGCGGGGACCGGCCCGGCGGGGGCCCGGACGGCGCCGATCCCGAGGCGCTCCGGCGGTTCGGCGCGCGGGTGCGGCCGCGGCTCGTGTACCTCCAGCCGACCGTGCACAATCCGACCGGCCGCAGCCTGGACGGGGCGGCGCTGCGGGCGTGGGCGACGGCGCTCGCCGAGCGGGAGCTGTTCACGGTCGAGGACACCTCGTGCGCGGAGCTCGCCCTGGACGGCGACGGGCCGCCCGTGCCGCTCGCCGCCCGGCTCCCCGAGGCCTCCACGATCACCGTGGGCACGCTGTCGAAGCTGTTCTGGGGCGGCCTTCGGGTGGGCTGGGTGCGCTCGTCGCCGCAGGTCGTGGCCCGCCTAGCGAAGATCAAGACGTCGGTGGACCTGTCCTGCCCCGTGGTGGAGCAGCTGGTGGCGGTGCGGCTGCTCGGCCGCCTTCCGCAGGCGCGCACCACGCGGCGTACGGCGCTGCGCGGGCAACGGGCGGACGCGGAGCAGCTGTTGCGGTCCCTGGCCCCGCACTGGGAGTGGGACCGTCCCGACGGGGGCGCCGCGCTGTGGGTGCGCGTGCCGGGCACCGACACGGAGGCGATGGCCCAGTGGGCGCGGCGCCGGGGCGTGGCCGTGGTGCCGGGGTCCGCGTTCTCGGCGGTGGACGGCTTCAGGGACCGGCTGCGCCTGCCGTACGCGCACGGGGTTGAGGCGCTGGAGCAGGCGCTGCCGACCCTCCTGGAAGCCGCGGGCCGCAGCCGGTCGGAGAAGTCCTCCGACCGGGCGCGGGAGAGGTCTCAGCCCTCGGGGTAGAAGACGAAGAGCGTGCAGCCCGTGGTGGTCTGCGGGATGTGCCAGGAGCCGGCCGGGGCATGGATGAACGAGCCCGCGGGATAGGCGCGTTCGCCGTCGTGGAAGACCCCGGAGACCACGAAGACCTCCTCGGGGCCCGGTTCGTGCACGTCGATGCCCTCCCAGTGGGAGCCCGGATCCATTTCGAGCACCTGGGCGCTGGCGCCGTCGGCGCCGCGCCACAGCGGGCGCAGCCGGATGCCGGGGAAGAGTTCACGGACCGGGGCGTCCCGCACGGCCGACCACACGTAGCCCGCCATGGCGTCCTGGTCCGCGTGGCCTGCCGACGCGGGGGTCTGTTCTGTCGTCATGGCTCAACACTGTCCGGCGGTGGTCGACCCACCCAGTGTCAGAAAAGTCGTGCCGAGGTACTTTCCTGCCATGCACCGTGTCGTCGCCCTCGTCCACGAGCCGCAGTCCCCCTTCGAACTCGCCTGCGCGGCCGAGGTGTTCGGGAGGGAGCAGCAGGGCCTGGAGAGGCGGTACTCGTTCGGGGTGTGCACCGAGCACCCCGGCCAGGTGGCGACGCGCGCCGGCTACGACATGGTCGTGAGCGACGACCTCGACGCGCTGGAGCGGGCGGACACCGTCGTCGTGCCCGGCTGGCTGCCCCCGCGGGAGCCGCCGTCCGACGCGGTCGTGGCCGCGCTGCGCCGGGCGCACGGGCGGGGTGCCCGGGTGCTCAGCATCTGTTCCGGCGCGTTCGCCCTCGCGCACGCGGGACTGCTCGACGGGCGGCGGGCGACCACGCACTGGGCGCTCGCGGACGAACTGGCCGCGCTCTTCCCGGCCGTTCACGTCGATCCCGACGTCCTGTACGTGGACCACGGGGACGTGGCCACCAGCGCGGGGTCGGGCGCGGGCGTCGATCTGTGCCTCCATCTGGTCCGCGCCGACCAGGGTGCCGGATACGCCGCGCACGTCGCGCGGAACATGGTCATGCCGCCGCACCGCGAGGGCGGCCAGCTCCAGTACGCGGCGCCCGCCCACCCCGTCCAGTTCGACGGGTCGCTCGCGCCGCTGCTCGCCTGGTCCCGTGAGCGGCTCGCCGAGCCGATCGGCATCGAGGACCTGGCCGCGCGGGCGGGCGTCTCGGCGCGCACGCTGGCCAGGCGCTTCGGCGACCAGCTCGGCGTCAGCCCCGGCCAGTGGCTGCTCGCCCAACGGATCGGCCTGGCCAGGGAGTTGCTGGAGTCCACGGATCTTCCGCTGGAGGCCGTCGCCCGGCGCTCCGGACTCTCCTCGGCCACCAATCTCCGCCGGCGCTTCCTGCGTGCCACCGGCACGACACCGGGCGGCTATCGCAGGGCGTTTCGCGCGACACCGCGCTGACCCGGCACCCGGCCCGGGACACCCGGCAGCGCGGACCCCAAAACCTTCAACTACTCTCCGTAATCGACCACTTGAAGCCTGATCATCCGCACTCGATCCTTATTGCCGCCCCCAGACAAGGGTACGAATAGCCCTGAGCGGGCACGATGCAGATATGACTTCGGTGCCGCCCAGGACCCCGGTGGCGTCCGGCGCCGGTCTATGTACGCCACGCCACCGCCGATACGATTACTCTCTGTGAGGAGACAGGAAACTGCTGGACTGGGAATCGGGCACCGCCGACTTCACCTTCGGCCTGCATCACGACGTGGTGAACGGCACTGATGTCCTTGCGTTCTGGGGCGAACTGGATGCCTGGGCCGACCAGGAACTCGCTCCGCGTGTGACGGCACTTCTCGACCGCGCAGGCCACCAGGTCGTCGCGGACCTCCGGCAGGTCACCTTCCTCGACGCCGGCGGCCTGCGCCTCCTTGTGCGGATCAGACGACAAGTGGCCGACAATCAGGGCATGTTGTGGCTCGTGCCCGGCAGCTCGCGCAATTGGCGGGTGCTCTGCATCACCCGACTCGACCGGGCCTTCACGGTCCCCTCCTGCGACCCGGTCGCGGGGGCACGGCCGTGGGCCAGAAGCGGGTTCCACTGACAACTGACACAGGCGGGCATGAGCCGCTCCGACCTGGGCACTTGGGATCCATGCGATTTCCCCATGCGAAAGGCAGCGGCACCGTACAGGCGCGGCGGGTGGCCAAGGGCCGCACCGTCGCCGCCGTGGCGCGCGCAGGATTCGTCGGCCGCGGCGTGCTCTATCTCCTGGTCGGCGCGATCGCGCTGCGGATCGCCTTCTCCGACTCCGGCGGACAGCAGGCCGACCGAGGGGGCGCGGTGGCGGAGATCGCCGACCGTCCCTTCGGCAACGCGCTGCTCTGGCTGCTCGGCGCCGCTCTGGCCGGCATGGCGCTGTGGCGCCTGTCGGAACTCTTCTTCGGCCAGGCGGGTCCCGAAGGACGTTCGGCGAGCAAGCGGGCCATGTCCGGCGGGCGCGCCGTCTTCTACGGCTTCGTGTCCTACTCCGTCCTGGCCTACGCGGCGGGCGACAAGGGAAGCGGCAGCGGATCGAGCGACAAGCAGACCCAGGACGTCACGGCCAAGGCCCTCGACTGGCCGGGCGGGCAGTGGATCGTGGCCGCCGGGGGCGCCGCGGTGCTCGGCGCGGGACTGTGGATCGCGGGCCGCGCCCTGCTGCGCAAGTTCCGCGACCGGCTGCGGATCGGGGAGATGTCCCGGCGCGTGCGCCGCGGCGCCGACGTCCTCGGGGTGACCGGCGGGACGGCGCGCGGCGTGCTCTTCGCCACCGCGGGCGGCTTCGCCGTCGCGGCCGCGCTGCGGCACGAGCCCGGCAAGGCCAAGGGCATGGACGACACCCTGCGGTCCTTCACCGATACGGCCGCCGGTCCCTGGCTCCTCGCCCTGATCGCCGTCGGCCTCGCCGCGTTCGGGCTCTTCTCGTGGGTCAACGCGCGCTGGCGCAGGATCTGACGCGACGACGCCACACAGCGCGGGAAGGGCACCCGTGGCGGGGGGGCGCCCCCCCCCGCGCGGGGGGGGGCCCCCCCCCCCCGGGGGGGGGGGGGGGGCGGGCCCCCCCCCCCCCCCCGCCGGCCCCCACCGCGCCCCCCCCCCCCCCCGGGGCCCCC
>NZ_JBIUYI010000001.1:164376-1370620 GCF_044744425.1 Streptomyces sp. NPDC087300
CCAAAACCCCCCCCCCCCCCCCCCCCCCCCCCCCCCGCCCCCCGGGGGGGCGGCCCGCGGGGGGGGGGGGGCCCCCCCCCCCGGGGGGGGGGGGCCCCCCCCCCGCCACGGGGTCGGGCTCGTGGCTAGACCACCGCCCCCGTTCCGCGCTCCTTCTTCCTGCGCGCCTCCAACGGGCTGTACCCGTCCGGCACTTCACGCTTGCGGCCGGGGCGTGCGGGCGGCGGCGCCGGGTTGCGGTCCTCCAGCGCGACCGCGAGGGGCACGGCCGTGAAGACGGTCGAGGCGATGCCGACCACGACACCGGCGATCAGCGCCAGCGAGAAGTCGGCCAGCGAGTCGCCGCCGAGTACGGCGAGCGCGCTCAGGATGAACAGCGCGCCCATGCCCGTGTTCACGGTGCGCGGCAGCGTCTGCACGACGGCCCGGTTGGCCGTGGCCGCCAGGTCGCCGCGCGGATCGCGGCGCCGCCCCTCCCGCACCCGGTCGAAGACGACGACCGTGTCGTTGACCGAGTAGCCGATCACGGTGAGCACCGCGGCGAGGAAGACGCTGTCGATCGGCTTGCCGAGCCAGGCGAACAGGCCGACCACGAGCAGCACGTCATGGACCATCGCCGTCACCGCCGCCGCGGCGAGCGTCCAGCGGAACCGCACGCTCAGATAGATCAGCTGGGCCGCGACCGCGATGCCGAGGGCGATCAGCGCCTTCTGCCGCAGTTCGTCGCCGAGGCTCGGCCCGATCAGTTCGTCGCGCTCGACGGTGACGGTGCCGCCCGGCTTCTCCAGAGCGGCCTTGACGCGCTGCTGCTCCGCGTCGGTCAGCTTCTCCGTGCGTACGGTGATGTCGCCCTCGCCCGATTCCTGCACCACCGCGCGCGGGAACCCCGCGTCGGACACGGCGTCGCGGGCGGTGTCGGCGTCGACGGGCTTGCTGGTGCTGTACTCGACGAGGCGGCCGCCGGTGAACTCGACGCCGAAGTCCAGGCCGCGCAGGAAGATGCCCGAGACGGCCACCACGACCAGGAGCGCGCTCGCGCCGAGCCAGCGCCTGCGGTGGCGCACCAGGTCCGGGTCGCGGCGGGACAGCCAGGTGCGGAAGCGGCCCGTGGACGCGATGCCGGTCAGGGCGGGCCGCTTGCGCACGAAGCGCCGGGCGACCGCGAAGTCGGCGAGCACGCGGGTGATCACGAGAGCGGTGACCATCGAGGCGAGGACGCCGATGGACAGGGTCACGCCGAAGCCCTTGACCGGCCCCGTGGCGAAGAAGAACAGCAGTCCGGCGGCGAGCAGCGTCGTCACGTTCGAGTCGACGACCGCGCTCCACGCCTTGGCGAAACCGGTACGGACCGGCTTGGCCAGGTCGGTCGTGCGCGCGCCGAGATACTCCTCCCGCGCGCGTTCGAAGACAAGGACGTTCGCGTCCACCGCCATGCCGATGGCCAGCACGAACCCGGCGAGTCCGGGCAGGGTGAGGGTGGCGCCGAGGGCCACCAGGGCGGCGTACGAGATGAGGCCGTACAGCGCGAGGGCGAGCGCGGCGAGCGCGCCCATGAGCCGGTAGACGACGGTGATGAACAGCGCGGTCAGCGCGATGCCGATGAGTGCGGCCTGGGTGCTGGCGGCGATGGCGTCGGCCCCGAGCGTCGGGCCGACCGTGCGCTGCTCGACGACGTCGACGGGCACGGGCAGGGCGCCGCCCTTGACCAGGGCGGCGAGGTCCTTGGCCTCCTGCTGGTCGAAGCCCCCGGTGATCTGGGTGGCACCGCCGGTGATGCCGGTGCCGCAGGCCACGCCCTCGTTGACGCCGGGCGCCGAGATGATCTTGTCGTCGAGGGTGATGGCGACGCGGCGCTCGGGCGAGCCCTGCGGTGCGCAGGCCGCCTCTCCGGTGACGCGGGCCCAGGTGTCGCCCGCCGCCTTGCGGAAGTCGAGCGAGACCGTCCACCCCGACATGGACTGCTGGTCGAGGACCGCCTCGGCGTTCTTGACGCCCTCGCCGGTCAGCGCGGTGGGGCCGAGCACGAGGTGGCTGCCGGTCCTGTCGGGGTCGGGCAGGGTGCGGGACCCGTCGGCGGCGGGCTTGACGCTGCCCTTCTCCGCCGACTCCCCCGTCACCGGGTGGACCGTCAGCTGGGCGGTGCGGCCGATGACCTCGGCGGCCTTGCGCGGGTCCTGGAGCCCCGGCAGCTCGACGATGATCCGCTTCTCGCCGGAGCGGGCGATGCTCGGCTCGGCGACGCCGAGCGCGTCGACGCGCTGGCGCAGCACCTCCAGGGCACGGTCGGTGGAGGCGGCATCGGCCTTGACGGTGGGTGAGTTCTTGGTCTCCAGGACGATCTGGGTGCCGCCGCGCAGGTCGAGGCCGAGGCGGGCGGACTGGGTGAGGGCGACGTACAAGGACAGGGCGACGACGGCGAGCGCGACGATCGCCCGCCACAAGGGCGCGCGTTTCATGGGGTCTCCACGATGAGGGCAGGACGGAAGGACACCCGGCCGGGCGCGGAGCGCTCCTGGTCAGGCGTCGGGGACGGTCTGCTATGTGCTCATCGGTGGGGCGGGCCGCGCGGCGCGGCGGCCGCGACGGCGTGACACGGCGGCGCCACGACGCCCGTGGTGCGGGCGTCGGGACCGCCGCAGGCGCGGTGCGGCGCCGCGTCGAAGGACGTCCGCGCCGGGCCCGCGGGCCCGGGTCCCGGGATGTGGGCGTCGACGCGGTGCGCGGCGGCGACGCGGAGTGCCGGGACGTCGTCCGGGGAGACCGAGCTCCGGTCGTGCACGACGGTCAGGTGGGGGACGCTCGGCGCGTCGCCCGACGCTCCGTACGCGGTGGTGGCCGCGGGGACGAAGAAGGCCAGCACGCTGACGACGAGGGCCAGCGCGGACGCGGCGAGGCGCGCGGAACGGGTCTGCTGCGCCACGCGTGCCCCCGTCCCCTTCATCTACTGCATCTACTGCATCCGCACGATCCGCTTGATCCGCCGGGTCCCTCGGCCCCGGGTGCGTTCGCCCCGCTCAACGTACGGGCATCCCGGTCCGTTCCTCGAACCACGAAGATCCACAGAGATCCACGAAGATCTGCGGACGCCTCACGCCCCGTACTCCACCAGGCTGGTCGGCACCACGATCTGCCGGGCGGCCCCGGGCTCGGCCGTCTCGTCGTCCGCGCCGGTCCTGCGCTCGTGCAGGCGGTCGACGAGGAGGCGGCCCGCGGCGCGGCCGAGCTCGTCGCTGTCGTACGCGACGAGGGTGAGCGCGAGGCCGAGCGCGTCGGCGAGTTCGAAGTCGTCGAAGCCCGCGAGGGCGATGTCGGCGCCGGACGCGCGGATGGCGCGGAACGCGCCGATGGTGTTGCGGTTGTTGGAACAGAACAGCGCGGTGGGCGGCTCGGGCAGGGCGAGCAGTTCGGCGGCGGCGCGGGTGGCCTCCGCCGGTTCGGTCTGGCCCTGGCGTATGTGGCGGGCGTCGGCGGCGAGGCCCCCCGCGGCCAGCGCCGCGTGGAAGCCGCGCAGGCGTTCGGTGCCGGTGTGTACGGCGGGCGGCGAGCCGAGGAATCCGATGCGGCGGTGGCCGCGTGTCAGGAGGCGGGCGGTGGCGTCGCGGGCGCCGCCGAAGTCGTCGACCAGGACGCAGTCGGCCGGGAAGCCCTCGGGCGGCCTGCTGGCGAGGACCACGGGGACCCCGTCCGCCGCGGCCGCCGCGAGGTGGCGCTGGTCGGCGCCCGCGGGCACCGCGATGATCCCGTCGACCCGGCGGGCCACCAGGTCGGCGACCAACTCCCGCTCGGCGTCCGGGTCCTGCGCGGTGTTGCCGATGACGGTCTTGAGGCCGTCGCGTGCGACGACGGAGTCGACGCCGAGGGCGAGACGCGAGTAGAAGGGGTTGGCCAGGTTCGTGACGACGAGTCCGACCAGGCCGGTCCCCCGGCCCAGGCGCAGGCTGCGGGCGACCTCGTTGGGCCGGTAGCCGAGCGCGGCGGCCGCGGCGCGCACCCGCTCGCGCGTGGTGGGCAGCACCTGCGGATCGTCGCGCAGCGCCCGCGACACGGTCATCGCGCTGACTCCGGCCCGCTCCGCGACGTCGCGCAGGGTGGGCTGCCCGCCCTTGGGGTGCGGTCCGGGCATGGTGGATGTGTCCTTCCGTTCCGTCCGGCGTGCCTTCCCGTGCTCGGGCCCGTGTCCGCCGTCGCCCGTCAGCCCTCCGCGGCCGCGTGGGCCGCCGCTCCGACGAGTGCCGCGTGCTCGCCGAGCCCCGCGGCGCGCAGCGTGACGGGAGTATCCCCCAGTCCGGCGCGCAGTGCGGGTCGCAGCAGGTCCCAGGAGGCGGCCATCGCGCCGCCGACGACGAGGACGGTGGCGCCGAAGTCGCGCAGGCGCGGGGCGAGGACCGCGCCGAGCATGGTGAACGCGCCTTCCAGGACGTGGCGTGCGTGCCGCTCCCCGGCCCGTGCGCGCTCCGCGATGTCGCTGACGTCCACGGTGAGGTCGCCGTAGCGGGCGAGGATGGCCCGGCGTGACACCGCGTCCTCCAGGGGACGCCCGCCGACCTGGACGAGGTCGATGCGTCCCTGCGGCGGGATGCCGGGGCCTTCCCTGCGCGGTTCGCCGCCGACGAGGAAGGCCGAGCCGACGCCGGTGCCCAGGGTGATGCCCGCGCAGCGTTCGTGTCCGCGTGCGGCGCCCGAGCGCCATTCGCCGAGCAGGAAGGCGTGCGCGTCGTTGAGGAACACGGCGTGGGCGGGGCGCGGCCACACCCCGTCGAGGAGCACCGCGCGTACGTCGATGCCGTACAGGTCGTCGAACTTGCCGACCCCGGCGAAGCGGGCGATGCCCTTGTCGTGGTCGAAGGGTCCGGGCACGGCGACGCCCCACACCAGGCCCTCGGGAGCCGCCAGGTCGGTGGCACAGCGGACGACCGCGCCGAGGATGTGTTCGGCGCGGCCGCGGGCGTCCAGCGGGCGCCGGACGGTCCGGGCGACGGTCGCCGTCCCCGGGTCGACGAGGGCCGCGGTCACATGGGTGCCGCCGAGCTCGACGACCGCCCACAGGCGCCCGGGGACCGCCCGCCTCATGTGGCGGTGGCGGGTCGGGGCGCTCCGGCGTCGGGGCGCACCAGCGCCTTGACGACCTTGACCGGGGCGTCGCCGATCGCGGTCAGCCGGTAGGGGCCGACCGCGGCGGGCACGGTCAGCGTCTCGGCGTACGCGAGGGTGAGCCGCTCCCCGGCCGCCGTGCGCAGCAGCACGCCCTCACCTTCGACGACGTTCAGGACGTGGAAGCGGCCCGCAGTGTCGTCGGGCAGCTCCGCGTCGGTGTCCAGGACGTGACGGCGCACCTCGTAGAACATCTCGTCCAGGGCGCCGATGAGTTCCTCACGCCAGCCCGTGCCGTGCCGCAGGGTGCGCGGTTCCTGGACGAGGTCGCGTGCGACGGCGTCCCCGCGGCGGCCGGTCTCCAGGTTCGCCAGGCCGTGTTCGTAGGGGAGTTGACGCGGGTTGCCGTCGGCGTCGGGGCGCAGCCAGTCGTAGAAGCGGAGGCTGTAGAGGTAGGGGGTCGCGCTGATCTCCAGGACGAGGTTGCCTGCGCCGCTGGCGTGCGGGGTGCCCGCCGGGATCATGAAGAGCCTGCCCTGTTCGGCGGGGAAGGTCAGGACGTGGTCGGCCGGGTCCATCGGTACGCCGTCGTGCGCGGCCTTCTCGATCTGCTTGCGGAAGAGGTCGGTGTCGGCGTCCTCGCGCAGGCCGAGGAAGACACGTGTGTCCGGGGAGCCGAGGGTCATGTAGTACGTCTCGTGCTGGGTGTAGGTCCAGCCGAACCGCTCGCGCATGTACGGCTCCTTGGGGTGGCAGTGCACCGAGAGGTCGCCGCCTTCCACGGTGTCCAAGTAGTCGAAGCGGATCGGGAAGGAGGTACCGAAGCGGGCGCGCACCTGGGGTCCGAGCAGCGCGTCGGGGTGCAGGGCGCACAGCAACTGGAAGGGGATCTCGGCCTGTTGGCCTTCGTGCGGGCCGATGAGGACGCCCGCCTCGGGGGCGATGAGTTCGTAGCCGAGGGCGGTGTTGCGTGCTCCGGGGTTGAAGCCGAGTTCCCGCTGCGCCCAATGTCCGCCCCAGGGCGTGGAGTTGAAGTAGGGCCTGGTCCGCACCGGGCGGCGGGCGAGGCCGGCGAGGGTGGCGCGGAGCCCCGCGCCGTCGATCCAGGTGGGCCGCTCGGGTTCCTGCACGTCGAGCCAGCCGTCGACCCCGGAGGCCAGGGTGTCGCGGTGACGGTCCAGGACGGGCCAGTCGATGTAGAAGAGCCGCCTCAAGTCGCCGCGTTCATAAGGGAGTCCGAGATTGCGTCCGGCGCCCGCCGAGACGGCCGCCTCGGCGTACCGCTTGGGCAGGTCGGCGTACCAGAGCACGTCGTGCGGAAGGAGCGCGGCACCGGGCCCGTACACGAGCACCAGCTGGCGCGCCCCGGGACGCGGCGGCGTCGGCAGGTCGTCGAAGAGCTCCCTCAGGGTGTTGTCGGCGAGTCGGCAGAAGTAGGGGTCGCGGGGCTGGTCGGGGTCGTCGGTGCGGCGGCGCACCTCTGCGGGCGGTGCGTGGTGGGCGCGCAGGTCGAG
Organism: Streptomyces sp. NPDC087300; assembly: GCF_044744425.1. NCBI lineage: Bacteria > Bacillati > Actinomycetota > Actinomycetes > Kitasatosporales > Streptomycetaceae > Streptomyces > Streptomyces sp. NPDC087300. The sequence goes on from NZ_JBIUYI010000001.1 coordinate 170,982, forward strand.
CGGGACGACGGCGGTGCCGTGGGCGCCCAGTTCCTCGGTGAGCCGGGCGGCCAGGCCGTCCCAGTCCGCGGTCGGCGGTCCTTCCACGGCGACGGTGACGGGACCGCGGGGCAGTCGGGCGACCACGGCCTGCCAGCCGGTGGCAAGGACGGTCCCCGGTGCCGGGGCGTGGCGCGGGTCGAGCCGGTACACACGTTCTCCTTCGCGCGGACAGGACGTACGGAGGGGCCGAGGCGTCTCAGGGGCGTACGAAGAGGACGCCGGTGGTGCCGAGCGGCGGGATGTGGGCCGTCACCTCGCCGTCCGTGCACGGCAGTTCGTGTCCGGCGGCGCCCAGGAACGTCGCGCGGTGTGCGGCGGCGACCGGGAAGCGGGCGCGGACCCGGCAGGCCACCGCCTCCTCGGCGAACGACTGGAGGCGCAGCAGGACCTCGCCCGGTCCGGGCGTGGTGACGCCCACCAGGCGTACGCGCGCGTCGCCCACCTCGGCGAAGGCGTGCCGGTCCGGCGCGTCGCCCACCGGGCCGCGGGCCCGTACGGCCCGCAGCGGTCGGCTCCAGGCCGCGGCGGTGCGCGGGCCGAGGCCGTCGGCGGACGGGGCGCAGGCGAGGCTGTAGCGGTAGGTGAACTCGAAGCCCTGCTCGCTGGGGAAGTTGGTGTCCCACAGGTTGTTGTGGATCCAGGAGAAGACGGTGGCGGGCTCGTCGTGGCCCATGGTCCTGGGGAACGGCGCGTAGGGCAGGGCGATGTTGCCGAACTGCACGAGCGGCGCGTCCTGGCTGGACCAGGCGACCGCCAGCCCTTCGTCCCGCAGCGTCACCCAGCGCCGCACGGCCCGCATGTGCAGGGCGGAGCCCGGCACCACCGGCAGGCCGCTGCCGGTCGCGCCGCCGGACGCCTCCATCCGGACGACCGGGTCGTCGAAGGAGAAGGGGAACGCGAAGTAGGCGCTCTCCTTGCCGAGCGTGGCGTCCTTGTCGAGCCGGTTCTCGATGTCGAGGCGCGCGACGCCGTGCGCCAGGGTGAGCGTGGTGCGCAGCCGGTTGGCGCCCGCGGGGCGGGTCTCGTAGGTGATCGACTCGGCGGTGGGCGTGGAGCGGCGGGCGATCAGTGCGGCGGGCGGGGCCACCGCGCGGGCACCGAGGTGTTCCAGGCGCTCGGACCCCGTCGTACGGCTGGAGTTGTGGTTGAAGGCACCGGCGGTGGTGTAGCTGTCGTGGACGTAGCCGTTGAAGCCGACGACGGCGTCCGCGCGGACGAGTTCGCGTCCTGTCGCCTTGTCGACGACGGAGGCGACGCAGGCGTGGGCGAGGTCGACGCGGACGGCGAGGTGCTCGTTCTCCAGGAGGGTCGGGTCGGGGTGGGCGAGCGCTTCGGCCGCGGTCTCCGCCGGGTCCTCGCGTTCGGTGCCGCCGGTCGGGTTCCAGCCGGTGGCGGCCTTGACGGTGGTGGTGTCCTGCTCCGCGCCGGTCCGCGCGGGGTCCGCAGTGATGTCCAGGCGCACCGATCCCGCGGGCGGCACGTCGTCGACGCGGACCAGGAGGAAGCGCCCCGCGTCGCGGTGGTCGTCGTTGGTCTGCGGACGTTCCTCGTGGGTGAGCGCGCGGCCGTCACGTGCGTCGGTCACGGTGACCGGCTGCTCCAGCGGGACGGTGCTCTCCGGCAGGAAGACGTGGACGACGTCGGTGCGCGGCCAGGAGCAGGTGTTCACGACGTGGTAGGCCGCTGCGGCGCCGGGCGGTGCGGTGAGCCGCTGGCCGAGGCGGGCGCTCGCCTTGGCGAGCAGCGCGTTGCCCTCGTCGTGGGCGCGCACGGCCTGGCCGTACTTCCAGTGCCACTGCTGCTCGCCGGAATGGCCGCCCTCGTCGCCGTGGGTCCACGGGTCGCCGGCGCCCCAGGTGTGCTCGTCGAAGAGCGACACCGCCTCGTAGACCACGGCGGCGTCCTTGCCGTCGCCCTCGGCCCCCGTGGCGCCGAGGAGGGCGGCGAACGTGCCGATGGTCTGGGCGTCGGCGACCACGGACTGGGCGGTCCTGGCCAGGGACAACGGGCGTGCCCCTGAGCCGACCCCGTCGACCCACCAGTCGGTCCAGTCGCCCTCGAAGGTGCGGATCTCGGCGCCGAGCCTGGCCTCGGCGTCGGTGAAGAAGTCCTCGTTGCGGGAGAGCCGCAGCTGGGGGTAGGCCCAGGTCTCGTTCCAGCGGCGGACGGTGTCGGCGATGATGCGGCGGGGCGGCGCGTTGTCGCCGAACTTGCCCTGGACGCGCAGGTGGAGGATGTCCCACGGGTAGGGCTCGCGTTTGATCTCGGTCTGGTCCATGGCCCAGCCGAAGATGCCGCCGCGGTAGGGGTAGGGGTGGGTGGCGAGCGAGGTCAGATAGGCGGGCAGCAGGTCGTCGACGTCGGCGTAGTCCGTGTCGAAGCCGAGCAGCGGGCCCTCCATGTAGGCGAGGCCGTGCGGGGTGTCGGTCACCCACACCAGGACGCTGTTGCCGCTGGGCGCGCGCCAGCGGAAGAGGCGGGGCAGCTTCTCGCCGCCGACCAGGTGGGGCACCGAGCGCCCGGCCCAGTTGTGCGCCACCGAGAGGTACTTGACGCCCGCTGCCGCGAGCGCGTCGACGAGTCCGACGACCGCGCCGGGCACGTCGGTCTGCATGGCGGAGGTGAAGTCGACGCCGTGTTCGTCGCGGATGTCGTGGGCCAGGCGCAGGAGTTCGTGGAGTTCGTCGGTGGAGCAGGTCTCGGTGTGCAGGTTGAACGGCAGCGCGGTGAGCTCGATGCGGCCCTCGCGGACCCGGCGCACGAACTCCTCGACCTGCTCGGCGGGGCGCGCGTCGGCCCACTGCCGGAAGGACCACAGCGACTCCACGCACCAGCGGAACCGGGACTCGGCGGGCCAGTCGTCGGTGGCCCGGGTCAGTTCGAGACAGGAGTCGAGGAAGGAGAGGTGTTCGGCGAGGACGTGGCCCTGGGGGTCGGTGTAGCCGATGTCGAGGTGCGAGTGGTGGACCAGGTGGAGGGTCCACCGGCGCTGTGGGGTCAGCCGGATCTCGATGCCGTCCGCCGCTTCGGGCCCGTCGGTCCCGGCCGGCGGGCCGACGGTGACGCGGGTGGCCGTCTCCACGGCGGGCAGCAGGAGGCGTACGGAGCGGCCGGGGCCGGCGATGCGCTCGACGGGCAGCGCGGTGCCGGACTCCGTCCGTACGGTCAACTCCGCTGGCGGGCCCGCCCCGTTGACGGGCTCGACCCGCAGCGACTGGAGCAGGGTGCCGTCGCCCGCGCGGCGCAGCAGGGGCTCTTCGGTGAGGCGCAGGGCGGTGCCGTCCGCGAGGCTGCCCTCGGCGCCGACCACGCTGGAGCGCAGGCTGTCGCGGATCCGGTCGTTGTCCCAGTCGGTGGTGCGGACCAGTGCCCGTGTCGTCATGCGGATCTCTCCCTGGAGGACGTGGGTGGTCGGTCAGCGGGCGGATGCGGTGACGCCGCGCAGGAACAGGCCGCGGAACACCAGGAAGAGGACGAGGGTCGGCGCGGAGACGATGAGCGCGCCGGCCAGGATGACGGGCGGACCCGCCGACGAGTAGGCGTTGTTGAGCGTGGTCAGGGCCGCCATGACCGGCTGGACGTCGGGGCTGCGGCTGAGGGTGATGCCGAGGAGAAGGTCGTTCCAGACGGCCGTGAACTGGAAGATGAAGGCGGCGCCGAGGCCCGCCTTCATCAGCGGTACGTGGATGCGCCAGAAGATCCGCCGGAAGGACGCGCCGTCGATCAGTGCCGCCTCGGTCAACTCCGGCGGCATCGTGGTCATCTGATTGCGGATCAGAAAGAACGCGAAGGGCACCGCCCAGGCCGCGTACACCAGCATCAGGCCGATCCTTGTGTCGTACAGGTTGGCGTCCGCGTACATCCCGAAGAGCGGCGCGAGGAACATCTGGAGCGGGAAGAGCGTGCCGGAGTAGATCAGCCAGAACCAGAAGGCGGGCCTGGGGATCGGCAGGACGACGACGGCGAACGCGGCCATGGCCGCGACGAGCACTGCGACCAGACCGCACACGACGGCGTAGAGCAGCGAGGCCTGGAAGCTGTCGCCGATCCCCGCGACGTCCCAGGCGGTGTCCAGGTTGTCGAGGAGCGCGAAGCCCTGGACGGTCCACTCGGGTTTGCCCGCGTACTCGGCCGCCGGGGTCAGGGCGTTGACCACGAGCAGATAGAGCGGGACCAGCCAGAGCAGTACGCATCCGGCGACGAAGACATTGCGCACTGTGCGTCCCACGGCGGGTCCCCCTCAGCTCTGCGCGGCGGTGGTGGCGGTGTCGGGCATCTGGCGGCGCAGATACATCCAGGACGAGGCGACGACGATGACCGAGAGCACGAGTGCGATGGCCGATCCGTAGCCGACGTGGAAGAGCCGGAAGGTCTCCCGGTACATGCTCAGGGCGAGGGTTTCCGAGGAGCGGGAAGGGCCGCCCTTGGTGAGGATCCAGATCATGTCGAACGCCTTGAGACTGTTCACGATGGCCATGCCGACCACCACGACGGAGACCGCGCGCAGTTGGGGCAGGGTGATGTACCGGAACATCCGCCAGCCGCTCGCGCCGTCCAGCTCGGCGGCCTCCACGGTCTCGCGCGGGATGGCCCGCAGGCCGATCGCGAAGAGCACCACGTTGAGGCCGGTCGCCTGCCAGGTGCTCGCGACGATCATCGAGAGGGTGTTCTGCGGCCACTCCAGGAGCCAGGTCTGCGCCCAGCCGTCCAGGCCGACGCCGCGCAGGACCTGGTTGACGGCCCCCTCGGAGGTCAGCATGAAGTTCCACAGGACGGCGGTGGCGGCGCCGGAGATCGCGAACGGCAGCACGATGATCAGTTGCGCGATCCCGCCGAACCGCATGCGGTGCGTGGCGACGGTTATCAGGAGCCCGGCGAGCACGGGAAGCAGCAGCGTCCCCACGACCCACATCAGGGTGTTGAGCAGCGACCGGCCGAAGATCGGGTCGTCGGCGAGCCGCGTGTAGTTGTCGAGTCCGGTGAAGCTGCTGGTGAAGCCGTTGTCCTCGAAGAAGCTGCCGTACACGCTGCGGAAGAACGGATAGACGAGCAGCACGCCGACGAAGGCGAGGGCGGGCAGCGCCCAGGGCAGGGCGGCGAGGGGGCCGCCGAGCCTGCCGCCGCCCGCCTTCGCGGCCTGGTGCGGGGTGCGCACGGGCACCCCGCGTCGTAGGCGTAGATGCGTCGGCTCGGCCGCGCCGGGCGCCGGTGTCGCGGTCCCCGTCATGTCTTCTCCGCCTCCCGCCACACCTTCCACGCCTCGTCCGCGCGGTCCTGCATGGTGCGCAGGGTCTTGCGGTACGAGGAGGGGTTCAGGAGGAAACCGGCGAGGTCGTCGACGGTCGCCTCGACGAGTTCGGGCGGGCCCTGTTCCCAGAAGCGGTTGAGCAGCCACAGCTTGTCGCCGCGCACCTTCTCGGCGAGGCCCGCGATGACGGGGTTGGCGGCCTTCACCTTCGGGTTGGGGCAGCCGTCCTGGAGGGCGCCGGAGAAGGCCCGCATGACCGAGGGGTGCAGCCAGGCCCCGGCGGCCTTGACCGCCTCGTCGTGGTCGGCGCCCTTGACGGTGGCGACGAGCGCGCTGGACTCGAAGACGACGCTGGGGCGGGCCTTCGGGTCGGCCATCGGCAGCACGAACGCGCCGACGTTCTCGCCCGGCTTGCCGCCCGCGCCCGCCAGCGTCGAGCCGAGCCAGGTGCCGCAGGCGACCATGCCGACCTTGCCGCGCACCAGGGCGGCGGCCGCATCGGTGTGGCTCATGTCCATGGGCGTGAACCAGTCCTTGTCGAAGAAGGACGCGATGGTCCGCAGCGCCCGTTCGGCGCGCGGGTCGGTGTACCGCTCGCGGCCGTTCATCAAGTCCTGGTAGAAGCGCGGGTCCTGACGGCTCAGCACTTCCTGGAACCAGATGAAGGACGGCCAGCGGTCGGCGGCGGTGCCGTGCAGCGGTGTGATGCCCGCCTTCTTCAGGCGCGCGCACGCGGTGAGGAAGCCGTCCCAGGTCTCCGGGGTCTTGATGTCGCGCTCGCGGAAGACCTGGGGGTTGTAGAACATCACCCAGTACGCGAGGTTCATCGGCAGCCCGTAGACCCGCCGCCGGTAGGTGAACGCCTCCCGCAGCGAGGGGTCGACCCAGCCCTTGGCGACGGCGTCGTCCCACTGGCCGGTCAGGTCCTCGACGCCGCCGGTGCGGGCCAGGTCCTGCAGCCGGTAGCCCGACCAGTACTTGAGCATGTCCGGCGTCTTGTTGGTGCGCAGCGAGGAGCGCACGATCTGCTCGAACGACTCCAGGGACGGATTGACCTCGGGGACCAGGCGGAGCGCGTCGACGGACTTCATGGCCGCGCCCGCCGCGGTCATGGGCTTCTCCCACGCGGTGCTGTCGCCGAGCACGGCGACCTGGCCCGCGGGCAGCCCTTCGGCGGTGCCGCAGGCCGTGGCGAGCGCGCCGGCCGCGGCGGTGACGAGCAGCGTACGGCGGTCCATCGACGGCAGGGGGCGGCGCGACTTCGACGGGTGACGACTACCTGACATGGATGACTCCCTCAGGTGTGCCTCAGCCCGGTGTTAGCGTTACCACGGGCGTCATGGAGCTTCACGGCGCACGCGCGGGATGTCAATGGGGCGCGGGGAAACGGGCCTTACGCCGAAGCCTTCGAAGCCTCCCGGTTCGCGCGGTGCCTGCGGACCGCGTCGCGGTTGGCGCACCGCTGCGAGCAGTAGCGCTGCCGTCCGGTGCGGGAGGTGTCGGCGAAGATCGTGGTGCACTCGGTGACGTCGCAGCGCCGCAGCCGGTGCATGCCGCGTCCCGCCAGGTGAAGGGCGGTGCCGACGGCGATGAGGGAGAACAGCAGGGCACCGAGCGGCTGGCGGTCGTCGCGGTAGTGCAGGTGCCAGCCGCTGCCCGCGTGGTCGGTCAGACGCGGATAGGCGGCGGCCGCGGCCAGCATCGCGTTGACCTGCTCGGCACGCTCAGCCTCCTCGGCGGCGTCGACGACCTTCTCCCACGCGTCCAGGGCGGTCAGGGCGCGGGCCAAGTCCGCCTCCGTGGTGGGGTGTTCGAGCACCAGACCCGCAGTGCGGCAGCGGTCCGCGAGCTCGTCGGGGCTCCGCGGGGGCCGGTTGGCGAGGTCGGCGGCCAGGTTCACGGCGTCTTCGCCGTAAGGGTTGAGGTGCATAAGACCATTACAGCAGGCTCATCCGCATGACACAGCACACCGCACGACAGTCCCCCGCGCACACCGACCCCCACACCGTCGTACGACCCGCCGAAGAGCGTGACATCGCTGAGCTCGTACGCCTTCGGGCCCTGCTCTTCGAGACGCTCGAAGGAGACTTCTTCACCTCGCCGCCGACGGGCGACGACTGGCGGCACTCGCTCGCCACGGTCCTGAAGGAGCAGCTCACGGCGGACACCGTGCGGATCCTCGTCGTCGACGGCGGGGACGGCCTCGCCGCCTGCGGGTTCGGCTTCGTCGAGCAGCGGCTCCCCGGCCCCAACCGGCCCAACGGCCTCGGCGGGCATGTGACCGGTGTGGTCACCGATCCGGCGTTCCGGCGGCGCGGCCACAGCCGCGCGATCATGCACGGGCTGCTCGACTGGTTCCGGGACCGCGAGGTGCCCCGCGTGGACCTGTACGCCTCGCACGACGGCGAACCCCTGTACCGCGCGCTCGGTTTCGTGCCGCACCCCGACCCCGCCCTGTGCGGACGCCCGTGAGGCGGGTCGCCGCCGCGCCCGGGTCGGGCTGCGGATGAGCGTGGACACGCTCGCGCACCGCGCCTCGCGCTACCGGTGGGTGATCCTCGGGATCGCCACGTTCACCCAGGCCGCGTCCGGGTTCTTCGTGCAGGGCATCGGGGCGCTCGGGGTCCGTCTCCGGCACGATCTGGACATCGGCAACGCCCAGTTGGGCCTTCTTCTCTCGGCGGCCCAACTGGTCCCGCTGATCGGCCTTCCGGTGGCCGGGGAACTCCTGGACCGCTTCGACGAGCGCCGGGTCGTCGGCGCGGGGGCCTGCCTGGTCGCGGCGGCCCTGTGCGCGGGCGCCGCCGCACCCGGGTACGTCTCGCTGCTGCTCGTCCTGCTGGTGGTCGGCGCGGGGTACAGCACCGCCCAGCCCGGCGGCAGCAAGGCGGTGGCGGCCTGGTTCGACACGTCGCGGCGGGGTGTCGCGATGGGCGTACGGCAGGCGGGACTGCCACTGGGCGGCGCGCTCTCGGCGGCCGTACTGCCGGTCGTCGCCGTGGCGTTCGGCTGGCGGGCGACGCTGCTGACCGGCGGGCTCGTCGCGCTGCTCGGCGGGGCGGTGTTCCTGATCTGGTACCGGCCGCCGCCCACCACGACCGCTCCGGTCACTTCGGTCACCTCGCCGGCCCCGGTCACCTCGACCACTTCGGTGGCATCGCAGCTCTCGGGCCGCCTCGCCATGATGCGCGAGCCGTCCATGGTCCGGATCATGCTGGCGGGTACGAGTCTGATCTCCGTGCAGTGCGGCGTGCTCGTCCTGACCGTGCTGTACCTGCACGACACGACGTCGCTGGGAGCGGGCCCCGCGGCACTGGTCCTCGTGGCGGCGCAGGGGGCGGGTGTCGTCGGGCGCGTCTGCCTGGCCGCGTGGAGCGACCGCGCCGCGTCCAGTCGGCAGCGGACCGTCATGACCTGCATGGCCGCGGTGCTCGTCGGCATGGCGGCGCTGATGACGCCGCTGGGCCAATCACCTTGGGCGGCCTGCCTGTTGTTCGGCTGGCTCGGCTTCTTCGGCTACGGCTGGTACGGCCCCTGGGTCACCCACGTCGCCGAGTCGGCGCCGCCGGGCAGGACGGGGTTCGCCATCGGGCTCGCCATGTCCGTCAACCAGATCGCCATCGTCGTGATGCCGCCCACACTCGGCCTGCTCAGGGACGTGACGCACAGCTTCGCCCCGGCCTGGGGTCTACTCTGCGTACTGACCGCCACCGCACTGACGGTCATGACCCTCATGGAGCGGGCTTCGCGTCCGGGACGAGTTCGTTGATCGCTCCGACGACGTACGCGGCGTGCGGCGCCACCCGGCGCAGCAGGTCGTCCCAGCGCTCCCACTCCTCCCCCAGGTAGACGGCTCGGGCGCGCGCGAGCACGGGGCGGTGCTCGGCGGGCAGCCGCTCCAGGGCCCAATCGGCCGCCGCGTCCTTGGACTTGATGTCCCCGGTCGCCAGGGTCGTCCAGACGCGGGCGAGAGTGAGCAGGACGTTGCGGGTGTCGGTGTCGAGTTCGGCGAGCAGTTCCGGAAGGCCGGCGGTCATCGCGCGGGTGAGGTCGGCGGCCGGGACCGCGTCGAGCACCTCGTCAGGGGCGGGACCGAACAGCGGCGCGCGGCCCGCGAGCACCATGGTCACCAGGAGCGCGAGGTCGGGGCTCGGTCCTGGTCCGGGCGTCTCGCCGCGCAGATAGGCGTCGCGGAGCCACTCGCCGTACTGGTAGGCGCTCCTGGGCGGGTACGTCCAGGGGCGGATGTCGTCCTGGACCACCACCGTCAGCTCGACGGGCCGCAGGGGCGTGTCGTGGTCCGGGTGCCCGGAGACCGCCAGCAGGCCTTCGGTGAGGGCCCGACGCCGCGCGAGTGCCGTGGGGCGCCGCACGACGACCAGGATGTCGATGTCGCTGTGCGGGCGCAGACCGCCGAGTACGGCGGATCCGTGCAGGTAGGCGCCGGTGAGGCCGTCCGGTTCGAGCACGTCGCGGACCAGGCGGACGACGGCGTCGGTCTGGGTCACTGCCGCTCCGTTTCGGGTCGTTCTCGGATGGATGCGGGCAGCTTCTCATCCACAACACCCGTCACGCGAACATCACTTGAAGGGTTGACGGAGTTCGTTCAACGCGTAAGGTCTAGGCCAATGAGTCGACCGAGGCGCCCGGTTGCCTCTGCCCTCGTCCCCCCACCCCAGAGGAAGCAGAGATGCATTCGAAGCGGAAGCTGGCAGCCGTCGTCGGCGCGGGAATCGCGCCCGTGCTCGTCCTCGCCTCGGTCACCCCGGCCGGTGCGCACGGCTATGTCTCCACCCCGCCGAGCCGCCAGGCGCAGTGCGCCGCGGGCACCGTCTCGTGCGGCGAGATCACCCATGAGCCGCAGAGCGTCGAAGGCCCCAAGGGGCAGACCACCTGTAGCGGCGGAAACGAGCGGTTCGCCGAGCTCGACGACGACAGCAAGGGCTGGCGGACCACCGACGTCGGTTCCTCCCAGGAGTTCAGCTGGAAGCTGACGGCACGTCACAGCACCAGTACCTGGCAGTACTTCGTCGGCGGCAACAAGATCGCCGAAGTCGACGACGGAGGCGCCCAGCCAGGCTCGACCGTCACGCACAAGGTCGACTTCGGCGGGCTCAAGGGCAAGCAGAAGGTGCTCGCGGTGTGGAACATCGCCGACACCACCAACGCCTTCTACGCCTGCATCGACGTCAACATCACCGGCTGAGGTCCCGACTGCCGGAACCTCACGCGAGCACCGGGGCGGACCCCCACACACGCCGCCTCACCCGGCCCGCCGGACCGCACACGGTCCGGCGGGCCGGGCTTTTCCCTGCTCCCCCCGCACTCATGCCCCGTCGGCCGAGTCGTCGAGCAGTACGGTCGACGCCAGCTCGCTCAGGGCCGCGCGGCTCGACCTGCCGGTCTTGAGGATGAGGCTCGCCACGTGCTTCTCGACGGTGCGCGGCGAGATGTAGAGACGGTCGGCGATGTCCCGGTTGGCCGGCCGCGGCGCCATCAGCCGGAACACCTCGTACTCCCGGACCGTCACACCGAGCTGACGCAGCGGTCGCGGCACCAACTCGGCTCCCCTGCGCCGCTGTTGCACCGGCACGCCGTTCTTGCGCAGCAGCCCTCGGCAGGCGCCCGCCACCGCGGGGACCGACGCCTGGTGGAAGTACTCCTCCGCCCGGTGCAGCCACTCCGTAGGTTCTCCCCAGCCGTCCCGGTGGGCGGCCTCGGCGACGAGCCGCAGCCCCAGGTGGTACGCCACGGGGAACGGCGACGCGACGTTCCGCGCCGCCCGCATGACCGCCACCGCGTCGTCGCCGCGGCCCGCCCCGCCGAGGCGGACGGCGCGGGCGAGCAGGACGAAGTGACGGTTCCAGCGGAGCCGGGCGAGGGGGACTTCGTCGTCCCTGTGGTCACCGTGACGGGCCCCGTGCTCGGTCGGCGTCGGCATGGGGATCGGCAGCGGCATCGGCGTCGGCCACGGTTTCGACGGTGGCCCCGGCTTCGGCGCGAGCGCGGGCCGCGTCCCCTGCGCTTCCGTCGGCGCGTCCCCGCTCAACGCGTCGAGCAGGTGCAGTAGCCCGTGCCGCCCGTCCAGCGCGTGCCCCGCGCTTACCGTGCCGGGCGCGGCGAGGAGGGACAGTTCCTGGTGCGCCCGTGGCCGGTCCTCCTCCAGGAGGGCGCAGAACGTCCTGGCGAGTCCGGTGGTGAGCGTGGCCAGCGGCGAACCCTCGCCGTCCCAGCGGTGGAACTCGGCGACGGCCTGCTCCATCCGCGCCCGCTTGCCCCGGTGCGCGGCGAGCACGGCCTCGGCGGCGAGCAGCTGCCTGGCCCGGTCGGCGTCACGCAGCCCGGACTGCCGGGTCCAGCAGGCGTCGATGAGCTGGGCCGCGGTGCCGAACCTGCCGCTGAGCACCAGCCACAGCGCGAGATCGGCCTCCGCCGCGCCGCCGATGTCCGCCGCGCCGAGCCGGGCCGCCTCGCGCCGCGCGTGTTCGAGCCGCGCGACGTCCCCTTCGGTGAGCCAGTCGTCGCCGCCGAGCCGGAACAGCGCGCGCAGCCGCCAGAACGGCATGCCGTGCCGTTCGGCGATGGTGCGGACCCGGTCGAAGCACCTGGTCGCCTCGGTCACGTCACGGGTCCTCGCCAGGACGCCGAGGACGTCCCACGCCTGGCAGGCCGCCTCCGGGTTTCCCGCGCGTTCGGCCGCCGCCGCGGCCCGCCGCGCCCGCGCCTCCTCCTGTGCCGACACCGCACCCGACTGGAGGGCGAGCACGGCACCGGCCGCGTCGACGGCGCCGCCCGCCTCCGCCTCCGGCCCCAAGAGGCGGCGCGCTTCGCTGAGTTGGGCGCGTGCCTCGTCCGTCCTTCCGGTCACCGAGGCGGCCCGCGCGAGGCGTACGTGCAGGGCGGCGGCGCGCTCCGGACCGGCCGCGGCGGGGCACACACCGTCCACCGCCCCGGCGAGCCCCCAGGCGCGTTCACCCTCGCCCGCTTCGGTGAGCGCGGCAAGGAGGGAGTCGAGTACATGGGCGTACAGCGGGACGTGCCTGGGGTCCGCGGGTCCCGCCGCGGCCGTCGCGTCCTGCGCGGCGAGCAGTGCGCGGGCCCGGTCGAGGGCGTCGGCCGCGTCGACCGCCGCGCCCTGTGCGAGCGCGCGGGACCCGGCTCGCGCGTACAGCCCTGCCGCGGTGTCCCGCTCCCCCGCCGTCTCCCACAGCCGCGCCGCCACCAGGCACCAGTCGGCTGGGAGTTGGGGATGCAGATCGGCCACGGCGCCCGCGCAGTCACGGGCGGTCCGCGCGCGCTCCTTCGGGGCGAGCGTGCGCAGCAGGGCCCGCGCCGTCAGCGGGTGCCGGAACGCGAACCAGTCGGGCGCCGGCTCCGTGGCGGCGATCAGCCCACCGGCCAGGGCGGCGTGCAGATGACCGAGCGCCTCGTCGTCGGCCATGCCGGTGGCCGCCTGGACGACCGGCGCGGGAAACCGGGTGCCGACGACCGCGGCTGCCGCGAGCAGCTCCCTGCCGCGAGGTCCGAGCCGGTCCACGCGCCGCGCGAAACCGGCGACCAGGGCGTCGGGCACCGTCGCGGCGTAGGGCCGTCCGGACAGGCGCCAGCCGTCGGAGTCGCGCACGAGGAACCGCTCGTCGACCATGTCGGTCAGCAACTCCTGTGCACACCAGGGATTTCCGTCGCTCTCCTCCCAGAGGCGGCCGACCAGCCCCTCGGGTAACTCCGCTGGGCCCACCGCCAGTTGTCCGGCGACCAGCGCGCGCACGTCGGACCTCCCGAGCCGGTCGAGTGCGACAAGGGTGCCGCTGCCGCGCCTCGCGAGGGCGCGGGCCAACTCCAGCGCCTGGCACGGTTCGTCGCGCAAGGTGACCAGCAGCGTCACGGACTCGCGCGCGATGTTGTCGGCGAGGAACTCGACGAGCGCCGGGGTGCCGGGGTCCGCGTCGTGCAGATCCTCCAGGACCACCAGACAGCCGCCGTCGCGTCCCGCCGCCGCCACCGCGCGCAGCACGGCCTCGCCGAGGACGACGAGCGATGCCGCACAGGACGTGGCGTCGTGCGGCGGTCCCGGCTCGCGGAGCGCGGTCAGCCCGGCAAGGGCCGCCCCGCACAGCGCCGCCGCGCCGGGTCCGAGCCGCCGGTCGCGGGAGAGTTCGAGCAGGGCCTCGGTGAGCGGCCGGCAAGGCACGCGCTGCCCGATCGCGCTGGCGCGCCCCCGGATGACGCGCATCCCCCGGGCCGCCGCCCGCTCGGCGACCTCCGCGGCCAGCCTCGACTTGCCGACCCCGTCCTCGCCCGTGAGCAGGACGGCCCGTCCCACGCCGGACCGGGCAGCGGCCAACGCCCGTTCCAGCGCGCCGAGTTCTCGTTCCCTCCCGATGATCGATGTCCGCTCGTCCGTCTCGTCGTGTGTGTCCATGGCGTCCTGTCCCCCGTGTTCCTGCCAGCACGACCCCTCGCCCGAGCCGCATCCTCGCCCGGACGCCTTTGAGTGGATACGAGTGACGAGGCCCGCGCGTTCAGCGGTTCCGGTATTTCCGGCAGCAATTTCCGCACGGGGCACGTCATGGAGGTCGTCGGTCCGGTCGCCCCGGGGAATCCGGGGGTCGCGCCCCCATGCCGCGCCGAGCCGCACCCCACCACTGTTGCGGCGGGTGGACCTCTCCCGGAGGCCACCACGACAGCGCGGCCCTTCGTGTAACGGCACGTCGAGGCGGCGCGATCCAGGAAAGAGAAGGGACTCCCGTCATGAAGCTGATCACTCCGTACCGTCCGGGCAGCACGATCCGGCTCAGCTCGTACGCCGCGTACGTCCTGCCCCTGGGGTGACCGGGGCGCCGGGCGCCGCGGCGGGCCCCGGCACCCCGTCCCTCACGGCAGGCGACGTACGCACACGCAATCCCATCCGTCTCTCGGGGGCGGAACTCGGCGTCACGATTCACATCGGCATCACGATTCACATCGGAACAGATCTGCTCAGGACAGATCGGGACAGGACCAGCGGGATGAGCACGACGAGCGCACACCTGTGGCTCACCGGACCGGAACCGGCACACCTGCCAGCGCCGGGCGCCACGCCGGATACGAGGCCGGGCCCGAGGCCCGCTCCACGGCCGGAGCCGGGAGCGGAACCGGAGCCGGAGCCGGAGCCGGACTTCACGGTCGACTGCCATCGGCGGCTGCGCGGCCCCTACACCGGAGCGGGGAGTCTGCTGCGCGCCCTGCTCCCCCATGTCCGCCGGGAACAGCCGGAGTTGCCGGACCGGCACCGCGTGGAGATCCACGCGGTCGCGCCCGAGCTGCGCGCCCTGGTCGCCCCGCCGCCCGCGACGCTCGCCGACCGCGCGAGCGCCGCCGAACGGACCCGGCTGCATCCGCGCACCCGCACCCGGCGCCTGGCGCACGGCATCGTGGAGCTGCTCCTCGCGTACGCCTCGGCACCGGGCCGCACACGGCCGCTGGTCCTGGACTTCACCCGCGTCTGCGAGGCCGATCCGACCGACCAGGAGTTCCTCGCGCTGCTGCTGCGCCGCGCCGAACCGGACCGGATCACCGTCTTCGTCCACACGCGCGACGGCGAACCGGACTGTTTCGACGAGGAGTTGGCGGCCACACTGCTCCGGCACACGCGGCGCCGGGCCCTGCCCGCCGTCGCCCCCCGTCGTTTTCGACACCGCACTCATCCGTACGCCCTGGTGCGCGCCTTCGTCGCGAGCGACGGCACCTCGGTGGATCCCGCCGAGTCGGCCGCGTACGAGAGGGCGGACGCGCACGTCCGCGCGCGCCTGCACGACGCGCGGGCCGCCGAGCTCCGCTCGCTGGTGGAGCAGGGGGAGTTCACGCTCGGGCTCGGCGCCCTCCCCTACCACCTGGAGCGTGGCAGCGACCCCGCGGCGGCCGCCCCGGTGCTCACGGCCGCCGCCGAGCACGCGCTCACGACGGGCTGCTACCCCGCACTGCTCGACCTCGCCCGGCGCGCGCAGGCCGTCACGCCAAACGACGCGCCGCTGAGCACGCATCTCGCCCTGCACACCGAACTCACCACGGCGCTGGCCCTGTCGGGTGACACGGACGAGGCGGAACGGCTGCACTTACGGATGCGCGAGCGTCATCCCGACCCACTGGTGCGGCTGCTCACCGGCTACGCCCTGGCCATGCTGCACACCCGCTTCCACCCCGCCGAGCGCCGCGACCTCGGCGCCGCGAAAGCCCTGCTCACCCACACGGTCGCGCTCGCCTCCCGACTGCCCGATCCCGAACAGCGCGCCTTCCACACCACGTTCCAGGAGAACGCCCTCGCCCTCACCGAGCTGCGCCTGGGCCATCCTGCCGCGGCGCTGCGCCTGATCGAGGGCGGACTCGACAGGATGCGGCGCCACCTCCCCGACGACGCGCACCTGTTGCACCGCTCGGTGCTGCTGCGCAACCGGGCCGAGGTGCACACCGCGCTCGGGCGGCCCGACCTGGCGCTCGCCGACCACGACACCGTCGTCGCGATGGATCCGCACCACCCGGAGCACTACTTCGACCGGGCCGACGTCCGGCGCCACCTCGGCGACCCGGCGGGGGCGCTCGCCGACTACGACCGGGCGATCGAACTGGCGCCGCCGCACTGGGAGTTGCACTTCAACCGCGCCGACCTGCGCCTGGAGTCGGGCGACCTCGCGGGGGCGCTGGCCGATCTGCGCCGCGCCGCCGCGCTGGAGCCGGACCGGGCCGACATCCGGGCGAGCCTGGTCGGGACGCTGCTCAGGGCCGGGGACCTGTCGGACGCACGGGTGCAGGTGACCGAGGGGCTGCGCCACCGTCCCGACGACGCGCACCTGCTCTGCGCGCGGGGCCTGATCGCGCAGCGCGAGGGCGCCGACGCCTCGGCGCGTGCGGACTTCGACCGGGCGCTGGCCGTCGCCCCGCACCTGGTCGGCGCGCTCGCGGGCCGCGCCACGCTGGCCCACGCCGCGGGCGACGACCGCGCGGCCGTCGCCGACCTCACCCGGGCCATCGCCCTGGAGCCCGCCGACCCCGACCTGCTCTACAACCGCGGCTACGCCCACCAGCAGGCGGGCCGCCCGTCCGCCGCCCGCGCCGACTACGCGGCGGCGCTCCTGCTGCCCGGCGCGGACGTGGCGGGCCTGCGGGAACGGATCGAGGAGTGCGACCGAAGGCCGTGATCCCCGCCGCCGGGGAATCCAGGTGCGGACGCGCGGAGAATGCTGGACACTCCGGACATGCCGATCATCGAATCCTCGCCCGGAGTGTCCCTCGCCCATGAGACCTTCGGCGCTCCCGACGATCCGGCCGTCCTGCTCGTCGCGGGCTTCAGCGCCCAGCTGATCTCCTGGCACGAGGACTTCTGCCGCGCCCTCGCGGCCCGCGGGCGCTACGTGATCAGGTACGACAACCGCGACTGCGGCCTGTCCACCAAGTTCGACGAGCACCCGGTCGACATGGGCCGGTTCATCGCCACCGTGAGCGCGGGGGACATCCCCGCCGCCCTGGCGATGGTGCCCTACTCGCTGCGGGACATGGCCGACGACGGCTTCGGCCTGCTCGGTGCGCTCGGCATCGAACGGGCCCACGTGGTCGGCTCCTCGATGGGCGGCATGATCGCCCAGACGATGGCCATCGCCGATCCCGCGCGGGTGCTCACCCTGACGTCGATGATGTCCTCGACCGGCGAGCCCGGGTACGGCGGGTCCAGCCCCGAGGCGCAGGCGGTCCTCCTCGGCCCCAGGCCCGCCGACCGCGAGGGGTACGTCGCGGCGGCCGAGCGGGACATGGTGTGTGCCTCCAAGCGGTACGGGGACCCGGTGGCGCTGCGCGACCTCGCCGCCGCGAGCTACGACCGCGCGCACCACCCGGCCGGTGTCGGGCGGCAGATCGGCGCGATGGTCCTGGGCGGCTCACGCGCCGAGGCCCTGCGCGAGCTGCGCGTGCCGACCCTGGTGATCCACGGCCTGGACGACACCCTGATCGACCCGAGCGGCGGCGAGCGCACCGCCGAGCTGGTGCCCGGCGCGGGACTCCTGCTGATCCCCGACATGGGCCACGACCGCCCCAGGGAACTCTGGCCCGAGATCATCGACGCCCTGGTCGCCCACACCGACCGGACCTGATCCGGCGCCTCGCCCGCGCGGCACGGACATCGCCTCAGACGCCGGGCAGCAGCCCGACGTCCCGCGCGTGCAGCACGGTGGCGAGGCGGTCGGCGGTACCGAGCTTGCGGTACACGTTCTCCAGGTGCTTGTGCGCGGTGCGGGGCGAGATGCCGAGTCTGCGGCCGATGGTGTCGGCGGTCAGGGACTGCGCGAGCAGCGTGAGGACCACCGTCTCGCGCGGCGTGAGGCCGTACTCGGCCGCCCGGTCGAGGGTGTCCTCGGGGCTGTCGCCCGGAGCCGGCGGTGGCAGGCGGCTTGCGTGGGACATGTGCTCGACGACGGCCGCGAGCAGCGGCTGGACACGGCGGGCGACCTCCAGATCGCGCTCGCCGTACAGCTCACCCGGTCTGCCCAGCATGATCAGATGGCTCGCTCCCCGGGGCGCGGGCAGCGGCAGCGCCATCTGGTGGTCCGCCTCGAACGCCCCCTCGAAGGTGTGTCGTGCCGACTCGTCGGGCCAGGGCGGCGCGCCCTGCGGCTGCCGGTCGGTGAGCGGCGACCTGTCCCCCGTGCGCCGGTAGTGGCGCACCAGCGGATGCTCGTGCAGGGACTGGTCGAGGGCGCACATTCTCGGGTCCACCGGGGCCGAGGGCGGCGGACAGGGCACGGGCGTGTCCGGCCAGCCCCGCGAGGCGAACAGCACCTTCGCCGGGCTGTCCAGGACATCGCCAAGCTCGGCCCTGACGAGCTCCCAGGGCAGCGTGGCCTGGCGGCTGTTGAGGATGGCGACGGTCAGGTCGAGCACCCGTTGGTAGTCGTGTGCGGACATGCAGGTCACGGAAAGCCCCCTCCCTCCGCATCTCCGGATTAGAGGAGCGGGCCCCGGCCTGTCAAGCACCGGTGCGGCCCGCCCGCTACGCAGAGGTACGCATATCGCCCGCGAGGTGCTCGACGGCACGCTGACAGGGCGGCCGGAAGAGCGCCGCGTTCCGTCTCACGGGGGTGAGGGCATGGACGAGATCGGCTGTCTGCGCACGCCGGACATCGTGACACCGGTCGTACGGCGCCACCCCGGCGCCTGGCTGCACTTCGGGGTGACGCCGGCGCGGCGCGGACAACGGCAGCTCTACGCCGAACTGCACGCCCTGACACGGGAGTTGCTCGCCGACGGCCGGGTGCAGGAGTTCTTCTTCCTGCACAAGCACCCCGGGCTCCGGGTGCGCTGGCAGGCGGCCCCGCCGCACCGCGCCGACGTCGAGGGCCTGGTGCGGCAGCGGCTGGTGGCCTGGCAGCAGGAGGGCCTGGTCGAGGCGTGGCACGCCGGCGTGTACGAGCCGGAGGAGTACCTGTTCGGCGGTCCGGTCTCGATGCGCAGCGTCCACCGGGTCTTCACCGCCGACTCGCTGGCCTGGCTCGGCTTCCACAGCGAGCCGCACGACGGCCACGCCGGGCGGGAGGACGCGGGAGTCCGCCCGGCGTGGGCCATGTCGCTCCTGATGGTGCGCGCGCTCCTCGACGCGTTGGAGGTCGTCGGCTGGGAGGACCTCGACGTGTGGGACCGGCTGCGCCGCCAGACGGGGCGCCGGTACGCGGCCGATCTGCGCACGGCGGGCACGGCGGGCCCCGCGGCGCAGGTCGGCCGCATCGAGGCCGCGCTCCGTGCCGCGTGGGCGGACCCGGGGTCCCTGGCCGCCGCGCTGCCCGACACCGCGCGGCGGCACGCCGAGGAGTACCGGGTGACCGTGGCGCGCACCGGGGAACAGTGGCTGCGCACGTACTTCACCGCGGGTGACGCGCTCATCGGACCGCGGGAGGCCGCCGCGTTCGTCATCGTCTTCCACTGGAACCGGGCGGGCCTCTCCGTGCTGCGCCAGACGCTCATCGCGGAGGCGCTGACGGCGCGCCCCGGAGGGGAGGCACGGTGACCGCGCACGAGACACGGGAACCGTACGAACCGTACGCGCCGTGCGAGCCGGAGCGGCCCCAGGACGACACGGTGCTGCTGCGTACGGCGGGCCTGCCGATGCGGCTGTGGTGCGCGGGCGGTTCCCCCGGCCTGTTCCGGCTCGTCGCCGAACTGGAGCGCACCGAGAGCGACTTCGCCCGGATGAGCGCGCGCCTCGCCGACGTCGTCGGCGCGGTCCTGGTCCCCGACCCGGCCCTCACGGTGCCCGAGCGCCGCCTCGCGCTCTCCGCACGGCGACGGCTGCACCGCGGCAGGCCCCTCCCTGACGCGGACCACCGGCGGCTCGTCGCCGTCGCCCGACGCGTGGCGCCCGGGGGCTCCCTGGCCGAGGTGCTCACGGGCGCCCACGCGTCGGCGACCGGGCTGCGGCACGCCAGGCTCGCGGTCGCGCGCCGGTACGAGGAGGAGAAGCGCCGGCTGGCCCCGGCGGGCCATACGCTCCTGTCAGGTTCCCCCGTCGGCGACCGCGCCCTGCGCGACGGCACACTGCCGGTCGGTGCCGAGATCGCCGAACGACTCGCCGCGGGACGTCCCTGGACGGACCGTCAGATGCGCAAGCGCGCGGACTACCTGTGGCGGATGATCGCCCGCGGCGCGGTGAAGGTGACCCCGCGCGGCTGGCTGGGCCAGGTGGCCGTGGTGAGCGTGACGGACGGTCAGGCCCCGCCTGTCCGCCCGCTCACGCTCACCGACGAGGTGGCCACGGACTGGACGGAGAACATTCAGGAGGGGGCGGGGGCGTTCGCGACGGACCCGCGAGGACCGGCTGACACGCGAGGCCCGGCGGACACGTCGGCGTCGGCCGATACCGACGGCACCCCGGCCACCGCTCGCGCGGAGAACGCTCGCACGGAGAACGGGAGCCCCGCGCACCCACTCCCCCTGACCCCCACGACCCGCGTCTCCTTCAACCCGTTCCTGCACGTAACGGCCGACCGCCTGAAGGCCCTCGCGCTGGAGACCGGCACCGACACCCTCCTCACGCCCGTCAGCATCCGGCGCACGCCACTCGTACGCCGCCTGCACGAGGCGCTCAGCGGCGGCGCGCTGTCCCTCGGCGAACTGGAGGCCCTGCTCGCCCCGCCCGTCGGCGACGGCATCCGGCCCGACGTCCTGCGTGAATTCCTGCTGCGGCTCGGAGAGTTGGGCGTGCTGCAACTGCGGCGGCCGGCACGGCAACGGCGGTCCGGGTGGCACGGTCCGGGCACGGATGCCGGGGAGGCCGCGTCGCCGGAGCGCGTCGACGGCGGCTATCTGGACGTCTACCGCCGCACCACGGACACGCTGCGCGCCACCCATCTGACGGTCCTGCGCGCGGCGATCGGGCAGGCCCTTCGGCTGCACGCGCTGATCGACGACGACGCGGCGCCAGGTCAGGACCGGAGCGCGCCCGCGTTCCTGTCCGGGCGGGACCGTCCTGTCCTCGACATCCTGCGCGACCGCATCACCGCCCAGGGCGACGCCCCGCTGAGCCCGCACGTCCCCGCCGCCGAGTGGCCCGAGCCCCGCTCGCCCGGGTCGGGGTACGCCAGGCTCGTCGACTGGCTCGACAGCCGCATCGACGCCGCGCCGGACGCCCGTGCCATCGACATCGACGCCGCGGTGCTCGACCGCTTCGGAGCCCCGCAGGTGCGTCCGGACTGGCCGCTCGACTGCCTCGTACGACCGTTGCCCGGCCGCCGTTGGGTGCTGGACATCGTCGCTCCCGCCGGGGTCTACGACGCCCGTTTCATCGGCGCCCTGGAACGGCTGCACGGACCGCTGCCGCACGTGGACGCCTACCGCGACTTCCTGCGGCGCCTGGACCGCGAGAGCGGTGTGCCCTCCGTCGAACTGCTCTTCCCCGCCCTGTCGCGGCTCGCCGCCAACGCCGTCCGCAGGCCGCTCTACACGGGTGCGTGGACGGGCGATCCGGATCTGCCGGGGTACTGCGAGGGGGCGCACGGCGGCCATCCGCGCTTCGTGCCGCTGGACGAACTCAGCGCCCGGTGGACGGGCGGCCGGGTCGTGATCAGTGACCGTGCCGGGCCCGTCCGCCCGCTCTACCACTCGGCCCGCAACGCGCCGCGCCCCTGGGACCAGGTGGCATCCCTGCTGCTGCGCGGCTCGCCGCAGCACGCCGCCCGGCGCCGCAGGCTCCGGCACTCCCTGACGGCGCTGCCCAAGCGGGACCACGTGCCCCGGATCACCGTCGCGGGGTCGCTCGTCCTTTCCGCCGCCCAGTGGCGGCTGCCCGTCACCGCGCTGCCCCTGAGGGGCGCCGCCGAACTGGACAGGGCCGGGCAACTGACGCGGCTGCGCACCCGGACGGGGCTGCCGCGCTGGGCCTTCCTCTCGGCGGCGCCCGGCGCGGACTCGCCGCTGCCGTGCGACCTGGCGAGCCTGCACGCACTGTCCGTACTGGAGCGGACGGGCGACCTCGCCTTCGCGGCGGGCGTCCCCGCCGTGGTGGCCGAGGAGATGCTCCCGTCCCCGGCCGAACTGACCGTCGCCGACCTCGCCGATCCCCAGGGCGGTCCCGTGGCCGCGGAGCTGATGGTCCGCATCCCCCGGTCCACGTGACCCACGCCCCCTCGATCGCTGTCACGCGCACACCGGTGGCAGCTCCCCGACCCCGCTCACAGTGAAGGGAGGTGAAGGTGATGGACGGTGAGATGACCGCCGCCGACACGTACGCCGTCGACGAGCTCGACGACGTCGGCGCACTGATCGAGCAGCTGGAGACCCAGTTCGACGATTCGCAGCTGCTCACGGTCGGCATCGTGGGCACGACCCAGGGATGCACCCAGGTCGGTGGCTGCACGGGCAGTTGTCCGTGCACCCAGTAAGCACGTGGTTCCCGATGGCAGAAGGGAGGTGACAGCAATGGACAACATGACGAACAGCATCGAGGGCCTCGTGCCCAAGACCATGGACAGCCTGGACAACGTGGACGACGTGGACGCGCTCATCGAGCAGTTGGAGACCCAGTTCGACGAGTCGCGGCTTCTCGCGGTCGGCATCATAGGCACCACTCAGGGGTGCACCGCCGCCACCAAGTGCACCGGCTCCTGCCCGTGCAACCAGTAACGACAAGGTGACTTGTCCTTCCAGGCCGGGGTGACCCGTCGGCCCACGCCGGAGTGGCCGTCCGTACCTCCCCACCCCGCCCACCGCGGGCCGTCGGAGCCGCTCATGCCTGCGGCGCCGGCGGCCCGTTCCCTTTCGCCGACCGGGCGACACGTCGACTGATCGTCTCTTCGACCTCTCAACCTCTCGACTTCGCGCTCTCTCCATCTCTCGACTTCTCCACCTCGCGATTCATCGACTCCGCGATCCGGCCCACTCCTTCAGCCCGTACGCCACCACGAAAGGCAGCCGCCCGATGGCCACCACCCACCGTGTCCCGTCCCCGCCCCCCGGTACGTCGCGTGCCGCCGCCACCTCCGCCCGCGTCCTGACGACCTTCGCGGAGCTCGCCCCGATGGGTGCGCGGGGCGCGGAGTACAGCGTCGACTTCGGCCCCGCCGTCCTCGCCGCGCTCAGCGCCGCGACCGCGAGCCCCGGGCAACCGCCGCCCCCTCCCGCGACGCGCGCCGTGGCGGCCTGGCTGCGGCAGTTGCGGCAGGGCTGCACCCACCCGGGCCTGTTCGGCTGGGGTCTGGGCGGCTATCTGCTCGGCCTGCGCACCGCGACCACCGCCTGGCCGGGACTCGGCGGGCTCGCGGGCACCGCCTTCAGGGAACTCGCCGCCTGTACGGGGAGGTGGCGTACGGAGGGGCTCGCCTGGAACGACTACGACCTGGTGACGGGGGCGGCGGGCAGCCTGCTCGCCCTCGCCACGGACCCGGCGTGCACCCGGCAG
Source organism: Streptomyces sp. NPDC087300 (assembly GCF_044744425.1). Lineage (NCBI taxonomy): Bacteria > Bacillati > Actinomycetota > Actinomycetes > Kitasatosporales > Streptomycetaceae > Streptomyces > Streptomyces sp. NPDC087300. Next base: position 194,183 of record NZ_JBIUYI010000001.1, read on the forward strand.
GACCTCGCGTACGCGGTGGGACACCTCACCACACTCTGCGCGGACGCCGATCTGCGGCGGCTGCGGGTGGGCCGGTACAAGGACGAGGAGATGCGCGGCTGGAACCACGGCCGCGTCAACTCCGGTGCGGCGCACGGCGCGGCCGGGGTGGCCGTCGCCCTGTGCAGGGCCGCCGACGCGACCGGCCTCACGGACGACATCGCCGCGTCCCTGGACCGTCTGGCGTCCTGGTATCTGAAGCGGTACGAGACGGGCACCCGCTCCGTCGTCGTCTGGCCGCCCGCCGGGGACATGACGCATCTGCCGAGCCGCCCCCTGACGTGGTGCTACGGCACACCGGGCATCGCCTGGGCGCTCTGGGAGACCGGCCGGGTCCTCGACGACGCGCCGCTGCGCGAGTTCGCGCTGCACAGCGCGAACTCGTTCCTGAACGGCTACGACGAGACGGCCGACCGGCCCGACCTGAGCCTCTGTCACGGGCTGTCCGGTCTCGCCCTGGTGTGCGACGCCTTCGACCGGCACGCGGGCCTCACCAGGGCCGCCGAGCTGCGCGACCGGCTCGTCGAACGTCTCCACGAGCGGCTCGACGAGGTGACGGACCTGGCGTCGGACGACGGCACCTTGCTGACCGGCGCCACCGGGGCCTGCGCCGCGCTGCTCACCCTGGAGTCCGGGGCGTCCTGCGACCGGTCCTGGCTGGCCGCGTTCGGACTGCGGTGAGGGAGATGACCGGGACACCAGGGATATCGGGGATACCGGGGATACCGGGGACACGAGGAGAACCGGGAACCACGCGCACCGGGCGCGCCCGGTCCGCCGCCCCGGTACCGGCCCTCCTGCGCCTGCTCCCCCGGGCCTCCCTGCCGCTCACCGCCGTGCTCACCGCGCTCGCGCTGCTCGACGCCGCGCTGGCGCCCGCGCTGATGCTGAGCGTCGGTGTCCTGGTGGGGCGGCTGCCCGATGCGGGTGCCGGGCTCGGTTCGGCCGCCGGGCACGGTGTCCTGACCGCGTTCGCCGTGCTGTGCGGCGTCTACGTGGCCGGTCTCCTCGTGGAACCCGCCGTCCAGACCGTCGCGGGACGGCTCGGCAGGCGGGTCTCCGCGCGTACCGCGCAGCTCCTCCTGCACGGGTCGCTGCGCCCCGCGGGGATCGCCGCCCTGGACGATCCCTCGGTGGCCGACCGGCTCACCCTCGCGCAGGGGCAGGGCACCGGGATGCTGCCGGTCGCGCGGGCGGTGAGCGCGCTGCCCGCGCTGTTCTCGGCGCGGGCGGCGGGGGCGACGTCGGCCGTGCTGTTGCTCGGCTTCCACTGGTGGGCGCCGCTGCCGCTGCTCGCCGCCTGGACGGTGTCGGGCGTCTGGCGGGACAGGGAGGTGCGGCGCGCGGTGGACGTGCAGGCGGGTTCGACGACGGAGCTGCGGCGTGCCGAGTATCTGCGCGCGGTGGCGCTCGACGGCGGAGCCGCCAAGGAGATCCGGGTGTTCGGGCTCGCGCCGTGGCTGGTGGACCGGTTCACCCAGGCGTGGCTGGCGGGGGTGGGCAGGCTCGGCGCGGACCGGCGCGGGGCGGTGGCCCGTGACGTGGTCGCGGGTGTGCTGCTCGTCGCCGCGCACGCCGCGGTCCTGGTGCCGCTGGCCGTCGAGTCCGCGCACGGCGGGGTCGGGGTGGCCCGCACGACCGTGTATCTCCAGGCCGTCGTCGGCACCGCGGCGCTCGGCTGGCTGGGCGATCTGCGGTGGACGCTGGCCAAGGCGAGCTCCGCCGTGCCGCCCGCTCTGGAGGTGGCCGCGCTCGCCGAGCGGGACACGGTGGTCAGCGGTCCGCTTCCCGCGGCCGGTCTGCCCGCGTCCGGGATCCGTTTCGAGGGGACGGTGTTCGCCTATCCGGGCAGCCGCCGGCCGGTGTTCGACGCGCTGGACCTGTGGCTGCCCGCGGGCGGTTCGCTCGCCGTGGTCGGCGCCAACGGCGCGGGCAAGACCACCCTCGTCAAGCTCCTCGCCCGGCTCTACGACCCCACGGCGGGGCGCGTCACCGTGGACGGCACGGATCTGCGCGACCTGGACGTGGCCGCCTGGCGTCACCAACTCGCCGTCGTGTTCCAGGACTTCGTCCGCTACGAGCTTGCCGCGCGGGACAACGTCGGCTTCGGCGCGGTGCGCGCGCCACAGGACGACGAGGCCCTCGCGCGCGCCGCCCGCCTGGCCGGTCTGGACCCGGCCCTCGCCGCGCTCCCGAACGGCTGGGACACACCGCTGTCGCGCCGCTTCACCGACGGCACCGACCTGTCGGGCGGCCAGTGGCAGCGGCTCGCGCTGGCCCGCGCGCTGTACGCGGTGGAGCACGGGGCGCGCGTCCTGGTCCTCGACGAGCCCACCGCCCACCTGGACGTGCGGGCCGAGGCCGATCTGTACGAGCGGTTCCTCGATCTCACCAGGGGTCTGACCACCGTGCTGATCTCCCACCGGTTCGCGACCGTGCGGCTCGCCGACCGCATCTGCTACGTCGAGGGCGGCCGCGTCGTCGAACAGGGCGCCCACGACGAACTCATCGCCCAGGACGGCCGCTACGCACGGGCCTTCGCCCTGCAGAGCGCCGCGTACGCCGGAGGAACGCATGCGTGAGGCACGAGAGTCCCGGCCCGCACCGGCGGAACCCGGGCGCGGGCCGTTCGTCCCCGCGCGGGCCGCCGCACTTCTGATCGCCGCCGCGTTCCGCGCCGACGCCCGAAGGGCGCTGCTCGTCCTGGTGCTCGCCCCGGTCGTCGGCGGCTGCGGGGTCGTCAGCGGGCTCGCCATCCGCTCGGCAACCGACGCCGCGCTGCGTCACGACATCGGGGCGGCCCTGACGGCGGCCGCGCTGCTCGTCGCCGCGGTCGTCACGACGTACTCGGCGGGCGCGGTCGTGTCCGTCCTGCGCATCCACCTCCAGCAGCGTGTGGGGCTGCTCTTGGACCGCGGGCTCATGGAGCTGACCGGCGGCATCCCCACGCTCACCCCTCACGAACACCCCGACTACCTGGACCGCATGGAGCTGCTACGCACCCACCGCGGCGAGCTGGGCGGGGCCTTCGGCGCCCTGGTGGAGAACCTGCGGGCGCTGTTCGGCCTCGGCACCACCCTGGCGCTGCTCGTCACGGTCCATCCCGCGCTGCTCGCGCTGCCGCTCTTCGCCCTGCCCACCGTCGTCGCGGCCCACCGCGGGAACGTCCTGATCGGCCGCGCCGAGAGCGCCACGGCCGAGCAGGAACGGCTGCGCCGCACCCTCCTCGAACTGTCCTGTTCCCCCGCGGCCGCCCGCGAGATCCGCGTCTACGGCCTGGCCGACGAACTCACCCGGCGCCACGACGCCCTCCAGGACACCGTCCGGCGCGGCCGCGACCGGGCCGACGCACGGGCCGCGATGTGGTCGGGCGGCGGCTGGCTGGTCTTCGCCGTCGGCTATCTGGGCGGCACCCTGCTCTCCCTGGCCGCGGTGGCACGGGGCGAGGGCAGCCCCGGCGACGTGGTCCTGACCCTGGTCCTGGGCGCCCAACTCCTGGGTTCCGTCTCGGGGTTGGTCGCGCTCGGCTCCTGGCTCCAGCACGCCCTGCGCGCCGCGGGCCACTTCCTCTGGCTCTCCGACCACGCGGCTCTGCCGGAGCATTCCCCCGTCCGGCCGGCCACCGGATCGGCGCCACCACCGCGCCCCGGGGCCGAACTCGTCCTGGATCACGTGTCGTTCACCTACCCGGGCGCACCACGTCCCGTCCTGAGCGACGTGTGCCTGCGTATTCCCCCGGGCACGGTCGTGGCGCTCGTCGGCGAGAACGGCGCGGGCAAGACCACCCTGGTCAAGCTCCTGTGCCGCCTGTACGAGCCGACTTCGGGCACCATCTCGTACGGCGGCGAGGACATCGCCACCCTGGACGTGCGCGCCTGGCGGCAGGCCCTCACGGCGTGCTTCCAGGACTTCCAGCGCTTCGAGCTGACCCTGCGCACGGCCGTCGGCATCGGCGACCTGCCGCGCGCCGACGCGCCGGGCGCGGTGGCGGGGGCCCTCGCCAGGGGCGGCGGCGCGGGGCTTCCCGGGCGGCTGCCCCAGGGCCTCGACACCCAGCTCGGCCCCACCTACCCCGGCGGTGTCGACCTGTCGACAGGGCAGTGGCAGAAGACCGCGATGAGCCGTACGACGATGCGGGAGCGGCCCGCGCTGCTGGTCCTCGACGAACCGACGGCGAGCCTGGACGCGGCGTCCGAGCACGAGCTGTTCGGCCGCTTCACCGCCGCGGCCCGCACCTCCCCCGAGCCGCCCGTCACCGTCCTCGTCTCGCACCGCTTCGCGACGGTGCGCGCGGCCGACCTGATCGTGGTGCTCGACGGCGCGGGCGTCCACGAGGTGGGAGGCCACCGGGAGTTGATGGCGCGCGACGGGCTCTACGCGGAGCTGTACCGCCTCGGCACGCGCGGGAACTCCTGACCGGAGTCGCGCCGTCGCGACCCGCTTGTCACTCCAATGCCAATTCCTGTCACGAGGACACGCATCTCCGGGCGTAGTGAGCGGTCCAAGGGTGAACTACGGTGCCGGGCCCCGGATCCCTTTCCGATCCCGCCCGGAGGAGAACGCTCATGCGGATGCCCGCACAGCATCGCGCCGCGGCGGCGGCCGTGGCCGCCGTCTCGCTCGCCGCTCTCGGCCTCGGCGCGGCACCGGCCGCCGCCGGGACGGCCGACCCCCTGCGCTACGTGGCCCTCGGCGACAGCTACAGCGCGGGATCGGGCGTACTGCCCCTCGACCCCGGCGCTCCCCTGCTCTGCGCCCGCACCTCGAAGAACTACCCGCATCTCCTGGCCGCCTCGCTCGGCGCCACGCTCAAGGACGTGACCTGCGGCGGCGCCCAGACCAAGGACTTCACCCAGGCCCAGTACCCGGGCGTCGCCCCGCAGTTCGACGCGCTGAGCGCCGACACCGATCTGGTGACGCTCACCATCGGCGGCAACGACAACAGCACCTTCATCAACGCGATCCTCGCCTGCGGCAGCGCGGGCGTCGCCACGGGCGGCCAGGGCAGCCCCTGCAAGACCCTCTACGGCAACACCTTCAAGGACCAGGTCGAGACGAAGACCTATCCGGCGATCAGGTCGGCGCTGAACCAGATCAAGGCCAGATCGCCGAAGGCGAAGGTCGCGATCCTTGGCTATCCGTGGATCACCCCGGCGAAGGCGGTGCCCGGCTGCTTCCTGAAGATGCCCATCGCGCAGGGCGACGTCCCCTATCTCCGCGACCTCCAGGCCACCCTGAACGGCGCGGCCCAGCGGGCCGCGGCCGAGACCGGCGCGACCTTCGTCGACATGGCGCAGGCCTCCGACGCGCACGACGCCTGCCGTCCGGCGAACGAGCGGTGGATCGAGCCCGTCCTGTTCGGCACCAACTTCGTGCCCGTGCACCCGAACGCCGCTGGCGAGGCGGGCATGGCCGCGCGGACCTCCGAGGTCCTCAGCCTGCGCTGACGAGGTCCTCGGCCTGCGCTGACCCCGGCTCAGCCCCTGTCGTCGCCCGGCGGCGGGGGCGGTGTCGGTGCCCCGCGCGGCGGCGCGATCTTCGCGTACGTCACCGGGGCGCCGTCCGCCGTGGCGCTCGCGGCCGCCGGGGTGAGCGCCTCGGCGGGCGGCAGCAGCGCGTCGCGCCGGGCACCGGGGTCCCAGCCGGTCTCCACGACCCGCTTCTGCACGACGATCGCGCCGAGCAGGATGGCCGCGCCGATCAGCAGCATCAGGACGATGCCGACCGCGTCGCCCGCCTTCGCCGAGTAGCCGATGAGCGTGCCGAACCAGCCGAAGTCCGCGTCGCCGAAGGTGGTGTTCTCGTCGCCGAACGCGCCGAGGACCTTGAGGAGCAGCGCGGGCAGGAACGTGATCAGGACGCCGTTGACGAACGCGCCGAGCGCCGCACCGCGCCGGCCGCCCGTCGCGTTGCCGTAGACGCCCGCGGCGCCACCGGTGAAGAAGTGCGGTACGAGGCCGGGCAGGACGAGCGCGAGCCCGAAGGCCGGGTGGAAGACCCAGGCGAGCAGTCCGAGGCTGATCAGGCCGCCGACGAAGCTGGAGATGAAGCCGATGAGGACGGCGTTCTGGGCGTACGGGAAGACGATCGGGGCGTCCAGGGAGGGCACGGCGCCGGGCACGAGCTTGCGCGCGATGCCCTGGAAGGCGGGGACGAGCTCGCCGAGGATCGTCCGGACGCCGAAGAGGATCACGGCGACCGCGATGCCGAACTGCAACCCCTGCATGACGGACTGCATGACGTAGTCGCCGACGCCGGTCGCGCCCGCCGCGCCGCCCTCGCCGAACGCCTTGAACGCCGCTTCCTTGCCGACCTTGGCCAGGAAGACGAGCGACATGATCAGGTAGATGAGGACCATGGACAGCGCCGTGGCGACCATCGAGTCGCGCAGGAAGCGCAGCCCTTCGGGCAGGTTCATCTCCTCGGTGCTGCGGCTGCGGCGGCCGACGAGTTGTCCGGTGGCACCGGCCGCGATGTATCCGGCCGTGCCGAAGTGGCCGATCGCGACGCTGTCGTTGCCGGTGACGCGCTTGGTCCAGGGGTGCGCGAAGGCCGGCATGGCGACGAGCAGGATGCCGAGCAGCACGCCGCCGACCACGACGACGATCCACGAGGGCTGGCCCGCGATGGCCAGGACCATGGTCAGCAGCGTGGCCATGAACAGCATGTGGTGACCGGTCAGGAAGACGTAGCGCAGCGGCGTGAAGCGGGCCAGGAGGAGGCTGATGGCGAAGCCGAGGATCATCAGCCAGGCGACGCGGGCGCCGTACTGCTCCTGCGCGATGCCGACGATGGCCTCGTTGGTGGGGATCACGCCGTGCGCACCGGTGGCGCCCTGGATCATCTCGCCGAGCGGGGCGAGGGCGCCGACGACGAGGGTGGCGCCCGCCCCGATGAGCAGGAAGCCGAGCGTCGCCTTGATGGCGCCGCCGACGACCTGTCCCGCCGACTTCTTCAGGGCGATGAGGCCGGCGGCGGTGATGAGGCCGATGAGGTAGGCGGGTTGGCTGAGGATCTCGTTGACGAGAAACTCCGCGATCGACACGAGCCAGTCCATGGTGGTGTTCTTCTCCTTGCCCGTGCCGTCAGACGTCGTAGGTGTCTCTGAGCACGCGGTCGGCCTCGGCCGCGCTGGTGAAGTCCTCGACGACCTTCACCGGTACGCCGACGTCGCCGAGCGTCCGCGCGATCTCCCGTGAGGTGAGGATGGCGACGGCCTCGTTCGCCTTGCCCTTGGCCGAGATGGTGTCGGTGGCCTCGACGGTGACGTATCTGCCCCAGCCCCAGTGGTCCAGGACGCCCTCGACGGTCTGTTTGAGGAAGAGGCTGGTGCCGACGCCGTTGCCGCACACGGTCAGGATCTTGTGCAGGTCGCCGCCGCCGCGTGCCGCCGCCCGCTTCGGCGCCGCGGGCTCCTGACCGCCCTTCAGGATGTCGTGCACCGCCTGCGCGGTGGGTGCGTCGCGCAGCGCGCGTGCCGTGTCCGGGTCGGCGAGCAGCCGGGCGAGCGCGCCCATCGCCGCGGTGTGTTCGGAGGCGTCCTTGGCGGCGAGGCCCACGACCAGCTCGACGGGGTCGTTGCTCTCGTGCCCGAACGCGACGGGCCTGGCCAGGCGCACCCAGGACATGCCGGTCTCCAGGACGGCGGGCGAGGGTCTGGCGTGCGCGAAGGCGAGTCCGGGCGCGATGACGATGTAGGGCCCGTTCTGCTCGACGTTCTCGATCATCTCGGCGGTGTACGTATCCGTGGCGGCGCCCGTCGCGACCATCAGGTCACCGGCGCGCCGCACGGCCTCGCGCCAGTCGGCGGCGGGGGCGTCGACGGCCACGGCCGCCACGGGGAGGAGTTCGCTGAGCGCTGCCATGCCGATGATTCTCGCGGACGCACGGCGCTCGGCACTTCCTGGGCGCCGTTCGGGGGCCCGGACCCGTTCAGCGGGTCGCGTGGACGTCCAGCTCGATCCGGAGCCGGCGGCCCGTCATGCCCTTGGCCGTGGTGATGCCGAGCGCGTACCGGTCGACGGTCGCCGTGCCCCGGACGGTCAGCCGTCGCGCGTCGACGGTGACCGTTTCGATGCCGACCTCGACGGGCGCGCCGACCCCGCGGACCGTCAACTCTCCTTCCAGTACGGCACTTTGGCCCGTGTACCGGATGCGGTGGCCGTGGAAGACGATCTCGGGGTGCGCGGCCGCGTCGATGACGTACGTACCGGCCCCCGGCACGTCCAGTGTCCCTGTCTTCGGTGTCTTCGGTGTCTTCGGTGTCTTCGGTGCGTCCATGGCTGCCACGCCCTCCCCGTCCCCGGGGCGACCGGCTGCCGCGGCGGCCGCTGCCGCCGTCCCCGCTCCGGTGCCCGCCGCTCATCCTGGCCCCGCGCGCGCGGTCGGCGGCAGATCCGCATGCCCCCTTTCCGCCGGGAAAAATGTCACCGCGGCCGGGGGCCGGGCCACGCGCCGTGCCCCGGAAAGAGTGACGCGCGCCGGTTGGATGGCCCCAGTGGTGATTGGCGGGTGGCCTTCGCGAGGTAGTACTGCGCCTGCCGCACCGCGGCGACGACAGGTTCCCCGCAAGGCCCCGTCCGGACCCGTAGACACCGGCCGGGCCCCGTACGGACACGAATGGAGACGCCGCGATGGCAGCGACGACAAGACGGGCCGCCCGCAGCACCCGGCTCCGGGCGACGGTACTCGCGCTGGCCGCGACGGCCGCGCTCGCCGTGGGTGCCCCCTCCCACGCGACCGCCCCCGTGGCCGCCCCGGCGGACGGAGAGGGCGCACCACACCGGGCCACCTCCCCGTTCACCGGCCTGGCGGCGGCTCAGGGCCGGGTCCTCGCGGTCAAGTTCGACAACGCGCGCGGCGCCCGCCCGCACACCGGGCTCGACCAGGCGGACATCGTCTACGTCGAGAAGGTCGAGGGCGGCATGAGCCGTCTGATGGGCGTGTTCTCCGGCAAGCTGCCCACGACGGTCGGCCCCGTGCGCAGCGCGCGCGAGTCCGACATCGAGCTGCTCCGCCAGTTCGGCCGCCCCGCCCTCGCCTACTCGGGGGTGCGCCACTCGTTGCAGAAGGTGCTCAAGAAGTCCCCGCTCTACGCCCGCCCGCACGGCAGCGTGCCCGGCGCCTACTTCCGCAACGGCTACCGCACCGCCCCGCACAACCTCTTCCTGCGCCCCGCGGCCCTGCTGCGCACGGCGCCCCACGCCAGCCGCCCCGCCGACATCGGCTTCCGCTTCGGCCCGGCCCCCGCGGGCGGCACCCGCACCGACCGGCGCACCGTCACCTACCCGTCGGCCAGCCACTCCTTCCGCTGGTCCGCCCGGCAGGGCCGCTGGCTGGCGTCCTTCGACGGCTCCCCGGCGCGCAGCACGTCCGGGAAGCGGCTCGGCGCGAAGACCATCGTGATCCAGCACGTCACCATGCGCCCCTCGCGCTACAAGGACGTCAACGGCGCGGTGACGCCGTACATCGAGACGGTCGGCAGCGGCAAGGCGACGGTGCTGCGCGACGGCAAGGCCTACGCCACGCGCTGGAAGCGGTCGTCGGCGACCGGCGGCACGTCCTTCACCCTGGCCGACGGCCACCGGATGCCGTTCGCGCCGGGGCAGGTGTGGATGGTGTACGCGGACCGGCGCTGACCATTCGCCGGAGCGGGTTCACCGCCGCGCCCCGGGCGCGGCGGAAGATCCCCGGCCGCACGGGCGTTGTCCTCGGACATGAGGATCGGTGAGGCTTCCCGGGCCAGCGGCGTGAGCGCGCGGTCGTTGCGGTACTACGAGGACGAGGGCCTGATCGTGCCCGGCCGGTGCGGCAACGGCTACCGCGACTACTGCCCGACCACCCTCCACCGCGTCCAAGTCGTGCGCTCGCTGCTGGAGTCCGGGTTGCCCGTGCGGCTGATCAGGGAGGTCCTGCCGCACACCGGGGCCGGTGCCGCCGCCGGACCGGACGACGTGTGCGCCGAGTTCCTGCACGAGGTACGGAACTACCGCGACCGGCTCGCCGCGCGGATCGCCGGTCTCAGCGAACAGCAGGCCGCATTGGACGCCTACCTTCGCGCGGCCGACGAGGGCGGTACGCGACCTCAAGAGCCTTCGGCTGCCCGCGACTTGACCTTGCCGTAGATGTGAAGCTCTTACCGTCCGGTGCATGAAGACCGACGGACAGCAGCAGAACAGCACGCAATCGGTACGCGCCCTCGTCCAGACCTCGCACGACGGCCCCGAGGACCTGACGCTCGGCACCCGGCCCCTTCCCACCCCTGGGCCGGGCGAGTACCTGGTCCGGGTCGGCGCGGCGGGCGTCAACTTCGCCGACGTCACCCAGAGCCACGGCGCCTACGGCGGCGGGCCGCGGGCGCCCTACGTGGCGGGGTTCGAGGCCGCGGGCGAGATAGTGGGCGCCGGTCCTGGCATCGACGCTCAACTGCCGCCGGGCACCCACGTCGTCGGCACCGGCCCCGGCGCCTTCGCGCAGTACATGACGATGCCCGCCACGGGCGTCGTCCCCGTACCGGCCGGGTGGAGCGACGCGCAGGCGCTCGGCCTGGTCCTGAACTGGGCCACCGCCCTTGCGGCGTTGAAGCCCCTGGGCGAGGTCGCGCCGGGTGAGGTGGTGCTGGTGCACGCCGCCGCCGGAGGCGTGGGGCAGGCAGCCGTCCGGCTCGCCCGTCACTACGGCGCGCGCGTGATCGCCACCGCGTCACCGGCCAAGCACGACGTCGTCGAGGCGCTCGGTGCCGACGTGGTCCTGGACGGCCGGCGCCCCGATCTGGCCGCGGAGATCACCCGTCTCACCGGCGGTGTCGACCTGGTCCTCGAATCGGTGGGCCGGGCCACCTTCGACGTCAGCCTCTCGGTGGCCAGGCCCTTCACCGGCCGCCTCGTCGTGTTCGGTGCCGCTTCCGGTGACGCGCACCTCAGCACCCACGACTTGATCTTCACCCACCGGGTCCAGATCAAGGGCCTGCACATCGGAGCCCTCGCGGAGGCGGCCCCCGCCGTCTACCGCTCACTGCTCGACGAACTCGACGCGCTCATCGCCCAGGGCGTGTACCCGCCCGGCACGCCCCTGATCCGCCCACTGGCCGAAGGCCCCGCGGTGCTGCGGGACCTCGAAGCGGGCCTGACCCACGGCAAGCTCGCCCTCGACCCCTGGGCCTTTTGACGCGCCCGCTCGGGACCGGCGAGGCGATCCATGAATTCGACAAGTTGAGCCAGCGCAAAGGCAGTTCGCGGGCACTCCGCTCGTGCCACGCTGACACTCCTGGAGAGTGCACGGCCATGACGGTCTTGGGGGGGCGCTGTGGGACCACGCAGACTGCTGTCGTACGGAGACGCGTTGGTGCTGCTCGGCGGGGACCCTCCCGCCATGGCTGCGCTGGACCGGGTGCTCGGCGGCGCGCTCGACCTGGCGACCGGCGGCCTGAGCAGCGGGGTGCTCGGCATGCTCAACGAGCGCGGGAGCGTCCTGAGCCTCGGCCGCACTGCCGCTCAAGGTCTGGGCGAGCGGCTGGGGCGCACCGAGGGGCGGGCCGACCGGGCCCAGGTCCTGGACGCGGCCCACACCGTCATCGTGGTGATCGCCTTCTTCGAGGCCCTGGAGCAGGCGGAACTGCCCGTATCCCTGGACGACTTGGAGATCACCCGCCGGGAGCAGATCGTCCTCGCGGGCGGTCGGCTCCCGTCGGACGAGGGGTTCGTGCACGCCCTGGTCCGGGTGGACGCGCCGCGTCCGGCGCCGCACCTCCCCTACGAGGAACACCTCGCCGCGCTCCGCGACTGGTACCGGCATCTGGCGTCCCGCGTGCACGACTTCCTCCAGGGCCTCGCCGTCTGGGACCGGTTGAACGACACCCGCCGCCAGGAGGCGGCGGAGACCGTGCGCGGGTCGGTGCCCCGGCACGCCGTCGAGCTGTACGAAGCCCTATACGCCCGGCTCGCCGCCGAAGCGCCCGAATTCCGTTTCTGGTCCGACCAGATGGAGCACCAGGCCACCCGCGCCGAGCTGCGCCGCGCCCTCGCCGGACTGGAGACGCTGCTCGCCGCTTCCGCCGCGCTGCACCGGCGGCCGGTGGACATCGCCGCGGCCCTGGCTCGGGCGCACCGCTCGGCGCTGACCCGCCGCGTCCTGGACGCCGATTCGACCCCGGAGGGCATACAGGTCCCCACCTTGGCCGAGGTGTATCTGGACCCGGACTTCCGCGTGCACGCCGTGGACGGGCAGAGCAGCCCGGCGAACGAGGAGTGGTGGGCGCGGACTCCGGTGCGCGAGGACCTCACGGACTACCTGGCCGGTGCGCTGACCTCGGAGGGGTTCACGACGGCCCCGCTGCTGGTGCTCGGGCAGCCGGGCGCGGGCAAGTCCGTGCTGGTGCGCATCCTCGCGGCGCGGCTGCCCACCGCGGGGTTCCTGCCGGTGCGGGTGGCGCTGCGAGACGTACGCGCGGACGACGAGATCCAGGACCAGATCGAGCAGGCCATCCGTGATGACACCGGCGAGAAGACCACCTGGCCGGAGGTGGTGCGGTCGGCGGGCTCCGCCATGCCGGTCATCCTGCTCGACGGGTTCGACGAGTTGCTCCAGACCACGGGGGTGCACCAGAACGACTTCCTGGTCCGGGTGGCCCGTTTCCAGGAGAGGGAGCGGGAGCAGGGACGCCCGGTCATCGCCGTCGTCACGAGCCGTACCGCCGTGGCCGACCGCACACGCTATCCGGAAGGCACGGTCGCCCTGCGCCTCGAACCCTTCAGGCCCGTGCAGATCCAGGCGTGGCTGCACTACTGGAACCTGGCCAACGCCCTGAACTTCGCGGCCATGGGCCTGTCCCCGCTCACCTGGGAGGAGATCGAACCGCACGGGTACCTGGCCGAGCAGCCCCTCCTCTTGACGATGCTCGCGCTGTACCACGCGGCGGGGAGCGACCTGCGCGGCGCCGACGAACGCCCGCTGGGCGAGGCCGACATCTACGAGGCGCTCCTCAGCTCGTTCGCCCGCCGCGAGGTGGGCAAGGACGCCAGGGAGACGGCGTCGGCCACCCAGCTGGACGAGTGCGTCGAACAGGAGCTGGAGCGGCTCTCGCTGGTCGCCTTCGCGATGCACAACCGACGACGCCAGTGGGTCTCGACCGCCGAACTCGACGACGATCTGGCGGCGCTCCTGGGCCGGGCCGCCCCCGCGCGGCAGTCCGGGTTCCGCGCACCGCTGGGACAGGCCGAAGTCGCCCTGGGCCGCTTCTTCTTCGTCCAGCGCGCCCAGTCGATCCGCGACGGGCAGCGCCTGTCCACCTACGCGTTCCTGCACGCCACGTTCGGCGAGTACCTGACGGTCCGCCTCACCGTGCAGCTCGTGACGCGGCTCCTCGGCCACCGGCCCGTCCTGTCGATGGGCAGCGAACCCGTCAACGACGACCTGCTGTTCGCCCTGCTGTCCTTCGCGCCGCTCTCCTCACGGCAGTTGCTGCGGTTCGCGCGGGCCCGCGTCGAGCGGCTCTCCGAGGCTGAGCGGGAGAGCCTGGCCCAACTCGTCGTGCGCGTGCTCGGCGAACGTGAACTCCGCGCCGACCAGCCTCATCCGGCGTACCTCCCCCGGCGGACCCGTGCCGCATCCCGGCACGGGATCTACAGCGCGAACCTCGTGGTACTCACACTGCTCCTGACCGGTGGCACGAGCGCCGGTGCCCTCTTCCCTTCGTCGAGCGATCCGGGCAGTGCGTGGCACCGGCACGCTCTCCTGTGGCGGTCGTCCTTCGAGGAGTCGCAGTGGACCGACTTCGCGCTGCCGCTGGTCGTGCGGCACACGCGCGACGGCCGACGGCGCGATGTGGAGATCATGCTCAGGGAAGGCGAGTTGACCGCTCCAGAGCTCGTGGACGGCCATTGGCTCTACCGCGTCCCCCGGGAGGACAAGGACGTCTTCTGGTACCGCCCCTATTGGGAAGAGATCTGGCACAAGATGGACGTCTCGTCCGGGACGAACGACGGCTCCGCCCTTCAGGCGCTGCGTCCGCTCTTCGACCACCTGGGGCCGCTGATCACCTTCTTCAACGGCGGCGGGACCCAGCAGGCCACCTCCGCGGCGCACGATCTGCTGCGGTTGATGCTGGCGGACTCGCACCAGATACCCAAGGAGGAGATCTATGTTCTGTACACCCGGGTCGGCATGGTCTTCAACATCCTCGTCCCGGGTGACGCGGTCACCGAGCGCCTCACTTCGCTGCTGCTCCCCCTGCTCGCGCGCGACTTGCCCCGACTGAGCCCGGTGGAGGCCCAGGCGCTCATCGGTTCGCTGTCCTACGAGGCCGGCACGGCGTTCGCGGACCAGGTCCTCCGCCACATCGAGGTCCACGCTCCCGACCTGCACGAGCGCCTCATTCTCGACCGCTGACCGCCCGCGCGTACGCCTCCACCGCCGACCGCGGCGCCCGCCCCAGCAACGCGCGCAGCGCGTTCTCCCCGACCGACGTCCCGTCCATGAACCCCCCGGCGATCGCCGAGTACGTGCTGAGCAGCATCGGCACCTGGAAGGGCAGCGCCTCGCCCGCTCCGGCGATCGCGGCGCGGGTCTCGCCGAGTGCGCCCGGTTCGTAGGTGCCGCCGAGCGCCGCCGCCAGGTCCGCGCCGCCCAGGGCCTGCTCGCCGACGAGTTCGTAGGTGCGGCCCGCGTGTGCGTCCGGCGCGGTCGCGACCCGTACGGCCACCTCCGCGAGGTCCTCGCGGGCCACCGCGGCGAGGCGGCCGGTGCCCAGCGGTGCGGCGATCGTCCCGTCCGGGCCCGGCGCGGCGATCGCGGCCAGGAACTCGGCGTACAGGCCGTTGCGCAGCACGGTCCAGTTCAGTGCGGACGCGCGCAGTCTTCGCTCGGTCCAGCGGTGGGCGAGGGCGTACGTCAGGTGGTCGCCGTCACCGCTGAGGCTGGTGTAGACGAGGTGGCGCACCCCCGCCTTCTCCGCGGCGGATATCGCGGCCTCGTGGCGGGCGGCGACGACGTCGTCCTCCGCGGCGCCCGCGGAGATCATCAGGAGCGTGTCGACGCCGCTGAAGTCGAGGGCCTCCGGGTCGTCGAAGTCGATGCGGCGCTCTCCGGGCGCCGGGTTCCTGGTGCCGAGTACGACGTCGTCACGGTCGGCGAGGCGGGCGGTGACGAGCTGTCCGAGGGCGCCCGTGGCGCCGGTGATCATGAGCATGGGAAGGTTCCTCCGTGGTCGGTGGTTGCGCCGTGGTGGCGCCCGTGGAGCGGGCGGTGGCTGCGGAACCATCATGATCCGCGGCACCGGGCCGCATAAGGAGGCACTTTCATGTCAGCAGGGCACACCGCGGTAACCACCGGCGGCGCGGCGGACGGTGAGCCGGTGATCAGCTGCGAGACGCCGCAGGAAGAGTGCGGGGTCAGGGACGTCCTCGACCGGCTCGGCGACAAGTGGTCGGTGTACGTGGTGGTCGAACTCGCCTCGGGCGTCCTGCGGTTCAAGGAGTTGCAGCGCAGGATCCACGGCGGGATATCGCAGCGGATGCTCACCCTGACCGTGCGCCGCCTGGAGCGCGACGGTCTGGTGAAGCGGACGGTGTACCCGACGATTCCGCCGCAGGTCGAGTACGAGCTGACCGAGATGGGGCACAGCCTCACCCATCTGGTGAAGGAGCTGGCCGACTGGTCGATCGCTCACCGGCCCGCGATCGCGAACGCCCGCGCCTCCTACGACGAGGCTCAGGACGCATAGGCGCGGACGGCTCGCCCGCTCCCCCACGCGGCCGCTCCTCCGATCCCCTTCGAGACCGCCGTCCCCCGCGCCACCGAGAAACGGCCGGGCGGGCCGGCCGGGACCCGCCCCGAAGGGTGTCCCGACCGGCCCGCCCGGCCTCCCCGTACTCGGGGGTTATCGGCGCGTCGGCGTCAGCGCACGCTCTCCAGCTCCCGCTCCTGCGGGGTGCCGGAGTTCATGTCGTCGCCGAGGTTCTTGTGGAGCTTCTCGCCCTCCACGTCGACGTTCGGCAGGATCTTGTTCAGCCAGCCCGGCAGCCACCAGGCGGACTTGCCGAGCAGTGCGAGCACCGCGGGCACGATGGCCATCCGGACCACGAAGGCGTCGAAGAGGACGGCGATGGCGAGACCGAAGCCCATCATCTTGATCATGTCGTCGTTCTCCATGATGAAGCCGGAGAAGACGCTGATCATGATGATCGCGGCCGCCGCGACGACCCGGCCGCCGTGCGTGAAGCCGGTGACGACCGCCTCGTCGGCGCGCGCCCCGTGGACGTACGCCTCACGCATCCGCGTCACGAGGAAGACCTCGTAGTCCATCGCGAGACCGAACACCACGCCGATCATGAAGATCGGCATCATGCTCATGATCGGTCCCGGCTGGTCGACGCCCACGATGTCCGCGAGCCAGCCCCACTGGAAGACCGCCACGACGGCGCCGAGCGCGGCGGCCACCGAGAGCAGGAAGCCGAGCGCGGCCTTGAGCGGCACGAGGACCGAGCGGAAGACCAGCATCAGGAGCAGGAACGCCAGGCCTACGACGAGGGCGAGGTAGGGCAGCAGCGCGTCGTTCAGGGTCTGCGAGAAGTCGATGGTCATCGCGGTCTGGCCGGTGACCAGGACGTCGGACCCCGTGTCGGCCCCGACGCCGTCGGCGGTCGAGCGGAGCGACTTGACCACTTCTTCGGTCTTGTGGTCGCTCGGCCCGGTCTTCGGGACGACGTTCAGGATCGCGGTGTCGCCCGCCTTGTTGGGCTGGGCGGGGGTGACGGCGGCGACGCCGTCGACCTTGGCGAGCGATTCGCCGACCGTCTTGGCCGCGGCCGCCACGTCGGCGTCCTTGCTGACGGTGACCATCAGGGGACCGTTGAAGCCCGCGCCGAAGGACTCGGACAGCATGTCGTACGCCTTGCGCTGGGTGGTGTCCGGCGCGGAGGTGCCCTCGTCGGGCAGGCCCAGCTCCAGGCTCGCGGCCGGCACGGCCACGGCGCCGAGGCCGACGACGGCGACGAGCAGCACGGAGAGCGGGTGGCGCAGCACGAAGCGGGACCAGCGGGTGCCGAGCTTCGGCTTGGCGTGCGGGTCGAGCAGCGCGCCCGCCGGCTTCTTGCGGTCCTTGCGGCTCAGCACCTTGCGGCCCGCGAAGCCGAGCAGCGCGGGGATCATGGTGAGCGCGATGAGGACGGCGATCACGACGGTGCCCGCCGCGGCGAGGCCCATCTTCGTGAGGATCGGGATGTTGACGACCGCGAGGCCGGAGAGGGCGACGACGACGGTGAGACCGGCGAACACCACGGCGGATCCCGCGGTTCCGGTGGCCCGGCCCGCCGCTTCCTCCGGTTCGCGGCCCTCGGCGAGTTCCGCCCGGTAGCGGGAGACGATGAAGAGGGCGTAGTCGATGCCGACCGCGAGGCCGATCATCATCGCCAGGGTCGACGTCGTGCTGGAGAGGTCGAGGAGGCTGCCGAGGGCTCCGATGGCGGAGATGCCGATGCCGACGCCGATGATGGCGGTGAGCAGCGGCATGCCCGCGGCCACCAGCGAGCCGAAGGTCAGCACGAGGACGACGGCGGAGATCGCGATGCCGACCAGTTCGGCGCTGCCGCCCATCTCCTGCTCGGCCATCACGGCGTCGCCGCCGGTCTCGACCTTGAGGCCCGCGTCACGGGTCTGGTCGGTGGCCTTGGTCAGCGCGTCGTGCGACTTGTCGGTGAGCTCGGTGGCGGCCACCTTGTAGGTGACCGAGGCGTAGGCGGTGGTGCCGTCCTTGCTGACGGTCTTCGCCTTGTACGGGTCGGCGACGCTCGCGACCTGCGACCCCTTGCCGATGGCCGCGATCATCTTCTCGACCTCGGCCTTGGGCTTCGCCGAAGTGATCTTCTCGCCCTCGGGGGCGCGGATGACGACGCGGGCGCTCGCGCCTTCGGCGCTGGCCTCGGGGAAGCGCTTCTCCAGGACGTCGAAGGCCTTCTGGGACTCCGTTCCCGGCATCGAGAAGGTGTCGGAGGGCGGGGTGGGAGCGGCCGAGGCGGCGACACTCGCACCGACGAGCAGTGCTATCCAGAGCAGCGCCACATAGCGGCGCCGCCGGAAGGCGAGTCGGCCTAGTTTGTACAGGAACGTAGCCACGGCGAAAGGGACTCCCGTCGGGTTCGGCAGGCAGGGGCGACCTCCCGGCGGTGCCATCGGTGCACGTCAGGAGGTCCAGCAGGATTCCCCTCCATCGTCACTGCCGATGTGGTGCGGCAAGTCAGCCTGCGAGCCGGACTCTTGGCCCACGGTCGCTGTACTGCGCCGCGCGAGGTGTCATCCTCCGGGAGGAGAGGGGATCGCCCCGTCTAGGCCACAAGGTGCAGGCACGTGTCAACACTTTCGACGTCATCAGCCCGGAATCTTTGGATCCCTTTCACCGCCCGCCCTTGGCGCCGCTGGCCTGCCGCCCTCCCGCGAGCCCTCACGGGACCCGCTGCGGGAGGGCGGCGGGGTCCGGTCAGCCCGCGACGTACTCGCGCAGGTGCTGGGCGGTGACGGTGTCGCCGTCCGCGACGAGTTCGGCGGGCGTCCCGGTGAAGACGACGCGGCCGCCGTCGTGGCCGCCGCCGGGCCCCAGGTCGATGATCCAGTCGGCGTGCGCCATGACGGCCTGGTGGTGCTCGATGACGACCACCGAGTTGCCGTCGTCGACGAGCCGGTCGAGCAGGGCGAGGAGCTTGTCGACGTCGGCCAGGTGCAGTCCGGTGGTCGGTTCGTCCAGGACGTACGTCGAGGACTTCTCGGCCATGTGAATGGCCAGTTTCAGCCGCTGGCGCTCGCCGCCCGAGAGGGTGTTGAGCGGCTGACCCAGGCGCAGATAGCCGAGGCCGACGTCGGCGAGCCGGCTCAGGATGGTGTGCGCCTGCCCGGTGGGGAAGAAGTCGTACGCCTCGGCGACCGACATCCCGAGGACCTCGCTGATGTTCTTGCCGCGCAGCCGGTAGGTGAGCACCTCGGCGGTGAAGCGCTCGCCGTCGCACTTCTCGCACACGGAGGCGACCCCGGCCATCATCGCCAGGTCGGTGTAGAGCAGCCCGAGCCCGTTGCAGGCCGGGCAAGCGCCCTCCGAGTTGGCGCTGAAGAGGGCCGCCTTGACGCCGTTGGCCTTGGCGAACGCGGTGCGGATCGGGCCGAGCAGTCCGGTGTACGTGGCCGGATTCGAGCGGCGCGAACCGCGGATCGGCGACTGGTCGGCGACCACCACCCCTTCCCTGCCGGAGAGGTAGCCGTGGATCAGTGAGCTCTTGCCGGAGCCCGCGACTCCGGTCACCACCGTGAGCACGCCGAGCGGCACGTCGACCTCGACGTCCTTGAGGTTGTGCCGGTCGGCACCCTTGACGGACAGCTGCCCCTTGGGCGTGCGCACGGTGTCGCGCAGCTCGGCGCGGTGGCCCAGATGGCGCCCGGTGAGCGTGCCGGACGCGCGCAGGCCCGGCACGTCGCCGCTGTAACAGACCCGGCCGCCCGCCTCGCCCGCGCCGGGGCCGATGTCGACGACGTGGTCGGCCCGCTCGATGACCTCGGGCTTGTGCTCGACGACGAGCACCGTGTTGCCCTTGTCGCGCAGCCGCAGGAGCAGATCGTTCATGCGGCGGATGTCGTGCGGGTGCAGCCCGATCGTCGGTTCGTCGAAGACGTACGTCACGTCGGTGATGCTGGAGCCGAGGTGGCGGACCATCTTCACGCGCTGCGCCTCGCCGCCGGAGAGCGAGCCCGATGTGCGGTCCAGGCTCAGATAGCCGAGCCCGATCTCGACGAGCGACTCCAGGAGTTCGCGCAGGCTCGCTATCAGCGGGGCGACGGCCGGGTCGTCGAGGCCCCTGACGAACTCGGCCAGGTCCCTGATCTCCATCGCCGAGCATTCGGCGATGTTGAGCCCCCCGATCCTGGAGGAGAGCGCGGCCGCGGAGAGTCTGGTGCCTTCGCAGACGGAGCACCGCGCGAAGACCACGGCGCGGTCCACGAAGGTCTTGATGTGCGGCTGCAGCGATTCCCGGTCCTTGGCGAGCCAGGTCCGCTGCATCTTGGCGATCAGGCCCTCGTAGGTGAAGCCATTGGACCCCACCTTCACCTTGACCGGCGCCTTGTGCAGGAGGTCGGCCCACTCCTGCTCGGTGAAGTCTCTCAGCTTCTTGTCGGGGTCGTGGAAGCCGGAGTTGACCATGATCTGCCAACTCCAGGAGTCCACCGCGTAGTACGGCACGGCGATCGCGCCCTCGTTCAGCG
Organism: Streptomyces sp. NPDC087300; assembly: GCF_044744425.1. Taxonomy (NCBI): domain Bacteria; kingdom Bacillati; phylum Actinomycetota; class Actinomycetes; order Kitasatosporales; family Streptomycetaceae; genus Streptomyces; species Streptomyces sp. NPDC087300. The sequence continues at coordinate 214,460 of NZ_JBIUYI010000001.1, forward strand.
AGAGCCCGCGGTCCACGACCTGGTCGACGTCGACGGTGGAGACCTCGCCGGTGCCCTCGCACTCGGGGCACATCCCGTCGGGCAGGTTGAAGCTGAAGGCTCCCGACGTGCCGATGTTCGGCACGCCGAGGCGGCTGAAGATGATCCGCAACATGGTGTACGCGTCGGTGGCGGTGCCCACTGTGGAGCGCGAGTTGGCGCCCATCCGCTCCTGGTCGACGACGATCGCGGCGCTGAGATTGCGCAGCGCGTCGACGTCGGGGCGCCCCTGGCTCGGCATGAACGACTGGATGAACGCCGTGTAGGTCTCGTTGATCAGACGCTGCGACTCGGCGGCGATGGTGCCGAAGACGAGCGAGGACTTACCGGATCCCGAGACTCCGGTGAAGACGGTGAGCCGCCGCTTGGGGATGTCGACGGAGACGTCCCTGAGGTTGTTCTCGCGGGCTCCGCGCACCTGGATGACGTGGTGGCTGTCGGCGGGGATGGCCGTCACTGAGCACTCCTTGTCGATGGGGCGAAGGAAAAGAGTACACCGTACTCAGTTTTCTTCCCGACTCCATGGAGGCGCGAACATCACGGCCCGTGGCCGCACCCCGGCCGCCCCCACCAGACTGGTCCCATGCACTCCGAACAGATCGACGCCTACCTGCGGCGCATCCGCGCCGACCGCCCCGCCGCGCCCACCGCGCGCGCCCTGCACGACCTGCACCTCGCGCACCTGCGGGCCGTCCCCTTCGAGAACCTCTCCATCCACCTCGGCGAGAACATCGAACTCACCGAGAAGGCCCTGGTGACGAAGGTCGTGGAGGCGGGCAGGGGCGGCTTCTGCTACGAGCTCAACGGCGCGTTCGGCGCCCTGCTCGGCGCGCTCGGCTTCGGCGTCACGCTGCTCCAGGCCCGGGTGTGCGACGACGCGGGACAGCCCGGCATCCCGTACGACCACCTGGCGCTGCGCGTCCGTACCGAGGACGGCGGCGACTGGCTGGCGGACGTCGGGTTCGGCACGCACAGCCACCTGCCGCTTGCCTTCGGCGAACGCGGCGAGCAGAACGATCCGGGCGGCCGCTTCCTTCTGGAGGACGCCCCGGAGGGCGATCTGCGGGTCAGCATGGACGGCAAGCCCCAGTACCTCCTGGAGACCCGCCCGCGCGAGCTCGCCGACTTCCGGATCGGCGCCTGGTACCACCGCACCTCGCCCGCATCGCACTTCACCCGGTCCCTGGTCTGCTCCCTGCTCACCGGGAACGGCCGCGTCACCCTCGGCGGGCGCACGCTCACCACCACCATGGACGGCGAGCGCCAGGTCACCGAGCTGGCATCGGAGGCGGAGGTGCTCGCGGCGTACGACCGGCACTTCGGCATCCGGCTCGACCGGGAGCCGGTCGTCGGCGGAACCGGCTGACGTGTGGCGATGAGTTCCGGGCGGTGCGACGGTCCTAACTGAGAGCGGACAGGACCGCCGCTCCGACGACAGGAGAGAGCCATGCCCCGGATCACGCCCAACCTCTGGTTCGACACCCAGAGCGAAGACGCCGCCAAGTTCTACGTCTCGGTCTTCCCGAACTCGGAGATCAAGAACATCTCGTACTACGGGGAGGGCAGCCCGCGCCCCGCGGGATCCGTCCTGACGGTGGAGTTCGAGCTCGACGGCACCCCGTACCTGGCGCTCAACGGCGGTCCCGAGTTCACCTTCGACGAGGCGGTCTCCTTCTCCATCGACTGCGCCGACCAGGACGAGGTCGACTACTACTGGGCCAAGCTGTCCGAGGGCGGCGAGGAGGGCCCCTGCGGGTGGCTGAAGGACAAGTTCGGACTGTCCTGGCAGGTCGTGCCCGCGGCCCTGCCCGAGCTCCTCGCGGACCCGGACCCGGAGCGCGCACAGCGCGCCATGCAGGCGATGTTCGGGATGAAGAAGCTCGACGTGGCCGCGCTCAGGGCGGCGGCCGACGGCAAGGCGTAGGCACTGCCTGGGCAGGGCGCCCGGGCGGAGCCTCGGCACGGTGGCGAGAGGCCGAATTGGCACACGGCCGCGGCGGGTGATTGGCCCAGTCGCGGCCGTCCCCCACTGCATACCTTCGACGCGTCGGACCAGGGGCGGCCGCACGGCCGCCGACCAGGGGGAGCGTCGTGTCGATTCGTATCCATGTGCCGCCGGGGGCACCGCGTGTGCTCGCCGCCGCGCAGCTGAGCAACTCCGTCGGCGACGGCGCCTACTACGTGGCGTCGGCGCTGTACTTCACCCGCGTCGTGGGCCTGTCCCCCACCCAGATCGGCCTGGGCCTGACGGTCGCCTGGGCGATCGGCTCGGTGGCGGGGGTGCCGCTCGGCGCGCTCGCCGACCGGCGCGGCCCGCGCGGCACGTCCGTGCTGCTCGCGCTCGCCACCTGCGCCGCGGTCGCCACGTTCCTCTTCATCCGCTCCTTCCCGCTGTTCCTCGTCGCGACGGTCGGGTACGCCGTGGCCCAGTGCGGTCTCGCCGCGGCCCGGCAGGCGCTGCTCGCGGGACTCGTGGCACCCGCCGACCGCACGGGCATCCTGGCCCATCTCCAGTCGACGCTCAACGCGGGTCTCGCCGTCGGCGCGGCCCTCGGCGGTCTGGCGCTGCGCTTCGACACCGCGGCGGCCTACCGCGCGGTGTTCGCGATGGACGCGGCGGGCTTCCTGCTCTGCGCGCTGGTGCTGCTCCGGCTGCCCTCGGTGGCGAGGACCCCGGCCGCGCGCGCCAGCGGCGAGCCCCGGCTCGCGGTGCTCCGTGACCGCCCGTACGCCGTGATCACTCTGCTCAACGCGGTGCTCCTGCTGCGCATGCCGCTGCTGAGCCTGGCGATTCCGCTGTGGATCGTGGAGCGCACGCGGGCGCCCGGCTGGCTGGTGTCCGCGCTGTTCGTCCTCAACACCCTTGCCGTGATGGCCTACCAGGTCAGGATGGCCCGTGGCGTCACCGGGCCGCGCACGGCCGTCGGCGCCGTGCGCCGCTCCGGGCTCGTCATGTTCGTCGCGTGCGCGGTCTTCGCGCTGTCGGCCGCCGGCCTCTCGCCGTGGGCGGCCGCCGCGGTCCTGGTCGCGGGCGCGGTGCTGCAGGTGATCGCCGAGATGCAGCAGTCCGCGGGCTCGTGGCAGATCGGCTTCGCGCTGGCCCCCGCCCATCAAGTAGGCCAATACCAGGGCTTCTTCGGCACGGGCGTGCCGCTCGCCCGCACGCTCGGCCCGCTGCTGCTGACCTGGCTCCTGGTCGTGTGGGGCATGCCGGGCTGGCTGCTGCTCGGTGCCGTCTTCCTGGCGGCCTCGCTGGCCATGGGGCCCGCCGTGCGCTGGGCGGAGCGAGCGGGGGCGGAGCGGCCGGAGGCGCCTCCGGCGCGCGCGTCGGCAGCGGTGACGCACCCCGCCCTGAGGGTCGGCACGGCCGAAAAGAGGGACGCGGCCGGGTGTGATCGCTAGGCTGCGCTGAGTGACGAAAGTAATCACGGCCGTGCAGCGCAGGCTCCTGGTTCTGATGCTCGGCTGCTACGTACTCGCGGGCCTCTGCCCCGCCCCCGGCGAGGCGCTGCGCGCGCTGGCCTTCCGGATCCCGGTCGGTACGGCGGGCACGGCCGAACTGACGCTGCCCATGGCGCTCTTGGCGGTCATGCTGTTCAACGCCGGGCTCGGCGTCCGCATCACCGATCTGCGCGTCGTGCTGCGCCAGCCCTGGCGGCTGACCCTCGGCATCGCGGCCAACGCCCTGCTCCCCGTGCTGCTGCTCCCCTGTGTCGCGCTGGCCCTGCGGGGCTGGCCCGACCGGGCCGAGACCGAGGGTCTCGTCGTCGGGCTCCTGCTGGTCCTCGCGATGCCGATCGCGGGCGGCGCCGTGTCCTGGGGGCAGAACGCCGGGGGCAACGTCCCGTTGGTCGTCGCGATGGTGCTCGGCTCCACGCTGCTCAGTCCGCTCACCGTTCCCCTCGGCATGCAGCTGACCGGCCACTTGGTCGGCCCCTACGGCGCGGGCGCCCTGGACGACACGACGACGCTGGACACGGTCGCAAGGACCGGGGCGGGGCTGTTCGCGCTGGTGTCCGTGGTGCTGCCCTGTCTTGCCGGCATCGCCGTGCGGACCGTACTGGGCGAGGATCGGGCCCGTGCGACGCTGCCCACGGTCAAGGCCCTCAACCTCCTCAACATCCTGGCGCTCTGCTACATCAACGCCTCGGGCGCGCTGGGCCAGGCGCTCGCCCATCCCGACCCGGACCTCCTGGCGGCGGCGATCGCGCTGTCCGGCGCGGTGTGCTGTCTGACCTTCTGCTGCGGCCGGTGGCTGTCCCGCTGGACGCGGTGCGACCGGCCCGACGGCATCTCCCTGACCTTCGCCGCCGGCATGAACAACAGCAGCGCGGCGGCGGTTCTCGCCGCCGGGTCGTTCACCCATCGCGCCGCGGTACTGCTGCCGATCCTCTCCTACAGCCTGCTCCAGAAGCTGGCGGCGGGCACGGCGGGACGACCGCCCCGGCGCCCTCCGGCCGTCAACGCCGCCGGTCCTGGCGGGAAGTGAGCAGCGCCCCGCCGCACGCGACGACCACCAGCGCCATGGCGAGCCACTGGACGAGGCCCAACGACTGCCCCAGGACCAGCAGTCCGGCCAGCGCCGCCGCGGGCGGCGCGAGGCTCATCAGGACGGAGAAGACGACGGGCGCGATCGTGCGCAGGGCGATGAGTTCGGCGGCGGTGGGCACGACCGAGGAGAGCACGGCCACCGCGAGGACGAGGCCGACGTCCCCCGGCTCCGGCAGGGTCACCCGCCCGAACGCCAGACTCACCGGCACGCTCGCCGTGGCGGCGACCGTCATCGCGACCGCCAGCCCGTCGAGCCGCTCGAAGCGCGCGCCCGTCCGGGCGCTGAGACGGATGTAGCAGGCCCACAGCGCCCCGGCGCAGAGCGCGAACACCACTCCGGTGGGGGCGAGTCCGCTGAAGCCGTCCTTGCCGAGCAGGAACACGCCGACGAGGGCCAGCAGCGCCCACAGCGGGTCGGCGGCGCGCCGGGAGCCGAGCAGCGTGAGGGTCAGCGGGCCGAGCAGCTCCAGGGTGACGGTCGGCCCCAGCGGCATGCGCAGGATCGCCAGGTAGAAGCAGCTGTTCCAGGCGCACAGCGTCAGACCGAGCAGCCCCGCCACCGCCCAGTCTCCGGAGGCGCGCCCCCGCAGAGTGGGGCGGCAGAGCACGAGCAGCAGGACCGCGGAGACGGTGAGGCGCAGGACGAGTACGCCCCAGACGCCCACTCTGGGGATCAGCAGGGCGGCCGCCGCCGACCCGAACTGCACGGCCACATCGGCGCCGAGGAGGAGGGCGAGGGCGCTTCCCCTGCCCCGGACGGGTGCCTCGTGCTCGCTGAAATCGGTGGCGCCCATTTCGTCACGCCCGCCCGCACTCGAAGACACGCCCGTCCGCACACATAGTCACGCCCGTCCGATGGTGGTGAACCCGCGAGTCGAGGCCCCGGCAAAGGGGAATTCGGTGACGGCTGCGACTGAGGATGGCATGGACATGTGTTGGGGCTGATGACACTATCTGACGGATGGTCGACGACAGTAGAAAACATTCCTCGATCTGGCGCAATCGCGAATTCCTGCTGTTATGGAGCGGGCAGACGGTCAGCGAGATGGGGACGCAGATCACCGTCCTCGCCCTGCCGTTGGTCGCCGTCGTGCTGCTGGATGCCACCCCGTTCCAGGTCGGCCTGCTGGCCGCCGCGGAGACGAGCGCGTACCTCCTGGTCGCCCTGCCGGCCGGAGCCATCGTGGACCGGGTCGCCAAGCGACGGCTGATGATCTGGTGCGACGTCGGACTCTTCCTGGTCATCGGCTCGGTGCCGCTGGCCCACATGCTCGACACCCTGACCCTCGTCCACCTCTACGCCGTCGCGCTGGTCTCCAGCGTGCTGTCCGTCTTCTTCGCGGTGGCCTACCAGGCCTATCTGCCCGCGGTCCTCGAACACAGCCAACTCCTCGACGGCAACGGCAAGATCGCCGCCTCCCGTTCGGTCGCCCAGGTCGCCGGGCCCAGCTCGGGCGCCGGCCTGGTGACGCTGGTCGGCGCGGCGGGGGCGATGGCGGCCGACGCCGTCTCCTTCGCGCTGTCGGCGACCGCGCTCTCGGCGATCCGCACCCCCGAACCGCGCCGCAAGGCCGATCCCGGGCCGCGGCCGACGATGCGCTCCCAGATCCGCGAGGGGCTCGACTACGTCCTGCGCGACCGCATCCTGCGCAACTCGGTGGCCTTCAACGGCACCGCCAACTTCTTCGTGATCATCGTGGAGACCCTGGGTCCGGTGTTCCTGATCCGCACGCTCCACCTGCGCCCCGGCCTGGTCGGGCTGCTCCTCGCGCTCGGGGCCGTCGGCGGGGTCGCGGGCGGTGTGGCGGCGCGGCACCTCGCGCGGAAGTTCGGCTCCGCCCGCATCAGCTGGATCTCGATGACCATCCTGTCCCTGCCCGGTCTGCTCATCCCGATGGCCGGATCCGGCTGGTGGGTGCTGCTGTTCGGCTTCGGCTGGATCTCGTGGACCTTCTCCTCCACGGTCGCGGGCATCTCGCTGACCAGTTACCGGCAGGCCGCCTGCCCGCCGGAGCTGCTCGGCCGGGTCAGCGCGGCGGCGCGCTGGATCACCTGGGGAACCCTGCCGGTCGGCGGCCTGGTGGGCGGCGGACTCGCCACCGTCTTCGGCGTCCAGACCACCTTGTGGATCGCCGTCATCGGTGGTTGCTGCGCGGGCCTCTGGCTGTTCTTCTCGCCCCTGCGGGGCATGCGCGACATTCCTCTCAACGAGCCCGAGCCCCGGGTCAAGGCCGAATCCGAAACGGTGGCCGAAAAGCCGTAGGACGAACGCGTCAATAGCACCACGCGTCATTTCGCCATCGGATAGGGGAACCAATGATCCCGCTTTCCTACGCCCAGCGCCGACTGTGGTTTCTGTCCCGACTCCAAGAACACGGTTCCGCCTACAACGTGCCGCTGGCACTGCGCCTGACCGGACGCCTCGACCGCGACGCGCTGGTTCTGGCGTTCGGCGATGTCGTCGAGCGGCACGAGGTGCTGCGCACCGGCTATCTGGAGGTCGACGGCGAGCCCTACCAGCAGGTACGGGAGGGCGAGCGGGCCCGGCCCGTGTTCCTGGTGCGCGAGGGCGATCCGGCGCGGCTGACCGAGGACCTCGACACCGCGGTCCGTCACGTCTTCGACCTCGACACCGAACTCCCCGTCGGCTGCGAGCTGTTCGTGTACGGCGAGAGCGACCACCTGCTGCTCGTCCTCTCCCACCACATCGCGGCCGACGGCTGGTCGGTCGGCCCGTTGACCACCGATCTGGCCACGGCGTACGAGGCGCGCTGCGCGGGCGAGGCGCCGGACTGGGAGGAGCCGCTGCCCGCGCAGTACGCGGACTACGTGGAGTGGCAGCGCGACTTCCTGGGCGATCCGGAGGACCAGGACAGCCTCCAGGCACGGCAGTTGCGCTACTGGACGTCCGCGCTGAGCGGGCTGCCGCCCGAGCTCGAGCTGCCCTACGACCGGCCGCGTCCCGTCGTGTCGGCCCACAGCGCGGGCAGCATCCAGTTCCGGCTCGGCACGGCCGTGCAGGCCCGTCTGGTCGCGCTGGCCAAGGAGAGCGGGGCGACGCTCTTCATGGTGCTCCAGGCCGCGGTCGCGGCGCTGTTCGCCCGGCTCGGCGCGGGCCGGGACATACCGCTGGGCTCGGCCGTCGCGGGCCGCACCGAGGAGGAGTTCGACGAGCTCGTCGGGTTCTTCGTGAACACCGTCGTCCTCCGTGCCGACCTCTCGGGGGACCCGACCTTCCGGGAGCTGATCGACCGCGTCCGCGCGTCCGACCTCGCGGCCTACGAGCACCAGGACCTGCCGTTCGAGCGGCTGGTGGAGGCGGTCAACCCCGACCGGTCGCTCGGCAGGCACCCGCTCTTCCAGACGATGCTGACCTTCGAGGTCCGCTCCACCGCGCCCTGGCGCCTCGGCGCCGTCGAGGCGACGCCGGTGGAGACGGTGACCAGCGCCACCAAGTTCGACCTGCTGTTCCAGCTGGAGGAGGAGTACGGGGCGGGCGGCGCGCCGCAGGGCATCCGCTGCGTCGTCGACTACGACACCGAGCTGTTCGACCGCGGCACGGTCGAGTCCATGGCGTCCCGGCTCGTCCGGCTCATCAACACGGTGGTGGCCGACCCGGACGTCCCGGTCCACGGCATCGATCTGCTGGACGCCGCCGAGCGCAGGGGGCTGCTGGCCGACCGGGGCGGCGTCGGGGACGACACCCGTCCCGGCGCCGATGCCGCGGCGGCCTCCGTGGCCGCACTCGTGGAGCGACAGGCCGCGCGCACTCCCGGGCTGCCCGCGGTCCGGTGCGGCGATGAGGTGCTCGATTACGCGGAACTCAACGCGCGGGCCAACCGGCTCGCCCGCCGCCTGGTGGAGTTCGGCGTGGGTCCGGAGGACGTGGTGGCCGTCGCCGTGGACAGGTCGGCCGAACTGCTGGTCGCCCTGCTCGCCGTGGGCAAGGCCGGCGGCGCCTACCTGCCCGTCGACGCGGACTATCCGGCCGAGCGCGTCTCCTTCATGCTGGCCGACGCGCGGGCGGCACTGCTGCTCACCACCACATCGGCGCGGTCCGCGCTGCCGGATGTCGACGTGCCCGTGTGGCACCTCGACCAGCCCGCTCCCCCGGCGCCCGGCGCCGACGCCGACCTCACGGACGACGACCGACGTACCCCGCTGAGCGGCCTCCACCCGGCGTACGTCATCTACACCTCAGGGTCCACGGGAAGGCCCAAGGGCGTCGTCGTCACGCACCGCTCGATGATCGACTACCTCGCCTGGATAGCCCAGGAGTACCCCGGTGCGCGCGGGGTCGCCCTCCAGCACTCGTCGGTCTCCTTCGACATCTCCATCACCGCCCTGTTCACCCCGCTGATCCTGGGCGGCTGCGTCCTCGTCGCACCGCTGGAGCACGATCCCCGGCTTGAGGCGTGGCTGGCGGAGCACCCCTGCACCCTGCTCATCGCGACCCCCAGCCACCTGGCGCTGTTCGACGCCCTGCCCCCGGTGTTCCTGCCCACGGAGGATCTGCTGCTCGCCGGTGAGCCGCTCGCCGCGGAGGCGCTCGAACTGTCCCGGCGCAGGCGTCCCGGCGTCCGGACCCACAACTTGTACGGCCCCACCGAGATCACGGTCGCCTGCACCGAGCACCGCATCGAGCCGGGGCGTCGACTGGCGCCGGGCCAGGTGCCGATCGGCGCCCGGCAGCCGGGCAACCGCCTCTACGTCCTCGACGACCGGCTGCGTCCCGTCCCGGTGGGAGTGAAGGGCGAGTTGTACGTGGGCGGGGACGGTGTGGCGCGCGGCTATCTGCGTCGCCCCGGCCTGACCGCGCACCGGTTCGTGGCCGATCCGTGGGGCCCGGCGGGCTCGCGGATGTACCGCACCGGAGACGTGGTCAGGTGGCGGGCGGACGGCGACATCGAGTTCCTGGGCCGTACCGACGACCAGGTGAAGGTCCGCGGTTTCCGCATCGAACTCGGCGACGTCGAGGCCGCGTTGACGGAACACCCCGCGGTGGCCCGTGCGGTGGTCACCACGCGCGCCGCGTCCCCCGGGGACGTACGCCTCGTCGGCTACGTCGTCCCCGCCGACGGCACCCGCCCCGACCCGGCGGAACTGCGCCGGTTCGCGGAGCGCACCCTGCCGGGCCACATGGTGCCCGCCGCGCTGATCGTGATCGGCGAGGTGCCCCTGACGGCCAACGGCAAGGTCGACCGCGCGGCCCTGCCCCGACCGGAGTTCGGCACGTCCGCCCCCGCCCGCGCCCCGCACGGAGCCACCGAGGAGCTGCTCGCCGGGCTCTTCGCGGCCGAGCTGGGGGTAGCGGCCGTGGGGGCCGACGAGAACTTCTTCCGGCTCGGCGGCCACTCGCTGCTCGCGGCCCGCCTGGTCGGCAGGATCCGCTCCGCCACCGGTCACCAGCTGGGGATCAGGGCCCTGTTCGAGGCGCCCACCGTGGCGGAACTCGCGCTGCGCCTCACGGACGGGAGCGGACGTCAGGAGCCCGGTGAGTCCGACGCCTTCCGGACCGTGCTGCCGCTGCGCGCCACCGGACAGGGCCCCGCGCTGTTCTGCGCCCACCCCGGCGGCGGCCTCGCCTGGTGCTACTCCGCGCTGCTCGCCCACCTCGCGCCCGACCACCCGATCCATGGGGTGCAGGCGCGCGGCATCTCCCCGGAGGCCGAACTCCCCGCCGACATCGAGGAGATGGCGGCGGAGTACGTGGAGCGGCTGCGCGAGGTCCAGCCTGCCGGTCCCTACCACCTCCTCGGCTGGTCGTTCGGCGGCCTGGTCGCCCATGCGATGGCGGTCCTCCTCCAGGAGCAGGGCGAGGAGGTGCCGTTGCTGTGCGTGCTGGACGGCTACCCCGGTGACGTGGAGCTGTTCGCGCAGGACGCCGGTTCCGATCCGGCGGCCGGGAAGGAGGAGGCGCTCGCCGCGATCTCAGAGGCCCTCGGCGTGGACGTCGCGTCGCCGGACGCCGCGGAGCGCGGCGCGGCCCTCGGTCTCACGGAGTCCCGCATCGCCGCCATGGTCAAGGTCTTCGAGCACAACCGCGAACTCGCGAGGACCTTCGACCCCAAGCCGTTCCGCGGCCCGCTGCTGTTCGTGACCGCGGCCCGCGACCGGGGCGACGGACTGCCGTCCGCCGCCGAGGCCTGGGGGCCCTACGTGGAAGGACCCGTCGAGGACGTCCGGCTCGACTGCACGCACCACCAGTTGCTGTCGGCCGACAACGCCCGCGCGGTCGCCGAGCTGGTGTCCCGGCGACTGCGCGTCACCCCCTGACCGTCACCGCGCGTCGGCGGCCGGCAGCAGCGCCAGGTGTTCGGTCCACACGAGCCGGAACCGCAGCGCGGTGGAGACGACCGCCTGGCGCAGCCAGTTCCCGCCGGAACGGCCCGACGACGGCTGCTGGTTGCGCACGCCGAGCTTCTGCCCGGCGATGTACTCGATGTGGAAGTTGACCGCCGCCGGGCTGATCTTGCGGCAGGAGGCGAGGGGGCTCAGCCTGCGGACGATCTCCGCGGTGCTGGGGATGGCCACCGTGGCGGGCGTGCGCAACTGGGGCTCGCACAGCGCGACGAGGACCAGGAAGTACTTGGACCGGGGGTCGAGGGCGAACGCCGGGTCCACCTGCTCGCCGGGTTCGGCGTCGGCGGCGTACGGCTGGGTCGCGTACGCGTTGGCCGGGGTCGGCGCGCTCACCGACAGGTACGTCGAGCCGGTGGCGGACGGCAGGCTGATCCTGGCGTGCGCGAACGGGACGGGCATGTCGAGGCGGCCCGGCGGCACGCAGACGTATTCGCCGCCGCCCTCCTCGTTCTCCACCACGTAGGTGCGGGCCCTGCTGAGGTTGGTGATGAACCACAGTCCGTCCTCGGCGGCCCGGATCCGGCCCGCGATGGGTTCGCCCGTCGGGTCGTCGACGCGGATGTCGGCCGGGGCCCCGGTCAGGCCCCGCCCGAAGGTGACCTCCTGGTTGCTGTGCACCTCGACGGCCTTGGCGTCAACGCCGGGCAGAGCGATGCGCAGGTCGGACGAACTGGCCCCCAGGTCCGGCTGTGTGTCCGGGGCGGGCCCGGGTTCCTGGTCCTGCCCTGTCTTCTCTTCCGCGCGGCGCGGGCCCGGCCGTCGGTCGGCCGTCAGACCGATCCGTAGATGGGACAGCCCCTGGAGGAAGTTGGAAGGGCGTCGGACGGCGTCGCCGACGACCTCGAACTCCGCGATCCGTTCGATCGCGGCCGCCAGCACGCACTTCACCTCGAGGCGGGTCAGCGTGGCGCCGACGCAGTAGTGGGGCCCCGCGCCGAAGGCGATGTGCGGATTGGGACGGCGGTCGATCCGGAAGGTGTCGGGGTCGGCGAAGACCCGTTCGTCACGGTTGCAGGACGGATACCAGACGGCGACCCGGTCGCCCTCGGCGATCCTGACGTCACCGAGCACCGTGTCCTCGGCCGCGGTGCGCAGGGCGTGCAGGGCCGGTGAGGTCCACCGCAGGATCTCCTCCACCGCCGAGTCGACCAGGCCCGGATCGTCCCTGAGCCGCCGCCACACCTCCGGCCGCCGGGCGAACATCAGCAGGGCACCGGCCAGCGCGTGCGAGGTGGTCTCCAGGCCGCCGTTCATCAGGCCGTCGCAGTTGAGCAGGATCTCGTCGTCGGTCAACGGGACGCCGTCCGGGGCGGCTTCGGCGAGCGCGGAGACGATGTCGTCGCCCGGCTCCTCCCTGCGCAGGTCGAGCAGATCGCCGAAGTGACCGAAGATCCGTGTGTGCGCCTCGGTGCGGGCGGCCTCGCCCCGTGGTCCGGGGTCGGAGTCGTCGAAGGCGGCCTCCATCGTGCGAGCCAGGTCGTCCTGGTCCTCCTCCGGAACGCCCAGCAGGTCGAAGAGGGCCCATCGTGGTACCTCCCCGGTGAGTTCGGCGATCGCGTCGAAGGCGGTGCCGCGCGCCAGCAGGGCGTCGAGGCGCTCTTCGACGCGGGCGCCGAGCGTGGGCACCAAAGCGGCGACCGAGCGGGCGTTGAACCAGGCCTGGTGCACCCCGCGAAGCCGCCGGTGCTCGACGCCGTCGGAGACGACGAGCATGCGCCCCGCCGCGGCCCGTACGCCCGCGGGGTTGGCCTGCAACCGCATCCCCTGGACCGAGACGAAGCTCGTGGGGCGCCGGATCACCTCGGAGCCCTCGGCGTGGGTCACGACCGACCAGAAGCCGCCGGCCAGCTCCGACTCCGTCCACGCCACCGGATGTTCGGCGCGGGCCCGCCGCCACATTTCCAGATGGGTCTCATCGGTGTACAAGTAGGGGTCGGCGAGGTCCGCATCAGCTCGGCCGGCCGTCCATCGAGGAGTCCGAATTTTCATGGTTTCCTTTCTGGAATCCATATCGTAGCCTCCGGCTATTCGCAATGGGCACCGGCTACCTATAACCCTCCAGGGGTGACACTCACTCAGCGAGCCGTTAGCCTACGTTGAGCGCTTCAACCATCGTCATCCACCAGGCGGTTCTGATGTTCAAGGAAGCCACCCTTTACTCTCCGGTCATCAATAACGAACACGGGCGCGTGTCCGTGATCTTCGCGAAGGACCACCCCGGATACGAGGACCGGCCGTATCAGGAGCACCGGGCCCGCATAGCCGATCTCGCATTAAGGCACAGGACGGGCGAACCGGCACCGGACATTCCTTATACCGAGGCCGAGCACGAGACCTGGCGCACGGTCAGCGGGGAATTGTCCGCCAAGCACCGTGTGCACGCCTGCCGTGAATTCATCGAGGCGACCGAGCTGCTCGACCTGCCGCACGACAGGCTTCCGCAGCTCAGCGAGGTCTCAGCACGCGTGCATCCGCTCACCGGGTTCACCTTCGGCCCGGCCGCGGGGCTCGTGGCACAGCGCGATTTCTACGGCTCGTTGGCGGACCGTAGGTTCCAGGCGACCCAGTACATTCGCCATCCTTCGTTTCCTCGGTTTTCGCCTGAACCGGACATGATCCATGAGGTGGTGGGGCACGGCACACACCTTTCAAGTAATCGATGGGCGACGTTGTACGAACTTCTCGGGAAGACGGTGCGCCGTCTCGAGTCCGACGAGGCGGTCAGCCTCGTGTCCCGGGTCTTCTGGTTCACCATCGAATACGGACTGGTGCGGGAGGACGGCAGAACCAAGGTCTGCGGAGCCAGCCTCCTGTCCTCCTGCGGAGAAATGGACTACTTCCTCGGGGCGGACATCTTCCCGTTCGAAGCGGCGGCCATGGGACGTCAGGGCTATCTGGTGGAGAAATACCAGCCGGTGTTGTTCAGGGCCGAGTCCTTCAACCATTTCGAGGACTTCCTGAGCGATTTCCTGACGAGCATCGACGACGACAGCGAACTGGTCGCGGCGTAGCGGGACCGTCGCGGCACAGCACCAGCGGCAGCGGGGCCCGGTCGTGCCGGTTCACGACCGGCTCCGGCCGGGGGCCCGCGCGGTGGCCGCGGTGGCCGGGCGGCTCGCGGGTGCGAGCACCCGCAGCAGGTTCTCGTGCAGGAGCAACGCGCGGTCGCGGCGGGACACCCCGTCGAAGACCGTCGGCCCGTCGAGCACCTCGTTCATCGTGCGGCGCAGCCCTCCGGACATCCGGCCGAGGGGCCAGTCCGTACCGAAGATCACCTTGTGGTTGATGCCCATCCGGAACAGCCGGTTGAGGTGGTGCGGCCAGCTCGGCAGGGTGGCGGAGCTGGCGAACCCGCCGATGTCCAGGTACACGTTGAGGCGGTGCGCCGCGAGATAGGCCCCCGTCTCCACGTTGGTCACCCCGGCGTGGCCGAGGACGAAATCGACGCCGGGGAAGTCGCGGGCCGCCTGGTCGATGAGGAGCGGATGGGCCAGCTCCGTGTCCAGGCTCGGCACGCTGGGTCCGGTGTGCACGAAGACCGGCAGCGAACGGGCCGCGCACAGCTCGTAGTAGGGGTACAGGCTCCGGTCCGACGGCGAGTATCCGCACGGCGGGTAGAGCTTGATCCCGTCGAAGCCGTAGTCGTCGAGGGCCGTCTCGAAGAACCGGAGGTTGCCGGGGCCGTGCCGGGGGTCGATCCCGATGTAGACCCAGAACCGCTCAGGGTGTCTGAGCCGGATCTCGTGGTGGCGCTCCGCCATCTTCTCCGGGGTCAGCGGGCAGGCCATCCGGTGGCTGAAGTCGGGCACCAGGAGCACCGACCGGTCGATCCCCGCCCGGTCCATCTCGGCGACCAGGCCGTCGGCGAGATGGTCCTGGTGCTGAGCCTGGTAGCTGTCCGCGATGCGGCCCGGGTCCGGCGCGGGGCCGTGTGCGGAGAGCCGGCTGTGGACGTTCTCCGCCACCCCTTCGACGAAGGCCGAGGGGACGAAGTCGGTGGATGCCACATGGCAGTGGCCGTCGTAGACGATCACCGCAAGCAGTGCTCCACCAGGCCGCGGATACTGACGCCGTCACCCGGTTCGAAGGTCGCGTAGTCGAACTCCCGGTCGCTGCGCTCCTCCAGATAGGAGATGAGGCCCACCAGCGCCATCGAGTCGAGCAGCCCGGAGTGGGTCAGCTCCGTCTCGGCCTTGACCTCGGCGACGTCCACCTCCCCCTCGTTCCAGTTCTCCACCCACGCGACGAGATCCTTCTCCACCGCCGAGACGTCCTCGGTCATGGTCGACCACCCCTTTGCTCCGCGGATTTCCGCCCCATGAGGCGGAGGCTGTTGCCGCTCATGATCATTTTTCGCTCGGCCTCCCGTAGCCCGGCCACGGCCGGTGCTCCGCGCGAGAACTCCTTCACCAGGCCCCCGAGCGACTCCGAGAGGCGGAAGGAGGGCCAGCAGGTGCCGAAGAGGATCTTGTGCGAGATCCCGGCCCTGAAGAGCCGGTTGACGTGGGTCTGCCAGCCGTCGGCGCTGAGCACCGAGTGGAACTGGCTGATGTCCAGGTGCACGTTGGGCCGGTGCGCGCAGAGGTAGGCGGCCTCGTCGACGTGGGTGACCCCGCCGTGCCCGAGGATGAAGTCGACGCCGGGGAAGTCCCTGGCCGCCCGGTCCACGAGCAGCGGGCTGCCGAAGGTGAAGTCCAGCGGCCCCCAGCCGGGTCCCGTGTGGGTGAGCACCGGGATGCCGTAGTGGTCGCAGCGCTCGAAGTACGGGTACAGGCGCGGGTCGCTCGGCTCGTATCCGCAGGGCGGGTAGAGCTTCATCCCGACGAATCCGTACTCGTTCACGCACCGCTCGAAGAGGTCGATGCCGTCCTGTCCGCCGCGCGGGTCGACGCCCCAGAAGACGTGGAAGCGGCCGGGGTGCCGGCGGTTCACCCGGTCGTGCAGCGCGGCCAGTTCGGGCTGGGACAGCGCGCAGTCGGCCACGTGCGAGTAGTCGGGCGCGATGAGGAAGGCCTGGTCGACGCCCGCCTCGTCCATCTCGGCGACCAGCTGGTCCGCGTCGTCGTCCGCGTACAGGGAGAAGACCTGGTTGCGTACGCGGCTGAGGCGGCCGCCGAGTCCGTAGGCGTCGAGCCGGTGGTGGACGTTGGCGGCCTGGTGCTCGACGAAGGAACGCGGGATGGCGAGCAGGCTGCCCAGGTTGACCTGTGCGTCGACGATCGGGTGGGCGGCGGCCGCCGCGGGCTCCGGGGTCACCGCGCCTCCGTCCCTTCGGCGGCGGCGCCGCGCACGGTGTCGGCGAAGTACCGCGCCACGGTGGCCCGGCTCAGCTTCAGATTGCCCGTCATGAAGCGTGCGTCGGAGCGCAGTTCGCGCGCGGAGAAGATCACGGAGACGACCCGCTGATGGGTGTCGAGCCCGCGGTTGACCTCCTCGACCCGCGCGCGCACCTTGGCGGGCAGTGCGGCGTCCTCGGGGTCGGTGGTGGTGACGACGGCGCCGAGCCTGCCGGTCTCGGGGGTGGGCACCACGATGATCTCCGCGATGCCCTCGATCCCGGCGAAGGCGTCCTCGATCTGGGCGGGGTGCACCTTGCGCCCGCTGCCCAGGACGATCACGTCCTTCTTGCGTCCGATGAGGGTGAGGAAGCCGTCGTCGTCGAGCACGCCGAAGTCGCCGGTGGCGATGCTCCCGTCGGGGCGGTACGTCTCGTCGGCCCCGTCGTCGGGAAGCTCGAAGTAGCCGCTGCTCTGGGGCGCGGGGCGCTTCAGGATGACCTCGCCGTCGTCGAGGAACCGGACGTGGCCGGTGTCCAGGAGCCTGCCGACGGTGCCGAGCCGGTGCGCGTCCTCGGTGTTCCAGGCCACCATGCCGGTCTCGTTCAGACCGTAGACCTCCAGGAGTGGCACGTCCCTCGCCCAGAACGCGTCGAGCGTCTCCCGTCTGATGGGGGCCATGCCCGTGATCAGAAAGCGGACGGCGCCGCCCAGGAACTCGCCGAGCGTGCTCGTGCCGCCGGACTTCAGATACAGCTGGAGCGCCGTGTCGTAGAAGACCGGCGGGCCGATCAGGAAGGTGGGCCGTTCGCTGCGGATCGCCTGGAAGACGCGCTGGTAGGGGGCGATCGTCAGGTCGGCGCCGAGCCACAGACAGCAGTAGAGGGACATCCGCTGCTGGTAGTTGGAGAGCGGCAGGAAGATCAGATGACTGTCGCTCGGGGTGAGGTGGTACGTCTCGATGAACTGGTTGATCACGTACTCGGAGCCCGGGGCGGTGATGTTCAGCCCCTTCAGCTTGCCCGAGGTGCCCGAGGAGTAGACGAGGCTGTGGACCTGGTCGCGGTCCACGCGTCCGGCCGTGCCGGGCACGACGTCGGGGCCGGGCAGCGCGTCGGGGGCGATCACCGCGGGGCAGTCGGCCGCCGGGACGTCGGTGATCAGCAGGGCGAGCTCGTGCCGGGCGACGAACGCGGCCGGGTCCGCTATCTCGGTGTCGTCGGGGAACGCCTTGACGACCGCGCCGCGCATCAGCGTCGCGAGGTCCCACAGTGCCCAGTCGATGCTGCTGGGCGCGCGGATGCCGACGACGTGTCCCGGCTCCACGCCGGCCGCCGCCAACCGCTCCGCGCGCTCCGTGGCGAGCTCGTGAAGCCGGCTGTAGGTGAGGACGCGCCGCTTGCCCGAGAGGTCGATCTCGGTCAGCCGCGCGTCGGTGTGCTCGCGGTAGCGCTCGCCGAGCTCCGCGATGGTCATGCTCACGCGTTCTCCAACTCCTTCTCCAGACGGGCCAGCAGATGGGTGAGGCGGTCCTCGGCGAACAGGGCGATCCGGCCGCCGAGCATCTCCTCGTAGCCACCGCTGCCGGTGTCCCAGGCGACCCGGATCTCGACCGTGCAGCCGCCGTCGGGCGCCGGGCGCACCACCGCGGTGCGGACGAGCTCCTGCCACAGCCAGCACGGGTCCGCCCGCGACGCGACGCCGTCCTCGCCCCGTTCGACCCGGTCGGACCAGACCACCTCGTCCTGCCCGATCCGGCCGCTGAACTCCTCCTCGGAGCCCTGCCGGTCGGCCCGGGTGTCCAGGGCGAACGGGTCGAGGAGCCGCGGCCGTTCGTGCAGCAGCCGCAGCACGTCGTCGGCGGGGCGCGCCAGGGTGACGGTGCGGGTGAGCGGGGACAGTGCCGCCGTCGGACGTACGCTCCCCCGGGCCGCGTCGGCCTCGGCGAGGACGCCTTCCAGGACGCTGAGCACCCGTTCGAGGTCCTCGTCGGAGATGACAAGCGGCGGCTGGACGCGCAGCACCTTGGGGTTGTAGAGCGAGTACGTGGAGGTCACGCCCTCCTCGATGAGCCGGCCGAGGACCAGCCCGGTCAGGGCGTCGTCGCGCAGTTCGATGCCGTGCATCATGCCGACGCCCCGGTGCTCCGCGATCACCTCCGGGTAGCGCTCGGCGGCGGCGGAGAGGCGGGCCGCGATCCTGTCCCCCTTGGCGCGGATGCCGGCGAGGAAGTCCTCGTCCGACGCGATGTCGATGGTCTCCAGGCCGACCCGGCAGGCGAGCGGGTTGCCGCCGAGGCTGGAGCCGAAGGTGGAGGGCAGCTCGCGCAGGACCTCCCAGACCGCCTCGGTGCCCACCACGGCGGAGAGCGCGAGCATGCCGCCGCCGAACGCCTTGCCGAGGCAGAGCAGGTCCGGGGTGATGCCGTACCGCTGGTAGGCGAAGAAGGTGCCGCACCGGCCGAACGCGGTCTGCATCTCGTCGAGTACGAGCAGCGCGCCCGCCTCGGTGCACAGGCGGCGGACCTCGCGCAGGTAGCCGGGCGGCGGCGGGACGACTCCGGCCTCCGCCTGGACGGGTTCGAGGAGCACGGCGGCCACGGTGTCGTCCAGGGCCTCGGCGAGCGCGTCGAGGTCCCCGAAGGGCACCTGCTGGAACTCTGACATCAGGGGGCCGAGGCTGGCCTGGTGTTCGGGCCGGGCGGCCGCGCCGAGGGTGGCGAAGGTCTTGCCGTGGAAGCAGCCGAGCGCGCTGATGAACCGGGGCCGGCCGGTGGCCGCCCTGGCCAGTTTCAGCGCGTTGTCGATGGTCTCGCCGCCGCCGTTGGCGAGATAGGCGAACGGCAGCTCCTGGCCGGTGAGTTCGGCGAGCCGCTCGGTGAGGCGGATCCCCACCTCCTCGAACATGATCTTGCTGCTGTTGAGCACCCCGGAGTCGAGCTGCTCGCGGATCGCGGCGATGATCCGGGGGTGGGAGTAGCCGAGCGACTGGTTGCCGTACTGGTCGAACATGGCCAGGAAGGACTGTCCGGAGTCGTCGAGGACGGTGGATCCGGAACCCACGCCCTGGACCCCGCACCCCATGACGAAGGCCATCTTGGCGTAGGTGGGGTGGTTGTGGGCCGCCTTAGCCTCGG
The DNA here is from genome assembly GCF_044744425.1 of Streptomyces sp. NPDC087300. Classification (NCBI taxonomy): domain Bacteria; kingdom Bacillati; phylum Actinomycetota; class Actinomycetes; order Kitasatosporales; family Streptomycetaceae; genus Streptomyces; species Streptomyces sp. NPDC087300. The sequence goes on from NZ_JBIUYI010000001.1 coordinate 233,825, forward strand.
CCAGTACCTGCCGGTATGTCCGCATACTCGGAGGATCCCCTCGCATAGGCGTCGAAGTCCTGGAAGAAGTACCTGCGCAGCCCGTTGCCCTCGGCGCCCAGCTTCTTGCACAGGCGCACCGCCTCCGGCACGTCGAGGGCGGCCACCATGCTCAGCGGCGCGCCGGTGAAGCGCGGGTCCTGGTAGGGCCCGTGGACCGGTACGAAACCGATGTCGGTGTAGAAGTCACGCAGCTTGCCGTCGAGGTCGTCGATGAAGAAGTCGCCCAGGATGCACGTCACTTGATGCGTCTGGACGCTGTGGACCAGCGCCTCGCGCATCAGCCGCATGCCGATCTTCTGGTTGCGCGCGTCCGGCAGCGTCATCAGATGGCCGAACTCCACGAGGCGGTGCCCCGCGCGCAGGGCACCGATGTCGGCGACGTCCTCGCACGGCAGTCCCGCCTGCGAGTCCGGGACGATCTTTATCGTGCCGACCGCTTCGGCTCCGGCGTACGCGAGGAGGTAGTACGCCTGGGCGTCGAACTTGTCGAAGGTGTCGGCGGTCTGCGAGGTGTCGCTGAGCCGCTCCTGGTCCTGCACGTACACCGCTTCCCGCAGCCGCAGCACATCCGCGTCCTGAGCCGGTGTGCGCGCCCTGCGGAAGGTGATGTCGTCGGGCATGGTCCCTTCCTTCCGTCCGTCGATCCGTCCGTCCACGTTCTTGAGTCCGTGCTCGCACGTGCGGGTGCTACTTGCTGCTGGCTCTACTTGCCGCCGGCGCCGAGGAAGCTCCTGAAGTAGGCGAAGTAGCCGGGGTGGTAGTGGCGCAGGCTTTCGCGCACCTCGACGTGGAGGTCCGGCAGCCGCTCGATGGGGAGGTTGGGCATCAGATGGTGCTCGACGTGGAAGTTGTTGCCGTTCGTGTACCAGGTCAGGAGCCGGTTGGACCTGATGGTCCGGGTGTTGGCGAACGGCGAGCGGTCGAGCGTGTCGCAGCGGAAGTGCTCGGGCAGCTCGATCAGGGCGTGCATCGGGGCCGCCACCAGGACCATCGGGAGCAGCCAGAGCCAGAGGGCCGCGGGGCTGGCGAACACCACCGAGAGCACGACGGCGACGAGCAGCGCGGTGACGGCCAGCAGGTGCTCGGCGCGGATGCGGCGGGTGTTGACGGCGCTCTCCCCGTCGAAGGTGCTGCCGCGCACCGCCTTCCCGACGCCGATCGCGAACTGCCAGTAGTGGAAGGCCATGGTGAAGCGGGCGAACCAGGTCAGCGCGGTGCCGACGCGGCTGCCGCGCTCGCCCTTGCCGTACTGGTCGCCGTAGTCGAAGAACTCGCGGTTGCCCGGGGTGCCGAGGTCGCGGTGGTGGCGCATATGGGCCACGCGGTAGGCGGTGAACGAGATCAGCATCGGCAGACCGAGCACCACACCCACCACGCGGTTGGCGCGCCGGCTGCGGTAGGCGAGGCCGTGCAGGGTCTCGTGCTGGAGTTCCGCGGCGTGCGCGAACATGAGCCCGATCAGGAGGACGCCGCACACTCGGAGAGATATCTGCGACTGGAGCGCCAGCCAGCATCCCGCGGCCGTGAGAACGGCGCAGACCAGCACTTTAAACGTGAATAATCGGCCGCGTATCTCACCCCGAATTGCGTTTCGCACTTCACGGATGGCTACTGCATCCATCGTCACTCGGGCGTCGCTTCCCGCCGCTCCGTCCACTGGGCGTCCCATTAATCCCCCTTCTCGACCGACAGCTGTCGGGAGCAATGAAGTGCGGGGCTGCGGTGGACGACTGCAGCCGTCTGCTTGGAAATCGCCACTGCCTGAAGGCAGGGTCCTGTGACGGAGATCTGCTTCATCTCTCCGGCGTTCCGAATACGCTCGATCTGTGGTGCGTCGGGAATCTCTAGGGCCAGGACAGCTGTATCTCCGGTACGCCAGTGGCGCACCCGCATGCCATCTTCATTGTGGTCGGCATCCGCAGTCAAGGCCCCCTTTCCGAACTCCGACATTCCGGTAGTACGTCACGGGGGCAGCAGCAGAATTCGGTGCAAAACGGGGCCGATCCGGTGTCTCGGGCAGGTTTCTGCGACCGCCGAAAATAAGCACTCGGGCATGTATAGTCTACGATTGCCCGAGCCAGATTCGTCACTCTCGGTATACCGAACGGAATCGGTACACCCCCTACGGGGACCTCGTACGGTTCCGTCTCTTCCCACGCAAAGCGCATCCGCGGACACCGGTCCCGCATCAAGGACGTCCTACGCCGCCATGCAGGCGAAAGCGGACGTCAACGGCTTGCTGGAGGATTCTTGGCTGCTGAACCATTACGCGACGTCGGGGCCTTGTTGGACATCTACCGGCAAGGGCTCGTCTTTCACAGCCTCGTTGCCGTGACCCGGCTCTCCATCCCCGACCGGATGGCGGACGGCCGACGCGACATCGCCGCCCTCGCGAAGGAGACGGATACCGACGAGGACGCGCTGCGGCGGGTGCTCGTGCTCCTCGCGGGCAGCGGGATCGTCGACCTCGACGCGGGCCGCGTCAGCGCCGAACTCACCGCGCGGGGCAAGGTGTTGTGCCGCAGCCACCCGATGTCACTGTGGGCGACGTTCGCCACGTTCGGCATCCCCGATGTCGGCAACGCGCTCACCGCGACCCTCAAGGACGGCGGGCCCGCCACCCGGCACGCCCTCGGCGTCGACTTCTGGGACCACCTGGCCAAGCACCCCGACCAGCAACTCGTCTTCGGCGAGGCGATGGCGGAGCAGGCCCGGCTCCTGACCCTGCCGTGCGTACCGCTCCTCGACTGGCCCGCCGAGGGCATGGTGGCCGACATAGCGGGCGGCATCGGCGTGCTGCTCGCCGACATCCTGGACGAAGTGCCGGACGCGCAGGGCATTCTCGTCGACCAGCCCGAGGTGCTCGGGCGCGCCCGCACCTATCTCGCGGAGCAGGGCGTCGACGACCGCTGCACGGTGCGGACCGGCGATCTGTTCGTCCCGCCGCCGCGCGCGGACGTCTACGTGCTCTCCCGGGTCCTGCACGACTGGGACGACGACAGCGTGGCCGCGATCCTCGACGCCGTGCGGCGCGGCGGCGACGACACGTCCGTGCTGCGGATCTTCGAAGACGTCCTGCCCGACGACGCCGTCCCCTCCGCCCTTCAGGGCTGGGCCGACGTCGCCATGCTCGCCCTCTACCACCGTGCGAAGGAACGGACGTTGCCGGAGTTCCGGCGGCTCCTGGAGCGCGCTGGCTGGGGTCTCGAACGGGTGGTGCAGGGCCCGCCCGGGATGTGCGTCATCGAAGCGCGTCCGCTCGCCGCTCCGTGAGGGCGGTGGGCGCAGCAGCACCGTCAGCGGACCGCAGACCCCGTGGACAAGGAGCATGGCCGTGATCGATCGAGACACCTATCCGCTGTGGAACAGCCCCAGCATGAGCGCCTATCTCACCACCTTGTCCCAGGAGAACATGCTGGTCGAGGGGCGCGGCGTACGGGTGCGCGACGCGGCGGGCCGCTGGTTCCTCGACGCCCGCTCGGGGCTGTGGAACGTCACCCTCGGCTATGACCACCCGCAGGTGACGGAGGCCATCGAACGGCAGCTGCGCACGCTGCCGTTCGCCAACATGGTCGGCTACGGCAGGCCGGGGGCGATCGCCGTGGAGGCCGCCGAGGCGCTGCTCCCCCACCTGCCCGTGCACATGAACAAGATCCGCTACTGCAGCAACGGCTCCCAGGCGGTGGAGACGGCCGTCCTGCTCTCGCGCTTCCTGCACCAGAGCGCCGGCGACCGGGAACGCCTCGCGGTCTTCGGCATGTGGCACGGCTACCACGGACTCGGCTCGGGCGCCGGTGCGGTGACCGGCATGTCGTACGTGCACGACCAGTCGGGGCCGCTGCTGCCGGAGGTCCACCACGTCGCCGGGCCGTTCGAGGGCGCGGCGGCCCCCGGCGCGGGCCTCGAACAGACCATCACCGCGTACGGTCCCGAGCGGGTGGCCGCGGTGGTCCTCGAACTCGTCGTGGGCGAGGGCGGGCACGTCCTGTCCGACGACTATCTGCACTCGCTCGAACGGTTCTGCCGCGGCCACGGCATCCATCTGATCGTCGACGAGGTCAGCACCGGCATGGGCCGCACCGGCGCTTTCACCCGTACCGAACAGGTCGGCATCCGCCCCGACGTCCTCACCCTGGGCAAGGGCCTGAGCGCCGGATACGCGCCGCTGTCCGCCGTGGTGCTCTCCGACGAGATCTCGGCCCGCCTCTTCGACCTCGACTTCGAGCAGAAGTTCCTGATCGGCTCGACGAACGACGGGCACCCCCTCGGCCTCGCCGCGTCGATGGCCGTCATCGACACCCTTGCCGACGGCGGCGTGCTAGAGAACGTCGACGAGATGGGCGCGCTGCTGCGGACCGGCCTGGAAGAGGTGGCGGCACGCCATCCGCACGTCGCGGCGGTGCGCGGCGAGGGTCTGATGCAGGCCGTCGAGATGGCGGTGGCCGAGGACGGGGCGCTGGCGGGCGGCGCGGTGGCGGACCATCTGCGCCTTGCGCTGGAGGAGCGGGGCGTGCTGGTCTCCTCGCTCGCCATGGTCCCGGCCATCATGATCATCCCGCCGTTGGTCGTCACCGCCTCCGACGTGGAGGAGATCGTGACCGCGCTGGACAAGGCGCTGGCGGAGATCCGGTACTGATCCCCTACGCACGAAGCGGCCCGGCCCACCCTCTCGGGGTGGACCGGGCCGCTTCGTGCGTACGGTCAGGCGTCCGGTCCCGCGATGAGGACCTGCGCCACCACGGCGAGCGACGGCGCGTGCAGCAACTCGTCGGGGGCGCAGTCGATGTCGTGGTGCGCGAGCCGTCCCCGCACGAACGGGCGCAAGGAGTCGGCGCGGGCGCTCGCCCCGGCCGCGCCGCGCGTGGCCGTGAAGAACACCGCGTCCCCGTCGAAGGGTTCGGGGCTGTGGCCGCGCAGCAGGGCGTCGGTGTGCCGCAGCGTCCGGGCGAGCGCGGCGACCCTGCCCTCGTCGAGCTCCGCCACGTCGGCCAGGTCGGCGGAGAAGTCCCGCAGGGCCGCGGTGACCCCGGCGACGGTCAAGGGCTCACCGGAAGTGTCCGGCACCGGGCAGTCGAAGCTGGCGAGGACCGCGCGGAGCGCCTCCTGTTCCGGCATCCCGTGCCCGGCCGGGTCCGGCCCGGCCGCCGCCGGATCGCCGTCCAGCAGGCCGAGGAATTCCACCTCCTCGCCCTGCTCCCGTAGTTTCACGGCCATCGCCTGGGCTGCCCGCGCGCCGAAGGACCAGCCCAAGAGGCGGTAGGGTCCGGCCGGTCGTACGGCGCGCACGGCGTCCACGTACTCCGCCGCGAGCTCCTCCAGGGTGCCCGGCAGCCCGTCCTCCTCGGTGAGGGCGCGCGCCTGGAGTCCGTACAGGGGTACGTCGGCGGGGAGATGGCCCGCGAGCCGCAGATACGCCCAGCTCTGCCCGTCGGCGGGGTGGACGCAGAACACCGGCGGCTTCTTGCCCGTCCCCCGCAACGGCACAAGGACGTCGTCGCGGTTGCGTACGGCCCCGCCGCCCAACTGCCGCGCGAGACCGGCCACCGTGGGGTTCGCGAACAGTTCACCGACCGACAGTTCACGGCCCAGCGTGGTCCTGATCCTGCCCAGGAGGCGGGTGGCGGAGAGCGAATGCCCGCCCAGGTCGAAGAAGTTGTCGTCGACGTCGACCTGGGGGACCTTCAGGATGCGGGCGAAGAGTCCGGCCAGGATCTCCTCGACCGCGGCGCGCGGCACCTGATGGTGGTCCGTGGCGGCCGCCGTGGGCTCGGGCAGCGCCTTGCGGTCCAGTTTGCCGCTGGCGGTCAGCGGCAGTTCGTCCAGGGCCACCACCTGGCTCGGCGTCAGATAGCCGGGCAGGCGGTCGCCGACCTCGGAGCGCACGGCGGCCGGGTCGAGGCGTCGGCCCGCCTCGGGTACGGCGTATCCGATCAGGCGCCGGTCACCGGTCGCGTCCTCGATCACCGTGGCCGCGGCCCTGGCGACGCCGGGGACCTGGCGGATCGCCGCCTCGACCTCGCCCAGTTCCACGCGGTAGCCGCGCAGCGAGACCTGGTCGTCGTTGCGGCCGACGAAGACCAGGTCTCCGTCGGGGGTCCAGCGGACCAGGTCGCCCGTGCGGTACATGCGGGTGCCCTCGGGACCGTAGGGGTCCTGCACGAAGCGCTCCGCGGTCAGTTCGTCCCGTCCGTGGTAGCCCTGTGTCACCCCGGCGCCCGCCACGTACAGCTCGCCGACGGCACCGACGGGCACCAGTTCGAGGCGCTCGTCGAGGGCGCGGACGCGGACGTTGCGCAGCGGCTTGCCGATCGGCGGCGCCTCGGCGTCGGCCGGTGAGAGGGGCAGGCTCATCGCGGTGGAGATGGTGGCCTCGGTGGGGCCGTAGCCGTTGATCAGCCGGCAGACCGGCGACCAGCGCCTGACGACGTCCGGTGACGACGCCTCACCCACGATGGTGATGGTGACGCCCGGGGGCAGGTCGTCCGGTGACATCACTTCGAGCACCGAAGGAGCGAGGACCAGGTCGTTGATGCCCGCCTCGTCGATGATCCTCGCGAGGTCGGGTCCCGGCGCCAGACGGTCGCTGTCGGCGATCACCAGCGTGCCGCCGACCAGCACCGACTGGGTCATCTCGCCCACGGACGCGTCGAAGCTCGCCGAGGCGAACTGCAGGGTGCGGCCGCCGGGCCCGGAACCGAGCCGGTCCAGCATGGCCCCGGTGATGTTGACGACGCCGCGGTGCGGCACCACGACTCCCTTGGGGCGCCCGGTGGAGCCGGAGGTGTAGATCAGGTACGCCGGGAGCCCGGCCTCGAACGGACCGGTGCGCTCCGCGTCCGTGAGGTCGTCCCCGGGCAGTCCGGCGAGGGTCCGGCGCAGACCGGGGTCGTCGAGGAGCAGGCTCTCGGCGTCGAGGACGTCGGCGAGGTGCGCGGTCGAGGTCTCCAGGAGCAGCAGCGCGGGCGAGGCGTCGGCCACCATGAAGGCGAGCCGGTCCACCGGGTAGGCCGAGTCGAGCGGCAGGAAGGCGGCACCGGTCTTCAGTACGCCGAGGACGGCCACCACCAGCTCCGGGGACCTGGACAGGGAAAGGCCCACCACGCTGCCGGGACCGATGCCGCGGGAGACCAGGTGCCTCGCGAGCCTGGCGGCCGCCGCGTTGAGTTCGCGGTAGCTGTGCGTGGCGCCGCCGTGCAGCTCGACCGCCGCAGCGTCCGGGGTGCGCTGTGCCCACTGTTCGACGAGGGTGTGCATCCCCACCTCGGGGATGTCCCTGACGGGCCCGGCGCCCCAGGTGAGCAGCTGCTCCCGCTCTTCGTCGCGCAGGAGGGGCAGGCCGCCGATCGTCGTCTCCGCGTCCGCGGCGGCTACGCCGTCCGCGAAGTGCAGGAAACGGTCGAGGTGGGCGTCGAGTTCGGCCGGCCGGCAGACGTCCGCGTTGGCGGCGGCGATGACCTCCATCGCTCCGTCGGCGGAGGTCTGGAAGAAGGTGAACATGAGGTCGGCGACCTCGCCGTGCGAGAGCGTGCGCAGCCGTGCCGTGGACCCGGCGAAGTCGAGGTCGTAGGAGAAGCCCATGACGTTCAACGCCGGTCCCCAGAGCCGCCGTTCGGTGCCGAGCAGGCCCAGCTCCCTGCTGAGCTCCTCCGAGGGGTAGCGGCTGCGCTGGAACGCGGCGCGCGCCTCGGCCCGGGTGTCCCGGAAGAAGGCGTCCAGCGTCGTGCCCGCGCCGGTGGCGATGCGCAGCGGCACGGGGTTGGTCAGCATGCCGGGGGTGTCCCGCTCGACCTTGGTCAGCCGCGCCGCGACCGGCATGCCGATCGTGACCTCGGGCGAGTTGGTCATCCGCGCGGTGTAGGCGGCGGCGATGCCGGTCGTCAACTCGACCCAGCTCACGGAGAATCGCTCGGCGGCCGCGCGCAGCCTCGCCAGGCGTGCCGGTGCCAGCGGGGCCCTGCGCAGCAGCCGGTCCGCGTCGCCCGCCGTGCGCCGTGTGACCAGGCGCACCGGCTCGGGCCGGTCGGAGAGCCGTTCCAGCCAGTACTTCCTGTCCCGCTCGCGGCGCGTCGACGCGAGGTAGGCCGTCTCGCTCTCGACCAGCATGCGGAAGGGCCTGAAGGGGTTGTCGTCGACGGTGCGGCCCGCCGCGAGTGCCGTGTACACCTGCGCGGTCCTGCGGTGGAGCACGCCCAAACTGCCGCCGTCGAGCAACAGATGGTGGACGCGGCGGTAGAGCGTGAACCGGTCGGCGGCCAGCTTGAACAGCGCCGTGGTGAAGGGCGGGGGCTCCGACAGCTTCACCTCCTTGGCCATGTCGGTGCGCATCCACGCCTCGGCCGCGGCGGCCGGGTCGGCCTCGGAGCTGACGTCGAAGTAGTGGGCCGGCGGCTGCGCCGACGCGTCGACGTACTGCGCGGGCCCGTCGGCGCTCTCCACGAACCGCAGGCGCAGCGCCTCCATCTCCGTGACGACCCGGCGGTGGGCCTCCTCGATCAGCGCGGGGTCCACGGGCCCCTCGATGTCGAGGCAGTCGGCGATGCTGTGGTGCGTGACGGTGGGTGCCAGAGCCTGCGCGAACCAAATTCCCCGTTGGGCGGCCAACAAGGGCAGCAGCTCGCTCGAGTGATCCGGAGTTACTTTGTCCTGCGGCCCCGGCATGAAGTCCCTCGCATTCGTCGTAATGCGGTCATGAGAAACACCTGGCACGTTTCCTGGGAACCCGAAGCTCTGCTCGGTCGATGCGGCCACGGACCGGAGATACCCGTTGACGTTGACCGGCCGCGATTTCGACGTCTTGGCGAGCTTGAGGCGAACGAAATTCGACTCTAGCAAGCACGGTCAGCGCCTGGGAAGAGGTCGAGATCACGGCAAACACCAACCTGCCTGGCATATCGACCAATAGGGGCGGTCAGTGGCGTTTGGGTGCCGCTACGGGGTCGTATGCCGCGGTCGTCGGATGCTTGCTGCTGTTCTGGGGAGCGGGTTACGATCCCGGCGTTCCACGGCTCTGCCAGGTATGTCTGCACGATGCGTCTTCGGACCGGAATATCGTCGGCCGGATGAGGCGGTTTCCGTGCCGCGCCACGGACCGTTTCCGCGAAATGGGCGGATGCGGAATCCGATGGCCCGCGGCGGCGCTCGCCCCTTTCCGCCCCGATGTCTTCGGGCGTCGGTTTCGACCACGAGGGGCACGCCATGAGTGACGCCACGAGTGAGCAGCATTCGACGAGGGAACGGCTGTACCGGACCATGCGGTTGATCCGCCGCTTCGAGGAGTACTGCATCAAGTTGGTGCGCTCCGGGGAGATCGCGGGCGGCATCCATCCCTACATCGGCCAGGAGGCCATCGCCGCGGGGGTGTGCGCGGCGCTGCGTCCCGACGACTACATCACCAGCACTCACCGGGGCCACGGCCACGTCCTGGCCAAGGGGGCCGATCCCGCGGGCATGATGGCCGAGTTGACCGGCCGGGTCACCGGTCTCAACAAGGGCCGCGGCGGCTCGATGCACGCGGCCGACGTCAGCCTCGGCATCCTCGGCGCCAACGGCATCGTGGGGGCCGGTGCCCCGATCGCGGCCGGTGCCGCCTGGGCCGCGACCCGGGCCGGTGAGGACCGGATCGCGGTCAGCTTCTTCGGGGACGGCGCGGTCAGCCAGGGCGTGGTCCTCGAATCGTTCAACCTGGCGGCGCTGTGGCAGTTGCCCGTCCTCTTCGTCTGCGAGAACAACGGATACGCCTCCACGCTCACCGTGGACGACGCGGTGGCGGGCACGATCGTCGGCCGGGCCGCCGCCTTCGGGATTCCCGCCGTCCAGGTCGACGGTTCGGACGCCGAGGCCGTCCTCACGGCCACGCGCGAGTACGGGGAGCGGGCCCGTTCGGGCGGCGGCCCCGCGCTCCTGGAGTGCACCGCGTACCGGTTCGACGCCCATCACACCTGGGAGCACCGGTCGTTCGTCCGCTACCGGACGCGCGAGGAGGTCGCGGAGGGACGCTCCCGTGACCCCCTGCTCATCCAGGCGGAGCTGCTGCCCGCCGGGGCCCAGGAGCGCATCGACCGTGAGGTGGAGGACGTGCTGGAATCGGCGCGCGAGTTCGCCCTGGAGAGCCCGAAACCCGACCCGGCCGACGCCCTCGACCATCTCTACGCCACCGGTCTGCGCCCGCGGGCGGGGGTGACGTCCCATGCCTAAGCTCTCCTACCTCGGCGCGCTCTCCCGGGCCCTCTCCGACGAGTTGGCCCGCGACCCCGCGGTCTGCGTCTTCGGCGAGGACGTGCGGGTCGGCGTCGCCAACATCACCAAGGGCCTGGTGGACCAGTTCGGTCCGCAGCGGATCGTCGACATGCCGCTGTCCGAGCAGGCGTTCACGAGTTTCGCGACCGGCGCCGCGCTCGTCGGACAGCGTCCGGTGATCGAGTTCCAGATCCCTTCCCTGTTGTTCCTCGTCTTCGAGCAGATCGCCAACCAGGCGCACAAGTTCTCGCTCATGACGGGTGGTCAGGCAAAGGTGCCCGTCACCTATCTGGTGCCCGGGTCAGGATCCCGGGTCGGCTGGGCGGGGCAGCACTCGGACCAGCCGTACGGCCTGTTCGCCCATGTCGGACTCAAGACCGTCGTGCCCAGCACCCCCTCCGACGCCTATGGCCTGCTCGTCTCGGCGATCAGGGACGACGACCCGGTGGTGGTGCTGACCCCGGCCGCCTCCTCGACGGACCGCGAGGACGTGGATCCGGCCGGGCTCGGCCCGATCCCGCTCGGCGTGGGGCGCGTGGTGCGCCCGGGTGCGGACGTCACGGTGGTGGCGGTGGGCCATCTGGTGCAGGAGGCCGTCTCGGTCGCCGACGAACTGGCGCCGGACCTCTCGGTCGAGGTCTTCGACCCCCGCACGATCTACCCGTTCGACTGGGCGGGTCTGGCCGCGTCCGTGGGGCGCACCGGCCGCCTCGTCGTCATCGACGACACCAACCGCTTCTGCGGCTTCGCGGCCGAGGTCGTCAGCACCGCCGCCGAGGAACTCACGCTCGTCGCACCGCCCCGGCGCGTCACGCGGCCCGACGGCACGGTGCTGCCGTTCGCCCTGGAACTCGACCGCGCGGCCCAGCCGCACCGGGACCAACTCGCAGAAGCGGTAAAGGGGGTGTGCCGGGCGGGGAAGCAGGGGCGCTGACAGCGGTACGTCGGTCGGCCAGCGCTACCCGGTCAGGTGCAGGGTGAAGTTCTCGTGGTCGCCCACGTACAACTCGCGGAAGCCGCGCGGGCTGCCGCCGGAGACGCCGGGGCTCCAGCAGCGGTTGAACGCCTGGTCGGGGACCTGGGTGACGTGCTGCCCCGCCCAGACCGGGCCGTTGTTCACCGCTTCGGCCAGGTAGAACCACATCGGGCTGTACTCGTTGACGTCGTTGGCGTAGACGAGGGCGCTGCGGCCCGGGTCGATGCCCCACCAGCCCATGATGTGCGGCCCGGTGTCGTGCGGGCAGCCGTTGTCGGAGAAGCCGATGGCCACGTAGACCCGCGTCCGGTACTGGTTGCTGATCGTCAGACCCACGGTCTCAGCCCTCCGGTCCGGGGGCCGGCGCCACCCACCCGCCCGCGCCTGGCTTGTGCCAGGCCTCTCCGTGAGTGCCGCGGAGTTCGGGGACCGGGAACTCCGCGGCACCGGCGGCTCCGCGGGCGAAGGGTTCGTCGCCCACGGCCCCGCGTGGATCGGCCGCCTGTTCCGGCCCCGGCGGACCGGGCTCCGTCACGGGCTCGGGCAGCCTCGCGCCGTGGTCGTCGTCCATCGGGCACCCCCTGCGCGGCCGTCCTCGGCGGCCCCTCTCCCGAGCATCGCTCACCGGCGCGCCTCGGGACAGCTCCCCGGGGTGACCGACATTCCTACGCCCCGGAGGCCCCTGCCCCGCGACCGGCCTGGTCCTGCTCCGGCTTCGGCGCCGACTCCGGCTTCGTGGCCACGACCAGGCGCCAGCGGGGGCTGCCGTCGGGGCGCCGCCCGAACTCCTCCAGGGGCTGGGTCCGTACGTCGAAGCCGGCCGCGGCCAGGTCCGCGCGCACGCCGCTCAGCGGGAAGGTGCGGTAGTACATGACGAAGCTCGGCCGCCACAGCGCGTTCCGTACCCGCATCGCACCGTCGAAGCCGAGCATCGCCCAGTACCAGCGGGAGCCGAACGGCTGCGGCGCGCCGACCGGGAACGCGAACAGGCCACCGGGGCGCAGCGCCCGGTACACCCCGGCGAAGAGCGCGGGCCGCTCGGCGGGCAGGAAGTGACCGAACGCCCCGAAGCTCACCGCCACGTCGTAGGCGTCGTCGAACGGCAGCGCGCGGGCGTCCGCCCTGACCCAGTCGACCGCGGGTCCCGGCGGCCCCTGCCTGGCGCCCTCCGCGGCCCGCGCCTCGGGTCCCGGCACGGCGTCCGCCGCCGCGGCCAGCATCCCCGCGCTGAAGTCCACGCCGGTGACCCGCTCGGTGCACAGGGGCACCAGCGCCTCGACGCCCGCGCCGGTCCCGCAGCAGACGTCGAGCCCCGCGCCGAAGGGCCCGAACGGCCGAAGTGCGTCGGCCGTCGACGTCAAGAACCGGCCGGGCGTACGGAAGGGGGTGTGGTCGAACTTCGGGGCGAGCAGGTCGTACCCGTGCTCGATGGAGGAGAGCGCCTGAACGGCCAGCTCACGCAGCGTGGGACCCTGGGAAGTGAACATCGGCTCCAGGGTAGCCAGGGGGTGGCCGGGGAGCGCCCCGGCGCGGCGGAACGGTGGCCGGTAACCGCCACGAGGTCTACCGGGGGTGCCACGGGTCGGGTAGAGCTGCACGTCTGCCCCAGACCCGACTTCCCATCCCGGAGGTACCCCATGGCCACAGAACGGCACAGGACGCGGACGGCATCGGGCAAGACCCGCTTCGACGACATCTACGACCGGCCGGACCCGCGCGACTACTTCCGGACGCTCGCGCCCTTCGAGTACGAGATACCGCAGCACGCGCAGGCGGTCTTCCGCCGCACGCGCGAGCTGCGCGCCGAGGTGCCCGGCGGCGAGGGGCCCGTGACGGTCCTCGACCTGTGCTGCTCGTACGGGATCAACGCGGCGCTGCTCAACCACGACCTCACGCTCGCCGACCTCTACGCGCATTACACCTCCGAGGAGGCGGCCGCGCTGTCCCGGCCCGAACTCATCGAGCGCGACAAGGAGTTCTACGCGTCACGGCGGCGCGCCGACGCCACTCCCGTGATCGGGCTCGACACCGCGGAGAACGCCACCCGCTACGCGCTGGACGTGGGTCTGCTGGACGAGGCGTATGCCGAGAACCTGGAGCGGCACCCGCCCAGCCCCGCGCTGCGGCGCGCGGTCTCCCGTACCGGCCTGATCACCGTGACCGGGGGCATCGGCTACATCTCGCACCGCACCTTCGACGCCCTGCTCGACTGCGCGCGGCTCCCGGTGTGGGTGAGCGCCTTCGTACTGCGGACCGTCCCCTACCGGCGGATCGCCGCCACCCTCGACGCGCACGGCCTCGGCACGGTCACGGACGGCGCGCGGACGTATCCGCAGCGGCTCTTCACCAGCGCCGACGAGCGGCGTGACGCCGTACGCCAGGTGATCCTGGCCGGCGAGGACCCGACCGGTCTGGAGTCGGAGGGCCGCTACCACACGCGGCTGCACGAGTCCCGGCCGCGCTCGGACTGAGCGCTCGCGGGATCCAGGTCGAGGACTACCGCTTCGCGGTCTCGCAGATGGCGCAGACCTCGCTGCGCTCGATCATCGGCAAGAGCGACCTGGACGACCTGCTGTCCAACCGCGAAAAGCTGAACCAGGGCCTTGAGCTGATGATCGACTCCCCGGCGATCGGCTGGGGCGTGCAGATCGACCGCGTCGAGATCAAGGACGTCTCCCTGCCGGAGACCATGAAGCGCTCCATGGCCCGGCAGGCCGAGGCGGACCGGGAGCGGCGGGCCCGGGTCATCAACGCCGACGCCGAACTCCAGGCGTCCAAGAAGCTCGCCCAGGCCGCGCACGAGATGTCCGAGGAGCCCGCGGCCCTCCAACTCCGTTTGTTGCAGAGCGTGGTGGCGGTCGCCACCGAGAAGAACTCCACCCTCGTCCTGCCCTTCCCCGTCGAACTGCTCCGCTTCCTGGAACGCGCCCAACAGGCCCTGCCCCAGCAGCAGGAGGCACCACGCGCCCAAGACCCAGCCTCAGCCACGGACTCCACCTCAAGCTCAGTCTCAGAGCGTCAGGACGAAGGAGGTACCCGGCCTGCCGTCGAGCACGATCTCGCCGGTGGGCACGAAACCGGTGCGGGTGAGCACGGTCCGTGATCCGGGGTTGTCGAGCGTCGTTGCGGCACGGAGTTCGCTCAGGCCGTACGCGGATACGGCGAGGTCACAGGCCTCGCGCACGGCGCGGGTGGCGAGGCCGCGCCCCGTGGCCCGCTCGGCGATCCGGTAGCCGAGTTCGGCGCTGCCCCCGGCCACGTCGACCAGGTTGACCCGGCCGAGCACCTCACCGTCCGCATCCACGAGTACGTGGAAGTAGCAGATGCCCTCCGCCTGCTCGGCGAGCAGGGCCGCGTGCCGCGCGTCGAAGTCACGGAAGTAGGCGTCACCCCGGTCGGGCACGGTCGCGGCGAAGTACGCTCGGTTGGCCTCCTCGAAGGCGCGCAGCGCGGGCGCGTGCTCGGGGCGCAGCAGGCGCAGTTCGGGGGATGTCGTGGGTGCGGGCATGGGAGGACTTTACGTAGCCGCGCCGACGGCACCCGACGGCGGGTCACCCCATCCCGCACGCACCGGCACTGGCGCGACCTGGCGCATGAGCACCCGGCCCATACGCGAGGAACGGCCAACCCCGCCTGTCCTCGGCAGAGTTGACCGCTCCTCTTCAGGGTGGTGGCGTGCTACTTCAGGGATGGTGGCGTGCTACGACGCGTTCTTCTTGACCGTCCCCTTGAACACGGGTCCCTTCTGCGGCTCCCACCTCTCGTTGTAGAGGAACAGCTGGGCCTTCAGGGACTCGTCGGGCTCACGGACGCGGTCCTTCACCGTGGGCACGCGGACCTCGACGCTCTTCTTGCCCGCGGGCACCGTGACGTACAGGGCCGTGCCCTCCGTCATCTTGGAGAGCGCCCGGCCCGGCCGGGGCTTCTCGGCGAGCTCGTCCTCGAGCCAGCGCGGGTCCACGTCCAGGGTGGAGAGTTCGGCGCCCGAGGTGACCTTCTGGAAGGAGATCCCTCCCATGATGTCCACGTCGACCGCCTCGGACAGCGTCATCCGCCACGTCAGCGGCTTGCCCTCGGCGACCCGGTCGGCGACCGGCACCATGGTGGCCTTGGGCATCGGATCGTCGTTCTGCGCGGTCACCCCGCCGTGGTGGGAGCCGACGACGGCGCCGCGCACGGCCTTGACGAACGCGTCGTGCGTGGCGTCGTAGCCGTAGCGGGTGTTGCCGCGCACCTCGACCGGCACGTCGATGTCCTGCCCGCCGGGCCGCACCGTCACCAGCCGGGACTCGGCCTGGCCCGTGCCGTCGCCGGGCTTGGGCACGAAGAGCCGGACCTGGCCGCTGCCCTTGCCGGAGACGTTCACCGGTACGCGGTAGGTGCGCACCCCGGAGTCGCCCTCCTTGACCGTGAGGCGGCCGATGTCCACGCGGGGCATCTCTGCGGCCCGCACCTCGGGCGTCCCCGGGCGCCAGCCCCAGGCGTCCATCAGCCAGGCCTTGCCCTTGCCGGTGAGCGGGGTGATCTCCAGGGTCTTGACGCTCTTCAGGTCGACTCCGGCGCGGGCCGCGGCCGACAGCGGGACGCGGATCTCACGCCCCCAGTAGGAGGCGGTCATGTCGCTGCCGGGCAGCCCGTCGACGCGGGCGCGGCCGAGCGTGACGCGGTGTCCGTCCTTGTCGACGATGCCAACGGCGAGGACGGTGCCCCTGCTGTTGGGCGGCACGATCACCCGCATCGCGAGCTTGTCGGAGCCCGCCAGGGAGACCGGCTCCGCCGGGGTCACCTGGATCGGCGTGCCGGACCGGGGCCAGCGCATGGCCACCGCGTCACGGCCCGGTTCGGGTGAGGTCTCCCAGCTGGCGAAGTGCGGTGAGGCGCCGTTCGTGTCGGGCGGCAGACAGGCGCGGGCCGCGTCCGTGTCGACCTGGGCGCAGACCCGGCCGCCCTTGACCTTGGTCGAGGAGTCGGGCAGGAAGGCGGCGGTGCGTCCCGCGCCGACGGCGTGGGTGAGCACCTGCGCGGGACCCGCCGAGGGGGCGCGCAGGCCGGAGCCGTCCAGGAGGGGGCGCACCCGGTCGTCGCCCTCGACGAACAGCCGGGCCGCCGCGGCTATGTAGGTGGCTCCCGCCGCCTGCTGCTGAGTCGCGGTCAGCCGGGTCTTGGTGCCCGGCGAGCACACCGGGTCCGGCGCATCGGAGCCGAAGTCGTCCGCGGCGGGCGCCTTGGCCTGCCCCGGAGTCCACTCGCTGTTGAAGAAGTTGTGGTTGGCGCCGACCATGTAGACGGCGCTGTGCAGGGCGTCGCCGCTGCTGACGCCGCGCGTACCGTCGACGTAGATCTCGCCCTGGAGATCGGACACGTCTCCGTCGCAGCCCGGCAGGATCGTCGCGGAGGGCACGTCCGGGACCGGGTTCTGGCCGAAGATCGTGGGACCGATCAGGACGTTGCCGCGGATCTTCCAGCGCACCGGGCCCCGGTAGCCGTCCTGGTCGGCGGGCGGCTGGTAAAGGCTGTCGAGCGCGGCCCTGTTGACGCCCTCGCCGCCGCGCGAGTGGCCGACGAGCAGGACGCGGGAGAGGTCGGCGGGCGCGACCGCGCGCACCGCGGCCGGGGCCGCCGAGCGGTTCTTCGCCCAGTCCGCCCACTGGGCGAGGTGCAGCCGCACCAGCGACGAACGGGCCTGCGCGCCGCCGTCCTCGGCGAGGTGGTCCTGCCCGTTGATGCCGTTGGCGGCCACGGACACCGTGACGTACCCCTGGGAGGCGAGGAGCTTCTGCGTACGGAGGTAACCCTCGTGGCTCGGCACCGGCTTGGTACCGCCCTTGCAGGGCCACTCGCCGCCGCCCTCGCCGTCGTCGCCCCCGCCGTAGCAGGTGTAGTGGCGGCCGTGCAGGAAGAGCGCGAGCGGCCGCTCGCCCGGCGCGTCGGCGGGGCCGACCACGTTGGCCCGCATCTCCACCGGCTCGGGGAAGCCGGGCAGCCGTACGGACTTCAGCGTGTACTCACCAGTGACGGTGCGGTAGCTGCCGGGCTTTCCGGGGTCGACCGGGGCCTCGGGCAACGGCTTGCCGGGTTTCGTGGGCGCCGCCGGGGGCGCGACGTCCCGCGCGCTTCCTCGGCCCGCCTCGTCCAGGCGGCGGCCGCCGGCCAGGACCCGCAGCTTTTTGGCCGCGCCGACGCGCGTGCCGTTCAGCGGCAGCCGGAACGACCGCCGGTCCTGCGCGGCGGTGGGCCTGCCGAGGAGCCGGTCCCCGGAGTAGAACTCGACCCTGGCGTCGCCCATGGGGACGGGCTCGGGCGAATCCCAGACGAGCTCCTTGCCGCCGCCGTCACCGGAGAGCCGCCAGCCCTCCGGAAGGCCGTCGTCCGCTTCACCGGCCACCGCGGGCGGCGCGGGCGGCGGTCCGTCGGTGGACGGCAGGGCGTGGGCCGCCCCGGGTGACACCGCGGCGAGCGTGAACGCCGCCAGTGCCGTGGTCACCACTCGTGAGACACGTCTCAAAGTGGTCCTCCTCGTCATCACTCTCCACAGGACACACAACCGAACTCATGTGCCCCACTTGCCCCTTCGAGGACGGAAATCGACGGCCTCACGTTGCCTCCGCGCGGAACCGGACAGCGGGCGGGGAAGGAACGGCGCAAAAGTGCCCTGCTGACGAGAGCGGCGGGCGGTCCTGCCAGGATGCGGGCATGCACATCTACGAAGAGCGGCTCAGCGTGCCCCGCTCCTGGTGGGCTCTGGTCGTGCTCGGCGGAGTCGGCCTCGGGCTCGGGGCGTTCCCCTTCGGGGTGTTCGCCGCGGTCGCGGCGGGCGCGGCCTGCATCGCGGTGTCCGCCGCCGTCGTCCACGCGCACGGCAGCGTGCGCATCCTCGTGACGCCGGGCTCCCTCGTCGTCGGCGGGCGCAGGATCCCGATCGAGGCGCTCGGCGCGACGGAGATCCTCGACGAGCGCGAGGCCTTCGAGTGGCGCACCGTCAGGGCGAACCCGTACGCGCTGCTGCTCCTGCGCTCCTACGTCCCCACCGCGCTGCGCATCGAGTTGCGGAACGCGTACGGCGGCGCGCCCTACGTCTATCTCTCCACGCGCCGCCCCATGAACCTCGCGACCATCCTGGCGTTCTCCCGGGGCTGACGCGGCGACCGCCCCGCGCGCTGGACCAACGGCCGTGGTCCGCCGCAGGCTGATCCCGTGATGGATCAAGAGACTGACTCCCGGACCGGTTCCGCCTCTCCCCTGCCCTGGTACGCGCGCCCCGCGGCGCGCTCCTGGACCTGCTCCCCCACCCCGTCCGACGCCCGCGCCTTCCACGCGTCCCTGCCGGGCTACGCCCACACGCCGCTGCATGAACTGCCCGCACTATCCGCCCAGTTGGGTGTCGGCCGGGTCTTCGTCAAGGACGAGTCCGCGCGACTCGGGCTGCCCGCCTTCAAGGCGCTCGGCGCGTCCTGGGCGATCCACCGGGTCCTCGCGCGGCGCGCGAACGGCGGGTCGGCCGAGACCGGCGGGCAGCCGCTGAACCTGATCGCCGCGACGGACGGCAACCACGGTCGCGCCGTCGCCAGGATGGCGCGCCAACTCGGGCAGCGCGCCCACGTCTTCGTCCCCGACGGCGTGCATCCGGTGGCGGTCGACGCCATCCGGGGCGAGGGCGCCGAGGTGACGGAGGTGGCCGGATCGTACGACGTCGCGGTGCGCGGGGCGGCGGACGCGGCCGCCGCGCCGGACGCGGTGCTCATCCAGGACACCGCATGGGAGGGCTACGAGGAGGTGCCCTCTCTGATCGTCGAGGGGTACTCGACGCTCTTCGCCGAGATCGACGCCCAACTGGGCGCATCCGGCGTGGAATCGCCCGACCTCGTCGCGGTCCCGGTCGGCGTCGGGGCGCTCATGCAGGCCGCCGTCACGCACTACCGGGCGCGGCCTGCGGGCGGCCCGGCGAACGGCGACGCTCCCGCGCTGCTCTCCGTGGAGCCCGAGGCGGCCGCCTGCGCGCTGGCCAGTCTGCGCGCGGGGCGCCTCACCAGCGTGCCGACCGGGGTCACCGCCATGGCGGGGCTGAACTGCGGCACCCCGTCCGCGCTCGGCTGGCCCGCGCTGCGCGACGGCCTCGACGCGGCGGTGGCCGTCACCGACGCCGCGAGCGCCGCGGCCGTGCGGGACCTCGCGGACCTCGGCGTCTCCTCGGGGCCGTGCGGCGCGGCTCCTCTCGCCGGGGTGCGGGCCGCACTGAGCGGCGAAGGAGCCGCCGAGCGCCGCGCCGCACTCGGCGTCTCCGCCTCGCCGGTCGTCGTGCTGCTCAGCACCGAGGGTGCGGCCGCCAACCCGCAACTGCGGGAGGAGACGGCCCAAGAGCCCGTAAAGCGATGATTTCCGGTCGATGCAGGTGGTCGAAGAAAGAACCAATTCCGCGTTGACGCAGGTCAGCAGTTAGTCAGCGCTTATACCAATGCGAAAAGTCCATATGCTGGACAGCTCGCGCGCGGCCTCGCCACAGCCCCTGAGCTGCCCGAACGAGCGTACGGTCACCGGTCATCGAACACACACATCCGGAAATCGACCATCCATATGGCACTCACTCTCCGCACAGGCAAGACTCCTCACCGCAGTCACCAACCGCATCCATCGAAGGAGAGTCCACCATGCGTCGCACCCTCAAGGCGGCGGCCGCGGCCGCCGCCGCGGCGGTCTGCGTCCTCACCACGACGGCAGGCATCGCGCAGGCCGAGGCCCCCAGGCCGACGAGCCTCTACGCGCCGTCCGCCCTCGTGCTCACGGTCGGCCAGGGCGAGGACGCCGCCACGGCCACCGTGCAGCGTGCGGTGACGCTGACCTGTGCGCCGCGCCCCGCGGGCAGCCACCCGTCCGCGGCGGCCGCGTGTACCGAACTCGCGGCGGTGGACGGGCGGTTCGCCGAGCTCGTCGGCACCGAGTCGAGTGTGGCATGTACCAAGGAATGGCGGCCGGTCGTCATGACGGTCGCCGGCGTCTGGGGCGGCAAGCACGTGCAGTGGTCCGCCACGTTCTCCAACGCCTGCATGATGAAGGCCGGTCTCGGGGAGGGTGCCGCACTCACCTTCTGACGAGAGCGACCCTGAACCACACTCAGGGGAGTCCCGGCACCTTTCGTGGGGGAAGGCGGTCGGGACGCGGGGCGGCCCCCGGTGTCCTAGGACACCGGGGGCCGTAGTGTTCTCCCATACTCGCCCCACGAGTTCTCCCGTACGCGCCCCACGAGTTCTCCCCCACGTGCCCCACGAAGCGAGGAGTCCACGGTGAACCGGTCACGCGAGACCTACGAAGGACTGCCCGGCGGCATCGGGGTGTCCCGGCTGCGCGTGTACGACTGGCCCGCGGCGGACGGGCAGCGCGGCGGAACTCCCCATCTGCACCTGACCTGTTCGGAGGGGTACGCGGTGACCGGCGGACGCGGCGCCGTACAGACCCTCACCACGTCCGGCTTCCGGCAGACGCCACTGGCCCCGGGCGCGCTGGTGTGGTTCACCCCCGGCACCATCCACCGCCTGGTCAACGAAGGCGGGTTGGAGATCACCGTGCTCATGCAGAACTGCGGCCTGCCCGAGGCCGGTGACGCGGTCCTCACCCTGCCTCCTGCCCTGCTGACGGACCCCGAGACCTATCGCGCGGCGGCCACGCTGCCCACCGAGGCCGAAGCCACCGAGGCCGAGCGGGAGGCCGCCGCCCGGCACCGCCGCGACCTGGCCGTCGAGGGCTTCACCGCGCTCCGCGAAGCCACCGAGGCCGGTGACCCCGAGCCGCTGGGGGCCTTCCACCGGGCAGCAGTCGCCCTGGCCCGTCCGCTCGCCGCGGCCTGGCGCGGGCGCTGGCGCGACGGCGCGGCCGCCGCCGCGCAGGCGACCGGCACCCAGCTCGACCACCTGGAGCGCGGCGCCGCGGACTACCTGAGCCGGGCCTCGGTGCGGGCCGAACGACCCGTGACACAGGGCAGGTTCGGGATGTGCGGCCGCCTCGACGTCTACGACGTGGCGTGAGCGACCGGCCGCACGGCCCGCTCCGCGGCCGGCCCGTCGAGCTTCGCGAGGACCCGGGAGCGCAGCAGCTCGTACTCCTCCCGGCAGCGCACTATCTCCGGCGGCCTGGCGACGACGGTGCCGCCCGTGACGATCTCCTCCGGCGCGAACTGCTCGCGGGTGAGGTCGATCTCCACGCCCGCGCCCAGGCGGTTCCACCAGTGATAGTCCGTGCGGACGCCGTCGACATGGACCTCGCCGCGTACGAGCTCGCCGCCCAGCAGGTCGTGCAGGACCAGCGCCGTGACGCCGCACTGGTCCCTGGCCGGGTTCTCCGGCGGCCAGCGGTCCTTGGAGTCGAGCATGCAGGTGTCGGCGCCCCAACTGGCGCGCACGGCGGACTCGATGTCGGTGAGGAGCAGAGGTGTCATGCCGATCACCTTCGCACCCGCCACTGACAATCAGGCGTCGTCGCAGGTCACATCGGACTCGGTGGTCCGCACGACGCCCCGCGCCACCGCCGCCTCGACGGCCGCCCCGTCGTACCCCGCGGCGCCCAGCACCTCCCGGGTGTCCGCACCGGCATCCCGTACCTCGGGGTGCGCCCGCGCAGGTGTGCGGGACAGGGAGACGGGCGAGGCGAGCCCCCGGTAGCCGTCGTCCTCGATCACCAGTCCCCGGTGGCGGACCTGCGGTGCGGTCAGCGCCTCTGCGACGTCGTGCACGGGCGAGGCCGGGATGCCGCGGGCCGTGAGCAGTTCGGTGAGGCGGGCGCGGGAGTGGGCCGCCACGGGCTTCTCCAGGGCGGCGCGCAGCTCCTGTTGATGGCGTACGCGGTCCGGGTTCGTGCGAAAGCGCGGATCCTCCGCCAGCTCCGGAATCCCCAGGACCTCGGTGAGCGCGCCGAACTGGCGGTCGTTGCCCACCGCGACGAAGACCGGCCCGTCGGCAGCGGTGAACGCGTCGTAGGGCGCGATGGTGGGGTGCGCGGAGCCGGTGCGTCGCGGCACCGTGCCGCTGGCGAGCCAGGTCGCCGAGTGCGGGTGGAGGAGGCTGACCGTGGTGTCCAGGAGGGTGCAGTCCACGAGTTGGCCGAGTCCCGAGCGGTGGCGTTCGTTCAGCGCGAGCAGGATGCCGGAGAAGGCGAGGATCCCCGTGACCTGGTCGACGACCGGTACACCGACCCGCAGCGCCGGTCCGTCGGCCGCTCCGTTGACGCTCATCAAGCCGCCGTACGCCTGGAGTACGGCGTCGTAGCCGGGCTGCCCGCCGAGCGGCCCGTCCGTGCCGAAGCCGGTGATGCGGCAGTGGATGAGCGCGGGGAAGCGGCTCCGGAGCACGTCGTCGGGGTAGCCCCAGTTGGCGAGGGTGCCCGCCTTGAAGTTCTCGACGAGCACGTCGGCCCCGCTCAGCAGGGTGTCCAGGATGTCCCGCCCCGCCGCCACGGACAGATCGACGACGATGTTCTTCTTGTCGCGGTTGAGGTTCCGGTAGTACGCGGACGTCCCCGGCGAGACGAACGGCGGACCCCACCCCCGCGTCTCGTCACCGGCCGGCGGCTCGACCTTGACGACGTCGGCGCCGTGGTCGGCGAGCAGTTGCGCGCAGTAGGGGCCGGCGAGCACCCGGGACAGGTCGAGCACCTTGAGCCCGTCGAGGGCACGGCTCGGCGCGTTCGTCATCGGCAGGACCTCGGAATCACTGGGGCCTCGGTATCGGCTCGGGGTCAGTAGGACTTCGGCAGGCCGAGCACATGGCCGGCCACGTAGTTCAGGACCATCTCCTGGCTGATCGGCGCGAGGCGCAGCAGCCGCGCCTCCCTGAAGTACCGCTCGACGTGGAACTCCTTGGCGTAGCCCATCCCGCCCAGCGTCTGCACGGCGCGGTCGGCGGCCTGGTAACCGGCGTCGGCGCACAGCCACTTGGCCATGTTGGCCTCCTTGCCGCAGGGCAGCCCCTGGTCGTAGCTCCAGGCCGCGCGGCGTGCCATGAGCTCGGCGGCGTCCAGCCGGGTCGCCGCTTCGGCGAGCGGGAAGGCGATGCCCTGGTTCTGTCCGATGGGACGGTCGAAGACGACACGCGTGCGTGCGTAGTCGACGGCGCCGCGCAGCGCGGCCCTGCCGATGCCGAGCGCCTCGTGGGCGAGCAGGATCCGCTCCGGGTTGAGCCCGTCGAGGAGGTAGCGGAAGCCCTGCCCCTCCTCCCCCACCCGATGGGCCGCGGGCACGCGCAGACCGTCGATGAGGACTTCGTAGGAGGCGACGGCGTTGCGGCCCATCTTGGGAATGGCCCGCAGCCGTACGGCGTCGGAGTCGATGTCGACGAGGAACAGCGACATGCCGTCCGTGGGCCGTTCCGCGTCGCGCGGCGACGTCCTCGCGATGAGCACCATCTTCTGGGACTCGCCCGCCTTGGTGATCCACACCTTGCGGCCGCTGACGACGTACGTGTCGCCGTCGCGCCGGGCGACGGTGGAGATGCGGGTGGTGTCCGTGCCCGCGTCGGGTTCGGTGACGCCGAAACAGACGTGCAGCGAGCCGTCGGCGGCGCGCGGCAGGATCTCCCCGCGCAGCTCCGGGCTGCCGTGTTTCACCAGGGTGTTGAGCCCGAAGATCGTCAGGTGCATGGTGCTGCACCCGTTCATGCCGGCGCCGGACGCGGCGACCTCCTGGAGCAGCAGGGACGCCTCCAGGATGCCGAGCCCACCGCCGCCGTACTCCTCGGGTATCGCCATGCCGAGCCAGCCCGCCTCGGCGAAGGCGTCGTAGAACTCCCGCGGGAACGCGGCCCGTTCGTCGTGGTCCGCCCAGTAGGAGTCGGGGAACCGGGCGGCGAGCGCGGCGACGGCGCGCCGGATGTCCTCCTGCTCGGCGGACAGCGCGAAGTCCATGGATTCCAGCCCCAGTTCGTATATACGATCGCCGAGTCGGATATGCGTGAGGCTACGAGCCGTGTGATCGGCGGGTCAAGAGCCACCGGGGAGAGCGGAGACGGTGTGAGCGGCGAGACCTTGCCCGGGGAACACAGGACCGTCAGCCGTGTGACGGGGATCCTGGAGTACGTATCGCGGCGCGGCGAGGCCCGGATGCAGGAGCTCGCCGATGCCCTCGACGCCCCCAAGTCGTCGGTGTTCGGCCTGGTCAAGGGCCTCGTCTCGACCGGGTATCTGGTCGAGCTGCACGGTTCCTACCGCCTCGGTCCCGCGCTCGGCAGCCTGTTGCCGAGGCCCGCGCGGGATCTCGCGGCCGCCGCGCTGCACACGCTGGAGGCGCTGCGGGACCACTTCGGCGAGACGGCCATGCTCGGCACGGCCGTGGGCGATTCGCTGGTGTACGCGAGCGCCGCGGAGTCACCGCAGCTGATCCGCTACTCGGCGCCACTGCGCACCCGCCGCCCGCTGTATCCGCCGAGCGCGGGCAAGGTGCTGCTGGCCCATCGCCCGGAGCACCGGCGCGACGCCTGCCTCCGTGCGCTGCTCCCCGACCCCGCGCGGTACGCGGCGGCGCGCGCGGATCTGGCCGAAGTACGCGCCACGGGCGTGGCGTTCAACCGCGGCGAGACGCTCCCGGACGTGACCGCGGCCGCCCGCCCCGTCCTGGTGGACGGGGAGGTCCGCGCGGTGATCGCGGTCGCCGGTCCCACCTCGCGCACCGCGGACCGGCTCCCCGACATCGCGGACGCGCTCCTCGACGCGGTCGGCTCGGTCGCGGCACGGCTCGGCGCGCCGGACCGGCGGGGCCACTAGGACGAGGGTGACGACCAGGACGGCGCGAAACCCGTCGGACGGCACGGCCCCGCACGGGGCAGAATGCGCCCATGCCTGAGTCATACCCCGCCTCCCTGCGCACGCCCGCCCTCATCCGCACCGCCCGTCTCGACCTGGTGCCGCTGCGCGTCGAGCACGCCGACGAGATGGCCGCCGTGCTCGCCGATCCCGCCCTGCACACCTTCATCGGCGGTGCCCCCGACGGCGTGACGGCGCTGCGCGGGCGCTACGAGCGGATGCTCGCCGGGTCGCCCGACCCCGCCGTCGCCTGGCTGAACTGGGTGGTCCGGCTCCGGACCGGGCAGCTGCCCTGCCTGGTGGGGACGGTGCAGGCGACGATCACGCCCGGCGTGGGCGAGGACGGTCCCACCGCCGAGGTCGCCTGGGTGATCGGCACGCCCTGGCAGGGGCGCGGCTTCGCCTCGGAGTCGGCGTGCGGCCTGGTGGACTGGCTGAGGGAGCATTCCGCGCCGACGGTCGTCGCCCATGTCCATCCCGACCACAAGGCGTCCGCGGCCGTCGCGGCGGCGGCCGGACTCGCCGCCACCGACGTGGTCGAGGACGGCGAGGTCCGCTGGGAATCGGCCCCCAAGGGCTGATCCCGGACGGGTCAGTAGGGCCGGTCGCCCGCGATGGCCACCCGCTCCGCGACGCGCCGCTGCGGGGCGTAGTCGTCGACGGCGTAGTGCTGCGTGGCGCGGTTGTCCCAGAACGCGACGTCCCCCGCCTGCCAGTGGAACCGCACCTGGTACTCCGGCACATGGGCCTGCCGCACCAGGAAGCCCAGCAGCCGGTCGCTCTCCGCCCGCTCCATGCCCACGATGTGCGTGGTGAAGGAGGTGTTGACGAAGAGCATCTTGCGCCCGGTCTCCGGGTGGGTGCGCACCACGGGGTGGGTGACGGGCGGGAAGCGGTCCTGGTGCGGGGCCAGTTGGCCGGGACCGTAGAAGCGGGCGAAGCCGGGGATGAAGTCGTGCACGGCCCGCGCGCCCTCGATGCGTTCCTTCACCGCGTCGGGCAGGTTGTCGTACGCGGCCGCCATGTCGGCCCACATCGTGTCGCCGCCGTACGGCGGCACCTCGCGCAGCTGCAACACGGCGCCGAGGGCAGGGCGTTCGCGGAAGGTGACGTCCGCGTGCCAGACGTTCTCATACGTCGGTGTGGCGCTGCCGCCCTTGTCGAAGCGGACGACGTCCTCGGCGGAGCCGCGCGCGAGCAGCGGGTTGGTCTCCAGGTCGCCCCAGTTCAGGGCGAAGGCACGCTGCTGCTCGGCGGTGATGTCCGCGCCGCGGAAGAACAGGACCTTCCACTCCAGGAGGGCCCGGTTCAACTCCTCGCGCAGTGCGGGCGTCAGGGGCTTGGAGAGGTCGGCGCCGCGGATCTCGGCGCCGATGAGGCGGCCCTGCGGCACGACGTCGACGAGCTCGTACGGCCGCTCCTGCCAGCCGTCGGGCAGGCGGCGCAGGACGCGGCGGCCTTCGTACATGCCGTCTGCGGGGACGCGGGCCTCGCGGAGAGCGGGCTCCTGCGGGTGCGACACGGGCTGAGAGGTCGGTTCGGTGACCGTCATGGGGGATCTGATCCTTCGGGTGCGAGAGCGGGCGGGCCGGGTGTGCGGATGCCTGCCGGCAGCTAGCGGCCCGATCGCTCGCACCCGCGCCGCCACGGGACGTTGAACGTCCGTACGGCGGCGGTCAGGTGCTGGATCATGGTCGTCATTGTGGGACGCGCATCGCTCCTGGTCAACCGGGCCTCCGGTCGGCGGACGCACCCCGGCCCGCCGCCGCCCCCTCGGCCGCCCCGCTACGGCTTGCGCAGCACGCCGCCGTATTCGTAGATCCCCTTGTTGAGTTCGGTGGCGCCGAGGTATGGGAGCAGGTCGTCGTGAACCGGTGCGAGCGACGGCTGGTCGGCGTCCGGGCGCCAGTCGACGAGGTTCACCAGGCCGGGTTCCAGTGGCTCCAGGCCGTCGAGGAGCACGTCGACATCGGCGGGCGCGCGGGTCTGCCAGGGGACGCCCTCGGCGGAGATGTGCGCGGTCATCGCCGCGCCCCGCTCAAGGTCGTCGGCGACGGCCTGCGAGAAGCCGAGCGGGCCGAGGTGGGGATGTCGCGGGGAATGGCCGTCGTCCCGGGCCGGTCGTCACTGCCCACTGCGCGTGCGCCACCTCTCCCTCGGGGTTCACCTGCCGTGTTCCTACGGCGTGAGACTATCCGGTGATCCACGTTCGGGTGAACCGTGCGTGGGATCTCCAACACCCTGATGGGAGAAGGTGGTTGGCGGCGCCCGGGACCCCGTTCACGCACCCGTGCGCGGGGTGGGGACCGCCCCGGCGCCCGGCGCGGACTGTGGCGTGTCACACCCGATCGCCGTCCCGGCCCCCGCATGGCGCATGATCGTGACATAGAGCCATCCGCACCACTGGATCCGTTCCACCCAGAGAGGACCTCCCCATGGAAGACCGCTTCGACGTCGTCGTGCTCGGAGCAGGACCCGGCGGCTACGTGGCCGCCATTCGCGCCGCCCAGCTGGGCAAGCGCGTAGCGGTCGTCGAGGAGAAGTACTGGGGCGGTGTGTGCCTCAACGTCGGCTGTATCCCGACGAAGGCGCTGCTGCGCAACGCCGAGCTGGCCCACCTCTTCACGCACGAGCAGAAGACGTACGGCATCAAGGTCGACGGGCAGGTGTCCTTCGACTACGGCGAGGCGTTCAGCCGCAGCCGCCGGGTCGCGGAGGGCCGGGTCAAGGGCGTCCACTTCCTGATGAAGAAGAACAAGATCACCGAGTTCGACGGCCGGGGCACCTTCCTCGACGCGAACACGCTGCAGGTCGCCAAGTCGGACGGCACGAGCAGCACGATCTCGTTCGAGCACTGCATCATCGCCACCGGCGCGACCCCGCGGCTGCTGCCCGGCACCAGCCTGAGCGAGCGCGTGGTGTCGTACGAGGAGCAGATCCTCGCCGACGAGCTGCCGGGGTCCATCGTGATCGCGGGCGCCGGTGCCATCGGCATCGAGTTCGCGTACGTCCTGCACAACTACGGCGTGAAGGTCACCATCGTCGAGTTCCTCGACCGGGTCGCACCCCTGGAGGACGCGGACGTCTCGGCGGAGCTCGCCAAGCAGTACCGCAAGCTCGGCATCGACGTGCGCACCTCGACCCGGGTGGAGTCGATCGACGAGTCCGGGCAGCAGGTCAAGGTCACCGTGACCGGCAAGGACGGCAAGCAGGAGATCCTGGAGACCGACAAGGTCCTCCAGGCCATCGGCTTCGCCCCGAACGTCACGGGCTACGGCCTGGAGGCGACGGGCGTGGCGCTCACCGAGCGCGGCGCGATCGAGGTCGACGGGCGCTGCCGCACCAACGTCCCGAACATCTTCGCCATCGGCGACGTCACCGCGAAGCTGATGCTCGCGCACACCGCCGAGGCCATGGGCGTGGTCGCCGCCGAGACCCTCGCGGACGCCGAGACGATGGAACTCGACTACCCGATGATCCCGCGCGCGACCTACTCGCAGCCGCAGATCGCCAGCTTCGGCTGGACCGAGGCGCAGGCCAAGGAGAAGGGCTTCGACGTCAAGGTCGCGAAGTTCCCGTTCCAGGCCAACGGCAAGGCGCACGGCCTCGGCGACACCGTCGGCTTCGTGAAGATCATCAGCGACCAGACGCACGGCGAGATCATCGGCGCGCACCTGATCGGCCCCGACGTCACCGAGCTGCTGCCCGAGCTCACCCTGGCCCAGCAGTGGGACCTCACCGTCCACGAGGTCGCGCGCAACGTCCACGCGCACCCGACGCTGGGCGAGGCCGTCAAGGAGGCCGTGCACGGCCTGGCCGGACACATGATCAACTTCTGACGGCCGCCCGGCACCCCGCCGCGGACGCCGGCGCCCCGCCACGCACACGTGACCGAAAACGGTCGCCTCAAGTGGCGGGGCCGCCCGGCCCGGCCGATGCTGTCGAACAGGACTGTTGTGCCTCGGGGGCGAGGAGAGGCAGTAGCAGATGTTCTCTGGCCTGGGCCGATTCGTGGTCCGCCGCCCCTGGTGGATCATTCTCGCGTGGGTGGTGGCGGCCGGCGCGGTGATCTCACTGGCGCCGAAACTCACCTCCAGCAGCGACGAGGCGAGCTTCCTTCCCGACCACTACGAGTCCATCCGCGCGGCGGACGTACAGGAGAAGGAGTTCCCCAAGCAGCAGAACATCGGCGCGATCATCGTCTTCCAGCGCTCCGACGGCGAGAAGATGACCGCCGCCGACTCCGCGGACGTCGTGCGGATCTCCAAGGACCTCCAAGGCCGGAAGATCGACGAGGTGCGGGCGATCGTGCCGGGCGAGGTGTCGCCCAACAAACTCGTACAGACGTCCGTCGTGGCGATGCCGAAGATCACCACCCCCGAGGACACCGCCCAGCAGGACGCGGTCAAACAGCTGCGGACCGACCTGAAACCCGAGCTCAAGGGCACCGATCTGACGGCCGGGATCACCGGCTCCGCGGCGCAGGCGCTGGACGAGAGCGACGCGTCGCAGCGGGCAGGCCTCCTGGTCGGCGTCGGCACCATCGTGATCATCATCGTGCTGCTGCTCGTGATCTTCCGCAGCCCCATCATCGCGCTGCTGCCCGTGGTCCTCATCGGCCTGATCTCGCCGATGGCGACGGGCCTGATCGCCTCCGCCAACAAGGCCTTCGACATGAAGGCGGACTCCTCCATCCAGGAGCTGCTCACCGTCGTCCTGTTCGGCGTCGGCACCGACTACATCCTGTTCCTGCTCTTCCGCTACCGGGAGGCGCTGCGCGCGGGCGAGGATCCCAAGGGCGCCATGGTGCACGCCGTCGAACGGGTCGGCGAGGCCATCACATCGGCGGCGGGTGCCGTCATCGTCGCCTTCGCCGCGCTCACCCTCTCCTCGCTCGGCATGCTGCGTTCGATGGGCCCCGCGCTCGCGATCGCCGTGTTCGTGACGCTGCTCGCCGGACTCACCCTGGTCCCCGCCGTGGTCTCGCTGCTCGGTACGAAGGTGTTCTGGCCCTCGAAGTCGTGGCAGCACGAGCCGCAGGGCACCGGTTTCGCCAAGCTCGGCGGCGCCATCGCCCGCAAGCCCGCGGTGTGGGTCGTGATCTCCGGCCTGTTCATGGGGGCGCTCGCGCTCGGCGCGCTCGGCTACAAGGCCAACTTCGACCTCGCGGGATCCTCGCTGCCCAAGGACAAGGAGTCGATGGTCGCCCTCGACAACCTCCAGAAGGGCTTCCCCGCGGGCAGCACCGACCCGACGTCCGTGTACCTCACCTCGACCTCGGGCAAGCCCCTCACCGAGGTGGAGACGAAGGCGTTCCGCGGGCGGCTCGCGGAGGTCGGCGGCGTGGGCGAGGTGGCCCCCGCCCGGCTCAGCCCCGACCGCGCCACCGCCTCGTACTCCGCGGTCCTGGCCGATCCGCCGGCCTCCGACAAGGCGCTCGCCACGGTGAAGGACCGGCTGCGGCCCGCCGCCCACGAGGACGCTCCGGCCGGGACGGAGGCGCTCGTCGGCGGCACCACAGCGGTGTACGTCGACATCAACAAGGCGGTGGACCGCGACTATTCGGTGGTCTTCCCGGTCGCCGCGCTCGCCATCATGGTGATCCTCGGACTGCTCCTGCGCAGCCTGGTGGCGCCCTGGTACCTCATGCTGTCCGTCGCGCTCGGCTTCGGCGCCACGCTCGGCGCGACCTCGCTGCTCTTCCAGCAGATCGGCAGCCAGCCCGGGTTGATGTTCATGCTGCCCGTGATCATGTACTTGTTCGTGGTCGCGCTCGGCACCGACTACAACATCCTCATGGTCTCCCGGCTGCGCGAGGAGGCCCGCGAGGGCCGTGCCCCGCACGACGCGGCGGGCACGGCGGTGCGCCACTCCGGGCCCACGATCGGCTCGGCGGGCGTGATCCTCGCCGGTACGTTCGCGACGCTGATGCTCGCGGGCAACTCGACGCTCTCGCAGATGGGTTTCTCCCTCTCGTTCGGCATCGCGATCGCCGCGTTCGTCATGGCGATGATCTTCACGCCGGCGCTGACGGCGTTGATCGGGCATGCGGCGTGGTGGCCGGGGCACGGCGACGAGAAGCGCGACGGACACGACGCGGCGGCGGCCGCAGAGACGCCCGGAGACGTGAACGACCGCGCTCCGTAAGGGCGTTTTCCACGAGCGCCGAGTGAGTGGCGCGTGGTCCAGAACGCGGCAGTCCGCGGCCCGTTCCGGGAAGTTTCCGCGACCATCGACCACACCGATCGATTTGCTCTTACGGCGAAAGTGTGGACCCACGCCAGGCATGGAGAGCTTCCATTGCTCACAGTTCCGGCGAGAAAGCAAGCGGAATTGATAAGTCCCCTACAACTCCCCTGTCTGCCCTTCGGGGAGAAATGTCAAGCCCAATAGAAATCTCCCTCGCTCCCCCTCAATGAGGCCGCTACCAGGCACTATCAGGTGCTAAAGTCTTCATTCGTCCCGAGCCCAGGCCACATTCCGTCGGCGCAGCGCTCGGATTGCATTGCGGTGATCCGACCCTCCGAAGCCGGTCACCGCACCCTTATCGCCGTAATGAAACGCCGAAATGGAAGTCAGCCTTCCGCGCCCGCTTCCCGTTCCGGCGGCATGTGTCCACGCCACGTCGACCAAGCCTCGTCCTGGAGCTCTTTCATGTCTGCTGACAGCACGGCTGTCACCGCCCCCGCACCGGCGGACACCGCCGGCGCCCCCGACTCCGCACCCCGCGGCCGCCACCTCGGCCTCGCCCTCTTCGTGATCGCCGCGGCCCAGTTGATGGTGGTGCTCGACGGCACCATCACCAACATCGCCCTGCCCAGCATCCAGACCGCCCTCGACGTCTCCGACGCCAACCTCGCGTGGATCGTCAATTCCTACGCGCTCGCCTTCGGCGGCCTGTTGCTGCTCGGCGGCCGGGCGGGAGACCTGTTCGGGCGACGCCGGATGTTCCAGCTGGGCATCGCGGTGTTCACCCTGGCCTCCCTGCTCGGCGGTCTCGCCCCGAACGAGGGCCTGCTGATCGGCGCGCGCGTCCTCCAGGGCGTCGGCGCCGCCGTCGCCGCACCCAGCGCGCTCGCCCTGATCGCCACGACGTTCCCCGAGGGCAAGCCCCGCAACAAGGCGATGGGCGTGTACGCCGCCATGGCGGGCATCGGCGCCACCGTCGGACTGCTGCTCGGCGGCATCCTGACCGACGCCCTGGACTGGCGGTGGGTGTTCTTCGTGAACATCCCCATCGGCCTCGCGGTCCTCGCCGGGACCAGGACCCTCGTCGAGGCCGAACGCCACCACGGGCGCCTCGACATCCCCGGCACCGTGACCGGCACCGGCGGCCTGATCGCCCTGGTCTACGGCATCACGCGCGGCGGCGAGCACGGCTGGACGGACGCGCTGACCCTGACCTGCTTCGCCGTGGCCGCCGTCCTGCTCGTGGTGTTCCTGCTGGTCCAGAGCCGCACCGCGCACCCGATGATGCCGCTGGGCCTCTTCAGGGACCGCAACCGCTCCGGCTCCTACGCGACCATGCTGTTCATCGGCGCGGGCATGATGGCCACGTTCTACTTCCTGACGCTCTACCTCCAGCTGATCCTCGGCTACAGCGCGGTCAAGACCGGTTTCGCCAATCTGCCGTTCAGCCTCGGCATGGGCGTCGCGGCCACCGTCAGCGCCAAGCTCGTCACGCGTCTCGCCCCTCGCCTGATCGCCGGGCCCGGCCTGCTCATCGCCGCCGTCGGCATGTTCTGGTTCGCCACGCTCACGCCCGATTCCTCGTACGCCGGGCATCTGATGCCCGCGATGTTCGTGACCGCGCTCGGCCTCGGGATGAGCTTCGTGCCCATGACCCTGGGCGCGGTCAGCGGCGTCGGCCACCAGGAGACGGGCATCGCCTCCGCGCTCCTGAACACCGCGCAGCAGATCGGCGGCGCCCTCGGTCTCGCCGTCCTGGCCACGATCTCCACCTCGGCGGCCAACGACCGGCTGCCCGACGCGGCGGCCTCGTTCTACCGCGCGGCGGCCACCCAGGACCACGGCCTGCTCGCGCGCGCGGCCGACGCCATGACCCACGGCTACACGATGGCCTTCGTCGGGGCGGGCGCCATGTTCCTGGCGGGCCTGGTCGTGACCGGTCTCGCCGTCACGGCGGGCAAGCAGCGCACCGACGAGGCCGCGGCCCCCGTCCACCTGGGCTGACCCCGCCCCGGCGGCGGCCGGACGCTTCGCCAGGAAGCCGGGCCCTTCCGTCGATAGGATTTCTTCGGAGATTCTTTCCCCGAGGTGTCGAGAACGCGCTGCCCGCTCCGACGTTCCCTGTGAGCGTCGCCCACGAGGGGCGACGGCGCAGCCGAGGAGCGAAGTCATGAAGTATCTGGTGATGGTCCAGGGTTCCCAGGCCGACTACGAGGCGATGGCGGGCAAGCCGTCCGGCGACAGCCCGGCCTGGAGCGAGAAGGAACTGCAGGCGATGTACGCCTTCATGGGCGCGATCAACAACGATCTCGCCGAGACGGGCGAACTCATCGACGCGCAGGGCCTCGCGGAACCCGCGCAGGCCCGCTTCGTCAGCAAGGGAAAGGACGGCCGCCCGGTGATCACCGACGGCCCCTACGGCGAGACGAAGGAAGTGCTCGCCGGGTACTGGCTCCTCGAATGCGCGAGCCTGGAGCGGGTCACCGAGATCGCCCAGCGCATCACCGAGTGTCCCGGACCCGAGGGTCTCGTCGAGCCGCCCGTCGTGATCCGGCCCGTGCCCGAGTTCTCGGGAGGCGAGTGCTGAGACGTACGACCGAGGTCGAGGACCTGCTGCGCCGCCACGCGCCGCAGGTCCTCGGCGCGCTCGTACGCAGGTACGGACACTTCGGCGCCGCCGAGGACGCCGTGCAGGAGGCTCTGCTCGCGGCGGCCCGGCAGTGGCCCGACGAGGGCGTGCCGGACAATCCGCGCGGCTGGCTGATCAGGGTGGCGTCGCGCCGTCTGACGGACCAGCTGCGCGCGGACGAGGCGCGGCGGCGCCGCGAGGAGGAGGCGGCGCTGCTCACGCCGCGCGACGCGTTCACCACTCCCCCGCCGGGCGAGGGCCGCGCCCCCTCGGACGACGACACGCTCACCCTGCTGTTCCTCTGCTGTCACCCGCTGCTCGGCCCCGCCGCGCAGGTCGCGCTCACGTTGCGGGCCGTCGGCGGTCTGACCACCGCCGAGATCGCGCGTGCCCATCTGGTGCCCGAGGCGACCATGGCGCAGCGGATCAGCAGAGCCAAGGCGAAGATCAAGGGTGTGCCGTTCCGGCAGCCGGGACCCGAGGACCGCGACGGGCGGCTCGCGGTCGTCCTGCAAGTGCTCTACCTGATCTTCAACGAGGGCTACACGGCGACGTCCGGTGCGGCCCTGCACCGCGCGGACCTCGCCCGCGAGGCCATCCGGCTGACCCGCGCGGTGCGCGCACTGCTGCCCGTCGAGGGCGCGGTGACGGGCCTGCTCGCGCTGATGCTGCTCACCGAGGCCCGCAGCGCCGCCCGCACCGGCCCGCACGGCGAGCTGATCCCGCTCGACGAACAGGACCGCGGCCGCTGGGACCGGGCGGCGATCACCGAGGGCACCGCGCTGGTCGAGGAGGCGCTCTCCCAAGGCCCGGCGGGTGCCTACCAGTTGCAGGCGGCGATCGCCGCACTGCACGACGAGGCGGCGGACGCCGACAGCACGGACTGGCCGCAGATCCTCGCGCTGTACGACCTGCTCGTGCGGCGGGCGCCGGAGCCGATGGCCGAGCTCGGCCGTGCGGTGGCCTTCGCGATGGTGCACGGACCGCGGGCCGGACTCGGTGAACTCACCGCACTGGAGGACCGGTTGAAGGGGCACTACCGCCTCCATGCCGTACGCGCCCACCTCCTGGAGAAGGCCGGCGACATCGAAGGGGCGCGCACCGCCTACCAGTTGGCGGCCCGGGGCACGCTCAGCCGCCCCGAGGCGCACTACCTTCAGACGCGCGCGGCCCGGCTGCCGTCCTGAGCCGACGGCGGGCCGAGCGGCGCGCAGTGCTCGGCGACGGTGTCGGCGAAGGCGCGCGCCGACGGGCTCAGCGCGTCCCATCTGCGTACCGCCCAGCCGACCTGGAGCGGCGGCAGATCGGGGACGGGGACGAGACACACCCCCGCGGGCCCCTGATCGCGCCAGCCGGGCAGCGCGGGCACCACGGCATGGCCGAGTCCGAGTTCGGCGAGCAGTACGGCCGTGTCCCAGTCGGCGACACTGGTACCCGTCGGCAGCCCCGTCCCCGACTCACCGAGGTGTACGTCGAGTTGTCCGCGCGAGGTCGAGTTGCCCGGCGGCGTGATGAGCTGTCCCGCCGCCAGGTCGGCGAGTTCGGCGCGCTCGCGGGCGGCGAGCGGGTCGTCGGCGCGGACGGCGAGCACCCAGGGCAGCTCGACGACGGGCCGCAGTTCGATGCCGCGCACGGGCGCGCCGATGGTGATCCACGCGAGGTCGAGGTCGTCGGCGGCGAGCGCGTCGAAGCAGGCGCTGCTGGAGCTCACGGTCTGGAACTCCAGGGTGACCCGCGGGCTGCGCTCGCGGAAGGCGACGACGGCCTCCGCCATGAAGTGCCGTACGGAGGTGGCGCCGGTGGTGACCCGTACGGCGCCGCCGTCCCCGCGCGCCAGGTCCCGCAGGCGGCGCACGGCGAGGTCGATGGCGCCGATGCCGTCGGCCGCGGCGGCCCGCAGCTCACGGCCCGCGGAGGTCGGTACGACGCCCCGGGCGTGCCGTTCCAGGAGGCTGACGCCGAGCTCCCGCTCCAGGCGTTTGACGTGCTGGCTCACGGCGGACTGCGTGCAGGAGAGGTCGCGGGCCACGGCGCTGAGGCTGCCCGCCCGGCATACCGCGATGAAGACGCGGAGGTCGTCGAGGGTCACGAGGGGTGAAGGTATCGCTTGGGCACTGGCAAGGAAACCCGAGGATTGACTTGGGTTTTCGCCGTACACCAAGATCGAACCCGGCCCGGACCGGAATCCGGCGCGCGGGCCATGACCTCCGTCGTACCGGCGCGGGTCGACGCCACGGGAAAGGTGTGCTGTGGAAGCGCTCGAGATGGTGGCCATCGGCGCCGCCGGTGTCGCGGCCGGTGGACTCAACGCGGTGGTCGGGTCAGGCACCCTCATCACCTTCCCCACCCTGCTCGCCTTCGGGTATCCGCCGGTGCTCGCCAACGTGTCGAACAACCTCGGTCT
Organism: Streptomyces sp. NPDC087300; assembly: GCF_044744425.1. Lineage (NCBI taxonomy): Bacteria > Bacillati > Actinomycetota > Actinomycetes > Kitasatosporales > Streptomycetaceae > Streptomyces > Streptomyces sp. NPDC087300. The sequence continues at coordinate 270,080 of NZ_JBIUYI010000001.1, forward strand.
GGTGCCGGGCACGCTGAGCGCCGCGTACGGCTACCGCCGGGAGATGAAGGGGCAGTTCAGGCGCATCGTGCGGTTCGGGACCGCCTCCCTGGTCGGCGGTCTGATCGGCGCGCTGCTCCTGCTCGAACTGCCCGCCGACGCCTTCCAGGCGGTGGTGCCGGTGCTGATCCTGACCGCCTGCGTCCTGGTGCTGCTCCAGCCTCGGCTGAACCGGCGCCTCAAGAACCGCGAGGACAACGGGAAGATGGACGGCGGCATCCCCCTGTGGTGCGGAGTGCTCGCGGCCGGCGTCTACGGCGGCTACTTCGGGGCGGCCCAAGGGGTGCTGCTCATGGGCATGTTCGGCGCCTCGCTCCTGGAGGACCTGCAACGCCTGAACGCCGTGAAGAACGTCCTCGCCTCGATCGTCAACGGCGTCGCCGCGGTCATCTTCATCGTGGTCGCGGACGTCGACTGGGCGGCGGCCGGTCTGATCGCGGCGGGTTCCACGGTGGGCGGCCTGGTCGGCGCACGCTACGGCCGCAGGCTCCCGCCGACCGTGATGCGCGGGTTCATCGTCGTCGTCGGCGTAACGGCGTCCGTGGTGATGCTGGTGCGCTAGCCGGTCACCGAGCGCCACGACGGCGCCCGCACACCGTCCGGGGCCTCGGGCTACGCACGGTGACGTCCGGGCGACACGAGGCCCGGAGCGGAGCCGGGAACGGGGGTGACGCGTCCGCGCACCCCATCGTTCCGGGGTGCTCGCCGCGTAACGCAGGTCACACCGACAGGCCGCTCACCTGGGAACACCACGGAGTGGTTCACCGTTGAACATGATGTGGCCCCGACCGCGATTCCCCCGTCCGGCCGGGGCCACACCCATGCCCGTGCAGGCCGCCCTCACTCTGTGTCGGGATCCGCGCGGATTTCACGCCTTCGAGGGCGAATATGCCAACCGCAGCGCGTCACACCTGCCCGACCGGCATCATGCGTCCATGGACGGTGCCAAGCCTGTGCAGGTCTTGTTCACGCCCGAGGAGTACGACGCGGTCGAGCGGACCGCGGAGCAACTCGGGGTGCCGGTAGCCGAGTTCATCCGACGTGCCGTCACCCTGCGCCCCGAGGAGTACCCGGACCCCGGCCCGCGCGCCGACGCCCGGCGCGGGGCCGCGGTGCCCCCGGTCAAGCGGGACCTCGGGGCGGACGGGACGCCCGCGCTCCAGCGGTTCCTCGACACCCTGGCCGCCTCGGGGGAACCGCGTGACGGGGTGAGCCCGGCCGATCAGGACAGCGCGAGGTCCGGCTTGTAGAGGTCGAGCCAGATCGCGAGGTCGAGGGTGCGTTCGAGGCCGCGCCGCGAGGCCTGGGTGATCTGCGGCGCGTCGTGCCCGGCGGCCCGCGCCGCCCCTTCGCGGTCCACCAGTTCGAAGACCGGATGTCCGGGCCTCGCGAGCAGATCCTTGACGTGCCCCTGGAGGGCCACGGCGTACTTGGGGTCCTGGGTGGAGGGGTAGGGGCTCTTCACCCTGTCGTAGACGGACCGCGGGAGGACGTCCGCGGTCGCCTCGCGCAGCAGGCTCTTCTCCCTGCCGTCGAACGACTTCAGCGCCCAGGGCGCGTTGTAGACGTACTCCACGAGCCGGTGGTCGCAGAACGGCACGCGCACCTCAAGGCCGACGGCCATGCTCGCGCGGTCCTTGCGGTCGAGCAGGATGCGTACGAAACGGGTCAGGTGCAGGTGGCTGATCTTGCGCATGCGGTACTCGAAGTCGCTCTCCCCGTCCAGGCGTCGGATGCCCGCGACGGCGGTCCCGTAGCCCTCCTTGACGTAGGCGTCGAGATCCAGGGCGCCGGTCAGGTCGGGGCGCAGCACTCCGGAGTCGTCGCCGAAGTGGTCGGCGAACTTGACCAGCCAGGGGAAGGTGTCGGCCGTGCGCGCCTGCTCGTCGAAGAACTGCAGATAGCCGCCGAAGACCTCGTCCGCCGACTCCCCGGAGAGCGCGACCGTGGAGTGCTCCCGGATGGCACGGAACAGCAGGTAGAGGGAGGCGTCCATGTCGCCGAAGCCCATCGGGATGTCCCGCGCGCGGATCATCTTCGCGCGGACCTCGGGGTCGGCGAGCGCGTCCGAGTCGAGGACGATGTCGCGGTGTTCGGTGCCCGCGAGCTCGGCGACGTCGTGCACGAACGGGGTGTCGGGCGTGCCGCGCAGCTCGTCGGCGACGAAGTTGTCGGTCTGGCCGACGAAGTCGACGGCGAAGCTGCGCACCGTCTCGCCCGCCTCGGCGAGCTGGCGGGCGGCGAGCGCCGTCATCGCCGAGGAGTCGAGGCCGCCGGAGAGCAGGGTGCAGCGCGGCACGTCCGAGACGAGCTGGCGGCGCACGATGTCGTCGAGGAGCTCACGCACCTTGGCGATGCTCGTGTCCCGGTCGTCGCCGTGCGGCCGGGTCTCGAGCGTCCAGTAGACGTGCCGGCGCAGCCCCGAGCGGTCGACGGTCACGACGGTGCCGGGCTCGACCTCGCGCATGCCGTCCCACACCGCGTGGCCGGGCGTCTTGACCATGGTGAACAGCTCACGCAGCCCGTCCATGCCGACGCGGGCGCGGGCCAGCGGGTTGGCGAGGATCGCCTTGGGCTCGGAGCCGAAGAGGACGCCGTCGGACGTCTCGTAGTAGTAGAAGGGCTTGATGCCCATCCGGTCGCGGATCATGACGAGCTTGTCGTGCCTGCCGTCCCAGATCGCGAAGGCGTACATGCCGTTGAGCCGCTCGGCGAGCGCCTCGCCCCATTCGACGTAGCCGCGCAGCACGACCTCGGTGTCGGACTCGGTGGTGAACCGGTGGCCGCGGGCGGCCAGTTCGCGGCGGAGTTCGGTGAAGTTGTACGTCTCCCCCGAGTAGACGAGGGCGACCGTGCCGGTCGGTGTCTCGACGGTCATGGGCTGGCGTCCGCCGGGCAGGTCGATGATCGCGAGGCGGCGGTGTCCGAGCCCGACGGGCCCGCCGAACCAGACACCGCGGTCGTCCGGGCCCCGGCAGGACATCGTCTCCGTCATGGCGTCCAACGTCCCGGACGCGGCCTGGAGATCACGGTCGAAGGAGACCCAGCCGGTGATGCCACACATGCGCTACCTCCTGGTTGGCGAACTAGATGTATCTAGCACCTACCTGAGGAGCGTGCTCCTGCGCCGACGTACGGTCAACGCCCGCCCGGCCGTCCCGCGCCGCGCACCCCCACCATTTCGGCCGCCCTTTGCCAAGGCCAGACGACCTTCCGCGAAGGCCCCCGATCCCGTCGCCGCACTCCGGCGGATGCACGGCACGTCACGGAACAGAGCATTCCGGCCACGCGCAAAGACTTGTCAACGATCCGTCAGATACCCGCGGAACCTCGGACTCCCGCGGCCAGAAGCAGTGCGTCCGCCTCCTCGCACGCCCGCCCGACGGCGTCCGGGAAGACGTGCAGGCCGTGCGCGACGAGAGCCCCCTCATGCAGCAACATCAAGGTCCGGCCCAGGCGTTCGGGATCGGGCGCGGCGGTGGCGCGTGCGTCGCTCGCGTCCGCCCCGGCCTCGTACGGCACGACCTCCCGCGCGAGAACGGCCTCCCGCGCGAGACCGGTGAACAGCGCGAGCATCCACGCCTTCTGACCGATGATCAGCGGATACGCCGGGTGGTCGGGGTCGCTGATCTCCGCATGCGCGTTGACCATGCCGCACCCCTTGGCCATCCGGTCCCGCGCCCAGTCTCGCGAGGCGTCGAAGACGGCCAGGATCCGGTCGCGCGCCGGGCCCGCCTCCGCCAGGTACGTGTCGAGGAAGGCGCGCCAGCGCTCGTCCCGCTCGGCCAGGTACTCGACGACGATCTGCTCCTTGGAGCCGAACCGGTCGTAGAGCGTCTTCTTGGTCACCCCGGCCTCGGCGGCGATCAGGTCCACGCCGACGGCATGGATCCCGCGCGCGTAGAACAGGCGCGCCGCCGCGTCGAGGGCCCGGCGCGCGCCGGGCGTCATGACGATGCGACGCGGGGCATGGCCCGCCGCCCCACCGCCGCCCTCCCGGCCCACGCCCTCGCCCTCATCCATGGACACCTCACCCGTGACGCCATCACTCATGCCTCCATAGTAAACCGATCTGTATACTCGCGTCGGGTAGACCGATCTGTATACCTGCTTCGCCGCGGAGGACCACCGTGAACGTCCTGTTGTCGATCGCCTTCGTGCTGACCTGGAGTTCCGGCTTCATCGGCGCCAAGATGGGCGCCGGGAGCGCCCCCGCGGTGACGGTCCTGATGTGGCGCTTCCTGCCGCTCGCCGTCGTCCTCGCGGTGGTGGCCCTGACCTTGACCAGGGCGTCCTGGCGCGGCGTGACCGCGCGTGCGGTAGGGCGGCAGGCAGTCGTGGGGGCGCTGTCCCAGAGCGGCTATCTGCTCACCGTGTACTACGCGATCCAGCTCGGCGTCTCCAGCGGCACGACGGCGCTCATCGACGGCACCCAGCCGCTCGTCGCGGGCGCGCTGGCCGGTCCGCTGCTCGGCCAGTACGTCTCCCGCACCCAGTGGGTCGGCCTCGGGCTCGGCGTCACCGGCGTCGTCATCGTCACCGCGGCCGACTTCGCGGGCGGCGGCGACGCCCCGTGGTGGGCCTACCTCGTACCGTTCCTCGGCATGCTGTCGCTGGTGGCGGCGACGTTCCTGGACCGGCGGGCGCGGCGTCCGGTGGGGCCCGCGGTCTCGATGACCGTGCACTGCGCGGCCAGTGCCGTGATCTTCACGGCCCTCGCGGCGGCCTCCGGTGCGGTCGTGCCGCCCGCCGAGGCCTCGTTCTGGGTGGCGATCGGCTGGCTCGTGACGCTCTCGACGTTCGGCGGGTACGGCCTGTACTGGCTGATCCTGCGCCGCTCCGGAGTCACCCAGGTCAACACGCTCATGTTCCTGATGGCCCCCGTGACGGCGCTGTGGGGCGCCCTGATGTTCGGCGAGCCCTTCGGCGTGCAGACGGCGGTGGGCCTCGCGGTCGGGCTCGCGGCCGTGGTGGTCGTACGGCGCGGGCGCGACCGCCCCGACGCCGCGCTCCCCACACGGGAGCCGGTCACCCAGGCGTCAGAAACGCCTGCACCGAAGGCGCGTACCGCTCGGTGATCTCGTCGATCTCGGCGGCCCGCAGGCACGCCCCCCGGGCGATGCCGTACATCACGCCGAGCCCGAGGAGCATGCCCACGGCCAGTTCGGCGCGCAGGCCCGCGTCCGGACCCTGCAGCCGTTCGCCGAGGCGCTGGGCCACCTGCGTACGGAAGTTGGCGCGCAGGATGTCGCCCTGTTCGCCGTGGAGCGGGGCGAAGACGATCCGCACGATGGGGTCGGCTCCGCGCTCGGCCTGGCTGGTCAGGAGATGGCGGACCATGTGCGCGCCGAGCTCGGCAACGGGCGCGTCGAAGACCGCGTCCGCGTCCTCCTCGAACGACATGACGTGCGAGAACAGCGCGTCCTTGTTGCCGAAGTACTTGAGGATCAGGGGCGGACTCACCCCGGCGCGTTCGGCCACCGCCTTCAGCGTGATGTCTCCGTGCGCGTGCCGCGCCAGGAGGTGGCGGGCGGCGCGGATGATGGCGGCCTTGCTCGCCTCCGCGCCCCTGCGGCCGGCGGGCGCGGACGGGGCCCTCGCCGCCGTCGGGGACGGGTCCGCCGTAGTCGAAGAGGCGGTGGTCGCCATGGTCACGTTCCTTCCAGGGCCGTCTCCTGGGCGGGCCCCCCGCGCCCCGCGGGCGGTCGACCGGCCTCCGGTGCCGTGTCCGAGGGTATGGCCAGAGCGGCGGCGCAGGCGATGAGCGCGACCGTGCCCGCCAGGGCGAAGGCCAGTTGATAGCCGCGCAGGGTGGGCACGTGCGCCGCGCCGATCACGTTGGTGTGCCGCACCAGCACGGCGGCCACCGCCGCGCTGCACAGGCTCTGCCCGATGGTCCGCATCAGGACGTTCACGCCGTTCGCCGACGCGGTCTGGCCGATGGGCACCGCCCGCAGGATCAGGGTCGGCAGTGCGGAGTACGCGAAGGTGGTCCCCGTCGACACGATCGCCGCGCCCACCATGATGACCCACAACTCCCTGCTGTCCACGATGCGTACGACATAGCCGAGGGCGATGACGGCCGCCCCGATGGCGAGCGTCACCCTGGGCCCCCGCGCGGTCGAGATCCGGGCCGACACCGGCGAGAGGACCAACATGATCACGCCGTTGGGCAGCAGGCACAGGCCGGTCGCCACGATGGACAGCTCCAGGCCGTAGCCGCTCGCCGCGGGCGCCTGCACCAGTTGCGCCGTCACGAGCGAGTTGGCGTAGAAGGCGAACCCGGCGAGCAGCGCGGCGACATGCGGCAGCGCCACCCTCCGCCCGGCCGCGAGACGCAGGTCCACCAGCGGTTCCTCGGTACGCAGTTGGCGGCGCCACCACGCGGCGAGGATGACGACCGCGCCCGCCAGGAGCCCGAGCACAGGAGCGCTCCCCCACCCCCACTCACCACCCTGAGACACCGCGAGCAGCAGACAGACGAGGCCCGCCGCGAGTCCCAGCGCGCCCCACGAGTCGAACCGGCCGGGGGAACGCACCGGCGACTCCCTGATGACCCACCAGGCGAGCGCGAGCCCGCCGGCACCGAGGCCCGCGGTCGCCCAGAACATGACGTGCCAGTCCGCGTACTGCACGACGAGCGCGGCGAGCGGCAGGCCGAGCGCGGCACCGATGCCGACCGTGGAGCTCATCAGGGCGACCGCCGAACCGGTGCGCGCCGGGGGGAGTTCGTCGCGCAGGATGCTGATGGACAGCGGCACCACGGCGGCGGCCGCGCCCTGGAGCGCCCGCGCCGCGATCAGCAGCCGGATGTCCGAGGTCAGCGCGCAGAGCACCGAGCCCGCGGTCATCAGGCCGAGCGCGATGAGCAGAACACGGCGCTTGCCGTACATGTCGCCGGCCCTGCCGAGCACGGGGGTGAGGACCGCGCCCGCGAGCAGGGTCGCGGTGACCAGCCAGGAGACGGCCCCTGCCGAACTGCCGGTCAGCCGGGGCAGATCGGGCAGCAGCGGCACGACCACCGTCTGCATGACGGCCATGAGGATGCCGCCGAAGGCCAGGACGGGAACGGTGAGCCTGGCCCGCAGGCTCTTCGGCTCCCCGGATATCGGAGCGGATTTCACGCGTACTCCCCCGCGAGCATGAGGTGAATTGAAATTCACCATAGCGGGTGAATGGGTATTCACTATGAAGAACTTGGCATGTGCCTGGAGAACATGCCGCGTCTCCTTCTTTCCGAACGGGGGCGCTACGACCCTTTTCGGGCGGTGCGCGACGGCTCGACCGATGCGGAATGCACACAGTGGGACGGAATGTCCGACAACAGCCTGTACGCCAAGCCCTGTCAACCTTCGGGCAAAGCTTTGGCAACGCGTGCTCAGGCGCCCCTGCGGCACCACGCGTAACATCGCCGGAATCGACGAGTGATGACCGGCCCGCGCACAACTTCCCCTACGAAGCGGACACTTCGGTCGACATATCGGCCAGGAAGACGGGCGGAGTTCGGGCAGAGTTCGGCCCGGACAAGTCCCCTTCGGGCACTCTCGGTCATACTGCCGCCCATGAACCGTCTCCGCATCGGCCTGGTCGGCACCGGCCCCTGGGCCTCCGCCACGCACGCCCCCGCACTGGCCGGGCACCCCGACGTCGAACTGAGCGGCGTCTGGGGCCGCCGCCCCGACGCGGCCGCCGCGCTCGCCGCGACACACGCCACGACGGCGTACGCGGACGTGGACGAACTCTTCGCCGCCAGCGACGCCGTGGCGTTCGCGGTGCCGCCGGACGTCCAGGCGCGACTCGCCGCGCGGGCCGCCGCCGTGGGCTGCCATCTGCTGCTCGACAAGCCGGTCGCGACGACGCTCGAAGCGGCCCGGGACCTCGCGGCGGCCGCCGAACGGGCAGGCGTGGCGTCCGTGGTCTTCTTCACACTCCGCTTCGCCCCCAACACCTCGGCCTGGGTCGCCCAGCAGGCGGCGGCGCCCGGCTGGTTCACCGGCAGGGCCGACTGGTACGGCTCGTTCTACGCGCCGGACGGCGGCGACCCCGCGTTCTCCTCGCCCTGGCGGGCGGGCCGCGGCGGACTGTGGGACGTCGGCCCGCACGCCCTGTCCGTCCTGCTACCGGTGCTCGGCGACGTCACGTCGGTGACGGCGGCGCGCGGTGCGGGCGACACGACCCATCTGATCCTGCGCCACACCGGCGGGGCCTCCAGCACGGCGGCTCTCAGCCTGACCGCGCCGGTGAAGTGCGCGGGCCTCACCGTGGAGTTGCGCGGGGAGATAGGCACGGTCGTACTGCCGTCCTGGGACGGACCCGGCGAAGCGTTCAGGACAGCGGTCGACGGACTCGTCGAGGCTGCCCGTACGGGCACGCCGCACGCGTGCGACGTCCGGTTCGGGCTGCGGGTCACGGAGATCCTGGCGGAGGCCGAGGCGCGGATCGCGCCGGCGTGAACCGCCCGGGGACAACCACGGGCGGCCGGTACCGTGGCCGCTACGTAATGGCGAGTGACGGCACCGACCGCAGCCGGTGGACCTACGAAACCGGTCCGGGAAGAACCGCTGTGCGATCCTGTGTTGCCCTGTTTCCGACCACACGGATCGGAATACGAACAACCGTCCCACACGCTTCCCGCATCGGCCCGGTAGGCCTAGGGGGTACCCAATGCCGGGGAATTTCAGCCATTCTCGAGCTCCCCGGACAAGATGCCCCACAGTTGTGCCCGCGTGCCCGTCGACGATCGAAGCTGCAGGTCGACGAGCTCGCGCACTCCATGATGCCGTAGGGACTGATCGTTTTCTTCGGGCAATGTTTACTACCAAAGCTGATGTGAATATTTAGACTGATCACGCTCCAACTCGGCGTGCATCAAGAGGGATTACCCACCATGAACAAGACGGCGCTCCGCGCTCTGCTCCGCGAACGACGCGCCCTCATAGCCCCCGAATCACACGGCTTCGCCAGGCCCACCGGTCAGGGCAGACGCGCACCGGGCCTGTCGCAGCACCAGGTCGACCAGTTGCTGCACCGCACGTTCGGCACGTACCACCGACTCGAATCCGGCAGTTACCCCAACCCCCCGACCTCGCTCCTGCGCGATGTCGCCCGCCTCTTCGGTCTCAACGAACAGGAATGGGTGTCCCTTTGCCGGTACGCCCTCCTTCAGGACCCCCCGGGTCCCCTGCACCTGTCGTCGGGCAAGGAGGTGCCGGGGGTGTGGCAGGAGGCGGTCGACGGGATACGGCACATGGCCTATGTGACCGACGCCTCCTGGGAGATGCTCGCCTACAACCAGCGGTTCGCCACCATGTTCCCGAACGGCAAGGTCCCCGCGAACACCCTGCGCTGGATGCTCCTGGACCCGCACGGCCGCCAGACCCTCCTCGACTGGGACACGGCCTGGGCCCCGATGGTGCTGCCGCAGCTGCGCGCCGCGCTGGCCACCCGCCCCGACGACGACATCCTGCGGCAGATCGAGAAGGAGGTCCTCGCCGAGCCGGGGACCATGGACCTCTACGCCGCGGGCAACTCCCATCCGCATCCGGACGGTGACGAACGCCCGCTGCTCCACGCCCAGGAGGGGCGCGGCTGGGTCACCATGTGCGCGGCGCAGCCCCTGACGGCCCCCGGCTCCCGGCTGATGATCCTGGTGTTCCAGCCCGGCGAGCACCGCACCCACACCCGCGCGGGCATCCTCCGGGCGACCTGACGGCCGCCCGGCCGGTCCTCGGCCCTGTGTGGCGCCCGGACCGTCGCGCTCGAAAAGAGGTTCTCCTTCGGCACTGGCACCATGGGTAACAGGTACGGCGAGGTGCAGTAATTTGGCCATCACCCCGCCCGCCCTTTGCCAGTCCTTGAGGGAGCCGCCTCGTGACCGCCCATGTGCTCAGACCCCACACCGTCGTCGGGGACCACAAGGTCACCACCGCGGAGATAGCCGACGACATCAGCACCCACCACGCCGACCACCCCCGGCTGCGCGCGATCCTGCGGGTCGTCGGCAACTGCGGCGTGGACACGCGTCACTTCTCGCGCCCGCTGGACTCCCCCACCGTCTCGGGGACCGGCGACGTCGGCGAGCGGGCCCGGACGGCGTTCGGAGACGCCCTGGTCATGGCCGAGCGCGCCGCCCTCACCGCGCTCGACTCGGCAGGGCTTGCCGCGCGGGACATCGACGCGATCGTCACCACGCACACCACGAGCTGGTCGGTCCCCAACCTGGACGTCCATCTCGTCGCACGCCTCGGGCTGCGCCCCGACGTCCGCCGCGTCGCGCTCGCCACGGTGGCCTGCCCCGGCGGCACACAGGCCCTCATCCGGGCCGCCGACCTGATCGCCGCGCGTCCCGGCAGCAAGGTCCTGGTGGTCGCCGCGGAGGTGCTTTCGGCCATCTACCAACACGGCGACACATCGATCGAGTCGATGATCTACAAGGCCCTCTTCGGAGATTCGGCCGCCGCCACGATCGTCACCGACACCCCGTTGGGCCCCGGCCTGGCGATCGAGGGCACCTTCGAGTACGTCCTGCCGGACAGCCTGGACCGCCAGCGCGGGCGGATCAGCGCGGCGGGCATCCACTTCGACTCCACCAAGAAGGCACTGGCGGCCGCGGGCGACGTCCTGCCACGCCTGCGGGAGTGGTACGGCCCGCAGGCGCTCGACTTCGCGGTCATCCACCCGGGCAGCCCCCGCATCATCACCGACACCGCGGCAGGCCTCGGCCTCGACGAGCACGCGGCACGGCACTCCCTGGACACGCTCGCCCACGAGGGCAACCTCGGCGGCGTGAGCGTCCTGCGCGTCCTGGAACGCACCCACGCGGAGCCCCCGGCCGCCGGCGCGCACGGCGCCACGGTCGCCTTCGGCCCCGGCTTCGCCGCCGCCGCGCTGCGCTGCCGCTGGCACGCGTAGGCCGGGCCCTGACACCCGCCGATATTGGGTTGCCGCACCGCGGCGGCCCTGTTGAAGTGACGCGCATGGATCAAGAGAGAGTGCTGGCCGCGTACGACTGGCAGATGCGGCGCGACGCGCGCAGCGACAGTGCCACCGCGCGGATCGAGCGGATCGACGGCGTCGTACGGCACGTCGGCTCCGCGCACGACTGGAACGGCGTCCTGTGGGCCGACATCGACGCGGCCACGGCCGATGGCGTGATCGCCCGGCAAGTGCGTGACTACACCGCCGCCGGGCGAGAGTTCGAGTGGAAGCTGCACTCCCACGACGAGCCCGCGGACCTCGGCCAGCGCCTGCTCGCGGCCGGTTTCGTGGCCGAACCCACCGAGACCGTGATGGTCGCCGAGGCCGACGCCCTGCCCGCGGGCCCGGAGCTGCCCGAGGGCATCCACCTGCTCCCGGTGACCGACGCCGAAGGCGTGCGACTGCTGTCCCGGGCACATCTCGCCGCGTTCGGCGAGGACGACGCGGCCCTCGCCGAACGGATCGGCAAGCGCGTGCTCGCCCAGCTGGAAGAGGCGCCCGACGACATCGTCGCGGTCGTCGCCATGGCCGGTGAACTGCCGGTGTGCGGCGCCCGGATGGAGCTCCGCCCGGGTACCGACTTCGCCGGACTCTGGGGCGGCGGCACCGCGCCGCAGTGGCGCGGCAAGGGCATCTACCGCGCCCTCGTGGCCCATCGGGCCCGCATCGCCTCCGAGCGCGGCTACCGCTACCTTCAGGTCGACGCCTCCGCCGACAGCCGCCCCATCCTGGACAGGCTCGGCTTCGCGACGCTGTGCACGACCACGCCGTACGTGTACCAGCCGTAAGGCCCGTACGTGTACCAGCCGTAAGGCCCGTAGGTGTGCCAGTCGGAGGGCCCGTACACGTACCAGCAGTCAGGCCTCAGCGGTCCGTTCGGCCGATGAGCTTGGCGACGGCGTCCGCCGTGTCGGTCTCGCCGAGCCTCGGGAAGATCTTCTCCACGCTGTTGCGGTGGGCGTCCGCGTCCATGTCGGTCACGGCGTCGACGGCCACGGTGACGTGATAGCCGTGCTCGTGCGCGGCGCGCGCCGTCGACTCCACGCCGATGCTCGTCGCGATGCCCGCGAGCACGACCTGGGTGACGCCCCTGCGGCGCAGTTGCAGGTCCAGGTCGGTACCGTAGAAGGCACCCCACTGCTGCTTGGTGACCACGATGTCGCTCTCGACACGGCCGAGTTCGGGCACGAGCTCCGCCCAGTCCGCGGGCAGTTCGGCGCCGCGCGCGGGGCCTTCGGTGCGGCCGGGGGCGCCGCCGGTCACCCGCACCAGGACCACGGGCAGCCCGTGCGCGCGGAACGCGTCGGCGAGGCGCGCGGCCCGCTCGATGATCTCTTGTGCGGGGTGGGCCGTGGGCAGTGCGGTGATGCCCTTCTGGAGGTCGACGAGGACGAGGGCGGTGGTGGGGTCGAGCACGGTGGCGGTCATGAGGTCGGGCCTTTCTGGTGCGGGATGGTGCGCTGGTGCGAGGTGGCGCTCTTGCCCGCTGCGGGGCGCAGGGCGCGGTCGGTGACGGTGAGGACGATGAGGGCCAGGGCGAGGACGCCGCCGGCCACGGCCATCAGGTGCAGCCCGCCGTCGTCGGCCTGCCGGCCGTAGGCGAGGCCGATGATCCCGGCGGCCGTGATGGCGCCGATGTACTGGGCGGTGCGCTGGAGCCCGGCGGCCGACCCGATCGCGTCGGCGGGCGCGAACTGCTGCACGGCCGCCTGGTTGCCGGTGCCCATGAGCCCCTGCGGAATGCCGAAGCAGGCACCCGCAAGGAGCAGTACGGCCAGCGGGGTGGAGCCCGACATCAGCAGGAGCAGCCCGCTGCCCACGGCCAGGAGCACGGCGGCGACGGTGAGCGGCGCGCGGATGCCCTTGGTTCGGGCGCCGAGGAGCGAACAGCCCAGCGCGGCGAGGGACATCGGGAGCATGACGAGCCCGGTGTGCAGCGAGTCGTAGCCGCGGGCCTCCTCCAGCCACTGGGTGAAGCCGTACATGACGCAGTAGACGACGAGGTAGCTGAGCCCGTGGCGCAGATAGGTGCGGGCGAGCGCGTGGTTGGTGCCCAGCATCCGCAGGTCGATGAAGGGCCGCGGATGGCGCAGCTGCCACCAGGTCAGGACGGCGCCGAGCAGGACGACGGGGGCGAGCAGCCACCACAGCGGGTGGCTGAGGTCGAGCAGGAAGACCACGAGGCAGGTCAGCGCGCCGGTGAAGAACAGGGTGCCGAGCGGGTCGAGGCCGCCCGCTCCGCCGCCCTCGGCGCGCTCGCCGCGCGGCGCGTCCTTGGGGATCCAGCGCAGCGTCGCGCCGTACGCGAGGAGCGCGACGGGGACGTTCACGGCGAAGATGCCGCGCCAGCCCGCGGTCGCGACGAGGAGACCGCCGAGCGTGGGTCCGACGGCAGCGCTGCCGAGCGCGGCGAAGGAGAGCCGCCCGAGGACCAGGCGCGGGGTCGGTGTGCCGAGCCTGCGGGACTCGTCGCGCAGCACGGCCATGGCGGCGGGGTAGGCGGCGGAGGTGCCGATGCCGAGGAGCAGCCGGGAGACGAGCAGCCAGCCGAAGCCCGGGGCCAGCGTGCCGACGAGCCCGGAGGCGACGACGACCGCGAGCCCGCCGAGGAAGACCCGGCGCGGCCCGATGCCGTCGGCCAGTTTGCCGAGCACGGGCTGGGCGACGGCGCTCGCGAGGTAGAGGACGGAGACGAGCCAGGCGGTCTGCGCGGCGCCGACGCCGAAGTCGTGCCCGATCGCCACCAGGCCCGTGGAGATCATCGTGGTGTTGAGCGGATTGAGCAGGGAGCCGAGGAGGAGCGGCGCGGTGAGCCGGGCGCCGAAGGCGGGGCGGTCGTCCGCAGTCTGCCTGGCCGGTGCGGACGAGGCCGTCCTCACTTGCGCACCAACCGCTCCAACAGCTCGACGGCGTCGGCCAGTTGGCGGCGCTCCGCCGGGTCGAGCTCGTCGGCGAGTGCCGCGGCGAGCCAGTCGCGCTTGGCGGCCCGCATGTCGGCGAGGGTGCGCCGCCCCTGATCGGTCACGGAGACGACGGACTGCCGCCCGTCGTCGGGGTCGGGGGCGCGCGCGACGAGCCCCAGCTCCTCCAGGGCGGCCACGGTCATCCGCATGGACTGGGGCCGGACGAGCTCCGCGCGGGCGAGGCCCGCGGTGGTGTCGGGGCCCGCCCCGTCGAGGCGGGCGAGCACGGAACGCTGCGAGGGGCTGAGGCCGGTCTGCGGCGACACGCCGCGAAAGCGTCGCACGAGGCGTCGGACGGCGTCCGACAGGTCGGCGGCGAGCTGCTCGGGGGTGGGTTCACCGGAGTGTGCGCTCATGTTCCGCACCGTACGAGATAGACAGGTAAACTTGCAAGCTTCTCTGCCTACCTCGCCCATCGCCCCGCGCGCCGCACACAGAAACCGCCCCTGTCGCCATGGCGACAGGGGCGGATGCTTCACGGGCAACACGCACCCCGAGAGGGGCGCGGGGAACGGCGCGACCAGCCACATCCGACCCGCGGATGTAACGCCGCCCCAGCCGAGCGCTAGCGGATCGGCATCCCCGACAGGGTGCGCGCGATCACCAGGCGCTGGATCTCGCTCGTGCCCTCGAAGATCGTGTAGATCGCGGCGTCCCGGTGCATGCGTTCCACCGGGTACTCGCGGGTGAAGCCGTTGCCGCCGAGGATCTGCACGGCCTGCGCGGTGACCTTCTTGGCGACCTCGCTCGCGTACAGCTTCGACATGGAGCCTTCGGCCGACTCGAACTTCTTGCCGGTGCTCGCCATCCACGAGGCACGCCACACGAGCAGGCGGGCCGCGTCGATCTGCGTGCGCATGTCGGCGAGCTGGAAGGCGATGCCCTGGTTGTCGATGATCGGGCGGCCGAACTGCGTACGGGTCTTGGCGTACTCCAGGGCCTCCTCGTACGCCGCGCGCGCCGTGCCCACGGCCATCGCGCCGACCGCGGGGCGGGACGCCTCGAAGGTCGCCATCGCCGCGTTCTTCACGCGCTCACCGCCGGACTTGGCGCGCTCCCTGGCGCGGGCGAGCCGCTCGTCCAGCTTCTCCTTGCCGCCGAGCAGACAGTGCCCGGGGACGCGGACGTCCTCCAGGACGACCTCCGCCGTGTGCGAGGCGCGGATACCGTGCTTCTTGAACTTCTGCCCCTGCGCGAGGCCGGGGGTGTTCGGCGGGACGATGAAGGAGGCGTGCCCCTTCGAGCCGAGCTCGGCGTCGACGACCGCGACGACGACGTGGACGTTGGCTATGCCGCCGTTGGTCGCCCAGGTCTTGGTGCCGTTGAGCACCCACTCGTCCTTGGCCTCGTCGTAGACGGCGCGGGTGCGCATCGCCGCCACGTCGGAACCGGCGTCGGGCTCGGAGGAGCAGAAGGCGGCGACCTTCACGTCGTTCACGTCGCCGTACATCTGCGGGATCCAGGTCCCGATCTGCTCCTCGGTACCGTTCGCGAGGACGCCCACGGCGGCGAGACCGGTGCCCATGATGGACAGGCCGATGCCCGCGTCACCCCAGAAGATCTCCTCGGTCGCCATCGGTATGCCGAGGCCCGACGGGTCGAAGAACTGCTGGGCGTAGAAGTCCAGGGAGTAGATCCCGAGCTTCGCCGCTTCCTGGATGATGGGCCAGGGGGTCTCTTCGCGCTCGTCCCACTCGGCGGCCGCGGGGCGGATCACATCGGCGGCGAAACCGTGGAGCCAGTCCCGGACCTCCTTCTGTTCGTCGTTGAGCTCCATGGTGAACTCGGCCATGACCCCTCCAGGACCAGCGATCAACTGCGGCGTTACTTGCGGTAACCGAAGTCTGTTACTGACCAGTAGCCCATGTCAACTCCCGGCAGCCCGTTCGATGCGCACAGCTCGCCGGGTGTTACGTTGCGCGTGCGTCACCGAATCAGCACGGGCGGGGAGAAGCCATGGAGACCACGCAGCGGACCGATCAGCAGCGGTCCGCCGAGCACCGGCGACGGGAACTGCTCGAAGCCGCGGACCGGGTGGTGCTCCGCGAAGGCCCCGGCGCCTCGATGAACGCCATCGCGGCCGAGGCGGGCATCACCAAGCCGATCCTCTACCGGCACTTCGGCGACAAGGGCGGACTCTACGCCGCGCTCGCCAAGCGGCACACGGACGCGCTCCTCGAAGCGCTGCGGGCCGCGCTCGACGCGCCCGCCGAGCGCAGGGAGCGGGTCGAGGCGACGCTCGACACCTACCTCGCGGCGATCGAGGCCCGCCCGCAGGTCTACCGGTTCCTGATGCATCCGTCGGAGGCCCCCTCCCCCGGCGAACCCGGCTTCGACGTCGGTCTGCACTCCGCACCGCTGCTCCGCCGCCTCGGCGAGGAGCTCGCCGAGGTCATCGAGGAACGCGTCGACCTCGGCCCGCGCGGCGCCGAACTCTCCCGCGTCTGGGGCCACGGCATCGTCGGCATGATGCACGCGGCGGGCGACTGGTGGCTCGGCGAACGGCCGTGCTCGCGCGCCGAGTTGGTGAGCAGCCTGGCGGACCTGCTGTGGGGCAGGCTCGCCGCGGCGGGCAACCGCGTGGGCGGTCCCGGCTTCTGACCGGGCCCCGCCCCGCACGTCACTCCCCGTTCGCGTTCCAGGAGGCCTTGGCGGCGGCCCGCAGCACCCTGCGCCGCCGCCAGCCGGTGACGCGGTCGGTGTAGACGCCGCCCTCCAGGTGGTCGCACTCGTGCTGGAGACAGCGCGCGAACCAGCCGGTCCCGTGCACGGTCACCGGCTCCCCGCGCACGTCCACGCCCTCGACCACGGCGTGGTCGAAACGCGGTGTGCCCGCTTCGAGTCCGGGCAGCGAGAGACAGCCCTCGGGGCCGCGCACGCTCACGCCGTCCGCCTCGACCAGGCGCGGATTGACGACGTGCCCCAGGTGCCTGACATCCTCGTCGTCCGGGCAGTCGTAGACGAACACCCGTCGTGCGACGCCGATCTGATTGGCGGCGAGGCCCACGCCCTGGGCCGCGTACATCGTGGCGAACATGTCCTCGACGAGCTCCGCCAGTTCGGGTCCGAAGTCGGTGACCTCCTCACAGGGCGTGTGCAGCACGGGGTCACCGAGCAGGGTCAGGGGTCGTACGCGCCCGAAGGCGCCCGGGATCGAGCCGTGTCGCATGGCGGCAAGAGTACGGTCCAGGGGATGGAGCGGTGCCGAGGTGGTGCCGCGGTTCGGGCTTGTCAGTGGATCTCGATAGGCTGAGGTCGAAACGATGCCGGGGGCAGGCGCGGCGCCGTACGCAAGGAGGATCTCGACAGATGTCAGGCAACACGGACCCGCTGTCGCCGCGGGCCAAGCTGGCCGTGACGGCGGGCAAGGCGGCCGCGGCGGTGTCACGCGCGGCGGGCCGCGGCAGCGGATCGGTGATCGGCGGCAAGGTCGCGCTCAAGCTCGACCCCGAACTGCTCGGTCGGCTCGCCACTCACCTGGACGTTGTCCTCGTGTCGGCCACCAACGGCAAGACGACCACCACGCGGCTGATCGCCGAGGCGCTGCGGGCCAGCGGCCCGGTCGTCTCGAACGCACTCGGTGCGAACATGCCCGCCGGAATCACCTCGGCGCTCGCCGGCGGTTCCGACGCCAAGTACGGCGTGATCGAGGTCGACGAGAAGTACCTCGCGGGCGTCGCCCGTGACGTCTCCCCGAAGGTGATCGCGCTGCTCAACCTCTCGCGCGACCAGCTGGACCGCGCCGGGGAGACCCGCATGCTCGCCGAGAAGTGGCGCGAAGGCCTGTCCGGTTCCAAGGCCGTGATCATCGCCAACGCCGACGACCCGCTGGTCGTCTGGGCGTCCTCCTCCTCGCCGAACGTGGTGTGGGTGGCCGCGGGCCAGGAGTGGAAGGACGACGCCTGGTCGTGCCCGTCCTGCGGCGGCGTCATGCAGCGCCCCGGGGACGACTGGTTCTGCGGCGAGTGCGGCTTCCGCCGCCCCGCGCCCAGCTGGGTGCTCTCCGGCGACCACGTCCTGGACCCGCACGGCTCGGCCTGGCCGATCCACCTCCAGCTCCCCGGCCGGGCGAACAAGGCCAACGCGGCCTCGTCGGCCGCCGTCGCCGCCGTCTTCGGGGTGCCGCCGCAGGTGGCCCTCGAGCGCATGTACCAGGTGCAGGCCGTGGCGGGACGCTATGACGTCGTCCAGTTCCAGGGCCGCGATCTGCGGCTGCTGCTCGCGAAGAACCCCGCGGGCTGGCTCGAGACGTTCTCGCTGATCGACCCGCCGCCGACCCCGGTGGTCCTCTCCGTCAACGCCCGCGGCGCGGACGGCACGGACACCTCCTGGCTGTGGGACGTGGACTACACCCGCCTCGCGGGCCACCCGATCTTCGTGCTCGGCGACCGCAAGCTGGACCTCGCGGTGCGCCTGGAGGTCGCGGGCCTGGACTTCCGGGTCTGCGAGTCCCTCGACGAGGCGGTGCAGCTCGCCCCGCCGGGCCGCATCGAGACCATCGCGAACTACACCGCGTTCCAGGACCTGCGCCGCCGCGTCGGCAACTGACCCGCCCGGATAAGGACATGAGCATGAGCGACAACAGCCTGCGTCTGGTCTGGGTCTACCCCGACCTCCTGAGCACGTACGGGGACCAGGGCAATGCCCTGGTCGTGGAGCGCCGCGCCCGCCAGCGCGGCCTCCAGGTCGAGCGCTACGACGTACGCAGCGACCAGCCGGTGCCCACCTCCGGCGACATCTACCTGATCGGCGGCGGCGAGGACAGGCCGCAGCGCCTGGCGGCCGAGCGGCTGCGCCGTGACGGCGGCCTCCAGCGCGCCGTGGGCAACGGCGCGATCGTCTTCTCGGTCTGCGCCGGCTACCAGATCATCGGCAACGAGTTCATCAACGACCTCGGCCAGCGCGAGCCGGGCCTCGGCCTGCTCGACGTGGTCTCCACGCGCGGCGAGGGCGACCGGTGCGTGGGTGACGTCCTCGGCGACATCGACCCGCAGCTCGGCCTGCCGCAGCTGACCGGCTTCGAGAACCACCAGGGCGTCACGCACGTCGGCCCGAACGCCCGCCCCCTGGCCCAGGTCAGGCTCGGCCGGGGCAACGGCACGGGCGACGGCACCGAGGGCGCCTACAACGGCACGGTCTTCGGTACGTACATGCACGGCCCGGTCCTCGCCCGTAACCCGCTCATCGCGGACCTGCTCCTGAAGCTGGCCCTCGATGTGAACGCGCTGCCGCCGACGGACGACCGGTGGTACGAGGCGCTGCGCAACGAGCGCATCAACGCCGCGCAGCAGCAGCCCGCCTGAGCCGCTGAACCTCGCGCGGGCCCGTGTCGGGCCCGCGCGACAGCGCTTCACAAGAGCCCGCCTGATGCCCCGCCCGCACATGTGAGCGGGGGCGTCCAGCAGGCGGACGCCCGGTACGGACCAACCCCCTCACGCCTATAGGGTGGCGGGGATTCCAGCCGGACGACGTGGTCCGGACCTCGGCCCACGTTGCAAAGGTATTCCGGGCTATGCGCATTGGTGTCCTGACCTCCGGCGGCGACTGCCCCGGACTGAACGCCGTCATCCGCTCCGTCGTGCATCGCGCGGTGGTGGACCACGGCGACGAGGTCATCGGCTTCCACGACGGCTGGAAAGGCCTCCTGGAGTGCGACTACCGCAAGCTCGACCTCGACGCGGTGGGCGGCATCCTCGCCCGCGGCGGCACGATCCTCGGCTCGTCGCGCGTCCAGCCCGCGCATCTGCGTGACGGCGTCGAGCGCGCCAAGGGGCACCTCGCCGACCTCGGCCTCGACGCGATCATCCCGATCGGCGGCGAGGGCACGCTGAAGGCCGCGCGGCTCCTCTCCGACGGGGGCCTG
Source organism: Streptomyces sp. NPDC087300 (assembly GCF_044744425.1). Classification (NCBI taxonomy): domain Bacteria; kingdom Bacillati; phylum Actinomycetota; class Actinomycetes; order Kitasatosporales; family Streptomycetaceae; genus Streptomyces; species Streptomyces sp. NPDC087300. The sequence goes on from NZ_JBIUYI010000001.1 coordinate 289,922, forward strand.
CCCATCGTCGGCGTCCCCAAGACCATCGACAACGACATCGCGGTCACCGACGTCACCTTCGGCTTCGACACGGCCGTCGGCGTCGCGACCGAGGCCCTCGACCGTCTCAAGACCACCGCCGAGTCACACCAGCGCGTGCTGATCGTCGAGGTCATGGGCCGGCACACGGGCTGGATCGCGCTGCACTCCGGGATGGCGGCGGGCGCGCACGCGATCGTCGTGCCCGAGCGCCCCTTCGACATCGAGGAGCTGGCAGCGAAGGTCGGCGAACGCTTCTCCGCGGGCAAGAAGTTCGCGATCGTGGTGGCGGCCGAGGGCGCCAAGCCCCGCGCGGGGTCCATGGAGTTCGACGAGGGCGGCAAGGACGTCTACGGCCACGAGCGGTTCGCCGGCATCGCCCGTCAGCTCTCCCTGGAACTGGAGCAGCGCCTCGGCAAGGAGGCGCGTCCGGTCATCCTCGGCCATGTCCAGCGCGGCGGCACCCCCACCGCGTACGACCGCGTCCTCGCGACCCGGTTCGGCTGGCACGCGGTGGAGGCCGTGCACCGCGGCGAGTTCGGCAAGATGACCGCGCTGCGCGGCACGGACATCACGATGGTGCCGCTCGCCGAGGCCGTCGAGACGCTGAAGACCGTGCCGGACGAGCGGTACGCCGAAGCGGAGTGCGTGCTCTAAGTCCCCTCATTCGTCGGTCAGGTCATCACCTGTTGAACTATCCGCCCCCGGTCGCGTCAGCGACCGGGGGCAGTTCTACTCTGGTGCCGAACACGTCGCACAATCCGCACGAATCAGGAGCCACTGGATGGATCACAGCGGGCACGGCATGAACATGGATCTGCCGCCGTTCACGCTGGGGCGAGGCCTCGAACTGTCGGCCGACCCCTTCTTCCTCATCGGCTGCCTGCTGGCCCTCGCCCTGTACGGGTGGGGCGTGCTGCGGCTCGTGCGGCGCGGTGACAAGTGGCCGGTGGGCCGCACGATCTCCTTCGTGATCGGCGTTCTCACCGTCCTCCTGGTGATGTGCACCAAGCTGAACGACTACGGCATGGTCATGTTCAGCGTGCACATGGTGCAGCACATGATCATCAGCATGCTGTCGCCGATCCTGCTGCTGCTCGGCGCGCCGATCACGCTCGCCCTGCGGGCGCTGCCGGTCGCGGCCCGCGGGCACAAGGGCCCGCGCGAGTGGCTGCTCTGGCTGCTCCAGAGCCGGTACGTGAAGATCATCACGCATCCCGCCTTCACGATCCCGCTGTTCATCGCGAGCCTGTACGCGCTCTACTTCACGCCGCTCTTCGACACCCTGATGGGCTCCAAGGCGGGCCACATCGGGATGATGGTGCACTTCCTCGCCGTGGGTCTCGTCTTCTTCTGGCCGATCATGGGCGTCGACCCGGGGCCGCACCGCCCCGGCCACATCTTCCGGATGCTGGAACTGTTCGCGGGCATGCCGTTCCACGCGTTCTTCGGCATCGCGCTGATGATGGCGACCCAGCCGATGATCGGCACCTATATGCACCCGCCCGCCTCGCTCGGCATCGATCCGCTGGCCGACCAGGAGGCGGCGGGCGGCATCGCCTGGGCGTTCAGTGAGATCCCGTCCGTGGTGGTCCTGGTGGCCCTGCTCTTCCAGTGGCGCAAGTCCGAGGACCGTGAGGCCAGGCGCAAGGACCGCGCCGCCGACCGGGACGGCGACAAGGAGCTCGAGGAGTACAACGCCTATCTGGCCTCACTGGCCGCACGCGGACGCTAGCGGCAAACGGGCTCCGCGGGAGACGATGGCCTTCGGACCGCAGCCACAGCGCCCCGGCGCACCAGGCTGCCGGGAGGAGGCTGTGCGATGCCCGATTCCACGAAGACGATGGGTGCGTTCACCATCGGAGGCCTCGTCATGGTGACGGCCTACACGGTGGCGCTCGGAAGCAATGGCTGGCTCTGGTTCGGCTGGGTCGTACTCGGCCTGATCACGCTCGCGATGGTGCTGTCCCGCAGCACCACCTGAGCCGGGCACCGCGCGGTGCCGGGCCGGCGGCCGCTCGGTCGGAAAGCGCCCGGTCAGAAACGGAAGACGTACCCGGTGGCGGCATCCATGGCGCAGGCGTTCGGGTACGTCTTCTGCCAGCCGATCACCCGGCCCTCGTAGGTGCCCGTCGCGCTCGCGGTCACCGGGTCGAACTCCTTGGTGCACGCGTGCGGATCCCCGGCCAGCGCGTCGAAGTCCCCCGCGGCCTCCTCGATCGCCGCACAGGCCTGCGCCGCCTGCGGGTGATGGCCCGCGGGCTCCGGCGTACAGCGCAGCAGCACGCCCCGGATCCAGGTGTTGTCCGAGCCTGAGACGGTCAGGAAGAGACCGCGCGACGGCTCGGGGACGCCCTGCGCGGCATGGGCGGGGACGGCCGCGCCGAGCGCGATCAGGACGGCGGCCGCGACGGTGAACGGGCGCATGCGAATCCTCCGGAGGACGGTGACGTTCTGTGGCGTCGGGGACGCCGGGACGAGGCCACCGCACCCTCCGCCGGAACGGGACGTCCAGCTGCCGCGCCGGTCGGTCCCCCGCCCGGCCGCGCGCAAGGGCCCGAACGGGCTCTCGCATCCGCGCCGTCCATTGGCTACTCTGCGTCGGCACCGGGTCCACGGGGAAGGCAGCCGTCATGTTCTATCTACTGCTCAAGTACGTGATCCTCGGCCCGCTCCTGCGGCTCATGTTCCGGCCAAGGATCGAGGGCCTGGAGCACGTACCGGAGGACGGCGCGGCGATCGTCGCGGGCAATCACCTGTCCTTCTCGGACCACTTCCTGATGCCCGCCATCATCAAGCGCCGCATCACCTTCCTCGCGAAGGCCGAGTACTTCACCGGCCCCGGGATCAAGGGCCGTCTGACGGCCGCGTTCTTCCACAGCATCGGGCAGATCCCCGTGGACCGCTCCGGCAAGGAGGCGGGCCAAGCGGCGATCCGCGAGGGGCTGGGCGTGCTGCGCAAGGGCGAACTGCTCGGCATCTATCCCGAGGGGACCCGCTCGCACGACGGGCGGCTCTACAAGGGCAAGGTCGGCGTCGCCGCGATGGCGCTCAAGGCACAGGTGCCGGTGATCCCCTGCGCGATGATCGGCACGTTCGAGGCGCAGCCGCCCGGCCAGAAGGTGCCCAATTTCCGCAAGGTGACGATCCGCTTCGGGGCGCCGCTCGACTTCTCCCGCTACGCCGGCATGGACAACGAGAAGGCGGTCCTGCGAGCCGTCACCGACGAGATCATGTACGCGATCCTCGGCCTCTCCGGTCAGGAGTACGTCGACAAGTACGCGGCCGTCGTGAAGGCGGAGGAGGCCGAGCGCGCGGCGGCGGGCACCAAGGAGCCGCGCAAGTTCCCGCGGATGCCGCTGAGCTGACCCGGCTCTGCGCTCCGCACTCCGCGCTCCGCGCTCTGCCGAGAGCAGATCGCCCTTCACCCGCCGCGGGCCCCGGCATACGGTCCGGTCATGAAGAACGCGTTGGTGATCGGAGCGACGGGACAGACCGGGCGCCCCACGGTGCAGGCACTCGTCGAGGACGGCTGGACGGTGACGGCCGCGTCGCGCGGCGGCGGGCGCGACGAGCGATGGCCGGGGGACGTACGCGAGGTCCGGCTCGACCGCGAGGACGACGCGGAGTTCGCCCGCGCGCTCGGCGACGGCATGGACCTGGTGGTCGACACGGTGGCGTTCACCGCGGCGCATGCCCGGCAGTACGCCGCGCTGACCGATCGTGTCGGGTCGGCCGTGGTCCTCTCCAGCGGGGCCGTCTACGCGGACGGGCAGGGCCGCAGTTTCGACACCCAGGAGGAACCCGACGGCTTTCCCCGGTACCCGGTGCCCCTCCCGGAGAGCCAGCCCACGGTGGCGCCGGGCGATGCCACGTACGGCACCCGCAAGATCGCGATGGAACGGGAGCTGCTGGCGCTCGGCGACCGGCTGCCGGTGACGCTGCTTCGCGCCGGGGCGATCCACGGGCCGTACTGCCGCGGTCCCCGCGAGCTCTACTTCGTGGGACGCCATCTCGACGGCAGGCGCCGCCGCGTGCTCGCGCACCGTGGTCGCAACCGCTTCCACCCCGTGGGGGTGCGCACGCTCGCGGAGCTCGTACGGCTCGCGGCGGCCCGTCCCGGCTCCCGGGTGCTGAACGCGGGCGATCCCGAGGCGCCGACGGTCGCCGAGATCGGCGACGCCGTGGACGCGGTACTCGGGATCGAGTCGGAGACGGTCCTGGTGGAGGGCGCGCCGCCGGAGCCCGGCGTCGGCGTGACGCCCTGGTCCGCCACGCATCCCGTGGTGTACGACATGGGGGCGGCGGAGCGGGAGTTGGGCTATCGCCCCGTGACGACGTACGCCGAATCCCTTGCGGAGAGCATCCGTTGGCTGGTCGACCACCTCCGCGACCGGGACTGGCGCGAGGCGTTCCCGAAGATGGCCGCGAACTATGATCTCTTCAACTACACGGTGGAAGACGCCTGGTTGGCGCGGCGGGAGAAGTGAGTGAGCGAGCAGCACGCGCAGTACACGAAGCTGGTGGGTCTCCTCGACGAGCGGGGTGCCACGTACCGCGTCATCGAGCACGAGGCCGAGGGCGCCACGGAGGCGGTGAGCGCGCTGCGCGGCAACACGCTCGAACAGGCCGCCAAGTGCATCGTGGTGATGGTGAAGATCGGCAAGAAGACGAAGCGCTATGTCCTCGCCGTGGTGCCGGGTGACCGGCGCGTCGACCTGGGCGCGCTCAAGGCGCTGCTCGGCGGGACGTACGCGGGATTCGCGACGCAGGAGGTGGCGGAGCGGCTCGCGGGCAGCGTGAGCGGCACCATCCTGCCGTTCTCCTTCGACCCCGAGCTCGAACTCGTGGTGGATCCGGCGCTGTTGGAGCACGAGGAGATCTTCTTCAACGCCGCACGCCTGGACCGTTCGCTGGCGCTGCGGACGGCGGACTACCGGGAGATCGCCGGGCCGAGGACCGAGGCGATCTCCCAGTAGCGCACCCTTACGCCGGTCGGTGGGCCCGACGGGCCCACCGGAGGCGGGGTGTTACGGCTTGGGCGTGGCGTGCGGCGCGCACGTCACGTCCTTGGCGTCCGTCTTGCCCGCGAGCAGGTAGTTGTCCACCCGGTCGTTGATGCACGGGTTGGTCAGGCCGGTGACGCCGTGCGAGCCCGCGTCCTTCTCGGTGATCAGGCGGGAGCCCTTGAAGCGCTTGTGTAGTTCGACGGCGCCCGCGTACGGGGTGGCCGCGTCGCGCTGGGACTGCACGATGAGCACGGCCGGCAGGCCCTTGCCCGTCTTGACCTTCAGCGGGTTCTGCTGCTTCGCGGGCCAGGTGGCGCACGGCAGGTTCATCCACGCGTTGGACCAGGTCAGGAACGGGTACTCCTTGTGCAGGCGGGTGTTGTCCCGGTCCCACTTGCGCCAGCTGGTCGGCCACTTGGCGTCGGCGCACTCCACCGCGGTGTAGACGGCGTTGCCGTTCTCCGACGAGATGTTGCCCGCGGTGTCGGACATGTCGGGGCCCGCCTCGTCGACGAGCGTCTTGGTGTCACCGGCGAGGTACTTGCTCCAGGTCTCCGCGACCGGCACCCACGACGAGTCGTAGTAGGGCGCGCCCTGGAAGAAGGAGGTCAGCTCGGCCGGGCCGACGACGCCGCCGATCGGGTTCTTCTTGGCGGTGGCGCGCAGCTTCTCCCACTGCTGCTGCACCTTGGCCTGGGTGTCACCGATGTGGAAGGTGGCGTCGTTCTTGGCGACCCACGCGGTCCAGTCCTTCCAGCGGCCCTCGAAGGCGACATCCTGGTCCAGGTTGGCCTGGTACCAGATCTTCTCGCGGGAGGGGTCGACCACGCTGTCCACGACCATGCGGCGGACGTGCGAGGGGAAGAGCGTGCCGTAGACGGCGCCCAGGTACGTCCCGTAGGAGACGCCCAGGTAGTTGAGCTTCTTCTCGCCGAGGGCGGCACGGACCACGTCGAGGTCGCGCGCGGTGTTCGGCGTCGTCATGTGCGGCAGCATCCAGCCGCTGCGCTCGGCACAGCCGTCCGCGTACTCGGCTGCGAGCTTGCGCTGGGCGCGCTTGTCGGCCTCGGAGTCCGGCACCGGGTCGGCCTTGGGCGCCTTCACGTACTCCTGCGGGTCGACACAGGAGATCGGCGTGGAGTGGCCGACGCCGCGCGGGTCGAACCCGACGAAGTCGTACGCCTTGGCCGTCTTGGCCCACACCGGGTTCTTCTTGGTCACGCGCGTCGGGAAGCGCATGCCCGAGCCGCCGGGGCCGCCCGGGTTATAGACGAGGGCGCCCTGGCGCTCCTTCTTCGTCCCGGTGTTGCCGATGCGGTCGACGGCTATCTTTATCTTCTTGCCGTTGGGCTTCGCGTAGTCGAGCGGCACGGTGACCCAGCCGCACTGGATCGGCTTCTCGAGCCCCCAGTCGGCGGGGCAGTCCCGCCAGTCGACGCCGGCCTGGGCGGCGCGCTGCGCGGCGAGCGCGACGCCGCGCGCCTCACGGTCCTTGCCGGAATGGGCACCCGCGTCGGCGTTGGCCGAGGGCGCGGCCATGGCACCCGCGACGAGCGTGGCCGTGACCAGGGTGCCCGCGGTACCGAGCACCGCCGTCCGTCTGTTTCCTGGGGTCCGTCGCAAGTGGGGCCTCCCGCACATCGGTTCGAGCTCGTTCGATCAGTACGAGGGATCTTTGCGCCACGGGGTTCCGTGCGACAGGTGCGGCGACGGTTCTTTACCAATCCGATAAACGGTCCGGTCGGTACCGGTGACCGGTGCGTGCAGGTCAGAGGTCCAACTCCGGTCTGGGCCACGGGGCGGATCTGCTTGCGGAACACGGTTTCCGTCGTTCGCTTGTCAGCCGTCATCAGGCCTGTGGCTGAGCAGGTCGCCCGGCTGACAGCTCAGTGCCTCGCAGATGCGGGTGAGCGTGGTGAAGCGGATGGCCTTCGCTCGCCCGTTCTTGAGGATGGAGAGGTTGACGTTGGTCACGCCGACCCGGGCCGCCAAATCGGCGAGCGTCATCCCCCGTTCCGCAAGGAGGCGGTCAAGGTGCACTTCGATGGAGTGGCCTTCTGTGACACCTGCCGCGTCCATCAGATGGTGGCTTCGATTTCCTCGCGCATCACCACACCCGCCCGCACGATCCTCGCGAAGGTGAGCAGTCCCAGGGCGGTGAAAATGGAGAAGAAGGGGATCTGCCACATGTCGCCGACCGAGGCCATGTCCGAATCGGCAAGTGTCGCGAGCAGGGCCGATTGAGCGATGGCCTGAGTGACCTCGACCGCCAGGCTGCCGAGCAGGAGCGACCAGCCGAGCACCCGAAGCCGAGAAGCGGTCCGGGGGGCGTAGACCCCGTCTCGGATCGCCCCCTTGAGCAGCCTGTTGAGCAGAAACAGCCCGCCGATCATCAAGGTGAACGACGGCAGAGTGCGGAGGGCGTCGAGGGCTCTTTGGCTACTTGACGGGTCCGAGGCGCAGTACCTGGGAGTTGAGGAGACATCTACCCCTTCGCGTGCGCCAAACATGACGTCAGCGCTACGTGAACTGCCGGATGTCCCCTCGGCGGTGACGCATACGTCGCCTCCGACCCAGCTGAAGTGAACCCCATCGACGAACAGGCTCAGGACGAAGCCCACCACCACGACGCCGACCACCACACGAAGTGCCACTGACACTGTGCTGAAGAGAGGTTCGAGCAACTTGCGACCTTCGACCATGACTGCCCCCTAGCTATCGATCATCGATGTTATCGAAAAACGATGTTATCGAGAAACGATACAGTCTGGTCCTCACCGGGGGCAACGCCCCCCCCGACAAGCGGCACAGACAGAACCGCACCGGTGCAGCCCTGAGGTGAGCGACCGCAACGAGTACGAGGGCGGCTTCCGGCCAGGGGGTTATCCCCCTGTCGCCCCTCCGGCCCGCCGGATGTTCACGGCCTGGTCTCTCGGCGATCGTGGATCCCTGAAGCAGCTCGCGCGCAGAACGCACGTACAGAATCGCGTACAGAAAGAGGAAGCCGTGCGACACAGGAGTTCCCAGGCCGTGACGGCCGCCGTTGCTCTGGTCCTGGCGGGCGGCGCGATGGCGCCCGCCTCGGCTACGGAGCGGGCGGCCCCGCGGTCGGCGTCCGTCGAGGGGCTCTGGCGCATGGAGGGCTACGGCGCCGTCCTGGCCGTCGATGGCGGGCGCATGCGGGAGTACCAGACCACGGACGTCAGTTGCGTGAAGGGCTTCTCCGCGCGGCGGACGGCGCATGGCGAGTACCGCGCCGCCGACGGGACGATCCTCACCGTCCGGCAGGAAGGCGCGCGGCGCGGCTCCCTGCACGTGGCCGGATCGGCCGGCGACCGGCAACTGCGGCGCGTCGCGGAACTCCCCGCGGGCTGCGACCACACGATGCCCGAGGACCCGGTGACGGCGTTCGACGTCTTCTGGCAGTCCTTCGAGGAGAACTACCCCTTCTTCGCCGCCAAGGGGATCGACTGGCATGCTGTACGGGACACCTACCGGCCCAAGGTGCACGCCGACACGACGCGGGACGAACTCTTCGCCGTCTTCAGCGAGATGGTGAGGCCGCTGTACGACGCGCATGTCGGCGTCATCGACGGTGATCACCGGTTCTACCAGGTCCGCCCGGGGACGACCGTGCCCGGCGAGAAGCTGGACACCAAGGTCAAGGACCACATCGTGCGGCGTGACCTCAAGGGTCACAAGCCGCAGGAGTTCGCGGGCGGCCGGATCAGCTACGCGGACCTGCCCGGCGGGCAGGGCTATCTGCGCATCTCCGGATTCGCGGGCTACGACAAGAAGGACCCCACGTACGCCGCGCAGCTCGCCGCACTCGACAAGGCCCTCGACACCGCCCTCACCCCTGCGCGCACGGCCTCCCTCAAGGGGCTGATCATCGACGTGCGGGTCAACGGCGGCGGCTACGACTCCCTCGGCCTGCACATCGCCGAGCGCCTGACCGACAAGCCGTACCTCGCCTACCGCAAGCGCACCCAGTACACCCGCCCGCAGCCGATCCCCGTACGGCCCGCGCGCGACACCCCCCGCTACACGGGCCCCGTCGCCCTCCTCACGAGCGGCTCGACGGTCAGCGCGGGCGAGACCTTCACGCAGGCCCTCATCGACCGCCCCGGCAGGACGGTCCGCATCGGGGAAGCGACGCAGGGCGTCTTCTCCGACGTACTGGAGCGCGAGCTTCCCAACGGCATGAAAGTCGGGCTCCCGAACGAGGAGTTCCTGACCAGCTCGGGCGGGACCTTCGACGGCCCCGGCATCCCGCCGCACCTGCGTACGCCGGTGTTCACCCAGAAGGAGTTCGAGAAGAACCGCGACTCGGCCTTCGACAAGGCGGTCAAGGTCCTCCGGGCCTCCGAACAGGGCTCTTTGACGTCGCACAACTGAATCGAGACGTTCCGCTACTTGAGGTGGCCCAGAGCGTCGATCACGGAAGCGATGGCGGGCTCGGCGGCGCGTTCGCGGTGGTGGGCTGCCATGAGGTGGTGCCCTGGGTGTCGTCCTCCCGTGCGACGTCCAGGGCCCGCACGCCCTCCCTCGTGCAGGAGACCGAAGGTTCCAACACACGGTCTACGACAGCGGCACCCCTTCGTCGCCCCTGGACACGGCCCGCCCGACCGACCACGCCCCTACCCCAGTCCGCCGCTGCTCCTCCCCCTGCCCACCACTGGCGGGCACGTCCGGATGACGTACTAGATCAGCGGCTTGCGTTCGGGCCACCAGCGCTGGACGGCCTCGACCGTCGTCGTCGGGCTCACGTTGAAGCAGAGCTTCGCGCGGGGTGCCAGTTCGCGGGTGGCGTCGACCAAGACCTCGAAAAGCGGGGTCAGTACCGGGTCCAGCCGGATGCCGGCGCCGATCAGCACGATGTCGTAGTCCTTCGCGGACAGCGCCGCACGGTAGACCGCCTCAGCCGTGCGGCCGTAGTCGAGCAGGCAGAGGTCCACAGTGAAGCCGAGCTCCTCGAGCCGGGCCCGCTCGGCGGCCACCCCGGCCCGGACCAATTCGGCGTTGAGCTCGGGGAACGCCGCCCGTGACGAGGGCGCATCGTCCACCAGCGTGGGATCAAGTCCGACGGTCAGTACGGATGGGGACATGCCTCGGTACCTCCTGTGCGTTGCGACTCCGGACCGATGGTGGCACCGGACCACCCACGCAGCCATCCCACTCTCGTGCGCCCTATCTGCTCGTCCAAGTTCAGGCAGTGGGACTGAATCGCCGATCCGATAAACGGTGTCGTCTGAACCGCTCAACGGGTAGGTCGGGCCAGGGGTTCCGCTCCCCCTCGACGACCGGACCGCCTCCCGCTGGCCGACGGCGAGCGGTGACATCCGGACACGGGGTCCAGAGGCGGCCGTTGCTGAGAGCGCTCTTCGCCGGACACTTGGCTGAGAGACAGAACTCGTGGGAACGGGCCCGTATTTCGGCCCGGTCGGTCTTCGGAGGTGCAAGACGCTTGCCGTCGCGTGAGGTTGCGGGGCGGATGACTCGCGATTCCCAACACGGACACCTCTGACCAGCGACGAGGCCTCCGCACGGGGTGGCGTCGGAGCCGGTTTTCCCCTGCCGTCCAATTGCGGTTCTCGCTCATCTCCGCGAGTTCTCACGCGCTTCTCGGGCTCTTCCCGCCTGCCCGGAACCACCACGACAGGGGCTTCCCTGCCGAACAGGATTCGAGGCGGGGAGCAGCACCGACGACTCGCGTCAACCACGCCCGTCTGCCCCACGACCATGGCTCGATAGCGCCCTTGACCATGGCGAAACGTCACAGCGAGTCTGTTCGAGGACTGAAGTCCCAGAAACACACTCCAGTTTCTTGTTCCCCTCGCGTATGGAGGTTCCATGGACATCGAGATGAACACCGAGATCGACAGCGACCTTGGCGAACTCGAGGTGCTCGAGATGGACGAGCTGCAGGTCAGCGGCTCGTCCACGGCCTATAACTACATCGCCAAGAATGCGGACAGGTCCTCGGACATAGCCGCGGGCTGACCGTCTGACCGAATCGCTTGATGAGGAGCTCACAAGGTCTTCCACATTCTCCGGCGTCGTGCACGTCGCCGGAATACCGGAAGGGCAAGGGCGCTGCTGCGGTCCCGCGGTAGATATCGGGTGCCTGACCTTCGCGAGGGCGGAGTTCCGCCCACTTGTGAGCTCCTTGAGAATTCCGTTACCCACGCACCGCTACCCGGCTTTCAGCACCTCGCGTACCCGGTCGGCTCCACCGTCCGGATCAGGACGGACGGCATGGATCTTCTGTTGCTCTTTCCGCCGCTGACGGAGGCAACTCTCTTTCCGTATCTGAGTTTGCCCTATCTCGCCGGTCACGTCCGCCGGTTCGGCTACAGCGCGCATCAAGTGGATCTGGGCATCGAATTGGTCCATCGACTTCTGGACGCCCCGGCTCTCAAACAGCAGGCCGACACCATCGACGAGGCGCAGGATCTGCCTGCCTGGTACCGAGCGGTGGTGGCCGATGCCGCACTGGAGCATTTCGACGAGATGCGCGACTTCGTCGTGGCGAAGAAACCGGCACCTCGCCTCGGCCCCGTGCGTGCGGTGCGACTGGCCCGGCAGGCGGCCCAACTGATGCTGCGCGAATCGGCGTTGTCGCAGGTGTGGGACGACTTCGACGCGCTGGACCGAGGGGTGCTCCGGCTCTCCGAACCGCAGGTCGCCTCCCTCGACTTCGCGACCAGGAACTTGCACGGATTGCTGACGGAGGCGCTGGACAGATCCACGCCGCGGGCGGTCGGCATATCCGTCGCCTTCTTCAGCCAGTTGGCTCCCGCTCTGCTGATCGCCCAGTGGATCCGACGGCTCCATCCGGGCGTTCCCATCTGCCTCGGCGGACAGCAGGTCATGCTGCGCCACGACGAATTGGCCGCTATGGCTTCGGTGCGCCGAGCGGTCGACGCGCTCTGTGTCACGGCGGGCGAGGAACCCCTCGAACGGTGGCTCGCCCATGTCACCGGAAACGTGCCGCGCTCCGATGTGCCGGGAATGAGGTGGCTGAGTGAGGAAGGCGCGACAGCGCCGGGCCGACCGCCCGCTCTCCGCTTCAAGGACTTGGGCGCGCCCGACTACGACGGACTGAAGGTGCATTCCTATCTCAATGACACCGTTGTCCTCTCCATGGTGTCCTGCGTGGGCTGTTACTGGGGTCGCTGCGTCTTCTGTTCCTATGGAAACCGCTCTCTCGAACGCGGGGCCTATCAGCAGGCCTCCCCGAGACAACTGGCGGACACGGTAAGCAGGATCGTCGAGAGCACCGGGATCGACTTCGTCACCGTGGTCGACGAGAACACGAACCTGCGACTGCTCGCCCGCGCGATGCGCCTGGTGCGCGAGAGCGGTCTTCGTGTCCGTTTCAACACCCGCAACCGGCTGGAACCGATCCTGCTCGATCCGGCCTTCTGCCAGGAGCTGGCCGACCTCGGCTGCGAGGGCATGGCCGTCGGGTACGAGGGCGTCACCCAGCGGCTGCTCGACCGACTGGACAAGGGTGTCAGGGCCGAGGACTTCCAGGCCGTCCTCGACAACCTCGCGGCGGCGGACATCCGGGTCAACCTCTCGGTCATGGGCGGCCTCTTGGACGAGACCGAGGAGGAGTACGAGGACTCGCTCCGCTTCCTCGAACGCAACCGTGAGAAGTTCGCCATCGACGCGTTCGAACTCATGGTGGCCGAACCAGGAACCCGTCTCGTGGCCGATCCGCAGGAATTCGGCGTGGTCCTCGACGGCTCCGGGTCGTTCGCCGACAACCGCGAACTCAACTACCTGGGCGGCAGGGTCGGCAAGCGCCATACCGTCATCGGCGGACCCGGGCGCCCCGACATGCTCCGGCGGCTCAAGGACGGCATGCGCCGGATCTCCGCGGCCCCGGCCGGATCCGCGGAGACAGGGGCTCGGGCCCCGGTGCGGCACATGGCGCTACGCCCGCATCCGTGGATCCGGTGCGCTCCGGACCGGCTCGCGCCGCGCGGCACGGGCGGCCCCGGCGGCGGTTCCCTTCTGCTGGCCGATCCGGTGCGGGAGCAGATCTACTCGCTGCCGAAGAACCACGTGACCCGAAGCGCCGCGCCGGCTGGTCCCTTGACGGCGACCAGTGCGCGGGGCCGGTCCCTGCTCGACAAACTCGCCGTCGCGGATGCCGGTGTCATGTGCGACGAACCGCTCCCGGCCATTCGCCCGTCACGCTGAAGGAGTCACACGGTGCACATCACGCTGGTCAATATGCCCTGGGCCTCTATCGACTTCCCTTCCTTGGCTCTGGGAATCCTCAAGCAACGCGTCGCGGACGAGTTTCCTGACAGCCGTGTCGACGTCGTGAACGCCAATCTCGACTATCTCGACTGGATCACCGAGCGAGCGGGCCTGACGCGCGAGGAGTACAACTTCTGCTGGGACTCCTACTTCACCGGCTACAGCGAATGGATCTTCTCCTCCGCGCTGTACGACGATCCGCAGTGGCGCAACTCCGAGTTCGCGGACCTCGTGGCGGAATCCGTGCCGGGTGACATGCTCGTCAAGGGGCAGCAACTGCACGCGCTCGCCCCCGAGTACATCGAATCCCTCGTCACCCGCATTCTCGCCGACCGGCCCGACGTCGTCGGTCTCTCGACGACCTTCGCGCAGAACAGCGCCGTGCTCGCCGCGGCCCGGCTCATCAAGAAGCTGGCGCCCGAGGTGTGCGTGGTGCTGGGCGGCGGGAATTGCGACGGCCCCCAAGGTGCCGCGCTCCACCGCGGTTTCCCTTTCATCGACTACATCAATCGCGGGGAGGGCGAAGTGTCGTTCACGCGGCTGCTCGCCTGCCTTCGCGACGGTTCGAGCCCCGCGAAGATACCCGGACTCTGCTGGCGCGACGCCGAGGGCACGTCGCACGCCAATGCCATGAGCGCGGCGCCGCTGCCCGCGTCCGCGCTGGTCACACCGGACTACACGGACTACTTCGAGCAGCACGCGGCCTCCCGCGCCGGGGCCATGGCCGAACCCCACCTGGTGGTGGAGAGCTCGCGCGGCTGCTGGTGGGGCCAGAAGCATCACTGCACCTTCTGCGGGCTCAACGGTTCGTTCATGGAATTCCGCAGCAAGAGCCCGGACCGCTTCGTCGACGAACTGCTCGCGATGACGGAACGTCACCGGGTGCTCAACGTCGCCGTCGCCGACAACATTCTCGACATGGCCTATCTGCGGTCGGTGGTCCCGAAACTCGCGGAGTCCGAGTGCGATCTGCGCATCAGTTATGAGATCAAGTCCAACATGCGCCGCGAGCAGCTCGCCTCGCTCGTCGCCGCCGGCATCCACTACGTACAACCCGGCATCGAGAGCCTGAACGGCCGGGTCCTGAAGCTGATGGACAAAGGGGTGACCGGCTGTCAGAACGTCCGCATGCTCAGGGACGCGGAGTCGGTGAGCCTCGGCGTCGTGTGGAACTACCTCTACGGATTTCCGGACGAGACCGAAGAGGACTACGAACCGGTGATCGACCAGTTCCCTGCCGTCCATCACCTCGCCCCGCCGAACGGCGTCACTCGTATAGCGATCGAACGCTTCAGCCCTTACTTCAACCGTCCGGAACTCGGGTTCGGCGATCTGAGTCCCGCCGCTCATTACGCGGTGATATACGACCTCCCGGAATCCGAACTCCGCGACATGGCCTACGTGTTCGACGCGGCTCACCAAGGCATCTCGGCCACGCAGGCGGAGCGCCTCGACAAGGCCGTCGAGACCTGGCGCCACGAGTTCCCCCGGGGGCGGCTGACGCAGTGCGACCTGACCGACTCCATCGTCCTGACGAACACCCGGTCCGGCTTCGCGTGGCGGACCCTGAGCATCGAAGAGCCCTGGGAGATGGCCGCCTTCCGGCTCCTCGACCAGCCGTGCACCGGCGAGGTGCTGCTCAAGAAGCTCCGGGCGGCCGACCACCACGTCACCGCCGACGAGGTGTCGGCCCTGCTCGCCGAGTGGCGCACGCTGGGGCTGCTCTTCGAGGACGGCGGCCAGACCGTGCACGTCGTCCCGTACGCCGCCAACCAGGACCTGATGCGCTGGGTGACCAACGACGGCAGTCCGGCGCTGGTGCCCGGACTGCTCCACGACCCCGTGGGCCGGATGCCGCGGACGACTGCGGCGACGGCGCTCCGGTGCTGGCGGGAACGGGACGAGGAGACCCGGGCGAGGGACGGCATCTACATGGGAGAGGAGCGGTACGAGGACACCGCCGTGCACACCGTGTCGGACCTGGTAGCCCGGGGCACTCAGCACGTCGCCCTCCCCCGGCCGGTGGTCCTCGGCCAAGGCGATCCCGGCAGTGATCAGCAGGCGGTCCGCGGGCTCACCCACGTACGGGAGATGACCGGGCACGGTCTCTCCGTCGACTGGGATCTGGACCTCGGCACCGAGATCGGACAATGGCGGCTGTTCAGCCACCTGTATCCCCCGAGTTCGCTGGCGGGACCCGACGGCGCCGCCGTCCTCGACCAGTGGCGCACCACGTTCCACATGAACAAGTGCGGCTACCGGCGCGGCATGGGCTTCGTCGAGATCAACGACCTGCGCCACGGGCGACAGCGGCGCCTCATCATGCGCAAGGTGAACAAGGGGAAGCTGGCGTCGCTCCTTGACGGCGCCCCCGTGGCGGACTTCCGGCCGCGGGAGATCGAGGCGTTCCTGAAGTCGGGCCTCGTGCACCAGGTCGGCGATCTTCTGTGGTGGTTGCCCTCCCGCATCTCCCGCTGGCCGGTCGTGAGTTGACGGAAGGGATCAAGAATCATGCCTCATGGCGAAGCCACCGCGCCGCTGCGCTCCCTCAACGCGGCTGAATGGGACCACACTTACGGCTCCACGACCCCTGGATGGGACGAGGAGCCGCCGCCGGTGCTCGGCGAACTCCTCGCCCGGCACGCTCCGCCACCGGCCCACGTCCTGGATGTCGGCTGCGGGCTCGGCACCACCGCGCGGTGGCTCGCCGACCGCTCGTACACCGTGACGGCCTGCGACTTCTCGCCCCGGGCGATCGCCGAGGCGCGGCGCCGCACGACGGCCGACGCCGCCGTACGGTACGAGGTGCTCGACGTCACCGGCCGCCCGCCCCTGGACCCGTTCCCCGTGGTCCTCGACCGTGGCGTACTGCACACCTGCCCCACCGACCGCGAGCGCCGGACGTTCGCCGCGGCGATGGCCCGGATGTGCCGCCCCGGCGGACTGTGGGTGCACGTCGGGGCCGCCGCGCTCGACGAGGAGGACGCCCTGCACCAGTCGAGCGGACCGTCCTGGACCACGGAGGAGACGTTCCTCGACGCGGTGACCGCGTGGTTCACCGTACTCGACGTCCGCATCGCCGACTTCGGCCTACGGGCGGGCGTGACGGACTGGCCGGCCCGGTACGCCGTACTCAGGCGAAGGGAGGACTGACACCTCTCCCACGACCGGCTCCGGTGCCCGTCCGCAGGTCAGCCCAGCCGGTGCAGTGCCTCGTCCAGGGCCCGGCGTACCCGCAGCGCGTCCGGGGCGACGGCGGTGACCAGGACCGCAGGGCCCGCGAGTGGCGTGAGCGAGGCCCACTCCCCCAGTGGCGTGGCCGAGGGCACATGGTCCGCGAACTCCGGCCGTACTACGACCAGTTGGCCCACGGCACGGTTGCCCGCGAGGACGGCCGGACCGTCCCAGCCGCCGGGGGCGCCGGGGCCGCAGGAAAGTTCCTGGTCGAGCAGGGCGCGGCCCGCGCTGCGGACCGTGAGGCGGCTGGTGAGCCTGCCCGGCGCCTCGGCCACCCGGCCCAGGACCTGTTCCTCACGCAGCACGAGGCGAGCGCCCGGGGCGAGCTCGGCGCGGGTGGTGACACGCAGGTCGCTGCCGCAGACCGAGATCAACTGCTCGGGCAGCCAGTGCAGTTCCGCGCCGTCCTCGACGGTGAGGCGTACGTCGTAGCGCGCCGAACCGCCGCTCTGGCCCGGCAGCGCCATCGTGGCCGCCGCGGAGCCGATGCGCAGGGCGGCACCTTCGCGTACGACGGCGTCGACGGTCAGATGGTCGCCGCCGAGCGGACCGCTCATCGCGCCGACGAGCGTGATGTGCGCCGCCGAGCCCACCGAGCGGGTACGGCGCAGGGCGAGCGGACCCTCGCCGTCGAGCACCGGGAAGGCGATGCCGCCACGCCCGTTGGGCCGGGCCTCGACACGGGCGACGCCGCGGACGCCCGCGCCGCCGCCCGTACGGATGACGCCCTGGGGGGCGAGATCGACCGTCACGCCGACGCGGTCCACGCGGCGTACTGCGCGCGCACCCAGGCGGCGACCGGGCCGACGCCCTCCTCGGACCTCAACGACTGGAAGGCCACGGGCAGTTCGGCACGCTGCGCCTTCGCGTCGGCGGCCATCCGGGCGAGGTCGGAGCCGACGTGCGGGGCCAGGTCGGTCTTGTTGACGACGAGCAGGTCCGCGGTGCTGACGCCGGGGCCGCCCTTGCGCGGGATGTCGTCGCCGCCCGCGACGTCGATGACGAAGATCTGCGCGTCGACGAGCCCCTTGGAGAACGTCGCGGTGAGGTTGTCGCCGCCGGACTCCACGAGGATCAGGTCGACGGGACCGATCTCGTCCTCCAGGTCCTCGACGGCCTCCAGGTTGGCGGAGATGTCGTCGCGGATGGCGGTGTGCGGGCAGGCGCCGGTCTCCACCGCGGTGATGCGCTCGGGCGGCAGCACGGCCTCGCGCAGCAGGAACTCGGCGTCCTCGCGGGTGTAGATGTCATTGGTGACCACGGCGAGGGACAGCTCGTCGCGCAGCTCGCGGCAGAGCGCCGCGACGGTCGCGGTCTTGCCGGACCCGACGGGCCCACCGAGCCCGATCCGCAACGCCCGGCGGCTGCCGTCGGGACGGTGAGCATCGGCGGACACAGCGGCGGGACCGTCGTGGGAGTGGTCGAGGTGCATGGGTACAGCTCCAATAGGTCGAGTGAATCGGGACCGAGTTGCTCCTGCCGCATGGGCAGCTGAAGCACCTCAGCCCTGTGGATCGCAGGCCGGACCTTTCGACTCGGCCCGCTGGGCATCTCAGCCCGTCCGGCGTTTGCGGACGAGGCCGTCCAGGCCGACAGCGGGGTCCGGGGGCGGGGCCCCCGCGACACCGGCCCCGGCAACCGCCACACCGCTAAGACGCGAACAACCGCACAGGCCAAGCCCCATGCGCCTCCGCCCCGATCTCAAGCAGCGGCGCGGACCCCGCCGGCAACGCGTCGACGCCCTCGTCCCGCACGCGTCTCGCCGCGTCGACCGCCTGGCACACCACGCGGTCGACGTCGGGGGCGAGCCGCGCGAGCACCGCCGTGGCGTCGAAGGGGTCGAGGCTCAGCAGCCGCACCGTCGCGGTCGCGGGCCCGCTGATCCCTTCGTACGCGGAACAGTAGGCCGCGTCCTCGGGACCGAGCCCGGCCGAGCGGGCGGTGAGCCCGAGCACGACGGGCTGGTGTGCTCCCTTGGGGAACTGCCGGGCCAGGGCGTCGAGTTCCGGGTGCGGCCAGGTGGCACGGGCGGCCCGCATCATCTGTCGGCCCAGGCGCCGCGCGGCGATGCGCAGCGCCAGGGACGGCGTACGGGCGTCCGCGGCCGCGTCCAGGTCGGCCGGGTCGACGCCGAGGGCGGCGGCTGCCGCGAGGGCGGCCGACACCAGGCCGCTGGTGTGCAGCCTGCCCCGGCAGTAGGCCTCCAGGCTCGCGGCGCCGGTGACGCGGCCGGTCTTGACGGCCTCTTCGGCCCCGCCGGAGTGGGCGTGCCCGCCGGCGGGGAAGCGTCCGTCGGCCAGGACGAGGAGTGCTGCTCGTGACATGTGATCGTCGCCAGGTGAGTTGAGACTGTCGGAACCCTCGGTACGGCCGGAGCCGTCAGAAGCCGTCAGAACAGGAAGTACCGCTGTGCGAGCGGCAGTTCCACGGCGGGCGACGGCTCGACCAGCTCACCGTCGATGGTGACGGCGAAGCTGTCGGGGGCCACCTCCACCCGGGGCAGCGCGTCGTTCTCGTACATGTCCGCCTTCGAGCGGCCACGCGTCGAGCGGATGGCGGCGAACTGCTTGTCGAGGCCGAGGCGTTCGGGCAGTCCGTCGTCGAGTGCCGACTGGGTGACGAAATTGATCGAGTTGAGCGAGGGGGCCCTGCCGTGCGCGCCGTACATGCGGCGCGGCAGGATCGGCTGCGGGGTCGGGATGGACGCGTTGGCGTCGCCCATCTGCGCGTACGCGATCTGTCCGCCCTTGAGGACCACCTGCGGCTTGACGCCGAAGAACGCCGGCTCCCACAGCACCAGGTCGGCGAGCTTGCCGGCCTCGACGGAGCCGATCTCGTGGTCGATGCCCTGAGCGACGGCCGCGTTGATCGTGTACTTGGCGACATAGCGACGTGCGCGGTGGTTGTCGGCGCGGACGTCCCCCGGCAGGAAGCCGCGGCGGCGCTTCATCGCGTGCGCGGTCTGCCAGGTGCGCATGATCACTTCGCCGATGCGGCCCATGGCCTGCGAATCCGACGACATGATCGAGATGGCGCCTATGTCGTGCAGGATGTCCTCGGCCCCGATGGTGGTGGGCCGGATGCGGGACTCGGCGAAGGCCAGGTCCTCCGGCACCGCCGGGTTGAGGTGGTGGCAGACCATCAGCATGTCGAGGTGCTCCTCGACGGTGTTGACGGTGTGCGGCCGGGTCGGGTTGGTCGAGCTCGGCAGCATGTTGGGCAGCGAGACGGCCGTGATCATGTCGGGGGCGTGGCCGCCGCCCGCGCCCTCGACGTGGAAGGCGTGCAGGGTGCGGCCCGCCACTGCGTCGAAGGTGGCGTCGACGAAGCCCGCCTCGTTGAGGGTGTCCGTGTGGACGGCGAGCTGGGCGCCGGTCTCCTCGCAGACGTTCAGACAGGCGTCGATGGTGGCGGGCGTCGCGCCCCAGTCCTCGTGGATCTTGAAGCTGACGGCGCCCGCGCGGAGCTGGGCGTGCATCGACTCGGCGTTGACGGTGTTGCCCTTGCCGAGGAGGCCGATGTTGACGGGGCTGGACTCCAGCGCGGCGAACATCCGCGCCAGGTGCCAGGCGCCCGGCGTGATGGTGGTCGCCTTGCTGCCCTCGGCCGGGCCCGTGCCACCGCCGAAGAGCGTGGTCACACCGGAGGCGAGGGCCTCGTCGACGATGGTCGGCGAGATGAAGTGGATGTGGGTGTCGATGCCACCGGCGGTGAGGATCTTGCCGTTGCCCGCGATGACCTCGGTCTCCGGGCCGATGACGAGCTCGGGGTGGACGCCGTCCATCGTGTCGGGGTTGCCGGACTTGCCGATGCCGGTGATGCGGCCGTCCCTGACACCGATGTCAGCCTTGACGATGCCCCAGTGGTCGATGATCACGGCACCGGTGATGACGGTGTCGGGCGCGCCCTCGGCACGCGTCGTCCTGGACTGGCCCATCGACTCGCGGATGACCTTGCCGCCGCCGAACACGGACTCGTCGCCGGAGCGCCCTGGACCGCCCGAGCGGTCCTCCTCGATCTCGATCAGCAGGTCCGTGTCGGCCAGACGGATCCGGTCGCCGGTGGTGGGGCCGAACAGATCGGCGTATGCGGCACGGGAAAGCTCAGGCATCGAGGGCACCTCCGGTCTCTCCGCGTAGACCGGGCACGATGCGCTTGCCGGCCAGCGGAACGAGTTCGACGTCGACGGGGATTCCGGGCTCGAAGCGCACGGCGGTTCCCGCGGCGATGTTGAGCCGCTTTCCGTGCGCGGCGCCGCGGTCGAAGTCCAGACCCGGGTTGGCCTCGGCGAAGTGGTAGTGGGAGCCGACCTGGACGGGGCGGTCGGCGGCGTTGAGGACGGTGAGGCTGGTGACCTCGCGGCCCTCGTTGAAGGGGACGGGCTCGTCGGCGAAGAGGATCTCGCCGGGGATCATTCCCTGGCCCGTGCCGGCGTGCGCTGCGGCATGCATGAGACGCGGACTCCCGTCAGACGATCGGATCGTGGACGGTGACGAGCTTCGTGCCGTCCGGGAACGTGGCCTCGACCTGGACGTCGTGGATCATCTCGGGGATGCCCTCCATGACGTCGTCGCGGGTGAGCACCGCCCGTCCGGAGGACATCAGTTCGGCGACGGTACGGCCGTCGCGGGCGCCTTCGAGGATGTGGGAGGTGATGAGCGCGATCGCCTCGGGGTGATTGAGCAGCAGCCCCCGCGCCTTTCGCTTCTCGGCCACATCCGCAGCCACATGAATGAGCAGTCTCTCCTGCTCGTGCGGGGTCAGTTGCACGCGTCCCACCTCACAGTCCTAGCTCCGAACCGTGCGGGGTCCGGCTGCCGCGGCCACCGCGACGGATATAGATGTAACACACAGCGAGTGCGCATGATCCGCACACCCTGGCTACGAAATCCGCTGGTGACGTGGCATGGGAGGGTAGTTGGGAGGAGTTTCAACGAGGTTAACCAGCCATTGACCGGCCCATGACCATCAGCTGGGGAGATCCATACCAACCAGTACTCGCAGGCCGTTCCGCAGCATCTCGACGTCGACGTCGTCGAACAAGGCATACTGGGCGGCGAACCCCTGCGCGAGCGCGATCATGGTCCGCGCCACATGGTCGGCCGGCACGTCGGAGGGCATCATTCCGGCCTTCTGGTACCCCTCCACGACGCGCACCCAGGCGGCCCGGATGCCGACGTACCCCTCCTGGATGAGGGACGAGAGTCCGTCGTTGCGGAGCGTCTCCGTCCACACCTGGATCATCAGCCGCGGGTAGTACGACTTGGCGCCGTCCGTGAAGCCCGGCTTGAGTTCGAGCACGTTCCCGAACACCTCGCCGATCAGCTCGTGCGGAGGGGGCGGCGGGCTCTGCGCGCCGGCCGCCTCGAAGACGCTCCGGATGTCGTCGAGCACCTCGGCGACGATCGCCTCGATCAGCTCGTCCTTGCCCCGGAAGTAGCGGTAGACCGCGCCCGCCGAGAGGCCCACCTCCTTCAGCACGTCCTGCATCGACGTGGCGTGGAAGCCGTTGCGCGCGAAGCAGAGCGCCGCGCCGTCGAGGATCTGCCGACGTCGCGCGTCGAGGTGCTCTTGGGATACCCGGGCCATGGGATCAACGTAAAACGAACATTCATTCTTGACAAGCGGGCCACGCCCCACGACAGTGATTGACGTAAAACGAACGATCCTTCTCTTTGCATCGCAGCCCCGGAACCCGTGCCGGGCGACCCATCCGCGGAGGAGCACTCCCATGACCACGCCACCCACCACCGCACCCCCGCAGGGGCGCCAGATCGCGATGGTGGCCGTCCTCGTCCCCGTCCTCGTGACGCTCGCGCTCTGGGCCTTCGCCTGGCCCGCCGCGCGCACGGCACCCCGCGATCTGCCGCTCGGCGTCGCGGGACCGGCCGCCGCCGCGGGTCCACTGGCCGAGCAACTCCAGTCCCAGCGGGGCGCGTTCGAGGTGCATCGGTACGCCGACGAGGCCGCGGCCCGCGACGCCATCGAGGGCCGGGCCGTGTACGGCGCGGTCGTCGCCACACCCCAGGGGCCGAAGCTGCTCACCGCGTCGGCCGCGAGCCCGGTCGTCGCCCAGCTGCTCCAGCAGGCCGTGCAGAGCAAGGCCCCGGAGGGGGAGGCGGTGCCGACGGTCGACGTGGTGCCCGCGCCCGAGGCCGACCCCCGGGGAGCGGCGCTCGGCTCCAGCGTGCTGCCGCTGGCGATCGCCGGGGTCGCGGCGGGAGCACTCGTGACGCTGAGCGGTCTGCGCGGCATCCGCGCGGCGGCCGCGCTCGTCGCCGCCGCCGCGCTCGTCGGGGCGGTCGCGGCCGCGCTCACCCACAGCTGGCTGGGCGTGCTCACCGGCAACTGGTGGGCGGAAGCAGGCGTGTTGGGCCTGTCCACGCTCGCGGTGAGCGCCGCCGTCGCCGGGTTCGCGGCCCTGCTCGGCCCTGCCGGAATAGGGGTCGGCGCGCTGTCGATGGTGCTGCTCGGCAACCCGTTCTCCGGGGTGACCTCCGCGCCGCAGCTGCTGCCCGAACCGGTCGGCTTCATCGGCCAGTTGCTGCCGCCGGGAGCCGGTGGTTCCCTGCTGCGCTCGGTCTCCTTCTTCGACGGTGCGCGGGCATTCGGCCCCGCCCTCACCCTCGCCCTGTGGGCCGTGCTCGGCCTCACGGCGGTCCTGCTCTCCGCGCGACTGCGGGGACGGCGGGCACCGGCGACGGCCGAGCGGCCCGCGGTACGGCCCGAGGCGGCACCGGTCGGCTGAGAGCCCCTCTCACCTGACGCCCGGACTTCTCGCCTGATGCCCGAACTCCCGCTTCTCCAAGGGGGTTCGGGCATCGGGTCAGGTGACTTCGGGGCCCCGGTGCTCGGCGGCGATGCCGAAGCGTCGCGGTTCGCCGTGAGCTGATGAGGTGGAGCCGCCGATGGAGGTGACGGAGCTGATGGTGCGCTCCTCCTGTTCCTCCGCGAGCCCTTCGAGGCGCTCCAGGTCGGCGGCCGAGACCAGCGCCACGAGCGGCTTGCCGTGCCGGGTCACGACGACCCGCTCACCGCCGTAGACGACGCGGTTGATCAGCTCGGCGAGCTCTGCTCGGGCTTGCGTCACCGGAATCTCGTAGGCCATGCACCCCAGCTTAAACGCCGCCTCAGGAACCCGTTCCCGGCGCGGACGCGCGGCCCACCAGGGCCCGGACCGCTCGGTAGCGACGGTCGGAGGGACGCGCCGGGCAGCCGTCCGGGCGGGGGGCGATCGCTCAACGCACCGTCCAGATCCACCCCAGGGGCGTGAGGCCGAGGGCTCGGGCCACACCGCGTGAGGCGTGGTTGTCGATCGTGGTGCTGTAGAAGAGGACCTCCCTGCGTGAGCCCTCGCGGCGCGCCCAGGCGGCGACCGCGGCCGATGCGAGCCCCTGGCCGCGATGGTCGGCCCGGGTCCAGATGCCGGCCTCGGCGGCACGGGCGTTCGCGGCCGGGGTGTGACAGATCGACACGGGCTCGCCGTCACGCACGGCCATCGCCCACTCCCCCGCCGACCCGCCGATCAGCTCCGCCCATTCGCCGTGCTGCCAGTTGTCCGGACGGCTCAACTCCCTTGCCGCACAACGCCCTTCGGCGTCCGAGACGAGCAGCGGCAGCTTCGCGGGCGGGCGCGCCGCCGGGCGGCCGGGAAAGGTGAAGCACGGGCCGCCCTGGATTCCGGCCGGTTCGCCCGGCGCCTCCAAGGCCGCCGCGATACGGGTGAGTGCGACGGGTGTCTCGCCCGGCGCGTACGGCTGTGCCGCGTCGTCGACCGCTCCCGGATCGTCGACGCCCGGCCCCAGCGCCAGCAGCCGCGCCCCCGGCGACCAGCACCACACGGCACGCACCGACGGGTCCGCCACCCTCGCGCGCTCGCCGACCCGCCCCGGGGCGAGGCAGTGGATGACGTCGACCTCCAGCGCGAGCAGGTCCCGCTCTCCCCATGTCACACCCCACCACCTCCACACCGCACGGTGCGTCGAGGCTACGCGGGGTCGGGCCCCTGCCCCCGCCCATCGCGGAACCCCCTCCCCACCTGAACGTACGTCCTGTACATTTTTTACAGAGTCCCGCGAAGAGAACAGAGCCCCGCGAAAAGAGGCGTGCCATGAACCGTCCGTCCGCCCGCCATGTCCTTCCCGAGTTCACCGAGCGCACGAGTGCGGGGACGCGGACCCTGGACCCGTACTCCAAGCTCCTCGAAGAGCGGATCGTCTTCCTCGGCACCCCCATCGACGAGACGTCGGCCAACGACGTGATGGCGCAGTTCATGCACCTCGAATACCAGGCGCCGGAGCGCGACATCTCGCTCTACATCAATTCCCCCGGCGGCTCGTTCAGCGCGATGACCGCCCTGTACGACACGATCCAGTTCGTCAGCTGCGACGTGGAGACGACCTGCCTGGGGCAGGCGTCGGCGTCCGCCGCCGTGCTGCTCGCCGCGGGCACGCCGGGCAAGCGGTTCGCGCTGCCCGGGGCGCGCGTGCTCATCCGACAGCCGGCCATCGCCGAGCCGATCCACGGACAGACGAGCGACCTCACCATCCAGGCCGACGAGATCGTGCGCACCCGGCGGCTCCTGGAGGAACTCCTCGTGCGGCACACCGGACAGAGCCCCGAGCGGATTAGCGCCGACATCGAACGGGACACGATCCTCGACGCCCCCGCCGCCGTCGAGTACGGCCTGGTGGACCGGATCATCCCGAGCCGCAAGAGCACGCTCGCCGCGCGCGACGGGCGGTGAGCGGCATGCTGCCCGAGCTGCCGCCCCTGCCCGCACTGACGCGCGCCGAGGCCGAGTTGGTCGACCGCTACCTCGAAGTCGTCGATCTGGTCGGCCGGATCAACCCGGCCAGGGGCGAACTCACCTACGGCGGGCTGCGTGCGGCCCAGGCCCTGGTGAGCAGCGCGACGGCACTGCGGGACGCGCTGGCCCTGATGCACCGCCGCGGCGAGAGCGAGCTGCACGCGCCGACGCTGACCCGGGCGCTGCGCGTGCTCGACGGCGAGCGAAGGGCAGGCCGCGTCACCGTGCCACCTCCAGCACGGAGTTGATCAAGCCCCTCGGCCAGCCCTCCGTGGCGGTCCGCCCGTTGACCGCCACGAGAGGCCCGGAACCCGCCGCGCCGCACTCGCCGGAACGTCCGGAGGCGTGTTGAAACGGACCAGACGAGCTACCCCGAACGGCGTAGCGGAGGGTCCGCCAAGGCGTGGTCGAGAGTTGCGCCAGAGGTGTACGAGGAGTGCGGAATGAACCATTCCGGTGCTGGTCGAGCCGTCGTCGGCCGCCGGGACGGCTGCCCCTTTCGGGCGGTGTCCACCTGAACGGGTCAGTCGTGAGGAGCCTCACAAAACGCCGTTTCGGCTCGGTTTTTTCGCCCTTGTCGGGTCAAGATCCTCTCCGACGACAAGCCCCCGCCACAGCGGCGGGGCGGTCCGGGCGGACGCCGAGTCCTGCCGCCACCCGGATGACCGGTCGACATCGGTGCAACGGCAGGAGTGGAGGACCCAAGCACGGCGGGCCCGTCCGGAAGGTCCGGACGACGCGCCCTTGGGGTGAAGCCGCAGAGCACGACGCGGCCGGGCATCTTCGCCTGCCCGAACCCGACAGGTCATCTTTCACAGGCGGCTGACGAAGGGTTGCGCATGACTGCGCTGAATCATGTTCCGTCGCTGCTCAGCAGGACGGGGGCCGCTTCGGCCCTCACGCTCGCCGTCGTAGGCGGCACCGTGGTGGCCCCCGGGCTCACCGGGGAAGCGCAAGCGGCCACGCACGGGACGAAGGCGCTCAAGATCGCGGCTTCCAAGAAGGGCTCCCCCTACCGCTACGGCGCGGCGGGACCCACCCGGTTCGACTGCTCGGGCCTGACGCTCTACTCGTTCAAGAAGACGGGCAAGAAACTGCCGCGCACCGCCGCCGCGCAGTACAACAAGACCAAGCACATCTCCAAGTCCCAGCGGACCCGCGGCGACCTGGTGTTCTTCCACTCCGGCAGGAGCGTCTACCACGTCGGGATCTACGCGGGTAACGGCCGCATCTGGCACGCGCCCAAGCGGAACACCGTGGTGCGCCTGGAGAAGATCTGGTCCAAGAGCGTCTGGTACGGCAGGGTCCGCTGACCCTCGCCGCGACCGTCCTGACCCCCGAGTACTCCGGAGTGCTCGGGGGTCAGGCCAGGACGGGCTCCGCCAGGAGCACCAGACCCAGCACACCGAGCGCGACACCGGTCACCGCCTCGATCGCACGGGCCGTGCGCGGCCTGCGCAGCCACCTGCCGAGCCGGTCGACGAGCAGCGCCACCACCGGGAACCACACCAGGGCGAGCGCCACCACGATGGACGCGAGCAGCAGGGTCCTCGGCATCGCGGGACTGCCCGCGGGCACGAACTGGGGCAGCACGCTCAGGAACGTGATCGACGCTTTGGGGTTGAGGGCGTTGGTCAGGAAGCCCTCCCGCAGACCACCGGCCCGCGCCGTGAGCACGTCCTGCGTCAGCTCGCGCGCTCGCGCCGCTGAACGCAGCGCCCGACAGGCGAGGTACAGCACATAGGCGGCGCCGATCAGTTGGAGCGCCCTAAAGAGCGCGGGGACCGCGGCGAGCACCGCGGCGACGCCCGCGACCGCCAGTGCCGTGTGCACCAGTAGTCCGGCCGCGACCCCGATCGCACTGGCCACGCCCGCCCGCCGGGAGGCGAGGGAGTTGCGTACGACGACGGTGAAGTCGGCGCCGGGCATGGCGACCATGCCCGCGGCGAACAGGGTGAAGGCGACCAGTTGTGCGTCCATGCCGCCAAGACTGCCGGTTCCGAGCCTTCAACGGGTATGTGCAATATCCTGACGGGGACTTAAGCAGCCGTTTAGTCTCCGGGCTCCGGGTGGCCTGCCGCCCGCTGCCGTACGCGCGTCCTTCGCGCCGCAGGGAGCTGCCATGTACGACCCCACGCGGCTCGCCGCGCTCGTCGCGGTCTCCGAGGCCGGTTCGATCACCCGGGCCGCCGAACGGCTCGGGTACACCGTGCCCGCCCTCTCCCAGCAATTGGCCAAGCTGGAGCGGGAGGCCGGGACGGGGCTGCTCGTGCGCCATCACCGCGGGGCGCGGCTGACCGGCGCGGGCGAGCTCCTGGTGGCCAGGGCCCGCCGGGTGCTCGACGAGATGGAGCGCGCCCGGCACGAACTGGCGCAGCTCGCGGGCCTCTCCGGCGGCAGGCTCCGCGTCGGCACCTTCACGACCGCCGGCATCCATCTGCTGCCGCCCGTCCTGACCGCGTTCCGCAGGGCCCACCCGGACGTGGAGCTGACCGTCGCGGACCACGAGCCGCCGCACGGTGTCGCGGCGGTCGCCGCGGGCGAGGTCGACCTGGCCCTCACCCACGCCTACGAACCCGCGGAGACGGCGCCGCTGCCCGCCGCCGTCTCGGCCGAGCGGATCCTCGTCGAGGAGCTGGTCCTGGTGACGCAGCCGGGGCACGCGCTGGCGAGCCAGACGGCACGGCTGCCGCTGAGCGCGCTCGCCGGGCAGCCGCTGATCAGCATGGCGCCGACGCATCCGCCGCGGCAGGCCGTCGAGCGGGCGCTCGCGCGGGCCGGTGCGACGCCCTCGGTGGTGGTCGAGACGCCGGGCTACGCCCTGGTCTGCGCGCTCGTCAGCGCCGGTCTCGGCATCGCCGTGGTGCCGGAGATGGTGGCGCGTACGGCCGCGACCCCGGTCGGCACGCGCCTGCTGGAGCCCGGCGACCTCAGGCGCACCATCTCCGTCGTCCACCGCACGGACGATCCGGGCGCCGCCGCGCACTCCTTCCGGGCACTGCTGCGCGGGGCCTACGGGCGCTCGGCGGGGTGATCCCCGCCGGGTCAGCGGGCCGGGTCGCGGGGCCTGCCCTCGACCGGGGCCGTCCACGGCAGCGCGATCCAGACGGTCTTGCCGCCCTCCTCCGTGGGGCTGACCGACAGCCTGCCGCCGCACTCGGCAGCCAGCCAGCGGATGATGACCATGCCGCGGCCGTTGTCCTGCTGGACGGCGGCGGGCAGCCGCTTGGGGTAGCGGGGGTGACTGTCGGTGACGCCGATCCGCAGCTGTTCGTCCCTGTCGAGCTCCAGGCCCACGGTGAAGGTCGGCGACTGGCCGAGGGTGTGCTGCACGGCGTTCGTGGCGAGTTCGGAGACGATCAGCCTGACCGTGTCGGCCACTTCTGCCTCTGCCGGCAGGCCCCATTCCATGAGCACGCGTGAGACGTATTTCCTGGCCGCGGAGACCGAGGCAGGATCGCTCGGCAGGGTGACGGATGCTTCCTGGTGATCTGCCATGGCGACGCTGTCCCTTTCCCACCGGGGCTGGTCTCGCCGACTCGTGGCGGATGACTCGAGGACAACCCCGGACTGGTGCTTCGCGCAAGCCTGCCACTCCTTGGCCGGTCACGGGTGGCGATCCACCGAGATGTGCATATATCTGTCGCTCGAAGCGGTGAACTCTGCGACGACAGACCGTATTTGGGCGGGAGACCGGCACTTCCTCTACTGTCGCCTACTGTCCCCCGCTCAGCCGCCGGGACACCGACGGTTCGGTCCGGAAGGAGACGGGCATGCAATACGGGCCCGCGGTGCGC
Organism: Streptomyces sp. NPDC087300; assembly: GCF_044744425.1. Taxonomy (NCBI): domain Bacteria; kingdom Bacillati; phylum Actinomycetota; class Actinomycetes; order Kitasatosporales; family Streptomycetaceae; genus Streptomyces; species Streptomyces sp. NPDC087300. Next base: position 319,069 of record NZ_JBIUYI010000001.1, read on the forward strand.
CGCCGCCAACTCGGCGCGGAGTTGCGCGCCCTGCGCGGCCTGGCCGGACTCACCAGCAGTGAGGCCGCGGCCAAAGTGGGCTGGCACCAGTCGAAGGTCAGCCGCATCGAGACGGGCCGCAGCGGCGTCAAGGCCGGCGACGTGCGCCTGCTGCTCGAGGCCTACGACGTGAAGGACCCCCAGCTCATCGAACGCCTTGCCGCGTTGGGCGGCACCGAGGACGCGGGCGCGGGGCGCCACCACTGGTGGAAGGCCTACCGCGACCTGCTGCCCGCCACGTACCGCGACTTCATCAGCCTGGAATCGCAGGCGAGTTACGTGCGCACCCTGGAGACCAGTGTCGTGCCGGGCCTGCTGCAGACCCCTGACTACGCCCGCGCGGTGACCAGGGCCGCGCTCGGCGGACTGCCGGAGGAACAGGTCGAGGCCCTGGTGGAGGTGCGGTTGGCCCGTCAGGACGTGCTGCGCGCCGATCCGCCGCTGCGGCTGAGCGTGGTGCTCGACGAGGCGGTGCTGCGCCGTCCGGTGGGCGGGGAGTCGGTCTTCGCGGGACAGCTCGCGCGGTTACGGGAGACGGCACACCTGCCCCATGTGCGCCTCCAGGTACTGCCGTTCGCGGCCGGAGAGCACGTGGGCCTGATCGGGCCTTTCGTTATTTTTTCATTTCCGAACATTGCTGATCTGGATCTGGTTGTTCTCGACCATTTGACGAGTAGCCTCTACCTCGAACGGAAAGAAGACCTTCAGGCGTACACGGAGGCCTTCAACTCCCTTCAGGAACAGGCGCTATCACCAGAGGACTCAACGGATTTCATCGCCGGGCTAGGCGGTGGCGCATAAGGAGGCACCATGACCGAACTGCCTCGACACGTACTTTCCAGCACCACACTGCACGGTGCGCGGTGGCAGCGCAGCAGTCGCAGTAATGGAATGAACAACTGTGTCGAGACGGCCACGCTCGACTCGGGTTCGCTGACCGGCCTGCGTGCCGTGCGCGACTCGAAGGACACGGCAGGGCCCGCCCTGCTCTTCTCCCCCGGCCCCTGGGAGACATTCGTAGACAGCCTCCGGTGAGCGGACCCCGGCCCCGAGCGGGCCGGGACCAGTTCTATCCGGGTGCGTTGCGGCTGATCACTCGTACGGCATCGGCGATCTGTGCGCCGGTGAGGTCCGCGCGAGCGGTCAGCCGCAGTCGCGAGATGCCGTCCGGAACGGACGGCGGCCTGAAGCAGCCCACCGCGAGCCCGGCGGCCCGGCAGTCGGCCGCCCACCGCACGGCCTCCTCGGGTGACGGCGCCCGTACGGAGACGACAGCCGCCTCGGGACGTACCGCGGCGAGACCCTCGGCCGTGAGCAGTCGGTACAGCTCGGCGGCGACCTCGCGGGCGCGCGCCGCACGACCGGGCTCGGCGCGCAGCAGCCGCAGGGCGGCCAGCGCGGCCCCCGCCGACGCGGGCGCGAGGCCGGTGTCGAAGATGAAGGTGCGGGCCGCGTTCACCAGGTGCTCGATGACCTTGGCGGGTCCGAGCACGGCGCCGCCCTGGCTGCCGAAGGACTTCGAGAGCGTCAGCGTGACCACGGTGTCGGGCGCGCCGGCCAGCCCCGCCGCCCGCGCCGCGCCCCGGCCGCCGTCCCCCAGCACGCCGAGCCCGTGGGCGTCGTCGACGACGAGACCGGCACCGAACTCACGGCAGACACCGGCCAGTTCACCGAGCGGCGCGGCGTCGCCGTCCACCGAGAACACCGAGTCGGTGACCAGGACGGCGGGCCCGGCGTGGGCGTCGAGGGTCTTGCGCACCGCGGCCGGGTCCGCGTGCGGCACCACCTGCGTCGCGGCGCGGGCGAGTCGGCAGCCGTCGATCAGGGACGCGTGGTTGCTCGCGTCGGAGACGATCAGGGAGCCGTGCGGGGCGAGCGCGGTGACCGCCGCGAGATTCGCCGTGTAGCCGGAGGAGAACACGAGCGCGGCCTCGAAGCCGCAGAACTCGGCCAGTTCACGCTCCAGTTCGGTGTGCAGTTCCGTCGTGCCCGTCACCAGGCGCGAGCCGGTCGCGCCACCGCCCCAGCGCCGGGCGGCCGCGGCCGCGCCCTCGGCGATCGCGGGGTGCCGGGTCAGGCCGAGGTAGTCGTTGCTCGCCAGATCGAGGAGGCCGCCCGGGTCGGCCGCGCGGGGGCGCAGGGTGCGGACGAGACCGGCCGCCGAGCGCAGCCTGGCCTGCTCGTCGATCCAGTCGAACGGTGCGCTCGCCGGTTCCGCCACACGGGGCCTGTTTGTAGACATTGCACAGACCCTAGTCGCCCGGCCACCCGGCCAGGGTGTGGCAATACCCACACCTCAAACCGTTTCTGTTGTGCGAACTCTCCTTGGCCAGGGGGGTCGCCGTACGTAAGGATCAGCGCCATGGATCTGCTGAACACGCTGGTGGAGAAGGGGCTTCGGCGCGAACTGCCGAGCCGCGAAGAGGCGCTGGCCGTACTGGCCAGCTCCGACGACGATCTCCTGGACGTAGTGGCCGCCGCCGGGAAGGTGCGGCGGCACTGGTTCGGGCGACGGGTGAAACTCAACTATCTGGTCAACCTCAAGTCGGGCCTGTGCCCCGAGGACTGTTCGTACTGTTCGCAGCGGCTCGGCTCCAAGGCCGAGATCCTCAAGTACACCTGGCTCAAGCCCGACGAGGCCTCACAGGCGGCGGCCGCCGGGGTCGCGGGCGGCGCCAAGCGGGTCTGCCTGGTGGCGAGCGGCCGGGGGCCGACGGACCGGGACGTCGACCGGGTCGCGCAGACCATCGCCGCGGTCAAGGAGCAGAACGAGGGCGTCGAGGTGTGCGCCTGTCTCGGCCTGCTCTCGGACGGCCAGGCGGAGCGCCTGCGGGGCGCGGGCGCCGACGCGTACAACCACAACCTCAACACGTCCGAGGCCACGTACGGGGACATCACCAAGACGCATACGTACGCCGACCGGGTCGACACCGTCCAGAAGGCGCACGCGGCGGGTCTCTCCGCCTGTTCGGGGCTCATCGCGGGCATGGGCGAGCGCGACGAGGACCTGGTCGACGTGGTGTACGCACTGCGCGAACTCGACGCGGACTCCGTGCCCGTGAACTTCCTGATCCCCTTCGAGGGCACGCCGCTCGCCAAGGAGTGGAACCTCACGCCGCAGCGCTGCCTGCGCATCCTCGCCATGACGCGCTTCGTCTGCCCGGACATCGAGGTGCGCATCGCGGGCGGCCGCGAGGTCCATCTGCGCTCCATGCAGCCGCTCGCCCTGAACCTCGCCAACTCCATCTTCCTTGGCGACTACCTGACCAGTGAGGGCCAGGCGGGCCAGGCGGACCTGGACATGATCGCGGACGCCGGTTTCGAGGTGGAGGGCACCGACCAGGTGACGCTGCCGAAGCACCGGGTGGACGCGGCAGCGGCCGCGGCGGCGGGCTGCGGCTCGCACGGTGCGGGTGGCTGTGGTTCGCACGAGGACGCGGCGTGCGGGTCGCACGACGCGGGTGGCTGCGGTCCCTGCGGGAGCTCCGAGGCCACGGCCGAGCCCCGGACCGAATCCACGCCGGAGCCCGCGACGACCGCCGGGGCCAACGAGGCGCGCACGGATCTGGTGGCGGTACGCCGCCGGGGCGCGGGAACGGACCTGGCGCCCAATGCCTGACCTCTCCACCACGGAGCTGCTCACGCTCGACCGGCAGCACGTCTGGCACCCCTACGGGCCGATGCCGGGTCGGCAGGAACCCCTGGTCGTCGAGTCGGCGAGCGGCGTACGGATGCGGCTCGCGGACGGCGGGACCGAGCTCATCGACGGCATGTCGTCCTGGTGGTCGGCGATCCACGGCTACAACCACCCCGTCCTCAACGACGCGGTGCGCGGCCAGCTCGACCGGATGAGCCACGTGATGTTCGGCGGGCTCACGCACGAGCCCGCGGTCACGCTGGCCAAGCGGCTCGTCGACATCTCGCCCGCGGGCCTGGAGCACGTCTTCCTCTCCGACTCCGGTTCGGTGGCGGTCGAGGTCGCGGTGAAGATGTGCTTGCAGCACTGGCGTTCGCTCGGCCGCCCCGAGAAGCGCCGCATGCTCACCTGGCGCGGCGGCTATCACGGCGACACCTGGCAGCCGATGGCCGTGTGCGACCCCGAGGGGGGCATGCACGAGCTGTGGCAGGGCGTCCTGCCGCAGCAGGTGTTCGCGGACGCGCCACCGAGCGGCTTCGACGCGTACGACGAGTCGTACGCCGATCACCTCCACGAGCTGATCGGGGCGCACGCCGACGAACTGGCGGGCGTGATCGTCGAGCCGGTGGTGCAGGGCGCGGGCGGGATGCGGTTCCACTCCCCCGGCTACCTCCGCGCGCTGCGCGAGGCGTGCGACGCCCATGACGTCCTGCTGGTGTTCGACGAGATCGCAACGGGCTTCGGCCGTACGGGCGAGCTGTTCGCGGCCGACCACGCCGGTGTCACACCCGATGTGATGTGCGTCGGCAAGGCGCTGACCGGCGGTTATCTGTCGATGGCGGCGACGCTGTGCACGCCACGCGTCGCCGATGGCATCTCGCGGGGCGAGGTGCCCGTCCTCGCGCACGGGCCGACGTTCATGGGCAATCCGCTGGCCGCGGCGGTGGCCGGTGCCTCGATCGACCTGCTGCTCGGGCAGGACTGGAAGACCGAGGTCAAGCGCATCGAGTCGGGCCTGCGCGAGGGCCTGGCCGAGCTGACCGCGCTGCCCGCCGTCAAGGAGGTGCGCGTCCTCGGGGCGATCGGCGTGGTCCAGCTCGATCACCCGGTGGACATGGCGGCGGCCACGGACGCGGCGGTCCGCGCGGGCGTGTGGGTGCGGCCCTTCCGCGACCTGATCTACACGATGCCGCCGTTCGTCACGGGTGACGACGACGTGGCACGGATCGCGCGCGCGGTGTGCGCGGCGGCGAAGGAGGGCTGACATGACCGTCATCGTGGTGTCCGGTACGGGCACGGAGATCGGCAAGACGGTGACGACGGCCGCGGTGGCCGCCGTCGCCGTCGCGGCCGGGCGCAGCGTCGCCGTGCTCAAACCTGCGCAGACCGGCGTCGGTCCCGGCGATCCCGGCGACGCGCGGGAGGTGACGCGGCTCGCGGGCGAGGACATCACCACCCTCGAACTCGCCCGCTATCCCGAGCCGTTGGCGCCGGACGTCGCGGCCCGGCGGGCCGGTCTCGCGCAGGTCCGTCCGCAGCAGGTGGCCGACGCGGCGGCCAAGCTGGCGACCGAGCACGACCTGGTCCTCGTCGAGGGCGCGGGCGGCCTTCTCGTACGCCTGGACGACGAGGGCGGCACCCTCGCGGACGCCGCGCGGCTGCTCGGCGCGCCGGTCCTGATGGTCGTGACGGCCGGCCTCGGCACGCTCAACTCGACGGCGCTGACGGCCGAGGCGCTGCGGGCGCGCGGCGTACGCCAGTTGGGCCCGCTGGTCGGCAGCTGGCCCGCCGCCCCGGACCTGGCGTCCCGCTGCAACCTCGCGGACCTGCCGAAGGACGCGGGCACACCGCTCCTCGGCGCGCTCCCCGAGGGCGCGGGGTCCCTCGCGGGCGCCGCGTTCCGTGCGGCGGCCGGGAGCTGGCTCTCCCCCGAGCTGGGCGGCACGTGGGACGCGGCGGCGTTCACGGAGCGGGAGGCGCCGAGGGCGCTGGAGCGATAGCGACGAGGGCCGCGGGGGGGGGGGACGGTCCCGGGAACGGGACGCCGTCGGCAGGAGAAGAATGCCCGCCGCCGGGGCACCATTGCGGTATCCGCTCGCTCCGTCGAGGAGGGTTCATGTCGCCGCGCTCCCCCAGGCCCGTGTCACGGGACGTCGTGCACCACCCCGTTTTCGCCCGCTTCTACGCCCGGCAGAGCGTGGCGGCCGAGCCCGTGATCGGCGCCCACCGCAAGGAGCTGCTCACCGGCCTGTCCGGACGGGTGATCGAGGTCGGCGCGGGCAACGGGCTCAACTTCCCGTACTACCCGGGCGCGGTCTCCGAGGTCGTGGCGATCGAGCCGGAGCGCGTGCTGCGGCGGCTCGCGGCCTCCGCCGCGCTGCGGGCCGACGTGCCGGTCGACGTCGTGCCGGGTGCCGCGGAGGCGCTGCCGGTCAAGAGCGAGGCGTTCGACGCGGCCGTCCTCTCGCTCGTGCTGTGCAGCGTGCGTGACGTGCCGAGGGCGCTCGCCGAGATCCGCCGGGTGCTCAGGCCGGGCGGCCAGCTCCGCTTCTTCGAGCACGGCAAGGCGCCGGGCACGCTGATGGCGACCACCCAGCGGATCCTCGACCGCACGGTGTGGCCGCCCCTGTTCGGCGGCTGTCACGTCGGGCGGGACCCCCTGGCGGCCCTGCGCGCAGCGGGTTTCGAGGTCGGCTCGTACCGCCGGTTCCTGGTGCCCGCGAAGGGGCCGCGGCTCCCTTCGTCGTACTGCGTGCTCGGCACCGCACGCCGCCCGGAAGCCTCCTGACCTGCGGGGCGTGTTCGGCGAGAGTCTCAGATGGTCTGGGTGAGGTTGACGGCGTTGCCGTCCGGGTCCTTGATGTGGGCGACGCGCTGTCCCCACGGCATGTCGTTGGGCTCCCCGAGCACCGTGCCGCCCAGCGGCTCCACGCGCTTGAGCAGGTCGTCCACCGCCTCGACCCGCACGCTCAGGAGGATCCGTCCCGGTGTGCCGGTCGCGGCGGCGGCGTTCGCGACGATGCCCAGTTCGGAGCCGTCCAAGGTCAGCAGGACGAAGAAGACCTCGCCTTCCTCCGGGGTGCGTTCGGCCACCTCGGCCCCGAGCAGCTCCCGGTAGAAAGACACGAGGTGGTCGACGTCGGGCGTCACGATGATCGGCTGGATGGTGGCGGGCACGGGTTCTCCTCCGACGGGCGGGTGCCGGGCCCGGGTGCGGGCGCGCGGCCGGTCATCGGTGCTGACCCGTACCGGGGCGAGAACTCATCGGTCCCGCCGCGCCCGCCCCGTCACCGGCTCACAGGCTCCACAGCCGCAGCTGGTCCGCGATGGCGTGCACGCTCGCGCCGTCCTCCTTCACCAGACGGGCCAGGTCGCGCACCTGCTCGGGCGAGGTGACGACCTTCAGTCCGCTGGAGACGAGATAGGCGTACGCGACGGACGAGGCGAAGAGCGCGTTGGAGCGTTCGAGCGCGGGGATGTGCAGCAGCACCTGGAGCAGGGCCGCCGCGCGGTCGTGCGGGGTCTCGTAGACGGGCATGCCGAATATCTCCGCCTCGTGCCTGCTGACGGCGGCGACGAGGGCTCCCCAGTCGGTGACCTGCGGGTCTCCCGGGGTCTTGTGTTCGGCGATCATGAGCAGCCAGGCAAGATCGATTCTGAGGTTCAACGTTCAGCGACGACCTTCACGCACCGGGCGGCTGCCCTCGTGCTCGGGGCCGAACTCCTCGGCGAAGACGGATTCGTACTGCTTCATGAAATCGGCGGCGGCCTCGACGAAGGTGTGTCCCACTTCGCCCGCGTCCTGTTTGACCAGTTCCTCGATGTAGCGGTTCACGCTCATGCCCCGGGCCAGGGCGCGCTCCCGCGCGGCCCGAGCGGTGTCCTCGTCCACCCGAACGTTCAACTGAGTCTTCGCCATGCTGCCAAGCTAGCGCCGGAACGCTAGCACCGGCAAGGGTGCCAGAACCCTGTCCCTTACATGCGTTTCGGGGCCCGACCTCGGAGGGATACCGGACACCCTGTATACCCCACTACTCTCGGCGGGATTACGGGAGTTGGGACGGCCACAACCCAGGAGGCGGCCTTGTCCACACCTGCTTCGGCACCGCTCACCGGTCACTCGGGACCCACCGCCGTCGTCGCCCGCGCCCGCGGTCTGACCAAGGCCTACGGCTCGGGCGAGATGACGGTGCTCGCCCTCGACTCGGTCGACGTGGACATCGCCCGCGAGCGGTTCACCGCCGTCATGGGACCGTCCGGCTCGGGCAAGTCCACACTGATGCACTGCCTGGCCGGGCTCGACAACGTGTCGGCGGGCCAGGTGTGGCTCGGCGACACCGAGATCACCGGCCTCAAGGAACGCGAGCTGACCCGGCTGCGCAGGGACCGCATCGGCTTCATGTTCCAGTCCTTCAACCTCATCCCCACGCTCAACGCCCTGGAGAACATGACGCTCCCGATGGACATCGCGGGACAGCGCCCCGACCGCGAGTGGCTCGAGCACGTCATCGACACCTTGGGCCTGCGGGACCGCCTCAAGCACCGGCCCGCCCAGCTGTCCGGCGGACAGCAGCAGCGCGTCGCCTGCGCCCGCGCGCTCGCCTCCAAACCCGAACTGATCTTCGCCGACGAGCCGACGGGAAACCTCGACTCGCGCGCCGGGCTCGAAGTGCTCGGCTTCCTGCGCGAGGCGGTCGACCAGCTCGGCCAGAGCGTCGTGATGGTGACCCACGACCCCGGCGCGGCCGCCCACTCCGACCTGGTCCTCTTCCTCGGCGACGGGCGGATCGTGGACGACATGGCCCGGCCGACCGCGGACGCCGTGCTGGAGCGCATGAAGCGATTCGACTCGCTGCACAGCGTGACGCCGGGCCCGGGTGCGGGTGCGGGTGCGGGTTCGCATCGGAGCACCGGTCCCGGTCCGGATTCGGGTCCAGATTCGGGTCCCGGTCCGGATCCGGGGGCACGCGGTCCCGCCGGCGGCGCGACCGAGCAGGGCTGAGGCGGTCGCGCCGTGCTGAAGGCGACGCTCAGGAGCTTCCTCGCGCATAAGGGCAGGCTGCTGCTCTCCGCCCTCGCCGTGATCCTCTCGGTCGCGTTCGTCGCGGGCAGCCTGATCTTCTCGGACACCGTGACGCGCACGTTCGACCGGCTCTTCGCCTCGACGTCGGCCGATGTGACGGTCACCCCCAAGGAGGACCTCGACGAGGCGGTGCCCTCCGGACAGACGGCGACCGTGCCGGCAAGCCTCCGGCAGCGGATCGCGAAGGTCGCAGGGGTCGCGGACGCGCGCGTCGACGCGCAGGTCCAGAACATCACGGTCGTGGACCGCGAGAACGAATCGGTGGGGCCGACCACCGGCGCGCCCACCATCGCCACCAACTGGTACCCCTCCGACCGCAGCCCCGTGGAGCTCACCTCGGGCCACGCGCCGCGCGCCCGGGGTCAGGCGATGCTCGACGCGGACACGGCCGACAAGAAGGACGTGGCGATCGGCGACACCCTCACCGTGCTGGCGCGCCCCGGTTCGTTCAAGGTCAAGGTCGTCGGCATCGCCACCTTCACCACCACCAACCCCGGTGCCGCCCTCGTCTTCCTGGACACCGCATCCGCCCAGCGCGAGCTGCTCGGCTCGACGGACCGCGCCACGGGCATCTCAGTGACCGCGGCCGACGGCGTGAGCGACACGACGCTCAAGCGCAGGATCGCCGCCGACCTCGGTACCGGCTACGACGTCAAGACCGCAGCCGAGGAAGCCGACTCCGCGGCGTCCGAGTTCGGCAGCTTCCTGGACGTCATCAAGTACGTGATGCTCGGCTTCGCCGGGGTCGCCGTGCTCGTGGGCATCTTCCTGATCGTCAACACCTTCTCGATGCTGATCGCGCAGCGCACCCGCGAACTGGGCCTGCTGCGCGCGCTCGGCGCCGACCGCAGGCAGGTGCGCCGCTCGGTGCTCATCGAGGCGCTGCTGCTCGGGCTGATCGGCTCGACGCTCGGTCTCGCCGCCGGCATCGGCCTCGCCCTCGGGCTCATCAACCTCATGAGCCTGCTCGGGATGAACCTGAAGTCCACGGAGATGGTCGTCGGCTGGGCGACGCCCGTCATCTCCTACGTCGTCGGGGTCGGCGTCACCTTCGTCGCCGCGTATCTGCCGGCGCGCCGGGCCGCGCACGTCTCGCCGATGGCCGCGCTCGCGGACGCCGAGATCGCCGGTGTGGGGCGGCCGTTGAAGGTACGGGCGGCGGCGGGTGCCGTCGTCGCGGCGGCCGGCGCCTCCGCCCTCGTGGGCTGCGCGACGGCGGACAAGACCGCGTCGGCGGCGTCGCTGCTCGCGCTCGGTGTCGTACTGACCCTGATCGCCACCGTCATCGCGGGACCGCTCCTGGTGCGCCCGGTGATCCGGGTCCTGGGCGGCGCGTTCCCCGCGGTGTTCGGTTCGATCGGCCGGATGAGCCAGCGCAACGCGCTGCGCAATCCGCGCCGCACCGGCGCCACCGCCGCCGCGCTGATGGTGGGCCTCGCCCTGGTGGGCGGCCTCTCGGTGGCGAGCGCGTCGATGACCAAGTCGTTCGACCGGCAGATCGACAAGACGCTCGGCGCGGACTTCGTCGTGCAGAACAGCAACTTCATGCCGTTCCCGCAGGAGATCACGGAGAAGGTCCAGGACACCGAGGGCGCGGGCCTCGTCGTACGCCAGCGCTTCACTCCGATCAAGCTCGCGACGCCCGACGGCAAGGACGTCAAGACGACCGCTTCCGGCTACGATCCGCAGCTCGACGACGTCGCCCACATCCCCTACAAGGCGGGCAGTTCGCGGGCCGCGCTCGCCGCGGACCACATCGGCATGGACGCCGGTTTCGCCGCGAAGCACAAGGTCCGCATGGGCCAGGAACTGTCCGCCACCTTCCCCGGCGGGCGTACGGCGAAGCTGACCGTGGGCGCGCTCACCGACCAGGACACGGCCGAGGGCTTCGGCGTCGAGGGCGGTCTCTTCGTCGGGTTCGGCACGGTCGAGAAGTACGTGCCGGACGGCCAGGACTCCGCGCTGTACGTCAACGCGGCCTCCGGGACCGGCGCGGACACCCTGCGCGAGCGTCTGGAGAAGACCCTCGACCCCTATCCGCAGGTCCAGGTCCGCGACCAGGCCGACTACAAGGAGCTGATCCGCCAGCAGATCGCCGTGCTGCTCTACCTCGTGTACGCCCTGCTCGGCCTGGCGATCGTCATCGCGGTGCTCGGCGTGGTCAACACGCTCGCCCTGTCCGTCGTGGAACGCACCCGCGAGATCGGCCTGCTGCGCGCCATCGGCCTCGGGCGGCGCCAGCTGCGCCGGATGATCCGCCTCGAATCAGTGGTCATCGCGGTGTTCGGGGCCGTGCTCGGGCTCGCGCTCGGCCTGGTCTGGGGCGTCGCCGTGCAGCAAGTCCTGGCGCTCCAGGGCATGAAGGAACTCGCGATCCCGTGGAGCACGATCGTCGCGGTGGTGATCGGCTCGGTCGTCGTGGGCCTCGCGGCCGCGCTGCTGCCCGCGTTGCGGGCGTCGCGCATGAACGTGCTCGCGGCGATCGCGCACGAGTGAGGCACCGAGGGGCGGCAGCCGCCGGCTTCGTACGAATTCGTTGGCGGCCGGACCGGCCCGGTGATGAACTGCCCGCACCAGCAAGCACGTTCACAACGCGCGAGGAGAGTTCATGACCCGGCCATTCCGTTTCGGCGTCAACCTGACCCACCTGACGACGGGCGACGACTGGCGCGAGAAGTGCCGCAAGGCCGAGGCGCTCGGCTACGACGTGCTCCTCGTCCCCGACCACCTCGGGGCGCCCGCGCCGTTCCCCGCGCTCGTGGCCGCCGCGGAGGTCACGGACCGGCCGAGAGTCGGCACGTTCGTCCTCAACACCGGCTTCTGGAACCCGATGCTCCTGGCCCGCGAGGTGGCCACCACGGACGCCCTCACCGGCGGTCGGCTCGAACTCGGCCTCGGCACCGGCTACGTCAAGCCCGAGCACGACGCGGCCGGTCTGCCCTGGGGCTCGCCGGGCGAACGGGTCGGCCATCTCCGGCGCACCGTCGGGGAGTTGGACAAGCTCCTCGCCTCGGAGGAACACCAGCCGCAGACGCTCCAGAAGCCCCGCCCGCCTCTGCTCATCGGCGGCAACGGCGACCGCATGCTGCGGCTCACCGCGGAACACGCCGACATCGCGGCGTTCACCGGGGCCAGGTCGGTCCCTGGCGACGACAGCGGGAAGCTCCTTCACCTCACCGCCGAGGAACTCGACGAGCGGATCGCCGCCTACCACCGCTTCGCCGCCGGCCGCGCCGCACCCGCCGAGCTGAACCTGCTGATCCAGCTGGTCGAGGTGACCGACGACCGGCGCGCGGCGATCCGCCCGGTCGTCGACCACATCCCCCACCTCACCGAGGAGACCGCGCTGGAACTCCCGATCCTCCTGATCGGCACCGTGCGTCAGATCGCCGATCAGCTGCGCGCCCAGCGCGAGCGGTACGGCTTCTCGTACATCACGGTCCTCGAGCCGTACTTCGAGGCGTTCGGTCCGGTCATCGAGGAACTGAAGGGAAGTTGAAGGGGAGTCGAAGGCGGCCTCCGGCTCCCTGGCCCGACGTCGGCGTACCCCGCGTCCACATGCCGAAAATCCCGCGCGGCACGGCCCCTGCCGGTGATGGGATGCCGCCATGACCGATCTACGGATTCGGGCCGCGACGCCCGACGATCTCGACGCCGTGCTCGCCTTCTGGAAGGTGGCCGCCGAGGGCACCAGCATCAGCGACGACCGCTCCGGAGTGGAGCGGCTCGTCGACCGGGACCCCGAGGCGCTGATCCTCGCCGAGCGCGCGGACGAGCTCGTGGGCACGGTGATCGCGGGCTTCGACGGCTGGCGCTGTCACCTCTACCGCCTCGCCGTGCACCCCGAACGGCGGCGCCAGGGCGTGGGGGCCGCGCTGCTCGGGGCCGCCGAGGAACGCTTCGTACGACTCGGCGGGCGCCGCGGCGACGCGATGGTCCTGGACGACAACGCACTCGCCCAGCACGCCTGGCGCGCGGCGGGCTACGCGCCCGAGCCGCAGTGGAGCCGCTGGGTCAAACCGCTCGTCGGCTGAGGGGCGGGCCCGCCGGGCGCCGGGGCGGTCCTGCCGGGGAATTAACATGGTGGGACCACTCGTCTCCACGGAAAGGTGTGAGCGTCCGCCCATGGGCGAGCCTCCCAGTACCCGACATCGCGCGTTCCTCCCGCCCCTGCCCGATCATGGGACGGAGGTGACCCGATGACCGAAGTGCTCCTGCTCCTCGTGGCGGTGCTGCTCTGTCTGGCCTGCGGGGTCTTCGTCGCGGCGGAGTTCTCCCTCACGACGGTCGAGCGCAGCGAGCTCGAGCGGGCCGTCGAACGCGGCGAGCGCGGCGCCGCGGGCGCCCTCAAGGCCGTCAAGAACCTCACCTTCCAGCTCTCCGGCGCCCAGCTCGGCATCACGGTCACCAACCTGGTCGTCGGCATGCTCTCCGAGCCGTCCATCGCCAAGCTGATCGCGGGCCCGCTGCGCGGCATGGGCGTGCCCGCGTCGGCCGCTTCCTCGGTGGCCCTGGTCATCGGCACGGCCCTGTCGACCGTGTTCCTGATGGTCATCGGCGAGCTGGTGCCCAAGAACTGGGCGATCTCCTCGCCGCTCGCGGTCGCCAAGCGCGTGGCGACGCCGCAGCGCCTGTTCAGCGCCGCCTTCCGGCCGTTCATCGCGCATCTGAACAACACCGCGAACCGTTCGGTGCGCCGCTTCGGCATCGAGCCCGCCGAGGAGCTGGCCTCCGCGCGCGGCCCCAAGGAGCTGGTCGCGCTGGCCCGCCACTCCGCCAAGGAGGGGGCGCTGGAGGCGGACACCGCCGAGCTGTTCGTGCGCACGCTGAACCTCGCCGACCTGACCGCGGAGAACGTCATGACGCCGCGCGTCCAGGTCATGGCCCTCGACGTGCACGCCACCTGCGAGGACGTCGCGAACGCCACGCGCGCGACCGGCCTGTCCCGCTTCCCCGTCTACCGCGGCAACCTCGACTCGGTGGTCGGCGTCGCGCACATCAAGGACGTCCTCGCCGTGCCCGCCGAGCGCAGGGCCCGCTACCCCGTGGCCGAGCTGATGCGCGAGCCGCTGCTCGTACCGGAGACGCTGACCGTCGACCGGCTGCTCGACCGGCTCTCCGGCAAGCGAACGATGGCGGTGGTCATCGACGAGTACGGCGGCACGGCGGGGGTCGCCACGCTGGAGGACATCGTCGAGGAGGTCGTCGGTGAGGTGCGGGACGAGCACGACCCGCACGAGACGGCCGACATCGCCGCCGCGGGCACCGACGACGACGGCAGGACGCTCTACTCCGCCGACGGCGCCGCGCGCACCGACCAGCTCGCGCGGGTCGGCCTGCGGGCCCCGGACGGCCCCTACGAGACGCTCGCGGGCCTGGTCGCCACCGAACTCGGCAGGATCCCTGCCGTCGGCGACGGCGTCGAGGTCGGCGGCTGGCGCCTGGACGTCGTGGACGCCTCCGGGCGACGCGCCGCGCGCGTGCTGCTGCACGCCCCCCTGACCGCGGACGAGTCCGAGGAGGATGCCCGATGATCGCCGTCCAGTTGCTGATCGGCCTCGCGACGCTCGTCGTGAACGGCTTCTTCGTGGGCGCCGAGTTCGCGCTCATCTCCGTACGCCGCAGCCAGATCGAGCCGCACGCCGAGGAGGGCGACAAGCGCGCGAAGAGCGTGATGTGGGGCCTTCAGCACGTCTCCGCGCTGCTCGCCGCCGCGCAGCTCGGCATCACCCTGTGCACCCTCGTCCTCGGCATCGTCGCGGAACCGGCCATCGCGCATCTCCTGGAGCCCGCCTTCGACGCGGCGGGCGTCCCGCACGGCCTGATCCACCCGATCTCCTTCGTGATCGCGCTGACCGTGGCGACCTATCTGCACATGCTGCTCGGCGAGATGGTCCCCAAGAACATCTCGCTGGCCGAGCCGGTGCGCACGGCGCTGCTGCTCGGTCCGCCGCTCGTGGCGGTCGCACGGGCGCTGCGCCCGGTGATCTTCGCGATCAACGCGTTCGCCAACGGGCTCCTGAAGCTGCTGCGCGTCGAGGCGAAGGACGAGGTGTCCGCGAGCTTCTCCGACGACGAGCTGGCCCGCATGGTCAAGGACTCCAGTGACGCGGGCCTCATCGACGACCGTGCGCAGGAGCGACTGCACGACGCGCTCGAACTGGGCCGCCGCCCGGTCAGGGACGTGGTGCTGCCGCTGCAGGACGTGGTCTACGCGCGCGTGGGCGTCACCCCGGAACTGCTGGAGCAGCTCTCGGCCGAGTCCGGGTTCTCGCGTTTCCCCGTCGTCGACGAGGGCCGCAGGATCGTCGGCTATCTGCACGTCAAGGACGCCCTTGACCGGTCGCCGCGCGATCTGCCGTTCCGGATCCCGGACATGCGCAAGATCGCCCAGGTCCGCGAGACGACACCGCTGGACGACGTTCTGACCGCCATGCGCGGCAGCCGGACGCACGTGGCCGCGGTGCTCGGCTCGGACGGCAGGCTCGCCGGGATGGTCACCATGGAGGACGTGCTCAGGGAGCTGTTCGGCCAGCCCGTGTGACCGATCGGCCCGTGTGGGCGAGGGGGTGTGCGGCCCGTAGGACCGAGGGGGATGCGCGGCCCGTTGTCAGGAAGCGCCGGCCGCGGTTCCGTCCGCCGCCTCGGGGGTCGCCGCCTTGCTCTTCGCCGTCGTCGGACGTTCGGTGATGCCGGGGCCCTTCGCGCCCGCCTCCGACGCGCCGACCGCCGTCAGGACCGCGAGGAGCGTCGCGAGGCCCGCCGTCGCGAAGGCGGCGCCCCACGGGACGTCGAGGAGGCTGGTCGCCCCGGCGACCAGGACGGCGGCGAGCGCCTGCGCGAAGGTGCGGATCGCACGCTCCGCGGTGGCCTTCCAGAAGGCTGCGGTCCACATGGCGGGCTCGCTCTCTCGTGACGACGGCGTGCCTATGACATACCGCCGTCCCACCGTCCTGCCCAGATCCGGCGACGTCTCGGCGGGCGGTCGCGGCGGCGGTCACGGGCGGAGAGCCGGCGGTGGCGGGCGGAGTGGCGGTCGCGGCAGGCGGAGAGGCGGCCACCCCGTGTGCCTCAGGCCGCGAGCACCCGCGACGCCCCCACCGGCAGGTCCCACGTGGCGACGGGCCGAGAGGCAGTGGTGGCGGGGCTCGTCGGGACCGGCGCCCGCTCGGACCCGGTACTCCCCGTCCGCCTCGCGCCCCGGCGGGATACGATCGCTTCCGCCATGCAGATGAATGCCAACTACACCAGTCTCGTCGCGGTGGGCGACTCCTTCACCGAAGGCATGTCGGACCTGCTGCCCGACGGGAGCTACCGCGGCTGGGCCGACCTCCTGGCCGGCCGGATGGCCGCCGAGGCGCCCGGTTTCCGCTACGCGAACCTCGCGGTGCGCGGCAAGCTGATCGGCCAGATCGTCGACGAGCAGGTGGACGTCGCGGCCGCCATGCAGCCCGACGTGATCACCCTGGTGGGCGGGCTCAACGACACGCTGCGGCCCAAGTGCGACATGGACCGTGTGCGCGGACTGCTCGACGAGGCCGTCGAGCGTCTCGCCCCCGCCTGCAAGCAGCTCGTCCTGATGCGCAGCCCCGGCCGCAACGGCCCGGTGATGCACCGCTTCCGGCCGCGCATGGAGGAGCTCTTCGCGCACATCGACGGCCTGGCCGACCGGCACGGCGCGGTGGTCGTGGACCTCTACGGCGCGGACGTGCTCGGCGACCAGCGCCTGTGGGACGTCGACCGGCTGCACCCCACGCCGGAGGGCCACCGCAGGGTCGCCGAGGCCGTCTGGCAGGCGCTCGGCTACGCGCCCGAGGACGACTGGCGCACGCCGCTGCCCGCCGCGGTGCCGCCGCGCTGGGCCGCGCGCCGCGTCGCCGACGCCCGGTTCGCCAAGCAGCACCTCCTGCCGTGGATCGGCCGCCGTCTCACGGGCCGCTCCTCGGGCGACGGCCGCCCGCCCAAGCGGCCCGAACTCCTGCCGTACGAGGGGTCGACCGAGAGGCCGTAGGAGGAGCCGCACCCGGGCCCTGCGTCCTGGCTCCTTGCCCCGGCTACTTGCCCGCGTCCTCCGCGAGGGTGTGCGCCACCAGGGCGTTGGCGTGGCCGTGTCCGATGCCGTGCTCGGTCTTCAGCCAGGCCACCAGCTCCATGTGCTTGGTCAGCGGCGAGGTGCGGATGAGGTCCTGCCAGTCGGCCACCGGCCTGCCGTACTTCTTCTCGATCGAAGGGAAGTAGCTCGCGGGGCCCTTCACGGTTTCAGTCATGGCGGCAGCATGGCACCCGCCACTGACAACGCGGCCCCGCACGCATCCGCTCACTCGCGTAGCGGACGGTCCACGCTCCGTGACATCCCCTGGACGATGCTCCAACGATCGCGCCCATACGGGCTGTAGGGACGGTCAAAGCGCAGGTCGGAGGCCAGGTAAACTCCGTGCACGTGACTGCTGCGCCTGCAAAGCCCCGTATCCCGAACGTCCTCGCCGGACGTTATGCCTCCGCCGAGCTCGCCACCCTCTGGTCGCCCGAGCAGAAGGTGAAGCTGGAGCGTCAGCTCTGGCTTGCCGTGCTGCGCGCGCAGAAGGACCTGGGGATCGAGGTTCCGGACGCCGCCATCGCCGACTACGAGCGCGTGCTCGACCAGGTCGACCTGGCCTCCATCGCCGAGCGCGAGAAGGTCACCCGGCACGACGTGAAGGCCCGCATCGAGGAGTTCAACGCCCTCGCCGGGCACGAGCACGTGCACAAGGGCATGACCTCGCGCGACCTCACCGAGAACGTCGAGCAGCTCCAGATCCGGCTCTCCCTGGAGCTCATCCGCAACCGCACCGTCGCGGTCCTCGCCCGGCTCGGCAAGCTCTCCGGTGAGTACGCCGAGCTGGTCATGGCGGGCCGCTCCCACAACGTCGCCGCCCAGGCGACCACGCTGGGCAAGCGCTTCGCGACCGGCGCGGACGAGCTCCTGGTCGCCTTCCGCCGCCTCGACGAGCTGATCGCCCGCTACCCGCTGCGCGGCATCAAGGGCCCGGTCGGCACCGCCCAGGACATGCTCGACCTGCTCGGCGGCGACGCCGCGAAGCTGGCCGACCTGGAGCAGCGCATCGCCTCGCACCTGGGCTTCGAGTCGGCGTTCACCTCGGTCGGCCAGGTCTACCCGCGCTCGCTCGACTACGACGTGGTCACCGCGCTCGTGCAGGTCGCCGCCGCGCCGTCCTCGATCGCCAAGACCGTCCGCCTGATGGCCGGGCACGAGCTGGTGACCGAGGGCTTCAAGGCGGGCCAGGTCGGCTCGTCCGCGATGCCGCACAAGATGAACACCCGCTCCTGCGAGCGCGTCAACGGCCTCACCGTCATCCTGCGCGGCTACGCCTCGATGACCGGCGAGCTGGCGGGCGACCAGTGGAACGAGGGCGACGTCTCCTGCTCCGTCGTACGCCGGGTCGCCCTGCCCGACGCGTTCTTCGCGCTCGACGGTCTCCTGGAGACCTTCCTGACGGTGCTCGACGAGTTCGGCGCCTTCCCGGCCGTCGTCGCCCGCGAGCTGGACCGCTACCTGCCCTTCCTGGCCACCACCAAGGTCCTGATGGCCTCGGTGCGGGCGGGCGTCGGCCGCGAGGAGGCCCACGAGGCCATCAAGGAGAACGCGGTCGCCTCCGCGCTCGCCATGCGCGAGCAGGGCGCCGAGCGCAACGAGCTGCTCGACAAGCTCGCCGCCGACTCGCGCATCCCGCTGGACCGCGCGCAGCTCGACGAGCTGATGGCCGACAAGCTGTCCTTCACCGGTGCCGCGGGTGACCAGGTCGCCACGGTCGTCGCGCAGATCGAGGCGCTCCTGAAGCAGCACCCCGAGGCGGCGGCGTACGCGCCGGGCGCGATCCTCTGACGGTTCTCCCACCGCATCGCCGAAGGCCCCGGGGCATGGTGCCCCGGGGCCTTCGCGCGTTCTCCCCCGCCGGGGACCGGCGTCCCTGACTACAGACCGACGTCCCTGCTGCGGAAGTCCTCCAGGGATTCGCGCCGGACGAGCAGCCTGGCGTGCCCGTCGGTGACCGCGACCACCGGCGGGCGGCCCACGAGGTTGTAGCCGGAGGCCATCGACAGGTGGTAGGCCCCGGCGACCGGGACGGCGAGCAGGTCCCCCGGTCGTACGTCCCCGGGCAGCGGCACGTCCGTCGCGAGGACGTCGCCCGCCTCGCAGTGCCGCCCCACCACGGTCACGGACGCGGCGTCGGCCGTGGAGCGCCGGCCGACCAGGCGGGGCACGTACCGCACCCCGTACAGCGCGGGCCGCGGGTTGTCGCTCATGCCGCCGTCCACGGCGACGAAGGTCCGCCCGCCGGTGCGTTTGACCGCGAGCACCCGGTAGAGCGCCACCCCGGAGGGGCCCGCGATGGCACGGCCCGGTTCCACGATGAGGTGCGGCACGGTCAGGCCCGCCGCCGCGCAGCTCTCGATCAGCTCGGCCCGCACCTTGCGGGCGAGGCAGGCGATGTCGAGGGCGTCCTCGCCGGGGCGGTAGGCGATGCCGTGGCCGCCGCCGAGGTCGAGCTCGGGCAGCGTCACGCCGTGCTGCTCCTTGATCCGGGCCATCAGCCCGACGAGCCTGCGCACCGCGGCGAGGAACGGCTTCTCCGTGGTGATCTGCGAGCCC
The DNA here is from genome assembly GCF_044744425.1 of Streptomyces sp. NPDC087300. Taxonomy (NCBI): domain Bacteria; kingdom Bacillati; phylum Actinomycetota; class Actinomycetes; order Kitasatosporales; family Streptomycetaceae; genus Streptomyces; species Streptomyces sp. NPDC087300. Next base: position 338,479 of record NZ_JBIUYI010000001.1, read on the forward strand.
AGGTGGCAGTGCAGGCCCACCAGTTCGAGCGCGGGCTGGCCCAGGATGCGGGCGACGGCGTGCTGCGCGGAGCCGTCCGTGATGGACAGGCCGAACTTCTGGTCGTCCGTACCCGTGCGGATCTTGGCGTGGCCGCCCGCCGCGATGCCCGGCACCACCCGGACCATCACCTTCTGCCTGCTGCCGCTCGGCACCGCGGCGGCGAGCCTGGTGATCTCCGAGGCGCTGTCGATGACGATGCGGCCGACCCCGAGCCGGAGCGCGGCCGCCAGGTCGTGCGGGCTCTTGGCGTTGCCGTGCAGCACGATGCGCTCGGCGGGGAACCCGGTGGTGACGGCGAGTTCCAGCTCGCCCGCGGAGCAGACGTCGAGGCCGAGGCCCTCCTCGTCCATCCAGTGCGCCATGGCGCGGCACAGGAACGCCTTGGCGGCGTAGAGGACTTCGGCCTCGGGGAAGGCGCGCAGATAGCCGCGGCAGCGCGCCCGCACCTCGCCCTCGTCCAGGAGGTAGGCGGGGGTGCCGAAGCGGTCGGCGACCTCGGTGAGCGGTACGCCACCCACGGCGATGTCACCGTGCGCCAGGGGCGCGGTGGAGGCGGGCCAGACGGAGAGCTCCTCGTCGGACGGGTACGCGGTCCCGGAGGCGTCGGGTGCCGTCTCGACGGGGGGTGCGGGCGCCGTCCGCGGAGAAGGAGCGGGGGCCGTCTGGAGAGGGAGCGTGGGGGCCGCCGCTTCGGTCCGCGCCGATGGAGCCGACGGCGTCGTCGCCGGGCCGGGGGACGGGAAGGGGGGTACGTGCAGGGTGGTCATGACAGGTCTCTTTTCGCCTCTCGCCTCGTCCTCAGCCGATCCACTGCGTCAGCGCGCCCACCAGGCCCGCCGCGCAGGTGACGCGCAGGGCGCCCACCGCCTGTGGGTCCCAGTCCCGCCAGGCGGCGGCGTACCGCTCACCGGGGCGCAGCGGCGGGGGTCCGACGGGGTGCGCGGCCAGCCGGGGATCGACGGTCACGCCGCCGACGCCGAGCGGGTGGACGAGTGCCCGCAGGGCCGGTTCGGAAAGCCTGATCCACGGCTGCGTGCCGCCGAGGGCGGCGCCGAGGCGCTCCTTGCTGGTGAAGGCGACGGCGGTGCGGCCGCCGACGGGTGTACGGAACAGGCGGGCCACACAGCCCGCGGGTCCCGGCCGGACAGGGACGAACAGCGGCCCGGCCGGGCCCGGTTCACAGGGCTCGGGGTCCTCGCCGTACAGGAGCTCCGTCATGGGTTCCTCCGATGGAGACAGCTGCGCCCTCGCGCAGTCGGACACCGCGGGCCCGTTCGGCTTCCCGCGGCATACGGTGACGTTATGCCCGGCACGAGCTGCCAACCGACCCTCCATGACGCGACGTTGACGCAACGGCCCGCCGCCCTGACGCGATGCTGTCGCCCGTGCCCTTCGACCGTCAGTGCTGTGTCAAAAGCCGGTGCCGCGCTCTTGAGCTGCGGCCTCCCGCCCAGTTGGATGACGGACGGGACGGGAACCCGCTGACGCCCACGCGGGCCGGCCGTCCACGGGCCTGCCGGTGTCACGCCCGGTTCACTCGAAGGTCTCACTCCGGAGGACCCCATGCTTCAGCTTCCCCAGCAGCCGCTGCCCGCCGTGCACCGCTGGTTCGGCGCGGGGGAACCCGGGACCGCCACCCTGCCCGAGCACGTCGCGACGACCGGCGTCGGCGACTGGTGGGCGGATCACGCCCTGACCCCGCGGGTCGCCGCCGTCTCCTGTGCGGGCCACGTGCTGCTCGGCGGCGATCCGCACAGCCTCACCCCGGGCCTGCTCGCGCCGTTCGCGCGCAGCCGCGTGGAGGCTCCGGTGCGTTTCCTGCCGGTGCTCGGCGCCGCGTTCGACCGCCTCGTACCGGTGGAGCGCATGGTCTACGTCCACCGCGAGCCGGTGGCCGCGCCGCGCCCGCCGCGCGGGGTGATCGTGCGCCGTCTGGCGCCCCGCGACGCCGACGCGCTCACCGAACTCACCTCGCTCACCGACGACTCGGCCTGGATCCACCACAGTTGGGGCGGGCCTTCGGGGCTCGCGGCCTCGGGGCACGGCTGGGCCGCGTTCGACCGTGCGGGCCGGGTCGCGGCGGTGGCCTGCGGATACTTCGTCGGCGACGCGTACGAGGACGTCGCCGTGCTCACCGCGCCCGAGCGCCGCAGGGAGCGGCTCGCGCTGGCCTGTGTGACGGCGCTGTGCGCGGACGTCACCGCGCGCGGGCGCACCGCGAGCTGGTCCTGCGGGCGCGACAACCGGCCGAGCCGGCTGCTCGCCTGGACGGCCGGGTTCCGGCTGCACCGGGAGTACGTCCAGTACGCCACCGGGGATTACGCCGTTCGGCCGACCCGGCTGCCCCGGCCGGCCTCGCACGCCTCGGTGTGATCCCGCGACTCTCAAGGCCCCCTCAAGGTCCCGGAACGTCGTCGACGCCCCCGTCACCGCATGACCCTCTGGGGCGAAATGTGCCGATGGGTGCCCGCGGCAAGCAATAGCCGTCCGCCCGTTCGAGATCAAGGGAGTTCAGAAGAGGGCAAGGTCACAGCCTCTTTTGGCACCGCGTGCCAGGGGTTGGGTCCTAGCATCGGGGCATGACGGTCCTGCCTGACGACGGGCTTTCCCTGGCCGCCGAGTTCCCTGATGCGACCCATGAGCAGTGGCAGCGCCTGGTGGAAGGCGTGCTGCGCAAGTCGGGTAAGGACGTATCGGGCACGGCCGCCGAGGAAGCGCTGTCCACCGCACTCGAGGACGGGCTCATCACCCGCCCCCTGTACACCTCCCACGACGCCGCGCCCGATGTGGGCCACCCCGGCTTCACCCCCTTCGTACGGGGCGGCACGGCCGGCGGCAACGCGGCCACGGGCTGGGACGTGCGGCAGCGGCACGCGGGCACCGACCCCGCCCGCACCAACGAGGCCGTACTCGGTGACCTGGAGAACGGCGTCACCTCGCTCTGGCTGAGTGTCGGCGCGCGCGGCATCCCGGTCTCCGGTCTGGCACGGGCCCTCGACGGCGTCTTCCTCGACCTCGCGCCCATCGCGCTGGACGCGGGCGCCGAATTCGACGCCGCCGCCCACGAGTTGCTCCGTCTGTACGAGGCCGCGGGCGTGTCCAAGGGGGCCGCGCACGGCAACCTCGGCGCCGATGTCGTCGGCCACGAGGCGCGCACGGGTGAGGAGTTGGACCCGGCGGCCGCGACGGAGCTGGCCAAGCTCTGCGGCCGCGAGTACCCGGGGCTGCGGGCCCTCGTCGTGGACGCGCTGCCCTACCACGAGGCCGGCGGTTCCGCCGCACAGGAGCTGGGCGCCTCGCTCGCCACCGGCGTCGCCCATCTGCGCGACCTGACCGCCGCGGGGCTCTCGGTCGAAGAGGCCTGCGCACAGCTGGAGTTCCGCTACGCGGCGACCGCCGACCAGTTCCTCTCCATCGCCAAGTTGCGTGCGGCGCGCCGCCTTTGGGCGCGGGTCGCCGAGGCGTGCGGCGCCGCGTCAGCCGGTGCCCAGCGCCAGCACGCGGTGACCTCGCCGGTGATGATGACCCGCCGCGACCCGTGGGTGAACATGCTGCGCACGACGGTGGCCTGTCTGAGCGCGGGGGTCGGCGGCGCCGATTCCGTGACCGTCCTGCCGTTCGACCATTCGCTGGGCCTGCCCGACGCCTTCGCGCGCCGCATCGCCCGCAACACCTCGACGATCCTGATCGACGAGTCGCATCTGGCCCGGGTGATCGACCCCGCGGGCGGCTCCTGGTACGTGGAGCGCCTCACCGACGAACTGGCCCACGCGGGCTGGGAGTTCTTCCAGGAGATCGAGCGCGCGGGCGGCCAGCGGGCGGCCCTGCGCTCCGGTCTCGTCGGCGACCGCCTCGCCGCCACCTGGGCGGAGCGCGGCAAGAAGCTCGCCAAGCGGCGCGAACCGATCACCGGCATCAGCGAGTTCCCGCAGCTGACGGAACGCGCCGTGGAGCGCGAGCCGGCCCCGGAGGCGCCCACCGGCGGCCTGCCCCGGGTGCGCCGCGACGAGGCGTACGAAGAGCTGCGCGCCCGGTCCGACGCGCACCTGACGAAGACCGGCACCCGGCCCCGCGTGTTCCTCGCCGCGCTCGGCCCGGCCGCCGCGCACACCGCGCGGGCGACGTTCGCCGCGAACCTCTTCCAGGCGGGCGGCGTCGAGGCCGTGCACGATCCCGCGACGGTGGACCCGGAGTCGGCCGCCGAGGCCTTCCGGGCCAGCGGCGCGGCGGTCGCGTGCCTGTGTTCGAGCGACGCGCTCTACGCCGAGCAGGCCGAAGCGGTCGCGCGGGCCCTCAAGTCGGCGGGCGCCGAGCGGGTGTTCCTCGCCGGGCGCGGTGAGTACGCCGACGTCGACGCATACGTCTTCGCGGGCTGCGACGCCGTGGCCGTGCTCTCCTCCACCCTCGACCGCATGGGAGTGGCGTAATGCGGATCCCCGACTTCTCCTCCATCGACCTGACGCCGGGCGACGGCGCCGCGGGCTCGCACGAGCAGTGGCGCACCGCCGTCAAGGAGTCCACCGGCAGGTCCGAGAGCGATCTGCTCTGGGAGACGCCCGAGGGGATCGCGGTCAAGCCGCTGTACACCGGGGCCGATCTGGAGGGCCTGGACTTCCTCGGCACGTACCCGGGCGTGGCGCCGTACCTGCGCGGCCCCTACCCGACGATGTACGTCAACCAGCCCTGGACGATCCGGCAGTACGCGGGCTTCTCCACCGCCGAGGAGTCCAACGCCTTCTACCGGCGCAACCTCGCCGCCGGACAGAAGGGCCTCTCCGTCGCCTTCGACCTGCCCACGCACCGCGGTTACGACAGTGACCACCCGCGGGTGACCGGCGACGTCGGCATGGCGGGCGTCGCCATCGACTCCATCTACGACATGCGGCAGCTCTTCGACGGCATCCCGCTGGACAAGATGACCGTGTCGATGACGATGAACGGCGCGGTGCTCCCCATCCTCGCGCTCTACATCGTGGCGGCCGAGGAACAGGGCGTAGCGCCCGAGAAGCTGGCCGGGACCATCCAGAACGACATCCTCAAAGAGTTCATGGTCCGCAACACCTACATCTATCCGCCGAAGCCCTCGATGCGGATCATCTCCGACATCTTCGCGTACACCTCGCAGAAGATGCCGCGCTACAACTCCATCTCGATCTCCGGCTACCACATCCAGGAGGCGGGCGCGACGGCCGACCTGGAGCTCGCGTACACCCTCGCCGACGGCGTGGAGTACCTGCGGGCCGGGCAGCAGGCCGGGCTCGACGTGGACGCGTTCGCGCCGCGCCTGTCGTTCTTCTGGGCGATCGGGATGAACTTCTTCATGGAGGTCGCCAAGCTCCGCGCGGCGCGCCTGCTGTGGGCGAAGCTCGTCAAGCAGTTCGACCCGCAGAACGCCAAGTCGCTCTCGCTGCGCACCCATTCGCAGACCTCGGGCTGGTCGCTGACCGCGCAGGACGTGTTCAACAACGTCACCCGCACCTGTGTCGAGGCGATGGCCGCCACCCAGGGCCACACCCAGTCGCTGCACACCAACGCCCTGGACGAGGCGCTCGCGCTGCCCACCGACTTCTCCGCGCGCATCGCCCGCAACACCCAGCTCCTGATCCAGCAGGAGTCGGGCACCACGCGCTCGATCGACCCGTGGGGCGGCAGCGCCTACGTCGAGAAGCTGACGTACGACCTGGCACGCCGCGCCTGGCAGCACATCGAGGAGGTCGAGGCGGCGGGCGGCATGGCGCAGGCCATCGACGCAGGCATCCCCAAGCTGCGCGTGGAGGAGGCCGCCGCTCGTACGCAGGCACGGATCGACTCCGGTCGCCAGCCGGTCATCGGCGTCAACAAGTACCGGGTGGACAGCGACGAGCAGATCGAGGTCCGCGCGGTCGACAACTCCTCGGTGCGGGCCCAGCAGATCGCCAAGCTGCGGCGGCTGCGCGAGGAACGCGACGAGAACACCTGTCAGGACGCCCTGCGCGCGCTCACCTCGGCCGCCGAGCGCGGTTCGGGCCCCGGCCTGGAGGGCAACCTGCTGGCGCTCGCCGTCGACGCGGCCCGCGCCAAGGCCACCGTCGGTGAGATCTCCGACGCACTGGAGAAGGTGTACGGGCGGCACGCGGGCCAGATCCGTACGATCTCCGGTGTGTACCGCACCGAAGCAGGCCAGTCGCCGTCCGTCGAGCGCACCCGCGCCCTGGTGGACTCCTTCGAGGAGTCCGAGGGCCGCAGGCCCCGCATCCTGGTGGCCAAGATGGGCCAGGACGGTCACGACCGCGGCCAGAAGGTGATCGCCACCGCCTTCGCCGACCTGGGCTTCGACGTGGACGTCGGCCCGCTGTTCCAGACCCCCGCGGAGGTCGCCCGGCAGGCGGTCGAGGCGGACGTGCACATCGTCGGGGTCTCCTCGCTGGCGGCGGGGCACCTCACCCTCGTCCCCGCGCTGCGCGAGGAGCTCGCCGCCGAGGGCCGCGAGGACATCATGATCGTGGTGGGCGGGGTGATCCCCCCGCAGGACATCGAGGCGCTCCACGAGGCGGGTGCCACGGCGGTCTTCCCGCCCGGCACGGTCATCCCCGACGCCGCGTTCGACCTGGTGAACCGTCTGGCGGCCGATCTCGGCCACGAACTGTGAGTCGGTGAGTTCCTCAATCCCATGCCTGTGACGATCGACATCGACACGTATGTGAAGGGCGTCCTCGACGGGAAGCGCGCGTTCGTCGCGCGCGCCATCACCCTCGTCGAGTCGACCCGGCCGCAGCACAGGGAACTGGCGCAGCGGCTCCTCACCGAGCTGCTGCCGCACAGCGGGCGGGCGCGCAGGATCGGCATCAGCGGGGTGCCCGGCGTGGGCAAGTCCACGTTCATCGACGCGCTCGGCACGATGCTCACCGCGCTCGGGCACCGGGTCGCGGTGCTCGCCGTCGACCCGTCGTCCACCCGCACGGGCGGTTCCATCCTGGGCGACAAGACCAGGATGGAGCGGCTCTCCCTCGACCCGGCCGCCTTCGTGCGGCCCTCGCCTTCGGCGGGAACGCTCGGCGGTGTCGCCAAGGCGACGCGCGAGTCGATCGTGGTGATGGAGGCCGCGGGGTACGACGTGGTGCTCGTGGAGACCGTGGGCGTCGGCCAGTCGGAGACGGCCGTCGCGAACATGGTCGACACCTTCCTGCTGCTCACCCTCGCGCGCACGGGCGACCAGTTGCAGGGCATCAAGAAGGGTGTCCTGGAGCTGGCGGACGTGATCGCCGTGAACAAGGCGGACGGGCCGCACGAGCGGGACGCGCGCTCGGCGGCGCGTGAACTGGCGGGCGCGCTACGCCTGATGCACCCTGCTGATGCCGCGTGGACCCCGCCCGTGCTGACGTGCAGTGCCCGCGAGTCGAGCGGCCTCGACACCCTCTGGGAGCGGATCGAGCAGCACCGGGCGCTGCTCGACTCCACGGGCCGCCTGGCCGCCAAGCGCCGTGACCAGCAGGTCGACTGGACCTGGGCGATGGTCCGTGACGAACTGCTCGGCAGGCTGCTCGGGCACGCGGAGGTGCGGCGGGTGACGCCGGAGCTGGAACAGCGGGTCCGCGAGGGCACGTTGACGGCGACGTCGGCCGCCGAGCGGATCCTCGACGCGTTCCAGAGCGACCGCCCCTGACCAGGTCCCCATCGGCACGCCTCACAGGAACGCCCCATAGGAACGGAGCCACCCGCACCATGAACGCCACTTCCGGCGAAGCCCCCGTCCTGCTGCGCCGCGAGGGCCGCGCCGGGCACATCGTCCTGAACCGGCCTCGAGCCATCAACGCGCTCAACCACGAGATGGTCGGCCTGGTCGACGAGGCCCTGACCGCGTGGGAGCGGGACGACTCGGTCACCACCGTGGTGCTCACCGGCGCCGGTGAGCGCGGGCTGTGCGCGGGCGGCGACATCCGGTCCATCCATGACGACGTCAGGGCGGGCGGCAGCGCGGCGTCGGCCGCGTTCTGGCACGACGAGTACCGGCTCAACGCCCGGATCGCTCGCTACCCCAAGCCGTACGTCGCGGTGATGGACGGGATCGTGATGGGCGGCGGGGTCGGCGTCTCCGCGCACGGCGACGTCCGCATCGTCACCGAGCGCTCCCGGGTGGCCATGCCGGAGACCGGCATCGGCTTCGTGCCGGACGTGGGCGGCACCTATCTGCTGACGCGCACGCCCGGTGAGCTGGGCACGCATCTGGCGCTGACCGGCTCGGCCGTGGGCGCGGGCGACGCGCTGCTGTGCGGGCTCGCCGACCACTACGTGCCGTCGGAGCGCCTCGGCGAGTTCACCGCGGCCCTCGCGGACACCGCGCCCGCCGACGCCGTACGGCAGTTTGCGACGGCAGCCCCTGAGGGCGAACTGGCCGCGCACCGCGAGTGGATCGACCCCTGCTACGCGGCCGACTCCGTCGAGGAGATCGTCGACCGGCTGCACGCCTTCGGCGACCGGCACGCGAAGGAGGCAGCGGAGACGATCCTGGCGAAGTCTCCGACCTCCCTGAAGGTCACCCTCGCCGCCCTGCGCAAGGCACGTGAACTGCCGTCCCTGGAGGCCGTGCTCGCGCAGGAGTACCGCGTGTCCTGTGCCGCGCTCGCCTCGCCCGACCTGCCCGAGGGTATCCGCGCCCAGGTCGTCGACAAGGACCGCTCTCCGCGCTGGTCCCCCGCGGAGCTCTCCCAGGTGACGGAGGCGGACGTGGCCCGCTTCTTCGAGGAGCCCGGGGCGGTCACGCAGGCCTGACCGGCCCTCACGGCGGGTCGGTCTCGGTGACCACCGCGAGCAGTTGGAACGGCTGCTCCTTGTCCCACTGCGAGACGCCGAGGGCTATCCAGCGCCCTTCGACCCGCCACAGATGGAGATCCGGCACCGACGCGCTCAGCTGCGCCCACGGCTCCGGTATCTCCTCGTCCGCTCCCCCGTCCGCCAGATCTCCGAAGTCCGTGTCCACGACACGCTCGAAGAGGCTCTGGAGGCTGAACGTCTGGGGCGGTCCCCACCGGTCGGCGAGGAGCACCGCGAGGCCGTCGCGCTCGGCCTCGTACTGATCCTCGGTGGCCTCCCAGCGCGTGCCGTCGTCGTCCCAGAAGGGATCGCTCGTCAGTAACTCCGCTATGTGGTACCCGGGACCCTGTGAGCCGCGCTCCGACCTGCCGTGCACCACGGGGAATTCCCGGGCACGCAGCAGGTCGATCGCGGCGAGATGCTCTGCGGTACTCATGACTCCCAGTAAAGCGGGCGCCACTGACAATCGGTCACGCGTCCCTGCGCCGCACCGCCCACCAGCCGGCGAGCAGCGCGGCGGCCGCCCAGGCCGCCGTCACCGCGAGTCCGGTCCAGGGGCCGAGGGTTCCCGCCGGGTTCTCGTGCAGCACCTGCTGGCCCGCCTTGTCCGGCAGGAAGCTCGCGGCTCCGCTCGCCACGTCGCCCACCACGAAGGAGACGATCAGCGTGAAGGGGATGAGGATGCTCAGGACGGCGACTCCGCTGCGCAGCACGGCGGTGAGGCCCGCCGCGAGGAGCGCCATCAGCGCCAGGTAGATGCCTCCGCCGACGCAGGCGCGCAGCGCGCCGGGGTGGCCGAGCCCGATGGCGTACTCACCGAGGAACGCCTGGCCGACCAGGAAGGTGCCGAAGCTCGCCGCGATCCCCGCGAGCAGGGCGAGGCCGCCGACGACCGCCATCTTGGCGCCGTAGAACAGCCCGCGGCGCGGTACGGCGGCCAGTGAGATCCGCAGGGCTCCGGCGGTGTACTCCGAGGACACGGCGGTGGTGCCGAAGCTGATGGCGGCGATCTGCCCGAAGTTGAAGGCGTAGAAGGCGCCGAACAGCGGCTCGGCGTCGGCGTTGTCCGCCTCGGCCTTGCCCACGGTGGCGAACACCAGTGCCGTGATGGCGACGCTGACCAGGAACACGGCGAGCAGCGAACCGATGCTGGACCGCAAGGACTTGATCTTGAGCCACTCGGCGTGGGCGACGGGAAGTGCGGCGGTGTTCGCCATGGTCAGGCCTCCTGACGGGTCGTGGGTGCGGTGGCCGCGAACTGCGTCTCGTCGGCCGTGAGAGCGAGGTAGGCCTGCTCCAGGGACGCCTGCTCGTCGGCGAGTTCGAGGACGGGGATCCCGGCTCGCGCGGCGACGGCGCCGACCTCCTCGGCCCTGGCCCCTTCGACCGTCCACCTGCCGTCCTGCGCCGCCCCCAGGACGTACCCCTGGCCCGACAGGACGCCGCGCAGCGCGTCGGGGTCCGTGGTGCGCACCCGGACGCGCGGGCGGCTGTGTCCCTCGATGAACTCCCGCATCGGGGTGTCGGCGAGGAGCCTTCCCCTGCCGAGGACGACGAGGTGGTCGGCGAAGGTGGCGGTCTCGTTCATGAGGTGGCTGGAGACCAGGACCGTGCGTCCCTCCGCCGCCAGGCGCCGCATCAACTCGCGGATCCAGATGATGCCTTCGGGGTCGAGGCCGTTGGACGGCTCGTCGAGCATCACCACGCCGGGGTCGCCGAGGAGTGCGGCCGCGATGCCCAGGCGCTGGCGCATGCCGAGCGAGAACGTCTTGATCCTGCGACCGGCCACGGACGTGAGCCCGGCCTCGTCGAGGACCTCGTCGACGCGCCGCGCGGGGAGGCGGTTGCTGACGGCGAGCGCGATCAGATGGCTGCGGGCGGTGCGCGATCCGTGCGCCGCCTGGGCGTCGAGGAGCGCGCCGACGTGGCGCAGCGGGTCCGCCAGGGCGGCGTAGGCGTGACCGCCGATGGTGGCCGTGCCCGAGGTGGGGCGGTCCAGGCCGAGGACGAGGCGCATGGTGGTGGACTTTCCGGCGCCGTTGGGGCCGAGGAATCCGGTGACCCGGCCGGGGCGGACGCTGAACGTGAGGGCGTCCACCGCCCGGGTCGTGCCGTACTCCTTGGTGAGGTCTTGGACGTCGATGCTGGTCATGGGCATCAGCCTCGCCGCGAAGGCCCTTCCCGGTCTTCCCCCGCCCGGGGAGGTCGTCTCCCCCTCATGGGGGAGCCGGGCCGCGCGACGCGCCTGGCAGGATGTCGCCATGCCCGGCTTCCTGAGACCCCTGACGCAGGCGGTCACCTATACGCGGTGTCTGCACATCCTGTTGGGCTCGGCCGTGGCCTGGGTCTCCGCCTCCGTCTATCCGGGCCTCGCGAGCCCCACGCGCGGCGGCTGGCTGGCGATCCTGACCCTTCCCGTCCCGCTGATGGTGCTTGCCGCCATGGTGCCCGCAATGCGGCGGGCGGAGGGGCTCCAGGCCCGGATGATGCTGTTGCCGGGTCCGCACGCGCGCGTGAAGGGCGAGGACGGGGAACCGGGCATCTCCGTGGCCCCGTCCGTCTCCTGGCGCGACCGGGGCAGGACCGCGCTGTGGCTGGTGCTGCGCCTGGAGGTCGGCTGCGGCGTGGTGCTCGGGATCGGGCAGCTCATCGGGCTCTCCTTCGCGATGCTGGGCGCCATCGACGAACCACCGGAGACCGACGGGCTGCTCCTCGCGGCCCCCTCCGCGGGCTGGGCCAATCTGCCCCTGAGTCTCGTCCCCGCCCTGGCGGCCCTGGCCTTGACCGTGGTGTCGGGCCGGTTCATGACCCTGGCGGCGCGCCGCCTGCTGGGCCCCTCCCCCGCGGAGCGTCTCGCCGTCCTGGAGGAGCGCACCGAGCAGCTCCTCGAACGCAATCGCATCGCGCGCGAGCTGCACGACTCCATCGGACACGCGCTGACCGTCGCCGTCGTCCAGGCGGGCGCGGCGCGGGCGGCCGCCGACCCCGAGTTCACCGACCGCGCCCTGGAGGCCGTCGAGGAGACGGGCAGGGCCGCGCTCGAAGACCTGGAGCGGGTCCTGCGCGTGCTGCGCGAGGACGAGAAGCCGGCGAGCGCGCGCCCCACCCTCACCGACGCCGAACGCCTCCTCGACTCGGCACGCGCATCGGGGGCGAAGGTCGACGTCGAGGTGACGGGCCCGGTGGAGCGCCTGCCGGGACCGGTCTCCCGGGAGGGCTACCGCATGCTCCAGGAGGCCCTGACGAACGTGCTGCGCCACTCGGGCCCGGTCCCCGTGCGCCTGCGCATAGCGGTCGACGACGCCCGCCTGGTGATGAGCGTGCGCAACGCGCTGCCCCGGCAGACCACGGCGACGGGGCGCGGCGGCAGCGGGCTGCGCGGGATCCGCGAGCGCGCCACCCTCCTCGGCGGCCGGGCGACCACCGGACCCGACGAAGGTGAATGGCAGGTGCACGTCGAGCTGCCCCTGCGGTGATCTAGGCTGACCGGATGCCGGTCTCAGTGCTCCTGGTCGACGACGAACCCCTCGTACGCGCGGGGCTGCGCGCCGTCCTCTCGGCACAGCCCGACATCGAGGTGGTCGGCGAGGCGGCGGACGGCGCCGCGGTGATCCCCCTTGTCCGCGAGCTGCGGCCCGACGTGGTCGCGATGGACGTACGCATGCCGCTGCTCGACGGCATCGAGGCCACCCGAGCCGTCCTGCGCACGGTCAAGGACCCGCCGAAGATCCTGGTGATCACGACCTTCGAGAACGACGAGTACGTCTACGAGGCGCTGCGCGCGGGAGCCGACGGGTTCCTCCTGAAGCGCGCCAGGCCCGCCGAGATCGTGCACGCCGTCCGTCTCGTCGCCGAGGGCGAGTCGCTGCTCTTTCCCGCGGCGGTGCGTCAGCTGGCGGGCGAGTACGGCGCGGAGCGGGGCAATCCGCAGGCCAGGGCCGTGCTGGACAGGGCGGCCCTGACCGAACGCGAGGCGGAGGTGCTGCGGCTGATGGCCCGCGGCCTCTCGAACGCCGAGATCGCCTCCGGTCTGGTCGTCGGCACGGAGACGGTCAAGTCCCATGTCAGCTCCGTCCTCGCCAAGCTGGGGGCACGGGACAGGACGCAGGCGGTCATCACCGCCTACGAGTCCGGATTCGTCGCGCCCGGATGAGGGCCGCGCGGCGCGTCGGGCCGAGACCGGCGCACAGGACGAAGGCGGGCCCGGCACTCGCCGCGGCACCGCCCGGCGAGTACGATCCGGCCATCATGCGCACGAGCTGGGAGGACGGACGTTGGGGCGGCTGACCGGCGGGGACCCCTCTCTGTTGCGGCGGATCAACTCCGCGGTGGTGCTGCACGCACTGCGCGCCGCGGACTTGGCCACGCTCACGGAGATCACCCGCGTGACCGGACTCTCCCGGCCCACCGTCGAGGGAGTCGTCGAGGGACTCATCGAGGCCGGGCTCGTGGTGGAGTCCGACGCCGAGGAGAGCGGCGCGCGACGTCAGGGACGGCCCGCGCGGAAGTTCCGCTTCCGGGCGGAGGCGGGGCATCTGCTCGGCCTGGAGATCGGCCCGCACCGGGTCGCCGCCGCCCTCTCCGACCTCGACGGCAAGATCCTCGGCACGGCGTCGAAGGACGTCTCCGAGGCGGCGAGCGCCGACGAGCGCCTGGAGCGGCTGCGCACCGTCGTCGCGGACCTGCTGCGCCGCGCGGGCATCGCCCGCAGCTCGCTGCGCGCCGTCGGGGTCGGCAGCCCCGGCATCGTCGAGGTCGACGGCACGGTACGCCTTGGCACCGCGCTGCCCGAGTGGACGGGGCTGCAACTGGGCGAGCGGCTGCGCCGGTCGTTCAAGTGCCCGGTGCTCGTGGAGAACGACGCCAACGCGGCGGCCGTCGCCGAGCACTGGAAGGGCGTGGCGACCGACACCGACGACATGGTGTTCGTCCTCGCGGGCCTGAGCCCCGGGGCCGGTTCGCTGATCGGGGGCCGGCTGCACCGCGGCTACGGCGGCGCGGCGGGCGAGATCGGCGCGCTGCACCTGCTGGGCCGCGAGGTCACTCCGGAGACGCTGCTCTCGACGACGGGCGAGCCGCTGCACCCGCTGGACGAGCAGGCCGTGGCGGAGGTCTTCGCGCACGCGCGCGAGGGCGACGAGCGCGCGCAGGCGGCGGTGGAACGCTTCATCCAACGTCTGGTGCACGACGTGGCCGCCCTGGTGCTCGCCCTGGACCCCGAACTGGTCGTGGTGGGCGGCTGGGCCGCGGGCTTGGACGGCGTACTGGAGCCGCTGCACCGCGAGTTGGCCCGCTACTGCCTGCGCCCGCCACGCGTCGCGCTGTCGCTCCTCGGCGAGGCGGCGGTGGCGACGGGCGCGCTGCGCCTCGCCCTCGACCACGTCGAGGAAGAGCTGTTCGCGGTCGAGGGGACGGTCACGGCGCGGCGGTGAGGGACGGGTGCCGCACGACGGACCCCACGGACCCGCGCCGCACCACCGACCGACGCCGCACCGCGCGGTGAACGGCGGGCCTCACGACCGCGGGAAACACGAAGCGCCCGGCACGGGGCCGGGCGCGAGGTGTCGGGCCGATGCCCGCGTGGGCCATCGGCTCAGGTGGCGTCAGGAAGCGCGGCGCTCCGGACCATGGTGGATCTCCACGCCCCCGGAGTCACCGAAGGTGAGCCGGCAGGTGTCGGCCCGGTACGTGGCCACCGAGACGGCGGCCGTGCGGCCCTCGGCGAAGAAGCGGGTCGTCACGACGAGGACGGGTGCCCCGGGCAGCCGGTCGAGCGCCCTGGCGTCGTCCGCGCGGGCCGAGCCGAGCTCGACGGCCCTGTCCTGTCCTTCGAGTCCGAGCCCGGCCAGCTCGCGCAGCACCGTACGCGCGCGTGCCGCGCCGGACGGGGCGTCGATACCGGTCAGTTCGGGCACCGAGGACGTCGGGATGTAGAGCAGTTCGGCGGCGACGGGCTGCCCGTGCGAGACGCGGGTGCGGCGCACCATGTGCACCTGCTCCTCCGGCAGCGTCTCCAGCATGCGCGCCACGTCCGCGGACGGGACCGCCGGGGCGCAGTCCGCGGGCTGCCAGGCGTCGCCGACCGCGCCCGGCCATGTGCCCTGCGCGGATCCGACGGCCACGCCCATCCGCGGCGGAGCGACGGTCGTGCCCACTCCGCGGCGGCGCTGCAGCCGGCCTTCCAGTTCGAGCTGCTCGAGTGCTTGGCGCAGTGTGGCGCGGGCGACACCGAACCGGGCGGCGAGATCACGCTCGTTGGGCAGGATCTCCCCCACGGCGAACTCGGAGTCGAGCGCCTCACTGAGCACGGTCTTCAGATGCCAGTACTTCGGCTCCGGCACCGTTTCGAGCTGCGTGGTCCCCACCCTGTCCTCCGCAATCGCCGTGCAACCGGCGGCGTTTAAGCGCCCTTGTTTATTAAAGGTTCCTGCACTATCCCTGCGACCATAGGGCCGCACCCACCCTTGGTCAAGACCAATCCTCGATCCGTTACAGCCCGCACAGGGGTGATGCCACAGAGCATTCACGCGCTGTTCGCGGGCGGCCAAGCGGGCGTAATCAGCCAGGCAGGCGCGGTGGGCACAAAAGCGAGCCCCCGCCGACGCGACAGGGGCTCACTTCGTACTGATTGATCCCTAGGTGGACGATATTCCGGGGAGTTACTCCGAACCGAACGACACGAGCTTGTCCGGATTACGGACGATGAACACGCGCTGCACCCGTCCGTCGGCGACCTCCAACTGGAGGACGCTGTCCGGCTTGCCGTCGACGGTGACGAGCAGCGCCTCGGCGCCGTTGACTTCCAGGAAGCGGAATTCCGCGACCCCGCCGTCGGCGAACCCCTTGCGGACGGCGCCCTGGACGAAGCGGCCCACCTTGTCCGCGCTCTCGATGACCCGCAGCGGCGCCTTGGACTTGCCGCCGCTGTCGCCGACCAGGGTGACGTCCGGCGCCAGCAGTGACATCAGCCCGTCGAGGTCGCCCTCCGTCGCCGCCGCCAGGAACCGCTCGGTCAGATCACGGCGCTCGACGGGATCCACCTCGTACCGGGGCGTACCGTCCTCGACGTGCTTGCGGGCCCGCCCCGCCAGCTGCCGTACGGCCGCCTCGCTGCGCTCCAGGGTCTGCGCGATCTCGGCGAACGGGAACCCGAAGGCCTCGCGCAGCACGAAGACGGCGCGCTCCAGGGGCGAGAGGGACTCCAGGACGACGAGGACCGCGAGGGACACGGACTCGGCGAGCACGGCCCGCTCCGCGGTGTCGGGGACCTTGGCGCCGAAGTCCGTGACGTACGGCTCGGGGAGCCAGGGCCCCACGTACGACTCGCGCCGGGACTGGAGGTGACGCAGCCGGTCGATGGCGAGGCGGGTGGTGACGCGCACCAAATAGGCGCGCGGCTCGCGCACTTCACCGCGGTCGACGGTCGACCAGCGGAGCCAGGCGTCCTGGACGACGTCCTCCGCGTCGGCCACCCTGCCGAGCATGCGGTAGGCGACGCCCATCAGGACGGTGCGGTGCTCTTCGAAGACATCGGTCATGCTGTCCATAGCCACCCCTCCATCCCAACCGACGAAACACCCTCTGTCCAGGCGGAATCGATGCGGCGCGCAGCACATTCGGGGCGGTGGCGGGCGGCGTGGGGCCTCGGCGGCGACGACAATCCGGACGCCCTCTTGAAGTAGGGCCTACTGAGCGGTAATTGTTGCTGACATCGAGTCTAAGGAACCGTCGCCCAGGGACGGGGACAGGAGCAGCCATGGCCGCACAGGTGTCCTTCAGCGTCGCATCGCCCGGCGGCCCCCGGGAGATGACCGTGCACTACGAACGGGCGGGCACGGGCGAGCCGTTGCTGCTCCTGCACGGCATCGGTCACCACTGGCAGGCCTGGGCCCCGGTGCTCGACATCCTGGCCGCCGACTACGACGTCATCGCGGTGGACCTGCCGGGCTTCGGCGAGTCCGCGGCCCTGCCGGACGGACTGCCGTACGACCTCACGACGGTGACGGCGGCACTCGGCTCGCTCTGCGCGGCGCTTGAAGTGGAACGACCGCACGTGGCGGGCAACTCGCTGGGCGGGCTGCTCGCGCTGGAGCTCGGCAGGGAGCACCTCGTCCGCTCGGTCACCGCGCTCTCCCCCGGCGGCTTCTGGACCCCGGCCGAACGCCGGTACGCCTTCGGCACGCTTCAGGCGATGCGCCAGGGCGCGCGCCTGCTGCCCCGGCCCGCCATCGAGCGGCTCTCCAGGACCGCGGCGGGGCGTACGGCGCTGACGAGCACCATCTACGCCCGGCCCTGGCGCCGTTCGCCGGAGGCGGTGGTCGCCGAGACGCTCGCGCTGCGGGCCGCGACGGGCTTCGACGAGACGCTGGCCGCAGGGCGCGACGTCCTCTTCCGGGACGACGTCCCGGACATCCCGGTCACCGTGGCCTGGGGCACCAAGGACCGGCTGCTCCTGCGCCGCCAGGGCATCCGCGCCAAGCACGCCATCCCCGGCGCGCGGCTCGTCCGGCTGACCGGGTGCGGGCACGTGCCGATGAACGACGACCCGGCGCTGGTCGCCCGCGTCATCCTCGACACCTGCCGGGCCGGGACGGCGCAGGTGCCGGCCCGGCACATGACGGGAGCGTAGGAGGCGGCGGATGCAGGTCAGGACCCGTTGCCGGTGTACAGGGTGGCGAACAAACCCCGTGCGCGGGTCCCGTCCGGGGCGGTCCAGGCGCCCGCGACGTGTCCGGCGGCGCCCCGCGGAATGAGCGGCGAACCGTCCGGGGCGGGGCGCAGGATCCTGTGCAGGCTGAGGGTCGTGCCCTGGGCCGCGGTCAGCTCGGTGCTCTCGGCGCCTTCGGCGACGATCGCGGTGAGATCCCTTGCGATGGGGCCATCGCCCGACCGGGAGGTGCTGACCTCCCGGTCGGGCGCGTCGCTGACGTTCTGGTCCTGCGCCCGCACCCGCCCCTCGACCAGCGCCCACAACTGTTCGACGAGCACGGAGTCGTAGCAGCCGTCGTACGCCCAGCGCCGCCCGAGCACCCCGTGCTCCATCGTGCCGACGAGCGCGTGTTCCGCGCCCTCCAACGGGGCACCGCGATAGGTGAGGGGCACCAGGTAGGTGACCGGGTCGGGGCCCGCGCCGTCGGTGGCCACGATGAACTCCATGCCGACCTCGCCCCGCGGGTCGTCGAGCCGGAAGCCGCCCGCCTTCGCCAGCTGCGGTGCGCCGCTGCCGCCCCGGTACCACGGGCGGGAGGGCAGCCAGGAGGTGAGCAGTTCCAGCTTCGTCGGCTTCAGGACGGTCTGGTGGATGACGGCCATGGCGGGTGATCCCCTTCACTGGACGGACGCGGACGATCACACCTTCGCATCCGTGCCGCGCGCCGCCGACGGGACCCGGCCCCAACGGGTTCAGTCAGTGTCCGCGCGGCGGTTCCCCTGCGGCCGCCACGAGTTGTTCACTTGTGCTTCGCGTGGGCGCTGTGGCGCGTCACCTGTCGGCCCACAGCACACTGGTCGCACCCGTCACTGGAGGCGCATTCATGTCACACCGTCAGCCGAGTCCGTCCCCCCGTCGCCGCAGCGTGCTGCGCGGATCGCTCGCCCTACCGGCGGCGCTCGCCGTGCCCGCGCTGGCCGGGGCGGCCCCTTCGCTCGCCCTCTCGGGACGTCCGAAGGCACAGTGGGGCGTGCAGGCCGGGGACGTGACCGCGCACTCGGGGCTCGTGTGGGTCCGCTCCGACCGGCCCGCGCGCATGGTCGTGGAGACCTCGGCCACCGAGTCGTTCCGCCACCCGCACCGCTGGCACGGCCCGCTGCTCGGCCCCGGCACGGACTTCACGGGCACCACGCGTCTGCGCGGTCTGCCCGCGGGTGAGCAGATCCACTACCGCGTACGCCTCGCGGACCCCGACGATCCGCGGCGCACGGGCGAACCGGTCACCGGCACGTTCCGCACCTCCCCCAAGGGCCGCAAGGACGGCGTGCGCTTCCTGTGGTCCGGTGACATCGCCGGCCAGGGCTGGGGCATCAACCCGGACCGCGGCGGCTACCGCGTCTTCGAGGACATGCGCCGGCGCGACCCCGACTTCTTCCTGTGCAGCGGCGACAACATCTACGCCGACGGGCCGATCCTGCCCAGCGTGACGCTGCCCGACGGCACCGTGTGGCGCAACGTCACGACGGAGGAGAAGTCCAAGGTCGCCGAGTCCCTCGCGGAGTTCCGCGGCGCCTTCCGCTACAACCTGCTCGACGAGAACCTGCGCCGCTTCAACGCCCAGGTGCCCTCGATCGTCCAGTGGGACGACCACGAGGTGCACAACAACTGGTACCCCGGCCAGATCCTGAACGACGACCGCTACACGGAGAAGAACGTCGACGTGCTCGCGGCCCGCTCCCTGCGGGCGTTCAGCGAGTACTTCCCGGTCTCGACGCTGCCGCCCGGCGACGAGGACGGCCGGGTGTACCGCGTGCTGCGGCACGGGCCGCTGCTCGACGTGTTCGTGCTCGACATGCGCTCGTACCGCAACGCCAACTCTCCGGGCAGACAGCCCGACGACGCCACCGGGATCCTCGGCGCGCGCCAGCTCGCCTGGCTGAAGCGGGAGTTGTCGCGGTCCCGCGCGGTGTGGAAGGTGATCGCCTCCGACATGCCGCTCGGCCTCGTCGTGCCCGACGGCAGCACCAACTTCGAGGCCGTGGCCCAGGGCGATCCGGGTGCCCCGCTCGGGCGTGAGCTCCAGATCGCCGAGCTGCTGCGGCACATCAAGCACCGCAGGATCACCGGGACGCTGTGGCTGACCGCCGACGTGCACTACACCTCGGCGCAGCACTACGACCCCTCGCGCGCGGCGTTCAAGGATTTCGCGCCGTTCTGGGAGTTCGTGTCGGGGCCGCTGGCCGCCGGTGGCTTCGCCGCGACGAAGCTCGACGGAACGTTCGGGCCCGCCCAGCCGTTCATCAAGGCGCCGAGCCGCGCGAACACCTCGCCCGCCGAGACCCCGCAGTACTTCGGCGAGGTCGACATCGACGGCGACAGCGGTGTGCTGACGGTGCGGCTGCGGCAGGAGGGCGGCGGGGTGCTGTTCACCCAGGAGCTGCAGCCGGGGCGCGTGGGGCAGTAGCCGGAGCGGCACGCGGGAGCCGCTCCCGCAGCGGGCAAATAGCGGGCAACCAGACATAAGACCTCTTTACCCATCGGTCACAGGGCGTTTGTGATCACGCAACACCGGTCGGCGACAGTGGCCGTATGAAAGCTGATCCGTCCGATGTGACCCGGACCAAGCACGGCCGCCCCGTCCACCACTGGCGGCGCGACGTGGTCGAACTGGCCGCCCTGTTCACCGCCGTCGCGGTGGCGGACGCGGTGGCGAACCTGGTGGGGCACGGGCCCGACGGGCCCGCCCTGCTCGCGATCTCGGCCGTGGTGCTGCTCGCCACGGCCGGGTTCCACACCTGGTGGGCACGGCGCCACGGCCATGCCCCGCCGGCCCGGCACGATACCGGCGCCCGGCCGTCCGCGAGCGCGGAGCAGGCCGGGCGCACCTCCTCCACCACCACGGCGGGCGGCCCCGGCGAGCCGTCGGGGGCCACGACACTCTGGCGGATGCGGACGACCGTGCGGGACGAGCCGGGTTCGCTCGCCGCGCTGTGCGTGTCGTTCGCAGAGCGGCGCGTCGACATCCTCAGCCTCCAGGCGCACCCGCTGGCCGAAGGCACCGTCGACGAGTTCCTGCTGCGCGCCCCGGATGAGCTGCCCGCCGCCGCGCTCACCCGGGCGGTCGCCCACGCGGGCGGCACGGGGACCTGGATCGAGCGCGCCGACGCGCACGACCTCGTCGACGCGCCCACCCGCATCCTCGGCCTCGCCACCCGCACCGCCCTGGACGCCGCCGAACTGCCGCTCGCGCTGCGGCACTTGCTGGGCCGCTGCACCATCCGCTCGCTCCCCGCGGGCAGGTCGGCCGCGCCGCGCGAGGACGACGCCGCGCCCGTCGACGGCGTACTCGAAGGAACCGTGCTGCGGCTCAAGGGGCCCGAGGGCGAGGTGATCACGGTCGAGCGGCCGTATCTGCCGTTCACGCCCACCGAGTTCGCGCGGGCGCGCGCCCTGGTCGAGCTTGACACCCGGCTCGGTCCGCGCATCCCGCGCAGCCAGGACGTCCTGACGCTGCCCGAGGGCAACTCCATCACGGTGCGCAGGGCCGACACCGCCGACGTCGAGGCCGCCAAGGCCATGCACGACCGCTGCTCGCGCCGCACGCTCGCGATGCGCTACCACGGCCCCGTGCAGGACGCCGACCGCTACCTCAACCACCTGCTCAGCCCTCGGTTCGGCCGCACCCTCGCGGTGCAGACCGCGTCGGGCCGCGTCGTCGGCGTCGGCCATCTGCTCTGGGACGGCGACGAGACCGAGATCGCGCTGCTCGTCGAGGACGAGTGGCAGCGGCGCGGCATCGGCAGCCTGCTGCTCGGCCGACTGGTGGCGCTCGCGGTGGAGGCGGGCTGCGAGAGCGTGTACGCGGTGACGCAGGCGTCCAACACCGGGATGGTCGCGGCGATGCGCGGGCTCGGCCTGCCGCTCGACTACCAGATCGAGGAGGGCACGCTGGTGATCACGGCCCGGCTCGACGCCACCCCGGTCAGCTCGCGACTGCCGTACGACCCTGCGCGGGGGCACGACGACGTTCTCGGGGAGCATCAGCGGACGGACCGCTGACGGGGCCGAGCGCCTGGTCGAGGTCGTGCCACAGGTCCTCGACGTCCTCCAGGCCCGCCGACATGCGCAGCAGCCGGTCACTCACGCCCGAGGAGCGCCGGTCCGCCGGGTCGACGACCCGGTGGCTGATCGACGCCGGGTGCTGGATGAGCGTGTCGACACTGCCGAGGCTGACCGCCGGGGTGATCAGGCGGACGCCCGCGATCACCTCGTGCGGGTCGCCGCGCACCTCGAAGGCGACCATCGCGCCGCCGAGCCGGGGGTAGTGGACGCGGACCACGCGCGGGTCGGCGGCCAGGCGGCGCGCCAGCTCGGCCGCGTTGGCCGACGCCGCGCGCACCCGCACGGGCAGCGTGGCGAGGCCGCGCAGCAGCAGATAGCCGGCGAGCGGGTGCAGCACCCCGCCGGTGGTGAACCGCACCTGGCGCAGCCGGCGCGCGAGCTCCTCGTCGCAGGCGACCACGCCGCCCATGACGTCGCCGTGCCCGCCCAGGTACTTGGTCGCGCTGTGCAGCACGAGCCGGGCGCCGCTCTCGGCGGGCCGTTGCAGCACGGGCGTGGCGAAGGTGTTGTCGGCGAGCAGCGGGACCTCGCCGCAGGCGCGGGCGACGGCGGGCAGGTCGAGTTCGGCGAGCGTCGGGTTGGCGGGCGACTCGACCATCACCAGGCCGGTGTCGGGGCGGATGGCGGCCGCGATGGCGTCGGCGGGGCCGCTCTCACCGGCGCCCACGAGATCCCAGCGGTCCACCCAGGTCACCTCGGTGCCGACGAGGCCCGCGGTGAGCAGGTGGTCGCTGCAGCCGTACAGCGGCCGGACCGCGACGACATGGCGCAGACCCGCCGCCGCCCGTACGAGGACGACCGCGGTCAGTGCCGCCATGCCGCTGGCGAACGCGACGGCGCTCTCGGTGCCTTCGAGCCGGGCGAGCGCGGTCTCGAAGCGGGCGACGGTCGGATTGCCGAGGCGGGCGTAGACGGGCGGCCCGCCGTCCACCGTGCCGTCCGTGGCGAAGGCGTCGATGCGGGCGGCCTCACCCCTGCTGTCGTAGGAGGGGTAGGTCGTGGAGAGGTCGATCGGCGGGGCGTGCAGGCCGAGTTCGGCCAGATCCTCCCGCCCCGCGTGCACCGCCTCGGTGGCCAGGGCGCGCGGCGGGCGGGTGCTTCCGGCCACCCCCACCGCCGTCCGCCGCCCGGTGCCGGGCGCTGTCGCCGCCCCGCCGCCGTCCGGCACCGCCGGGTCGCCGCCGTGGGTGGTGGGGCGCCGTGCCGTGTTCGTGTTCGCGTCCATGCCGCACAGCCTGAACATCGGCCGGGGTCGGAGTACCAACTGCCGTGCTACGTTCGGCCGATGGCCGAATCCGTCGCACTCGACCCGGTGGATCTCCACATTCTGCGGCTGTTGCAGAACGACGCCCGGACCACCTACCGGGATCTCGCCGCGCAGGTCGGTGTCGCGCCGTCCACCTGTCTGGATCGCGTGACGCGGCTGCGGCGTTCGGGAGTGATTCTCGGACATCAGCTGCGGCTCGACCCGGCGAAGCTCGGCCGCGGCCTCGAAGCGCTGCTCTCGGTGCAGGTGCGCCCGCACCGCCGTGATCTCGTGGGCCCCTTCGTGGACCGCGTCAGGGCGCTGCCCGAGGCGCTCTCGCTGTTCCACCTCACCGGCCCCGAGGACTTCCTGGTGCACGTGGCGGTGGCCGACCCGGCCGATCTCCAGCGGCTCGTCCTCGACGAGTTCACGGCGCGGCGCGAAGTGGCCCGTGTGGAGACCCGGTTGATCTTCCAGCAGTGGGCGTGCGGTCCGCTCCTGCCGCCGGACGCCGAAGCCGTCGGCGCCCGTGATTCCTCCGACCAATCATGGTGACGCGCACCCCTTCCGCGTACGAGGATGTCCGCATGTCAGCCACGAAGAACCCGCCGGCGAAGACCGCCCCGCTGCCCCGCGACGTCGCCGACGCCTACGTCGACGAACTCATCGCGCTCGACCCGATCACCGGCACCTTCCTCGGCGTCGAGGAGAGCAACCGCAGGCTCCCCGACACCTCCCCCGCGGGCCAGGAGGCGCTGGCGCACCTGGCGCGGACGACCCTGGCGCGGCTGGCCGAGGCGGAGCGGCAGCCGGGTGCGGAGAGCGAGATCGAGCGGCGCTGCGGGCGGCTGCTGCGCGAGCGGCTCACCGCACAGCTCGCCGTGCACGAGGCCGAGGAGGGGCTGCGGGCGGTCGGCAATCTGCACACCGTGCCGCATCAGGTGCGGGAGATCTTCACCGTGACGCCCACGGACACCGAGGAGGACTGGGCGGCGGTCGCCGAACGGCTGCGGGCCGTGCCCGCCGCGTACGAGGGGTACCGGTCCTCGCTGGCGCTCGGCCTCGAACGCGAACTGCACGCGGCGCCCCGGCCCACCGACACCTTCATCGACCAGCTCACGCAGTGGGCGGGCCCCGGCGGCGCGGACGGCCGCGGCTGGTTCGAGGACTTCGCGGCCGCGGGCCCCGACGCGCTGCGCGCCGAACTCGACGCGGCCGGGCGGAAGGCCACCGAGGCGGTCGTGGCGCTGCGCGACTGGATGCGGGACGTCTACGCACCCGCGATCGAGGGCTCCCCCGACATCGTGGGCCGTGAGCGCTACGCCCGCCTGTCCCGCGAGTGCAACGGCGCCGACCTGGACCTCGACGAGGCGTACGCGTACGGCTGGGCGGAGTTCCACCGGCTGCTCGGCGAGATGCGCAGCGAGGCCGAGAAGATCCTGCCCGGCGCGGCGACGCCGTGGGTGGCGCTCGCGCACCTCGACGAGCACGGGACGCACATCGAGGGCGTCGAGGAGACCAAGGTCTGGCTCCAGGAGTTGATGGACGAGGCGATCCGCCAGCTGGACGGCACGCACTTCGAACTCGCCGAGCGGGTACGGAAGGTGGAGTCGCGGATCGCCCCGCCCGGCGGCGCGGCCGCCCCGTACTACACGGGCCCGTCCGAGGACTTCTCGCGCCCCGGCCGCACCTGGCTGCCGACCATGGGCGAGACCCGGTTCCCCGTCTACGACCTGGTCTCCACCTGGTACCACGAGGGCGTTCCCGGACACCATCTGCAGATCGCCCAGTGGGCGCACGTCGCCGGGGACCTCTCCCGCTACCAGGCGACCGTGGGCATCGTCAGCGCCAACGCGGAGGGCTGGGCGCTGTACGCGGAGCGGCTGATGGACGAGCTCGGCTTCCTCACCGACCCCGAGCGCAGGCTCGGTTACCTCGACGCGCAGATGACGCGCGCGCTGCGCGTCATCGTCGACATCGGCATGCACCTGGAGCTGGCGATCCCCGCGGACTCGCCCTTCCACCCGGGCGAGCGCTGGACCCCCGACCTCGCCCAGGAGTTCTACGCCGCGCACTGCAGCCGTCCCGCGGAGTACGTGGCCAGCGAGATGACCCGCTATCTGACGATTCCCGGCCAGGCCATCGGCTACAAGCTGGGCGAGCGGGCCTGGCTGCTCGGGCGCGAGAACGCGCGGCGCAGGCACGGCGACGCGTTCGACGCCAAGGCCTGGCACATGGCCGCGCTCTCGCAGGGATCGCTGGGCCTCGACGACCTGGTGGACGAGCTCTCCGCGCTGTGAGGGCCGCGCCGACGTCCCTCGCCGCGCTGACGTCCCTCGTCCACCCGGCGAGGGACGTCAGCGGCGGAAGCCGCCCTCCGAGTCGATGACCTGCCCGCTGATCCAGGCGGCCTCATCGGTGGCGAGCCAGGAGATGAGCCGGGCCGGATCGTCCGGCATCCCCCAGCGGCCCGCGGGGAACCGCGCCGCGACCGCCGCGTAGTCGTCACCGGTGAGGTAATCCGTGTCCACGGGGCCGGGGTTGACGCAGTTCACCGTGACGGCGAGATCGGCGAGCGCGGTCGCGAGGGTGCGGGTCGCCGAGGCGAGCGCTCCCTTCTGGAGGCTGTAGGCGATCTCGCCCGGCATGCCGCCCGCGATGTCCTGCCCCGACGTCATCATCACGATCCGCCCGCCGGGCGCCGGGGACGGGAGCTTCGCGCGCAGCCTGGCGTACGCCTGCACGAGCAGGATCACGGAACGGGTGTCGATCGCCCAGTGCGCGTCGAGCATGGCGGCGTCGATCGCGTCGAGCGATCCGTCGCGGCCGCTCAGCGCGTGGTTGGCGACGAGGATGTCGAGCCGCCCGCCGAGCGCGTCGGCGGCGGTCTCGATCAGCCGGGCCGGGGCGTCGGCCTCCGCCAGGTCACCGGGCCCCGCGCGGAGCGGCGCCGCCGGATCTCCGAGCACCTCGCGCACCCCTTCGACGACGTCCTCGGGGCGGTCGGCGCCCCAGGGCATCGCGGCGTCGTGCGGAACGTGGTGGTGCAGATAGACACCGGCGCCGTACGCGGCGAGCCGCCGTGCGACGGCGTACCCGATGCCGCCACGCCTGCTGGCACCGGTGACGAGCGCGGTGCGGCCGCGCAACGGCAGCGGATCGCGGCGGAGTTGGCCGGCCGTGGGATGCGGAAGGTGGGGCATGGCAGATCATGATGCGCGCCTCGGCGGCGCGTCGCACGGCGATTTCGCGCGTCAGCAGCCGCAGTCCTCGGCGTCGACCGGCGCGGTGAGCGCGTCAGGGGCGCGCCGCTCGCGGCCCTCCCACGTCTCGAACTCGAAGCCCTCGCGCGCCCAGTACTCGAAGCCGCCGAGCATCTCCTTGACCTGGAAGCCGAGTCGCGCGAGGGCGAGTGCCGCGCGGGTGGCGCCGTTGCAGCCGGGGCCCCAGCAGTAGGTGACCACCGGCACCGACTTGTCGAGCAGCGCCTCCGCCTGCTCGGGGATGAGCGCGGTGGGCAGGTGCAGGGCGCCGGGGACGTGGCCCTGGTCCCAGGACGCGGTGGACCGGGTGTCGATCACGACGAAGCCCGGGTCGCCGCCGTCGGCGAGCGCGGACGCCACGTCGGAGACATCGGCGTGGAAGGCGAGGCTCGCGCCGAAGTACGCGGCGGCAGCGGCCGGGGACGCCGGGGGCACCCGCAGTACGGAGTTGGTGGCGCCGGAAGTGGTGGCTGAAGGGCTGCTGAGCTGCACGTTCGTGTTGTTCATGGCGAAAAATCTACGGGCGGTGGCCGGAACCCTGAAGGGGTGATCCCCGGCATCCCCGCGGTGCGGCCGTGGATTTCCCGGCGAGTTGCCGCCACCTCCCGTGGGATGCACGGCAGGCCGTCGCAGGGACGCCCGAGCAGTGCCTCCGGAACCTCTCAGGACCTGCGCGGGAGTCCGAGGCGGACGCCCGACGGCCAACAGGTTTGTCGCGAAAGACCGTTGCCAGGAGGGCGTCCCTCCGCTTAAGAATGGTCCAGACCAGGAGCGATTGGCCATACGTCGAAGCGCAAGCCCACACGGCGGTTTCGTGCTGCCGCAGATCGGCACCGGCCGCTACTTCACAGCGCGGATCGGGCTCGACAGCGCGGCCGGCCCGCAAGCGGAACGACGAAATTCGGGCAGCCGCACACCCCTTGCGCCATCGACGCCTCCTCTGTCAGATTCTCCCCAGCCAGAGATGGCATGCACGCGACAGGGCACACCCGCCGTCCGCGCGTGCGCTGGAGGCCGCATATCTATGCGGCCTCGTCCTCATCCCAGGACGTTTCATCCCCACACAATGGAGACGAACGTGCGAATCCCCAGACTTGCCCCCGCGATCGCGGCCACCGCACTCGCCGTCCTCGGCCTCACGGCCCCCACCGCGGCCGCCCGGAGCGCGGCGACCGCGGAGACTCCCCCCGCGGCATCCGTCAACTCCCCCCACCCGATCATCGGCGGCGGCTACGCGAGCAACGCCCCCTGGGCCGCCAGGCTCTTCTCCAACGGCCGGCAGACCTGTAGCGCCACGATCGTCGCCCGGACCTGGATCCTCACCGCCAAGCACTGCGTCAGCGGCGGCGGCCTCTCGTTCCGCATCGGCAGCCTCGACCAGACGTCCGGCGGCACGGTCGCCAACGGCGTCCGCGTCCAGAGCCACTCGACCGCCGACCTCTCCCTCGTCCAGCTGGACCGCTCCGTGCCGGGCAGCTACGCGCAACTGGGCAACCCGGGTTCGGTCCAGGTCGGCCAGACCGTGCAGGTGTACGGCTGGGGAGCCACCTCGCAGTGCAGCCCGGAGATCAACTGCCAGTCCCAGCGCCTGAAGGTCGCCAACGTCGTGGTGACCGGCGGCTGCACGGACGCGTACGGCGGCCGCGCCATCTGCGCCCGGCGCGGCGACGGCATCACCGCGGGCGGCGACTCCGGCGGTCCCATGATGGCGGGCGGCGCGCAGGTCGGCGTCGCCTCCACCAGTGACCGCCAGACCACGACCGCGTACACGAACGTGACCGCGTACCGCTCCTGGATCCAGAGCGTCGCGGGCGTCTGACCGGGCGCACGCGTCCGGCAGGGCCGCACCGTCGCCCCCGCGCTCACGCCGCGCGGGGGCGGCACACGTCACGTCGGGCGAAATGCGGACGAGCGGGACCGATCCCCGGCTTCCCCCTTGTCCGGCCGGGGATTTCCCTGTTACCTCTCGGACATGACCGGTTATTCCACGGACGCCACCGACTGGCGCATCCTCGACGTCCTCCAGCGCGAGGGCAGGGCCAGCTACGCGGAGCTGGCGCGCGCCGTCTCGATGTCCCCGAGCGCCGTGACCGAGCGCGTGCGGCGCCTCGAGGAGGCCGGTGTGATCCAGGGGTACGCGGCCGTGATCGATCCGGAGCGGCTCGGCCTGCCCATCCTGGCCTTCGTGCGGCTGCGCTACCCCAACGGCAACTACAAGCCGTTCCACGACCTGGTGGACGCGACCCCCGAGATCCTCGAAGCGCACCACGTCACGGGTGACGACTGCTTCGTCATCAAGGTCACCGCGCGGTCGATGCAGCACCTCGAAGAGGTGTCGGGGAAGATCGGCGCACTGGGTTCGGTGACGACCAGCGTCGTCTACTCCTCTCCCCTGCCGCGCCGCCCGCTCGGCCGCTGACCGGCGCGGCCCCGGCGGCACGTCCGGTCAGCTGCCGCCCCGCTGCCGTACCGCCGACCCCGCCCGTCCCTTCACGACCTCCAGCTGCGCGTGCACACGGCGCCGCAGGTCCGCGACGTGGCTGACGATGCCGACGCTGCGGTCCCGCTCGCGCAGCGAGTCCAGGACGTCGAGGACCTCGTCGAGCGTCTGGTCGTCGAGGCTGCCGAACCCCTCGTCGATGAAGAGGGTGTCGAGCCGGACGCCGCCCGCCTCGTCGGTGACCACGTCCGCGAGGCCGAGGGCGAGCGCGAGCGAGGCGAAGAACGTCTCACCGCCCGACAGCGTCGCCGTGTCGCGCTCACGGCCCGTCCAGGCGTCGACCACGTGCAGCCCGAGGCCCGAACGGCCGCGCCCCGTGCGGTCGTCGGAGTGGACGAGGGTGTAGCGCCCCGAGGACATCCTGCGCAGCCGGACGGTCGCGGCCGCGGCGACCTGTTCGAGCCGGGCGGCGAGCACGTACGACTCCAGGCGCATCCTGCGTTCGTTCTCCGCCGAGGTGCCCGCGGCAAGGCCGGCCAGCCGGGCGACCCGGTCGTACGCGGCACGCAGCGGTGCCAGCCTGCGCATCTCCGCTGCGGCCCGGCCGGAGAGGCGGTCGAGTTCGGCGCAGCGGCGGGCCGCCGCGTCGCGTCCGGAGGCGGCGGCGCGCAGCCGGTGCCCCGCGGTCTCGGCCGCCGTGCGGGCCTGGGCGAGGTCGGCGGCGGGCTGCCGTGCGGCGGCGGCCGTGTCCGGTTCGGCGAGGACGGCGCGCACTGCGGCCCGGTCGTTGCGCCAGGCGTCGATGCGGTGCTGGATCTCGCGGTACCTGGCGTCGTCGAGCAGGGCGGCCGCCGCGCCCGACGGCGTGTCGAACCCGGCGCGGAAGGCGGCGTCGGCGAGTCGCGCGTCGGCGTCCTTGCGTCGCTCCGCGGTGTCGGCGGCGGCGCGGGCGGCGTCCGCGGCCTCGGTGAGCAGGGCCGCCTGCCGCTCCAGCTGTGACGCGCGCGCCGCGACACTGCCGCTGACGCCCCGCGCGCGGGACAACTCGGTGTCCAGGGA
This sequence comes from Streptomyces sp. NPDC087300, assembly GCF_044744425.1. Taxonomy (NCBI): domain Bacteria; kingdom Bacillati; phylum Actinomycetota; class Actinomycetes; order Kitasatosporales; family Streptomycetaceae; genus Streptomyces; species Streptomyces sp. NPDC087300. Next base: position 368,091 of record NZ_JBIUYI010000001.1, read on the forward strand.
CTGCTGTTCGCGAGAGAGGGCGTCACGCAGGGTGGCCCGCGACGCGGCGCGTGTCGCGGCCTCCTGCTGTCCCGCGAGCCTGCGGTCGTACTCCCGCTCGGCGCGGGCGAGCGCCTCGCGCGCCGCGTGCAGCCCGGAGGCACGGTCGCGGGCCTCGGCGTGCGCGCGGCGCAACGCGTCGACGGCCGCGGCGAGTTCGGCCACCAAGGGCTCGTCCGCCGGTTCCTGTCGATCACCGCCCGCGCCGCTCACGGCTGAAGTCGCTTGCCCGGACGGACTGTTGGGGGCTTCCGTGGCATCGGGTTCCGCCGTCGCCGCACCCCGCGCCGCCTCGGTCGCCGCCGCCAGCGACTCGCGTACGTCGCCGAGGGCGCGTTCGGCGGCGGTGCGCTCCTCGTCGGCGCGCCGGTGGGCGGCGAGTGCCGCCTCCTCCGCGCCGCGGTCGACGTGGCCCGCGATCTTCCGCGCGGGCTGCGGGTGTTCGGTCGCGCCGCAGACCGCGCACGGCGCGCCGTCGGTCAGATGCGTGGCCAGCTCGGCCGCGATGCCGTTGAGGCGCTGCTCCTTGAGGGCGAGCCAGTGTTCGTGCGCCGCGGTGGAACGTTCGCGCGCGGCCATGGCGCGTTCGAGCGCGTGCGCCGCTTCCTGGGCGAGCCGGTCGCGTCGGCGTGCGGCGTCAAGACGCGTCTGGGCCGGTTCGACGCGGCCCGCCAGGCGTTCGGCGTGGGTCGCGGATTCCTGGGCCGCCTCGATGCGTTCCTGGAGTGCGGCCCGGGTCGCTTCCCAGCCGTCGAGCCAGCCGGAAGCCTCCTGGAGCAGCTCGTCGTCGGCACGCTCCTGGCGGTCCAGAGTGGCGCGTTCGGCGCTGATCTCGGTGAGGCGGTGCTCGGCGCGCCGGGCGCCCGCGAGGCCGCCCAGTTCCTCGGCGGCCTTGCGCGCGGCGGCGGCCAGCCCCGAGGCGTCGGAGCCGGCGAAGGTCTCCGGGAGGCGGGCACGCGTGCGTGCCTCGTCGTGAGCGGCGCGGCGGTGTTCGGCCTCGGCCGACTCGCGCAGACCGAGCGCGGGGGCGACCTGCTCGGCCTTCCGCGCCCGGTCGAGGCGCTCCTGGAGTTCCCGGTGTTCGTCCGCGCGCGCGTCGAGGTGCCCGGCGCGCTCCGTGGCCTCGGCGAACCGGCTTTGCAGGCGGTCGAGTTCGCGTACGTCACCGAGCCAGCGCTCCGCGGCGGCCTGGGCGGATTCGGCGGCCGTGAGGGCGCAATGCGCGACGGTGAGGCGTTCGCGGGCGCTGGTGCGGGCGACGGCGGCCCAGGTGAGCACCTCGGCGGCGAGGCCAGGATCGCCGGGCGCCACGTCGGGCAGCGGCAGCTCGATGCCGTGCCGCCCGTCGTCGGCGGCCTGCTGCATGCGGTGGGCGTCGGCGAGGAGCGCCGCGTCGCCCTCCTTGACCGCGGCCTCCGTCGTGCGCCGCTGCTCGGCGAGCCGCTGTTCCACGGCGGCGAACCTGCGCGTGTCGAAGAGGCGGCCCAGGAGCTTGCCGCGCGCCTCGGCGTCCGCGCGCAGGAACCGCGCGAACTCGCCCTGAGGCAGGAGCACGACCTGGCAGAACTGCTCCTTGCTCATGCCGAGCAGTTGCGAGATCTCCTCGCCGATCTCCTGGTGGGAACGGCTGAGGTCCTTCCAGGAACCCGCGCCGCCCTCTCCCGGCTCCCCCGTCTCACCCGCCGCCCCGGGGTCGTACGCGCGCAGCCAGCTCTGGGCCTTCTCCGTGGTGGTGCCCGTGCCGCGCTTCTTCGGCCGCTCCCACGGGGGCTGGCGGGTGATCTCGATGCGGCGTCCCGCGACGGTCAGTTCGAGACACACCTCGGTGCGCGTGCCCTGCTGGGCGTGGTCGCTGCGCAGGCCCATGCCCTGCCCGGCGCTGCCCTGCCGTGGTCCTGGCACCGAGCCGTACAGCGCATAGCAGACGGCGTCCAGGACGGAGGTCTTGCCCGCGCCGGTCGGGCCGTGCAGCAGGAAGAGCCCGGCGGAGGAGAGCTCGTCGAAGTCGATGTCCTGGGTGGTGCCGAAGGGGCCGAAGGCGGTGACGCGCAGCCGGTGGAGTCTCATCGGGCCACTTCCTGGAGCGTGTCGTCGGTGCGGACGGCGTCGAAGGCCGACCGCAGCACGGCCTGCTCCTCGTCGTCTGGCCCCGCGCCGCGCACGTGGACCACGAAGTCCTCGGCGATCTGCTGGTCGCTGCGGCCCTGGAGGCGCTGGGCGTACGAGACGTCCGGGTCGTCGGGCGCGCGGTCCGGGTCGAAGACGAGGCTCAGGGCGTGCGGGAAGCGCTCGCAGAGGCGGGCCATGGGGTCGTCGGGACGGACCGCGTCGGTGAGGGTGGCCTCGACCCAGGCCTCCTCGTGCCGGGCGAGATCCGGGTCGGCGAGCAGATCGTCGAGGGTGCCCCTGAGGCGGGCGAGCGCGCGCGGCACCGGGCAGTCGACGCGCTCGGCGGCGATGTCCCCTGCGGGGCCGAGGTCGACGAGCCACATGCTCTTGCGGTGGTCGGCCTCGGAGAACGAGTACGGCAGCGGGGAGCCGGAGTAGCGCACGCGCGCGTCGAGCGTCTGGCTGCCGTGCAGGTGGCCGAGTGCCGCGTAGTCGACGCCGTCGAAGACCGCGGAGGGGACGGCGGCGACACCGCCGACGGTGATGTCCCGCTCGCTGTCGCTGACCTGGCCGCCGGTGACGAACGCGTGCGCGAGGACGACGGAGCGGGTGCCCGGCGCGCGCGTGGCGAGGTCGGCGCGGACGCGCTCCATGGCCGCGCCGATGACCGCCTCGTGGCCCGCCTTCGACACCCCGAACTCGTCCTTCACCAGGGCCGGTTCGAGATAGGGCAGGCCGTAGAACGCCACGTCCCCGTGGGCGTCGGCGAGCACCACGGGCTCGGCGCAGGCCGCGGGGTCGGTGCGCAGGTGGATGCCCGCGCGGTCGATCAGTCCGGCCCCGACGCCGAGGCGCCGCGCGGAGTCGTGGTTGCCGGAGATCATGACCGTCGGTACGCCGAGGTCGGCGAGGCGGTGCAGCGCGTCGTCGAACAGCTCGACGGCCGCGAGCGGCGGCACCGCCCTGTCGTACACGTCACCGGACACGACGACGGCGTCCACCTCCCGCTCCCGGACGGTGCGGACGAGGTGGCCGATGAACGCGGCTTGGGCATCGAGCATGTTCACGCGGTGGAACGATCGCCCCAGATGCCAGTCGGACGTGTGCAGAATCCTCAACGTGCCGCTCCGACCTGCATGTTTTCCCTCACTCAGCCCCCAGAACCAGCACCTACCCAGCACCGGCCTCGCCAGGATCTCCAACTACGCTAGCGCCAGTCAGCACCTCATCCATCACGACCCTCAGTTTGCCACCGGCATCTGGGGTGAGATGGCCGTAGATGTCCGCCGTGATCTGGATCGTCGAGCGCCCCAACCGGCGTGAGACCTCCAGGAGTGAAACCCCACCCGCAATAGCGCTGCTCGCAAAGAAATGCCGCAGAGTATGCGCCGTCCACGGCTCGTCCCCATAACCCGCCTTCTTGACGGCATTCTTGAGGTCAACGCGGTAGTTCGAATCGAGCGCCTCTCCACCGTGATGGGCGTGCATCAAGTACCCATCCCGACCGGTGCCGTATTCGGCCACATGCCGCTCAACCTCCCTCCAAACGGCTTGCGGGACTGGAACGTCGCGACACTCACCGTCCTCCCGGGATTTAAGAGGAGAAAGCTCCGCCTCATACCCGTCAACTCGCTTCACTCTCACAAATTGACGTCGCAGACGGAGCACTCCGTTATCGAAGCCTGCGTACCGCGCAGCCAATACCTCACCAATACGAAGACCACAACCAGCCATTAGCCAGATTGAAATAACAAGCCGCTACCTCTTCGGGCGTCAGCAGGCGATTACTCCCACCGGCGTTCACGGGGCCACCCGCGCAGCGGCAGCGGAGACTGGCCGGCCACCGGCGCCCTGGAGAGGGCTACCTGAGCAAAATTGGGCAGGGCTTATCACGGATCGGCGCACTTTGGGGTTCCTTGCTTGCTGGGGCGCGTGGTCGATTGGGTAATGCCGACAGCGCTATCCATGCCATGAGGGGCTTGGTGCAGAAGCCGACAGGTGCATGCATGAATGCAGCGGGCGGGCCGGGTACTACCTCTCTATTCCAGGGCGAGGAGCCCTTTCTCGGTGAGTCGGCTGAGGTTGCGAGCCACGACGCGTTCGGGGCTGCCGACGGCTCGGGCGATGCCTCGGGCTTCGGCGCCCGGGTGAGCCGCGACGTGCGCGAGCACCATCAGGTCTTGGCGATGCCCGCGCTGCACCAAGTCCTCACCGAAAAGGCCGGCGGCGCAGACGCAGAGGCACAGGGCCGTGGAGAGGGCGGCGTAGTCGGCTTGCGTCTGGGCGGTCCATACGTTCATGGCGCCGAGCGCCAAGAGGATCGGAGCAGTGACACGGGCCGATCGAAGTACCTGTGGGCAGTGATCGAGCCGCTGCTACCGCCCTGGCCCGAGCGGTCGCCAGGGCCGAAGCCGGTCTCGGACCGGTTGTGCCTGCGGGGCATCTTGTACGTCCTGTACCAGGACATCTCCTGACAGCTGCTGCCGCTGGAGCTGGGGTTCGGCTCCGGGCAGACCTGTTGGCGGCGTCTGGATCGCTGGCGGCAGGCAGGGGTCTTCGATCAACTGCACCGCACTCTGCTCGCGAAGCTGAACGCGGCTGGCGAACTCGACTGATCGCGCGTGATCGCGCGCGTGTGTGGACGGCTCCCACGTCCGCGCGAAAAAAAGGGGGAGCCGCGACCGGTCCGTCACCGGTCGACCGGCGCAGGACGGGCAGCAAGCACCATCCAATCTGCGACGGGCGCGGCACCCCGCTGCATGTCACCACGACCGCGGCGAACGTCAATGACGTCACGCAGACCCTCGTCCTGGTCGACGGCATCCCGCCGGTGGCTGGCCACCCGGGCCGTCCTCGCCGACGCCCCGACGCCGTCTTGGGCGACAAGGCGTACGACTCCTGCGCTGCGCGCCGTGAACTTCGGCGCCGCCGGATCCTGCCGGTGATCTCCCGCAGGAGCGCCCCGATCATCAAGGGCCTCGGCAAGCTCCGCTACGTTGTCGAGCAGACCTTTGCCCTGCTGCACCAGTACAAGCGCCTGGCCGTGCGGTGGGAGCGACGCCTCGACCTCCACGACGCATTCCTCTCGCTGGCCTGCAGCCTGATCTGTTGGCGACGACTCAAGAAGGCTGCCGGACCATGATCGCAGCAGCCTCCGTAGCGGCAAAGTCCCTCTTCGACGGCGGCGAGTGCGCCGCGGCACCCTCCACGCGCTCACTCGCTACTCACCCGTTTGATGGTCCGAACGACCCATGGTCGGAGGCTTGTTGTAGGTGATCACGACCGGCGCGTTTGCCTCCGCCCGTGCGCGGTCCGACGCCGTCGCGATCTCCTCGTAGGTCCATTCCCTGTACAGGTGCTCCCCGTGGGCATCGGTGATGTCGATGCCCACGCCGGTCCACTCCTCGGCGGGCTGTTCGGGGACGAGTCCCAGCTCATACGTGGCGTCCTGGAGGAAGGATTCGGTAACGCGTATGCCGGTGAGTCTCTCGGCCAGAGCGAGGACCGCCGCCTTCCCGTCGACGTCCGGGGCGCTCGCGTCGTGCTCGCCCTCAGGGGTCAGAGGGAAGCCGACCTCCCGCAGCAGGGGGACCAGTTCATCGGGGGTGTTGCCGTCGCGCGACGAGGGGCCCTCGAACGTCGTACGGAGCTCGCCGTCCTCGAACCAGTGGAAGAGGTGGATGGGCTTGCCGCCGTTGGTCGAGTGCGCCACAACCCGGCCGCCCCTCGACAGCGTCTCCACGCACGCGCCCGCGATCCCCAGGCCACCGTCGAAGCCCAGGACGAGTGCCCAGTCGCCGTTCTCGCCCAGGGTGTTGAAGGCGCCCGCGACGTAGGACTCGTCCCAGTAGTCGTAGCCCCCCTCGGCGCGGTGGGCGTCGTCCGCCTCGATCAGCCCGGCCGTTCCCTGCCCGGTGCCGCGCGGTTCCGCCTCCATCGCACGGAGCACCTCGCGCGGGGCCCGCCCCCGTATCAGTGTCAGGGTGTATCCACTTTCCATCATGTGGCGGAAGAGCTGCGAGGTGCGGATCCAGGCGTAGTCGTGCGCGGTCACCAAGTTCATATAGCGCAGTGTGCCTGATGCCACTGACAACGCCCGGCGCAAGCTGGCCGTTACATCTGGAGCCCGCCCTCGAGTCACGCTGCCGAGTCCATGTCGGCAAACATGATCTTGTTACGGGCTCGTAGAGGCCGAATCCCGGGAGGCCCACGACCGATTCCTTCGTGGCGAGCACCAGCCTGCGGGCGGTGCGGCACTCCCACGAGGTCGGCCTGCTCGACGAGCCCGAACGTCGCACCAACGGCTACAAGCAGTACACCGTGGCCCGCCTGGTCCGGCTGCTGCGCATCAAGCACCTGGTCGACCTGGGGGTTCTCGCTGTCCCAGATCGCCGATATGGGCGAGGCCGACGACCATCCGGAGGAAGCATTGCGTGCGCTCGACGCCGAACTGGCGGCCACCATCGAGCGGTTGCAGCGGGCCAGGATGGGACTCGGCTTCATACTGCGTCAGTCGGCGCCGACCGACCTGCCGCCGCAGTTCGCCACCGCCGGGGCCGACACTCCGATGTCCGAGGCGGACCGCTCGGTCGTCACCGTGATGGGCAGGGTGCTCGGCCCCAAGGGCATGGCCGCCTGGACCGACCTGATGAACGACCCACTCATCGACCCCGTCGGCGCGGCCTTCGACCAGCTGTCCGCCGATGCAGACGAGCACACCCGCGCCGATCTCGCCGAGCGACTGGTCGCCTTCGTACAAGAGCTCTTCCGGCAGCACCCGGGCTTGAGTACCCTGCCCGCCGACGCCCCTCGGGGTGAGAACCGCCGCCGCGTCATTACCAGAGCCCGGCCTGGCCGTCATGCCCGAGAGCCGTCTCTGCCGTGTGACAGCCGAGCTGCTGGGGCTCACCTCGCCTGTCTCACTCAACGAATTGGCCGCACCCGACACAGGAGTCTGGCGCTGAAAGATGCTGGCCGAGGTGAGCGAGAACTCGCCGCAGGACCCATAGGACATCGCCCAGTGGCTGTCGGATCCCGAATTCCCCGCCGAAGGCGGGGAGTCGATGGCCGTCCTCTGCGCGCGCCTGTCGCGGTGACTCCAGGCGGCAGACGCATGCAACAGGGGCTGCCAGGGTGCAGCGCGGGCAGTCGGCGTCTGCGGCGCCCTGGCCCTCGTGGGGTGATGCGGCGCAGGCAGCTGGAGTGCAGTCGACCACCAACTCCTGCAGCTCCAAAAGAAAGCGCCGGGTTCGCTTGGCCTGCTGAGCCAGCACGCACACCTTGGTGCTCTGGCCGCCGATCTGCCGTCGGCCGGCAAGTAGGTGCTCGTACTCCTCCATGGTGAGGGCGACCACCTCGCGGCCGCCGAGGACGATGTGTTGGGGTTGCAGTTGTCTGCCCGCTCAGCTCCTCGCCTCATCGCCGAACCAGTGGTGCCTGGGTGAACGCATGAGGGCCCAGGGATGGTTCCGTGGCCCCTCTCTTACGACGCCGTCGGCTTGATCTCCTCGCCGGAGCGGCCGGTTCAGTTCCCTGCCGGGACCGCGTGACCGACCGCGGCGAGCCGGGGCTTGGGCAGGCGCTCGGCCAACTCACCGAAGAACAGGCCGAATACCGGCTCGCCACCTGTGGGGATGGTGCGCTGCGCGGCCTGGGTGAGGAACCGGCCGTGGTCGCGGATGTAGAGGGATCCTAACCGGGTCAAGGAGATCGTCCTGGATCGGGTCACCTGCTGCTACCCCGACCGGGACACGGCTGCCCTGGAGCAGGTGTCTCTGCCCCTGCCGATGGGGTCGGTGACCGCCGTGGTAGCGGAGAACGGCTCCGGCAAGAGCACGCTAATGAAGGTCTTGTCGGGGCGTCGCGCCACTGCGCCTGCACGGGTGCCACTGGGCGATCGGCTTCACCAAGCGCGACGGGGCCCTGCACAGCGACGAGCCGCTCATCGTCTGCGGGTTCGTCGCCATGCAAGGTGACGGCGCCTGGAACACGAACCGGCATACCGTCCCCGGCACCGGTGTCCACCTCTCCTGGGAGAACGGCGCCCAGCTGCCCGTCGACGAACTCGCGCCCGCCCACACCCGTGAGCCCACCGTGGTGCACACGCACGTCACCGTCGGCGGGCAGGAACCCTTCGATGCTCTCCCTCTCTACCTGGTCGGCGCCCTGCCCGGGTTCTGCCGTCTGTCGGTCGACCCCGACGGCGACAACGGGGTCCTCAACCCGCCACCCAAGCACTGGCCCGGTGCCGCGATCGTTCGTGGAGCCTCCCTCGCGCGGCTGGCCACCGACCGCATCGGCGACGGGCACGGCGTGTACGAGTTCGTCGTCCAGGGCTACGGTCCCCACAGCCACCTGGCCGCCCAGGAGATGGTCGGCCAAGTCCGGCACTGGCAGCGCAACCACCGTGCCGCTCTCTGCCCGCGCATCACCGTGCGCCCCCTGGCCGGCGGTGATCCCACGTCGACGGCCACGGCAGATATCCGGCACGTGTTCGTCAAGGAGCACACCCGTGTCGCGATCGGCTGGCCGGTCACCCCCAGCACCGCGGCCGTACTCACCGACGATCACGGCCGCTACCTGCTCCACCTGCGCTCGGCGAACAACCCGATCCGGCGTCCGGGGCAGTGGGCCCTGCTCGGCGGCAACACCGAGAACCAGGGCGGCAACGGCCGGCGGCATGCTGGTGGGCGCGCCCCGACCGGACTACCGGTACAACGAGGCGCTCCAACTCAAGGGCACCATCTGTACGACGGGTGGTGTCCGGCCCGCCCTCTGCGTGGGGGACTTCAACTCGACCTGGATCAGGGCCCCCGCCCGACACCGTGGGGAAGTCGACTTGAGCGAATCCATCGGCAAGCGGAGCTTCTCCGTGATCGCCGGTAAGGACGACTACCAACTGACGGTCAGCTGGGACGCCACCCTCAAGAAGATCTCCGGCCTCGGCCTCAGCCCCTGCGCCCGCTTCCCCGACCGCGCGCAAGAGGAGAGTCTTCGCCGCCCTCCCGTGGCATTTCGCTGGCGTGGGGTAGCCGGTCGTGGTGAGGTTCGGCCAGTCGAGGAGAGGAACGTCTTTCATGCGTGCTCGGAACATAGGCGCGTCAGCCGCCACGGCGTTGGCGCTGGTGGCAGCCCGCGACCTCGTGCAGAAGAAGCACGCACTGCTGAGGACCTTCCCCGTGCTGGGGCACGCCAGGTACTTGCTGGAGAAGATCGGCCCCGAGCTGCGGCAGTACGTCGTAGCGTCCAACGACGAGGAACGGCCCTTCAGCCGTGACCAGCGCAGCTGGATATACGCGTCGGCGAAGGAGGAGAACAACTACTTCGGGTTCGGCACCGACAACGACGTCGAGCATGAGCAGGGTCACGCGTACGTGAAGCAGCGCACGTTCGCCGGTCGACTGCCCGATCTGCGCGACGCGCAGGCGCCGTTGCCCTCGGCAAAGGTGCTCGGCGGACCACGAGGCCGCGCGAAGGCGTTTCGTCCGGCGAGTGTCGTCAACATCTCGGCGATGAGCTTCGGCTCGCTGTCCGGCGCGGCCGTCACGGCACTCAACAAGGGCGCGGCGCTGGCCGGGACGATGCACAACACCGGCGAGGGCGGCCTGTCGCCTTACCACCTCAACGGTGGGGAACTCATCCTCCAGATCGGTACGTCGTACTTCGGCTGCCGCAACGAGGACGGGACGTTCAACCTCGACGACCTCAAGTCCGTGGTCGCGAGCGGGCCCGTGAAGGCGATCGAGATCAAGCTCTCGCAGGGTGCGAAGCCGGGGCTCGGCGGCATGCTGCCAGGTGCGAAGGTGACCGACGAGATCGCCGGGATCCGCGACATCCCCGCGGGCAAGGACTGCGCGTCGCCGTCGCGGCACACCGCGTTCCACGACGTGGACTCGATGCTCGACTTCGTGGAACTGCTCGCCACGGAGACCGGATTGCCCGTCGGGATCAAGAGCGCCATCGGGGAAATGGGCTTCTGGGAGGAACTCGCCACCCTGATGGAGCGAGGTGATCGAGGGGTCGACTTCGTGACCGTCGACGGAGGCGAGGGCGGCACCGGGGCCGCTCCCCTGATCTTCGCCGACTCGGTGTCCCTGCCGTTCCGCATGGGCTTCTCCCGCGTCTACAGCGTGTTCGCCGAGCGCGGGCTGACCGACGACATCACCTTCATCGGCTCCGGCAAGCTCGGCCTGCCCGAGAACGCCGTCGTCGCGTTCGCCCTCGGCGTCGACATGGTCAACGTGGGCCGTGAGGCGATGCTGTCCATCGGCTGCATCCAGGCGCAGAAGTGCCACACCGACGCATGCCCCACCGGCATCGCCACCCAGAACCCGTGGCTGACGCGCGGCATCGACGCACCCTCGAAGGCCATCCGGGCCGCGGGCTACCTGCGCACCCTGCGCAGGGAGTTGCTGAGGGTCTCGGGCGCCGTCGGCGTCGCCCATCCCTCGCTCATCACCCCCACCGACATCGACATCCTCAACGGCGACTACGACGCCCGCACCCTGGCGAGCATCTACGGCTACAAGGACGGCTGGGGCTCGCTCGGCCCCAAGCTCTCCGATGAGATCACCGAGCTGCTCACTGCCTGAGCACGTCCTTGCCCCCTCGTCGGGTACGCGGAGATACGACTGCGGCCTGATCAGCGGTCCTCGGGGCGGGCCGCTGCGCGCAAGGCGTGACAGCGGCCCGGGCGGCGCGGCCCGTACGGGGGTCGGGCCGCGCCGCGCGGGCGGGTCAGAGCGCCGAGTCGAGGTGCCCGAGGTGCTCGATGAGGTTCATGTTCTCGGCGTAGTCCACCGGGCAGTTGATGATCGACACGCCCGGGTCCGCCAGGGCCTCTCGGAGCGTCGGCAGCAGGTCCCCGGCGGACTCGATGTGGTAGCCCTTCGCGCCGAAGCTGCGGGCGTACTGGACGATGTCCGGGTTGCCGAAGTCGGTGTTGGAGCTCTCCCCCACCTCCAGGTCCATCTTCCACCTGATGAGCCCGTAGCCGTTGTCCTCCCAGATCAGCACGGTCAGCGGGATGTTCTCGCGGACAGCCGTCTCGATCTCCTGGGAGTGCATGAGGAACGAGCCGTCGCCGACCGCCGCCAGCACCTTCGTCTGCGGCCTGGCGAGCTGGACCGCGAGCGCGCCGGGCAGCGAGAAGCCCATGGTGGACAAGCCGTTGGAGATGAGGCAGGTGTTCGGCGCGTACGTCGGGTAGAGCCGGGCCATCCACATCTTCAGCGCGCCGGTGTCGACCAGCACGATGTCGTCGCGACCGAGCGCGGCGCGGGTGTCGGCGATGACGCGCTGCGGGGCGAGCGGGTAGCGCTCGTCCGCGGCGCCCTGCTCGAGTTCCTTGGCCAGCAGTGCGCGGGTGGCCGCGGTGTCCTCGTCGTCGATGGTCCAGCGCAGGCCGTCGAGTTCGGTGGCGAGGGCGTCGAGGGAGGCGGAGATGTCGCCGATGATGCCGACGTCGACCGAGTAGCTGTCGTCCACCTCCGCCGGGAAGCGGTGGATGTGGATGATCTTCTTGTCGCCGTCCGGGTTGATCCGGGACGGGTCGAACTCCTGCAGCTCGTAGCCGACGGCGATGATGACGTCGGCCTCCTCGAACCCGAAGTTGGTGTAGTCGCGCCGCATGAAGCCGAACGTGCCGGTCGCGCAGGGGTGGTCGTCGGGCAGGACGCCCTTGCCGTGGAAGGTGGTCGCCGTCGACACGTCGAGTGCGGTGGCGAACACCGACAGCGACTCCTCGGCGCCGCCGCGCGCCGCGCCGTGTCCGGCGAGGATCACCGGCCGGCGGGCCTCCCGCAGCAGCTCCGCCGCCCGCTTGATCTGATTCGGGGACGGCGCCTCGGGCTGTACGACGTTCCTGCGCAGCGGGCGCAGGTCCGAGCCGTCCGTCGCCTCGTCGACGTCCTCGGGCACGGCGAGGTAGACGGCGCCGGGCCGCTCGGACTCCGCGGTCTTGAACGCGCGCCGCACCATCTCCGGGATGGCCCGGGTGGCCGGGACGTCCGCCGACCACTTCGTGACCGGGGCGAACATGCTCACCAGGTCCACGAACTGGTGGGACTCCTTGTAGTTGCGCTCCTTGCCGACCTGCGCGGAGATCGCGACGACGGGCGTGCTGTTCGTCATGGCGTCGGCGACGCCCAGCATCAGGTTGATCGCGCCGGGCCCCAGCGTCGCCGACATCACACCCGCCGAGCCGGTGAGCCGGCCGTGCATCTCCGCCATGAAGGACGCGGCCTGCTCGTGCCGGGTGAGGACGTACCGGATCTTCTCCGAGCGGGCGAGGGCGTTGGTGAAACGGATGTTCTCCTCGCCTGGCACGCCGAACACCACCTCGACGCCCTCGTTCTCCAGGCAGCGCACCAGGAGTTCGGCCGCTCCGTCGGGGGTCTGCTTCCGGTTCTCGGCGTCGCTCACGCTGATCGTGTCCTCTCCCGGGTTCCGGCCGCGCCGATGCGCGGACCGGTCAGTCGTCTACCCCGGCCCACCGCTCGGACGCCTGCGAACCGGGTCTTACGAGCCAGACCCTCGGATTCTTGATCGCCGCCCGGCGTTCCTCGTCGTCAGAGGGCGCGGTTCTCGGAGCTGGAGCGGCTGCGCTGGCCGCCGACACGGACGACGGGGACGGCGTTCACCCGCGTGCTGGAGCGGGTGGACGAGATCGGCGCCTACTGGCTCGGCAGGTTCAAGCTGGAAGCAACGGCTCGATCACCGCCCAGGCGGCATCAGAAATCTCCCCATCCCTCACGAGCAGACCAACGATCCGATGATCGGAAAGACACTCCCCAAGGCGTGCGTGCGGGCCTCGGGGCGCCGCCGCAGCCCGTCGGGTCGGAAGCCCGCGAGGACGTATGAACAGCTGATGCGGTCCGCCTCGGTGAGGACGGGGCCGTCAACGGATTCGGCAGGACTGTCGAGCCTTCCGCAACGGGCGTGTGGCTTCGGCGCGCCGGGCCGGGTCAGGACCAGAAGTCGGCGTGCACGGCAGCCGCTTCCTCGTGGAGGAACGGGCCCGACACCTCCACTACGGGACTGCCGTGGGCGAAGACCTGACGGGAGGGCAGTGCCAGCAGGGGGTGGTCGCCGCCGACGCCCGCGAGGACGCACAGCTCGTCCTCGCCCAGGGCGTAGACGACACGGCGGATGCCGCTCCAGTAGATCGCTCCCGCGCACATCGCACACGGTTCGGTGCTGGTGTAGAGGGTGGAGGCAGCCAGTTGCTCTGGGGTGAGGGCGCGTGATGCCTTGCGCACCAGGTTGGTTTCGGCGTGGGCGGTCACGTCCGAGTCGGTGACGACGCTGTTCTCGGCTTCGAGGACGACGTTGCCCTCGGCATCGGTCAGCAGGGCACCGAAGGGGTGGTTGCCGTTCTCGCGGGCGGCGGCCGCAAGCGCGATCGCAGCCAGCAGATGGCGTTCGTCCAGTGGTTGGGGCTTGTCGTACGACACAGTCGCTCCTTGATCGTAGGGGGGAGTAGCAGGCGTCCCTGCACGTCGGCCGAGAGGGTGCCCGGGGTCCGTCAGGAGGCGTCAGTCCACCACGGGCAGCACGCGAGTGCGGCCCACCGCGCCAAGCCAGGCGGCCGAGGGCTTGGGGGTACGGACGAAGGTCTCGCGGTCCACGGCGATCAATCCGAAGGTGGGCTCATAGCGGCCCCATTCGTAGTTGTCCAGGGCGCTCCAGTGGAAGTAGCCACGGACGTCGATGCCATCGCTCATGGCGGCGGCGAGGGAGTCCAGGGCGCCGGTGGTGTACTGGATCCGCCGGGTGTCATCGGCGGTCGCGATGCCGTTCTCGGTGACGATCAGCGGCGTACCGGCCGAGACGGAAGCACTGTGCCGCACGGCGTGGCCCAGCGCCTGCGGGTAGTACTCCCAGCCCATGAGGGTGCGTTCCGCGTCCTGGGGTACGGGCAGCCGGCCCTTCAGGCCGATGAGAGTCCGGGTGTACGCCTGCACACCGAGCCAGTCGTCCCCGCGGGCCGCTTCCAGGAAGACGTCCACACGTGGGTGCCGGAACGCCGCGGCGGCTTCCTCGGATCCGGGCAGGGCTTGGCACACCAAGTTGGCGACGGACCAGCCGGCACCCACGTGCGGGGCAAGGGACTTGACCGTTTCGACGGCGCGTGCGTGCGCCTGTACCAGCGCATCGGTGGTGGCCTCGTCCGGAGCCGGCGGGTCCTCGGCGAAGTTCACGGCCTGACCGGAGGCGAGGACCGCCTGCGCGGCGGCCATGACAGCGACGATGTTGGGCTCGTTGATGGTGCACACGTGTGCCACGTCCGTGGCGAAGATGGGTGCGGCCGCGGTGAGGTAGCGGGCGAACAGTTCGTCCGATCCGGCGGCGGCCCACCCCCCGCGCCGGGCGAACCACAGGGGGTTGGTGAAGTGGTGCAAGGTCACCATGGGCCGCAGCCCGCGTTCGCGGGCGCCCTCGACCATGCGTCGGTAGTGGGCGATGGCGGCGCGGGAGAACTCGCCCGGGGCAGGCTCGATGCGAGCCCATTCGATGCTGAACCGGTAGTCGGTGAAGCCGAGTTCGGCCAGCAGGTCCATGTCCTCGCGCCAGCGGTGATAGCTGTCGCAGGTATCACCGCTGGGCTCCTTGACGTAAGGGATATCGCTGTGCTCGAACTCCCACCAGTCGCTGTTGGTGTTGCCGCCCTCGATCTGGTGGGCGGCGGTGGAGGCGCCCCACAGGAATCCGTCGGGCAGACGTCGTGCATGCGTCATGAGTTGCTTCTCTCTTGTGTGGTCACGTGCGTGTCCGCCCGCGGGGGGCCTGAGGGGTCAGGTGGTGCGGGCGTGGGCCTTCTCGCGACGCGCGTGCAGTTCGCCCTGGACACGGGCCACGTCCTCGGCGTACGTGCGGTGAAGGAACGTCAGGAAGATGCCGTTGGCCAGCATGAGGATGACGAGCGCCCACAGGAAGACGGTGCGGAGACCGATCGCGTCGCCGAGGAAACCGGCGCCGAGGCTGTACGCGGCCCAGGCGATCGCCTCGAAGACAGATACGTAGAGGGCGAAGGCGGCGCCGCGCAGCTCTGGTGGGGTGATGGCCATGACCATCGGGCGGTTGACGCTCGGGTTGACGCCCTGGGCCGCTCCCATGAGGGCGAAGAAGACGCTGAACAGTGCGATGTTGCCGTAGTCGAACTGCGTGCCGAAGAAGGCGAAGCCCGCAAAGGCGAACTGGGCCGCCTGAAGGACCGTGACCAGGCCGTGGCGGGGGCTGCGCCGGGTGGCCCGGTCCGCCGCGAAGCCGCCCAGGAGTGTGCCCAGGAAGTAGCCGATGCCGAAGGGGAACAGCACGATGGACGCCTTCTGCGTGCTGAAGCCGTACTCGTCCACCAGGTATACGACGCCGAAGGCGCCCACGAGGAGATGTCCCGACAGGAGGCGGGAGATCAGCAGGACGACCAGGCTGCGGATCTTGAGAAGCGAGAACGCCTTGGCCCAGGTGAGCTTCGAGTGGGCGTTGCGTGTGGCGTGATCGAGGTCGGCGAGCTGTTCCTCGGACGCGCCCCGTCCCGGGTCGCGGAACCACAGCCAGATGGCGAGGCCGAGCAGGATGTTGAAGGTGCCGACGCCCCACAGGCCCCAGCGCCAGCCCTCGTCGAGGCCCGCGAGCTGACCCTTGAGCGGGCCGATCACCGCGCTCACCAGCGCGACCGCGCCGTAGACCACACCGATCGCACGGCCGCGGGTCGATCCCCCGAAGAAGTCGCCGATGAGTTCGGTGATGATGGGGTGCGCGGCCGCGTAGCCCGCTGCCAGGACGGTGTAGAGGACGAGGAGTTGGGCGAAGTTCTGTGCGAAGCCCGCGGCCACGCCCCACACGCCCCAGAGCCCGGTGGCCACGACGAGGACGCTCTTGCGCGACCAGCGCTCCGCCACCCACACCCACAGGGGCCCGGTGAAGGCACCCACTATCTTCCCTGCGGCGGTCAGAATGCCGAGCGCGCCCAGTGAGACCCCGAGGGACTGCCGGATCAGTGGGAAGAGGCTACTTACCAGGCTCGCCTCGGTACTGTCGACCAGCATGGTGCCGCCGAGCAGGGACAGCTGCCGCCAGCGCCCTTTCACCCGTACCTCGGATTTGGGCATGACGGTGCTCTGGCGTTGCTCGGGCATCGGGCCGTCTCTTTTCTCTGTGACTCTCTTCGCGGGAGGTCTGCGGGAGGGGGATGGCGTACGCCGGTGGCGGGGCGGCAACTCCGCCACCGGCCGAACTGGCCGCTGTTGTCTCAGAGTTGGGCGAGCTCCTCGGCGACCCGGCGGAGGTTCGGGGGCGGGAAGAGCGCACCCGCCATGGCGGCGACATCGATGAGTGGTGTGGCGCCGATCATCTGCAGCAGCTCGGAGTCGACGACGCCGGGCAGGTGTCTGCGCAGCACCTCGACGGCGACCGGGTCGGAGATCAGCGCCTTGAGAGGCGTACGCAGCGAGAGACGCCCCTCCGCGAACTCCTCGGCCCGGGGCAGCGGTTGGGCCGCCCGGTCCGCCTGTTCACGCTGGGTCCGGACCAGTAGATGCTGCTCCGTGACCGGCCCCTGGGCGGGCAGGCCGAGGCGTTCGTACTGGCTGGGCGGTGCCTCGTTGGCCCGCATGAGCTCCACCAGGAGGGTGGCCATGCGCAGTTCGGCGTCGTCGTCGAGCAGCGGGATGTTCTGCTCGGGGTCGCTCTCCAGGTCGAACAGGAGCGTGCCGTGGTGGTACGGGTTGACGAGGGTGCGGCCCGGTACGCGCACGGTGCGCACGTTCTTGGTGAAGCCGAACGGCTCGGCCAGTTCCAGGTCCACGAGTTCGGCGGGTGAGAAGCGGCCCCGCATATGGGTCGGCATCAAGGTGTGTTCGTACAGAGGTGTGTTGTCGGGAGAGGCGGGCGCCCGCATGTAGACGTAGCGGCCGTCCGTGACGTTGACGTGTCCGCCGTGGATGCCGAACAGTCCTGCCTCACGCACCGGGGTGTCCTCGGCGACTGGGAGCGGCGCGCCCCGCATGTCGGCGGGAAGGTCGACGCCGAAGAACTCCAGGAGGGTCGGCGCCAGGTCCACGGTCTGCACCAGTGCCGACCGCCGCTCGCCCGCGATGCTCTCGCGCGGGTCCCAGGCGAACAGCGGCAGATGGACCAGCTCGTTGAACCAGGGCTGGACGCTCTTGCCCCACCAGCCCTTCTCGCCGAGCAGCAGCCCGTGGTCGGTGTTGACGATCAGCAGGGTGTCGTCCCACAGATCCAGCTCGTCCATGGTGTCGAGGACCCGCCCCAGGGAGTGGTCGCACATCGACAGGAGCGCCCCGTACTCGAAGCGTGCGTGCTCCACCTGGCTGTCGGTTTCGACCACGCGCTTGTAGTCGGGCCAGTCGAAGTGCGGCCCTTCGTAGTCGTGCGGATAGAGGTCCTTGTAGGGCTGGTGGCTGAAGAACGGCTCGTGGGGGTCGAACGTCTCGATCTGCACGAACCATCGGTCGGCTTCCTGGTTCGTGCGAATGAACTCCAGGCCCGCGTCGAAGGTGAGGGTCTGGGGGTGCCGGTCCTCCGTGGCCATGTGGGGGCGGTTCACCCAGTCCTGGCGGTAGGCGCCGAACCGTATCCGCTTCAGGTCCTCGGGTATCTCCGGGTCGGCCACCTGCCCCTTCCACGGGTCGCCCTCCTGGCCGCGGAAGAACTCCCAGGTGTTGTAGCGGCCGTGGTAGGTGGCGCCGCCGTCCTCCCAGTAGTGCGGGTGGTCGCTGACCAGGTGCGTGTACACGCCGTTCTGCTTGAGGAGTTCCGGCATCGAGTCGTCGAACGGCTCAAGGGGGCCCCAGCTGCGGTGCAGGAAGTTGTGCCGCCCGGTGTGGATCTCGCGGCGGGCCGGCATGCAGGGCATCGACCCGGCGTACGCATTGTCGAAGGTGACGGCCCGCTCGGCGAGGCGTGCGAAGTTCGGTGCGTGGGTCCAGTCGCCTCCGTAGGGCGGCAGCATGTGCCGGTTGAGGCTGTCGAACATCACCATAATCGCCCTCATTGGACGGGTTTCCCTTCGGTCAGACGGTGCAGGGTCCGCTCCAGCCACGCGACCCAGCGGTCCATGGCGGACGCGCCGAGTTCGTGGAGTGCCTGGTGCACCTGCCGGTCCAGGTCCTGGTCCAGCTCGGGCAGCGGGTCCTCGTAGTGCAGGGTGCGATCGCGGTTGCGGTTCTTGGCGATCTGTGCGCGGCGGTGGTCGAGTTCGGTCTCGACGATTCGGATCGCCGCCTCCTTGTCGAGCGGCGCCGTGATGCTGAACCGGGCCAGGAAGTCGATCTCCTGGAAGCGGCTGGGCGGCTCGTAGGGCGAGTGCACGCACGCGAGGAGCACGTCGTGCCCGCTCGGTGTGAGGCGGTAGACCTTGGCGTCGGGACGGCCCTCACGCGCGTCGACCTCGTGCCGGATCCAGCCGTCGGTCTCCATCTGTGCGAGCTTCCGGTAGATCTGGCTGTGGTGGGCGCGAGCCCACACGAACTGCCCCTCGGTCTCCAGCCATTTGCGCAGGTCGTACCCGCTGTAGGGGCGACGGGCCAGCAGGCCGAGCAGGACGTACTCGAACTTCACGGACGTGGACTCCCTTGTGCGGAAGCGGTGTGCGAGATTGCTATGTGCAGTTTCACCTAGGTGAGAATTCATATACTCGCGTCATGGAGACGTCAATGGGATGTTGCGTACCGGAAACCCGGATCTGCTCGACAGGACCGCTCCCCTCGCCGGCCCGCGTGCCGCCCGCACACGACCAAGTCGAGCTCCCCGGTGGCGAGTTCCTGATGGGCGACGCCTTCGGCGAGGGTTATCCGGCGGACGGCGAACAGCCCGTGCACGCGGTACGCGTGAGGCCGTTCGCGATCGACGTCACGACGGTGACCGTGGAGATGTTCCGGGCCTTCGCCGACGACACGGGGTACGTGACCGTCGCCGAACAGGAGGGCAGCTCCGCCGTGTTCCACCTGGCCGTCGCCGCCGAGCGGGCCGACATCATCGGGAACGACCCGGCCGCCCCCTGGTGGCTGGACATACGGGGAGCCGACTGGCGCCACCCCCACGGCCCACTGTCCACCGCGGAGTCGGACCACCCGGTGGTGCACGTGGCGTGGGACGACGCCATGGCCTACTGCGCGTGGGCGGGTCGCCGCCTGCCCACCGAGGCGCAGTGGGAGTACGCGGCCCGCGGCGGCCTCGAAGGCCGCCGCTTTGCCTGGGGCGACGAACTCACCCCCGGCGGACGGTGGTTGTGCAACATCTGGCAGGGCACGTTCCCGTACGCCAACACCGGCGCGGACGGCTGGCTGGCCACCGCCCCGGTGCGCGCGTACCCGCCCAACAGCCTCGGTCTTCACGAAGTCGCCGGGAACGTCTGGGAGTGGTGCGCGGACTGGTTCGCCCCCGACTACTACGCCCACTCCCCCGCCGCCGACCCCAAGGGGCCGCAGAGCGGCGAGCGCCGTGTCATGCGCGGCGGCTCCTACCTGTGCCACCACACCTACTGCCACCGCTACCGCGTGGCCGCCCGCTCGGCCAACACGCCCGCCTCCAGCAGCGGAAACTGCGGGTTCCGGACCGTCGGTGCGTGAGGGGCTCCGGGGGTCAGGGTGTCGCCTGCCCCCCGGTGCCCGCGGCCGACCGCACCCTCTCGACCAGCTGCTGTACGTCGTCGAAGCCGAGGGGAACGATCGGGATCTGGGCGAGCTGGCTGAGGCGCATGTTGGCCACCATGCGGTGGCGGGGGCTTCTCTCCTTGGGGTAGGCGTCGCCCATGGACTTCTGCACCCTGAGCAGCAGTGCCTCGATGGCCGGACCTCCCACCGGGTGGGCGAGCCATACCGCGACGGTCGAGTCGGCGCCCGGCTCCTCGGCGTACACGTCGCCCTTGACCGGGACCGTCGCGGTCAGCCTGATGTCCCGGCTGGAGGACCCGACGTCGATGCGGTGGTCGAGTCCCTCGACGAGCCAGGTGCCGGCCGCGGTGTCGAAATAGGCGAGGTCGGCGCGGGCGACGCGGACGGTGACGTTCTGGGTCTCGCCCGGCGTGAGGCACACGGTGGCGAAGCCCTTCAACTCCCTTACGGGACGCCGGACCCGCTCCCCCGGCGCGGCCACGTACACCTGGACGACCTCGTGACCGGCCCGCTCCCCGGTGTTGGTGACGGCCACGGTGACGTCGATCCCGGCGGCGTCCGATGCGACCCGCAGGTCCGCGTAGTCGAAGGTGGTGTACGAGAGGCCGTGTCCGAAGGGGAAGGAGACCGGCATGTCGCGGGCGTCGTAGTGGCGGTAGCCGACGAACAGGCCCTCGCTGTACGCGACATGACCGTTCTCGCCCGGCCAGGCCAGGTATGCCGGGGTGTCGGCGAGTCGCTGCGGGATGGTCTCCGCGAGGCGTCCCGACGGGTTCGCCCGGCCGAACAGCAGGTCGGCGGTGGCCGAGCCGCCCGCCTGGCCGAGCAGCCAGCCCTCCAGTACGGCCGGTACGTCGTCGATCCACCCGGCCAGGCGGACCACGCCACCGTTGGCGAGGACCACGACGGCGTTCGGGTTCACCGCGACGACAGCGGCGAGCAACCTGCTCTGCTCGGTGGGCAGTTCGATGTGCTCGCGGTCGTAGCCCTCGGACTCGAAGCTCGGCGGGAGACCGAGGAAGAGCACGGCCACGTCCGCACTCTCGGCCGTGCGGACGGCCTCCTCGTGCAGCGCGGCCGCGTCGACGTCCGGAGCGTCGACGGGAAAGCCGGGAGCGAAGGTGACGTGTGCCGCGGGCGCGGCCTCGATGATCGAGGTCAATGCGTCGTCCAGCCGGGTCGGGGTCACGCGCGAGCTGCCCTCGCCCTGGTAGCGGGGTGTGCGCGCGAACTCGCCGATGACCGCGATGCGTTGAGGCGTGTCGGGGTCCAGAGGGAGGAGCGCGCCGTCGTTCTTGAGCAGTACCGCCCCGCGCGTGGCGACCTCGCGGGCCAGGTCGTGGTGGGCGGCCGGGTCGTAGGCGGCGTCGGGGCGCGCGTGCGTGGCCGCCTTGCGGGCGAGTGCCACAACCCGCGCTGCACTGCGGTCCAGCGCTTCCTCGGAGAGTTCACCGGACTCCACGGCCGTGACGGCACGGGCAGGGCCGGCGCCTGACGAGGACGGCATCTCCAGATCGAGCCCGGCGGCGAGGGCCCGCGCCCGGTCGACGACGGCGCCCCAGTCGGAGACGACCAGGCCGTCGTAACCCCACTCGCCTCGCAGGACGTCCGTCAGAAGCCAGGGATTCTCCGACGCGTGCACGCCGTTGACCCGGTTGTAGGCGCACATGACCGTCCAGGGCTCGGCCTCTGCCACCACGCGGCGGAAGGCCGGAAGATAGATCTCGCGCAGCGCGCGTATGTCGATGTCCGCGCTGACCGACATACGGCCGGTCTCCTGATTGTTCGCGGCGAAGTGCTTGACCGAGGCGCCGACCCCCTGCGCCTGCAGGCCCTTGACCCAGGCCGCCCCCAACACCCCACTGAGCAGCGGATCTTCGGAAAAGTACTCGAAGTTCCGGCCGCACAGCGGGCTGCGCTTGATGTTGACGCCTGGTCCGAGCAGCACGTGCACGCCGTGCGCGAGGCACTCGCGGGCCAGCGCGCCGCCGACCCGCCCCGCAAGGTCGGTGTCCCAGGTGCTCGCCAGGGTGACGGCCGGCGGGAAGCAGGTGGCCGGAGCACTGTTGTTGATGCCCAGATGGTCGGCCTGGGTGTCGTTCTGCAGCCGCAGCCCGTGGGGGCCGTCCGAGAGGCGGATCTCCGGGATCCCGGCGTCCGGGTGCGCGATGGTGTGCCACCACCCCGCGCCGGTGGTCAGATCGGCCTTCTCGGCGAGGCTCAGCCGGGCCACCGTCTCACCGGGCGTCTGCGCCGGCTGATTCGGGTTGTTCATGCTTTCTCCTTGGAGCGTGGTGCGGGTTGATGCGCGGTGCGGACGTTGCGGTGGTCGGCTGCGGTCAGCGGACCCCCTTCACTCGCAGGACCGCCGCAGCGCCGAGCAGCCCGAAGGCCATGGCGAGGGGGAAAAGCGTCCGGTACCCGCCGAGCCAAAGGACGACGGCTCCGGAGATGGCGGGGGCAAGGACCTGCGGCAGGGTGGCCGCGACGTTCACGACGCCGAGGTCGCGGGCGAAGGACCGCTCGGACGGCAGCACTTGGGAGATGAGGGCGGTGTCCACGCCCTGGAAGCAGCCGAAGCCGACGCCCACCAGGAAGGCCATCGCGGTCATTCCGCTCATGGTGGGGACAGTGAACGGGATGAGCATGGCGCAGCCGATGACCGACGCCGAGGCCACCACGAACACCTTCCGTCTGCCGATCCGGTCCGATAGGGGTCCGCTGAGGACGGCGGCCGGGAGCAGCCCCGCCACGGCGCTCAGCGCGAGGGCGGGGACGTGGTCGATGGCTTCGTCGTGCAGGCCGACGTAGTCCTGGAGGATGTAGAGCTTGTAGCCGATGACCAGGAAGTACGACAGGTTGGTGCACAGCCTGCCGATGAACACCCAGAAGAAGTCGGGGTGTTTGCGCGGGTTCGGCAACAGTCCGCCCAAAAACTCGCGGACCCGGAAGGGCTCTTGGGTCTCGTGCCGGCTCGGGCGGTCCGGGTTGAGGGTCACGAGGACGACCGCCAGGGTCGTCGCGAGCGTGGCGAGCACTACGTACGCAGTGGTGACCCGATCCTCGAAAGCGGCGGCGAATACCTGGCCGAGCAGTGAGCCGCACATGGCGCCGAGGCCGAAGACGGTGGAGAACAGGCCCCGCTTCCGCGGCGGCACCCGGTCGGGCATGACGGCCGAGAGCGGGCCCATCGCAAAGTTGTAGCCGATCTGCACCAGGCACCAGAGGGCCAGCGTCGCCGGTATGGAACGGGTGAACGCCATGCCGATCAGGGCCAGGCCACCGGTCGCCGTGCCGGCCACGATCCAGGGCCCGCGCCTCCCGAAGCGGCTGCGGGTGCGATCCGAGACGGCTCCCGCGACGGGCTGGGCGACCATCGCGACGAGCGCGCCCACCGTGGTGACGATCGCGAGCGTGCCGACCTTCGCCTCCTCGCCGACCGTGCGCTGGATCTGGAGGGCGAGGAGGGTACCGGGGACGGCTCCCCACACGAGGGCGATGCCGAGGTTGGCGGGGCCGATGCAGGCCATGAGGCGCCGCAGCGCCCGGCCGTCGAGCGGCGGGGCCGCTGCCGCCGGATCGGCGGGCAACGCGGAGCGTGCACGGAGCTCCCCAGGGGGTCTCGCCATCGGGACCTTCTTTCGGTGGGCCGCACCTGCGACTGGCAAGAAACAGTACGGCGTACTGTTTTTGCGGGCAAGGGTTCACGCAGGCGGAATAGGGTGGGCGCGTGAAAGCCAGAAGCTCCTACCCCAAGGGGGTCGCCAAGCGCGAGGAGATCCTCAAGGCCACCCTTGAGATCTTCGGCCGCGAGGGCGAGCGGAACACCACGCTGCGGATGGTCGCCAAGGAGAGCGACATCAGCCTGACCGGGTTGATGCACTACTTCGAGTCCAAGGACCACCTGCTGACCGAGGTTCTGCGCGCCAGCGACCGCGCGGCCGAAGCCCGCTTCCACGGCCCGGACGCCATGCGTGATCCGGGCGAGTTCCTGGCTCGGGCCCTGACGGCGAACGCCGCCAACTCCGCCCGCGTACGCCTCTACGTCACCCTCGCCGCGGCCTCGACCGACCCCGCGCACCCGGCCCACACGTACTTCAGGGAACGCTTCGCCCTGCTGCGGGCCACGATCGCCGAGCACCTCACGGCCGAGCAGCGGGCCGGCCGGGCGAGTGCCGGGCTCGACCCGCACTTCACCGCCTCGGCCCTCGTCGCGGCGTCCGACGGCATCCAACTCCAGTGGCTGAGCGACCCCGGCATCGACATGGCGGACCAGGTCCGCCGCGTCTGGCGAATGCTCGTGGCGGCGCCCGGCCCATCGGACCCCGCCGCGTCACACACTGCGTAGCACCTCAGCCCTGGCACGCCACGTCACGCCCCGACGCCGCGCGGGCGTAGGCGTCCAGGGCGGTGATCCCTTCGGCGCGGAAGCGGCGGCGAGGACCTCCATCTGGTAGCCGTCCGCCATGGCCACGAAGCCGATGGGACCGCCTGGGAAGGCCCGCCCAAGCAGGCGAAGAGGGGAAACCGGTCAGGGAGTGCACCCCTCTTACGGCACGAGTCGGACCGTACGGACGTGACGGCCGAGCAACATGGACCGGTCAGGCCACCGCGGACGCGGCCGTGGCGGCGCCACACCCACACGGCCGCCCCGCCACGGTCACAGCGACCGCCGCCCCCACCATCGGCATGATCGCGCCGCCGTCGGCGATACCGGCCGCCGCCTGCGGCCCCGTTACTCCTGCGGGCAGCAGCTGGTCCAGGTCGCTCGCGGACACCGCAGGCGTCGCCGCGCCGCCCGCATAGCCGCACACCGTGCTGGCCACTCGGTGCGCGGCACGGTCGGGGCGGGCCAGCACAGCGCTCGACATCGCTTCGGCGCGCCCGCCCTGCCGGCTGCCGGTCGCCCAGGTGATGGCACCGCTCTTGTCGACCGAGTCGCCCTCGGCGGTGACCTCCGTCGCGCCGACGGGCAGCTTCCGACCCAGCCGCACCTTGCTCAGGTCACGGCCGCTGGGTGTCAGCGAGGCCCGCAACGACACGGACCTGTTGCACCCGCTGTCCGAGCGCGCGAGGAAGTGGGCTTCACTGAACGCAGGCGACGTCCACACGGATCTCGCCGTAAACCTCAGGTGGTACCGCAGGAAGGAACCGACGACGCGGCAGGCCTCCTGGTGGAGCGGACGGGCGCATACCGTGACGAACGTTCACGAGCGCCGTTCGGGTGAACCCGGTGCCCGGCCGGTGTCATCCGGATCCTGACTGGTAGGTCCCTGGGTGTCCCACTTCGGGTCCGCCCGCCGGGTGGATGCCCCCTATCCGCAGAGGGAGGGTTTGCGTTGCCGACCGCCGAACCTGCCATCGGTCGCCCCCACACCACCAAGCCGCCCCGGAACGACTACTCCCTGCTCCTGGCTCAGATGCGCTCGCACGGCCTGCTGCGGCGCCGACCCGCCTGGTACCTCCTGCGGATGGGTGTACTCCTGTCATCGGTGGCTGTGCTGTGGTGTGCCCTGCGAGAGCTCGGCGACAGCTGGTGGGTGCTGGCCGCAGCCGCGGTGCTCGCCTTCCTGTCCGCCCAGGCCGGCTTTCTGGGCCATGACGCGGCACACGAACAGGCCTTCGCCTCCCATCGGGCCAACGCCTGGACGGCTTACCTCATGGGGAATCTGCTGACCGGTACGAGCTCCGCGTGGTGGAGGGATGAGCACAACCGGCACCACCGCTACCCCAACGACCCCGACCGCGACCCCAACGTCGCTGAGATCGTCCTGAGCCTGAGCCGCGAACGCGCGGCCGCACGGCGCGGGTCGAAACGGATTCTCGCCGCCCACCAGGCCTGGCTGTACTTCCCCGCGACCCTGCTGCAGGGCGCCAACCTCCACCACGTCAGCATCCGTGCCCTGCGCCGACCGGAACTGCCCTGCCACACCGTCCCGCGAAGGGTGGAGATCGCGGGGCTGGTCCTGCACGCGCTTGCCTACACCGGGCTGCTCCTGGCAGCCATGCCAACCGGCCGCGCCGTGGTGTTCGCCCTGGTCCACCACGCCCTGTGGGGCCTCTACCTCGGCGCCACCTTCGCCCCCAACCACAAAGGCATGCCGCCCCTGATCCCCCAGGACGCCCGCGACCCCGTCCGCCGACAGGTCGTCACCGCCCGCAACATCCGCGGCGGGCGGCTCATCGGATTCCTGTACGGCGGGCTCAACCACCAAATCGAGCACCACCTGTTCCCCACGATGCCCCGCCCGGCCCTGCGCCAGGCGGCCCCTCTGGTCGAGGAGTTCTGCCGCAGCCGCGGCATTCCGTACGTCACCGAGACGGTGACCGGCTCCTACGTGCGGGTGCTGCGCCATCTGCACGCGGCCGGTGCCGGACTGCGTGCGGCGCCCCGATGACACCCGCCCGGCCCCGGCTCCGGGCGGCCTCCGAGCCAGGGGAGGGCGAACTGCGTCCGGTCCGTGCGGCCAAGCGCTCGGCGCTCCTGATCGGGGTGATCATCACCCCGCTGGCCGCTCTCCTTGCCGCGGTGCCCGTCGCCTGGGGGTGGGGTGTCACCTTTCGGGATCTGGTCCTGACCGCCGTCATGTACGTCATCGGGATCTGCGGCATCACCCTCGGCTATCACCGGCTGTTCACCCACCGGTCGTTCAAGGCGGGACGTGTGCTGCGGATCGTGCTGGCCCTGGCGGGCGGATGCGCCCTGGAAGGCTCGGTTGTCCACTGGGTCGCGGAACACCGCCGCCACCACCGGTACGCCGATGCTCCCGGCGACCCGCATTCGCCCTGGCTCTACGGGGAGAGCGGGTGGGCGCTGCTCAGGGGGCTCGCGCATGCGCAGGTCGGCTGGTTCTGGTCGAACCGGGAGCGCGCGGACTTCGACCACTGGGCCCCCGATGTCCTTGCCGATTCCGACCTGCGTGCCCTTTGCCGGTTCTACCCGCTCATCGCGCTCGCCTCGTGGCTGCTTCCCCCGCTGGCCGCAGGGCTGTGGGCCGGATCCTGGCAGGCGGCGTTCACCGCCTTCTTCTGGGCGTCCCTGGTGCGCTACGCGCTGGTCCACCATGCGACCTGGGCGGTGAACTCCGTCGCGCACACCTTCGGCACCACCGCGTTCGTCACCCGCGACCAGTCGCGCAACGTGCCGTGGGTCGCCCTGCTCACGCTCGGCGAGGGCTGGCACAACTACCACCACGCGGATCCCACCAGCGCCCGGCACGGTGTGCTGCCCGGGCAGCTCGATCCGACCGCCCGGCTCATCCGTGTGCTGGAGTGGGCGGGCCTGGTCCGGGACGTCCGCTGGCCCACTGCCGAACGGATCGCCGCCCGCCGCCTCAGCTGACCTGCTACCGCAACCACCCCACCCGTTCGGGTCAATACCCATGCGGCGGGACAGCGCCTGTGGGTTCCCTGGAAAGACCCGCCGCCACCCGGACCGCGCGGCGTCCGGTACGAGCAGACACCGGGCCCGCAACAGCCGCCTGCATGCCCGCAGTGCTACGGACCGCACCCGGTCCGGCCGCGAGTAGCCGAATGGCTGTATGCCCCCGACCCTGGAGTTGAGCCCCGTGAGTGCCCCGCCCCGCGAACCCGCCGCCGCACACACCCCCCAGACCGCGCCTCCGGCGGGGACCTCCGCCAGGCAGCGCCGCGCCTGGTACGACAAAACGCGTGTGTTCGGGCTCGCCGAGCTCACTCACCTGCGTACTCAGATGGTCCGGCACAACCTCTTCGATGCCTACACCCCCGCAGAGCGGGCCGGACGGGCACCGGAGCGTCTCGCCCCGTACCGCAGCTACGACGGATCGGGCTACGACCCGCACGACAGGGAGATGGGCCGCTCCGGTACCCGCTTCGGCCGCAACATGCCGCCGGAGACCAGCATCCCCGAGACCCTGCCCCAGCTCCTGACGCCCAGCCCCCGTGACGTCAGCCGACTGCTGCTGACCCGGGACGTGTTCCGGCCCAGTGACCGGCTCAACATGCTCGCGGCCGCCTGGCTGCAGTTCCAGGTGCACGGCTGGGTCAGCCACGGCGACGCCGTCAAGGACGACCCGATCGAGGTGGGCCTCGCCGACGACGACCCGTGGCCCTCGTGCCCGATGCGTGTACGCCGCACTCCGGCGGACCCTCGCCCCTCCGCGGAGGCAGGGGCGGCGCCGGGGTTCGCCAACCACATCAGTCACTGGTGGGACGGCTCCCAGATCTACGGTGCCGACGAAGCGCGCTGCCGCCAACTGCGCACCGGCGAGGACGGCAAGCTCATCATGGCCGAGGGACGGCTGCCCGACGAGAGCACTCCGGGCATGACGGGCATTGACAGCACCGGCTTCAACGACAACTACTGGCTCGGCCTCTCCCTGATGCACACGCTCTTCGCCAAGGAGCACAACAGCATCTGCGACCGGCTGAAAGCGTCCTACCCGACCTGGGACGACGAGCGGCTCTTCCACACCGCTCGCCTCGTCAACACCGCCGTCATGGCCCGCATCCACCTGCTGGAATGGACACCGGGAATCATCGACTGCCCCGCCCAGCACCTCGCCTCCTCGGTCGTCGGCCGGGGCGGGCTGCCCCGCTGGCTCGCCTCCCGGGCCCGCCACGGCGGGTTCCTGTCGCGCAGCGTGGAACTCACCGGCGCCCTCGGCTCCACCATCGACCACGAAGGCGTGCCGTTCTCCCTCACCGAGGAATTCGCCTACTGCTACCGCCTGCACCCCATGCTGCGCGACGACTACCCGCTGCGCGCCCACCAGGACGGCCGCCTCCTCGACACCCTCGGCTTCGAAGCCCTCCAGGGCCTGGAAACCCGCACCGCAGTCGACCGGTTCGGGCTCAGCGACCTTCTGTACTCCTTCGGTACGATGCCCTGCGGCGACAACTCCCTGCACAACCACCCCCGCGCGCTGTCCCAGCTCACCCGCCTAGACGGCGAAGTCCTCGACGTCGGCACCCTGGACATCCTGCGCGGCCGGGAACGCGGCATCCCCCGCTACAACGACTTCCGGGCCCAGGTCCGCAAACCCCGCCTCACCGACTTCTCCCAACTCAGCGCCAACCCCCAGTGGGCACAGCAGATCCGCGACGTCTACGAGGGCGACCTCGACCAGGTCGACGCCATGGTCGGCATGCTCGCCGAACCCCGCAAACCCGGTTTCGGGTTCAGCGAGACCGCGTACCGCGTCTTCGTCCTCATGGCAGTGCGCCGCATGACCAGCGACCGCTTCTTCACCGACGACTACCGCCCCGAGGTCTACACCCCCGAAGGCATGGAGTGGATCGAACGCACCGGCATGCACCAGCTCCTGTTGCGCCACCACCCCGAACTCGCCGCCGGCCTCGAAGGAAACCGCAACCCCTTCCACACCTGGCAGCCCACCCGATGACCCCCACCGCCCCGGACGCATCCCCGCCCCCCACCGGCACCGCGGCTCTGCACGCGGCATCCCGGCTCCTCGGCACCGCCGCAGCCGACACCCGGCGCGCCGGCCGCGACGCCACCGCCGCCCTGTGCTCCGCCGAACTCCTCGCCGCCACCCTGCGCCACCCACGGACCGGACTGACCGCGGCACGCGCCCTGCTGCACACTCTCACTCACCGCCGGGGCCTGGGGCACGGGTTTGCCGGAGGCCGGCGCGGTACCGCAGCGGAGTACGCGGGCCTGCTCCTCAACCGCACCGGCCTCGCCCGCGATCTGGCCGTCACGGGCCTGCGTCTGCGCATCGAAGCCGCAGCCCTGCGCCACCCGGAACTCCTGCACGGGCCACTCGTCCGCCTCATCGGGGCGATCGAAGGGGACCGGCAGGCCGAGGCCGTGAAGATCTTCCGGGAGATGTCCGCGGCGGACGGCACCTCCTACTCCCTGTCCTCCGTCGCCCCCGTCTTCGCCGACCTCCTCGCCTGGAACGCGCTGATCGACGAGAACCCCTTCAACGACCGCAGCGCCTGGGCCATCGCCACCGGCGAAGTCCCCGACGCCGAACCCCTCCTGGGCATCCCCATCAGTTTCTGGGCGTTCTTCGACCGCGGCGCGGGGCGCGCGGAACTCCTCACCGAGGACACCGACCTGCTCGCCCGCCTCGGCACCGGGGGCTCGGTCACCCAGTGGGTACGCAACATCGCGGGCCTCGGCAACGTCGGCCGCATCATGATCCACACCGTGACCGGCGCCGACGGCACCGACCGCTACGTCCTGCAGATGTCCGGCATGGGCGGAGGCGCCCCCCGCAACGACAGCCCCATGGACCTGGTCGGCGGATTCACCAACGTGGGCCGCACCGACACCCCCTATACCCGCGCGGCCCGCAAAGCGGTCGCCGCCTGCGTACCCGCCGGAGCGCGGCTCGCGATCGTCGGACACAGCCAGGGTGGCGCCGCCGCCATGAACCTCGCGAGCATCCCCGAGTTCACCGACACCTACGAGGTCACTCATGTGGTGGCCGTCGGCTCGCCCATCGACTACAAGAAGCCCGCCGACCCCCGCACCCAGGTGATCAGCCTGGTCAACGAACACGACATCGTGCCCGCCCTCGACGGCCGCAGCGCAGTCTCCCCCTACCAGCTCCCTGACGGATGGCTGGAGTTCACCTGGCTCGACACCAGCCACGCCTTTCCTCTCTGCCACGCCGCGGAACGTTACGCGGAGAACCTCGACCACCAGGTGCCCGAGGCCCGCGACCGCATCGACGCCCTGTTGGCTCACTACCGCGGGCCGGTCACCGAAACCTTCGTCTTCCGCCTCTACGACCGCTGACCGGAGCCCGCCATGCCCCCACGCCTGCCGCTGGCCGCCCACGCCAACACGCTGCGAGAGGACGCGGCCCGCCTCGAAGTTCTGTCAGCGGAGCTGGAGGACCTGGCCGCCTCGCTCCAGGTGGAAGGAAGTGCGGACCCAGTCCTTGCAGCGCAGCTGCATGATCAGTCCGGCCGCTCCCGCCAAGCGGCCTCGGACCTCTACAGAGCCGCGGACCGGCTGGTCCCGGACCGCCGCGCGGAGGGGCCTGCTGCGCGATACCGGCACGGCCTGCCCGCGGTTGCGGTGCTGCTCCTCGCCGTGGCAGCGGGTCGAGCACTGCGACGGTGGTCCCGGAGCCACTGACGGCATCGGAACCGGGAACCGTCGCTGGGGAGACAGCGCCGAGTCCGGAAGGGGGGAGACCTGAGCGGCCGAGGCTTCCCCCGTGACCTTCGACACTCGATCTCTGTACCGCGAGATTGTGTTGGTGGCGCTGCCAGGTCTCGGCTGGGGTGAGGTATTGACCGCTGGTGTATTCCCCCAGAGGAAGGGGCGCCTCGGGCTTGAGCCCGAGGCGCCCCTTCAGTCATGCGCCGGAAGTGCCCGCCGCGAGGTCAGCGGCTCCCGCCGTCTGTGAAACGCCTCCTGACGATCAGTCCCGCACCGGCCAGGAAGGCAAGCCCTGCCGTGAGCGCTATCCACATCAGCCTGTCGGTGCCCTGGCAGGTCTCCGGAAGTTCGCCCCGTCTCGTACGACGCCCCGACCCTCTCCTGGAAGGGAGACATCGAACCTGGCGCCACGGTCACCATCACCTACTCGGTGACCGTCAAGCCCGAAGGCTCCGGTGACGGGAAGCTCACCAACCAGGTGAGCGGCACCAGCCCGGGCACCAACTGCCCTGAGGGCACAACCGATCCGGACTGCTCCAGCGACCCGGCCGCCGTCGTGCCCGATCCCACCGAGCCGCCGCCCGGGCCCTCGCCCACCCCGACTCCGGGGGCCGAGCACCGGTCCCGGAAACCTGCGTCCGACGCCTTCTTGAACTCCATCGTGGCCACCTTGGTGGTGACCGAGTGGAGGCGTCGGGCGTCCCGCAGCGAGCGGTGTCCATTCAGGGACGTGGTCATCGCGTTGGTCATGAGGTAGTCGCCGAGGTCGCGGTGGCCGTTCACCGTGACGGTGTAGGTCAGCGTGACGGTGGCACTCCTTGGCTTTCGCCGCATTGTCCTTCGCACAGTTGCCGTGGCTGGCGGTCACGACGTTGTGGAGCTTCATGTCGCCGCCGAGCTTCACGGTCACCGAGTAGGTGATCTTGACGGTGCGGCCCGCCGGGACGTCGCCGGTCCAGGAGAGCTTCGGCGGGCCTGGACCTGAGTGATGTCGGGGCAGCTGCCGGGCCTGAGGGCGTCGCCGAACAGCAGCCACCCCGCAGGTCCGTGACGGCGTGTGACCGAGATACGCGCCAAAGGGGCAGGGATGCGGCCGAGTATTCCCGAGTGCTGTTGCGCGGATCCGCTGTCCTGCCACACCAGGCCGTAGGTGCCGGTGCACCGGCTCCCGTTGGCGGCGGGCACGGTCACCGACGCGGTTCCCACTGCGACGATGCGGGTGTTCAGCGGGGTGTCGTCGATGAGGTGCAGGAACTTGCCGGTCAGCAGCCACAGCGCGCCTTCGTGGGCGCTCCATTCTGTCGCGGCCTCCTCTTCATATGTACGTTAGAACATATGAAGAGGCTCCGGCACTCCAGGCCGCTCGAAAGGACCCGAGGCGAGATGAGCGATCCCCACAGCCAAGGCAGCCCCGCCCGCTGCTGCATGCCCACTAGCGGAGGCGCCCACGTCGCACCCGCACCCCCGCTCTCCGTGGGCAGGGCGCCCGCCATGTACTCGGCACAGGGGACGGTGCATCTGCCCGGCGGCGAGTTCCTGATGGGTACCGAGGACGCCGAGGGCTTCCCCGGTGACGGCGAAGGACCGGTGCGCCGGGTGCGCCTCGCCCCGTTCCGGATCGACGCCTGCGCGGTCAGCAACGACCGGTTCGCCGCCTTCGTCGCCGCCACCGGCTACCGCACCGACGCCGAGCGCCTCGGCTGGTCGTACGTCTTCGCCGCCTTCCTGCCCGCCGCGCTGCGCCGCGGTGCACCCCGGCCCGAGCGCACCCCGTGGTGGTGCGGGGTGCAGGGCGCCGCCTGGGACCGGCCCGAGGGGCCGGGCAGCACGCTGGCGGGGCGCGGCGACCACCCGGTGGTGCACGTCTCCTGGAACGACGCCGCGGCGTACGCCGTCTGGGCGGGCAAGCGGCTGCCGACCGAGGCGGAGTGGGAGTACGCCGCCCGCGGCGGCCTGGAGCAGCGGCGCTACCCCTGGGGCGATGAACTGGACCCGGCGGGCGAGTACCGCTGCAACATCTGGCGGGGCGTCTTCCCGACGAAGAACACCGCCGCCGACGGCTACCGGGGCACCGCGCCCGTCGATGCCTTCGAGCCCAACGGCTTCGGCCTGTACAACATGGCGGGCAACATCTGGGAGTGGTGCGCCGACTGGTGGGGCACCGACCACGGCGCCCATCGTGCGCCGGTCAACCCGCAGGGCCCCCAGCGGGGGACAGACAAGGTCACCCGCGGCGGCTCGCACCTGTGCCACGTGTCGTACTGCAACCGTTACCGCGTGGCCGCCCGAGCCGCCAACAGCCCCGACAGCTCCAGCGGCCATGCCGGGTTCCGCTGCGTCCTCTGACGTCGCGCGCCCGGTTCCGGCGGACTGGTTCCGGCGGACTCTTGACACCGCCACCGCCCCAGGTGAATCTGAGGCATATAGATTCTTGCGAACATATGAGGTCCGAATGCAGCTCGACTACGTGATTCTCGGCGTGCTGGCCCTGCGCCGAACGTCCGGCTACGACCTGCGCCGCTGGATGGACGGACCGGGCCGGTACCTCGGCTACGGCGTGCAGCTGCCGCAGATCTACCGCCGGCTCGGCTCCCTGGTGGATCGCGGCTGGGTGGCGTTCGACGTGGACCCCCGTGAGGGCCGCCCGGACGCCAAGGTCTACCGGCTGACCGAGGACGGCAGGGCAGCGCTGCTGGAGTGGGCCCACTCCCCGTTCGAGCCGTCGCCTCGCCCGATGGACCCCGAGTTCAAGCTGCGGTTCCTCTTCGCCGGGCAGCTCGGCCCCGAGATCGCCCTGGACATCGTCAGCACCGAGCTGGAGTTCCGGCTCAAGCACGACGCGACCTCGCCCGCCCCGCCCATCGACGACTACGAGCCGCAGCTTCCCGAGCTGGACGCGGACTGGGCCCGCGAGGTGCACACCACGGCCCGCGAGCAGGGTTACGCGTCCACCGCCTCGTACATCGCCTGGCTCCAGCTGACCAAGGCGCGTCTGGAGGCGCGGCTCAGCCGCTGATTCCCCGCACTCCCCCACCGCGCGGTGCGCCGTACCGCCGCGCGGCGGACGAGTGCTGCCCGAAATCCACCCCGCACACCCCTGGAAGCCACGCATGCGCATCATCTACGTCGACGTGGACACCCTCCGCGCCGACCACACCACCCCCTACGGATACCACCGCCCCACCACCCCGAACCTGCAGAAGCTCGCCGACAAGTCCGTCGTCTTCGACCGCTACTACTGCTCCGACTCCCCGTGCCTGCCGTCGCGGACCGCCCTGACGAGTGGTCAGTTCGGCATCAGCAACGGCGTGATAGGCCACTTCGGGCCGGCCGCGCAGTACCGCCTCGACGCGGGCCACGGCCCGGAGCCGGACCGCCCGCTGCTCGGCCAGCGGCTGATCTGGAGCGGCTACTACACCGCCGCGATCTCGGTCTTCGCCGAGCGCCACCGCGCGTACTTCTTCCACGGCAACTTCCGCGAGTCCCTCCGTGCCACGGACCGGATGGGCGACGAGGAGGCCCCCGACGTGAACCGCGCCGCCATCGACTGGCTGCGCCGCCACGCGGACGAGGAGGACTGGTACCTGCACCTCACCTACTGGGAGCCGCACACCAACTACACCCAGCCCGCCGAGTGGACCGAGAAGATGGCCGCCTCTGGCCCGGTCCAGGCGTGGCCCGACGAGGAGACCATCGCCGCGCACGCCGAGGTCTACGGACCGCGCAGCGCCCTCGACCTCAACTACTCGATCCACGGCCCCGGGAAGTCGCCCGTCCCGCACAACATGCCGGACGCGATCCGCTCCCGCGCCGACTTCGAACACCTGGTCAACGGCTTCGACGGCGCGATCTCCTACTGGGACCACTACTTCGGTCAACTGATGGCCGCACTGGAGGAGTTGGGAATCGCGGAGGAGACCGCGGTGATCGTCAGCGCCGACCATGGCGAGTCCTTCGGCGAGCTCGGCTCCTACGCCGAGCACGGCATGGCCAGCGAGCCGGTCCAGCGCGTCCCGCTGATCGTCCACTGGCCGGGGGTGACCGACCGCCTGCCGCCCGAGGCCCGCCGCAACGACGCGCTGCTGTACAACATCGACCTCGCCCCGACCCTGTGCGACCTGCTCGGCATAGACGTCCCGGCGGGCTGGCAGGGCGAGTCCTTCGCGGCGGCGGTCCGCGGCGAGCGGATCGACTCCCGCGAGTACCTGGTCCTCGGGCACGGCGCCCACACCTACCAGCGTGCCGTGCGCACCCGCGACCACCTCTACCTCCGCACCTACCATCCCGGCTGCTTCCGTGCCGAATGGGAGCAGTTGTTCCACGTCACCGAGGACCCGTACCTCACCCGGGACCTGCTGGCGCAGGAGCCCGAACTCGCCGCCCGGATGCGCTCGCACCTCGCCGAGTGGTGGAACGAGTACGCGGGCCGGCCCGGCGCCCTGCCCGACCCCATGCAGGCGACCCTGCAGACCGGCCCCACGTACTACAACGACCCCGTCCGCTACGCCCGGCACCTGCGTGAGACCGGCCGCGCCCACCTCGCCGAGGATCTGGAGCACCGCCTGGCGACGCTGAACGTGCCGGTCTCCTGGCACGCCCCGGACCGGCCGCGCACCACCGAGCTCCTCGAACGCTGGATCCACCTGCTGCAGACCCGTGATCAGCGCCCTGCCGACCGCACCGACGGCTGACCCGCGCCCCGCGCGCCAACGGCTGCCCCCACGCCCACCCGCCGCAGGTCCAACGCACCGGCAAAGGAGCCGCGATGCCGACCGAAGCCGTTCCCCCCGCCACACCGATCTCTCCTTCCCCTCCCTCACAGACCTCCTCCCAACCACCGCGCCGCTGGCGCCAACTCGCCCTGCTCGGCGGCCTGCTGAGCGTCGACAACGGCGAAGCCAGCGTGCTGTCGGTGCTCTTCCCCGCCCTGCGAGCGGCGCTCGGCCTGCCGATGGCCGCCCTCGGCGGCCTGATCGCCGCAGGCAAGCTCGTCGCCGTCGTCGCCGGACCGGCCTGGGTCGCCGTCGCCCGCCGGTGGCCCCGCAAGCAGGTCCTCGCCGTGTGCTGCGGCTTCTGGGGCGTGTGGACGGCCGCCGCCGGCCTGGCCCAGAACTTCACCCAGCTCCTGATCCTGACCACGGTGGCCGCCGCCGGGGCCGCCGGCGGCGGCCCGCTCACCAGCGCGATGCTCTCCGACCTCTTCGACGACCGCGCCCGCGGCCGCGCCGCCGGACTGCTCTACGGCCTGGCCGGTCTCGGCGTGGGCGTCGCCGGGCCGCTGCTCGGCCTGCTCTCCGACGTCCGGGACGGCTGGCGGTACGGCTTCTTCGCCTCCGGCGCCGTGCAGGTGCTCTTCGGGGTGCTGGTCCTGCTGTTCCTGCACGACCCCGGGGTGGGAGCCACGGACGGCCGGCGGGCCGACAAACCCCCGCCGACCCGCGCCCAGCTGGGCGCCCTGCTGCGCAACCGGACACTGCTGCTGATCTGCGCCCAACGGCTGACGACGGGTCAGTTCATCCTGTTCGGCTTCGGGGTCACCTTCCTGGTCCAGGTGCGCGGCTTCAGCAACGCCGCGGCCTCGGTCGTGACCCTGCCCGTCATGCTCTGCTACCTGGGCGGAACGGTCTTCGCCGGAGTGGTGGCCGACCGGGTTCACCGCCGTGCGCCGCGCACCGGCCGGATCGCCATGATGCAGACCGCCCTCATCGTCTACGGCCTGCTCTCCTACGTCGCCAGCCAGGTCGCCTGGGAACCGCTGTGGGCGTACGTCGTGCTGTTCGGCGTCCTCGGCGCCGTCCAGGGCTCCAACCCCGCGATCAACCGGCCGATCATCGCCTCGGTGACCCTGCCGGAGCTGCGCGGCGCCGCCTTCGCGCTGATGCTCTCCGTCGAGGCGGCCGGCTGGGCCCTGACCTCCCTGCTGGTCGGCTACCTCGGTGACGCGTACGGCCTCCAGACGGCGTTCCTGTGGCTGACCGTCGTCCTCATACTGGCCAACGGCGCCCTGGTCACCCTGCTGTACCGGCCCTACGCCCGTGACAGCGCCGCCCTCCAGGCGCAAATGCACCACCGCACCGCCACCCATGAAACGGACCACCAGTGATCGCCCCCGTCGATGCCAGGACCCACTACGCCTCCCCGTACGGCGGCGACCAGCCGCACCTGCGGTGGGACCCGCCAAGGGCCCCCACCGCTGCCGTCGTGCTCTTCCACGGTGAGCCTGGTACCAGGCTCACCCGATCCAGCTGCCAAGGAAGAGTGCGCGCGGTCTCCCCCTCGCCCGCCCACATGACGGGGAGGTCCTCGACCCCGCACCCCGCCGAGCTAAGACAGATGCGCTGGCTCCTCCCCGAGGACTTCGCACTCACCCTGCACGCGACGCTGTGGGGCGTACCGGTGGCCTCGTGAGGTGGCGGGTCATGAGGGTGATGGCCGCGAGGGTGAGCATGAGGCCGGGGCGCAGATGCGGTACCTGGCCAAGCAGCTCAAAGGCACCAAGGCGGTCGCCCAGAATGTTGCGGATCCCCCAGCGCACCGTCGAGCGGTACGTGAAGGACCAGATCAAAAGGCCCCGCCCGGACCTCGCCGTCCGGCCGGAGACTGAGGTGAAGGCCCGGTGGCAGCCGCAGATCCGGGCCAAGGCCCGCGAGAAGGCGGCGAGCACCGGCGGCATCGTCATCGACACCTGCACCCGCCTCGGCTACACCGCGCCGATCGGGTCGACGGACCAGGACCGCATCCGGCACCTGACCGTCGCGCTGCCGCCCCGCTACGCCGCCCAGCTCTTCGAAGCCCAGGAACGGGGCGCCGGCGACCAGCAGTTGCGGGAGTTCGCCGCCGAAGCACTCAAGGAGGTGTACTTCCAGGACTGCGGCCGCCGAGCCGGAAGCCTGGAAGAGGTCCGCTTCACCGACATCGAACACCTCGACTTCGAGCTGTAGACCACGAACAGCGAGCCCCGCCGATCGCGTTGTTGTGAGTGAGCCCTCCTCTTGGCCAGTGAGTGCTCCAGTTGGCTGATTGAGCATGGACGCCGCTGACAGTGACCTAGTGTTCGCGGGCGGCCTGCTCCAGGCGGATCAGTGAGGTGTAGCCGCCGTCGACCAGGTGCTCGGCGGGCAGCAGTCCGCGGCGGGCCGGGCGGGTGTGAATGCCGGGAAGGACCTGACTGTCGTGGGTGACTGCCGCCGTGGTGGCCACGTCCGTAATCACGTTGGGGCTGTCCGGAGCACAGGTCTCGGTGAGATGGGCGGCAAAGCCCTTCCAGCTGATGATGTGTCCGTGCCGTGCGTAGCGGGCCGCGATGTCGTAGGGAGAGACGATCGCCCGGGGCGAGGGCGGCAACCCGGCTCCGCCTTCTTTCTCGGCGGTGCGCCAGCGCAGGTGCCCTGCGGCGTCACAGTGGTAGTTCTCTGCACCACGGTCTGCCGCAGGGCCTGGACTTGAGGGCCAGACACGCGATCTGCCCCATTCCGGCAGAGGTGTTCCCCGGGCACCGAACTTGCCAGTCCGGGCCCGAGTGCCGCGCTCGGTCACCTGGTGAAGTCGGCCCGGGGCGCGGTTCCGGTCTTTCGACCGGCCCGTTTCCCCGGAGCCGCTTCCTGAACCGGGCATGCGACTTGGCATCGCACCCGGCTCTCCACAAGCCCCGGAGGGGTTCGTGGTGGTTGTTCTCATCCCGTGGCGTCCCAGGGCGTGGGAATCGTCAGGCCCCGGTAGCGGTAGCGAGTGGTGCCCACCGTGATCGGGTTGAACAGTTCCCGGGTCTCCCCGACCCACCATGATCTGCGGCCGCAGTAGCGGTTGAAGATCTTCCTCCGACCCGTCTTGGGGTGTTTGCGCTGCACCCATCTCCAGACCGTGTGCCACATGTAGTTGCGCAGGTAGGAGAAGGTTGCGAAGGACACCCCGGGCCGGAAGTAGGCGCACCAGCCCCGCACTGCCGGATTGATCCGGACGAGCAGGGCGTCGAGCGGCTGGTTCGTGCCGACCTCTCGGCAGAGCGTCTTGACCTTGGCCATGATGGCCCGCAGGGCCTTCTTGGCAGGGTAGGTGTAGACGTAGTGCCGGTTGGTGCCTGGCTTTCGGTGGCGCTGGATGTGCCAGCCGAGGAAGTCCGGGCCCTGCTCGATGTGGGTGATCAGAGTCTTCTCCGGAGACAGGCGCAGACCCATCGTGGTGAGGACTTCCGCGATCTCGTCGCGTAGCGTTTCGGTGTCTGCCTTGGTGCCGTGAACCATCAGGCACCAGTCGTCCGCGTACCGGACCAGCCGGTAGTTGGGATCCGGCCCCGACGCTCCAGCGGCCTAGCTTTCCCTCCACCCGTCCCACCGAACGGGGAAGCCTTCGAAGCGTTCGCCAACGCGCTGTGCAAGAGCCTCTGCCTCTACACACTGGCGGATCACTCCAAGGGAAGTACTCGACCGCCGCCAGAGGAGCTCCGTCACACCAGGGTCAGCTGTTGGCGGGGGCGGGCAGTCGGTAGGCGTCAAGGTCTACAGGGCCGGGGAGGTTGGAGGCAGGGCGGGCGGGCGCGGTCGCCGCACTGGGCATGGGAGGCTGCGGGGCCGGAGCGGGTACCTCCTTGAAGGAGATTCCCGGGGGGACGTCGATCGGGCGGGTCCTGCCCGATTTGCTCAGCGGCCTGTCCTGGCCGGGGCAGACCGTCGCGGCACGAGGCAGCGGCCCCGGGCTCGTCAGCGTCCCTCCGTTGGCCACAAAGCAGTTGCCGCCGGTGCGGCGGGCCTCCAGGACCAGGGCCGTGTCACGAAGGCCGATGGCGTTTCCGGTGACGCGGTTGGCCTTGACCGGATACCCCTGGACGTCGCTGAGGACGAACGCCGCGGCCTTGTGGCCCTCGACGCGGTTGCGCTCGAAACGGTTGTGGGTGCCCCCACCTACTCCGACGCCGATTCCGTACCCGCCCTCGGCCTGTTCGGGGCTGCGGTCGTCGTTGTTGTCCGTGATGGTGTTGCCGACGACAACAGCTTCGTGCTGCGGGCCGAGCGCCTCCAGGTTGTTGGAGTTGACCGTCACACCCACGCGATTGCGCCGCATCACGTTGCCGAGGAAGTACAAGTCGTTTGAGGCGTTGGTGACTTCGATGCCAATGGCATTGTGTTCCAGCGTGTTCTTGCGCACCACCGTGTCGCACGGGTCGCACTGGCCCACGTAGATCCCGGAGTCGGACTGTCCCGAGGCGTAGGAATTCTCGATGACTCCGCTGCGGGCGTCGAAGGCGTAGATTCCGTACAGCGCGTTGTTGTACGCGGTGACGTACGACGCCCGAAACCCGTGCAGGGGCGGGAACTTGACGGTGTCCAGCGGGTCGTAGCCGGCGCCGCCCGCGCCGGAGCCCTGAAGCCGCTTGTCGGTGACGCCGGTGAACAGAATGCCGTTGGCGAGATGGTTGCGCACCGTCAGGTTCTCCACCACCGAGGACTTGCCCGTCACAGTGATGCCGTTGGCCCGCTTGAACTCCCCATCGATGACAGTCCGCGACCGGTCGACACCTCGCACCGTCACACCTGGCCGCCGCACTGCCACGGCCTCCCGATAAACCCCCGAAGAGACCAGCACCATGTCACCTGATCGTGCGACATCTACCGCGTCTTGGATGGACGTGTACTGCCCCGGTACGCGCAGCACCGCTGGAGGACCGCTCGGGCCTGGCCGGTCGTCGGAGCCCGAAAAACCGCAGCCGGACAGGGATGAACACACCGCCCCGGCAAGCACGGCCGCGCTCACGCGGGCGGACCAGCGCCGACAGGACGAAAAGAGACGGCATTTAGTGACAAGTGACTT
Source organism: Streptomyces sp. NPDC087300 (assembly GCF_044744425.1). Taxonomy (NCBI): domain Bacteria; kingdom Bacillati; phylum Actinomycetota; class Actinomycetes; order Kitasatosporales; family Streptomycetaceae; genus Streptomyces; species Streptomyces sp. NPDC087300. The sequence goes on from NZ_JBIUYI010000001.1 coordinate 408,804, forward strand.
CATGTCCAAAGGTGTACCGTCAGGCCTGCCTCTCCGGCCCACCATGGCGCGCACTCTGTGAGGAGTACCGGTGACCTCTCCGCCGCCCCTGCCCCGCCGCTCTCTGTTCGCGGCCACGACCGCAGTCCTGGCAGGAGCGAACGGCTGCGCGTCGCGCCCATCCGGCCGCGACGACGAGCGTCCGCAGCACCGGATGCAGGCAGGTGTCTCTGAAGTACAGCCCCGCCACGTACTGGTGGCTGCCTTCGACGCGCGGGCCACGGGCCAGCGGCGAGAGCTCGCGACCGGTGTGCGGCGCGTGCTGGCCGAGTGGTCCAGGCACCCGTCACGACGGGTGACGCTCACCGTTGCCGCCGGACCGGACCTCTACCGCAAGCTGGGCCTTCCCGCACCGGAGGCCCTCCGTCATTTGCCCACATTTCCCGGGGACCGTCTTGAGGCGCGGCGCAGCGGAGGTGATCTCCTGGTCCAACTGTGCGCAGATGACCCGCTCGTCTGCCGACGGGCCGCGACCCGGCTGACCGCCCAGGCACGCGACGTCCTCGGCCTCCGCTGGCGCCAGAGCGGTTTCCTGCCGTCGCACGCTCCCCATGAAACCCCGCGCAACCTCTTCGGCTTCAAGGACGGCACGGAGAACCCTCCGCAGCGGGAACTCTCGCGCTGGGTATGGGACGACAAGGGCGGTACGTACCTCGTCTTCCGCCGTATCCACATGGACGTCGATCGTTTCACCGCACTGCCCACGGACAGGCAGGAGCACGTGATCGGCCGCCACCGCGCCAGCGGCGCGCCGCTGGGGTCCCGAACGGAACACGATGCCGTCGACCTGTACGCCAAGACCCCCCGTGGCCGCTACGTGATTCCCTCCGATGCCCACGTGCGGCTGGCTCACTCCCGGCTCGACGGCGGTGCCCGGATGCTCCGGCGCGGCTATTCCTACGACGACGGCCGCGATGACAAGGGGCTGCTGTTCCTCGCGTACATGCGGGATCCGCAGCTCTTCATCCGGGTCCAGCAACGGCTGGCGGGCGAGGACGCCATGAGCGCCTTCACCGAGCACCGTGCGTCGGCCGTCGGCTACGTCCTGCCGGCTCCCGCGCCGGGGCAACACCTGGGCGACCTGCTGGCCTGACCCGGGCCTTGGAACGATGTGGCTGCTCCGGCCAGATCTGTGTGGCTGAGGAAAGGACTGCGCATTGGCCAGGGAGTCGCTGCCGTGGCTGCAGGGGAAGCTGTGCAGGATGCGCGGCCTGGAGCCCGACCCCGATCCGGCGCTGCCGCCCCCCGACGACCCCTGGAACCCCGACACGGCATTCGTCATCGCCCTCGCGCTGATGATCGGTGAGGCTCTGATCGCCAACGGTGCGTCCGCCGAGGAGACGGCCGCGGGAATGATGACGACGGCGGAGTCGTTCGGGCTCCACTGGTGCGAACCGAACGTGACGATGTGGGTGGTGTCCCTGTCCGGCCGGATGCCTGGCGACGCCCGGCCGCTGGTGGAACAGCGGGTGATCCGCCGAAGGACCACCGACTTCACGGCACTCGAACAGACCCATCGGCTCGTCGAAGACATCAGCCGGCGCACGATGCCCGCGGCTGAGGCACGGGAGCGCGCGATCGCGCTGAGCCCGCCGCCGGATGGCGCGGTTCAGCGGGGCCGGGCCGCCCGGTGGGGGCTTGCCGCGGGGCACAGCGGGGCCGTCGCCGCGTCGGGAAGCCTGGTCGCAGGCGGTGACCTGCTGGTCGTCGCCCCGTCCTTCGTCGCCGCCACGCTGGCCGGATACCTCACCAACACCCTGTCCGCGCTGGGAGTCCTGCCCTTCTACCGTTTCGCGCTGGCCGCCATGCCCGCCGCAATCTTCGCCTATCTGGCCGAACTCCTCGGTCACGGCGAGATCAGCCCGGCCATCATCGTCGGTGGTGTGCTGTCGCTGCTGCCGACCCTCACCATGGTGGGTGCCGTGCAGGACGCGCTCACCGGCCACTATCTGACCGCGTACGCCCGGGTGATGGACGCGGCGCTGGTGTTCGTCGCAATCGTCGCCGGCATCGGAGTAGTCCTCGTCGTCGCGACCAAGAACGGACAGGACCTGCCGCTTCTTTCACATGGCACGACGATCGAGTACTTCTCCTGGCGTTTCGTGGGTGCCGCCGCCTTCGCCGTGGCGATCGCCTCCCGGATGCGCGTACCGCCTCGTCAGTGGCTGGCCGTGATGGTGCTCGGGGCAGGCGGCGTCATGGTGTACGTCATGCTGCGCGACGTGGGCTACTCACGCATGCTGACCACCGGTTTCGTCACGGTGGGAATCAGCCTGGCGGGACGCCTCGTCGCCCGGCGTACGGGGATGTCGGCGCTCCCCCTGGTCATCCCTGCCGTCACACCACTGCTGCCGGGCAGCGTCCTCTACCGCGCGCTGAGCGAACTCGCCGTCAGGGACTCGGACCACGGCGTCACGCACCTGGTGCAGGCCATCGCCTTGATGGTCGTGCTGGCGACAGGAGTCAGCTTCGGGAACGAAGCAGCCTATTTCTTCCGGCAGCTGCGCCGCCGCTGGGCCAAGACGTGACGCTCGGTTGATTCATCGGCCTCCCGAAGTGGTCCTTCCCTCTACGTCCTCCAGATGGCTGTGCGGCATGTTCCGTACTGACCATTCTCGGGCGAGCCATGCGCCACTTATCTAGCTATATAGGCAAGTTTAGAGATGTTTCGGCAATTTGAGACGCAGAAAGGACAACCGTGGAACAACTCATCAGGCGGCGTGCGCTGCATGGCATGACCATGCTCCTCACTGCGGCCACCGCCAGCGCCGGGCTACCGGCCTTCGCGGCGGCCCCTGTGGTCCGCGACGCGGGTGACGGCTCCGTAAAGGTCCGTGTCGTTCGCGCGGTCGACGCCAACGGCGAGTGGGACCGGGCGTTGGAACCGGGGATGTCCGGGGTCGAGGTCGTGCTCACCGACGCCGACGGCCGCAGCATCAAGGGCAAGACCGGAGCCAACGGCGTCGTCAACCTCACGCCCGGCACCAAGCTGCGCGGCGGGAAGTACCGCGTCGAAGCCAAGAACCCCAAGCCGGGCGTGCTCTTCTCGGGTTTCGCCAAGCCCAAGGACGACCTGAGCGACCCGGAGATCATGTCCTCGAACGTGGAGTTCGTGGACCTCAAGGGCGGCAAGGACGCCGAGTTCACCACATCCTTCTGGAACCCGGGCGACTACTGCCAGAAGAACGCCGAGCTGGTGACGGCCTGTATCGGCAAGGACATCGAGGGGTTCGAGGATCCCGACGACACGCGGACGCTGGTCGGTTTTCCCTATAGCGCCCGCGGTGTCGACGACCAGACCACGAACCTGTCGGACAAGGCCACCACGGGCGCGCTCTACGGCATCGGCTGGAGCAAGCAGAAGAAGTGGATCTTCTCCGGGGCGATGGCCCGGCGCGCCGCCAAGTACGGCCCGGAAGGCCCCGGCGCCATCTACCTGACCGACCGCGAGTCCCAGCAGACCTCGCTGTTCACGAAGGTCCCCAACGTCGGCAACACCCCGCACGACATGTCCCAGCCCGACATGGACGTCGCCTTCGCCAAGGCGGTGGCCAAGGAGTCGCTCGGTGACGTCGAGGTGACCGAGGACGGCAAGGACCTCTTCGTCGTCAACCTGAACGACCGCAAGCTGTACCGGTACGACGCCACCAAGAAGACGGCGTCCGCACCGAAGGCGTCGTACAAGATTCCGAACCCGGGCTGTGCGGCGGCCGGTGACTGGCGTCCGTACGGTCTCGGGGTCCAGGACGGCAAGGTCTACGTCGGCGGTGTCTGCTCGGCCGAGTCGAGCCAGAAGAAGTCCGACATGCGGGCCGTCGTCCAGACGTTCAGCCCCAAGAGCGGCACGTTCACCGGCACGGTCATGGACGAGAAGCTCGACTTCCCGCGCGGCATCGCCGACACCCTCGGCGGCGCCTGCAAGGGCGTGGGCTGGTTCCCGTGGGCGGACGGCTGGCGCGACAAGCAGGACGGCGGGACCTGCGTCCGCCGGCACGCCTACCCGCAGCCGATCCTCGGCGACATCGTCGTGGACACCGACGGCGACCTGATCCTCGGATTCCGCGACCGCTACGGCGACCAGACGGGACACGACCTGCGGAACAAGCCGGGAGGCATCCTGGTCGAGCCGTCCACGGGCGGTGACCTGAACCGCGCGTGCAAGAAGGGCGGCAAGTTCTACCTCGACGGAAACGGCGGCTGCCCGAACCGGGCCACGCCCGCCAACAGCGGCGGCCAGCCCGCGGACGTGAAGGAGTACTACCCGGGCGACCACCGGGCCTCCGCGATCCACAAGGAGTCGGCCTTCTCCGGCATCGCGCTCTCCAAGGTCGAGGACACCATCGCGACCTCCGGCATCGACGTGAACGACGAGGTCTTCGTCAGCGGCACGATGTTCGTCAACCGCTTCGACGGGAACCGCGCCGACGGCCTGGGCAATCGCCTCACCAACACCTTCGGCAAGGGCGGCGCCATGGCCGACCTCGAAGTGCTGTGTGACGAGGCCCCGTTCCAGATCGGCAACCGCGTCTGGTACGACAACGGCAAGCGGATGAAGAACGGCATCCAGGACGCGGACGAGAAGCCGGTCGTGGGCGCCACGGTCAACCTGTACGACGCCCAGGGCAAGAAGATCGGCACGGCCAAGACCAACAAGCGGGGCGAGTACTACTTCGACTCGACGCTGGTCAAGAACGTCGCGGAGGAGGACTGGAAGTACGGCCGCAAGTACTCCGTCCGCATGGACCACGCGGCGGACTACGCCAAGGGCGGGGTCCTGTACGGCTACAAGCCCGCGCAGTTCGGCAACGGCGGCAACATGGCCGTCGACTCCAACGGCAAGCCCTACGGCAACGGTTTCTCCGCCGCCGACGTCAAGATCGACGGTGCCGGAGAGAACGACCACGACGTGGACTTCGGCTTCCACAAGCCGACGAACATCATCCTGACCAAGGTCAGCGCCCAGGACCGCAAGCCGGTGATGGGTGCGGTGTTCCAGCTGTGGAAGGAGACCAACGGCACCAAGGGTCTCCAGCGCAAGGGCAAGGCCGACAAGCGTCTGGGCGAGTGCGCCACCGACGCCAAGGGCAAGTGCACCTTCCCGAAGATCATGATCGGCAGCTACTACCTGGTCGAGACCGCCACCCCCGAGGGCTTCATCAAGCCCGTGGGCAAGGCGGCCATCACCGGGCCGCTGAAGGTCACCGAGAAGAACTGTGAGTTCAACCCGCTCCGGGTGACGCTCAAGAACAAGCCCGAGAAGCCGATCAAGAAGAAGTAGACCGGCGCTCGACTTGGACTGACCGCGGCAGTCCGCTCCGGCCTCACGGCCGTGGGCGGGCTGCCGCCTCCCTTTTCAACGGACTTCTTGCCCACGGACGTCGCATGGACCATGCGCGGAAGGCGGACCTATGCCCCTCTCGAATCCCCTGCGCCGGTTGAGCCGCCGCACCCTGATCGCCTGTGCGTCCCTGGCCGTCGCCGGTGCGGCCCTGGCTGTCGGCGTCACGGTGCAGGGCCCGGACACCGAGCCCGAGCGTGCTCTCACGGGCGCTGAGGCCCAGCGCTTCGCCATGGCCCGGATGAGCATGTACGAGGCCAGCCCCGCCGAGCTGCGGATCACCGTCCCGCAGGACGAGAAGGAGGCCATGGTCATCCACGGCCTCATCGACTATCGCGTCCACCGCGCCGTGGGAAGCTACCGCGTGACGGACCAGCCTTCGCGAGGTGCATCGGGAATGCTGGCCTGGGACATGGGCGGCCTGGGTGTAGCTCCTGACCAGTCGGAGCGTGGTACGGATGCGTGGAAGGCCGATGTCCGGGGCCTCGCCAAGACCGCTTCGGGCATGCGCGCGCCCCAGTGGTCGCCCCGCGCTTACAGCACCGACCCGCTCGACATCGCCCTGCGCATGACGCACATGCTGGGCTCGAACCGCCCCGACAACGCCCAGCTGCTCGCCCAATCGGGGCCCCGCTGGCTAGGTCGGGAATCGATCGATGGCACGCGGTACGACATCATGTCCGGGCCGCGCCCCTCCGTGAAGGAGAAGCCCGCGGTGCGCAGCACCCGCTCCCCGCTTCGATACTGGATCGGTCCGACGGGCGAGCTGCGCCGGGTCGAGGCGACCGTGCGGGGGCTGCCCGGCCCCGTCCGCATCGAGGTAGTGGCGGGCAAGGCCGGCTCCAAGGTGCCGGACACCCCGTGGGGCCGCCCCGCCCGCCGCGCCTGAGGCCGCGGCTACCAGGCCACCGGCTCCCCCGGGGCCCCAGCACCGTCCACGTAGCCCCACTTCGTGGTCGCGATCAGCTCGTCGTCGGTGACGGCGGCGCGCGGGCGGGTGCCCGACTTGCGGCCGAAGACGTAGACGCGGTTGCCCTTGCCGACCTTCTTCCACAGCCAGGAGGCGTCGTTGAGGCGCAAGTTCACACAGCCGTGCGATCCGCCGCCGTCGTAGATGTCGCCGTAGGTCCCGTGCAGCGCCTGACCGCCGCTGAAGTACTGGGAGTAGGGCATGCGGGCGTTGTTGAAGACGCGGGAGCGGTCGTGCCTGACGCGCCGGAAGATGCGGTGCATGCCGCCGCGCGTCTCCACACCGCGCGCCCCGGTGCGGATCGGGGAAGGCTTCATGACCAGCTTGCCCTTGGCACCTTGCTGCACCCAGAGAAGCTGCCGCGTGCGGTCCACACAGACCACCCTGAAGGCGCGCTGGGGGCAGCGGCGGGCCTTGTTCGGCGCCCTGCCGGCCTGGACGATCAACAGCATGCGGTACGTGCGGAGGTTGGCCTTGCCGGTGGCGGGCTTGATGCGGTGTCGCTGCTGGAAGGTACGGATGGCCCGGCAGTCCGCCTCGGACTGAACGCCGTCCTGCTTGAGCTTCAGGTACTTCTCCAGCTGCCACTGGTACGGCCCGGTGCCCGCCCGGCACCGGGCCGGGGCCTGTGCGTTTGCCGCCTCCGCGGGAAGGAACGTCACGCCGATGGCGAGCGCCAGACCGAACGCGGCGACAGCCCACGCCGAACGCCGCCAGGGCCGTGAGCCCTCCGCACCGCGCCCACCGTCATCAGCGGTGTCCATGTGTCTGTCCATGAAGTGATGATGCAGCGCCGCGGACTCGGGTGCAGCGGAGGGTAGGCCGATCAGGAATGCGCACGGTCACGCCTCTTCCCCGTAGGATTTCGATTCCCAGTGGACGGTTGAACCGTCGGTGCTCCGGATGTCCGGGAGCTGACCCGGTGACGAGGTCGATGGCGAAGGCTGGGGCGCCAGACGCACACGCGGTCGCGACGTTCGGTGCGGAGCCCCCATGCCCAGGCACCGAGCCCTCACAGCGGTCGGCTCACGGCCTCCACTCCGAGTCTTCTCATGGAGCAGGCCGCAGTCAGTTCTGCTCCGGCCTTCCGCGCCGCCAGCGCGGCATCCGCTGGAAGTACGGCTGCTGGATCGCCCGACAGCAGGAGGCCGAGGGCCGTTCGGATGTATCGCGCAGCGTGCGCGGTCGCGGTCCCCCACAGCGCGCCCCCCGACCAGCATTCTGGTGTGATGATCGGTCCGCACAAGGGAAAGGTGATGCGATGGCTGCTGATGGGGCTCCTTCTGGGAACGGCCAGTTGGACGGTGACCGAGCCCTCCGCCGCAGACGGCCCGTCAGCGGACGGGCTTCTCCTGCAGGTGACGGTCAACACCCGTCCGGGCCTTGGAGCGCAGCATCCCGGCATCCGCACAGGCACACCGGTGGTGGCGTCGTACCGCCTGGTCAACCGCGGTAGCGCCGACCTGCACGACCTGCGTGTCCAGGACCCTGCCATGCCTGGCGCCCGCGTTCGCTGTCCCGGCGGCCACGACAAGGTTCCTCTGCTGACCGGACTGCGTGAGGCCCGGTGCACCGCCACAGGGGTCGCGCGGCCCGGCGCGCGTGCCGGAGTGGCACGGGCCGTCGGATGGCAGCCGTACCTGCGGGCCAGGGTCGTGGCGACGGCGCGCTCCGGGTACGCCGGAGTCGGCGCCGCACTTGCCCTGCGGGAGGAGGTGCGCGTACTCGGCCCCGACCGGGCACGGATCCGCTACACCGTCACCAACACAGGAAACCGATCCGTGCGGGGCGCCCGCCTCATGGACCCCTTGGTGCGGCAGAACCGTACCGACTGCGGGGGTGGCCGCTCCGAGATGCCCCCGCTCGCCCCGCAGGGGACGGCGACGTGCACCGCCGAGGTGCGGCGCCCTCCCGGCTCCTATGTGAGCCGAGGCCGCGTCGAAGGCACCGATCGGCTGCGCACCATCGACTCCGGGGGCGGATGGACGCCCCCTCCCCAGCTGACGGCGCGCGCCTCTGCGAGCTTCGAACTGCCGGGCCGGGTGGCGCGAACCCCACCGCGGCGAAGGCCGCCGGGCGTTGCCCCCACCTCGCCGGAGCAGCCTCCCCGCAAGGTCGCCCCTCCCGATGCCGTGCCACAAGCCGTGGCGCCGATCGTCCCGCCACCACCGCCACCTCCCCCACCCGGCATCGTCGCGCCCGGCCTTCCCGAACCCGGCGAAGCGGAGGCCCGGCCCAACGCCGTCGCGCCGCCCCCACCGGTGGGGCTGCCCCCGACCAGACCACAGCCGCCGACGCCGCCCGAACAGCCCACCCGCTCGCTGCTCGGCCGGTTCGTCCGCGCAGACCACACTCCGACCGGGCTCGGTGTGGGGACCGCTCTCTTCCTCATCCTGCTGCCCGCGGCGGTCGCGGCCGCCGTGCTCGGCTCACGCAGACGTTGATACCGCCATCGACCCGCAACGGGGCCCCTGATGATCGAAAGCATTGCCATCGTCCTTGGCGTCGCGCTGTTCTCTGCCGTCGTCGTCCTGATCAAGCACCGCTTCCGTCCGATGGGGCCGGACGACGAGCCCCGTGAAGACGTCGCCGAGTACATCTCGATGATGGTCGGCGTTCTGTACGCCCTCGTCCTGGGCCTGGCCCTGGTCACGGTGTGGGACACGCATTCAGGCGCGGAGGATCATGTCGCGGCGGAGGCCAGTGCGGCGCATCAGATCCATCTCCTGGCCGCCGGGCTGCCCACCGCACAGGGTGATCGGATGCGCCAGGAGGTCGAGTCGTACGTCCGTCACGTCACTGACGTCGAATGGCCGGCCTTGGTCGACGACGCGACACCAGATCCGAAGGGCTGGCAATTGCTGGAGCAGGTGCGCGCGTCGGCGCAGTTGCCCGACCACGCCACACCCGCCCAGCAGGTCACCGGACAGGAGACGCTGGCACAACTCAGCACTCTGGACGAGGCCAGGCGTGGCCGCGAAACCGACGCGGGGCAGAGGCTTTCGCCGGTGATCTGGTTCGGCCTGATCGGCGGCGGCGTCCTGACCATCGCCTTCATGTTCCTGTTCGGTGTCCGACGCAGCTTCTCTCATGTCGTGATGGCGATGGGACTGTCCGGTCTCATCGCCTTCACGGCGCTGCTCATCTATCAGTTGGACAGCCCCTTCGGCGGCCTGTTCGCCGTCGACCCGTCTCCATTCGTCCGGCACTTCTGACTCTCGGACCCCATGGCGCGCACGGTCCTGGAGCGAGCAAGGGCGTACGCGACGACGGATGGCAGCGCAGGTTCCGTCACGATGCGGACGGACTGGGCCGCGTGCAGAGTAGGGACTACCCGAGGTCCGGCCCACCTGGCTTCCTCCCGGCCAGGCGTCTGCGGACCACGACGGTTCACAGCGCGTGGCCGCGGAGGAAGGAGTCTTTTCGATGACGGAGCAACGGCGCGAGGGAATCGTCGACTGGTGGGACCGTGAACGCGGATTCGGCTTCATCGTCCCCTTCGGCGACACCGACACCGTCTACGTCGAGGCCGACGCGTTGGAAGGCACCCACGTGCTCTCCTGCGAACAGCACGTTTCCTTCCTCCTGGAATTCACCGGAGGGCGCTTCCAGGCCCGGAGCGTACGGCCCTGACAGGAGACAGCGCGCTGCCAACGTCGGCACGCTCGGCGCAGCGAGTGCCCCAGCACGGCGAGTCACCCGTCCGGAGCACGCCGATGCACACACTCGTGAGGCACGGGCTCTCCGTTCAGCAAGGACTTCACGGCAGCTTCGAACCATCCTGAGGGCCGGTAGCGGTGTGCGGTCCGTCCGGCCTGGTGATCCCTTGGAGGTCTGGTACGGAGAGCCACGTGCGGCAGCGGTGCGTGATCGTTGGAGGTCTTCGCCCGCAGCGTGGCTCTGTAATGAATTCTGAGATACGCACGGAGTGACCCATGGCGAAACGTGACCGCGTGGACGCGACGCCCTTCCGCGGGCGGGCGTCAGGTCCCAACGCGTGTCCACAACCCACCTGAGCTGGGAATACGCCTGCGCGGCCAGGGATTGACCGCCTGCCCGCACGACGCCCCTGTTTCGACACACGACGTGCCCCGCATCCCAGGAGGTGGCCCATGCTGCGACGCTTCCGCTACCGGTTCGACAACGCCATGGCGCGCGGCACCCCCGCGATGATCGGTGTCATCGCGGCCGCCATGGTGGCTCTCGCCTTCCTCAACGCCATCACGCTCCTCGTACTCGCGCCGGACCTCGTACGGAAGGAAGGAGGGGCATCGGTCCTGTGGCGCAGCGCCCTGCGCGTCCTCAACCCTCCCGGAATGCTCCAGCGCGACTACGTCCCCTCGGACCCTCCCGTCGGCGTCGCGTACCGGATCGTCTCGACCGTCATCACCATCATCGGAATTCTGCTGCTCAGCACTCTTATCGGAGTCCTCGGAGCGGGAATCCAGCGCAAGCTCGCCAAACTGCGCAAGGGACGGTCCGTGGTGGTCGAGAGCGGTCACACCGTGATCCTCGGCTGGTCCGAGCAGGTCCACATGATCATCTCGGAGCTCGTCGAGGCCAATCGGAATCAGAAGTACGCCTGCGTGACGGTGCTCGCCCCCAAGGACAAGGCGCAGATGGACGACGCGATACGCGAACGGGTGAGCGACACCGCATCGACGCGGGTGGTCTGCCGCACCGGCGACCCCACGCGCATCTCCGACATCGCTCTGGTCAATCCCAGGCAGGCACGGTCCATCCTCATCCTGCCCCCTGAACACGACGACGCGGACATCTCCGTCATCAAGTCCCTGCTCGCGGTGACCAGCGGGGCCCTCGCCAAAGCTCGTCACGAGGGGCGGCCAGTGCCCCACGTGGTGACCAGCATCGCGAACGACCACAACCTTCCGGCCGCCCTGATCGCCGGTGGTGCGCACACCCACGTCGTCAGTGCCCAATGTTTCATCGCCCGCCTGCTCGTCCAGACGAGCCTCCAGTCCGGGCTGTCCATCGTCTACACGGGACTTCTCGAATTCGACGGTGACGAGATCTACATGTCCACCCAGCCCCAGCTGGCCGGGCAGACCTTCGGCGAGGCCGTGTACACCTTCCGCACCTCCACTGTGATCGGGATCCGCCGTCTCGACGGGCAGATCCTGCTCAACCCTCCGGCTGACACCGGGATCCTGGGCACGGACCAGATCGTCGCCATCTCGGAGGACGACGACACCGTCGTCCCCACCGATGAGGTGCCCACCATCACGTTCGAGGCGATCGCCACCGACGCGGCGTCGGATCCACGACCTGAGCGGGTGCTGCTCCTCGGCTGGAACGCCAGGACACCTGAAGCCGTGAACCAGTTGGCGCAGCTGGCACCCGCGGGCTCCCGGCTCGACATCGTCGCCGACGTCCCCGACCTGGACGACCGCGTGGAGCGACTCCGCACCAGACTTCCGCAGATCGAACTGGGCCTCCTAGCGGCCGACCCCGCCAACCGTGTCGTCCTTGAGGGAGTGGACCTGGCGGCCTACCAGCACGTGATGGTGGTAGGCGACGCGGGAGCGGCTGACAAGTCCGCGACGGACTCGCGCACGCTCATGACTCTGCTGCACCTGCGCGACCTGGCCGTTCAGCACGGACACGGCTTCTCGGTGGTGACCGAGATGGCCGACGACCGGAACCGCACGCTGGCACAGGCCGCGCACGCCGACGACTTCATCCTGAGCGACAACCTGCTCAGCCTGCGGATGGCGCAGACCGCGGAGAATCCCGAGCTGAACCGGCTCTTCCAGGAGCTCTTCGATCCCGCGGGATGCCAGATCAGGCTGCGCCCCGCCCAGGAGTACGTGCGGCCGCACGCCACCGTCAGCTTCTACACGGTGGTCGAAGCCGCCCTTCGCCGCGACCAGATCGCCATCGGCTACCGGCTCGCGCGCCACGCTCAGCGCAGGCCGGACTACGGCATCGTCGTCAACCCGGACAAGGCCACACTGCTGTCCCTGACAGGCGGCGACAAGGTGATCGTTCTCGACGGGCGCTGCTGAGGCGAAGGCGCCCAGCAGCGCGACGACGTCCAGCTGGGGCTCAGGCGTGATGGACCTCGAGGGCAGCGCGCACGGCGGACTCGAGCGCACCCTCGATCCAGGCGGGTTTGAGCGAGGTGTGGTCCCCGGCGAAGTGCAGGGGGCCCTCGGGGGAGGTCAGGTGCGGCACGAGCGCGGTGTGCTGGCCGGGCAGGAGTACGGAGGCTTCGCCGTACGCGTAGGGATCCCGGACCCAGCTCTGCGTGCGCCCCGCACCGGTGTAGAACACCTCGATCCGCTGGCCGTACACGTCTTGCAGGCCACGCAGAGCATGCGGATAGCGGGCGTCGTCGTCCAGGCAGTCCCAGCGCAGTGCGTCGTCGGACCAGCTGTAGGAGGCCAGGATCACGCCGCCCTCGCTGCCCGGGACGGGGTGGGAGGGATGGAACATGAAGCGGTTCGAGTTGTCCGAGAGGGAACCGCCGCCCACGGTGGCCGTCGCCTCGGGCTGGTCGCGCAGGGCCGAACGACGTGCGGCGTACTGCACGCGTTGCGCGTCCTTGAGCCACCCTTCGGGTACTGAGGGGTGGGCGCCCAGCAGGGACCCGTCGGTGGGTGCCTTGCCGTCACGGTATGCGGCGTACAGGCCGGGCCGGAACGTCTCCAGTTCGCGCTTCCATTCCGCTTCGGTCCACTCCCACCAGCGCCGGGAGAACTCCAGGAGAACCTTGGTGGCGGCGTCGTAGTGCATCTCGATGATGGCCCGTCGCTTGCCGTAGGAGAGCCGGGGAGCGACGGGCAGCTGACGCATCCCGGAGAAGGGCACGGTGACGATCGCGACGTCGGCGGTGAACTGTTCGTGCCGCACGGGTCCGCCGTCGGACTCGGTGACGGTGTCGACCCACACTCCTTTGCCGGTGGGAGCCTCCGCGCCGTGCGCGATACGGGTGGCACGGCAGTCGAAGCGGACCAAGTGGCGCACCCGCGCCAGCAGGGCGTCGGCCAGGCGGGCGGTGCCACCCTCGATCTCGAAGAAACGCGTCTGGGGGTGGATGAGCGAGGCGTCGACGAAGCTGTGCAGGAAGGAGAGCGGCAGCCGGGAGGTGAGGTTCTCCAGGGTGCCCACCAACTCGATCGTCCGGTGGTCGAGACCCGCGTGCTCGGACAGGAACCGGTACATCGACCACTCGCCGAACTGCTCCACCACGCGGGTCCACCCGGCCAAGAGCTCCGGCAGTGGTTTGTCGACGCGTTGACCGTCCGGTCCCCGTACGGAGAACTCGTCGCGCACCGGGTCCAGGACCGAGTCGACGATGCGGGCCGCGGGCACGTCCCACAAGTGCTCCGGGACGCCGAAGGACCGGTTGACCGGCTTGGGATTCTTGGCGTACTCGGCACGCCGTACCCGGATGCCGTTCACATACAGCCAGGTCCGGCCCGCGCCCTTGGAGTCACGGCCGACATCCGTCAGGAGGAAGCGGCGCCGCTTCAGGCCGAGTTGATCGATGAGGCCGGTCACCAAGGGATGGACGTCCGGAATGCGCATCGCACCGGCTTCCGCGTACTGCTTCGGGTCGGCGAAGGGCTGCTCGGCCTTCTCGTGCCCTCCGGTCCGGAACGTCTTGATGCGGCCACCGGCCCGGTTTCCGTTGGCCTCGATGACGGTGACCTCGTGGCCGGCTTCGTTGAGCAGGTGCGCCGCGGTGAGCCCGGCCGCCCCCGCCCCGACGACCAACACCTTCTTCGGTCCCCCGCCGGCCCGCGGCAGCCCACCGCCCAGCAAGATCTTCTTGTAGGCAGGGACGAGAGGCTGATCGTTTCTGTCCAGGACCAGGAGGGCTCGTGCCACGTCCGCGGACGCGTCCTTGGACGACGGAGACTCGGGAGGAACGTTGCCGCTTCTGTCCGCGGCATGACCGGGAAGCGAGGCCACGGTCGGTGCGCCGAGCGTGGCCAGACCGGCAACGGTTCTCGTGAAGGCGCGACGGGTGGGGCGTTGGATGGGCATTCATCCGGTTTAAGGCCTGGACCGAACGCGCTCGCGGCGGCACACAGGGGCCGGTACACAGGTCACCCGACCGGCGGGCAGCGGTGGTGGCACCCCTTACACGCTTAGGGGTAGGGCCCCGGCGACATCCTCGTCGAACCGGCTGCTTCGTGGCCACCTCGTGCCTCGGACCGTTGACCGACGCCTGGGGCTGCCGGGGCACGCGGATGGACGGTGCGCTTGCCGCACTTCCCGGTCGATGGCCCAGGCGTCGGCCATCGGTCCGAGGTGGCTGCGCTTGTCGGGGTTGATGACGGAGTGGACGTGCGGACCTGCCCGTCCAGCACGTCCAGTGCCATGGTGCGCAGGATGTTCCCATCGCGGTCGTGGAAGAGCGCTCCGAGCAGCGGGGGCCGCGAGGTGCGTGCGCTGGATGATCTGAGACGGCGCAAGCAGTGCTCTGCTCGGGGCGGTGCAGGTCACGGTGCGACGGAGGCTGCGGCGGACCCGGCAGCGGGTGATCGAGATGCAGAGGGCGAGCGTCCACGATGCCTAGGCGGATCCTGAGGCGCACGCGGACGAGAGCCGCAGCCGCCCCCTGATCACTACTCGATACGTGTCCTAGTCGGGCTGCGGGACGAGCCGCAGTCGCGTCGCGACGCGTATCAGTCCATGGCCGATGAGGCTTCCCGCGACGGCACCGACCCCGATGGTCGCCGTGGACAGCAGGGCGAGCAGGGCGGCCGTACCGGCTCCTTCGCGCCCCACCGAGAGTTGAGTGAGGCTCTCGTACACCTGAAGACTGGGCAAGAGGGCACCCGTTGTACCAGGGATGACGACGGCTGCGGCCGGGACACGCAGTGCCGGACTGCACACCGCGGCGCTCGCGCCCAGGGCCGCCGCCGCGCACAGCACCGCAAGAGCGGGTGCGTGAACAGCATGGGAGACGGCCATGTTCACCGCTCCACCCATGACTCCGGCTGCGACAGCCACGGGCAGCAGTCGTCGATTGCCGCCCATGGAGAAGCAGTTGCCGAGCGCACCCACCGCCGAGACGATGAGTCCGCCCCAGACAGGCAGCGTGGCGTGGTCGATCTGCGGCGCGTAGATGTCCTCTGTCGCCTCGTCGGCCAGGAGGGCGACGACGAGCACGCCGGTAGCCATGCCCGCCAAGGCCAGCGTTACGTTGACCGCCCGAGTGGCGGCCATCAGGGAGAAGCCGGTGATGCCGTCCTGCGGCAGCGCGATCAGTGGCACGATCGGCAACAGCACCACCAGGTTCGCCGCCATGACGGCGGTGCTGTAAGGGCCGATGAGGCTCGTGCTGGACAGGGCGATCCCCAGGGCCACGGCCAGCGCCGCCTGGACAGCGATGGCGAAGAAGAAAGGCATGGCACCACGGAGTAGCAGCCAGCCCACCCGGTCGCACGCCATCAGCACGGCCACTGCGGTCAGAGCTGCCCATGCCGAGCCGCCGACCTGGAGCGTCACCGAAGCGGCGAGCACGCCGCCGCCCACCGTACGCACCCACCAGGGCCAGTGCGGCGGGGTGTCCTGGATACGACGCAGGGCCTTCAGGGACTGGCGCACGTCGAGACGCTCCGCGACCACATGGCCCACCAAGCGGTGCAGCGCCGCCATGCGCCGGAGGTCACGGGGATCCTCCGCGGTTCGGGTGACGCGCATTATTGACGCGGGGATCTCGTGCGGGGGCGCGTACTGGAGATGGATCGTGCGAGCGGTGATGTCGACTTCCAGGTGGTTGAGTCCCAGAGCCGTCGAGACCGCGATCACGGACGACTCGATGGTCTGCGTGTCGAACCCGCAGAGGAACAACTCCTGGCCCAATCGAAGGGCGAAGTCCATGACCCGGCGGGCCTCGCGGCCGGACAACGTCTGCGAACTGACGTCCACCGCCCCGTCAAACTCCGTGTGCTTCAGGCGCTCGAGGACCTCAGCGCCCTCGGACTCACGTCGCTTCTTCCGCTCCTTGTCCTTGTGCTCCTCGCGCTCCGTGTCCTTGCCCATCTGCTCCTCACGGTCTTCGTTTCTGCCCGGATCCCACCGTGCACGAGCCCGAACGGCCTCCTCCTCAATGGGCAGGGCCCAGGGCAAGCCTTTGTGCCGCCGTCGCCCCTGAACAGCCAGATGGTGATGGAGCATGCCAGGAGCAGAGGCACGCAACCACAGAAGGTAATCCTCCGGCTGCGTTAGGCGTGCACCCTTCGCATTGTGGCTTTAAAGCGCTGCTTCTCTCTCCCCCGGAAGGACCAGCCCGATGATGCACGACCGGATCGCTCTCGTCATGGCTAGCACCGCCACCGTCGGCGTGATGGCATGCGGACTCGCCGGCACCGCGACCGCCTCCCACCGGCCACCACACAGAGAGCGCAGCGCTCGGTCCCGGCGGCGCGAGCGCAGCGACCACCGCCGGGCGCACGCGCCCAGAGGCCGAAGGGCCGCTTCGTTCCTGCAAATCGATCACCCCGCAGCAGTACGACCGCTGGACGCAGCGGCCTCCGGCGTGGAGCGACGAGGACGAGCAACGGGTCCGTAGCATGATTGCCAACCTGGCCCCGATCGTGGCAGGCCAGCCACATGCCGAGGCGCGGGCCATCCTCATCGACCTCGTGGCGATCGCCTTCTTTGCCCCCGCCACCGAAGCATGCGAGGAACTCGACGCCCAGGACGACGCCGAATTCCTCCTGTGCGAGGTAGAGCGTGCGTTTTCCGCCGCCTTGCGTGCCGGGGAGGTCGGGGACCAGTACCCGTGACACCCCATCAGAACGAGCGTCACGAGCATCATTTCAGCGTCAAGATATCGCCCGTAACGCCCACACCACATGATACGCACGCGCAAAGCCGCAGTTCAGGAACCCTTCGCGGCCGGTCCAAGGATGGCAACACACCCCACGTGGTGCGTCATCGGAAACAGGCCCCCCAGGTCATGCCTCAACCTCGGAAGGATCCCGCACCACTGCACCGGCCCTTCCCGCAAAGATATTTGGGCGCTGGGCCCCGCCGAGGGGCGGGGCCCAGCGCCTTCGATACGCCAGACCCGGACGGCCCCTCACGCACCCAAGGCCCCCAGCACAGATCCAGCACGGTAGGGGGTTCCTTCGGTTGACCAGAGATGCCGTCCGGTCAGCACCGAGTCAGCACAGGCAAGCAACAGGGCATGAGTAGCAGAGGAACCTCAAGCTTTTGACCTGCACATTTGCCGCCCGTCACGCGTCTCCGTACGCCTCTCCCCCGAGCTCGAAGCCCGCGCTGCCCGCCGTGGCGTCCGCGAGCCAGCCGCGGAAGGCATCCACGTCGGCGTCGGGGAGGCCGATCTCGATCGTCACCGCCTCCCCGTAACGGACGTCGCGCACCTCGCGCCCGGCCGACCGCAGGTCGTTCTGGAGTTTGCCCGCGCGCTGGTGGTCGACCGTGACCGTGGCCAGCCGGAAGCGGCGGCGGGTGACCGTGCCGAGGGTGTCGAGGGCCTCGCCGACCGCGCCTCCGTAGGCGCGGATCAGTCCGCCCGCGCCGAGCTTGACCCCTCCGTAGTAGCGGGTCACGACCGCGGCGACGTACCGCATGTCACGGCGCATCAGCATCTGGAGCATGGGGACGCCCGCGGTACCGCCCGGCTCACCGTCGTCGCTGGCCTTCTGGACGGCGGCGTCGGCGCCGATCACGTACGCGAAGCAGTTGTGGCTCGCGGTCGGGTGCTCCTTGCGGATCCGTGCGACGAAGTCCTGGGCCTCCTGCTCGGTGGCCGCGGGCGCCAGGGCGCACAGGAAGCGCGAGCGGTTGATCTCGATCTCGTGCACGCCCTCGTGGGCCACCGTGCGGTACTCGTCCTGCATCGGGCCAGCGTAGGCGCTCGGCGGGCGCGGCCCCGAACCGGGCGGGCCCGTGCCCGGTGCGGGCGCGGTGCGGGCGGACCACTCACGCGCGCGTAACGCGTGCCGGGTACGGTGATCTCTCGTGACGTCACCCTCGATACCTGTGCGCCAAGTTCCGGACTCCTCGGGCCTCTTGGCATCCCTGCTCGCTGCCGTGCCTGTCACCGTCGTCGAGACCCGGGACGACCCGGCGGACGCGGTCCTCTTCCCCGAGGAGGCGGCCGTCGTGGCGAACGCCGTGGCCAAGCGGCGGAACGAGTTCACCACCGTGCGGCACTGCGCGCGTACGGCACTGGCCGCCATCGGCGTGCCGCCCGCGCCGATCCTGCCGGGGCAGCGGGGCGCGCCGCGCTGGCCCGACGGCGTCGTCGGCAGCATGACGCACTGCGCCGGGTACCGCGCGGCCGTCGTGGCACGAGCCACCGACATCGCCTCGCTCGGCATCGACGCGGAGCCCGCCGAGCCGCTGCGCGACCCGGACGTACTGAAGCTGGTCGCCGACGAGACGGAGCGCGCCGCGCTCGCGAGGCTCGGCGCCCGGCACCCGGGAACGCCCTGGGACCGGCTGCTCTTCAGCGCCAAGGAGTCCGTCTACAAGACGTGGTTCCCGCTCACCGGGCGCTGGCTCGGCTTCGAGGAGGCCAGGGTCGAGCTCGATCCGGACGGCACGTTCAGCGCGCGCCTACTGGTCGAGGGGCCCGTGGTGGAGGGCGTCGAGCTGAAGGTGTTCTCCGGGCAGTGGGCGGTGGGCGACGGAATCGCCGCCACGGCCATCGTGCTGCCGTTCACGGTCGCTTCCTCCGGCGCCTGAACCGCCCTGTCACGGCCGCTCCGTCCGGTACGTGGGGCGGCCCGCCAGCCAGGTGCCGAGCACGCGCGCGTGACGGATCTCCATCGGGTCCACCGCGCGCGGGTCGGCGGAGAGCAGGACGAGGTCGGCGGGGGCGCCGGGCACCAGGGCGATGCGGTCGTCGGCGCCCGCCTGGTGCGCGACGCCCTCCGTGGCCGCCGTCAGCGCCTCGTCCACGGTGAGCCGCTGGTGCGGCAGCCAGCCCTCCGGAGGATCACCTACGAAGGTGCGCCGGGTGACGGCGACCTGGATGCCCTCCAGCGGAACGTGTGAGCTGACCGGCCAGTCGCTGCCGAAGGACAGCCGCACACCGTCGCGGGCGAGGTGGCCCATCGGGTACTGAAGGGCCGCCCGTTCCGCGCCGATCCGCGGGATGGACAGCTCGGTCTGCAACGGGTCCGGCTGGGCCCACAGCGGCTCGAAGTTGGCGATCACGCCGAGGGCGGCGAAACGCGGCAGGTCGGCGGGGTCCACGACCTGGACATGAGTGATCACCGGGCGCCGGTCCCAGACCGGGTTGGCGCCGCCGGCCGCTTCCACGGCATCGAGCGCCGCTCGTACGCCCGCGTCGCCGATGGCGTGGATGTGCGTCTGGAAACCGTCGGCGTCGAAGGCGCGGACGGCCTCGGCGAGGGCCCGCGGTTCCCAGACGGGCATGCCGCAGCTGTGCGGCGCGTCCAGGTAGGGGGCGAGCATCGCGGCCGTGCCGCCCTCGACGACGCCGTCGCTGAAGTACTTCACGGTGCGCGCGGTCAGCAGTTCGCCGCCCTCTGAGGCCACACGCGCGCGTGCCGCGGCGAACCGCTCCCGTTGTGCGCGCCAGTGGTCGGGGTCCGCTCGCTGGGCCAGGTCCACGCGGAAGCCGAGCGCCCCGCGCCGGGCGGCGGCCAGATAGGCGTCGATCATCTCCGGCTCCACCCAGGCGTCCTGGACCCAGGTCAGTCCCGCGCGCGCGTACGCGTGCCCGGCGCGCCGCACCGCTTCCACCAGTTCGTCCTCGGCGCGCGAGGGCACCTGATCGAGCACGAGGTCGCAGGCGTGCCATTCGCGCAGCGTCCCGAGGGGTGTGCCGTCCGGGCGGCGCACGATCCAGCCGAGGCGCGGCTCCGGAGTCGCCTCCGTCACCCCGGCCCTGCGCAGCGCCTCGGTGTTGCACCACACGGTGTGGTAGTCGTCGGCGCGCAGCACCACGGGCCGGTCGGCCACGGCCTCGTCCAGCCAGCGTGCGTCGAACTCCCCGTCGGGCGCGAGCGCCGGATCGTAGGACGCCCCGACGACCCACTCCGCCTCCGGGTGCTCCTTCGCCCACCGCCCCACTTCGGAGACGACGCTTTCGACGGAGCCGAGCCCCTTGATCTGCGGTCCGAAGCTCTCCAGACCCCCGAAGAGCGGGTGCGCGTGACCGTCTCCGAAGGCGGCCATCAGCAGTCCGTCCCCCACCTCGACGACCTCGTCGGCGTCCGCGGCCAGGGCGCGGGCCGCGTCGCCGAGCGCGTGGATCCGGCCGTCGCGCACCGCGAGTGCGGTGGTGTCCCCGCCGGGGGCGGAGCCGGTGCGGACCGTGCCGAGGAAGACGAGGGTCGTCGCCGTCATGCTGTGGTTCTCTCCCTGTGCGTGTGGGGTGCTCTGTGCCTGTGGCTGCTCTGTGCCTGTGGGTGCTCTGTACGTGTCGGTTGCTCATCGGCCGCGTAGGCCACTTCGACCGCTCCGGCCGCTCCGGCCGCCGCGCGAAGCCCCGCCCCTCAGACGCGTTCCGTGTCCACCGTCGTCAGTCGCTCGTACGCCGCCGGGTCGCGCCGCCGGATCCGCAGCGCCACCGCGACTCCCGCCACGAACAGCAGGGGCAGCGGCGCGATCAGGGCCGTGTTGACGCCGGCCGAGGCCCCGGTGAGCAGATCGAGGTTGGCGCAGACCAGGACGATCATGACCACGAGCCCCGCGCAGGCGAGCAACGGGGCCCACGTCACGCGCCAGGCCGGCATCGCGCGCCGGTTCCCTCGGAAGAAGCCGTGGACGGCGAGCGCGGCGAGCGCCTGCATCAGCATCACGCCGAGGATGCCGGAGCCGCTGCTCCACAGGAAGGTGACGTTGTACGGATCGGCTCCGGCGAGCACGGTGACGACGATCACGGCGAGCGCGACGGCCGACTGCGTGACCACCGCGGCGGCGGGCGCCCGGGTCCGCGCGGAGACGGTGCCGAGGCGGGTGGGGAGCAGGCCCTCCCTGCCGAGCGCGTAGAAGTAGCGGGCCGCGCCGTTGTGGAAGGCGAGGGTCGCGGCGAAGGCGCTCGTGATGATCAGTACGTGCATGGAGTCGGCGGCCCACGCGCCCGCGAAGCGTTCGGTGGCCGAGAAGACCATGTCGGCTCCGCCGTCCCCGTTCGCGACGTCCTGGGCGCGGCCCGCGCCGTACGCGTTGATGATCATCCAGACGGTGAAGGTGTAGAAGAGCGCGAGGAACCCCACGGCCAGGTAGGTGGCGCGCGGCACCGTCCTGGCCGGCTGCCGCGCCTCCTCCGCGTAGATCGCGGTCGCCTCGAAGCCCACGAAGGCGCCGATGGCGAGGACGAACATGCCGCCCACCCCCGACGCGCCGAGGTGTGCCGGGGAGAAGCTGCCGGGGTCCAAGCCCTGCGGGCCGCCGCCGTGCGCGAGGACGCCCGCCTCGAAGACGAGCAGCACGAGGACTTCGAGCACGAGCGCGACGCCGAGCACCTTGGCGCTGAGCGTCACCTTGAGGTAGCCGAGTACACCGATGGCGAGGAGCCCGCCGAACGCCCAGATCCACCAGGGCACATGGGCGCCGGTGAGGTCCTCGAAGCCCGCTTCGGTGAACCAGCCGAAGGCGGCGAGCAGTCCGACCTCGATCGCGTTGTACGCGAAGAGCGCGACGTACGCGGAGCCCGCTCCCGTCGGCAGGCCGAGGCCCCGTCCGATGTAGGCGTAGAAGGCGCCCGCGTTGCGCACGAAGCGGCTCATCGCGGTGAATCCGGCGGCGAAGACGATGAGCGGAAGCCCCGAGAGGAGATAGCCGAGCGGGGCCGCGCGGCCCGCCATGCCGATGGCCAGCGGGGCGACACCGGCCATGACCGTCAGTGGCGCGGCGGCCGCCACCACGAAGAACACCAGGTCGCCGGTGCCGACGGCACCGCCCTTGAGGCCCCCCGCGGAGGCGTCCGCCGATGTCTCGGAACCGGCGGGGCCATCCGCACCGGACGCGGGCGCACCGGGCATGGATGCGCCGGAGACGGGCGCGCCGGACACAGGCCCCGGCACAGGAGGAGGTGCGGAGGAGTGGGGTGCGGTCACGCGCGTACTCCCGGTTTCGGGGTCCCGGACGGGCCGGGACGGCGGGAACGACGGGGGAAGCCCGGAAAACTAAACCCTTTAGTCCTGGCTGGCAGGACCGTACTCTGCACCCTACGCGGCTGGGAAGACCCCCTTCCGCAAAGGGAGTTGCGGGGCGAGATGACCACGGGCAGGGGCCGACCGCGCAGACCGGTGCTCGACGCGGAGCTGATCGCGCGCGAGGCGCTCGCGCTGATCGACGCCGAGGGCGAGGGCGCGTTCAGCCTGCCGCGCCTGGCGGGGCGGCTCGGCGTGCGGACCGCCTCGCTCTACAACCATCTGGACGGCCGCGCCTCGGTCATCGAGGCCGTGCGGCGCCTGATCGTCGAGGAGATGGACGTCTCCGCCTTCGACGCGCTGCCGTGGCCGGACGCCCT
The DNA here is from genome assembly GCF_044744425.1 of Streptomyces sp. NPDC087300. NCBI lineage: Bacteria > Bacillati > Actinomycetota > Actinomycetes > Kitasatosporales > Streptomycetaceae > Streptomyces > Streptomyces sp. NPDC087300. The sequence goes on from NZ_JBIUYI010000001.1 coordinate 431,610, forward strand.
GGCGGCCTGGGCGCGTTCGTACCGCGACGCGTTCGCCCGGCATCCGCACGCGATCGGTCTGCTCGCCACGACGACGATCAGTTCGCCGGCGACGCTCACCATGTACGAGGCGGTCGTGACGGCTCTCGCGCGCGGTGGCTGGCCCCCGGAGCGGCTGGTCTCGGTGCTGACCGGCGTGGAGTCCTTCCTGCTCGGCTCCGCGCTGGATCTCGTCGCTCCCCCGCTGATGATCGACGCTTCGGGCCAGGCGCCGCGCGTCCCGGTGCTCGCGGCGGCCCTGGACGCCGCGCGGGCCGGGGACAAGGCCACCCGCGCGGAACGCGCCTTCGACGAGGGACTCGACGCCCTCGTCCGTGGCCTGGTGGCCCAGTTGGCCGAACTGGGCCACCGGCAGGGGTAGTTGAGAGAAAAGCGTGCCGGTCAGCGGCCGCGCGCCACCGCGTCACCGTCCGCGAGCGTCTGCCAGAACATCGCCTCGTAGCGCTGCACGAGCCGCCCGTAGCGCAGGTGCACCGCGGAGATCCGGCCCCGGTCGAGCCCCGCCTGCACGGCGGCGAGCGCGTGCCGGTCCAGGTCCGGCGCGGGCTCGGCGAACAGGTCGAAGAAGCCGCAGGCCTCGTCCGAGAAACCGCGATGTTCACGCAGCGCACGGGCGATCGTCGCGCAATAGCCGCCCCAGGAGGCGAAGTTGGCGGTGAGCGCGAGCGCGACGTCGGCCGGTTCGCCGTTCAGGGCGAGCCAGGCCACGTACGCCGGGTAGGCCTGACAGCCCGCCTGCGGCTCGTACGTCTCGGCCTCCGCCTTGCTCACCGCGCAGGCGTCCAGGAGCGGCGCGAGCCGTTCGGCGGCCAGTGACTCACCGTCGGCGAGTGCGTCGAAGAAGGCGGTGGACTCCGCGTCGCCGGATGCGGCGGCACGCTGGGCGAGATGACGGAAGGAGCGCTGGTCGGCGGGGATGACATGGCTCTGTTCGAGCGCGAGGACCGCGAGCGTGCGGGGATGCGCCGTGCCGTCCGCGACGAGGGGGACGAGCGGGTTGGCGTCCGCCTCGGGGGCGAGGCGTTCGGTGGTGGTGCGCAGGAGTTCGTATGCCGTCGGTGTCATCGCACGCGCCTTCCGGTCGGGAACTTCTCGCTCCGACTGCTAGTTTCTACTCTGCTGTAGATATTGGCGAGGCCCCGGAACCGCGCACGGCGGACCGGACCGCGCCGAACACCCCTGATACATCGATTTTTTATGGAGTTCTCCATGGCCCTGTGGGACCGCGTCAAGGAATCCGCATCGACGATGCAGACCCAGCTGATGGCGAAGAAGAACGACCTCAAGAGCGGCGCCTTCCGTGACGCCAGTATGGCGATGTGCGCCCTGGTGGCGGCCGCCGACGGCTCCGTCGATGCCAGCGAGCGCCAGCGCGTGGCCCAGCTGATCGGCACGAACGAGGTGCTCCAGAACTTCGCCGCGGACGATCTGCAGCGTCGCTTCAACGAGTACGTCGACAAGCTGACCGCCGACTTCGCGTTCGGCAAGGTGAGCGTCCTCCAGGAGGTCGCCAAGGCGAAGAAGAAGCCCGCCGAGGCCCGCGCCGTGATTCAGATCGGCATCGTCATCGGCGGCGCCGACGGCGACTTCGACAAGGACGAGCAGGCCGTCGTGCGCGAGGCGTGCTTCGCGCTCGACCTGCCGCCGCACGAGTTCGACCTCTAGTCTCCGGCCACGAGCGCCCTGCGCGGCGGCACCGCTGTGAGCGGTGCCGCCGCGCGGCCGTCAGAGCGGGGTCGCCGCGCGGAGGATGAGCACCATCGTCACCGCCGCGTTCGCCGAGGACATCGCGGAGACGGCGGTACCGAACGCGGCGCCCCACAGGGCGAGGCCCACGCCGGTGAACACCGAGGGCGGCCGGTTCCGGGCGGTCGGCGCCGGACCCAGCAGGGCCGCCACGCGGCGCGGCACGGGGCCCGCCGCGGCGAGGCCCGCGAGCGTCGGTGCCGGGCTCCGGCGCGAGACCAGCGCGGCCTTGCCGATCGCGCGGGCGACGGCACGGCGGTCCGCCACCGCGCCGGCCGCCGTCTCGTCGGCCCACCGCTCGGCGGTGTAGGCGACGGAGGTGCGCAGCGGCCGCAGGAACGGATTGGCGCGGGCCGCCAACTGCGTGACCAGCAGGTGCCGGTGGTGCCGCCCGGCCAGATGCGCCCGCTCGTGCGCGAACAGCGCCCGCCGCTCCGGTGCGGCGAGTTTGCCGAGCATGCCGGTGGTGACCACGACCCGGCCGCCGTCGCGCGAGGGCAGGGCGTACGCGTACGACACCTCGTCCGCGAGGACCGCGACGGACGATCCCGGCAGCCCCTGGACGGCGCGGCGCGCGCCGCGGCGCACCCGGCCGTGCCGCCACAGCGTGTGGGCGCAGGCCGCGCACACCAGAAGCAGCGCGGGGATCGCGGCGCGGCCCGCGTACTCGTCGAAGGGCACGGCCGCCCGCACCTCGGGGTCGGACCAGGCGTCCGGCAGCGGGTTGCCGGGCAGTTGGGCGGTGCCGACGACCATGAGGAGCGCCAGGCAGAGCGTGCTGCACAGGGCCATCACTCCGGCGACCGCGGTGAGCAGCCGGGTCGCGGCGCGCGGGTGCAGATGCTGTTCGGCGAGGCGTGCGATCGGCCACGCGGACAGCGGCAGGACGAGGGGCAGGAAGACGAAGACGCCCATCAGCGGCGGAATCCCTTCAGGCGTCAGTCGTCGGGCTCTGCGTCCGCCCGCCCGAGCAGCTCGCGCAGGAGCTGCTCGTCGCCGGGCGACAGGGTCGTCACGAAGCTGGCGAGCACGGCCTCGCGGTCGCTCTCGCCGTCGAGCACCTTGCGCATGCGGAACGCCGCGAGCCCGGCCTCGTCGGACGCGGACGTCCAGGCGAACGAGCGTCCCGCGCGCTCACGGGTCACCACGTCCTTGGCGAGCAGGCGCGTGAGGATCGTCATCACGGTCGTGTAGGCGAGGTCTCCGCCGATGCGCTCCTGCACCCAGGCGGCGCTGACCGGCTCGCGCGCGGACTGCAGCGCGGCGAGCACCTGCGCCTCCAGCTGGCCCTGCGCGCGCCGCCGCAGCCGCGGCTGCGGCTCTTCGCGTTCGTGGTCCGTCATGCCCTGCGCCCCTCCGCCCTCTCGTGTCCCGCGGCGGCTCCGCGGGGGATTCCGCGTCGTTCCGCGGGCGCCACATCGTAACGGGCGACCGCCGTCCCGCCCTCTTCTACAGTCCTGTAGTTTTTACAGTCCCGGCCGAGACCAAGGGCCGGGGAGGAACAGACCCCGGAACGCAGGAGGACATCGTGGGAGTTTCCCTGGCCAAGGGCGGCAACGTCTCGCTCAGCAAGGAGGCACCCGGCCTGACCGCGGTCCTTGTCGGTCTCGGCTGGGACGTGCGCACCACGACCGGCACGGACTACGACCTCGACGCCAGCGCACTGCTCTGCGACGAGTCCGGCAAGGTCGTCTCCGACCAGCACTTCGTCTTCTACAACAACCTCACGAGCCCCGACGGGTCCGTCGAGCACACCGGTGACAACCTCACCGGTGAGGGCGAGGGCGACGACGAGGCCGTCAAGGTCAACCTCGCGCAGGTGCCCGCCCAGATCTCGAAGATCGTCTTCCCGGTGTCGATCCACGACGCCGAGAACCGCGGCCAGAGCTTCGGCCAGGTCCGCAACGCCTTCATCCGCGTGGTGAACCAGGCGGACAACGTCGAGATCGCCCGCTACGACCTGTCCGAGGACGCCTCGACCGAGACCGCGATGGTCTTCGGCGAGCTCTACCGGCACGGTGCCGAGTGGAAATTCCGCGCGGTCGGCCAGGGTTATGCCAGTGGGCTGCGCGGCATCGCCTCGGACTTCGGCGTCAACGTCTGACCGACGCCCGCGTCGGAGCGAGGGCCCGCGGCCCGCGCGGCACCCGGCCGCGAGCACGCGCGAACCTTGAGGAGGCAGGTCATGTACGGCGACCAGGAAACGGTGCGCAAGATCCTGACGGAGCTCGGTGACACCTGGGCCGTCGTCGGCCTGTCCAACAACCAGGACCGGGCCGCGTACGGAGTCGCCGCCGTCCTGCAGCGCTTCGGCAAGCGCGTCGTGCCGGTCCACCCCAAGGCCGAGACGGTCCACGGCGAGCAGGGCTATCCGTCCCTGTCCGCCGTGCCGTTCAAGGTCGACGTGGTCGACGTGTTCGTGAACAGCGAGCTCGCGGGCGACGTCGCGGACCAGGCCGTGTCGGTCGGCGCGGACGCCGTGTGGTTCCAGCTCGGCGTGATCGACGAAGCGGCGTACGAACGTACGCGCGCTGCGGGTCTCGCCATGGTGATGAACCGCTGCCCGGCGATCGAGATTCCGCAGCTGCCGTAGGGCGTGGGCCCGGGTCCACCGCGACCCGGGCCCGGCCTTCGCAGCGGCTCCCAGTACCAGGGACCCGCCCTCAGAACTCCTTGTCCGGCCAGTCGAGGAGCCGCGCGCCGATCACCGCGGTCTGGAGCGTGTAGCGGTGCACGGGATCGGCCGGATCGGCGCCGGTCAGCTGGTGGATGCGTTCGAGGCGGTACGTCAGGGCGCGCACGCTCAGCGCCAGCCGGCGGGCCGCCTCAGCCGCGACGCACCCCGCGTCGAAGAACACCGTCAGCGTTTCGAGCAGCGGCCGCGCGCCGCCGCGCGCGTGCCGCAGCGGTCCGAGCGTGTTGAGCACCAGGTCGGCCATCGCCTGCCGGTCCCGGGTGAGCACCGGGTAGACGAGCAGGTCGGCGGCGCGCAGCACGGGCTCGTCGAGCTCCAGGCGCGCCGCGAGATCGAGCGCGTTGAGCGCTTCCTCGTACGACTGGACGACCCCGCCGGGACCGGGCTGCGGACGCCCGATGGCGACGCGGCCTCCGTCGGTGGCGGCGTACGCCTGCTTGGCGAAGTAGGCGAGCACCTCGTCCTGGTCGCCGGGGGCGATGCACACCAGACGGCCGTCCTTGGTGGTGACCAGGATGCTGCGGTCGCCGAACCGTCCGACCAGGGCGCGCTCGACCTCGCGGGGCACGGTGTGCCCCTCCTCGTAGCCGTCGGCGCCCTGGGCGACGGCGACCGCGTGTTCGTAGGAGAGGCGCAGTCCGAAGCGTTCCGCGCGCTCGGCGAGCAGCCCGAGGTCGCTGCGCCCGTACAGCAGGTCGTCGATGAACTCCCGCCGCGCCGCCTCCTCTTGGCGTACGGCGAGCCGCTGGGCCCGCTCGTAGCCCTCGGCGAACGCGTCCACGGCCTGCTCGGCGGCGGCCAGCGCACTGTCGGCGGAGGCCGCGTGCGCGGCGGGCCAGTGGGCGCGGGTCGCCGCCAGGTGCGCGCCGACCAGGGCGCGCAGTCCGTGGCCCGCGTCGGCCGCCCGCTCCCCCAGCGCGCGCCGCGAATCCAGCTCGTCGCGGGTCAGCCTGCGCCCGGTCGCGGAGGCATCGGCGAGGATGCGGGCATAGCCGTCGAGATACTCCTCGGGTATGCCCTGTCCCGTCATGTTCTGCCCCCGATGTCCCGATGAATCATTGCTGCCTTTCTAACGCATGGCGCGCCGGCGGCGTGGGGCGGGTCCGGGGACGGGACCGCGTCAGGCCTGCTGCCAGGGGGCCTGCCGGAACGTGCCGCCGTACATGGGCAGCTCGACGCCCTCTCCGTAGCGGGCGAGTTGCGCCCAGGGCCGGTTCAGGCCCGCGGAGCCGTAGGCGCGCACGCGCGTGACGGCGTCGAGGTCGAGGACGTCGACGAGGACCTCCTCGCCGCCGCCCGCCTGCTGGCGCACGATGCCCTCGGGGTCGACGATCAGGCTGGCGCCGACGCCCGCCGGGTCGGCGGCGTTGACGTTGACGACGTACAGCTGGTTGGTCCAGGCGTTGGCACGCGCGCAGACGAGTTCCATCTCGCGGTCGCGGGTGGTGGTGAGGGTGGGCTGGATGATCACCTCGGCGCCCAGCCAGGCCAGCTGGCGTGCCGTCTCGGGGAAGGAGCCGTCGTAGCAGATGGCGAGGCCCGCGCGGCCGATGCCGGGCAGGTCGAAGACGACGAACTCGTCGCCGGGCGCGGTCCTTTCGTAGGGCTGCCAGGGGAACACCTTGCGGTAGCGCGCGGCGATCTCGCCGTCCGGGGAGATCGCGAGCGCCGTGTTGTGGACGCGTCCGTCGGCCGCCCGCTCGTACACGCTGCCGGGGACCAGCCACAGCCCGGTCTCGCGGGCGAGCGCGCAGAGGTGGTCGGTGAGCGGTCCGGGGACGGTGCAGGCCGCCTCGGTCAGCCAGCCGTCGCCGTCCGCGAGGAGCGGGGCCTCGGCGCTGAGCATCAGCTCGGGCAGGACGACGAGCTGGACGTGCGGGAAGGTCTGCCGCACGGCGCGGACCCGGCCCGTGCAGCGTTCGAGGCTGGCGGGCAGGTCGTGCGGGACGGGGGTGGTCTGGACTGCGGCGATGGCCAGGGTGCGCATGCTGGTTCAGTTCTCCGTGACGGTGAGGCGGGTGACGGCCGTGCGGCCGTGCCGGAAGAAGCCGATGTGGCGGCCGCGGAGCGCGGTCATGACGACGGCGCCCACCAGGACCGAGCCGACGCCGAGCAGGAAGACTCCCCCGACGCCGCCGAGGGACGTACGGCCGTACGCCGGGTCGAACATGTCGTAGGCACTGCGGGCGAAGGCGGCCAGCATCATCAGGCCGCCGATGCCCGGCATGACGCCGCGGACCAGCAGATCCCTTGCGGAGCCGCGCAGTTGACCGCGGAAGTGCCAGGCGCAGGCGATGCCGGTCACTCCGTAGTAGAGGGCGATGAGCAGGCCGACGCAGCGGATCGCGTCGCCGAGGAACTCGGTGGAGACGACGGTCAGCAGGACGAGCACGGTGGCCGCCGCGCCGCCCAGGAACACCGTGCCGAAGGCGGGGGTGCGGTGGCGCGGGTGCATCCGGGCGAAGGCCTGGGGCAGCGCGCCGTGGGCCGCCATCGACAGGGCGGTGCGCGGGGCCGCCGCGGCGGAGGTCAGCAGGGCGCCGACGGCCGATACGGCGATCGCGAGCTGGACGACCTTGGCGAGCGCGTCGCCGAGGACGGCGGGCCCCAGGCCGGTGAGGACGTCGCCCGCGATCGCGGCGTTGCCGAGGCCGAGGCCCGAACCGCCGGTCCCCGCGAAGGAGATCGCGGCGAGCGCCGTGAAGAGGTACGTCACGAGCAGCACGACGGTGGCGATCAGCGCGGCCCTACCGGGGGTGCGGCCGCTGTCGGCGGTCTCCTCGTTGAAGGTGATGAGCGCGTCCCAGCCCCAGTAGATGTAGAGGCACAGCAGGACCGCCTCGGCGCAGGAGCCGAAGCCGTCGAAGGCCAGCGGGTCGAAGAACGCCAGGGAGGGGGTCGCCGCGCCGTCCCTGGCGAGGGCCGCGACGCCGAAGGCGAGCAGCGCGACGAGTTGGAGGCCCAGCATCGCGTACTGCACCCGGGCCGCGAGCCGCACGCCCCGGTAGGCGACCAGGGCGGTGAGGGCGAGCAGCAGGACGGCGACGGCGGTGACCGCGAAGCTGCTGCCCGCCGCCGCGTCCAGGCCGGCGAAGCCGAGCAGCGCGCCCGCGCCGACCCGCGCGAGCGCCGTCATGGCGAGCACGATGGCGACGAGCGGCGTCCAGCCGCCCATCAGCCAGCCCGCGGCAGGGCCGAAGACCCGGGTGTTCCAGACGAAGACGGTGCCGCAGTCCGGCATCTCCCTGTTGAGCGCGCGGAACGCGAAGGCGGTGAGCAGGATCGGCACGAACCCGAGCAGCAGGGCCGCCGGTGCCAGGTCCCCGACGACCAGCGTCACCAGGCCGAGGGTGACGGCGATGCTGTAGGCGGGTGCGACCGAGGCGAGCCCGAGGGCGACGGTGGCGAGCAGTCCGACGGAGTCGCGACTGAGGCCCTTGTCCGAGGGGGTGTCCGGGGGCGCCCCGGCGGCATCGGTGGTCATGACGGCCTCCCAGGGGAGAGTGCGGCACCGGCTTCTTTTCGCTAAACGGAGATTTAAGAAAACAGGCCTCGCGACGTCAAGCCCCGCGCAGGTATCTTTTGCTTCCTGTTCAGAGAATCCGGACGGCGAGGGCGAGGGGAGCACGGTGGCGCGGCGCAAGGACCAGGAGGCCAGAAGGGCCCAGCTGAGCGAGGCGGCGGAGCGGGCGCTGCTCAGCCGCGGCCTGGAAGGGCTGCGCCTGCGGGACGTGGCGCAGGAGGCGGGTGTGACCCCGGCGGCGGTCCTGTACTACTACGAAGACCTCGACGCCCTGATGTACGAGACGTTCCAGCAGGGCATCGAGCGGTTCTGCCGCAGCCGTGAGGAGGCGGCGGCCCGGCATGACGACGCCAGGGAACAGTTGCTCGACTGCATCCGTCATGGGGTCGCGACAGGGCCCCAGGACCAGCTGCCCCGGCTGCTCTTCGAGTACTGGCCCCGCACCCTGCGCGACCCGAAGGCGGCCTCGCTCGACAGCGTCCTTGCGGAGCGTCAGATCTCCGTCTACCAGGGCATCCTCGTCCTCGGCGAGGCCCAGGGGCACTTCACGCTCGACGATCCGACGCGCCTGGTGGCCGCCACCTTCGTCGCCCTGGAGGACGGCTACCAGATGAGCGTCCTGGCGGGGCGCAGGACCCGCCAGGAGGTGATCACCGCGCTGCACTCCTACGCGCGCGTGGCCACCGGCTACCGGCCCGAGGACTGAGCGGAACAACCGGCGGGCACCCGGCGTTGGACGGGGCATGCCTCTGACTGGAGAGTACGAGCCCGGGACGTTGGACTGGGCGAGCGAGCAGGCCGAGCTGATCGAGAGCTCCGGCGGGACCAAGGGCACGACCTACCGCGACAAGCCCGTCATTCTGCTGACATCGGTGGGCGCCAAGAGCGGCAAGCTGCGCAAGAACCCCCTGATGCGCGTGGAGCACGACGGGGAGTACGCGGTGATCGCGTCGAAGGGCGGCGAACCGGAGAACCCGTCGTGGTACCACAACCTCGTCACCCAGCCCCATGTCGAACTGCAGGACGGCCCGGTACGCAAGGACTACCGCGCGCGCGTGGCCACCGGTGACGAGCGCCAGCTCTGGTGGGACCGCGCGGTGGCGGTCTGGCCGGACTACGCCGGTTACCAGAAGAGGACGACCCGGGAGATCCCGGTGTTCATCCTGACGCCCTTCGACGCCTGATCATCGCGGTACCGTGGCGCGGGCGGTCAGTCCGCCCGCGCCTGTGCCGTTCGCCCAGTTCCTCGGGGCGCTCGACGAGCCGCGGGGTCACCGGGAGGGAAGGACCTGTCGGGCGGCACGGGAGCCGTGCTCCGTAGGGGAGCCGTGCTCCGTAGGGGAGCCGTGCTCCGTAACGAAACTGTGGTCCGTAGGGGAGTTACCCCTCCCCTAGCCCTACGCCTCCACCTCCCGCACGAGCTCGATCGCCCGCCCCAACGTCGCGAGGCGCGCGTCCAGCGTGTCGCCCGCCGGGTAGAGGCGGACCGTGTCGACGCCCGCGGCGCGCCAGACCCGCAGCCGGGCGCGGACCATGTCCTCGGTGCCGATCAGCGTGGTGGCGAGGACCATCTCGTCGGTGACGAGACCGGCGGCCCCCTCGCGGTCGCCGGACTGCCAGCGGTCACGGACGGCCTCGGCCGTTTCGGCCCAACCCTGCCTGCTGTAGGCGTTGTTGTAGTAGTTCGTCGTGGCGGAGCCCATCCCGCCGAGGCTGAAGGCGAGTTCCTTCTTGCGGCCCGCGACCATCGCCCGCAGCGCGTCCTCGTCCCGCGCGAACGCGACCTCGGCGCCCTGACAGACGTCGAGATCGGCGCGAGCCCGCCCCGCCGCTGCGAGGCCCGCGTCCAGGTGGTCGAAGTACGCCGCTCCGGCGCCCTCCGGTACGAAGCTGGTGCCCAGCCAGCCGTCCGCGACCTCGCCGGTCAAGCGGAGCATCTTGGGCGACAGGGTGGCGAGATACACCGGGATGCCGTACTCGGCACGCATCGACAGACGCATGGGGCGCGCTTCGCCGCCGGGCAGCGGGATCACGAACTCCCGTCCCTCGTAGGAGATCTTCTCGCCCGAGACCGCCCGTCGGACGATCTCCACCGTCTCCCGCATCCGGGTCAGCGGCCGCGCGAAGGGCACTCCGTGCAGCCCCTCGATCACCTGCGGCCCCGAGGGGCCGAGGCCGAGCAGGAAGCGCCCCTCGGAGATCTGCGACAGGGTGATCGCCGCGCGGGCGATGGCGACGGGGCTCCGGGTGGCGAGCTGGATGATCCCCGAGCCGAGCAGCAGCCGCTCGGTGCGGGCCGCCAAGTAGCCCAGTGGGGACGGCGCTTCGGAGCCCCAGGCCTCGGCCACCCAGCAGATGTCCATGCCGAGTTTCTCGGCCTCGGTGACGAAGTCCACCGTCTCCCGCCAGTCCGCGCCGGACGCCTCGATCGTCGTGGACGTACGCATCAGGCGCTCTCCCCCGGCCCGTTGGGCCGACTCGCCGTTCCCTCGGCCAGCTCCTTGATCGCCTCGACCGTGGCGGTCATGCTCCGCTCGAACTCACGCAGCCGTACGAACACGATCTTCTGCTCCTTGTCCGGCATCCGCTCGATCGCGTGGGAGAGCCCGGAGCGGCCGGGCCCCATCCGCATCCACTGCGTCAGCTCGGTGCCGCCGTCCGCGCGGGCCGTGAGAGTGAACCGCCAGGTGGCGCTGGGCTGTTCGGGGTCCGAGACCGCCCAGGCGAACACCCGTGGCGCCGCGCATTCGACGACGTACGACGTGGTCTCCCATTCCCCGAGCGAGGGATGGCCGCTCCGACCGGTGAACCGCGCTCCGCACGCGGGACCTGACGCCCCGTCCAGCCACGCCACCGACCGCAACTCCGTGCTCAGCTCGGGCATCAGGCCGATGTCGGAGACCAGTTCCCACACCTGCTCGGGCGAGGCGGCGATCCGCCCGCTCACCTCGACCGTCGGCCCCTCCGCATACCGCGCACCCGTCCACTCCATCGTCGACTGCCCTCCATATGGTCGCTGACCTTGAGAGTTGCGTAGATGAACTCACTCGTCAAGGGTCGGCCACGAATTGCGTACGAATCAGGAGAGGAGTCGGTCCTGCCGGGTCAGGCGCCGAACCGTGCCTGGACGTCAGGGCGTTCGGCGAGGCGGGGCGGGTAGCCGGGGCCCAGGCGCGGGCGGGTGTTGGCGGCCGTCATCGGCTCCTTGCAGTGCGCGCAGACGACTTCCGCGGGGCTCTCGTGACCGCAGCTGTCGTGGTGGAAGACGACGGGTGCGCCCTCCTCGCCGCTCAGCCAGCGGTCCCCCCAGCTGTTCATGGCCGCGAGCACGCCGAAGAAGTCCCTGCCCTTCTCCGTGAGCAGGTAGTCGTAGCGCACCGGGTCCCGCTGGTAGGGCCGCTTCTCCAGGAGTCCCTCGTCGACCAGGCGGCGCAGCCGGTCGGTCAGGGTGTTCCTGGCGATCCCCAGCTCCTGCTGGAAGACGTCGAACCGCTTGATGCCGTAGAACGCCTCCCGCAGGACCAAGGGCGTCCACCAGTCGCCGAGCAGGTCCATCGTGCGGGCGATGGAGCACGGCCAGTTCGCGAAGGAAGTACGCCTCATGGCGCAAGCATACGAAGGTCTCACGATGAGACCCAGCAGTCCGGACGCCGGAACCGGCGCCGCCGTCCGGGCACGTGACGTTCGACGCAAACGGCGTCCGGGTGTTGTGGGCGGGCCCCGGAACTGATCGGGTACGAGGGCCGGACGCGCCCGAGGAACCAGGAGAACTCGCCCATGACGACCGGGTACTTCACATCCGTCGACGATGTCGCGGCCCGACTCGCCGAGACCGGGTACCTGGCCTCGCCCGCGGTCGCCACCACCGTGTTCCTCGCCGACCGGCTCGGCAAGCCGCTGCTGGTGGAGGGCCCTGCGGGGGTGGGCAAGACCGAGCTGGCCAAGGCCGTCGCGGAGGTGGCGGACGCGCGTCTGGTGCGGCTCCAGTGCTACGAGGGCGTCGACGAGTCCCGCGCTCTCTACGAGTGGAACCACGCCAAACAGCTCCTGCGCATCACCGCGGGCCGCGGCGAATCCTGGGACGAGACCCGCACGGACATCTTCAGCGAGGAGTTCCTGCTCTCGCGTCCGCTCCTGACGGCGATCCGCGGCGCCGGGCCGAAGGTCCTCCTGATCGACGAGACCGACAAGGCGGACGTCGAGGTCGAGGGCCTGCTGCTCGAAGTGCTCAGCGACTTCCAGGTGACCGTCCCCGAGCTCGGCACCATCAGCGCGGAGCGGCGCCCCTTCGTCGTCCTGACCTCCAACGCCAGCCGCGAGCTCTCCGAGGCGCTGCGCAGGCGCTGTCTGTTCCTGCACATCGGCTTCCCCGACGAGGAGTTGGAGCGCCGGATCGTCCGCATGAAGGTGCCCGGACTCGACGAGGCGCTCGCCGCTTCGGTGGTCCGCGTCGTCGGCGCGCTGCGCGCCATGGACCTGCGCAAGGTGCCTTCGGTCGCCGAGACGATCGACTGGGCGCGCACGCTGCTCGCGCTCGGCGCCGACACCCTGGACGAGGCCGTCGTACGGGACAGCCTCGGTGTCGTGCTCAAGCACCAGGACGACGTCCTCAAGGCGAGCGCCAAGCTGGCCCTGGACGCCGTGTGACGGCGCTCCCCGACCGGGTCACCGGCCTGGTCCACGCCCTGCGCGCGCACGGCGTCCGCGTCGGCACCGGTGAGACCGTCGACGCCGCGGCCGCCCTCGCGGCGCTCGGCATGGCCGACCGGGAACGGGTGCGCGAGGGCCTCGCCGCCGCACTGCTGCACCAGGAGAGCCAGCGGGCGGTCTTCGACCCCGTCTTCGACCTGTACTTCCCTCTCGGCGTCGGCGGCCCCGACGGCTCCGACACCCACCGGGCGCCCGCCGGGCGCGGCGCCGACCGGGACGATCTGCGCGACCGGCTCGCCGACGCGCTCGCCGCCGACGACCAGGCGCTCATCGGGCAGCTGGCCGTGGAGGCGGTGGACGCGTTCGGCGGGTACGGCTCTTCGCCAGGTTCGGACGGTTGGTCCTCGCACCAGACCCTGGACCGGCTGCGGCCCGAGACGCTGCTCGCGCGCGTCCTCGCCGCCCTGCGCGCGGGCCCCTCGGCCGGGGACGGCTCCTTCACTGACCGTCTCGAGGCCGACGAGATCCGGCGGCGCATCGAGGGCTTCCGCGAACGGGTGCGCACCGAGGCGCGCCGCCGGGTCGCCGAGCGGCGCGGTACCGAGGAGATCGCACGGCGTGCCGTGGCGCCCTCCGCCGAGCGGGTCGACTTCCTCCTCGCGGGCCGGGCCCACCTCGACGAGCTCCGCAGGGCGGTGCATCCACTGGCCCGCAAGCTGGCCACCCGGCTCGCCGCGCGGCGCCGGCGTGCCGCGCACGGCAGCATCGACCTGCGCCGCACCCTGCGCGGCTCGCTCTCCACGGGCGGGGTGCCGATGCGGCCCGTGCTGCGGCGGCGCAGGCCCGCGCGGCCGGAGCTTGTGCTGCTCTGCGACGTGTCGGGGTCGGTCGCGGGCTTCGCGAACTTCACGATGCTGCTTGTCCAGGCGCTGCACGACCAGTTCAGCAAGGTGCGCGTGTTCGCGTTCGTCAACCGTGTCGACGAGGTGACCGGGCTGCTCTCGCACGGCGTCGCGGACCCCGCGGGCCTGGGCGGCCGCATTCTCGGCGAGGCAACGGTGACGGGCCGGCACGGCAGCAGCGACTACGGCACCTCGCTCGGCGAGTTCGCCGAGCGCTACCTGGACGCGGTCGGCCCGCGCTCCACGGTGTTCGTCCTCGGCGACGCCCGGACGAACATGAGCGACCCGAACCTCCCGGCCCTGCGGCACATCGCCGAGCGGGCCCGCCGGGTGTACTGGCTCAACCCCGAGCAGCGCGCGCAGTGGTCGACCGGCGACTCGGCGGCGGACGCCTACGCGGACCTCGTCGAGATGCATGAGTGCCGCAACGCCGTGCAGCTCAGCGGGTTGATCGCGCGGCTGCTGCCGGTCTGAGGCGACGACCACCCGCCCCATCCTCAACAACACTTTCAGCACCACCTCTTGACGCCTCATCAGGCCCCCTCCACGATGACCCGTCGAGAAAGCGTTTTCTATCGCACCCTCGCCGCTCTTCGATCCGGCGGAAGCGGCTCCCCCGAGAGGTGACGCCATGCGAGACCGAACCCCCGTACGCACCCGCCGCCGCGCGGCCCTCGCGCTGCTCTGCGCCTGCGCCCTGTCCGCGGCCGTCCCCGCCAGCGCGGACGTCCGGGCACCCGGCCCGTCCCTCGTCGATCCCGCGACCCCGTCGGGGGTCCAGCCGCTCGGCGCCGACGGCGGCCGGGCCGCCGCCCAAGCCCTCGTGTTCAGCGACGAGTTCGACGGCGCCACGGTCAGCACGGCCCGCTGGACCGCCCGCGACCAGGAACGTTCGGGCGCGGCGGCGGGCGACAGGTGGTGGTACAAGCCCGCCGACGTGCGCACCGACAACAAGGGCGCGCTCGCCATCGACGTGAAACAGCTCGCCCCGAACCAGTACTCCGGCGGCCGCATCGACAGCCAGGGCAAGTTCGACTACACGCACGGCACGCTGGAGGCCCGCGTCCACACCCCGGCGAAGACCAACGGGCACCTCGCGGCGGTCTGGCTCCAGGCCGACGCGGGTCTCACCCCGGGCGGAGCGGTCGACGGGACAGCACGGGACGGAGCCGAGATCGACGTCACCGAGACCAACTACCAGGCCGACAAGTACTCGGCGACCCTGCACTGGGACGGCTACGGCGCGGACCACCAGTCGTCGGGAACCGTCGCCAACGCGCCCGGCCTGCACGGCACTTGGTACCACACGTTCGGCCTGAAGTGGACGCCCACCCAGATGCAGTTCCTCTATGACGGCACCGTGGTGCGCACCGTCAACGATCCCAAACTCATCAGCCAGGTCAAGGAGTTCCCGATCCTGTCGCACGAGGTACTGGACAACTGGGCGGACGGCTCGGTGCACGACGAGGTCTTCGACTGGAACTCCACGATGTACGTCGACTACATCCGCGTCTGGCAGTAGTGGACGCGGCACCCGGGCGGGCCGGACGCCCAGGTCACCGGTCCGGCCACAGTTGGACCAGCCAGGTCTCCAGGGGGTCCGCGTGCGGACCGACCGGCGGGAACGGGTCGAGGGCGAGCAGCGCGCTCTTGTGGTCGCGGCCTTGGCAGCTCACCCGGATCCGGTACGGGCCCGGCCGCACCTCGATGCGGCCGTGCTCGTTGCCGTTCAGGTCGACGACGCAAAGCCGGTCCTCCAGGTCGCCCTGGAACACCCTGACGTAGTCCCACTGCCCGTCCGGGTCGGCCGGCGGCCCCTCCCAGGTCTCCAGGCGGACCAGCGGATAGAAGTCGTTGTCGCTGGACGTGAGGCTCAGTCCGTCGCCGTGCCGCTCGACGATGTCATCGGCCTCGGGCGTGCTGCCGAAGACGATCGGGCCGATCTCGATGGTGCGGTACCAGACGCGGGGACGTACATCGACGGCACTGCTCGCCTTGGCCATGGGTCGCACCGTAGCGCCGGAGGCAGGGGTTCGGAATGGTTCGGACCGCCGCCGGGTACGGCGGAACCGGCCTACGCCGCCTTCGGGCCCGGACCGCTCCGCAGCGGTGCCGCCATGGGCCCCGGCGTGCCCGTGCGGGCGAAGGTGAGCCACGCCTCGCGGGTGGCCTTGCCCAGTGCGTCGGTCTCCTCCCAGGACGTGTCGCCCAGCATCGGCGATCCGCGCCAGGCCTCCCGCGTGCCGAAGAGCAGCGGCAGTTCGAGGCAGTGCGTGGCGCCGAAGGGCGATCCGGCGGGGCGCCAGTCGAGGCGGTAGGTGTGGGCCGTGGCCCCGGCGCCTGCCAGGCGCGCCCCGAAGCGGGCGAGCGGCTCGTCGTAGGCGCGGCGGGTCAGCGCGGCCGGGTCGTCACCCGTGCCGGGGAAGGCCGTCATGTCGTCGGCGTTCCAGCCGTAGAGGACGTCGAGGCCGCGTACGTTCTCCTCGAAGGCCGTGTCGGGCCCGCCCAGCGGATCGGCGCCCGCCACCGGCAGGAACGCGGGTTCCATCGGGTTCTCCGAACGCCGCAGGTGGGCCAGCGCGGTCGCGCGCTGCGCGGCGAGCAGCTCGGGGACCGCGGCCGTGGACGGATCGGTCCCGAGGGCCTCGGCGAAGGTGCGGCCGATCGCGAGGGAGTCCTCGCGGGGGCGCCCGGTGAACGCGAGCGGGGCGCTCTGGAGCACGGCCCTGCGGAACAGGCCGCGGACCTCCGGAAGATCCATCAGGAGCCGCACGGAGATGCCGCCCGCGGACTGCCCGGCGACGGTGACCGCACCGGGGTCCCCGCCGTAGTCCGCGATGTGCGCGGCCACCCAGCGCAACGCCTCCACCTGGTCGTACAGGCCGAGGTTCCCCTCGCTGACGCCGTCGAGGCACAGGTATCCGAGCGCGCCGACGCGGTAGTTGACCGAGACCACGACGACATCGCCCTCGGCGGCGAGCGCGCCGCCGTCGTACCAGTCGAGGAGCCCCGCTCCGCTGCTGAAGCCGCCGCCGTGCAGCCAGACGAGCACCGGCCTGGCCCCGCCGTCCCTGGCCGGTGTGGTGACCGAGAGGTTCAGGCAGTCCTCCCCCTGGGGGTGGACGTCGCGGGGCGGCCCCATCACCGCGTCGAGCCGGGACGGCAGTTGGGGGCAGATCTCACCGCTGGACGGGCGGGTGTCCCCCGCCGCCACCGGGTGTGGCCGGGCGAAGCGTGCCGCGGTGGCGTAGCGGATCGGTCCCGTCCTGATCAGGTCGGTCATGCGGGTGCGCCCTCCCTGGCGAGTACGGCCGGTCGGCGGCGCCCGCGTTCACGGAGCGCCGGGGCCTCCGGCGCACAGTGCGCGGTCGATCAGGGCGCTCGCCGTCTTCTCCTGCTCCAGTATGTGCTCCAGGGTGTCGCCGCGTGCCTCGGACATGGAGACCACCGCGCTGCGCCGGCCGTCCCCGGTGACGCCGTTGAGGGTGATGTAGCCGCCGTCCCCGCCCTCGTGGCCCCAGTAGGTGCCTCCGCAGCTCAACGGGCGTTCGACGATGCCGAGTCCGTAGCGGCCGCCGGGCCAGCTCTGCTGGGCGTCCTCGCTCACGGGGACGGTCCGCTTCATCTCGGCCAGCTGACGCCCCGACAGCAGCCGGCCGCCGAGCAGCGCGCGGAACAAGGCGTTCTCGTCCCGGGTGGTCGTGACCCACGACAGGGCCTCGTGGCCCACCGGCACCTGGCGCGTGACGTCCACCCGCGCCCCGGGGCCGAAGAACTGATAGCCCTGGGCGTGCGGCCGGGGCAGGGTGCGCGAGACGCCGGTCCACCGCGTCTGGTCGAGGCCGAGCGGGCGCAGGACGCGGGTCTCGACCTCCTCGTGGGCCGCGTGGCCCGTGACCTTCTGGATGATCATGCCGAGCAGGACGTAGCCGGTGTTGGAGTACCCCCACCCCTTGCCCGGCTCGAAGTCGGGCGCGTGTCTCATGGCGCGGCCGACCAGCTCCCGCGAGCTGTGGATGTCGTAACGCTGCTGGTAGTACTCCTCCGGCGTGGTGTATCCGGGCAGGTCGTCGTGGATGCCGCTGGTGTGCTGGAGCAGCTGGCGGACGGTGATCCGGCGGCCGTCGTTGCCGTTGCCATCCACCAGTCCCGGCAGCCAGTGCTCGACGGTGTCGTCCAGCGAGAGGCCGCCCTCCTCCTCCAGCTGGAGGACGACGGTGGCGATGAGGGTCTTGGCCGTGCTGGCCATGCGGAAGTAACCGTCGGGCGAGACCGGGCGTCCCGTCCTCAGGTCGGCGGTGCCGCTGGTGGCGACCGTCTGGCGCCCGCCGGGCCCGACGGTGCGCGCCTGCACACCGCTGATGCCCAGGGCGTGGATCGCCTCCACGTCCTGCTGCAAGCGCTTCGCGGGTGAGGTGGTTCCGGGTCGGGCCTCGGCGGTGGCGGGTCGGGCCTCGGCGGTGGCGGGGCGGGCCTCGGCGGTGGTGGCTCCGGCCGTGACCAGCGTGGCGATGCCGACTGCCAGGGCGAGGTGCTTGCGCGCGGATCGGGTCATGACCGCACGCTATGTCCGCTTCCGGCCGCGCACGATCCGGCGTCCCCCACACCCGGCCGGGGGATATCCCCCGGTTCAGCGGCGGAAGTACAGCCGTACGACCGTCCCGCGCGCGCTGATCCGCTCGGTGACCAGGTCGCTCAACTGCCGTACGACCCACAGGCCGTGGCCTGCGGCGGCGCAGGGGTCCGGCGGCACGTGCCCGACGAAGCCCGCGTCCTCCACGGGGACGGCCCCCGCACCGCCACCGGCGTCGGCGACCTCGCAGACCACCCAGTCGGCGTCCTGCCACAGCCGCAGCACTCCACCGCCGCCACCGAAACGCACGGCGTTGACCGCCACTTCGTGGACGGCTGCGGCCATGTCGCGGGCGCGTTCCTCGTCGAGGCCGCCGCGGCGCGCGAACTCGGCGGCGGCCAGGCGCGCGGCCACCGACTCGGCCCTGCGGAAGCCGACTTCACGTACGGATCCGGCGGGTGCCTCGGGGCCGGAGCCGAACCCGTCGCATGCGGCGACGAAGTCGGCGGGGTCCGCGTAACGGCCGCTCGGCCGCTGCCCGCCGGAGCCGATCGCCAGCTCAGGATGGGTGCGCCGGATGCCGGCCAGCACGTCGGCGGGGACCGCGCGGGTGTCGTACGGGCACAGGATGCGGTGTCCGGAGTCCGCGAACGCCACGTTCACCAGCGACTCGTAGCGGATCCACTCGCGGGTTTCGAAGGGGGTGCGCCCGGTCCACACCGGTTCGCCGATGACGCGCACGCCCCGGGTGCCGCCACGGCCGTGCTCGGTGCAGTAGGCGTGGTAGCGGCCCAGGGTGCGGGAGGGGAAGCCGTACCAGTCGTGGGCGTCGGCGTAGTCGATCTCCTGCTCCGCGCCGCCGAGTGCGTCGCGGAGCAGGCCGATGTTGTCCCGGCCGACGACGGCGAGCACCGCGTCGTCCGCCGCGAGTCCTTCCCGGACGAAGTCGAGTGTCCCGGCGAGGAATTCCTCGTCCGCTTCGTAGCACAGCGCCTGATGGACGAAGCCGGTGCGCGTCATGATTCCTCGCCCTCCCCTTCGCCGTCCTGTCCCACGTCCAGGCCGGGGATGCGGTCCCATCCGGTGACGCGCATGACCCGGCGGACGTGCGGCGCGACGCCGTCGAGCACCAGGCCGCCGCCCATCGCGTAGAGGCCGAGCCCGGTGAAGACGAGCAGGCGCAGCGCGCACACGTCGATGAAGGTCAGGTCGCGCAGGTCCAGGCGGGTGCGGTGCGGGGCGGCCGACCGGTCGGCGGCCCGCCCGGCCTCGCCGCGCAGGGCACGGGCCACCGCCGTGACGTTGCTGTCGTCCACCTCGCCGCGGAGCGCGAGGCCGGGCGGTGTGAACGTGCGGGTGATGCGCAGGAGTTCGTCCTGCCAGACGTGGTCGGCGACGGCCCTGCCGTGGTGCAGGGCGTCCAGCGCGGCCAGTTCGTGCGGGTCGTAGGCGCGGCGGTCGTACTGGCAGAGGCCGAGCACGGGGAGCGACTGGAAGACGGGGTCGAGCAGGCGCTCGGTGTCGCACAGACCCTTGGGGGCGGCGCCGTCGTGCTGGTCGGGCGGGACCTCGAGGGCGAGCCGCAGCCCCAAGTAGCCGTCCGCCACCGCCTGTTCGGTCTCGCGGCGGACCAGCTCGTCGACGTCCCACAGGCCGCCCGACGCGCCGAGCCGTGCGTTCACCTTCAGCCGGCAGGCGGCCAGTTCCTCGGCCACGTCGCAGCCCTCGCGCTCCAGGAAGCCGAGGAGTTCGCGGGGCGGCGCTTCGGACGCCGTGAGGAGGAGACCGCGGTGGCCGTTGGCGAGGCCGTCGAGGAGGAAGGCGGCGAGCACCGTCTCGCGCTCCTCGTCCGTGCCGTAGCCGAGGAGCAGATGGTCCCCGGGCCGCATCTCCCCCACGGCCAGCAGGGCGGGAGCGGTGTCCATCCTCACGCACCTCTCTGCGTCCGACACGTGCCACGCCGCTGCCGGCGTCGCGGGACGACTACACCGTACGCATCCGAAGGCCCCGCCGGAACGGGCTATGGTGATCCACGTCACATGCGGAACACGGGGGGAGCATGGCGGCTTCAGTGCGCGAGGATCATGCCCGCAGCGGCAACCTGCCGACGGAGGCGAACGTCTTCGTCGGGCGCGGCGGTGAACTCGCCCGCATCGAGGCCCTGTTGAAGAGCTCCCGCCTGGTCACCGTGACCGGTCCCGGCGGGGTCGGCAAGTCACGGCTCGCGCTGCGCGCCGCGCACGAGGCACACGGCGGATTCCCCGGCGGCGCCTGGCTCGTCGACCTCTCCCCGCTCACCGACGCGGCGCTGCTGCCCCACGCGGTCATGGCGGCACTGCGACGGCCGGATCAGACCGTACGCCCTTTGAGGGACGTGCTGGTCGAGCAATTGACCGGCGCCCCCGTACTGCTGCTGCTCGACACCTGCGAGCATCTGGTGGAGCCCTGCGCCCAACTGGTCTCCGAGCTGCTCGCGCGGGTGCCCGAGCTGCGGATCCTGACCACCAGCCGGCAGCCGCTGGCCGTGCCCGGCGAGCAGGTGCTCGCCCTCGGCCCGCTGCCCCTCGAACCGGTCGAGGGGAGCGGCGCGGACAGTGCGGCGGTCGAGCTGTTCACGGCCAGGGCGAGCGCGGCGGTGCCCGAGTTCCGGGTCACCGAAGCCAACCGGGCGCGGATCGCCGCCATCTGCGCCCGCCTCGACGGCATCCCGCTCGCCATCGAGCTGGCCGCCGTACGCCTGCGCGGCATGCCCATCGACCGTTTACTGGAGGGCCTCGACTCCCGCTTCGACCTGCTCACCGCGCGTACGGAGCCGCTGCTCACCCGGCATCAGACGCTGCGTACGGCGATCGGCTGGAGCCATGAGCTGTGCACGCCGCTGGAGCGGCTGCTGTGGGCCAGGCTGTCCGTCTTCGCGGGCGGCTGGGACCTGGAGGCGGCCGAGATCGTCTGCCACGGAGGCCCTTTGGAGGCCGAGAGCGTGCTGGCGCTGCTCTCCTGCCTGACCGAGAAGTCCATCGTCGTCCAGGAGCCGGGCGGCGCGGGGCTGCGGTTCCGCATGCTCGACACGCTGCGGGACTTCGGCGCCCAGTGGCTCGACGGGCTCGGCGAGACGACGGCGGTGCGCCGCCGCCACCGCGACTACTACCGGTGGCTGGTCCGGCGCGGCGAGGCCGAGTGGCTCGGCTCCGCGCAGCGCGCCTGGGCCGAGCGGATGTGCGCCGAGCACGCCAATCTGCGGCTCGCGGCGGAGGAGTGCCTGGCCGACCAGGACCCCGTGTGTGCGCTCGACTTCACGGGCACCCTCTGGTTCTTCTGGTTCGCCTGCGGATACGCCGAGGAGGGCCGCGGGTATCTGGCGCGCGCCCTGCGCCGCGACGAGGGGACCGGGCCCGCGCGGGTCCGCGCGCTCTGGGCGCAGCGCCTCATCACCCTCACCCCCGACGACCTGGAAGCGGCCGCGCAGGTCGGTGCCGCCTACGCGCGCCTCGCCGCGCGGCGGGAACTGCCGGACATCGCGGCCCAGTTGCCGCTGGGCGGCGCGAGCCTCGCGGTGCGCGGGGAGTCCGCGCGCTCGGCGGTCCTGCACGGCCCCTCGGGCCAGGCGCCCGCGGGCGGCGGGGGCGCGGTCTTCTTCCGGCTCACCGCGCTGGCCGTGCAGGCGTATCTGCTCGCGGCCCAGGGCGCGTTCGACCGGGTGGCGGCCGTCGCGCGACGGCTGCGGGCCGAGTGCGACAAGTGCGGCGAACTGTGGATGCGGGCGTGGGGCGACTACTTCCTCGCGCTGGCCCGGCTCGGACAGGGCGACGCGGACGCGGCGGCCGTGCACGCCCGCCGCGCGCTCACCGCCAAGTGGCGCGTCCACGACCGGCTCGGCACCGCCGCCGCCATGGATCTGCTCAGCGCCGCGGAGGCGGGCCGGGGCAGGGCCGAGCGGGCCGCGCAGCTCCTGGGCACGAGCGCGCGGCTGTGGCACGCGGCCGGGCTCCCCGAGCTCGGCCGCGCCACCGGCTTCCGCGACCACCATGAGCGACGGCTCGCGGAGGTCCTCGGCGCGGCGCGCTGCGCCCGGCTCCTGGCCGTCGGGCGCGAGCGCACCGCCGATCAGGCCATCGCGCTGGTCCGCGCCGACCGGCCGCCGGACACGTCGTGGTGAATCGGCGTCCCCGAGCCGGTCAGCGGCAGTCCTGAGCCGCCCTGGCGCGCCGCGATGATCTCCGCGGCGATCGAGAGGGCCGTCTCCTCCGGCGTACGGGCGCCGAGGTCGAGTCCTATCGGCGAGCGCAGCCTGGCCAGCTCGTCCGGGCCGAGCCCGGCCGCGCGCAGCTTGCGGCCGCGCTCCTCGTGCGTACGGCGCGAACCCATCGCGCCGACGAAGGCGACGGGCAGCCGCAGCGCCTCCACCAGGAGCGGCACGTCGAACTTGGCGTCGTGCGTGAGCACGCACAGGACCGTGCGGCTGTCGGTGTCCGTGCCGCGCAGATAGCGGTCGGGCCACTCGACGACGACCTCGTCCGCCTCGGGGAAGCGGGCCCGTGTCGCGAAGACGGGCCGTGCGTCGCACACCGTGACCCGGTAGCCGAGGAACTTGCCCGTGCGGACCAGGGCCGCGGCGAAGTCCACCGCACCGAAGACGATCATCCGGGGCGGTGGCACGCTCGACTCGACGAGCACGGTCAGGGCGCTGTCGCAGCGCGAGCCGCTCTCCGAGACGACGAACTCGCCTGTGCGGCCCGCGGCGAGCAGCGCGCGGCTCTCCGCCGCCGCCGAACGGTCGAGGTCCGGGTGTCCGCCGAGGCTTCCCTCGTACGTCCCGTCGCCGCCGACCAGGAGCGGCCTGCCGAGCAGCTCAGCCGGGCCCCTGAACACCCGGGCGAGGGCCGCCACCTCGCCACGGGCCGCGGCCGCCAGTGCGGTGGCGTACACCGCCCTGTCCGGCGCGTCGGCGGCCACCGGGGTGACCAGGACCTCGATCTCGCCGCCGCAGGTGAGGCCGACCGCGAAGGCGTCCTCGTCGCTGTAGCCGAACCGCTCGACGGCTGCCTCGCCGTCCCGCAGGGCCTGCACGCACAGCTCGTACACGGCCCCTTCCACACAGCCGCCGGAGACCGATCCGATGACGGTGCCCGCGCTGTCGACGGCGAGCGCGGCGCCGATGCCCCGCGGTGCGCTGCCGCCGACCGATACGACGGTGGCGACGGCGAAGTCCCTGCCCTCGCGGACCCAGCCGGTCAGCTCCTCGGCGATGTCGAGCACGTGGCTCGCCTCCTCATGCGTTCTCCCCCGTTCCCCGGTCCCCTCGAAGGACCCGGTCGGGCCGGATCGGCAGGGCCCGCTGACGTACGCCCGTGGCGTGCCAGACCGCGTTGGCGATCGCCGCCGCGGCGCCCACGATGCCGATCTCGCCGATTCCCTTGATGCCGACGGGGTCGTTCGGGTCGGGCACGTCCACCCAGTCGGCCTCGATCTCCGGCACGTCGGCGTGCGCGGCGAAGTGGTAGCCGGCGAAGTCGGGGTTGACCAGGGCGCCCGACGCGCGGTCCCTGATCGCCTCCTCGTGCAGGGCCATGGACAGGCCGCCGACCATGCCGCCGACGAACTGGCTGCGCGCGGTCAGCGGGTTGACGATGCGGCCCGCCGAGAAGATCCCGAGCATCCGGCGCACGCGCACCTCGCCGGTGCCGACGTCCACGGCGACCTCGGCGAACTGCGCCCCGTGCGAGTGGTGTTCGCGCGCGGCCACCGAGGAGACCTCGTCCGTGGTGTCCGAGCGGACCGTGATGCCCTCGGCGGGCACCTCGGCGCCGGGGACCATGACGTCCCGCAGTTCGCGGGCCGCGGCGAGGACCGCCCAGGCCCAGGAGCGGGTGCCCATGGAGCCGCCGCCGAGCCAGGCGTTGCCGAAGTCGCTGTCCCCGATCCGCACCCGGACGCGGTCCGGTGCGACCGCGAGGGCGTCCGCCGCCACCTGGGTGAGCGCGGTCCGCGCGCCGGTGCCGACGTCGGACGCGGCGATCCGCACCGTGAAGGTGCCGTCGGGCTCGGCGGTCAGCGCCGCCTGCGAGGGGAAGGCGCCGACGAAGAACCCGGCGCCCGCGGTGCCGGTCCCGAGCAGCCACCGGCCCTCGCGGCGGACGCCGGGGCGCGGATCGCGTCCGGCCCAGCCGAACCGGCGCGCGCCCTCGCGGAAGCACGGCAGCAGGCCGCGCGCCTCGACGGGCAGACCCGTGACGGGGCCGAACTCCGGTTCGTTGCGCACGCGCAGCTCGATCGGGTCGATCCCGCACTTGTGGGCGAGTTCGTCGACCGCGGACTCCAGGGCGAACGAGCCGGGCGCCTCGCCGGGGGCCCGCATGAACGTCGGTGTGGGCACGTCGAGCGGCACCACGCTGTTGACGGTGCGGTGCGCGCCCGCGTCGTACATCGAACGCCCGAAGTTGGCGCCCATCTCGACGAACTCGTCGAGCCTGGAGGTGCGGGAGAGGGAGGTGTGGTCCAGGACGCGCAGCCGTCCGTCGGCGTCGGCGCCGAGCCTGACCCGCTGGGCCGTCGGGCTGCGGTGGCCGACCAGTGAGTACACCTGACGCCGGGTCAGCGCGATCCTGACGGGACGCCCGATGACGGTCGTCGCCATCACGGCGAGGACGAGGTGCGCGCGCATCATCCCCTTGGCACCGAAGGCACCGCCGACGTGCTCGGCGCGCACGCGCACCGAGGCCGGGTCGAGGGAGAAGAGCTTCGCGAGGTCGCTCGCCGTCACGAACGTGCCCTGGCTGGAGTCGACGACCTCCAGGCGGCCGCTGTCCCAGCGGGCCATGGCCGCGTGCGGCTCCATCGCGTTGTGGTGCTGTTCGGGGGTGGTGTAGCGCTCGTCGACGACCACGGCGGAGGCGTCGAGTTCGCTCTCGACGTCCCCCTTCTCCGTGGTCGGGGGGCCGATCGGCGTCGACTCCGGGGTGTAGCGGTCGGGGTGTTCGGCGGAGAAGTCGACGTCGTGCGGCTCCGTCTCGTAGCGCACGACGAGCGCCTCGGCCGCCTCCCTCGCCTGTTCCGAGGTCTCCGCCACCACGACCGCCACCGGCCACCCGGCATGCGGCACCCGGTCGTGCTGGAGCATCAGCGCGGTCGCGTCGGGCCCGAGCGTCCCCGCGAACCCCTCCTGGAGACGCGGCGCGTTCCCGTGGTGCAGGACCTGGATGACTCCGGGCAGCTTGCGTACGGGACCGTCCTCGACGGCGACGATCCGCCCGCGCGCGACGGTGGAGAGCACCACCCAGCCGTGGGCGAGCTCGGCGTGCGGCACCTCCCCGGCGTAGCGGGCCTCTCCGGTGACCTTGGCGACGCCCTCGCGCCGGGTGTGCGCGGTGCCGACGGACCTGGTCGCCGTGGGCACTCCGGTAGTCGTGGTCATCGGGCGGCCTCCTCGGTCAGTTCGGTGAGCACGGCGACGAGGAGGTTGCGCAGCAGCGTCACCTTGTAGCCGTTGTGGGGCAGCGGCCGCGCGGCGGCCAGTTCGGCGTCCGCGGCGGCGGCGAACGCGTCGGCGCTCACCGGGCCCCCGGTCAGCGCCCGTTCGGCCGCGCGGGCCCGCCACGGCCGCGAGGCGACCGCGCCGAAGGCGATGCGAGCCTCGCGTACGACGCCGTCCTCGACGTCGACGGCGGCGGCGATCGAGCCGATGGCGAACGCGTACGAGGCGCGTTCGCGCACCTTGCGGTAGCGGGAGACGGTGGCGAACGGCGTCGGGGGCAGGGTGATGCCGGTGATCAGCGCGCCGGGCGGCAGCGCGGTCTCCAGGTGCGGGGTGTCGCCGACGGGCAGATAGAACTCCGCGATCGGCAGCTCGCCGGGGCCCGCGACCGTCTCGTAGGTGACGACGGCGTCGAAGGCGGCGAGCGCCACGCCCATGTCCGAGGGGTGCACCGCCACGCAGTGCTCGGTGGCGCCGAGGATGGCGTGGTTGTGGTGCTCGCCCTCGACGGCGGAGCAGCCGCTGCCGGGGGTGCGCTTGTTGCACGGCTTGGACAGGTCGGTGAAGTAGCCGCAGCGAGTGCGCTGGAGCAGGTTCCCGCCGACCGTGGCCATGTTGCGCAACTGCCCGGACGCGCCCGCGAGGACGGCCTGCGCGAGCGCCGGATAGCGGCGGCGCACCTCGGGGTGGGCCGCGAGATCGCTGTTGGTGACGGTCGCGCCGATGCGCAGGCCGCCGTCCGGCGTCGGCTCGATGTGGTCCAGGGGCAGTTCGCGCACGTCGACGAGGAGGCCGGGGCGCTCGACGCCGGACTTCATCAGGTCGACGAGGTTGGTGCCGCCGCCCAGGGGGCGGGCGTCGGGCTCGGCGCCGAGCAGGGCGACCGCGCCGGGTACGTCGTGGACGCGCTCGTATCCGAACTCCCTCATGCCACGCCCTCCTCGATCGTCTGGGACTGCTGGATCCGCGCGGCCCGCGACACGGCCTGCACGATGGAGACATAGGCGCCGCAGCGGCAGAGGTTGCCGCTCATCCGCTCGCGGATCTCCGCCGCGGTGAGCTCGGGCACGCCCGCCTCGGGGCGCACGTCCTCGGTGGCGGCGCTCGGCCAGCCCTCGGCGTGCTCGGCGATCACGCCGAGGGCCGAACAGATCTGCCCCGGCGTGCAGTAGCCGCACTGGAAGCCGTCGAGGTCGAGGAAGGCCTGCTGCACGGGGTGCAGCGCCTCGCCGTCCGCCACGCCCTCGATGGTGGTGATCTCGCGCCCGTCGGCGGCGACCGCGAGTTGCAGACAGGAGACGGCGCGCCGGCCGTCCATCAGCACCGTGCAGGCGCCGCACTGGCCCTGATCACAGCCCTTTTTGGTGCCGGTGAGGTCGAGCCGCTCGCGCAGGGCGTCGAGCAGGGTGGTGCGGTGGTCGACGGACAGCGAGTGCTTCTCGCCGTTGATGTTCAGGATGACGGCACTGGTCGTCGATGGAGCCATGAGCAGCCTTCTTTCGCGAATCACGTCGAACGAGGCCGTCCCGGCGGGGAGTTCGGGAGGCGAGGGGGTGTGGTGAGCGGGGTCTCGGGGCGGCGAGCGGGATATCGGATCCGCGCCGAGCTGGGAGTTCGTGGCTCTGTCGGAGGGGGGTGGCACTGTGCGTAGCAGGTGGTTGCACTGTCCCCGGCGGCCGTGGCGCCGCTATGGTGGGCTCAAGCGGACAGCTGTCCGTTAGCTGCAGAACTTAACGGACAGCTGTCCGCTTAGGCAAGGGCGACCCAGCGCGTACCGCTCGTCGGTTCGGGCCGAACCGCACGGGAGGAGAACGAGTGGGGCATCACAAGGACATTCCCCAGCGCTCCGACGCGCAGCGCAATCGCGAACGCATCCTGGCGGTGGCCCTGGTGGAACTGACCGCTTCGGGCGACACCCCGCTGAGCGTCATCGCGAAGAAGGCGGGCGTCGGGCAGGGCACGTTCTACCGCAACTTCCCCCACCGCGAGGCGCTCGTCCTGGAGGTCTACCGCTACGAGGTGCAGCAGGTCGCCGACTGCGCGGCCCAGTTGCTGTGCGCCAGCACCCCGGACCAGGCGCTGCGCGACTGGATGACCCGGCTCGCCCAGTTCTCCATGACCAAGGCGGGCCTGGCCGACGCGATGCGCAAGGCCACCAGCGCGCAGGGCAGCCTGGCGGGAATCGGCCACCAGCCCGTGTCCGACGCCGTCACCATGCTCCTCAAGGCGAACGAGGAGGCGGGCACCATCCGCCCCGGGGTCGCAGCCGACGACTTCCTGCTCGCCATCGCGGGCCTGTGGCAGCTCGACCCGCACAGCGACTGGCAGGCGCGGGCCGGACGGCTCATCGACCTGGTCATGGACGGGCTGCGGGTGGGGGCTCCCGGCCGCTGACGTCTACCGGGGAAGCCGTTCCAGCAGGTGGACCGCGGCATCGCGCAGGGCCGCGGGTGCGCCGGCGCGGTCCCGCAGTCGTACGGACGTGGCCGCCAGCGTCCCGGTCGTCCGCACGGATCCGATGCGGGCGGCACGCGGCGCGAGGTCCGCGATGAGCTCCTCGGCGTCGCGCCACGCCCCCGCACCCACCAGGGCGTCGAGCAGCACGGCGGTGAACAGGTCCCGGTAGGCGGGTCCCGGTACCGCGACGGCCTGCCGCAGCAGATCGACGGCCGGGCTCCAGCGGCGCGTGCGCGCCAGCACCCAGCCACGGTGGCCGAGGAGTTCGGTCTCGTCGATCCACCAGGCCCACGCCGGGTCGCGCCGCGACACACCGTCCAGGAAGCGGTGCCCGGCACGCGAGATCAGCTCCACCGCCGCGCGCCCGCCGCCGAGCAGGGCGACCGCGTGCGCCCTGCGGATCAGTACGAGCGCGTCGACCCTGGCGGGCAGGGTGCCGGTACCGGCCACGCGGGAGGCGCACTCCAGGGCGGCGCGCGCGTGGCCGGTGTGGGCCTGGAGCATGCTGTGGTTCAGGAGGGTGAGGCGGGCCGTCCAGGTGTCGCCGCAGAGCGCGGCGAGGGCGAGCGCCCGGCCGTTCGCGCGGCGCGCGGCGGCGTAGCGGCCCGCGTCGAAGAGGATCCAGCCCGCGACCTCGCTCAACTCGGCCAGGGCGGAGAGCAGTTCGGGGTCCAGACCGCGCAGGCGGGCGGGGGCGGCGGAGAGTTCGGGGACGTGGCGTACGGCGTCGCGGACGGCGGGCAGCGCGGCGCTCGCGCCGTGCGTGGCGTCCAGGGCGAGGAGGCGTTCGAGGGTGCGCAGGACGGCGGGGACCGAGGAGCCGACCCGCTCCCGGCCCTCACTCAAGGCCGGTCCCCCACACTCGCCCTCACCTCCGTACTCGCCCCCACACTCGCCCTTGCCCTCGCCTCCGCCCTCACCCTCGTGCTCGCCCCCGCCCCCGCCCTCGGCCGAGCCGTGCTCCGCGCTCACAGCCATGCCGCGTCCCTCCCCCGATCCGCGCCTCGCGCGCCGTACGACGTATAAGGCTACGTAGCATGCGGGCCATGGTCCATAAGAATTCCGATGGGCGGGCGGCGGCCGATCCGAACCCGGCCGACCTCAATCTGCTCCGCACCTTCCTCGCCGTGTACCGCGCGGGGTCCTTCACCGCGGCGGCCCGGCTCCTCGGCGTCTCGCAGCCCACCGTGACCACACAGATCCGCGCCCTGGAACGGCAGTCGGGCCGGGAACTGTTCGAGCGGCTGCCGCGCGGGGTCGCGGCCACGCCGGTCGCCGACGAGCTCGCGGGCCGGGTCGCCGGACCCCTCGACGCGCTCGCGGCCGCCACCGGGCAGGACTCACCCGATGACGACACCGGCGAGCCGGTCCATCTGGCGGGGCCCGCCGAGCTGCTCTGCACGCGGATCCTGCCCGCCCTCGCCCCGCTCGTCGCCGACGGCGTGCGACTGCGGGTGAGCACGGGCCTGACCGATCCGCTCCTGGACGAGCTGCGCGCGGGCCGGCACGACCTGGTGGTGGCCACCACGCGCCCGCGCGGCAGGTCCCTTTCGGCCACGCCGCTGATGGACGAGGAGTTCGTCCTGGTCGCCGCGCCCTCCTGGGCACGGCGCGTGGCGCGGGCGCCGGAGGCCGACGTTCCGGCCGCGCTGCACGGCGTGCCGCTGATCACCTACGCCGAGGACCTGCCCATCGCCCGCCGCTACTGGCGGCACGTCTTCGGCAGGCGCCTGAGCTGCCGGGCCGCGGTGACCGTGCCCGATCTGCGGGGCGTCCTCGCCGCGGTCGTCGCGGGCGCGGGGTTCAGCGTCCTGCCCCGCTACCTCTGCCTCGACGCGCTCGCCTCCGGCGCGCTGGTGCCGCTGCACGAGCCCGAGGACCCGCCCATCAACACCGGCTACCTGGTCCAGCGCCCCGGCTCCCCCGTCCCCGCCCGGGTGGCCAGGGTCCGCGACGAGCTGCTGCGGGCGGGCCGCACCTGGTGACCGCCGGTCCGCCGCGAGGCGGCAAACCTGCCCTGCTCCCATCGGATGTCCCATCGGATGTCGTATGCCAGATATCGCCTCGCTCATTGGCCGGACCCGCCGCGGCGGCCTACGTTCGAGACCCGGCCCCATCCGCCGGCCCGCACCGGGCCGCTCCTTAGAGATGAGCACCATGTCGAAGATCCTCTACGTCGTGACCGGCGCCGACCACTGGACGCTGGCGGACGGTTCCGCGCACCCCACCGGGTTCTGGGCCGAGGAGGCCGTCGCCCCGTACGAGGCGTTCAAGGCGGCGGGGCACGAGGTCGTCGTCGCCACGCCGGGCGGCGTCGTGCCCACCCTGGACCGCGGCTCGCTCGCGCCCGAGTTCAACGGGGGCCAGGAGGGCGCCGACCGGGTCGAGGCCGGGCTCGCGGCGTTCACCGAGCTCCAGCACCCGATCAAGCTGTCCGAGGTGAACCTGGACGACTACGCGGCGGTCTTCTACCCGGGCGGCCACGGCCCCATGGAGGACCTCTCCGTGTCCGCCGAGTCCGGCGCCCTGCTCACCCGCGCGCTGGATTCCGGCAAGCCGCTCGGGGTGGTCTGCCACGCCCCGGCCGCGCTGCTCGCCGCGACGCGGGCGGACGGCAGCAATTCCTTCGCCGGATACCGCGTCACCGCGTTCACCAACACCGAGGAGGCCCAGGCGGGCTTCGCCGACCGGGCGAAGTGGCTGCTCCAGGACCGTCTCGTCGCGGCCGGTGTGGACTTCCAGGAGGGCGAGGCCTGGGCGCCGTACGTGATCGTGGACCGCAATCTCGTCACCGGCCAGAACCCCGCGTCCGCCGCCCCGCTGGCCACCGAGCTCCTCCAGAAGCTGGCCTGACCGGAGGGCCACCACCCTCGCGTCGCGCCCGGCCGCCCCGGGCGCGCGCCGCCCGGCTAATGTGTGCGCCTTCGGACGGCGGGCGTGACGCGAAGGGTGTGGCTGCACATGGGGGCCGGGCGGTCACTGGGACGGCGTTTCGGATGGCTGTGGGCGGCGTTCACGATCAGCACGTTCGGCACCTGGCTGGCGTTCGACGCGTTCCCCCTCATCGCGATCCTGGCGCTGCACGCGGGCACCACCCAGGTGTCGCTGCTCGCGGCCGCCGGGCTCGCGGTGGGGGCCGTGCTGGCGGTCCCGCTCGGGCCGTGGGTGGAGTTCCGCCGCAAGCGCCCCGTGATGGTCGCGATGGACCTGATCCGCTGCGTCGCGCTCCTGAGCGTCCCCGCCGCGTACGCGCTCGACCTGCTCAGCTTCGCCCAGCTCCTGGTCGTCTCCGTGACGGTCGTGGCGGCGGACATCACGTTCACCGCGGCGAGCGGCGCCTTCCTCAAGTCACTCGTGCCGAAGCGGGACCTGCTCGTCGCGAACAGCCGGTTCGAATCGACCATGTGGACCGCGAGCGTGCTCGGACCGCCGCTCGGCGGAGCCGCGCTCGTCGCCTTCGGGCCGGTCCTCACGGTGACGGCCGACGCGCTCAGCTATCTTCTCTCGGCCCTCGGGATCCGGGCGATCGGCGGCGGCGAAGCGCGCCCCGAGGGCCCCGAGCGTGCTGACGGCGCGCCCAGGCTGCGCGCGGCGGATCTCCTCGCCGGCTGGCGCCACATCCTGGCCCACCCCGTGCTGCGGCCGCTGTTCCTCAACTCGCTCATGGTGAACGGCCTGATCATGGCGATCCATCCGCTGCTCGCCGTGCTCATGCTCGGCGACCTCGGGTTCGCGGCATGGCAGTACGGTCTCGCGTTCGCGGTGCCCTGTCTGGGCGGTCTCATCGGATCCCGCATCGCCCGCCCCCTCGCGGCGCGCTTCGGGCAGCACCGGATCCTGCGGGTCGCCGGTGCGCTGCGGGTGTGCTGGTCCCTCGGTCTGGCGTTCGTCGGGCCCGGCGTGGCCGGTCTCGTGCTCGTGATGGCCGTCGAGTTCGGCCTCATCCTCAGCGCGGGCGTGTTCAATCCGGTGCTCTCCACCCAGCGCCTCGAACAGACGTCGAAGGACCGGGTCGCCCGCACCCTGTCCGCCTGGTCGGTCACCGGGAAGCTGACCACCGCCGCCATGACGGCCCTGTGGGGACTCCTCGCCGCGCTCACCGGACCGCGCGCGGCGATCGCGACCGCCGGTGTCCTCCTGCTCGCCACCCCCTTGCTGCTCCCCCGTCGCGGCGCCTACGTCGGCGCGCTCTCCCGGGCGTCGTAGGCCATCGGTCCGTACTGGGCGGTGGCGGCGCTGGTCGCGTAGGCCCAGTAGCGGTCGCCGTACGACCAGTGCCACCACTCGGTGGGGTAGTTGACCAGGCCCGCGGTGGCCAGGGCCGCCGAGAGGGTGCGGCGGTTGCGGCGGGCGGCGGCGGAGACCCGGGCGGCGTCCGTGTAGCAGGCGCCGTCGCTCTCCTCGGGGCTGGCGTTGACCGGGGTGCCCAGGTCGAGTTCGGTGCCCGCGGCGGTGCACAGGGTGACGTCGACGGCGGCGCCCGCGACGTGCGGGCCCACCTCGGGCGGGGAGAGGGAGCGGCTCGTCTGCCGGCGGAGGTGCTCGTCCGACCAGTGGGGATGGGCGCATCTGAGTTCGGCGGCGTACTCCTCGAAGTACTTGATCTGCAGGGACAGCGGCCGATAGCCCTCGGTGACCAGGAGACGCAGTCCCTCGGGCAGCAGCCGGGCGGCGCGGGCCAGGCGCCAGGCGACGCCCTCGCGCAGTTGCGCATAGGCGCCCGCAGCGTCGGCGAGCCGGTCGTCGACGTCCACGAAGGGGAGTTGGCGCAGGTCGACGAGGGCTTCGCCGCACTCGTTGACCGGGATGTCGACGACTCTGGGGTCGTTCATGAGGACGATCGGCGACAAGCTCGGCTCCTTCGGGGCAGGAGTGTGGGGCACAGCTCCGGGGGCGGGCTGCCCGCCCGCCCCCGGAGTCCCCCTTCTTTGGCAGTGGCTCCACGCGAAGTACGGCCCATACGGCCGACTGACTCGGTCGTATGGGCCGTGCGAGGCAACAGTGGCCTATCCCCCGTGATGTCCCCCGTTGCTGTCGGCCCGTTGGCGCCGCCGACACAGTGAGCGTGCCGCAGGCCGCTGCAAGTTCTCTGCAATTCCACGCCAAGTGGGCCGGGCAGGCGACGGATCACGGGCCGGGGCGGCGGTGAGCCCTTGCCTCCGCCGGTCAGTTGCCCGGTTCGTCCCGTTCTCTGGCCTCGTACGCGGTGAAGATCTCCCGCGCCTCCGCGCGCAGGGCCCGCGCACCGTCCGGGTCGCCCGCCGCCTCGCGGGTCGCGGCGAGGTCGCGCAGGGTGCGGGCGCGTGGCAGCGGCAGCTCAAGGGCCGACCAGCGGATGGCGGCATCGGAGAGGTGCCGCTCGGCGGTGTCGAGACGGCCCGCGGCGAGCTCGCACTCGCCGAGCGTGCGCAGGACGAGCGCCTCGCCGAAGCGGTCGTGGTGGGCGCGGCAGGTCTCCAGGACGCACCGCAGCTCGGCGGCCGCCGCGTCCCAGTACCCCATCCGGAAGCGGCACTTGGCGCGCGCCTGGATCGCGTACGCCGCCATGAGCGGGTCCCCGATGGCGTCCAGGAGCCGCACCGCGCGGTCGGAGAAGTCCTCCGCGGCGGCGTAGGCGCCGAGCGCCCGGTGCACGAGGCCGATCGAGCGCAGCGTGAGCGCCTCGCCCCTGCGGCTGCCCAGGCCACGGTAGGCCCGCAGGGACTCGTCCAGGAGCGCGAACGCCGCGTCGTGCTCGCCGAGTTCGAGGTGGACGGTGCCCGCGAAGCGGCAGGAGAGGCCGAGACCCGGCTCGTCGCCCAGGAGGCGGAAGCCGTCGACGGCCCGGCTCAGCGCGTCGAGCGCGGCGCGCAGGCTCCCGGCCTCGCGCAGGGCGCTGCCCAGGCCCGCGAGTGCGGCGGCCCTGCCGCGCGTGTCACCGAGTTCGGCGCACAGGCGCGCGGCCTGCCGGAAGTAGGCCTGCGACTCGGCGAAGCGGTCCTGTTCGTAGCGGAGCTGGCCGAGGCCGATGAGCAGCAGGGCCTCGCCGGAGCGGTCCTCGGCACGCCGTGCGGCGGCGAGGGCGGCGTCGTGGCTGCGCCACCAGGCCTCGAAGCGGTTGCCGACGGCGTACGCGGACGAGCACAGCGCCGCCGCGGCCTCGCAGGCCAGGGTGTGCAGGTCGTAGGCGGCCGCGCGCTCCACGGCGGCGGCGAACGCGTCGGCCTCCGCCTCGAACCAGGCGGCGGGATCGGCGAGCGCCCGCCGGGTCGCCTCGGGCCCGACGGGGCGCACGAGGTGGCGCGGCGCGGTGGAGGCCGCGCCGACGGGTCCTCCGGAGTCCAGGAAGCCGCGGTGCAGTTCGACCGCGCCGGAGGGCGTGGCGGAGGCGACGCGGCCGGTGAGCCAGAGCCCGGCGCCGAGGGCCCTGCCGATGGCGGCGGCGCGTTCGGCGGGCGGGTCCTCGGCCTCGGCTCGCTCGGCCGCGTAGACGCGTACCAGGTCGTGCGGCCCGAACCGGGGCTGACCTGCCCGGTCGACGCCGGTGCAGTGCAGCAGCTGGGCGTCGATGAGCTGCTCGACGACGCGGTCCGCCGCGGCCTCCGACACGTCGAGCAGCGCGGCGATCACCCAGGCGGCGACGTCGGGCGCCGCGAGCAGCCCGATGCGCTGGAGGGCGGTGCGGGCCGCGGCGTCCAGGGAACGGAAGCTCAGGCCGAGTCCGGCCCGTACCTCCAGGTCGCCGACGGCGAGCTCGTCCAGGCGGTGGCGTTCGTCGGCGAGGCGTTCCGCGAGGGTCCGCGCGGTCCAGTGTCTGCGGGTGGCGAGCCGGGCTCCCGCGATGCGGATGGCCAGCGGCAGCCCGCCGCACAGCTCGACGATGCGGCGCGCGGCCGCGGGTTCGGCGCGCACCCGCGACTCCCCCGCGACCTTGGCGAGCAGACGGCTGCCCGCGTCGGTCTCCAGCACGTCGAGGTCGGTGCGGTGGGCGCAGGACAGGCCGCCGAGGCGGGAGCGTGCCGTGATGAGCACGCCGCAGGTGGCGCTGCCGGGCAGCAGCGGGCGCACCTGTGACTCGCTGCCCGCGTCGTCGAGCACGAGCAGCATCCGGCGTCCCGCGACCAGGCTGCGGAACAGGTCGCTGCGTTCGGCGGCACCCTCGGGCGGGTTGGCGCCGAGCGCGCGCAGCAGCCGCCCGAGGACCTCGCCGGGCGTCACCGGGTCGGTGGCGCCGCGCAGCTCGGCGTAGAGCTGGCCGTCGGGGTAGGCGTCGGCGACCCGGTGCGCCGCGGTGACGCCGAGCACGGACTTGCCGACGCCGCCGGGGCCCGAGAGGACGACGACGGGCATGGCGTCGCGCTGTCCGGTCAGCGCGGCCCGGATCTCCCGCACCTGCGCGTCGCGCCCGGTGAAGTCGCCGATGGCGGGCGGCAGCAGGGCGGGGGCCCGGACGGCCGCGGGCGGACCCGCGGCCTCCTCCGGGTCGGGCAGCAGCCCGTCGTCCGCCCGCAAGATCGCCTCGTACATGCTCTGGAGCCCGGGGCCCGGATCGATCCCCAGCTCGTCGGCGAGCACGTCGCGGCCCTCGCCGTACACCGCGAGCGCGTCCGCCTGTCGGCCCAACCGGTAGAGGGCGAGCATCAGTTGGCCGCGCAGCCGCTCCCGGGTGGGGTGCGTGGCGACCAGGGCGGTGAGTTCGGCGACGAGTTCCGTCTCGCGGCCGCTCTGGGCCAGATCCGCCGCGATGCGCTCTTCGAGGGCCGCCTCCCTGGCCTCCTCCAACTGGTCGGCCATGGCACGCAGCGTCTCGCCGATGCCGCCGAGCGCGGGTCCGCGCCACAGGTCGAGCGCCTCGCCGAGCAGCCGGGCGGCGCCCGCGTGGTCGCCCGCCGCGGCCGCCTGCCTGCCCTGGCCCGTGAGGCGCTCGAACGCGGCACGGTCGACGAGGGAGGCGTCCGCGTGGATCAGATAGCCGGGCGGCCGGGTCTCGATGGCGTCGGCGGACAGCGCGCGGCGCAGCGCGGAGACGTACGACTGGATCAGGGAGCGTGCCGTGTCCGGCGGCCGGTCGCCCCAGATGACGTCGATCAGGGTGTCGGCGGACACCACCCGGCCCGGTTCCAGGAGCAGCGCGGCGAGCAGCGCGCGCGGCTTGGGGCCGCCCAGGCTCAGGCGCCGTCCCGCGCGCCACGCCTCGACCGGTCCCAGCAAGCGGTAGTCGGTGTCCCTGTCCACGCCCATCTCCATGGGTCTTGAGCCCCGCGCCGCCCCCCGCTCCCGGCCTCCGCCCCAGGCCGACTGGCATGTTACGTCCGTCGGGGCCCAACTGGCGCACCCGGAAAGGGAATCAAGCCACCGGCCAGCGCGCCGTGCCCCGCTCCCGGCCCCGGCGGCCCTGATCGCATAGGGTCGGCGGATGGCGAAGTACTTCGACGTGCACCCCGAGAACCCCCAGCGGCGCATCATCGGCAACGTGGTGGACAGCATCAGGTCCGGCGCGCTCGTCGCGTATCCGACGGATTCCTGTTTCGCGCTGGGCTGTCAGATCGGCAACCGCGAGGGCATGAGCCGCATCCGCTCGATCCGCGACCTCGACGAACGGCATCACTTCACGCTGGTCTGCGAGAACTTCGCGCAGCTGGGCCAGTTCGTGTACGTCGACAACGACGTGTTCCGCGCGATCAAGGCCGCGACCCCCGGCAGTTACACGTTCATCCTGCCTGCGACCAGGGAGGTGCCGCGCCAGCTGCTGCACCCGAAGAAGAAGACGGTGGGCGTGCGGATCCCGGACCACACGGTGACGCAGGCGCTCCTCGCCGAGCTCGGCGAGCCGCTCCTGTCCAGCACGCTGCTGCTGCCGGACGAGGACGAGCCGCTGACGCAGGGCTGGGAGATCAAGGAGCGGCTCGACCACGTGGTGGACGCCGTCGTGGACTCGGGCGACTGCGGGACCGAGCCGACGACGGTCATCGACTTCTCCAGCGGCGAGGCCGAGATCGTGCGCAGGGGCGCGGGCGACACCACGCCCTTCGAGTAGCGGGCCCCGAAACGGCCGAGGAGGCCGCGGCGCACAGGGTGCGCCGCGGCCTCCTCGGCTGTCCGGACGTGTGGTTACGCGCCGCTCGCGTCGAGCATGTCCGCACGCTCGACGATCTTGACGCGCTCGCGGCCCTGCGGCTCGCCGAGCGCCTTCTCCGCGGCGTCCAGGCGGTACCAGCCGTCCCACGTGGTGAAGCGGACGTTCCGCTCACCCAGGAAGGCGTCCACGGCCTCCGGAGCGGGCGCCGTGGGGGTGTGCAGGCGGCCGTTGGCGTGGTCGTCGAGGAGGCTCGCGACCGTCTCGTTGGCGTCGCCCTTGGTGTGGCCGATGAGGCCCACGGGGCCGCGCCGGATCCAGCCGGTGACGTACGTGGACTGGAGGTGCTCGCCGGACTCCTCGATGACGCGGCCCGCCTCGTCGGGCACGGTGCCCGACGCGACGTCCCAGGGGAGCTTGGGCAGCTCGTCCGAGAGGTAGCCGACGGCGCGGTAGACGGCGCCGAGGTCCCAGTCCTTGAACTCGCCGGTGCCCTTGACGTTGCCGGTGCCGTCGAGGGCGGTGCGCTCGGTGCGCAGGCCGACGACCTTGCCGTCCTCGCCGAGGATCTCGGCGGGCGACTCGAAGAAGTGCAGGAAGAGCTTGTGCGGGCGGTCACCGACGTCGCGGATGGCCCAGTTCTCCAGGGTCTTGGCGACCATGTCGGCCTGCTTGTTGCCGCGCCGGGTGGCGATCGACCCTTCGTCGTAGTCGATGTCCTCGGGGTCGACGATGACCTCGATGTTCGGCGAGTGGTCGAGCTCCCTGAGCTCCATCGGGCTGAACTTGGCCTGCGCGGGACCGCGGCGCCCGAAGACGTGCACCTCGAGGGCCTTGTTGGCCTTGAGGCCCTCGTGGACGTTGGCCGGGATCTCGGTCGGCAGCAGTTCCTCGGCGGTCTTGGCGAGGACGCGGGCCACGTCGAGGGCCACGTTGCCGACGCCGAGGACGGCGACCTTCTCCGCGTCGAGGGGCCAGGTGCGCGGGACGTCCGGGTGTCCGTCGTACCAGGAGACGAAGTCCGCGGCGCCGTACGACCCGTCGAGGTCGATGCCGGGGATGTCCAGCGCCCTGTCGGCGGTCGCGCCCGTGGAGAAGATCACTCCGTCGTAGAACTCGTGCAGGTCGTCCAGGCTGATGTCGCCGGGGTAGTCGACGTTGCCGAAGAGACGGATCTGGGGCTTGTCGAGGACCTGGTGCAGGGCCGTGATGATGCCCTTGATGCGCGGGTGGTCCGGGGCCACGCCGTAGCGGATCAGGCCGAAGGGGGCCGGCATCCGCTCGAAGAGGTCGATGGAGACACCGGGCTCGACGGCAACTGCGGATTTCAGCAACGCGTCGGCGGCGTAGATCCCGGCGGGGCCGGCTCCGACAATGGCTACCCGCAGAGGGCGAGGCATGTTCAGGTTCCCTTCGAGCGGTGGCGGTACGCGCCTCGTAGCGGCGGTACTCAGCGGGAAGCCTAAACTAAGGCAAGCCTAAGTCAGTAGGCGGGTCCGATCTATGACCCCATAAGCCTCGCTTATGACCTCTCCCCGCGCCCCCGCCGGGCGGCCTCCCCCGGCCCCTGACCTCCCCCGCTGCCGCATCCGTCCCGGCGCACGCGGGCGTGGACGGTTTATGCAGGTGCCGGATGAGGGCACGCTCGCGGGGCTGACGCTGGCTGTTTACCCGTGTATTCATGTCATGCACGTCGGGAGTCACCGAGGAAACGCTGAACCCTTATCGGAATGAAGCAACAAGGAGGAGATCTCAACCGTGCTTCACGTGACGCTGCGCACGTCAACTTCCGTCGCGGATTTCAGAGCCACCCCACCCGTGGAAAGGGAGGACGACCCGAGGGTCGCACC
The DNA here is from genome assembly GCF_044744425.1 of Streptomyces sp. NPDC087300. Taxonomy (NCBI): domain Bacteria; kingdom Bacillati; phylum Actinomycetota; class Actinomycetes; order Kitasatosporales; family Streptomycetaceae; genus Streptomyces; species Streptomyces sp. NPDC087300. The sequence continues at coordinate 470,571 of NZ_JBIUYI010000001.1, forward strand.
GGATCCCGGTGAATCGGACACCACCGGCTGGGACTGATCATGCCGCCGCGCCGCCGTGCGGCAACCCTTGCGGATAAGCGTCTTCTCATGGCGGAAGGACCGGAAACCCGTTGACTGGAGGGGCTGTGCAGTCGCGCTGGAAGGAAAACGAGTTCGGATCCATTCTGCAGTTCTATCGGACGTGGCGGGGGCTCACCCAGCAGCAGCTCGCCGACCTTTCCGTCCTGAGCGTACGGGCGTTACGGGATCTGGAGCACGGACGGGCCAAGCGGCCCCGGCGGGAAACCGTCCGGCTGCTCGCCGACGCGCTCAGGCTCGACACCGAGAGGCGCGAGGTCTTCGAGCAGGCGGCCCGGCCGACACCGGTCGGCGGTGCCGAACTGTCCGGCATCCCCTTCATGGGCGACGTCTATGAATACGCCACGGTGCCCCTGGAATCCCCGACCGCCGAATATCCCCAGGGCGGCTGGGCCGAGGCACTCAACGACCTGGCGAAGCAGTCCTGGCGCCTCGTCACCGTCGATCGCGGCGTGGCGTTCCTCGAACGCCAGCTCTGCCCCAGGGCCGACGCCTAGGGTCTGTCCGGTACCGGACGGGCGGTGGTCACCGCCGGGCTCTTCCCCCGCTCCCCCGCTCCGCGGACCCACCCGCGCGGACCGGCGGCGCACCGGCGGTGACCTCGTCACTCGTCTCCCGAAAGCCACCCCCGGGCCCCGGCCCGCACCCCGGCCTGGAACCGGCTGCGGGCACCGAGCAGGGCCATGACGTTGGCCGCGATACGCCGTGCCGTGCGCGGTGACACACCGAGCCGGGCGGCCACGGCCTCGTCGGTCAGGCCCTGGCCGAGAAGGCGCAGCGCCTCGGTCTCCTGGGCGGTCAGCCCCGACTCGTCGCGGCCCCGCACCTTGGCGCCGAGCGGCACCGCGGTCTCCCAGCACCGTTCGAACAGGGCGCAGAGCGCGGCGAGCGTGCCGTCGTCCTTGAGCACCAGGGCCCCGGCCGCACTGTCCTTGTCGTCGGTCGCGAGGATCGCCGTCGTGTGGTCGAGGATCATCAGGCGGATGGGGAGCGACACCGCGGTGCGCACCTCGCCGCCGAACTCCGTGAGCCACTGGGCGTATTCCATGGTGGCGGGGCTCTTGCGGCAGCTGTCGAGATAGAGCGTGCGCATCCGTACGCCCCTGCGCAGCAGTTCGCGGTCCTGCGGCTTGGCGCGCTCCAGGCTCGCCTCGCTCTGCGCGCCGCCCGGGGCGAAGGTCATCACGGCGCCGGTCACGGACTTCACGAGGGTGCCGATGCGGTCGCGGATCGCCTCGATCCCATGGAGCTGTTCGACTCCGTCGGGATATCCGTGGGGCCGGGCGCCGTTCACCACGTCGGAGGTCAGCTCGGCGGCGAGCAGCTGTATCTGGGCGACGCGACGCTGTTCGGCCGCGATGCGTTCCTGATGGTGGGCGATGAGCATATGGGCGGCGACATTGGGGTCGACCGCGCGATAGCGATCCGGCGCGTCGAGTGTGGCGCGTATCAGGGACAGTTCGCCCAGTCGCGCCAGGATCTCGCGCAGCCGGCACCGCGGAATGCCGAGCCGGGCGGAGAGTCCCGCGATGTCCGCACGGGAATCGGCGAGGATGGCCTTGTAGACCGCCTTGCCGTCCTCGTCCAGCTGTAAGCCGTCGAAAGACGCGAGTCCGGATTGATGTCCCTGCGGGGTAGGTAGGTTCATCCAGGTTTTCCTCAGCCTCAGTCATGGTGGGGCTTAGCTGAGCGCACGGCGCATTTCATCGCGCGAGGCCCTCGCGGCGTGCGGGTGAGCGCGCCGACGGGGTGTACGGGAAGCGGATCCGTCATCGGAGACGGCAGGCGGAACGCGAACTACGGAGACTTCGAGCCGCTACGGCCGGAACCGGCGGCCTTGCGCCGGCACTGAACCTTATGGTCGATGTGGCGCATTTCCATACCTCCGCACTCCCCGCGGTGAGTGGACTGGCCGAAAATCTTGGTGAATCTTGGCCAACCTAGCCGACGCGGAACAGCTGCACACCCCTGACGAAGCGTCAACTAACATTTATCGGACAGCCGACAGATACAGCCACCAACTACTTCGACACACGTCTGAACTGCCTATTCGATGCGGCACACTCATCGCATTTCGACCATCACGCGAAGCAGGAAGTGGCCGAGAAGATGCGGGAGATCGTCTTCCGTGGCGGCTCCCGCGCACGACGGCGGAGGCCGGACTCGCGGGCGACGGGGGATTCCAGCCAGACGGCATATGAATATCGCGCCGCGCACACGCGAACGGCCCGGTCGGCCCGTCACCGGGGCGATGTGTTCGCCTCGGCACCTGACGGGCCGGCCGGGCCGCTGAATCGGGGCCGAATTATCGCTTGCGCTTCTGTTTGCTCGACGCTTTCAGGACGCCCGCGGACGCTCCGCGGTTTTCCTTAGTGAAGGGTCAGCCGACGGACACATTCAGCCGGTAGTCGGTCCAGCTGAGCCGCAGCGGAACCTTCTCCCCCGCGGTGACGGGGACGGGCAGGTCGAAGGGGACGAGTGCCTGCATCCAGTGCGAGTCCTTGCTGTCGGGACCGTTGCACAGGGTCTTCGCACCCAGGTCGAGTTCGAACCAGACGACGAGCGCGTGGGCGAGCCCGTCGGTGTCGGCCGCCACCGGCAGGGAGCGCGCGCCAGGACCCAGGATGCCCTTCTCCAGATCGAAGTCGACGAGCGGGAAGGCGCCGGAGAGCATCTGATGCGGCCAGGTGTTGAGGCGCACGGGGAAGTGCCCGGGAGTGGCCAGGGAGTTCATCAGCGAGACGTCGAACCCGCTCGCCATGTCGACGCGGTTGAGCCGGGCCATGGACTCGCTCTGCACCAACTGCCCGTAGAGGCGGGCCGCGGAGGGCAGCATGATGCCGTCGGGCGCGAGCAGGTGCTCGCGGGCGTGGCGGATGGAGGGCAGCAGCCCCTCGCCGATCAGCCCGCAGTCGACGATCTCGGAGACCAGGACGTCCGCGCGCGTGTCGATGTCCTTGCCGACCTCCAGCTCCGTCGACGGCTTCCCGATGACGGTGATGGTGTCGGACATGCCGTGCGCGTCGATGATCTGCCGCGCCACCTCCGCGAGGAGCGGGTTGAGTTCGCACGTCGTCACGCGTCCCGCGCCGGCCCGTACCGCCGCCATGGCCAGCAGCCCGGTCCCCGAGCCGATGTCCAGCACGTGGGCGCCGGGCGGAACGCTGCTCTCCAGGGCCGAGACGAGCGCGCTGTTGCGCTCGGTGTCGTTGAGCATCGCGAAGTGCCAGCGCGGCACGGACGCGAGCGCGATGTCGGACAGCGCGCCAGGCCCGGCGGCCAGGTGCGCCGCCGGGTCCCGCAGCGTCGCCTGCGCGCGCTCGGCCAGGTCCTTGATGTCCTGGGCCAGCGTCTGCAACGACGCGACCGCCAGGCGGTACGCGCTGTCGGGCGGGTTCGGCGCCGAGCCGCTGTCGGTGTCAGGCGTGGTGAGCGGACGGCGCACCCTGGTCGTCGTACTGGTCTCGCTCTCCTGCAGAAACATTCTCGCTCCTGATGTCGGAAGCCTGATCGGAAGCCTGAGGTGCAAGCGGCGTGCTGAGCGGCGCCGGGAGCGCGGGGCGCCCGCGCCCCCGTCGTGCGGGGTCCGGCCTCGGGGCGGTGCTCAGCCCACGGGCCGTGCCGCGGCGCGCAGGGCCTCCTCGGTACGGCTCCCGTGGCGCCTGCGGAAGCGGACGCGCAGGCCGCCGTCGGCGGGCTCGACCTTGAGGGTGCGGTCCATCATTCCGCCGGTCATGCGGAACTCGCCCTCGCCGATGTGGACGAGCGACGCGGTGGGAACGCCGCCGACGTCGAGGACGAGCCGGTCCTCGTCGAGCCTCAGCCGGCCTTCGAGATCGGCCGTCTCCGCGTCGTGGAGTTCACCGATCTCGCCGTAGAGGAATTGCCCGGGAAGCGCGAAATCGGCGAGCATGGAATGCAGTTCCGCCTTGCCAAGGGGCATTTCCGGACGGTCGACGAGGACGTCCGACCAGCGGAGGGATTCCCGGAAGTCCGCGGGGAAGAGATCCAGGAGTTCCCGGCTCACATAACTGTCGATGACGAGGTGGACACGGCGCTCGGTGCCGCCGTTGCGCACCGAGTGCAACCGGTTGAAGTCGCCGAACCACAAGGTGCCCGGCTGCCAGGTGTAGTCGACGCCGTCCAGCGTGAGAACGGCTTCCTCATTGGTGATCAGCGGTATGTGGAGCCGCACCCAGCCGGCCGGCAGACCGTAGGGATAGTCGCGGTGCTCGGACACCTCGGCGCCGGGGCCGAGCGCCATCAGCCGCACGGCGCGCACGTCGGTGGGCAGCGCCTCGACGATGGACGCGATGTAGGGGGCCTGCTCCATCCAGGGCGTGGACGCGTAGTCGACCAGGCCCATGCCGCCGGGGTCCGTCCGGTCGACACGGCCCTCGGGGCTGCGCAGCGGCAGGACCCGCCAGTCGGCCTCGGTCTCCTCCGTGGGCTCCAGGCTCTCGCCGAAGGTGCGCTGCTTCGCCCATTGCGTGGCTTCCAGATGAACGAGCTCGGCCACGAGCCGGTCCACGTCAAATTCGCCCTCGAGCTGTGCGGCGCCGAACATGGCATTCGACATGATGACGTCTCTATTCCGTGAGTTGAGTACGTGGGAGTTGAGTACGTGATCCGAATACGGGAGACCCGGCAGTTCTCGGACTTCATGTCTTCCGCACTTCGTAAACTACCGGCAAGTGATGTGCCGGGGCCGGAAGTTGTGGAGGCAATTGAGGCGGCAGAATCCGGTGATCCCGGAAGAGCTACACGCGCTCCTTGCGTGGCTCTGGTTCCTCCGGTTGCTGCGGCCGGGAATCCAGTTCGCGCCAGTGCGGGAACAGCGGTGGTATCACCGTGCAGGCCAGATAGACGGCTCCGCAGGCGAGCAGGACGGGCGCCAGGCCCGTGAAGGACACGGCGACACCGGCCAGGATCGGGCCGAGCGGTATGCCCGCCGTGCCGACGGAGTCGGTGAGCGCGGAGACGCGGCCCAGCAAGTGGCGCGGTATGCGCTCCATTTGCACGGCGTTGATGATCGGGTTGATGAAGCCGATGGCGAGACCGTCCGCCACCGCGGTCACGACGACGACCCACAGCGGCACGTCCAGGGCCATGACGACGAACCGGGGCGGCCCGCCGATCAGGAAGGCGATGACGTACGTACGGCGGCGGCGCAGCTTGTGCGAGTACGCGGTGGCCAGCAGGGAACCCGCGACGGCCGCGATGCCGAAGGCCGAGCCGAGCGCGCCGATGGCGGCGGGGCCGCCGCCGGTCTCCTTGGCCCAGACGGGGATGAGCAGGGAACCGTAGGCCGCGTCGATGAGGTTGGTGACGCTGAGCATGATGGCGATGGAACGCAGCAGGCGGTTGCGGGCCAGGAAGCGGGCGCCCGCCTTGAGTCGCTCCACATAGCTCTCTTCGGGCGGGCTCTCTGCGGAGGGGCTCTCTGCGGGCCGGCCGTCCTCGGTCTGGCTGCCCTCGGTCTGGCTGCCCTCGGAACGGCTCTCTTCCGAGGCCGGGTTCTGGGCCTCCATGCCCGTGGGGTTCTGGCTCTGCGTCTTCGCGGCGGCGGGCTGCCGGGCCGTGCGCAGGGCGCCGATGGAGATCAGCCCGGCGGAGAGCACGAAGCAGAACGAGTTGCCGACCATGGCCCACAGCGGGCTGAGCAGGGCGACGAGTGCGCCGGCGGCCGCGGGTCCCGCGGCGCCCGCGATGCGCTCGACCGTGCCCATCATGCCGCTGGCCCGTTCCAGCGAGATCCCGGCGTCCTCGGCGACCGTGGGGATCAGGGTCCGCTTGGCCACGTCGCCGGGGCCGCGGGCCAGGCCGATCAGGGCGGCCAGGACCATCAGGACCCCGAAGGGCAGGACGTCCAGCCAGTAGCAGAGCGGGACCAGGATGACCACGGCGGCGCTGATCAGGTCGGCCGCGACGCTGAAACTCCGCCCTCCCATCCGGTCGATGAGGGGTCCGGACAAGGCCTTGCCGACGACCAGCGGCACCGCTTCGCAGAACACGATCAGGCCGGTGCGGATGGGACTGTCACTCGTGTCGAGCACCAGCCAGGGCAGGGCGATCATGCTCAGCCTGGTGCCGAAGAGCGAGACGGTGAAGGAGGCGAGCAGGCCGGTCAGGGGTCTGCGGGAGGGTGTCGGGGCGGGTATCGGGGCGGGCGTCAAGGAGCCGCTCGTACGGGACATGGACCGTCCTTCCGTCATTCAGGTTCGTGCGGCTCGCTCCCGGTCAGCGTGCCGGGCCGGGGGAACGCCTGGATCTGGAGGGTGACCGGCGCCGTCTCGCCCACGCCGTCCGCCGCTGGTCCGCCTTCGGCGCGATACCGCTCGACGGTCCGGAAGATCTCCTCGACCAGGGACTTCAACTGCTCGGCGGAGAGCCGGAGTTCGAAGTCGCTGGTGGTGCTCGCCGCCCGCCACTCGGCGGGCAGCTGGGGCAGCTCGTCGATGGCGCGCTGGGTCTGCTCGGCGTACAGGGCGGTGACGCCGCGCAGATAGGTGTCGGCGAGCGCGCCCACCTCGTCGCTGCCGACGAGGTCGGCGGGGCGCACCCGGGTCGTCCGGTGCACCGCCTTCCACCAGCGCTCGCGTCCGCCGCCCGACCGCGTCTGCTCCTCCACGAAGCCGTACTGGGCGAGTTGGCGTACGTGATAGCTGGCCGATGCCGAACTGACACCCGTGCGGTCCGCGAGCCTGGTCACGGTGGCCGGACCCTCGGTGCGCAGCAGGTCGAGGAACTTGACGCGAAGCGGGTGCGCGAGGCCGCGCAACGAGCTGGCGTCCAGGGTGACTTCGGTTTCCTGCGGGGTGCGCCCGTCGTCCTTGCCGCCGTGGGGTGATCCGCCGTTCGTGCTCATGCCCCGACTGTAGAAGTCCCAAGACTTGTTTGCCAAGGTCTCTTGGCAAACAAGTCTTGGGAAAGGCGTCTTGGGAAAGAAACCTTGGGAAGGGGGCCCCGGCTCAGAGAGTCACACCATCGGCCCGCGGCTCCGCCAAGGCACGCGGTGCCCGCTCGGCAGCCGTCTCCCACCGTTCCGGCGCCGCCGGGTCCCACAGGTCCTCAGGCCCCAGCTCGCCGACCCGGTACTTGCCCATCGCGCTGACCAGCAGCCGCAGTTCGAGCGCGAGCGCCCCTACGAGACGTTCGAGGCCCGCGTCGCCGTCCTCGTCGACGGCGAGCAGCGCCGCCCTGCCCAGGCCCACGGCGCCGGCTCCGGCGGCGAGCGCCTTGGCGGCCCGGGTGCCCTCCCACATCCGGCCGCTCACGAGCAGACAGTCCCCGGGGCGCGGCGCGAGCCTGCGCAGGCACTCCGCGAGCGGCAGGCCCACCGAGTCGAGGAACGCGGTCGGAGCCCAGCCGGAACCGCCCTCCGCACCGTCCACGGTGACCGCGTGGGCGCCCGCCTCCCATGCGGTGGCCGCGGCCTCGCGCACGTCGCGTGACGGCGGCAGTTTCACCCAGACCTTGGCGCGCGGGTAGTTGTTCCGCATCAGCCGCACCTGGTGGGCGAGGATCTCGCGGGTGAAGGTGCCGGGGGTGCCGCAGCGCAGCGCGAGGCCGCTGCCCTCGTCGAGGATCCGTTCGACCGCGTAGTGCTCCTCCAGGCGGTGCGCGGCCTCCTCGCCGACCACGGTCATCCCGCCGAGACCGGGCTTCGCGCCCTGCCCGACCTTCAGCTCGAAGGCGAGCCGGCCCGATTCGAGGAGCGGGCGCGCGGAGACGTCGCTGTAGACGAGGTTCCACATCTCGGCGTCGGCGTCCTCGGTGGACTGCTGGACGGTGACGCCGCCGCCGTCACCCGTCAGTGCTTCGCCGTAGGCGGCGATCCTGCCGAGGAGGGTCCGGCCCGCGCGCTCGTCGAGGCGTCCGGTGCCGTTGACCGGGCCGATGTTCTCGCCGACGACCATCGGGATGCCGAGCCCGGCCGCCTGCCGTCCCACGGCGGTGCCGAGATCGCGGCTCGCCACCTCGGTGGAGCCGAACGCCGAGACGTACACCGGGAGCGTCGCGGCGAAGCCGCCGATCACGGTCGTCAGGTCCACGTCCCTGTGCAGCGGCTCGCGGGCCAGCTCGATGAGTTTCTCCAGGCGCCGCGGCATGAAGGCGGGCGGCACCAGCCGGGTCCGGTCCAGGGCGTCGGCCCGATCCGGCGCATCGGCCCTGCCGGGGGCGTCGCCGAACAGCTCGTGCCCGTAGGACGCGGCGGGCGGGAAGAGCCGGGCGGCGCCCTCACGGGCCCGTGCCCGTACCTCCGCCGCCGGAAAGCCGTCGGCCCGTAGTGCTGTCACTGCCTCGCCTGACGTCACGTCACATCGCCCCGTCTCGGATCGGATACGGTTCCCCGCTCGGCGCCCGTGCCAGCTCGCCGAGGTCAAGTCGTGCCGCCATGTGGTGCAGGGCTTCCAGGAGTCCGCCGCTGGTCAGGGCCGCCGCGGGGCGGGCCGTGACGACGTGCCCGACGGGCATCGAGCCGATCGAGCTCCAGGCCAGCCTGCCGCGCTCGTCGATGAAGCTCGCGCTGCGCGACGCGTTGTCGGGGTGCAGGCAGTAGGGCACGTCGAGCCAGCCGCGGCGGAACGCCGTGAGCAGCGCTTCGCCCAGGTCGGAGCCGAGGTTCAGGACGGCGTCGATCAGGGCGCGCGCCTCCGCGTACACCTCCGATCCCCGGTCGTCCTGAGGCACCGCATCCGGTTCGGTGTGCCGCGCGGTGACGGCGGAGTCCTCAAGTGCCGCCACGTTCTGGGCGATCGTCGGAATCCGGTGCGCCTCCGCCGTGGTCTTCACGATGAGCCGCTCGGCGCCGGTGCGCACGGCGAGCCTGACGGCCGCCTCCTGGAGGGCGCGGGCACCCGATTCGGTGGCCGGGTGGACGCCCATGTACGTGTAGATGACGATGTGCCGGTCGATGCCCGGCAGCAGTTCGGCGGCGAGGGCGCGCAGCGCGCGCACCGCCTCCGCGTCCTGTTCGGGGTCGATCTGCTGGGCGTAGCTGAGCGAGACGCTGCGCAGCCCGTGCCGGGCGAAGAACATGCCCTCCAGGAGCGACAGCGCGACCAGCAGCGCCGGCGGGCACAGCTGGCCCAGCATGCAGCCGCCGAAACTCTCCAGGTGCGGTTCGGCGCCGTCACCGACGCCGTCGGCCAGCAGGCGGCAGGACTCCGCCCAGTTGCGGACCGAGTCCTCCAGCGGCGTACGCCCGTAGGGCAGGCAATACGAGACGGGACCGCCCTCCGTGGCGTGCAGTCCCGCGGCGGTGAGGGCCCGCACGATGTCCTGCGGGGCCGCCGAGCCGTGCCGGACCTGGACGGGGAAGTCCGGTCCGAGCACGCCGTCGAGCATCTCTCGGGTGCGCCCGGGACCGTGTGTGACGAGGGGGAAGCCGTTGAGGTCCACCCCCTCGTCGAGAGCGCGCCGCGCCGCGGAGAGATCACCGACCCGGGTGTAGCTGTCGATGGTCAGCGTCCCGACGGTGGTGGCGTCGGCGGCACGGGTGGCCGCCAGGCCCCGGCGCATCCGCGCCGGGGAGCTGAAGCCCATGCGGGGCTGGACGACCAGCTCTCCGGCGGCGCGGACGAATCCGCCGAAGCTCGCGGGCGCGCGGCCACGGGTGCTCTCCGTCATCAGCAGCGCGCCTCGGCTCGCAGCTTCTCCAGGAAGCCGTGGAACTGGAGGACGCCGACGCTGTCGTCGAACACCGCGTCGAAGCCCGCCTCGCGCAGCCGCGGCCCCCACGCGGCCGAGCCGTCGCCGAGGGTGCCGAGCTTGCCCCCGATGACCACCGGGGTCGCCGCGAGTTCCGCGGTCTCCCGGACGGCGCCGATCAGCCGCAGCCCGTCGTTGGCGCCGTGCCCGTTGACGCTGCTGACGACGATGAGGTCGGGGACCCGCGCCGTGCAGCGCTCGATCAGCAGCGCGTCGGGGACGCAGGGGCCCAGGTTGGTCACCCGGTTCCCCCACTCGGTCAGCAGCAGTTCCAGGTAGATCAGGTTCCAGGTGTGCGCGTCCGACGAGGTGCCGGTCACCACGACGTCGAGGCGGCCTGCCGCCTCGCGCGCGGCGTCGTCGCGGGGCACGACACCGGGGCTCCCCAGTCCGGTCATCGGCCGCTGCGCACGGCCGTGCCGTACGCGGAGGTCGTCGCGCCGACGGTCTCGCCGCCGTCGATGATCAGTTCCTGGCCGGTGAGGAAGGCCGCGTCGTCGGAGGCGAGGTAGTAGAACGCCGCGGCGATCTCGGACGGGTCGGCGTGCCGTCCTGCCGGGATCTGGGCGTTGGTCTCCTTGAGCATCTCGTCGGTGTACTCGGCGAGTTGCATGGGCGTGAGCACCGCGCCGGGGCTGACGCAGGCGGCCCTGACGTGCGGACTCAGTTCGAGCGCGAACGTACGGACGAGGGCGAGGATGCCCGCCTTGCTCGCGTTGTAGTCCGCGTAGTACGGGTAGCCCCTGGTGCCGTTGACGGACGCGGTGGCCAGGAGCGTGCCGTGCCCCTGCTCGACCATGATGTGGGCGGCCCGCTGCCAGAGCGCGAGCACGCCGAGCAGGTTGACGTTCAGCAGCCGCCGGACGTCGCTCTCCCGCATGTCGAGGACGCCGTGCCGGGTGCTGATGCCCGCGTTGGCGATGACGACGTCGAGCCGCCCGGTCTCCCGGTGGGCCCCGGCCACGGCCTCCTGCACCGCGGTCCAGTCGGCCACGTCGACCTCGGTCCAGGTGCCGGCGGGTGCGCCGCCGGGGTCCGGGGCCTTGACGTCCAGATTCACCACGTGGTCGCCCGCCGCGGCGAACCGCTCCGCGGTGGCGCGGCCGATCCCGCTGGACGCTCCTGATATGACGATGGTGCGCACGTTCGACTCCTCGGTATTCAGAGTGACTTGCACGGACGCCGGACGCTCAGAACAGGACCCGGCGGCTGTCCGGGAGGATGCTCGCGCTGGCCTTGCGCAGATCGCGGCTGACGATCATCCGCTTCAGCCAGCGGTCCCTGCCGTCGTACTTGGGCCGGAACGGCTTGCGACCGTGCACGGCCAGGTAGTTGTCGACGATCAGCAGGGTGCCCTGGTCGATGACCACGGCCTGCTGCACGCGTTCCAGTTCGGCGATGAGGTTGTCGAAGGCCCGCTGGGCGCCCGGCCGGTCGGCCACGCAGCGCGTGAAGGTCTGGTCCACGCGGACGTAGGGGCGCTCGCGGTCGCCGAAGAGGACCGGTACCGCCTCGGGGTTGCGCTCCATCTCCTCCGCCCTGGCCAGCGCCGGGTGGTCGGGGAAGCGGGTGCGCAGCTGCCGGATGTGCTCGTCGTCGGGGAGGTTGTAGAAGTCCGGGCGCATCAGCGCGTCGAGGTCCTCGTCGCTGAGTTTCACGTCCCGCACCGAGGAGAGGGCGGTCGGCACCCGTTCGTCGTTGCGCATGCCGAGGAGCAGCAGGTAATCGCAGCGGTCGGGGTGGAAGCAGTCCTCGGTGTGGAGTTCGAGGAGCGCCTCGCTGCCGTGCCCGGTGGGCCGGTCCTCGTCGCCGCGGATGGGCAGCACGTCCTGGACCATGCGGCCGAGTTGCAGGGTCAGCCAGTTGTAGGGGTCGCCGAGCGCCGTCGAGCACATGGCGAGGAAGTGGTCGGGCTCGCGGGTGGAGCCGCTCGGGTCGGTGCGCTCCCAGTGCTCGGGGGTCGCGCCGACGGCGTCGTCGTCGACGGGGAAGCCGTGCACGACGAGCCCCACGTGGTCCTCGGTGCGGCGGAACCGCTCCAGGGTCGTGCGCAGCCCGTCAGGGAGTCCCGCGTCGGCGAACGGGTTGCGGTCGTAGCCCGCCGGGTCCGTCGCGTCGGGCAGGCTGTCGGCGAGCCGGGCGCTCCCGTCCCTTAACCGGCGTGCCTCGTCGGGGGACAACTCGTAGTGGAGGATGCTCTCTTCGGCCATGGCGCCGGCACTTCCTTCCTTCGACCGTGCGTGGGTGCGGGGTGGTGTGGGTGTGCGTGCGGGATGGTGTGGGTGCGGGGTCACCGCTGCGCGGGACTCCCGGCGAGGGCGCGGTTCAGGACCGCGGCGATGTCCTTCAGCGGCGCGGGTCGTGTCATGTCCAGGTGCTCGCAGTCGATCGGGTGGGTCTCGATGTCCCCTTCGACGTACGCGCGCCAGTCCGCGGCCGACGGCGCGGTGTCGTCCCGTCCCAGGGCCGCCGTGAAGTGGAGGACGTCCCCCGGGTAGGCGGCGGGCTCCGCCTCCTCGACGAGCCTGACCGTGTGTGCGGCGGCGGTGGTGAGGGAGGCGACGAAGGCGGGTTGCTGTTCCGGCCAGTCGCCGCCCTCCCTGCGCAGGAATCCCGCGATCTCGGCCGGGTCGAACGCGGGCGCGGTGCCGTCGGCGTCCATCGGATAGGAGTCGAGGAGCGCGAGGAGCGCCACCTCCTCGCCCTGTGCGCGCAGGCGGCAGGCCATCGCGTGGGCGATGTTCCCGCCGAGGGACCAGCCGAGCAGGTGGTAGGGGCCGTGCGGCCGCACCTCGCGGAGGTGGGCGAGGTAGTCGTCGGCGAGCGCGTCCAGGTCGGCGGGCCGCTCCTCCTCCCAAGCGTCCGCCGCAGCGCCCTCGGCGGGCCGCCGCGCCTGGAGCCCGTAGACGGGACGGTCGGTCAACTCACCGGCCAGGCCGCCGTAGCACCAGCTCAGACCGGTCACGGGGTGGACGCAGAAGAGCGGCGGGAGGCTGCCCGTGGTGCTCAGCGGCAGGAGCACGCCGGAGCCCGGCGGGGTGGCGCCGCCGCCCGCCCGCGCGGCGAGTCCCGCGACGGTCGGCGTCTGGAAGAAGTCCTGAAGCGTGAGAGCGGCGAGACCGGTGTGGTCCGCGCACCGCGCGTGGATGCGGCTCACCAGGCGGGTGACCAGGAACGAGTGGCCGCCCAGGTTGAAGAAGCTGTCGTCGACACCGACGTCGGGCACGTCGAGCGCCTCGGCGAACAGCTCGCCGAGGAGCCGTTCGAGGTCGGTGTCCGGGCGCCGGCCGACGCTGCCGTACTCGGGCACGGGCAGCGCGCGCCGGTCCAGCTTGCCGTTGCCGGTCACGGGCAGGGCGTCCAGCGGCACGAAGGCGGCGGGGACCATGTACTCGGGCAGCGACTCGGAGAGGAAGCGGCGCAGGGCCGCGGGGTCGGTGGCGCGGTCGGCCTCGTCGGCGCCCTCGCCCTGGTCGCCGGCCGCCACCACGTACGCGACGAGGCGCTGGTCGCCCGGCCGGTCCTCGCGGACCACGACCGCGGTGTGCGCGATCCCCGGGTGGCCGCTGAGTACCGCCTCGATCTCGCCGAGCTCGATGCGGAATCCGCGGAGCTTCACCTGGTCGTCGGCGCGCCCGCAGAATTCGAGACTGCCGTCCTGCCGCCAGCGGGCGAGGTCTCCCGAGCGGTACATGCGCGTACCCGCGGGGCCGAACGGCGAGGCCACGAAGCGTTCCGCGGTGAGCGCGGCGCGCCCGGAGTAGCCGCGGGCGAGACCGCGGCCCGCGATGTACAGCTCACCGGTCACCCCCGGCGGTGCCGGCCGCAGCGCCCCGTCCAGGACGTACACCCGCATGTTGCTCATGGGACGGCCGAGGACGGGTGTCGGCGAGCCCTCCAGGGGCGCGGTGAGCGTCTCGACGGTGCACTCGGTGGGCCCGTAGCAGTTGTAGCCGGTGGTGCCCTCCTCTTCGAGCAGCCGCCGCCACAGGGGTTCGGGGATGGCCTCGCCGCCCAGCGTGATGCTGCGCGGGGTGAGTTCGGGCGTCGAGAGGAGGCCGTGCTCCAGCATCTCCAGGCCGTACGTGGGGGTGGTGTCCAGGAGGTCCACGCCGTGCCGTCCGATGTAGCGCACCACGGCGGCCGGGTCGCGCCGGTCGGCCTCGGTGAGCGGGTGGAGTTCGTGGCCCAGGCACATGGCGACGACCCACACCCAGGAGGCGTCGAAGGACAGCGGCGCGGTGAACGCGATCCGCGCGGTGTCGCGGCCGGTGGCCAGCAGGTGCTCGGTGAAGAGCGACACACGGTGCGCGTGGCACATGTTGGTGAGGTTTCGGTGCTCCACGACGACGCCCTTGGGCCGCCCGGTGGAGCCCGAGGTGTAGAGGACGTACGCCGGGTGGGCGGGGTCGAGCGGGGTGACCCGCTCGGCGTCGGTGGGGTCCTGCGACAGGACGTGGCAGTCAGGACCTGCGACGGCCGCGTCCTCGGGCCCGCTCTCCGCGCCGTCCTCCAGGTGGTCGAGGAGCAGGACGGGCCCGGGGTCGAGGCCGTCCAGGGTGGCGAGGGCCGCCAGGTTGGTCAGGGTCAGCCGGGACTCCGCGTCGTCGAGGATGTACGCGATGCGGTCCGAGGGGTGCCCGGTGTCGACGGGCACGTAGGTGGCGCCGGCCTTGAGCACGGCGAGCAGCGCGACCACGGACGAGACGGAGCGTTCGAGGAGTACGGTGACGCGGTCCTCGGGACCGATCCAGCGGCGGACCAGCTCCCAGGCGAGGGAGTTCGCACGGGAGTTGAGCTCCCCGAAGGTCAGCCGGCGGCTGCCGAGGACGAGCGCGGTGGCGTCGGGCCGCAGGCGCGCCTGCTCCTCGAACAGCTCGTGCACGGGCCGCTCGTCGGCGAGCACGGTGGTGTGGCCGCTCCACTCGGTGAGGATGCGGCGGTGTTCCTCCGGATCGAGCAACTCGACCTGGCTGAGGGGCTCGTCGGGGTGCTCGGCCACGCCCGTGAGGAGGCTGACGAGGCGGGCGGCCATGGTGTCGACGGTGGCGTGGTCGAAGAGGTCGGTGGCGTACTCGATGTCCCAGCGCAGGCCCGCCGGTTCGCCCGCGTCGTCGAAGCACTCCTGGGCGGCGAAGAACGTGTCGAACTCGGCGATGTGGGCGATCGCGGGGAACTCCGACGCCTCGATCCCGGGGAGGTCGAGGGAGGTGCCCGCGCTCGCGGTGCGCAGCATCAGCATGTGCTGGAAGAGCGGGTTGCGGGAGGTGGAGCGGGCGGGGTTGAGGGCTTCCACCACGCGTTCGAAGGGCAGGTCCTGATGGGCGTACGCGTCCAGGTCGGTTGCGCGCACCCGGTCGAGCAGCTCACGGAAGGTGGGGTCGCCCGACAGGTCGGTGCGCAGCACCAGCGTGTTCACGAAGAAGCCGACGAGGTCGTCGAGCGCGTCGTCGGTGCGCCCGGCGACGGCCGTCCCGAGCGGAATGTCGGTGCCGCCGCCCAGCCGCGAGAACAGCGTGGCGAGGGCCGCCTGCACCACCATGAACAGCGTCGCGCCGGAGTCCCTGCCCAGGCCGATCAGCCGCGCGTGCACCGCTGCGGGCACGGTGACCGAGACGGTCCTGCCCCGGTAGGAGGCGACCGCGGGGCGCGGATGGTCGAGCGGGAGTTCGAGCTCGGCGGGCAGACCGGCCAACTGGCCTCGCCAATACGCCAGTTGATGGGCGTGCACGCTAGCCGGATCGCTCTCGTCGCCGAGCAGCTCGCGCTGCCACAGGGCGTAGTCGGCGTACTGCACGGGCAGTTCGGTCCACGCCGGGGCCGACCCGCCACGACGTGCCGCGTACGCCAGCGAGAGATCCCGCGCCAGCGGCGCCAACGACCAGCCGTCGCCCGCGATGTGATGGAGCACCAGGACGAGGACGTGGTCGTCGGCGGCCACCTCGAAGAGCTCGCAGCGCAAGGGACGCTCGGCCGCCAGGTCGAAGCGGTGGCCCGCGGCCGACTCGACATGCTCCGCGAGCGACTCCTCGCTCACCTCGGAGACCAGCAGCGGGACCTCGACGTCGTCGACGATCTCCTGTCGCGGCTCGCCGCCCGTCGCGGGGTAACGGGTGCGCAGGGCCTCGTGCCGGGCGACCACGTCGCCGAGCGCGCGCCGCAGGGCCCCCTCGTCCACCGCGCCGCGCAGCCGTACGGCGAGGGGGATGTTGTAGGCGGCGCCGCCCTCCTCCCACTCCCGCATGAACCACAGGCGGTACTGCGCGAACGACAGCGGCAGCACCGCGGGCCGCTCCCCCGCCCGCAGCACCGGCCGCGCCTCGTCGGCATCCCTCAGCAGTCCGGCGACGCCCGCCGGGGTCGGCGCGGAGAACAGCCGGCGGATGCCCACTTCGGCGCCGAGCACCGTGCGGATGCGGCTGATGAGCCGGGTGGCGATGAGCGAATAGCCGCCGAGCTGGAAGAAGTTGTCGTCCATGCCGACCCGTGGCACGCCGAGCACCTCGGCGAAGAGGCCGCACAGCACCTCTTCCTGGGGGGTGCGCGGGGCGCGCGGCCCGGCCGCGACCTGGCGGGGAGCTGCGTCCGTCTTGGTGGTGCCCTGCTCCGGGGCCTCGGTGAGTACGAGGGTGCCGTCGGGCCGCCAGCGGGCCTTGTGCCCGGTCCGGTACATCCGGCCTTCGGGCGTGAAGGGACTGTCGACGAGCCGGTCGTCATCGGTCGCGGCGGTCGGTGCGGCGGCGAGGTACACGTCGCCGGTGACCCCGGCAGGTACGGGCCGGAGCCCGGCATCCAGGACGTACGCGGTGCGCTCGCACTCCGGACCGGTGGGGGCGGCAAGCCGCCGCCACAGCTCGGCGGGGAGCCCGGCGCCCCAGGCGTCGAGGATCCGGCGGCGCTCCCCGCCGTCGAGGATCTCCGCGGCGCCGACGGGAGCGTCGGGGTCGGCGACGGCCGACTCCAGGACGCGGAGGAAGCGCCGCGCCATGATCTCGACGGTCTCGTGGTCGTAGAGGTCCACGGCGTACTCGAACTCGGCGCGCAGGCCCGGGAGTCCGCCGTCGTCCGGGGGCGTCTCCGCCACGCTGACGGTGAGGTCGAACTTGGCGGCGCGGTGCTCGATGGGGTGCGGCCGCGCCTGGGTGCCGGTGAACTCGAAGGTGGCGACGTCGTTGTTCTGGAGGACGAGCATGTGCTGGAAGAGGGGGTTCCTGGCGGTCGACCGGTCCGGGTTGAGCACTTCCACCACGCGTTCGAAGGGCAGGTCCTGATGGGCGTACGCGTCCAGATCGGTGGCGCGCACCCGGTCGAGCAGCTCACGGAAGGTCGGATCGCCTGAGACGTCGGTCCGCAGCACCACGGTGTTCACGAAGAAGCCGACGAGCTGGTCGAGCGCCTCGTCGGTGCGCCCCGCCACGGCTGTACCGAGCGGAATGTCGGTGCCGCCGCCCAGCCGGGAGAACAGCGTGGCGAGGGCCGTCTGAAGGACCATGAACAGCGTCGCGCCCGAGGCGCGGCCGAGATCGACCAGGCCCGCGTGCACCGCCGCGGGCACATCCACCGAGGCCGTGCGTCCTCGGTACGAGGCCGCCTCGGGGCGCCGCCGGTCCGTCGGCAGTGTCAGTTCGTCGGGCGCGCCCGCCAACTGCGCTCGCCAGTAAGCCAGTTCACGGGACTGGATGCTGGCAGGGTCGGCCGCGTCGCCGAGCAGCCCGCGCTGCCACAACGCGTAGTCCGCGTACTGGACCGGCAGCGCGGCCCACCCCGGGCCCTCGCCCGCGCGGCGCGCCGCGTACGCCACCGACAGGTCCCGCGCCAGCGGCACCAGCGACCAGCCGTCGCCCGCGATGTGATGCAGCACCAGGAGCAGTACGTGATCGTCGGCGGCGACCCGGAACAGCTCGCACCGCAACGGCGGTTCGGCCGCCAGGTCGAAGTTGTGGCCCGCGCCCGCCGCCACCCGTACCGACAGGGAGTCCTCGCTCACCTCGGAGACCAGCAACGGGACCTCGACGTCGTCGACGATCTCCTGCCGGGGCTCCCCGCCGGTCGCGGGGAAGCTCGTCCGCAGCGTCTCGTGCCGGGCGACGACGTCCCCGAGCGCGCGCCGCAGCGCCTCTTCGTCGACCGCGCCGCGCAGCCGCACGGCGAGCGGGATGTTGTAGGCGGAGCCGCCCTCCTGCCACTCCCGCATGAACCAGAGCCGGTGCTGTGCGAACGACAGCGGCACGACCTCGGGCCGCTCGCCCGCGCGCAGCGCCGGGCGCGCCGCGTCGGCGTCGCGGATCAGCGCGGCCACGCCCGCCGCGGTGGGCGCCGCGAAGAGATCGCGCAGGCTCAGTTCGGCGCCGAGCCGCGAGCGCACCCGTGAGACGAGCCGCGTCGCCGAGAGCGAATGCCCGCCGAGGGCGAAGAAGTCGTCGTCCACGCCGACCCGTGCCATCCCGAGCACCTCGGCGAACAGCCCGCACAGCAGCTCCTCCTGCGGTGTGCGCGGGGCGCGGCCGCCCTCGGTGACACCGCCCGCCACGGGGACCGGCAGGGCGCGCCGGTCGAGCTTGCCGTTGGCCGTCAGGGGCAGCGCGTCCAGGACCATGACGACCGACGGCACCATGTAGTCCGGCAGGACCAGGCCCACGGCGGCACGCACCGCCTCCGCGTCGACCGGCTCCCCGGCCGTGCCCACCACGTACGCGACCAGGCGACGGCCCGCCGCGCCGTCCGCGCGGGCCACCACCGCGCACTGGTTCACCCCGGCGCATCCGGCGAGCGCCGCCTCCACCTCGCGCGGTTCCACCCGGAAGCCGCGCACCTTCACCTGGTCGTCCGCGCGGCCGAGGAACTCCAGGACGCCGTCGCGGTTCCAGCGGGCGCGGTCGCCCGTGCGGTACATGCGCTGGCCGGGGGCGTACGGGTCGGCGACGAACCGCTCGGCGGTGAGCGCGGGCCTGCGCGCATAGCCGTCGGCGAGGCCCGCGCCCGCCACGTACAGTTCGCCGGGCACGCCGACCGGGACCGGCTGGAGCCGCGGCCCGAGCAGGTAGGCGCGTTTGCCCGCCAACGGGGTGCCGATGGGTACGGAAGTGGCGGTGGGGGCGAGGTCGGTCACGGTGTGGCTGGTGGTGAAGCCCATGGACTCGACGGGGCCGTATCCGTTGACGACGGTGAGGGCGGGGAACAGCTCCCGGGCCTTCGTGACGTGCTCCACGGATGCCGCCTCGCCCGCGGTCATCACGGTGCGCAGGCCGGCGAGGATCTCGGGCCGCTCGTCGACGAAGAGGTTGAACAGGGTCGCGGAGACCTGGAGGACGGTCACGCCGTGTGCCCCTGCCAGCTCCGCCAGTTCGTCGATGTCGGTCTTGCGCTCCCTCGGCAGCACCGAGCGCCCGCCGTGGAAGAGGGCGCCGAAGATCTCCAGGGCGCACGCGTCCCACGAGACCGGCGACGACTGGAGGTACACGTCGTCGGCGCGGAACTCCAGATAGTCCTGGCCGAGGAAGGTCGACGCCACCGCGCGGTGCGGCGCCACCACGCCCTTCGGGACGCCGGTCGAGCCCGAGGTGAACATGACACAGGCGGGGGCGTCGGGCGGACAGGCGATGCCCAGGTCCCCTGCCGGGTGCGCCGCGACGGCCGCCGCTTCCTCGTCGAGGAGCAGCAGGCGCGTGTCGGTGCCGAGGCGCTCGGGCAGGGAGCCGTCGGAGACGATCACCCGCGCCCGGACCGTGTCCACGACCGTGCGCAGCCGCTCCTGGGGGAAGGAGGGGTCCAGGAGCGTGTAGGCGGCGCCCGTCTTGAGAACGGCGAGGAGCGAGGCCACCAGGTCGGTGCCCCGGTCCAGGAGGATCCCCACCACCTGGTCGCGGCCGACGCCCCGTCCGGCGAGGTGGCGGGCGATCCGGTTGGCCCGCGCGTTGAGTCCGGTGTAGGTGACGTGGGCCTCGCCGTGGACGAGGGCGGTCCGGTGGGGGTGCGTGCGCGCCTGCTCCTCGAAGACCTCGTGCACGGCCCGGGGCCGCGGCGCAGGTGCGTGGGCGCCGCTCCACTCCGTGAGGACGCGCCGTTCCTCCTGGGGTTCGAGGAGTGCGACGCGGGAGACCGGCAGGTCAGGGTCCGCGACGACTGATGCGAGCAGCCGCAGGAACCGTCCTGTCAGGGTCTCCACGGTGGCGCGGTCGTAGAGGTCGGTGGCGTACTCGACGTCACACCGCAGCCCGTTCGCGGTGCCGCCCGTGTCCTCGTCGAAGGTCTCCTCGACGAAGAACGTCAGGTCGAACTTGGCCGACCTGCGGTCCAGCGGCACGGCGTTCGAGGTGACGCCGGGGAAGGTGACGTCGAGGGCAGCGCTGTCCTGGAGGACGAGCATGTGCTGGAAGAGGGGGTGCCGGGCGCCGGAGCGAGCCGGGTTGAGGGCTTCCACGACGCGTTCGAAGGGCAGGTCCTGATGGGCGTACGCGTCCAGGTCGGTGGCGCGCACCCGGTCGAGCAGCTCGCGGAAGGTGGGGTCGCCCGAGACGTCGGCGCGCAGCACCAGCGTGTTGACGAAGAAGCCGACGAGATCGTCCAGGGCGTCGTCCGCGCGTCCCGCCACCGCCGTGCCCAGCGGAATGTCGGTGCCGCCGCCCAGCCGGGAGAAGAGTGCGGACAGGGCCGCCTGCACCACCATGAACAGCGTCGCGCCCGACGCACGGCCCAGACCGACCAGACCCGCGTGCAGCACGGCGGGCACCTCGACGGTGACCGAACGGCCCTGGTAGGAGGCGACCGCGGGACGCGGACGGTCGGTGGGCAGCTCCACTTCGGCGGGTGCGTCCGCCAACTGGGTTCGCCAGTAGGCGATTTCGCGGGACTGGAGGCTCGTGGGATCGGCCGCGTCGCCGAGCAGTTCGCGCTGCCACAGCGCGTAGTCCGCGTACTGGACGGGCAGCGCGGGCCAGCCGGGGCTGGTGCCCGCGCTGCGCGCCGCGTACGCCACCGAGAGGTCACGGGCCAGCGGCGCCAGCGACCAGCCGTCGCCCGCGATGTGGTGCAGCACCAGGAGCAGCACGTGGTCGTCGGCGGCGATCCGGAGCAGCTCACACCGCAGCGGGCCCTCGACGGCCAGGTCGAAGCGGTGGTCGGCGGCGGCGTCCACGCGCTCCGACAGGGTGCTCTCGCCCAGGTCGGAGATGAGGAGCGGGATCTCGGCGTGGCCTGCGACCTCCTGCCGCGGCTCGCCGTCCGTCGCGGGATAGCGGGTGCGCAGGACCTCGTGGCGGGCGACCACGTCGCCGAGCGCGCGGCGCAGGGCGGCCGCGTCGACCGCGCCGCGCAGCCGCACGGCAAGCGGGATGTTGTAGGCGACACCGCCCTCTTCCCACTCCCGCAGGAACCAGAGCCGGTGCTGCGCGAACGACAGCGGCACGGCCTCGGGCCGCTCGCCCGCGCGGAGTTCGGGACGCGAGGATTCCTCGTCGACCCGCAAGCGGGCGGCGAGACCGGCCACCGAGGGCGCGGCGAAGAGGTCGCGCACGCTCAGCTCGACGCCCATCCGTGACCGCGCCCGCGAGACCAGGCGGGTCGCCGACAGCGAGTGCCCGCCCATGGAGAAGAAGTCGTCGTCCACACCGACCCGGGGAAGTCCCAGGACCTCGGCGAACAGCCCGCACAGCACCTCCTCTTCAGGTGTCCGCGGCCAACGGCCCGGCCCCGCGCCGCCGCCCGTCCCCGGGGCGGGCAGGGCGCCCCGGTCCAGCTTGCCGTTGGCCGTCAGCGGCAGCGCGTCGAGCACCACGACCGCCGACGGCACCATGTAGTCCGGCAGGACCAGGCCAACCGCGGCACGCACCGCCTCCGCGTCGACCGAGGCGTCGGCCGCGCCCACCACGTACGCGACGAGGCGACGGCCGCCGGTTTCCTCCTCGCGGGCCACCACCGCGCACTGGGCGACCCCGGGGCAGCCGGCGACCACCGCTTCCACCTCACGCGGCTCCACCCGGAAGCCCCGCACCTTCACCTGGTCGTCCGCGCGCCCCAGGAACTCCAGGACGCCGACGGACGAGGTGCCGCCGTCGTCCGCGCGCAGGACCGTGTCCGAGGAGATGAGGCGGACGTGCCCGTGCGGGCCCAGCGGCGCGGGGGCGTCGAGCTCGACCGACGTCAGGGGCAGCCAGTTCATGTCGTTCTCGCTCCACATGGTTTCCGTCACCTTGTCCGCCGGGCCGAAGGGTCAGAACACGGTTCCGGCGCCGCTTCGGCGCCGGGGTGGATCAGGGGTGGGGCGGCTCAGGGCGAGTAGACGCCGGGGAGCTTGGGGTACGCGGTCGCCTCCCAGATGTGCTCGACGCCGGTGATGTACCGGGTGAGGCGTTCGAGGCCGATGCCGAAGCCCGCGCTGTCGGGAATCCCGTCGCGGACCATGTCGAGGTACCAGGCGTACTTCGAGGCGTTCTCGCCGGTCTCCCGCATGCGCGTCACGATCCGCGCGTACTCGAACTCGCGCTCGCCGCCGCTGGCGAGCTCTCCGTACCCCTCGGGGGCGAGGAGGTCGAAGTTGCGCAGGACACCGGGCAGTTCGCGGCTCTCGCGGTCGTAGAAGCCGCGCGAGCCCTTGGGGTAGTCGGTGACGAAGAAGGGCCGGGTGGCCTTCCTGGAGATGCGGGCCTCGCTCTCCCAGTCGATCTCGGCGTACGGGTCGCCGCCGACCTCGCTGACGGCGTCGGCGTGCGAGATCCGGTCGAACGGCCGCCGCAGCAGCTCCCCGAAGAGGTCGGTGTCGCGCCCGAGGCGCTCCAGCTCCTCGGGCATCGACTCGACGGCCTCGCGCACCGCGCACACCACGATCTCCTGCGCGACCTTCATGATCTGCTCGCGGGAGTGGCCCGCCGCCTCGACGTCGATCTGGTTGAACTCGGCGAGATGGCGGCTGGTGCCCGCGGTCTCCAGCGGTTCGAGGCGCACGTTGGGCGCGATGCAGAAGATCTTGTCGAACGCGAGCAGCGACGCCTGCTTGTAGAGGATCGCGCTGGTCATGAGCTTGTAGCGGCGGCCGTAGTAGTCGATGTCGACCTGCTTGGCGCCACGGGCCCCGGGGTCGGTCACGGGCCCGATGATGGGCACCCTGATCTCCACGAATCCCTCCGCGTCGAGATGCCTGCGGATCGCCATCAGCATCTTGTGCTGAATTCTCAGCACGTCGCGGGTCGTCGCGGAGGTGAGGTGTTTCTGCGGGGTGTCGGGAAGGCGCTCGGGACGGGGCATCTCGGCTGCTGGGGCCTGCTGCATGTCGGGATCCTCTTTTCTCCGGGAAATCGGTTCTGTTCGTTCCCCAAGGACTTCCGGACGGTTCTCCGAGCCGCCTTTCGACGGCTCTCGTATCTCTTGACGTATCTCTTGAAGGTAATGTCTTCCGCAGGGCGTGGGCGGCAGCTAAGAGCGGCAGCTTCGGGCAGCAACGCGCCTATGCGGAAAGGGTGATGAGGAAAACGATGCGGCCTTGCGGGGGCGGCTCAGGCGTCCTTCAGGCGGGCCGCCTCGCGGGCCAGGTCGCGCAGCGCCGGGTACTGATAGACGAGCTTGGTCGGAATGACCACGCCGAGGCGTCGTTTGAGGTTCGCCACGACGCGCAGCGCCATCAACGAATGGCCGCCCATGGCGAAGAAGTCGTCCGTGGCGAGGACCCGGTCCCTGCCGAGCACCTCCTGCCACGCCTCGGCCACGGTCACCTCGAACTCGCCCTCGGGCAGGGCGCCGTCGCCCGGCCCCTCGTCGGCCGCGGGTGCCGGTTCGGGCAGCGCCGCACGGTCGACCTTGCCGCCCA
Source organism: Streptomyces sp. NPDC087300 (assembly GCF_044744425.1). Classification (NCBI taxonomy): domain Bacteria; kingdom Bacillati; phylum Actinomycetota; class Actinomycetes; order Kitasatosporales; family Streptomycetaceae; genus Streptomyces; species Streptomyces sp. NPDC087300. Next base: position 494,161 of record NZ_JBIUYI010000001.1, read on the forward strand.
CCCCGTAGGGCAGCTCCGCGAGCGAGGTGAGCGAGGGGACCATGTGGGCGGGCAGCCGCTCCCCGAGCCACGCGCGCAGGCCGGTCAGGTCGAGGGTCGCGCCGGGCCTGGCGACGACGTATCCGGCGAGCGCGGCGCCGGTGGCGTCCTGGCGTACGGCGACCACGCCGGCGCCGACGTCCGGATGGTCCGTCAGCGCCGCCTCGATCTCGCCCGGTTCGACGCGGAAGCCGTTCACCTTCACCTGCTGGTCGGCGCGGCCGAGGTAGTCGAGGCCCCCGTCCGCCCTGCGCCGCACCCGGTCGCCGGTGCGGTACATGCGGCTGCCCGCGGGCCCGAACGGCGAGGCGACGAAACGCTCGGCGGTGAGCGCGGCGCGGCGCCAGTACCCCTGGGCCAGGCCGTCGCCGGTCAGGTACAGCTCGCCCTCGGTGCTCGGCGCGAGCGCGTCGTCGAGGACGTGCGCGCCGACGCCGGGCAGCGGCGCGCCGATGTGGGCGGCGTCCCCGCCGACCCATGCCGCCGTGGCGTCGACGGTGCACTCGGTGGGCCCGTAGAGGTTCACGGCCCGCACGATCCCGCGCCCGGCGAGCTCCGTCAGGTCCGCCCACATCGCGGGCGGCACCGGTTCGCCGCCCAGGAGCAGGCGCAGCGGACGGTCGGGCAGGGTCGCCGCGGCCGCCGTCACCTGGTCGCGCAGCGCGATCCAGTGCGAGGGCGTCGCGTCCAGGTCGGTCACGTCGTGCCGCGTCAAGTGGGCGGCCAGCGCCTCGGGTTCGGCGCGCAGTTCCTCGGCGAGCAGGACGAGGGTGTCGCCTCGGCAGACCCGGACCCACTGCTGTACGGACGCGTCGAAGGAGACGCTGGCGTTCCACGCGACTCGTCCGGGGGTGTCCGGGTAGATCCCGCCGCGCTCCAGCGAACCCATCAGGTGGGCCACGCCGCCCCGGGTCACGGTGACGCCCTTGGGCCGGCCCGTGGAGCCCGATGTGTAGATCACGTACGCGGGCGTGCCCGGGGACACCGTGGCCTCCGGCGTCGGGAAGACCGTCGCGGCGTCGGGCGCGAGCACCCGTACGTCCTCGCTCCAGGTGTGGTCGCCGCCCGGTTCCGCGATCACCACCGAGACGCCCGCGTCCCGCGCCATGTAGTCGAGCCGCTCCCCCGGGTACGCCGGATCGAGCGGCACGTACGCGGCGCCCGCCCGCCAGGCCGCGAGCAGCGCGGCGACCAGCGCGGGCCCGCGCGGCAGGCTGACGCCGACGACGGCTCCGGGGCGGACTCCCGCGCCGGTCAGGGCGGCCGCCAACGAGCGTGCCCGCGCGTCGAGTTGGGCGAACGTGAGCCGCTCACCGGTGGGCGTCGCGACGGCCGTGCGACCGGGGTGCGCGGTGACGGCGGTCCGGAAGCGGGAGAGCGGGTCGGGGGCGCCGCCCCGGTCCCGGTCGGCCGGGACGGTCGCCCCGTCCTGCCCGGCGGGCGCGACCTCGGTCGCGCCGATGGAACTCGCGTGCATCACAGGCTCCTTCGTCTGAACAGGACGTCCGGCGGGTGCGGAGGTGGGGCGGCGGGTCCGCGGAGAGGGAACCCGCGAGGGCTCCACCCGGATATGCGGAGACGGGGTCTTCGGGGCGGCCACCCCTCAGCTCACGACGGCCGCCCGGCCCTCCGCCCCCGACGCGCTCGCCTCTCCCGTGGGCCCCACCGGATTGCAGTCAGCGACCGCCACCGGCTCCCCCATCGCGACGACGATCCTGCGGTCGCCCCGGAAGGGGTCGCGGCCGTGTGCGGCGAGGACGTTGTCGACCAGGAGCAGGTCACCCGGCTGCCAGGTACGCCGGACCGTCGCGCGCTCGTAGGCCGCGTCGAGGACGGCGACCTCTTCGGCGGTCAGCGGGGTCCCGTCGCCGAGGGCCGTGGTGAAGGGCAGTCCGTCGGGGCCGAACTCGCCGACCAGGACGTCGCGGATGTCCGGGTCGAGGGCCCACTCGCTCCAGAAGGCCACGTGGTTGAACCACACCTCGTCGCCGGTGCGCGGATGCCGGATCAGGGCCGCGCGCGACTGCCGCGTCCGCAGGGTGTCGTCCGCGCCCCACTCCCAGCTGATCCGGTTCTCGGTGCAGTAGCGCTCGACGTCCGCGCGGGACTCGGTGGCGAAGGCGGTGCGCCAGTCCAGCGAGATGTGTTCGGCGTAGTTGCGGGTCAGCTCCCATCCATGCGTACGGAAGCGCTCCACCAGCTCGGGCGGCAGCTCGGCGAGGACCCGTCGGACGTCCGCGACGGGCGTGGCGCCGCCTTGTTCCGGGGCGACGAGGCAGCAGAAGAGGAGCAGCCCGGGGAAGGTGAGGGTGTAGCTGTTCTCGTTGTGCATCCGGATGGCCTGCGACGGCGGCAGGTCCGTGGAGGAGAACACGTCGTCGCCGAAGTCGCTGCGCGGGGTGGCCTTCTCCTGGTACTTGGCGCGCGCCGCGAACAAGCTGTCGCGCACCGCCGCGAAGTCCCCGGCGTCCGCGATCGGCAGGCCCCGCACGTAGAGCGCGCCGTACCGGTCGAGCGCCTCGCGCAGTGCGGTGTGGTGGGCGCGCACCCAGGCGTGTGCCTCGTCGAGGGTGGCCACGCCCTCGACCACGGTCGTCGCCGGGGTGCCGGGCTCCTCGGTCCATTGGAGCGTCATCAGAGTTCCTCTCGCGGCGCGAAGTGCTCGGGCAGGGCCTTCCACAGCGGCTTCGTGTAGAAGTGGCCGCCGGGAAGCGCGTCCACACGCAGCTCGCCGCGGGCCACCCGAGCCCACTGTTCGGCGACCGCGGGTTCGATGACCGCGTCGTCCGCGCCGTACAGGACCTGCACGGGCAGGGTGACGGAGGCACCGGGCGCGGGCCGGTAGGAGTCGCGTACGAGGATGTCGGCGCGCATCAGCTCGACCGCCATCTCGCTGAGGTCCGCGTCCTCCACGACGTAGGGGGGAAGCAGGCCGATCTCCTGCATCCAGTCCAGGAGTTGACCGTCGGCGTCCTCGATGCGGGGGAAGCGGTCGCGTTCGGTGACGCCGCGGTCCGGGGCGTTGCAGGAGGAGACGATCAGCCGCTCGGGGGCGTGCCCGCCGCGCGCTTCGAGGCGGGCGGCGACGTCGAAGGCCATCCAGCCGCCCATGCTGTGTCCGAACAGCGTGTACGGGAGTCCGCCCGCGGCCCGCACCACCGACTCCGTGGCGTCCGCGGCGAGTTCGTCCCAGCTGGTGGCGAACTCCTCGGCGAACCGGCCCTCGCGGCCCGGGTAGCAGACCAGGGCGAGTTCGGTGTCATCGGCCAGCAGTCCCGGCCAGTCCCGGTACGGTCCCGTCCCTCCACCGCAGAAGCCGAGGCAGACGATCCTGTGCGCCGCGGCGGGCCTGGGCTCCGGCCGTACGACCGACGCGTCCTGAAGCACCTGGTCGGTCATGGCTAGGAGGCCACCTCGTCCATCTCACGCCGCAGGCCCGCGGGACGCATGTCCGTCCAGGTCTCCTCTATGTGGGCGAGGCACGCGGCGCGGCTGTCCTCGCCGTACGCCGTGCGCCAGCCCGCGGGGACCTCGATCGCGGCGGGCCACAGGGAGTGCTGCTCCTCGTCGTTGACGAGGACCAGATACCGGCCCTCTTCGTTTTCGAAGGGATTCGCCATGGGCTCTGTCCTTCTCTCTCGTGAGGGCCGCGGCCGCTCGGTCGCGTCGAGCGTACAAAGGGGTGCGGGTTCGGTCCGGCAGTTGTCCGGGCAGGTGGCGGGCAGTTTCCGCGACAAAGCCCGCCCGTCGCCGTTCCCGCGTGCCGTGCCGGGGAAACTGCCGGTGGACCTGCCGACCACGCGGATCGCCTGAGACTACGGTTTGTCCGAGGCTTTCCTTTCCCCTGGATCCCGCACCCGGGAATGGTATTTCGGCCGTTGCCGACATCACTGGAAAAGCCCGTTCCGCGAAAGCAAGGCGTGTTCCTGGATTCCGTGAACCCGAGAGGCGAGTGACCGGTGATTCCGCTTTCGTCCGCACAATCACGGCTGTGGTCGCTCCGGCGGTCCGGAGGGCCGGACGGCGCCCACCACCTCTCGCTCGGCGTCCGGTTGCGCGGCCCCCTCGACGCCGGAGCGCTGCGCGAAGCGGTCGGCGACGTGGTCGGCCGGCACGAGGCGCTGCGCACGGTCTACGCGGAGCGAGCGGGGCAGCCGTGCCAGCGGGTGCTCGACGTGGCCGACGCGGTCGTTCCCTGGTCGGTCACCGCGAGCACGCCCGATGCTTTGCGCGCCGATGTGGCCCGTGCCGCAGGACGCGCCTTCGACCTCGCCCAGGGGATCCCGCTGCGCGCCGAACTCTTCGAAGTCGCCCCCGGTGAGCACCTGTTGCTGGTCGTCGTGCACGCCCTAGCGGCCGACGGCTGGTCCGTGCCGCCGCTGGTGCGTGACCTGGCGGCCGCGTACGACGCCCGGTGCCGCGCCACCGCCCCCGACTGGCCGCCGCTGCCGCTCCCGTACGCCGAAAACGTGGCGGGCAAGCACGAGCGGCTGCGCACCCCCGACGAACCGAGCGGGCTCGCGGCGCGGCAACTCACCTACTGGCGGAAAGCGTTGGAGGACCTGCCGAAGGATCCCACGCTGCCGGTCGCCAGGCCGCGCCGCGCCCCCACCGGTCGTCCTCCGCGGTACGACGTGGTGACCGCGGATCTCGAACGGCCCCTGCATGAAGGTGTCCTGGCGTTCGCCGGGGAGCAGCGGACCTCGGTGTGCACGCTGATGCAGGCCGCCGTCGCGGCCCTGCTGAACCGGCTAGGCGCCGGTACGGACATCCCGCTGGGGACCCTCACGCCGGGTCGCCGCGCGCCGGAGGCGAACGGGGCCGATGCGGGTGGCTCCGCGGGGAGCGTGCCCGATCTGGTGGGGCGCTTCGCCGACACCGTCGTGCTGCGCACCGACGTGTCGGGCAACCCCTGTTTCCGGGAGCTGGTGAACCGGGCCCGTACGGCGGGGCAGGAGGCACACGACCACGCCGACCTGCCCTTCGACCAGGTGGTCGCGGGGCTGGCCGCCGACGGGGCACTCCCCGACACCCCTCTCTTCCAGGTGCTGCTGGTGCCGGGCCATAACGCCCCGGGGGTCCGCTTCACCGGTCTCGACGCGGAGGTCTGGGTCGCGGACGGCGTGGTGGACGCGGTCCCGCACGCCGGGCGCGGTGCGGCGCACGACCTCACCGTGGAGTTCGCCGAGCGCCACGACGGTCAGGGGCGGCCCGCCGGAATCCGCGTGCACCTGAAGTACGCGACGGACGTCCTGGACCGTGCGGTGGTGGACCGGCTGGCCGAGCGCCTCATCCGCCTCCTCGACGGGGCGCTCGGCCAACCCGACGTGCCCATCGGCGAGTTGGCCGTCCTCTCGGAGCACGAGCGGCGGACCGTTCTTGAGCGGTGGAACGAGCACCCCGGTCACCGCCCCGACGGTGACACCTGCGTCCACGAGCACGTGGAGCGGCGCGCGGCGGCCACCCCTGACGCGCCCGCCCTCCTCTTCGAGGAGCAGCGGGTGTCGTACGCGGAGCTGGACGCCCGCGCGAACCGGCTCGCCCGGCATCTGGTGGACCGGGGCGTCGTCCGCGGCAGCGTGGTCGCGGTCCATCTGCCGCGCGGGGTCGACCTCGTCGTGGCGGTCCTCGCGACGCTCAAGGCCGGCGGCGTCTACACCATGCTCGACCCCGACTTCCCCGAGGAGCGGGCCACCGGCATCCTGCGCCGCACCGGCGCCTCGTGCGTCATCACCGCGGGGGAACTCGCGGGACGGCTCGGCCAGGAGCACACCGAGATCGACCTGGACCGGGAAGCGGCCGCCGTCGCCGGGCGGTCCTCCGAGGGGCTTGGGCGCGTCGCGGGCCCCGAGGACCCGGCCTGCGTGATGTTCACGTCCGGCTCCACGGGCCTGCCCAAGGGCATCGTCTCGCCGCACCGCTCCGTGGTCGGCACGCTGATCGGGCAGCGGTACGTGGACTTCGGCGCGGACCGGGTCTGGCTGCAGTGCGCCCCGGTCCCCTGGGACGCGTTCGCCCTCGAACTGTTCGGACCGCTGATGTCCGGGGCGGCCTGTGTGCTCCAGCCGGGTCAGCGCCCGGAGGCCGACGCCATCGTCGACCTGGTGGTGCGGCACGGCGTCGACACGATGCACGTCTCCGCGAGCCTGCTGAACCTCCTCGTCGACGAGTACCCGGAGGTCTTCGCCGGGTTGCGCCAGGTGATGACCGGCGGCGAGGCCGCGTCCGTGCCACACGTCATGCGCCTCATCCGTGACTTCCCCCGACTGCGCCTGGTCAACGGCTACTCCCCCGCGGAGAGCATGATCTTCACGGTCACGCACCACATCACCGCGGCCGACGCCGAGCACGGCACCATCCCGGTCGGCGGTGCCGTCCCCGGCAAGCGCCTGTACGTCCTGGACGACCAGTTGCACCCCGTCGCCCCGGGCGTCGTCGGCGAGCTCTACATGGCGGGGATCGGCCTCGCCCACGGTTACACCGGCCAGCCGGGGCTGACCGCCGCCCGGTTCGTGGCCTGCCCCTTCGGCGCCCCCGGCGAGCGCATGTACCGCACCGGTGACCTGGTGCGGTGGCGTACGGAACAAGCCGCGGAGCGTCCCGCGACGGACCCCGACCCGGGTCCCGAGCGGTCCATGACCCCCTCACCCAGGAGGCAGCCGGCATGACGCAAGAAACGGTGACGCGCGCGTCCCGCACCCGTCAGGTGATGCGCTTCTACGCCCTGGTCGACGCGGGCGACGCCCCGGCCATGGCCGCGCTCTTCGCACCGGACGCCGTCTACCGGCGGCCCGGCTACGGCCCGCGGATCGGCCCGGAGGGCCTGCTGCACTTCTACACGCGGGAACGCACGATCCGCGAGGGCGGCCACGTCATCGAACGGGTCGTCGAGAACGGTGACGACGTGGCCGTCTTCGGCGCGTTCCACGGCGTGCTGCACGACGGCAACCCGGTCGACCTGGAGTTCGCCGACTACTTCGGCTTCCGTCACGACGGCCTGTTCGCCCGCCGGGACACCTACTTCTTCGCCCCCCTCGCCTGAAGGAGCTCACCCATGACCTCTGTCACCGAGCCGAGCCGCACCAAGGCCGTGGCCGACCCCGGACACGGCGAGGCGTTCACCGACCACATGATCCTCATGGACTGGTCGGAGGCCGGCGGCTGGACGCGGCCCGAGGTGGCGCCCCTGGCGGACTTCTCAATCCACCCCGGCATGATCGGGCTGCACTACGGCCAGGTCGCGTTCGAGGGGCTCAAGGCCCACCGCCGCACCGACGGGTCCGTGGCCGCCTTCCGCCCCTGGGACCACGCGCGCCGCTTCCAGCGCTCCACCCGGCGCCTCGCCATGCCGGAACTGCCCGAGCAGGCGTTCGTCGACGCCATCGGACTGCTGCTCGGCCTGGATCAGGACAGCCTCTCGGACGATCCGTCCCACAGCATCTATCTGCGTCCGCTGATGTTCGCCACCGACGTCTCGCTGATGCTGCGGCCCTCGCGCACCTACCGTTTCGCGCTGATGGCCTTCGTCGCGGGCGGCTTCTTCGGCGACGACGTGGAGTCGGTCAAGGTCTGGATCAGCCACGACCACGCACGGGCCTTCCCCGGCGGCACCGGCGACGTCAAGATCGCGGGCAACTACGCACCCACCTTCCTGGCACAGCGTCAGGCCGAGGCGGCGGGCTGCCGGCAGGCGATCTGGCTCGACGCCGCAGAGCACCGCTACATCGAGGAGATGGGCGGGATGAACATGTTCCTCGTACGGGGCAGCGGCCCCGGCGCCGAAGTGGTCACTCCCGAACTCACCGGCACGCTCCTGCCCGGCATCACCCGGGACACCGTCCTCAATCTCGCGGAGCGCCTCGGCCACAAGCCGCGCACCGAGCGGATCTCCCTGGACCAGTGGCGCGCCGAGTGCGCGGACGGCACCGTCTCGGAGGTCTTCGCCTGTGGCACGGCGGCGGTGGTCACGCCCGTCGTGGGCGTGTGCGACCCGGTCGGCGGCGACTGGATCATCGGCGACGGCACGGCGGGCCCGGTCTCCCTCGCCCTGCGCCGGTCCCTGGTAGACCTGCACCACGGTGAACTGGCGGACCCGGAGGGCTGGTTGCACGTCTGCCATCCGGCGGGCTGACCCCTACCCGCGTACCGGACCCGGGACGGCTCAGGCCGGCCCCGGTCTCCGCGTGCGCGGCCGGCTCCTCAGCCCAGGAACGACAGCCTGACCTGCCGGTGGGGGTTGTCCCTGTTCGTGTCGACCAGGCACACCGACTGCCAGGTGCCGAGTTCCAGGCTGCCGCCGACCACCGGCAGCGTCGCATGGGGCGGGACCAGGGCCGGCAGGACGTGGTCGCGGCCGTGGCCGGGGCTGCCGTGGCGGTGCTGCCAGCGGTCGTCGGCCGGGAGCAGGGTGTGCAGCGCGGCGAGGAGGTCGTCGTCGCTGCCCGCGCCCGTCTCCAGGACGGCGATGCCCGCGGTGGCGTGCGGGACGAAGACGTTGAGGAGGCCGTCGCGGCCCGCCGCCGCCTCCCGCAGGAAACTCTCGCAGTCCTGGGTGAGGTCGACGACCGTCTCGGCCGAGCCGGTGGCGATGTGCAGGATCCGGGTGGTGAAGGCATCGGACATAGGCCCATCCTCCCCCACGACACCTTCCGAACGGTGATACGCGACGTCCGCCTTTCGAGACGGCATTGACCCTGTGTGCGCGATCTGGCTACGTTCTGCGGCATGTTGCGTTCAGCCTTGCTCACCACGCGCGGTCACATCGACCTGCTGCGGGTGGCCTCCTCCGCGTGTCGTCGCGGCTGCTGACGCCCTCTCACCCGCTCTTCTCCCCTTCGCCCCGCCCGGTCGGCCTGCCGTCGTCCGCCGCTCCCGCGTGATCTCCGTGTGCGCCCTTCGCGTACGTCGGGCACGCGTGTCCGAGCGCGGCTGACGCACGCCGTCCCGGCCGGGCCACCCCTCTCCCCTGCCGTGGAGCACCCATGAGCATCAGCCATGCGCCGCCGCACACCTCGACCGACATTTCCGGAGTATCGAAGAATCCGAAGAACCCGAACCCGGATGACGGGCCCGACTCCGCATCGACACCCCCTGCGGGGCCGACGACCGGCCCCGAACTCGTCCCCCTCGTCCCCGCCTCCAGCCGCCGCACCTACGTCCCCCGCTGGCTGCGCCGCACCTCCGGGCCCGTGCTCCTGCTCGCCCTGTGGCAACTCCTCAGCTCCACGGGTGTGTTGACGGCTGACGTGCTCGCCCCGCCGGTCACCATCGCGCGTCTCGCGGGCGACATGATCGCCGACGGGTCGCTGCCGTCCGCCATGGGCGTCTCGCTCCAGCGCGTCGCCGTCGGGCTGCTGTTCGGCACCGTCGTGGGCACGGCGCTCGCCCTGGTCTCCGGGCTCTTCCGGATCGGCGAGGACCTCGTGGACGCCAGCGTCCAGATGCTGCGGACCGTGCCGTTCGTGGGGCTCATCCCGCTGTTCATCATCTGGTTCGGCATCGGCGAGGCGCCCAAGGTCGCCATCATCACGCTGGGCGTCTCGTTCCCCCTGTACCTCAACGTGTACGCCGGGATCCGGGGCGTGGACTCCCAGTTGATCGAGGCCGGGGAGTCGCTCGGGCTCTCCCGCTGGGGGCTCGTGCGCCACGTCATCCTGCCCGGAGCGCTGCCCGGCGCCATGACCGGGCTGCGCTACTCGCTGGGCATCGCCTGGCTCGCCCTGGTCTTCGCCGAGCAGGTCAACGCCGACGCGGGCATCGGCTTCGTGATGGTCCAGGCCCGCGACTTCCTGCGCACCGACGTGATCGTCGTCTGCCTGATCGTCTACGCCTTCCTCGGCCTGATCGCCGACTTCATCGTCCGCACCCTCGAAAGGCTGCTGCTGCAATGGCGACCGACGTTCACCGGCCGGTGACCACCCCCGAGGACACCTCCGCCGACACCCCCACGGCACCGACCACGACAACCACCCACTCCGCCGTACGCGTCGACGGTCTGACCCGCTCCTTCGACGGGCGTGCCGTGATCGACCGGCTCCAACTCGACGTCAAGCCGGGCGAGTTCGTGGCCCTGCTCGGGCGCAGCGGCTGCGGCAAGTCCACTCTCCTGCGCATCCTCGCCGGGCTCGACCGGGACATCGAGGGCACCGTCCTCGTACCGCGCCGCAAGGCTGTCGCCTTCCAGTCGCCGCGCCTGATGCCGTGGAAGCGGGTGTGGCGCAACGTACTGCTCGGCCTGCCCGGGAAGCCGCGGCGCGAGGTCGCCGAGCAGGCGTTGACCGAGGTCGGTCTCAAGCACCGCACGAACGCCTGGCCCAAGACGCTCTCCGGCGGTGAGGCCCAGCGCGCCTCGCTGGCCCGCGCCCTGGTGCGCGAACCCGATCTGCTGCTGCTCGACGAGCCCTTCGGCGCGCTCGACGCGCTGACCAGGATCAAGGCGCAGCGCCTCGTCGACGAGCTGTGGCAGCGCCGCGGCTGCGCGGTGCTGCTCGTCACGCACGACGTCGAGGAGGCCGTCCTGCTCGCCGACCGGGTGCTCGTCATGGACGAGGGCGTCATCGCGTACGAGAGGGAGATCGATCTCGACCGGCCGCGCGGGATCGCCGACCCCCGGTTCGCGGAGATCCGCGCGGAACTGCTGCGGCGACTCGGCGTGGAGCATCCCGACACCGCCGATGCGCCCGCACCCTCCGCCGCCTGACCGTCCCCGCCCCCCACCTCACCTCCCTCCCCTCTCACGAACGGATCGCACACCACAGCCATGCGACGACGACCACGCCTCGCCCCAGCCGCCCTGCTCCTCCCCCTGGCCCTGCTGCTCGCCGCCTGCTCCGGCACCTCGTCCGCCGACACCTCCTCCGGCGGCGCGGGCGGATCGGTCGACGGGAAGGGTTCGCTCACCCTCAACGTCGGTGACCAGAGGGGAGGTTCGGAAGCGGTGTTGCGCGCGGCCGGCGAGCTCGACGACCTCACGTACAAGATCCGCTGGTCGACCTTCACCTCCGGGCCCCCGCTGCTCGAAGCGATCAACGCCAAGGCCGTCGACATCGGCGCGGTGGGCAACACGCCGCCCATCTTCGCGGCCGGGGCGAAATCGAAGATCTCCGTGATCGCCGCGAGCCACGGCACCGCGAGCGGCGAGGCGATCCTCGTGCCGAACGACTCGCCGCTGAAGCGGACCGGGGACCTCAAGGGCAAGTCGGTCGCGGTGGCGCAGGGTTCCTCGGCGCACTACCAGCTCGTCGCCTCCCTCAAGAAGGCCGGGCTCGACTTCAAGGACATCCAGGTCAAGTACCTGCAGCCCGCCGACGCACTGGCCGCGTTCACCAGCGGCAAGGTCGACGCCTGGGCGGTCTGGGACCCGTACACCTCGCAGATCCTCCAGCCGGGCAAGGGCCGCGTCCTGACCGACGGCGAGGGCGTGGTGAACGGTCTCAGCTTCCAGGTCGCGGCGCCCGGCGCGCTCAAGGACAAGAAGAAGTCCGCGGCGATCGACGACTACCTCGAACGGCTGCACAGGGCCCAGGCCTGGGTCTACAAGCATCCCGAGGCGTGGGCGAAGGTCTGGGCGAAGGACACGGGCCTGCCGTACGAGGTCGCGCTCGCGTCGGTCAAGCGCAGCAACGGCACCCGGGTCCCGGTCGCCGTGGACAAGAACGTGGTCGCCTCCGAACAGAAGATCGCGGACACCTTCACCGATCTGAAACTGATCCCCCGCCGCATCGACTTCGGCGACTTCGTCGACACCCGCTTCAACGGCGAGCTGCCGCCCTCCACCACCCCGCCGCGCACCTACCGCAAGGAGAACTGACGATGACCGTCCACCTGCACTGGTTCCTGCCGACCGGCGGCGACGGCCGTACCCTCGTCGACCGGCACGCCTACACCGACGGCGGCATCACGCGTTCCCGCGTCACTCCGGTCAGCGGGGTGCGGGCGCCCGACATCGAGTACCTGGCGCAGATCGCCAAGGCCGCCGAGCAGTTGGGCTTCGAGGCGGTGCTCACGCCGACCGGGACGTGGTGCGAGGACGCCTGGCTGACGACGGTCGCGCTGGCCCAGCACACCGAGCGGCTCAAGTTCCTCGTCGCGTTCCGCCCCGGCGTCATCTCCCCGGTGCTCGCCGCGCAGATGGCGGCGACGTACCAGCGCATCACGCGCGGCCGGCTGCTCCTGAACGTGGTCACCGGCGGCGACTCGACCGAACAGCGGCGCTTCGGCGACCACTTGGACCACGACCGCCGCTACGCCCGCACCGACGAGTTCCTCTCGGTCGTGCGCGGGGTGTGGAGCGGCAAGCCGTACGACTTCGGCGGCGAGCACTACCGGATCGACGGCGGGCTGACCGCGCTGCCGCCCGACCCGCTGCCCGAGATCTTCTTCGGCGGTTCCTCGGCGGCCGCGGGGCCCGTCGCCGCGCGGCACAGCGATGTCTATCTGACCTGGGGCGAACCGCCCGAGCAGGTCAAGCAGAAGATCGACTGGATCCGCGGGCTCGCCGAGCGCGAGGGGCGCACGGTCCGCTTCGGCATCCGGCTGCACACCATCTCGCGCGATTCGTCGGCCGAGGCGTGGGCGACGGCCGACCGGCTGCTCGCCGACCTCGACCCGGACACCGTCGCCGCGGCCCAGGAGGCCCTCGGCCGCAGCGAGTCGGTGGGTCAGCAGCGGATGCTGGCGCTGCACGGCGGCTCGCGGGACGAGCTGGAGATCTCCCCCAACCTGTGGGCGGGCGTGGGCCTGGTGCGCGGCGGCGCGGGCACGGCGCTCGTCGGCAGCCACGCGGACGTCGCCGACCGCATCGAGGAGTATCACGCCCTGGGCGTCGAGCACTTCGTGCTGTCCGGCTATCCGCATCTGGAGGAGGCGTACTGGTTCGGCGAGGGCGTGATCCCCGATCTCGCGCACCGCGGTCTGCTGCCGCGCATTCCCGCCTCGCCCCTGGGCGGGGTGCCCGCGGCGAACGGCCGTCCCGCGTCCGCCCCCGGCGGCGCGCCACTGCTGGTGGCCGGCGGCCGCTGAGCCCTTCGGCCCCGGGCGGGTTCCGTCCGTCCGGGGTCCGGTCGATATTCCCCATGTGCCGCCATGCGGGAACAGCATGGCGAATACACCGTGATGAGCGGAAACGCCGTATACAAATACGAACTCGGTCATCACAAAGCGTAAGTTGTGACCCAGCTCACACCAACAGCTGTAAAAGATCTTGATTGCGCATATCCACATCCCTGTTTCCCTGTGACACGATGCCAATGCGTTGGCACTGACCGCCCCTCTCGGGTGGTAGCAGTACGGCAAGTGGCTTTTCTAAAGTTTTTGGCTAGCCGTAATTCGGGGGAAACAAGAATGCCCGCAATGATTGTCATAGGTTACCGGGACGACCTCGACCGGGCGCTACGGAACAGGGGATTGAGCCCCTTCTATATCGCGCAGCGGCCCGCGCTCCCGCCCCAGGGCATTGATTTCACCGTCGTCTCCGACATCGAAAACGCCCATGAGATTCTGCGCGCGGTTCTCGCGGCGCGCATCGACGATGTCGCGGGGGTCCTCAGCTGCCATGAAATGGGCGTCTTCGGGGCCGCCTATCTGCGACAACAGCTCGGTCTCCCCGGAAACACGGATTCACGCAAAGTGCTCGATTTCCGGGACAAGTACCTCCAGAAGAACGGTCTGCCGTCCCGTGTCAGGCGGGCGCGCTGCCGGTACGTACCGAGCGGCACCTCGTTCGAAGAGCTCGCGACCGAGCTCGGCGATCCCTTTGTCATCAAGCCGGCGAACGGAGGCGGTTCCCTTCGTACGAAGATCGTGCGCTCCCCTGCTGATTATGAACTGGCCCTGAACCCGTTCCCCGACCGCTCGGACGTCGCGGTCGTCGCCGAGTCCTTCCACGACGCCCCGGAGATCTACATCGACGGCGTCTGGGGCGACGGCGGCCTGCGCTGGTGGACCCTGGTGGGCTATCACGCCTCACCCCTCAGCGCCGCACAGGGCGGCGTCATGGCCGCGTACGTCATGGACAGGCGGCTGCACACGGAGCTGTACGAGCAGGCCGAGGCCCTCGCCACCGACGCCCTGTCCAGCCTTGAGACGCCCGACTGCGTCTTCCACCTCGAAATGTTCGAGGACGCCGACGGGCTGACGTTCGGCGAGTGCGCGCTACGCCTCCCCGGCGGCCTTTCCCCGCGCTGCGACGAACTGACCTACGGTGTCAACCTGTTCGACGTCGAGATCAGTCTGGCGCTCGGCGAAGGGGTCCCGCGGATCGAGTCCGTGGAGAATCCGGAACGTTTCCACGCGCACATTCTGCTGCGCCCCTCGGCCAATGGCACGGTGACGCAGGCCGATTACGAGCGCACCTTCGAGCTCGACGAGATCTCCTATCCCTCGGCACCTGGTGCGCGCGTGGGTCCCTACGGGATGGTCGGCTATGCGATCGTCTCCGACGCGGACGAACCGACGCTTCAGAAGAAGATCGAGGAAATCGTGAGATTCAACGAGGCCAGCTGAGAAGGTCGGCCTCTGACGGAGCTCCGACACCGGACCGTTCCGATGCGTCGGGCGCCTCGCCGGTCCCCGTCGTCCCTATCACGCGTTCTTCGGAAACCGAGCCGTGCCCGGCCCGCTTCGCATTTCGCCGCGCCCCGGAATCGCGTGCCTCGTCCCCGTCACGTCGCCGATCCAGATATCCCGGCTCCGCCCGGCGCTTCGCCCGGACAGCGAGCCCTTGAGCATGTCCACGGCATTCGGCTGACGCCACATCCATCCCTCCTTCACTTTCTCCGCTCCTCCTTTTCCGCTTTCTGCCTCTCTGACTTCCTGTCTCTGCTGTCTCCCTCTCATTGGATTCACTCTCTCCATTCCTTTCGATCGGAGGTCTTCGCCCCATGCCGGATCACCGTTCTCCTTCCACGCTTCCGCATCTGCTAGAGAGCGCGGCCCGTGACACCTCACGAGGCATCACTTTCATCGGCGGTCCCTTCCTGACCTACGCCGAACTGCGGGAGTGCGCACAGCGGATCGCTCAAGGGCTGCACGACCACGGCACCTCACCCGGCGACCGCGTCCTGATCGTCGCCGACGAGCCCGAGACCTTCTTCCGCGCCTTCTGGGGATGCCTCCTCGCCGGCGTCGTCCCGTGCCCCGTCGCACCGCCCGCCGACCCGGCCCGCTGGCAGGCCCAACTGGCGCATCTGCGCGGCCTGTTGAGCGACCCGCTGGTGCTCGTGTCCAAGGCGTCCCACGCCGACCTGCCCGACGTCGAGCTCCGTACGGCGACCGTGGAGGAGCTGAGCCACGCCGCGCCCGCGCCCGTCCGTACCACCGCGGCAGCCCCCGACGATCTCGCCCTGCTGATGCTCACCTCCGGCTCCACCGGATCGAGCAAGGCGGTCAGGCTCACCCACGCCAATCTGCTCGCGGCGCAGGCCGGAAAGGCCGGTGCGCTCGAACTGGGGCCCGCCGACACGATATTGAACTGGATATCGACCGACCACATCGCCGCGATCGAGGCACACCTGCTGCCGATGCTCAACGGCGCCGACCAGGTCATGACGGTCCCCTCGACCGTGCTCGCCGACCCCGTGGAGTTCCTCAGGCTGCTCACGGCACACCGCGTCAGGGTGACGTTCACCCCCAACTTCCTGTTCGGGCAGATCAATCAGGCACTCGCGCAGCGGCCGCCCGAGCGGCGGGAAGTGGACCTTTCCGAGGTGCGGCACGTCATTTCCGGCGGTGAGGCCACGGTGACCGCGACCGTGCGGGAATTCCTGGCCGGCCTCGCCCCGTACGGGCTGCGCGACGACGTCGTCGTCCCCGCCTTCGGAATGACCGAGACCTGCGCGGGCAGCGTCTTCAACCGCGACTTCGCCGACCGCGACCAGGACACCGAATTCCCGCCGCTTGGCCGCCCGGTCCAGGGCCTGCGCATCCGCATCGCCGACGACGGCGGCACCGTCCTCGCCTCCACCGACCGGCCGGGAGTCACCGAACCGGGCGAGGTGCAGCTGCGCGGCACGATGGTCACCGCCGGGTACTTCGCCGACGAGCGGGCCACCACCCAGGCGTTCACCGCCGACGGCTGGTTCCGCACCGGCGACCTGGGACAGCTCGACGCCGACGGACGGCTGATGCTGGTGGGCCGCACCAAGGACTCCATCATCGTCAACGGCGTCAACTACTACAGCCATGACCTGGAGACCGTTCTCGACGAGCTGGGAGAGGTGCGGCGCGGACAGGTCGCGGCCTTCCCGATCCGGCCCGACGGCGCCGACTCCGAGCAGCTCGCCATCGCCTTCGTCCCCGAGGGGGACCTCGCCGACGACACGGCCGTGTACCAGGCGATCGTGGCCATCCGCAGCTCCACGGTCATGCACTGGGGCTTCCGGCCCCAGCTCATCCTGCCGGTCGCCGTCTCCGACATCCCCCGCGGCAACCTCGGCAAGGTCCAGCGCTCCCGGCTGCGCACCGCCGTGGAGAGCGGCGCACTCGACGGGGCGGCCCGCCGCGCGGACGAGGTGAGCACCCGGTTCCTGGGCGGTTACGTGGCCTCGGAGGGCACGACGGAGACCGCGCTCGCCGCCATCTACGCCCGCGCGCTCGGCATCGCGAAGGTCCCGGCGACCGCCAGCTTCTTCGACCTCGGCGGCACCTCCCTCGACGTGCTGCGGCTCAAGCTGGAGATCCAGAACGAGTTCGGCATCACCGACGTACCCATGTCGACCCTGCTCCAGGCGCCGTCCGTCAGGGCGCTGGCCGGGCGGCTCACCGGCGGTCAGGGCACCGGCGGGGACTCCGCGTACGATCCGCTGGTGCCGCTCCAGGTCACCGGGGACGGCACGCCGTTGTTCTGCGTCCACCCCGGCCTCGGCGAAGTCCTCGTGTTCATCAACCTCGCCAAGTACTTCACCGGGGAGCGGCCCTTCTACGCGCTGCGGGCCCGCGGGTTCGGTGAGGGCGAGACCCACTTCGGCTCCTTCGACGAGATGGTCGCCACCTATGTGGCGGCGATCCGCCGCGCGCAGCCGAGCGGTCCCTACGCCGTCGCCGGGTACTCCTACGGGGGCGCGGTCGCCTTCGAGATCGCCAAGCGGCTGGAGGCCGAAGGGGACGAGGTCAAGTTCGTCGGCGTCTTCAACCTGCCGCCGAGCATCTCGGGCCGCATGAACGAGATCACGTTCACAGACGGCGCGATCAACCTCGCGCTGTTCCTCGAACTGATCGACGCGGCCGACATCCCGGACCTCACCGCCCGGCTGCGCCCGCTGCCCGAGGCCGACCAGCTGGCCCGGCTGATCGACGGGGCACCGAAGCGGCGCCTCACCGAACTGGACCTGACCGTCGAGCGGTTCACCGCCTGGGTGCAGCTGGCGCAGAGCATGGTGCACCTCGGCCGCGACTACGAGCCCTCGGGGTCCGTCGGACAGGCCCACGTCTTCTACTGCACCCCGCTCAAGGGCACCAAGCAGGAGTGGCTGGACGGCCAGCTGCGCCACTGGGACGACTTCACCCGCCGCCCCACCACGTTCATCGAGGTCGACGGGGAGCACTACACCCTGATGAGCCCTCAGCACGTGCAGACCTTCCAGACCACACTGCGCCGCGAACTGGCCCGTGCGCTCGGCTAAGGACGGACAAGTCATGCAAGGCAAGAAGATTCTGGTGACCGGCGGGACCGGGCAGGTCGCGCGGCCCGTCGCCGAGGCCCTCGCGGCGGACAACGAGGTGTGGTGCCTGGGCAGGTTCGGCGACCTGGCCGCGCGCAAGGCCCTGGAGGAGCGCGGCGCCCACACGTTCACCTGGGACATGGCCGCGGGCGAACCGGCGGACCTGCCGGACGACTTCACCCATGTGCTGCACTCCGCGGTGCACCGGGGCGACGGCAAGGACTTCGACGAGACGGCACGCGTCAACGCCGCGGGCACCGCCCAGCTGATGACGCACTGCTCGACCGCGGAGGCGTTCCTCTACGTGTCGTCGGGAGTGGTCTACAACCGGGCCGACCGCACCCACCGTTACCGCGAGAGCGACCCGCTGGGCGGTGCCGCGCCCTGGCTGCCGACGTATCCGATCGCGAAGCTGTCCGCGGAGGGCGTGGTGCGCGGCCTGAGCGAGGCGCTCGCGCTGCCGTCCGTGATCGCCCGGCTCAACATCGCCTACGGCGTGCACGGCCACGGCGGCGTACCGATGATCCTGTTCAACCAGTTGCGGGCGGGCCGCGCCTGCGCGGTGCCGCGCGAGGGGCAGAACTACTGCAACCTCCTGCACGTCGACGATCTCGTGCGCCAGGTGCCGCTGCTGTGGGAGGCGGCGCGGACGCCCGCGCGCGTGCTCAACTGGGGCGGTGACGAACAGGTCGGCATGACCGACCTTCTCCAGTACATGTCCGACCTCACGGGCGTGCCCGTCCTGCTGGACCGCGGCGACCTCAGCCGGGAGACGGCGGTCTTCGACCACGAGGCCCGCCGCGCGCTGATCGGCGACTGCACGGTCGACTGGCGGGCCGGAATCGCCCGCACCATGGCCGAGTTGTTCGAGGAGTACCGCGACCGCATCCAGGAGTACGTCACCGCGCACGGCATCGGGGCGTCCGCAGGCCCGTCCTTCGGCGATCGGGGTTAGGGATCAGCATGCGCAGGCCCATCGACATCGACGCGCTCCAGCAGGTGCTGTGTGCCGCTCTCGGCTCCGCCGCACCGGTGTGCACACCGGCCCAACTCGGCCTCGACACGGGCCCGTTCGCGGCGCTGGGCGCCGCGGTGGCCGATCGTCCCACCCTCGTCGGCGGCGCGGCACCGTACGCCCCGACGAGCCCCGCCCCCACGCCGGAGGCCCTCGACGCGCTGACCGAGCGCGCGCGCTCCCTCGGCGTGGACCAACTCCTCGTACCCCACGTGCGGCGCACCGACGACCCCGGTGCGCTGCGGGCGGCGGGGTTCGTCCCCGTCGCCGCCGGCAGCGAATGCGTCGTACGGCTGACCGAGGACGTGGACGATCTGCTGCGCGGCCGGGTCGGGGCCGACCGGCTCCGCGCACTGCGTGAGCAGCACAAGACGGTGTCCCAGGACGTCACTTGGGAGCGCGTCAGGCTGAGCGAACTGGGCGCGCACGGCTGGGCCAGGGACGCCTTCGAGGCGCTCCACGGGCGGGCCGCCGAGCGGCGAGGAAGCGGGCGGCGGCTGCATGACGCCGAGGCCCTCGACGCGCTCGCGCAGGCCGCGCCGGCCGACCGCACCGAACTGCTCGTGCGGCGCCGCAAGGAGGTCGCGGACGCCAAGGAGGCGGTCGTCCAGGTCGCGCTCCTGGTCGAGTCGCACACCGGGCGCGGGATCTACCACCTCGCGGGGGCCGTCGCGGACGACGCCCCCGTCGCACGCGACCACCTCGAAGAGGCGACCCTGTACCGGCTCTTCCTCGACGCGCGGCGGGCAGGACTGGAGTGGGTCCACCTCGGCCCCGGGGACCCCGAGCGCGAACGGGGCCTGGGCGCCGACCTGTTCATCCCCCTCGACCACTGGCTGCGCGCCCCGGACCTGCCGCCCACCACCGACGGGGAGGCCGGGACCGCCCTGTCACGGTTCGCGACCGAGCCCGTCGCCACGGTCCCCGTCCCCGGCCCCGCCCGGTTCCGCCGCCAGCCGCGCTTCGACACGATCGACCTGTCGAGCAACACCAATCCGTTCCTCGGCGCCGACGCCGTCTACCCGCACCTCGACACCACGGAACTCGCCAGCACGTACCTGACGACGATCGCGAAGCTGCCGGGCCACCAGGGTGTCGACGCGCTGAGCCCCGAGCACGTGCTGTTCTCCAGCGGGTCGGTCGACGGCGCCATGCTGCTGCTAGCGGCGCTTGCGTCGCCCGGCGAGACCGTCTGCGTCACGCCGCCCACGTTCCCGCTCTACGCCCATTTCGCGCGTGTCCTGCGGCTGCCCGTCGTCGACAGCCCGTTGCGCGGCGACGACCTGTCCGAACTCGACACCGAGGAGATCCTGGCCACCGACCCCCGGGTGACGTTCCTGTGCGACCCGAACAACCCGGTCGGTACCAGGCTCGACCGGGCACAGGTGCTCGACCTGGTGACGCGCACGCGCGGCATCGTGGTGATCGACGAGGCCTACGCCGAGTTCAGCGACACCCCTTCGTACGCGGGTCTGGTCGCGGAACACGACAACCTCATCGTGCTCAGGACCCTCTCCAAGGCCTGGGGCCTCGCGGGCGCGCGCTGCGGGATCGCGCTGGCACAGCCCGGTCTCGTCGACGCGCTGCGACGGGTGCAGGTGCCCTTCGGGTTCACCGACGCGTCCCAGCGCGCGGCGCGCCACCGGCTGACCAACTCCCACGAGGCGCTCGACAGCGTCCGGCGCATCCGCGCCGAGCGCGCCCGGCTGGCCGCCGCGCTCGCCGAGCACCCCTCGGTCGAGCGGGTGTTCCCCTCGGAGACCAACTTCCTGCTGGTCCGCCTGCACAAGCACGAACAGGTGATGGAGCGGTTCGGCGCGGCGGGGATCGTCGTCGCCGACACCGGCTTCGTCATCCCCCACACCTGCCGCATCTCGATCGGCGACCGCCGCGCGAACGACACGCTGCTCGCCGCGCTCTCCTCCGCGGTGTGAGCGCCACGACCGAAAGGACCACTTCGTGGGTCACGATTCCCGCCCCGAACCGCCCTTCACCAGCACTGTCGTAGCCGAAGGGTTCGACCGCTGGAGCCCGCCCCTGCACAAGGAGTTCGACGCCAACGTCCGCAACGACCAGCTGGGCCAGAACCTCCTGAAGGAGACCGGCCTGGTGAGCGTCTGGGAGACCCGCCTCGAACCGGGCGAGCGCCTCCCCGTCCACCGGCACGAGCAGGACTACACCTGGATCGCGCTGACCGACGGCCACGCCCGCCAGCACTCCGGCGACGGCGCGAGCCGCGAGATCACCTTCGTCCGCGGCCAGACGCTCCACTTCCGCATCGACGAAGGACACCACCACCTGCACGACCTCAAGAACATCGGGGACGAGCCCCTGTCGTTCCTGACGGTCGAGACGAAGACCTCTTGAGCGATCGCGGACAGACCGCGGGAAGATCTCCGACCCCGGCGCAGTTAGTAGAAACGTGAACGACATCGGGGTACGAGACGCGGCCGCCCTCGCGGCGGTACAGCAGGTGGACGTGGTCGTCATCGGCGCTGGACAGGCGGGCCTGTCCAGCGCCCACCACCTGCGACGGGTCGGTCTTGAGCCGGACCGGGACTTCGTGGTGCTCGACCACGCACCCCGGCCCGGCGGCGCCTGGCAGTTCCGCTGGCCCTCCCTGACGTACGCGAAAGTGCACGGGATGCACTCGCTCCCCGGCATGGAGCTGACGGACGCGGACCCCGCGCGTCCCTCCTCCGAGGTCATCGGGGAGTACTTCGAGGCGTACGAGCGCCGCTTCGACCTGCGGGTCCGGCGCCCCGTCGACGTGCGGGAGGTCCGCGAGGGCGAGGCGGGCCGGCTGCTCGTCGAGACCTCGGCGGGCACGTGGTCGACCCGCGCCGTGATCAGCGCGACGGGCACCTGGGACCGGCCGTTCTGGCCGCGCTACCCGGGCCAGGAGACGTTCCGCGGGCGGCAGTTGCACACGGCGATCTACCCGGGGCCCGAGGCCTTCGCGGGTCAGCGCGTCGTCGTCGTGGGCGGCGGCGCCTCCGGGACGCAGCACCTGATGGAGATCGCCCCCTACGCGGCCGCGACCACCTGGGTCACCCGCCGTCCGCCGGTCTTCCGCGAAGGCCCCTTCGACGAGAACTGGGGACGCTCGGCCGTCGCCATGGTCGAGGAACGCGTACGCCAGGGGCTCCCGCCGCGCAGCGTGGTGTCGGTGACGGGGCTGCCCGTGAACGACGCCATCCGGCAGGCGCGGGCCGACGGGGTGCTCGACCGGCTGCCGATGTTCGACCGGATCACGCCGAGCGGCGTCGCCTGGGCCGACGGACGCCACGTCGACGCTGACGTCATCCTCTGGGCGACGGGCTTCCGGCCCGCGATCGAGCACCTGGCCCCGCTGCGGCTGCGCGAGGCGGGCGGCGGCATCCGCATGGAGGGCACCCGCGCCACCGCCGACCCCCGCGTCCACCTGGTCGGATACGGGCCTTCGGCGAGCACCATCGGCGCCAACCGCGCGGGCCGTGCGGCGGTGCGGGAGATCCAGCGGCTCCTGGCACAGGAACCGGCCGCGGTCTGACGCGACCGGCGCCGAGCCCGCGCTCCAGGGCAGACGTCTAGGGCGTCTAGGGCAGGTACAGGGTGTAGAGCAGCTTGTCCGGGACGACCGGTGGCGTCCCCTGGAGGGCGCCCGTGGTGGCGTTGTCGACGAGGCCGCGCTTGACCTGCGCCGGGGTGTCCGTGGGCCGGAACCCTAGGTGGAGCGCCGCGGCCCCGGCGGCGTGCGCCGTGGCCATCGAGGTGCCGCTGAGGGTCGCCGTCGCGCTGTCGCTGCCGTTCCACGCCGAGGGGATCTGCGCTCCCGGCGCGTACAGGGACACGCAGTCGCCGCTGTTGGAGGAGGCGGACCTGCGGTCGGTGCGGTCGCTGGCGCCGACGCTGATGGTCTCGGGCACCCGCGAGGGCGAGGTGCCGCACGCGCCGCCCGGCTGTCCCGAGCCGCCCGCCGCGACGGTGTACGTGACCCCGGAACGGATCGAGTTGCGCACCGCCGTGTCGAGGGCCTCGTTGGCGCTGCCGCCCAGGCTCATGTTCGCCACCGCCGGCCGCGCCGCCTTCGCGGTCACCCAGTCGACGCCCGCGATCACGCCCGACGTGGAGCCCGAGCCCTGGCAGTCGAGCACCCGCACCGCCACCAGCCTGGCCTTCTTGGCCACTCCGTACGTGGTGCCCGCCGCGACGCCGCCGACGTGGGTGCCGTGGCCGTTGCAGTCGTTGCCGTTCTGCCCGTCGCCCACCGTGTCGACGCCGACCGACGCACGGCCGCCGAACTCCTTGTGCGTGGTCCGCAGGCCCGTGTCGATGACGTACACGCTCACGCCGGGGGCGGTCGTGCGGTACGTGTACGTGGTGGAGAGCGGCAGGCGCCGCTGGTCGATCCGGTCCAGGCCCCAGGGCGCGTTCGGCTGGGTCGTATCGGCCGACGTGGTGTCCACGGCCGTACCGGGCGCCGTGGTGTCCACCGCCGTGTCGGCCACGCTCACCCGGGTGTCCTGGCGGATGTACGCGACGCGAGGGTCGGCGGTCATCCGGGCCGCCTCCGCGCGGCTCATCCGCGCCGAGAAGCCGTGCAGCGCGGCCCGGTACACATGGCCGAGCCGCGCCCCTTCGGCCCGGCCCACCAGCTCGCGCGCCACGTCGGGCACGGCGGCCGTGGTGGGGTTCACGCGTTCCTTCAGTACGACGATCCAGCTGCCCGGCACGGCGACCTCGGCGCCACGCGCGAGCCGTAGCTCCCCGGCGGAGGGGCCGGACGAGGCATGGCCCGCTGGTGTGACGCCGAGCTGGAGTCCTGCGGCTATGAGCGCGGCGGGCAGCAGCACCGCTGCCGTCCGCCGACGCGAGGGCATTCTCATTCCCGGTGCACCTGAACCTTTCGTTGACCAGTGGGCCGGTGGGCCTGGGGGCCGGTCGGCCAGAGGTGGGGTCGGGTCATGTGCGGTGCGTGGCACGGTCGTTGCCGGTGGTGCGGCGCGGAGCGCATGCCAGAATCTCGCGCCGCCCGGCGCGGCACAAGAGTCAGGACCGGGGCCGGGAGCCGAGGCCGGGAGTGCTGGCCCTTCCCGTTCTGGGTGCTAGCCCTTCCCGTTCTTGTTGAACTCCGCGACGTTCTTCTGATGCGCCTCGAAGCTCGACGTGAACCGGGTGTCGCCCGGCTTCACCGTGACGAAGTACAGCCAGTCCCCCCGCGTCGGGCTGGTCGCCGCGCGCATCGCCTCTTCGCCCGGGTTGCCGATCGGCGTGGGCGGCAGGCCCATGCGCGCATAGGTGTTGTACGGGCTGTTCGTCTTGGTGTCGTGGTCGGTGGTGGCCAGCGTGGAGCGGTTCAGGGCGTAGTTGATGGTGGAGTCCATCTGCAGCGGCATGCCCTGGTCGAGCCGGTTGTAGATGACCCGGGCCACCTTGCCCATGTCCGCCTTGGAACCGGCCTCGGCCTCGATCATGCTGGCGATGGTGACGGTCTGGTAGACGTTCACCGCGTTGCGGTCGGCGCCCGCGGTGACCTGGCTGCCGCCGAACTTCTTCGCCGCCGTGTTGACCATGTACGACAGGACGGAGGCCGGGGTCGACTGGGAGCTGATCGGATAGGTGGCGGGGAAGAGGTAACCCTCGGGGTTGCCTCCGGCGTCGCCGGGGAGCTTGAGCCCGGCCTGGGGAACGGCCTTCTTCGTGCTGCCCGCGGGAACGTCGAGTGCCTTGTCCACGGCCGCGTACACCTGACCCGACCGCCAGCCTTCGGGGATGGTCAGCGACTCGGGCCGCGCGTTGTCGTCCGGAAGCATCAGCGGCACCGCCACGGCGGTGGCCGCGGCGACGGCTCCGGTCGCGATCAGGGCGATCCGGCCCCGCCGCGTCAGTCGAATCGTGCCCCGTCGCGGAGTCTTGGTCTGCATGCGGGCACGGTAACCCGCAAATGGTGACATTCCTGGCATATCTTCATGTCGCTGGCTCCAGTTGGGCGTCTCTGCGGACGAGGGCGGCGTAACGCCCGTCGCGGGCCAGAAGCTGTTCGTGGCTGCCGCGCTCGGCGGTGCGCCCGCCGTCCAGGACCACGATCTGGTCGGCACCGCGGACCGTGGAGAGCCGGTGGGCGATGGTGAGCGTCGTCCGGTTCGCGGACAGGGCGTCGATGGCCTCCTGGACGGCCCGCTCGGTGCGGGTGTCCAGCGCGCTCGTCGCCTCGTCCAGGATCAGGACGGGCGGGTCCCGCAGGATCGTCCGGGCGATCGCCAGGCGCTGCTTCTCGCCGCCGGAGAAGCGGTGGCCGCGCTCGCCGACCACCGTGTCGTACCCGTCGGGCAGGGACGCGATGTGGTCGTGGATCTGGGCCGCGCGGGCCGCGGCGATCAGCTCATCCTCCGTCGCGTCGGGCTTGGCGAAGCGCAGGTTCTCGGCGACCGAGGCGTGGAAGAGGTAGGTCTCCTGGGAGACCACGCCGACGGCGCGCGCGAGGGTGTCGAAGTCCAGGTCCCGCACGTCGACGCCGTCGAGCGTGACGCGCCCGCCCGTCACGTCGTACAGCCGGGGCACGAGGTGGCTCAGGGTCGACTTGCCGGATCCCGTGGGGCCGACCACGGCGAGGCTGCCGCCGGCGGGTATCGCGATGTCGATGCCCTGGAGCGTGGGCCCCGACTTCTCGTCGTAGCGGAACTCGACGTCCTCGAAGCGGACCTCGCCCCTGATCTTGTCCAGGCGGACGGGGTGCTCGGGCTCGGTGATGTCGACGGGCAGGTCCAGGTACTCGAAGATGCGCTGGAAGAGCGCGAGCGAGGTCTGGATCTGGACTCCGGTGGAGAGCAGGCTGACGGTCGGCCGGAACAGGCCCTGCTGGAG
Source organism: Streptomyces sp. NPDC087300 (assembly GCF_044744425.1). Taxonomy (NCBI): domain Bacteria; kingdom Bacillati; phylum Actinomycetota; class Actinomycetes; order Kitasatosporales; family Streptomycetaceae; genus Streptomyces; species Streptomyces sp. NPDC087300. The sequence goes on from NZ_JBIUYI010000001.1 coordinate 519,718, forward strand.
CGAGACGAAGGCGACGAGCGTGCCGATCGAGACGGTCGGGCCGCCCATCTGGAAGGCGAGGCCCGCGCTCCAGTAGATGACGGCGGGCATGGCGGCCATCACGATCGAGATGACGGACATGCGCCAGCGCCCCGCCATGTTCGACCGGACCTCCAGGTCGACCAGTTGCTCGGACTCGTCCGAGAAGGACTTGGTCAGGGAGTCGGCGCGGCCCATCGTGCGGCCGAGGACGATGCCGCTCACGGAGAGGGACTCGGTGACCGTCGCGGCCATCGCGGCCATCTGCTTCTGGCGCTGCGTGGCGATCTTCTTGCGCTCGCGGCCGACGCGGCGGCTGATCCACACGAACACCGGGAGCAGCAGCAGCGAGACGACGGTCAGTCGCCAGTCCAGAGCGAGCATGGCGACGACGGTCGCGATCACGCTCGTGAGGTTCGAGACCAGCGATGTGGCGGTGGAGGTGACGGTCGCCTGCATGCCACCGATGTCGTTGGCTATCCGGGACTGCACCTCGCCCGTGCGGGTGCGGGTGAAGAAGGCCAGGGACATGCTCTGCAGCCGGCCGTAGACGGCGGTGCGCAGGTCGTGCATGACGCGCTGCCCGACGGACGTACTGATCAGGGTCTGCAGGACCCCGAAGACGCTCGTGACGACCGCGCTGACGATCATGCCGAGCGCCAGCAGGCTCAGCAGACCCGTGCGCCCCTGCGGGATCGCGGTGTCGAGGATCTCCTTGAGCAGGAAGGGGGTCGCGACCGATACGAGGGAGGCGGCGCAGACCAGCAGGCCCACGATCGCGAGGCGGCCTCGGTACGGGCGGAAGAGGCGAAGGATGCGGCGCATCTGGCGCGGCGGTTCCTGGCCGGGGGCCTGGGGTGGCGGCGTCCAGGAGGGTTCGTCGTGACGCATGGGCTCCTACGGGATCTCGGACGGTAAGTTTTATGGAGGATAGCTCACTGTTACCTATACTCACAATGCAATAGGTCCTGATAATGTTCCCGTCATGAGCACCCCGGACACCGACGGCCCTCTCGCCGAGCAGTTGCTGCGGCTCACCCGCAGGCTGCACCGCATCCAGAAGCACCATCTGGAGCCGGTGGGCATCACCCCGGCCCAGTCCCGGCTGCTGCGCACCCTCGCGCACTACGAGACACCGCCGCGCATGGCCGACCTGGCACAGCGCCTCGAAGTGGTGCCGCGCGCGGTGACGAGCCTCGTCGACGGCCTGGAGTCGGGCGGTCTGGTGCGCCGCGCGCCGGATCTGAGCAATCGCCGTGTCATCCGGATCGAACTCACGGACGCTGGACAGGACGCCCTCAAGAAGCTGCGCAGCGCGCGCAGAGCCGCCGCAGAGGACATCCTGGCCCCACTGACCGCCGAACAGCGCGAGGTGCTCGGCGGCCTGCTGTCCGCCCTGCTCGACGACCCCGGACGTCGCTGACCACCGCCGAGGAGAGCTCATGCCGCTGCTGGAGCCCGAGCCGGACGCCCTGCGCCCCACGTCGCGCGCCCCCGAGCCGTCACCCGACCGGGTGGCGGACGTGCGGGCCGCCGGCACACCGGAACCGCTGCGCAGCGAGCTGTCCGCGCTGCTCGGCGCCGACAAGGTCCTGACGAAGGTCTCCGACCTGGTGCGGTACGCGTCGGACGCGAGTCCCTACCGGTTCCTGCCGCAGGTCGTGGTCGTCCCCGAGGACATCGACGACGTGTCGGCGGTCCTCTCGTACGCGCACGGCAAGGGCCGCGAAGTCGTCTTCCGTGCGGCGGGCACCTCGCTGAACGGCCAGGCCCAGGGCGAGGACATCCTGGTCGACGTGCGCAAGCACTGGTCGGGCATCGAGGTCATCGGCGACGGCGAGCGCGCCCGCATCGGCCCCGGCACCACCGTGGTGCGGGCCAACACCACGCTCTCCCGGTTCGGCCGGGTGCTCGGGCCCGACCCGGCGAGCGCCATCGCCTGCACCATCGGCGGCGTCGTGGCGAACAACGCGTCGGGCATGACCGCGGGCACCACCCGCAACTCCTACCGCATGGTCGCCTCGCTGACCTTCGTGCTGCCCTCGGGGACGGTCGTGGACACGGCGGAGCCGGACGCCGACGAGCAGCTGGCCCACGCGGAACCCGCCCTCTGCGAGGGCCTCCTGGCCATCAAGCGGGAGATCGAGGCGGACGCGGAGCTCGCCGCCCGCATCCGCGCCAAGTACGAGATCAAGAACACCAACGGCTACCGCCTCGACGCCTTCCTCGACGGGACCACCCCCGTGCAGATCCTGCGCGGCCTGATGGTCGGGTCCGAGGGCACCTTCGGCTTCATCTCCGAGGTCGTGTTCGACACGCTGCCGCTGGACCGGCACACGACGAGCGCCCTGCTCTTCTTCCCCTCGCTGCCCGCGGCCGCCGCGGCGGTGCCGCTGTTCAACGCCGCGGGCGCGCTCGCCGTGGAACTGATGGACGGCAATACGCTGCGCGCCTCGGTGAGCGTGCAGGGGGTGCCCGCGGACTGGGCCGAGCTGCCGAAGTCGACCGCCGCGCTCCTGGTGGAGTTCCGCGCACCGGACGAGACGGCCCAGGAGGCGTACGAAGCGGCCGCGGCCAAGGCCCTCGAAGGGCTCGAACTGGTCGCGCCCGTCGCCTCGGTCAGCAATGCCTTCACCCGTGACGCCGGGACGATCGGCGGCTACTGGAAGGCGCGCAAGGCGTTCGTCACGGCCGTCGGCGGCTCGCGCCCCTCGGGGACGACTCTGATCACCGAGGACTTCGCGGTGCCCCCGGGCAGGCTCGCCGCGGCGTGCGAAGCCCTCCTCGACCTCCAGACGCGGCACGGCTTCGACGCCGCGGTGGCGGGCCACGCGGCGCACGGGAACCTCCACTTCCTGCTCGCGTTCGACGCGGCGAAGCCCACCGACGTGGACCGGTACGCCGCCTTCATGGACGACTTCTGCCGCCTGACCGTCGAACGCTTCGACGGCTCCCTGAAGGCCGAGCACGCCACGGGCCGCAACATCGCCCCCTTCCTCGAACTCGAATGGGGCCCCAAGGCGACCGAGCTGATGTGGCGCACCAAACAGGTCATCGACCCGGACGGGGTGCTCGCGCCGCGCATCGTCCTGGACCGGGACCCGAAGGCCCATCTGCGCGGCCTGAAGACCATCCCCACGGTGGAGCCGATTGCCGACCCGTGCATCGAGTGCGGTTTCTGCGAGCCGACGTGCCCCAGCGAGGACCTGACCACGACACCGCGCCAGCGCATCGTGCTGCGCCGCGAGATGATGCGCCAGCCCGCGGGATCCCCCGTGGAGGACGGACTCGTCGAGGCGTACGGCTACGACGCCGTGGACACCTGCGCGGGCGACTCGACCTGCAAGCTGGCCTGCCCGGTCGGCATCGACACGGGCGCCCTGATGAAGGACTTCCGCCGCGCCCGTCACTCGCCCCGCGAGGAGAAGGTCGCGGCGCTGGCCGCACGGAACTTCAAGGCGGTCGAGGCGTCCGCGCGGTTGGCGGTGGCCGCCGCGGACCGGATCAGCGACCGGCTGCTCACCTCGGTGACCCGCACCGCGCGCAAGGCCGTGCGCCCGGATCTCGTACCGGAGTGGCTCCCGCAGATTCCGGGGGCCGCCGCCCGCAAGCTGCCGCGCACCGCGCGGGTGGGCGCCTCGGCGGTCTACTACCCGGCGTGCGTCAACCGCATCTTCGGCGGGCCCGGCGACCACGCCCTCGCCGAGGCCGTCGTGGCGGTCTCCACGCGCGCGGGGAAGCCGGTCTGGATTCCGGACGACGTCGCGGGGACGTGCTGCGCGACGATCTGGCACTCCAAGGGGTACGACGCGGGGAACGCGGTGATGGCCAACCGCATCGTCGAGGCGGCCTGGGGCTGGACGGCGGGCGGGCGGCTCCCGCTGGTCGTCGACGCCTCCTCCTGCACGCTGGGCATCGCGCACGAGGTGGTGCCCTATCTGACCGACGACAACCGCCAGTTGCACAAGGAGCTGACGGTCGTCGACTCGATCGTCTGGGCCGCCGACGAACTCCTCCCCCACCTGACCGTGCACCGCACCGTCGGCTCGGCCGTGCTGCACCCCACCTGCTCCATGCGGCATCTGGGCGACGAGGCGCAGTTGCGCGCCGTCGCCGAGGCCTGCGCGGACGAGGTCGTCGTGCCCGACGACGCGGGCTGCTGCGCCTTCGCGGGCGACCGGGGCATGCTCCACAAGGAGCTCACCGAGTCGGCCACGCGCAAGGAGGCCGCCGAGGTCACCGCCCGCCCCTTCGACGCGCACCTCTCGGCGAACCGCATGTGCGAGGTCGGCATGGACCACGCCACGGGCCGCGGCTATTACTCCGTACTCCTTGAGCTGGAGCGCGCCACGCGTCCGTGAGTTAGAGCGTGCCACGCGTCCGTGAGCTGGAGCGCGCCATGTGTCCGTAGTGCGAGAAGTCCAACTCCTCGATCACTACAGCCTCTTGCTTCTCGTCCGTACCGCCATCAAGGTGGCTTCCGCCCAGTGGTAGAGACCACGACGACGGAGGTCCGATGCACGACGAGAACGCGACACCGGTCCCGGACGATTCCACCGACGCCACCGCCGAAGGCCAGTCGAGGCGTGCGGTGCTGCGCACCGCGGGTCTCGCGGGCGCGGGGCTGGGGATCGGCGCCTTCACCGGCGGTACGGCCCGAGCGGACGCGCCGGAGAGCGCCGCTGCGGGGAGTGCCGCGCCGGAGAGTGCCGCCGCGGCGACCGACGCCGCTCCCGCCCGCAAGGGCGACACCATGATCGGTGTGCCGTTCCAGCGGCGCTCCACGGTGCGGGTCGGCATCGTCGGGCTCGGCAACCGCGGCGGCAGCATGATCGACCTGTTCCTCGCGATCCCCGGCGTCCGCGTCGTCGCGCTCTGCGACCCGGTCAAGGAGAAGACGGCCGCCGCCGCGAAGAAGGTCACCGCCGCGGGCCAGCCGGCCCCCGCCACGTACACCAAGGGCGAGCACGACTACGAGAACCTGTGCAAGCGCGGGGACATCGACTTCGTGTACGTGGCGACGCCCTGGGACTTCCACTTCGACATGGCCAAGTCGGCGATGCTGAACGGCAAGCACGTCGGTGTGGAGTGTCCGATCGCCCTGCGGCTCGACCAGCTCTGGGAACTGGTCGACCTGTCCGAGCGGACCCGCAGACACTGCATGCAGTTGGAGAACTGCTGCTACGGCAAGAACGAGATGCGTGTGCTGCGCATGGCGCACGCGGGCAAGTTCGGTGACCTGTTGCACGGCGCCGGTGCCTACAACCACGACCTGCGCGGCCTGATGTTCGACCCCGACTACTACGAGGGTCCGTGGCGCCGCCTGTGGCACACCCGGCTGCGCGGCGACCTCTACCCCAACCACGGGTTCGGCCCGGTCGCCAACTACATGGACGTCAACCGCGGCGACCGCGTCACCCACATCTCCAGCTTCGGCACGCCCGCCCTCGGCCTCGCCGCGTACCGCAAGAAGCACATGCCGGCGGGCGACCCCAGCTGGAAGGAGACCTACATCGAGAGCGACCGCACGATCAGCCTCGTCCAGACGGCGAAGGGCCGGGTGATCCGGCTCGAACACGATGTCTCCACGCCCCATCCCTACAGCCGCATCAACAGCCTGGGCGGCACGGCGGGCGTCTTCGAGGACTACCCCGAGCGCATCTACATCGAGCCCGACCACACGAACGACGAGTGGGGCGACTTCGCCAAGTACGCGGACGACTTCGACCACTGGCTGTGGAAGGAGCACGCCAACCCGCCGGGCGGGCACGGCGGCATGGACTACATCATGATCTTCCGCCTGATGCAGACCATGCAGCTCGGCCTCGTTCCCGACTTCGACGTGTACGACGCGGCGACGTGGACGTCACCCGTGCCGCTGAGTCATCTCTCGATCAAGGCGAAGGGTGCGCCGCAGGCGATCCCCGACTTCACTCGCGGGCTGTGGAAGAAGGCCCGTCCTGGAATGGACTCGGAGAAGCCGAAGGCGTAGCGGGCGCAGGCGACTTGACCGCGGCGGGTTCGAGGGATTTGGCCGCGGTGGGTTCGAGGGACCTGGCCGCCGTGGGCTCCGCGGTGCCGTCATCGGCGCCGCGGGGCTCCCCCGCCCCCTCGACACCGGCACCGCGGGGCTCCGTCACCTGCTCGGGTACGAACGCGATCTCGCCGTCCAGGACCTTCTTGGCCCGTGCCGTGTCCAGCGCGCCCTCCCAGCGGGAGACCACGAAGACGGCCACGCAGTTGCCGAGCAGGTTCGTGGCGACGCGCATGGCGTCCATGATCCGGTCCACGCCGAGCAGCAGGGCGACCGCACCGGCCGGGATGACACCGAGCGCTGAGGCCGTAGCCGACAGCGCGAGGAACGCCGAACCCGGTACCCCCGCCATGCCCTTGCTGGTGAGCATGAGCACCAGGACGACGGTGATCTGCTGGCCGATGGTCAGGTCCACGCCGACGGCCTGGGCGATGAACAGCGTGCCTACGGAGAGGTAGATCGAGGCGCCGTCGAGGTTGAAGGAGTAGCCGGTCGGCAGGACGAGGCCGACGGCGTCGTCCCGGCAGCCCGCCTGGCGCAGCTTCTGCATCATGCGCGGCATCACGGACTCGCTGGACGCGGTGCCGAGCGCGAGCAGCATCTCCTCGCGGGTGTAGCGGATGAACTTCCACAGGCTCAGACCGGTCAGCGCCTTCAGTGCGACGCCGAGCAGGACGAGGAAGATGAACGCCACGGCATAGCAGACACCGATGAGCTTGCCGTACGTCGACAGGGCGCCGAGACCGTACTCCCCCACCAGATGCGCGGTCGCGCCGAACACGGCGAGCGGCGCCAGCTTCATGATGAAGCCGACGATCGCGAAGACGATCTCCTGGCCCTGCTCGATGGCGGGCAGGATCGCGGGCACCTTGGTGTGGCCGAGGTGCAGCAGCGCCGCACCCACCAGGCAGGACAGCACGAGGACTTGGAGCAGCGAGTTCTCCGCGAAGGCGCCGATCGCGCTGTCGGGCAGCGAGTGCAGGATGAACTCGCTGGTCGAGGGGAGCTCTCCGCCGCCGGTCTTCTCGTCGACGGCGGACGCGTCGAGCGTGGCGGGGTCGACGTTCATGCCCGCACCCGGGCTCGCGAGGTTGCCCGCGAGCAGGCCGACGACGAGGGCGACCGTGGTCGCGACCTCGAACCATATGAGGGCCTTGAGCCCGATGCGGCCGAAGGCCTTGAGGTCTCCGGCCTTGGTGATTCCGGCGACGACCACGCAGAAGACGAGCGGCGCGATCATGGCCTTGATGAGGCGTACGAAGCCGTCGCCGAGCGGTTGGACGGCTGTGCCCACATGGGGCCACAGCCGTCCGACGAGGACTCCGATCACCAACGCGCAGGCGACCTGCGCGAACAGCGAGGTACGCATGGTGCGTGCTACGCGTCGCGGCAGGGACGGTACGGACTGCGGCACGGGCACTCCTGTGAAGAGGCGTAAGTGACTTCTGTCATGCGGAAGTTGACTTCCATCTTCCGCGAGCCGTCACTATTGCGGAGTGCCCGCCTCCGTAGAAGACCCCGGAGTCACATCGGCGCAAATCTTGGATCTTGCTCCAAAGAGGTGCTCCGAGGAGACCCGGGGGTGGGCGTGGAGTGAGCCCGGGGTGAGCGTGGGATGAGCCCGGAGCGTGCCGGGGGTGAGCCCGCGTGGGCGGTCTCAGCAGCGCCGCTTGTCCTGCGTGAGGGTTCCCTGGACGGTGGCCAGCGTGCGGTCGTGACACCCGCCGTCGCCGATCAGCCGATACCGCTCGCGCGAGGTGCCCACCGCATGCCGCTCCTCACGCGGAACGTTCGCGGTGTACGTCGCGTCACCGTCGTAACGGTCCTCCATCACCGACCAGTTGCCGCGCCGCCCGCCCTGGTGCGTGACGCTCTCGGCACGGTCACCGAGCGAGATCTCGGTGCGCAGCCGGTCACCCGCACCGAGCGTCGTGGTGCCGTCCATCGTGTACGTCCGGTCGGTGTGCTCGGCGCGGCCGCCCGTCGTGACGGTCTCGTCATCGGTCCAGGTGGCCTTGAGCGCGTCCATCGACTCGCCCTCCGTCCAACGGTGGACCGAGGTGTTCGCGAGGGTGCGCGTCACGGTGGTGGAGACGCGGCCGTGCGAGGTGTTCAGATAGCCGGAGACGCTGAGCCGGTGGCCGCCCTCGGTGTCGAGCCGGTGCTCCCTCGTGGGCGAACCGGGCGTGTACGTCGCCTCGTTGGCGAGCTCACCCTCCTGGTGCCGGGTGACCTCGCCCGTCACGCGGTCGCTCTTCTCGTCCTGCCAGACCAGGACGTTGGTGGGGGTGCTCCATCCCGTCTGCCCCTTGGGCACGCCGACGACGGAGACCTCCACGTCATGCGGCCGCCCGTCGTTGAGGATGCCCGCGAAGGGCGTGAGGTCGTACTCCAGGGGCTTGATGTCGAAAGCGCGGGGACCCGGAATCACGTACCAGAGAAAGGGGTTGGACCAGCCGCCGGTCCATACGGTCGGGAAGGGCGCGGCGATCCCGGCGAGCCGCCCGTCCACCTTGACCTGCACCTCGCGATAGGGCCCGCCGTCCGCCTTGCACGAGTACGGCGCCGCGTCCGGCACGGTCAGATACCAGTACTCCTCGCATCCGCCGCCGGAGCCGGTGGCGTACACCTCGGCGACGACGCGTTCGCTGTTGCGCGGGGTGGTGAGGGTGGTACCGGTGGCGCCGTCCCCGAGCGGGAGGACGCGGTCGGGCGTCGCCTTCGACGCGGGCGCGCGCTCCTTCGCGGCGGGCGCGCGCTTCTCCGGCGCGTAGAACGTCAGCGTCGCCTTGACGTCGATGATCCCGGTATACGTCTCGTTGACGACGTTCCCGATGAGCATCTCGACCTGCTGGTCGCGGCCCAGCGTGTCGCTGTAGCGGGTGACGTCCTTCTCCACGGACCAGGTGATGCCGTCGGCCGACGGCTCCGGAGTGGACGTACGGAGGATCTCTACGCCGCCTATGCGCAGATAACCGAGGCGGTCGTACTGCCTTCCCTTCACCTTTCCGTCGAGCCGCAGGACCACCTTGGCCCAGCGGCCCTTACCGCACCGGGCGGGCGGCGAGTACTCACCCTTGTAGGGCGTGAAGTCCTTGAACTGCGCCTCGGCGACGGTCACTTCGCAGGACGTGGTGTGGGGTTTGGGGACCGGAGGCCCGGCGGTGATCGGGTCGTGCCAGTCGGTGCCGAACTCCGCCGGAGGCTTGTCGGCCGCGCTGGGCGTCTCGGCTGCGCTGGGCGTGTCGGCCGCACGGGTCGCCTTGGCCGTGGCGGGGCCCGCGCCGAGGAGGGTGCTCACTGCGAGGGAGACCCCGACGAGCATGGACATGACGCGTCTTCTCATGGGGGATTTCTATGGGCAGCCACCGATCACCGCAATGGCGCCGCCCGACCAGCGGCTCCGTGCCGCCGAACCCCATCCCTTCCAGCGGCTCCGTGCCGCCGGACCTCATTTCTTGAGGTTCATCCTGTCCCCCATCACCACGACGGGGTGCTGCTTCGGGTCGAGCGTACGGAGCAGGTACCGCATGCCCGACTTGGACAGGCTCACGCAGCCCGACGTGCCGCTGCCGTGATCCATGTGCAGCCAGATGCTGCCGCCCTTGGTCTGGCCCTGCGGACGCGTCGGGTCGTTGGGCGGGGTGCCCTTGGCGCGGTTGTAGTCGATGGCGATGACGTAGTCGAAGTCGTGCCAGTGGGTCTTCGGCCAATAATGCGGTGCTTGCATGGACGACGACTGCGTGTACGGCAGCTTGGCACCCGGGTCCGCGAGGACGCCGCCCGCGTCGGTGAGCGTGAACACGCCGACCGGACTGCGCTTGTCGTTCTCGCGGTGGTCGGTGGTCCAGCCCTTCTTCCCGTTGTGCCCCGGCCAGCTGCGCACCTTCTCCCAGGTGTCGTCCGACGGCCCGGACTTCGTGTACAGGACGACGGTCGACTTCACCCAGTCCTCGCCGTCGCCGTACACCGCGACGACCTGACGCGAGTTCTTGGGGATCTTCGACTGCAACCGGTCCCCCACGTCGGGGATGCGCTTCGAATCGTCCGCCCGCGCAGGCGCGTTGGCCCCTCCCCGCCCGGCGTCGTCGTTCTTCTTCGCCGCGTCGTCCCCGCTTCCGCAGGACGTGACAAGGACACCACAGGCCGCCATCACGACCGCCGCTCGCACCGCACCGCCTCTACGCATCCGCCCATGGTCGCACCCGGTGTGCGGTGCATCTGTCCGGAGCCTCCCGGGGCACGGAGAACGGGCTGATTCTTTACCGTCGGACGGAAAATCGTTTGCTTCCGCCCACCCTGCGAGGCGAACCTTTCACGGCTTGTCACCGCCGTCTGCTCCGCTTCCGAGGAGCGGACCGCCACCCGAAACCATCCGCCCACCACCCGCTTCGCCGCGCCGAGCTCTGGGACCTCATGCAGATTCGCGACCTTCCGTACTCAGACCCTGGCGTTCCGGATGCCCGGTCGGGGCCGCGCTTCCTGCTGTGGCTCGGCCGGAACCAGCTCGGCGGCCAGCTCAAGTCCCTCGCCTGGGGCCTGCTGCACTTCGGCTCCATCGCTGGCCTGCCCTACATGGTCGGCGTCGCCGTCGAGGCCGTGCTGGACCGCTCCGGCGGTCGGCTCGCGCTCGCGGGCGCGCTGATCGTCGTGCTCGGCATCGCCATCGCGCTGGGCGACACGATGCTGCACCGCACGGCGGTCACCAACTGGATCACCGCCGCCGCCCGCGTACAGCAGCTCCTCGCCCGCAAGACCGCGCTCCTCGGCTCCGCGCTCACCCGACGCGTGGCCGCCGGTGAGGTCGTCGCGGTCTCCACCGGTGACGTCGAGAAGATCGGCTGGTTCGTGGAGGCCCTCTCGCGCTTCGCGGCCGCCGCGCTCACGGTCGTCCTGGTCACCATCGGCCTCGTCGTCTACCAGCCCGCGCTCGGCGTGGTCGTCGCGGTGGGCATCCCGGTCCTTGCGATCGCCGTGCTCCCCTTGCTGCCCCGCGCCACCCGCCGGGCGGACTTCCAGCGGGAGAAGGCGGGCCGCGCCACCGAACTGGCCTCCGACACCGTCGCGGGCCTGCGCGTGCTGCGCGGCATCGGCGGCGAGGAACTCTTCCTCGACCGCTACCGCCGCGCCTCCCAAGAGGTCCGCACGGCCGCGGTGCGCAGCGCCCGGATGTGGGCGGCGATCTCGGCCATCCAGGTGCTCATGCCGGGCCTCCTGATGATCGCGGTCGTCTGGCACGGCGTGCATCTCGCCCGCGAGGGCCGGATCACGGTCGGCGAGCTCGTCACGGTCTACAGCGCGGTCATGATGCTCAACTACCCGCTCCGGCACTTCGAGGAGATCGCCATGGCGTACTCCTTCTCCCGCCCCTCCGCCAAGCGCGCCGCACGCGTCCTGTCCCTGGAGCGGACCTCGCCCACGGGCAAGCAGACAGCGGACGAGACCGACGGGAGCACGGAGAGTCCCGACGTGAGCGCGGAGCATACGAGCGCCGTGTCCGCGGGTGACCTGAGCACGGTCCCCACAGGTGACCTGTACGACCCCGCCACCGGGCTCCTCGCCCCTGCCGGACGGTTCACCGCCGTGGTCTGCGGCGACCCCGACGCGGCGGGACGGCTCGCCGAACGTCTCGGTGGCCACCCGGCGTTCGACGACGCGGCCGACCTCCCCTCGGTACGTCTCGGTGACGTCCCCCTCGACGCACTCCCGCTGGCCGCGGCCCGCACCGCCGTGCTCGTCCAGGACAAGGACCCCGTCCTGCTGTCCGGAACGCTCAGCACGCTGCTCGACGTCCCCTCGTCGGGTGCCGTCAGCGCGACGGAGGCACTCGCCGCGGCCCAGTGCTCGGACGTCCTCGACGCGCTGGCGCAGGCATCGGTGGACGACGACCCGATGGCCGCCCACCTCACCGAGCGCGGCCGCTCCCTCTCCGGAGGCCAGCGCCAGCGGCTCGCCCTGGCGCGCTCCCTGGTCACCGACCCCGAGGCACTGGTCCTCGACGAGCCCACGTCCGCCGTCGACTCGCACACCGAGGCCCGGGTCGCCGACGGCATCCGCAAGCTGCGCCAAGGCCGTACGACCGTGGTCCTGACCTCGTCGCCGCTGATCCTGGACCGCGCCGAGCGCGTCGTCTTCCTGGACGACGGCGAGGTCATCGCGGTGGGCGAACACCGCGAGCTCGTGCACAGCGAGCCCCGGTACCGCACCGTCGTGACCCGGGAGACGGACGACGAACGGGTCTCCGTGAACACCCTGACAGATCTCGACATCGAGGAGACGGCATGATCGGCCTGGCGCCACCGGAGTACGACCCGGCGGCCCCCACGACGGCGGAGACGCTGCCCATCGGCGCCCCCGCGACCGTGCGCGGCTATGTGCGCGAGCTGTTCCAGCGCCACCGCCGGGCCTTCATCCTACTCATGGCGGTGAACACGCTCGCCGTGATCGCCTCCATGGTCGGCCCCTATCTGCTCGGCGACCTGGTCGAGAAGGTCTCGGACGATGCCAGGGATCTCCATCTGGAGCTCGTCATCGGCCTGTTCGCCCTCGCGCTGCTCGTGCAGGCCTTCTTCGTGCGCCAGGTACGGCTGCGCGGCGCGATGCTCGGCGAGCGCATGCTGGCGGACCTGCGCGAGGACTTCCTCGTACGGTCCGTCGGCCTGCCGCCGGGCGTCCTGGAGCGAGCCGGTACGGGTGACCTGCTCTCCAGGATCACCACGGACATCGACCGACTCGCCAACGCCATGCGCGAGGCCGTGCCGCAGCTCGCGATCGGCGTGGTCTGGGTGGCGCTGCTCCTCGGCGGTCTCGCCGTGACCGCGCCGCCGCTGGCGCCCGCCGTCCTCATCGCCGTGCCGCTGCTGGTCGTGGGCTGCCGCTGGTACTTCAAGCGGGCGCCTGCCGCCTACCGCTCGGAAGCCGCCGGTTACGCGGCGGTGGCCGCGGCCCTCGCCGAGACCGTGGACGCGGGCCGCACCATCGAGGCCCACCGCCTCGACCAGCGCCGCATCGACCTGTCGGAGCGCCGCATCAAGGAGTGGACCGCCTGGGAGCGGTACACGCTCTATCTGCGGTCCGTGCTCTTCCCCGTGGTCAACTTCACCCACACCATCGTGCTCTGCTCGACCCTGATGATCGGCGGCGTGTTCGTCCTCCAGGGCTGGATCGGCGTCGGACAGCTGACCACCGGCGTGCTGATCTCGCAGATGCTCGTCGACCCGCTGGGCATCATCCTGCGCTGGTACGACGAGCTCCAAGTCGCCCAGGTGTCGCTGGCCCGGCTCGTCGGCGTCCGCGACATCGAACCCGACGCCGGCGACCCCTCCGTGACACCGAAGGGACGCGAAGTCCTCGCGGACGACGTGCACTTCGGCTACCGCGCGGGCGTCGACGTGCTGCGCGAGGTGTCCCTGTCCGTCGAGCCCGGCTCGCGTGTCGCCCTGGTCGGCCCGTCCGGCGCGGGCAAGTCGACGCTGGGCAGGCTGCTCGCGGGGATCTACGGACCACGCACCGGCCGCATCACCCTGGGCGGCGCCGAGTTGTCGGACATGCCCGCCGAGGAGGTCCGCGCGCATGTGGCCTTGGTCAACCAGGAACACCACGTCTTCGTGGGCTCCCTGCGCGACAACCTCCTGCTCGCGCGGACCGGGGCACGGGACGCCGAACTGTGGGCGGCACTCGGCGCGGTCGACGCGGCCGACTGGGCGCGGGCCCTCGACGAAGGGCTCGACACCGAGGTCGGCTCGGGCGGTTTCGCGCTGACTCCCGCGCAGGCGCAGCAGATCGCGCTGGCCCGGCTCGTCCTGGCCGACCCGCACACACTCGTCCTCGACGAGGCCACCTCTCTCCTCGACCCGCGCGCGGCACGTCACTTGGAGCGCTCGCTCGCCCGGGTCCTCGACGGCCGCACCGTCGTGGCGATCGCCCACCGGCTGCACACCGCGCACGACGCGGACGTCATCGCGGTGGTCGAGAACGGCCGGATCAGCGAACTGGGCGCCCACGACCAACTGGTCGCGGCCGACGGAGCGTACGCGGCTCTGTGGCGGTCCTGGCACGGGTAGGGGAGCGGGGGCTGGGGGCGCCCCGGATGGCATGGGAGACGGCGTCGGGGACGGTGTCGGTGCAGTACACCCTGGTGCCGCCGTGACTCCTGTGGCTAGGGTTCGGGGATGTCTGCATCGTCCACGGATCCCGGCGCCCCCGACCGTCGCGGCCCCGCCCGCTACCTCTGGTGGGTGATCGCCGCCCAGCCGGGGCGGATCGCCGCTGGCGCCTTGTTCGGCACCGTGTGGATGGTCTGTCTCACCTTGCCCCCTTACGTCCTGTCGCGCGCCATCGACGACGGCCTGCGTCCGGGCGACCGGGGCACCCTGGTGGGGTGGAGCGTGGCGCTGCTCGGCATCGGCGTCCTCAACGCCTGGCTGGCGATCATGCGGCATCGGACCATGACCCGGGTCCGCCTCGACGCCTACTTCCGTACGGTCCGGGTCATCGTCGACCACGCGACCCGGCTCGGCGCGGGACTCTCCCGCCGCGTCTCGACCGGCGAGGTCGTCACGATCGGGCACTCCGACGTGGGCGTGATCAGCCAGACCCTCACCGCGACTGGCCCCGGAGTGGGCGCGGTGATCGCGTACATCGTGGTGGCCGCCCTGCTCCTGTCCGTCTCCACGCTCCTCGCCGTGGTGGTCCTCGTCGGCGTGCCACTGATCGCCGCGCTGATCGGACCTCTCCTCGGCCGCTTGCAGGGCGCCGAGACGGCGTACCGGGAACGGCAGGGCTCCCTCGCAGCCGTACTCGCCGACCTCGCGGGCGGACTGCGGATCCTCAACGGCCTCGGCGGCAAGGGCGTGTTCGCGGCCCGCTACCGCGAGGGCTCGCAGAAACTGCGCGACGAGGGCTACCGCGTCGGCTCCACGATGAGCTGGATCCAAGCCTTCGGCCTCGGCCTCCCCACCCTGTTCCTCGCGGCCGTGACCTGGCTCGCCGCCCGCATGGCGGCTCAAGGGACGATCACCGTCGGCGAGTTGGTCGCCGTGTACGGGTACGTCGCCGTCCTCGTGCTCCCGGTGTCCTTCCTGATCGAAGCCGGCTACGACATCAGCCGTGGCCTGGTGTCGGCGCGGCGGGTCGTGGGGTTCTTGAACCTGGAACCGGATCCGGAGACGCGCGGCTGGAACACCGAGGGCGTGGACGGGCCCGAAGCACCGTCCGTGCTGCGTGACCCGCAGTCCGGTGTCGAGGTCGCGCCCGGCCTTCTGACGGCCCTGGTCAGCGCCCGACCCGCGGAATGCGCGGATGTCGTCGACCGACTCGCCCGTTTCACTCCGTCCGACGCCACTTGGGGCACGCGGCGGCTCGATGCCGTCGCGCTGGACCAGGTCCGTGCGCGGATCCTCGTCGCGGACAACGAGGCCGATCTGTTCGCGGGGACGCTCCGCTCGGCTGTCTCCGGCCGCCGCGATCCCGACGATGAGGCCCTGGCGGACGCCATCGACGCGGCCATGGCCCGCGACGTCGTGCTCGGCCTGCCAGAGGGGCTCGACGCACCCCTGGACGCTCATGCCCGCAATCTCTCCGGAGGCCAGCGGCAGCGCCTCCGCCTGGCACGGGCCCTGCTCGCCGGTCCGGAGGTGTTGCTGGCGATCGAACCCACCTCCGCCGTCGACGCCCACACCGAGGCGAAGATGGCGGCCCGGCTGCGTACCGCTCGCGCCGGTAGCGCCACCGTCATCACCAGCACCTCTCCCCTGCTCCTCGACCAGGCCGATGTCGTGCAGTACCTCGTCGACGGCCGCGTCGCCGCCGTCGGCCGGCACACGGACCTGCTGGCCGATGAGCCCGGCTACCGGCACCTGGTCTCGCGCGACGCCGAGAGCACGGACGGCACGGAGGCTGAGTCGCCCGACGGCACCGAGCAGCGAGGCGAGCAGGAGTTGCCCACGGAACGCGATGTTCCTTCCGATTCCACTCACGAGGTCCTCCGGTGACTCCGACGACACAGCGCCCTCGAACGAAGCGCCCCCGGCTCCAGGCCCGGTCGGTCAGGTCCGAGCCCCGCCCCCAGCCGCCGGGCCACCTGCCCGTCGCGGAGCCCCGCCAGGTCCGCCGCGCCGCGCTGCGCCTCATCCGGCAGGACCGCCGCGCGTTCAGCGCCATGATCATCTTCAACGCGCTTGCCGCCGCGGCGGGGCTGGTCGGGCCCTGGCTCCTGGGGCGCATCATCAATACCGTCAAGGACGGTGGAAGCGTCGCCACCGTGGACCGCCTCGCCCTCGGCATCCTCGCCGGGGCCGTCGCACAACTCCTCCTGTCCCGGCACGCCCGCTACCTCGGCCACCGCTTCGGCGAACGCACCCTGGCCCGCATCCGCGAGCAGTTCGTCGACCGGGCTCTGGCCCTGCCCGCCTCGGTCGTGGAACGCGCCGGAGCAGGAGATCTGACAGCACGCGGCACCACCGATGTCGCGACGGCCGGCCAGACACTGCGCGACACAGGCCCCGACGTCTTCGTGGCGGCGGTCCAGGCCCTCTTCATCCTCGGCGCGGTCTTCCTCCTCGATCCGCTGCTCGGCGCCTGCGGCCTGCTCGGCCTCGTCGGGATCTGGTTCGCCACCCGCTGGTACCTGCGCCGTGCGCATGCCGCCTACCTCGAAGAGGGCGCGGCCCACTCCACCCTCGCCGAGGTGCTCGCCGCCACCGCGTCCGGAGCCCGCACCGTGGAGGCCTTCGGCCTGCGGGAGCGCCGTGTCGCGGAGAGCGAGAAGCAGATCGTGCGATGCATCACCGCGCGTGAGCGGACGCTCCACCTGCGCAGCGTCCTGTTCCCCTGCATCGACATCTCGTACGCCGTGCCCGTGGTCGCCGTTCTGCTCATCGGCGGCGTACTGCACGACCACGGCTCGGTGAGCCTGGGCTCGGTCGTGGCCTGCGCCCTGTACCTGCGGCAGCTCTCCCAGCCGTTGGACACGATCCTGCAGCAGGTCGAGCAGTTGCAGAGCAGCAGTGCGTCCTTCGCCCGGGTCGAGGGACTGGCCGGGACGACCGGAGAGAAAACGGGGGCGTCCGTAAGCTCCGGCTCCACTTCCGCGGAGGTGCCGGACGCCCGACGCGCGGTGAAGGGGGTCGGAGAGGCTGGAGAGGCCGGCGTTCCGGCCGACGACCGGATCGACGTCGACGGTGTCTCCTTCGCCTACGGCGACGGCCCCGAAGTCCTGCGGAATGTGGACCTGACGGTCCGCCCCGGTGAGCGTCTCGCCATCGTCGGGCCCTCCGGCGCGGGCAAGACCACCCTGAGCCGGTTGCTCGCGGGCATCGACGCACCGGTGAAGGGCACGGTGACCGTGGGCCGGACGCCGATCGCCGAGCTGTCGCCCGACCGGCTGCGCCGCCAGGTCGTCCTGGTCACGCAGGAGCACCATGTGTTCCTCGGCACCGTCCGTGACAATCTGCGGATCGCCGCGGAATCCGCGACCGACACCGAGCTGTGGGCCGCCCTCACCGCGGTCGGCGCCGACTGGGCACAAGGGCTCGAGCACGGGCTCGACGCCGGGCTCGGCCCCGGCGGCCGTCTGCTGCACGGTGCCGAGGCCCAGCAGTTGGCGCTCGCCCGTGTCGTCCTCGCCGACCCGCACACCCTGATCCTCGACGAGGCAACCGCGCTCCTGGACCCGACGACGGCTCGCCACACGGAGCGGGCGCTCGCCGCCGTGCTCCACGGCCGGACCGTCATCGCCATCGCCCACCGCCTGCAGACGGCCCATGACGCGGATCGCGTCGCGGTGATGGAGGACGGCCGGGTCACCGAGCTGGGCACCCACGACGATCTGGTGGCGGCCGACGGCGCCTACGCCGAGCTCTGGCACTCCTGGCATTCCCGGCCCGAGGAGCGCCCGGCAGCCGACTGAACCGCGCCAGGCGCGACGGTCTCCCGGAAAAAGGCGCTCCCCCGGATAACGGCGCTCCCCTGAATGAAGTCGGCGGCCCCTCAGATGAAGTTGAGCGCGGCCGCTCCGCCGACTCCGCCGAGGAGCATGAACACCGGCATCAGCACCTTGAGCTCGATCCAGCTCCCGGCCCGGAAGCGCATCATCTTCGGCGGCCCGATCGGGTACCAGCGCTTGCGGCCGATGGGGATGGGCCACAGGACCGGGCACCCGGAGACCGTCAGCGCGTCCCCGAAATCGTGCACGAGGGCGCCGAGCACGATCGGCAGCCCCAGCCACAGGTACTCCTGGCCCGGCGCCGTGAACAGCCAGTCCGCGCCATTGCCCGGCTTGTCGAGCACTCCGGCGAGGATCCACGCGCTCGTCGCCGCGAGCAGCCACACCAGCACATCGCTGCTCGACCCGCGCGCCGCCCGCCACAGCAGGCCTTCGATGGCCAGCACCATGTGGACGAAGAGGATGCCGAGGACCGCCCAGCGGCCGCCGAAGATCGCCAGGGCCGAGGCGCCCGCTCCTATCAGCACCGCCCACAGCCAGGTGTGCGTGAGCGTGCGGTGCCCGCCCGAACGGCGCGGGTCGCCCTGCTTGCGGGTCGCCTTGTAGACGGCGTACGAGAGCTTGTCGACGATCTCGCACAGACCCTTGGAGACGGGGCCGAAGGCACGCGAGATGGTGGCCGACTTGTGGTCGAGGTCGGGCGCGAGGGCCGCCCCGGCGCAGATCAGTGCTCCCACCAGCAGGACCGGCCAGGGCATCGTGTGTCCGGCGGCCGCCGCGGCCGCTCCGACACCGAGCCAGGCCGCCGCCCCCGACAGTGAGTGTGCCGGTCCCATCATTTTTGTTGCCCGCCCCATTTCCGTTGAACTGACGCCCCGTTGGCGACACAGCGTAGCGTTCGTGATCTTCGTGGGGACCTCCGGTTCCCTGATCGAGTGAGAAGGAAGGCAAGATGGGGGTGTGACCCTTATCGATCAGCTGCCGCCGGATGCCGACCCCGATGCCCTCTTCGAAGCCTTCTCGTCGTGGGCCGAGGACCAGGGGATCACTCTCTACCCGGCCCAGGAGGAGGCGCTGATCGAGGTGGTCTCCGGGGCCAACGTGATCTTGTCCACGCCCACGGGCTCCGGCAAGAGTCTGGTCGCCGCCGGCGCCCACTTCACGGCCTTGGCCCAGGACAAGGTCACCTTCTACACGGCCCCCATCAAGGCACTGGTCTCGGAGAAGTTCTTCGACCTGTGCAAGCTGTTCGGCACCGAGAACGTCGGCATGCTCACCGGTGACGCCTCCGTCAACGCGGACGCCCCCGTCATCTGCTGCACGGCCGAGGTCCTCGCCTCCATCGCACTGCGTGACGGCAAGCAAGCCGACATCGGCCAGGTCGTGATGGACGAGTTCCACTTCTACGCCGAGCCGGACCGCGGCTGGGCCTGGCAGATCCCGCTGCTCGAACTGCCCCAGGCGCAGTTCATCCTCATGTCGGCGACCCTCGGCGACGTCGCCATGTTCGAGAAGGACCTGACGCGCCGCACCGGCCGCCCCACCTCGGTCGTCCGCTCGGCGACGCGCCCGGTCCCTCTGTCGTACGAGTACCGGCTGACGCCCATCACGGAGACGATCACCGAGCTCCTGGAGACCAAGCAGGCACCGGTCTACATCGTGCACTTCACGCAGGCGCAGGCCGTCGAGCGCGCGCAGTCGCTGATGAGCATCAACATGTGTACGCGTGAGGAGAAGGACAAGATCGCCGACTTGATCGGCAGCTTCCGCTTCACCACCAAGTTCGGCCGCAACCTCTCCCGCTACGTGCGCCACGGAATCGGCGTGCACCACGCCGGCATGCTGCCCAAGTACCGGCGCCTGGTGGAGAAGCTCGCCCAGGCGGGTCTCCTGAAGGTCATCTGCGGGACGGACACGCTGGGCGTCGGAGTCAACGTCCCGATCCGCACGGTGCTGTTCACCGCGCTCACCAAGTACGACGGCAATCGTGTCCGCACGCTGCGCGCGCGGGAGTTCCACCAGATCGCCGGACGTGCCGGTCGAGCGGGGTTCGACACGGCGGGGCTCGTGGTGGCTCAGGCTCCCGAGCACGTGATCGAGAACGAGAAGGCGCTCGCCAAGGCCGGCGATGACGCGAAGAAGCGCCGCAAGGTGGTCCGCAAGAAGGCTCCCGACGGCTTCGTCGCCTGGTCCGAGAGCACCTTCGAGAAGCTGATCGGCTCCGAGCCGGAACCGCTGACGTCCCGCTTCCGGGTCACCCACACCATGCTGCTCTCGGTGATCGCCCGCCCCGGCAACGCCTTCGAGGCGATGCGACATCTCCTCGAGGACAACCACGAGCCCCGCAAGCAGCAGTTGCGGCACATCCGCAGGGCCATCGCGATCTACCGCTCGCTTCTCGACGGCGGCGTGGTGGAGAAGCTGGACGAGCCGGACTCCACCGGTCGCATCGTGCGTCTGACCGTCGACCTGCAGCAGGACTTCGCGCTGAACCAGCCGCTGTCCACGTTCGCCCTCGCCTCCTTCGAGGTCCTCGACCCCGAGTCCCCCTCGTACGCCCTGGACATGGTGTCCGTCGTGGAGTCCACGCTCGACGACCCGCGCCAGATCCTCGCCGCCCAGCAGAACAAGGCGCGTGGCGAGGCCGTGGCGCTGATGAAGGCGGACGGCGTCGAGTACGAGGACCGCATGGAGCGGCTCCAGGACATCACGTACCCGAAGCCCCTGGAGGAGCTGCTCTTCCACGCGTACAACACGTACCGCACGAGCCACCCGTGGGTCGGCGACCACCCGCTCTCCCCGAAGTCCGTCATCCGCGACATGTACGAACGGGCGCTCTCCTTCACGGAGTTCACGTCCTTCTACGAGCTCGCCCGCACCGAGGGCATCGTGCTGCGTTACCTCGCGAGCGCGTACAAGGCTCTTGAGCACACCATCCCCGACGACCTGAAGTCCGAGGACCTCGAGGACCTCATCGCCTGGCTCGGCGAGATGGTCCGCCAGGTCGACTCCAGCCTGCTGGACGAGTGGGAGCAGCTCGCCAATCCGGAGGTCATGACGGCCGAGGAGGCGCAGGAGAGGGCCGACCAGGTCAAGCCGGTCACGGCCAACGCCCGCGCCTTCCGTGTCCTGGTGCGCAACGCGCTGTTCCGCCGGGTGGAGCTGGCCGCCCTCGACCACGTGCAGGAGCTGGGTGAGCTGGACGGCGAGTCCGGCTGGGACGCCGACGCCTGGGGCGAGGCCATGGACAAGTACTGGGACGAGTACGAAGATCTCGGCACCGGCCCGGACGCGCGTGGCCCGAAGCTGTTGCTCATCGAGGAGGATTCCGAGCACGGCCTGTGGCGCGTCCGCCAGACGTTCGCCGACCCGAACGGCGACCATGACTGGGGCATCAGCGCGGAAGTCGATCTCGCGGCTTCCGACGAGGAGGGCCGCGCCATCGTCCGGGTCACGGACGTCGGCCAGCTCTGAGCGCCCCGAGGATCCGTTCGCCCCGGACAGGAGTCGAGGAACTGTCATGAGCAACCCCGCCGACCGCTTGGTCGATCTGCTGGACCTGGAGCAGATCGAGCTCAACATCTTCCGTGGCCGCAGCCCGGAGGAATCCCTGCAGCGGGTGTTCGGCGGGCAGGTCGCCGGACAGGCCCTGGTGGCGGCGGGCCGCACCACCGAGGGCGACCGCCCGGTGCACTCGCTGCACGCGTACTTCCTGCGTCCGGGGCGCCCCGGGGTGCCCATCGTGTACCAGGTCGAACGGGTCAGGGACGGGCGGTCCTTCACCACGCGCCGCGTCACCGCCGTCCAGCAGGGCCGCACCATCTTCAACCTGACCGCCTCCTTTCATCACCCAGAACAGGGCGCCTTCGAGCACCAGTTGCCGCCGCGCATCGCGGCTCCTTCCCCGGAGTCGCTGCCGACAGTCGCCGAGGAGATCAAGGAGCACCTCGGCGCGCTTCCCGAGCAGTTGGAGCGCATGGCCCGGCGTCAGCCCTTCGACATCCGCTATGTGGACCGGTTGCGCTGGTCCGACGAGGAGATCAAGGACGCCGAGCCGCGCAGCGCCGTGTGGATGCGTGCCGTCGGACCACTGGGCGACGACCCGCTCGTGCACACCTGCGCCCTCACGTACGCGAGCGACATGACCCTCCTGGACGCCGTCCGCATCCCGGTGGAGCCGCTCTGGGGTCGGCGCGGCTTCGACATGGCGTCACTCGATCACGCCATGTGGTTCCACCGCCCCTTCCGTGCGGACGAGTGGTTCCTCTATGACCAGGAGTCCCCCATCGCGACGGGGGGCCGTGGGCTCGCGCGAGGCCGCATCTACGACACTGAGGGCAGGCTGTTGGTGTCGGTCGTGCAAGAAGGGCTCTTCCGGCCCTACGGGGAACGACACATGGACGCCCCGACCGCCACGTGAGGAACACGGAGTTCCTGTAGGAGGCATGGTGCGACGAATCGACGTGGCGGAGCGGCGGGCGCGTCTGGCGCTGCGCCACCGGCTGACCAAGGACACCAGAGCGGACGATCCGACCGATGTGGCGCGCTCGATGCTCGCGCTGCACGGCAGCGACCCGTCGTCGGTGTATGTGGGTGCGTGGGCGCGCATGAAGGACGGCTGCGTCGCCGATGTGGAACGTGCTCTGTACGAGGACCGCTCGCTGATCCGCTTCATGGGCATGCGGCGTACGGTCTTTGTGGCGTCCTTGGACATCGCTCCCATGTTGCAGGCCGCCTGTTCCCATCCCGTCGCCGCGCGCGAGCGCCGCCTGCTGCTGCGCATGCTGGCCGAGACCGGGGTCGCCTCCGACGCCGCAGGAACCGCGGCTTGGCTTGCCGAGACCGAGGAAGTAGCCCTGCGGGCCCTCAAGGAGCGAGGCGAGGCGACGGCTACCGAGATGGCGGGCGATGATCCGCGGTTGAGCCTCGAACTGCTCATGGCACCCGGTAAGAGCTACGAGAGCAAGCAGCGGCTGGCCAGCAGGCTGCTCCTGCTGCTGGCGGCGGAGGGCCGTGTGGTGCGTGCCCGCCCGCGTGGCTCGTGGACGTCGCACCAGTACCGCTGGGCGCATCTCACCGATTGGATCTCCGGTGGCCTCGCGGACTGGGACGTCCAGGATGCGGAGACGGAGGTCGCGCGGCACTGGCTGCGCGTCTTCGGCCCGGCACCGGCCGACGACCTCCGTTGGTGGGCCGGCTGGACCAAGACCCAGACGAAACGGGCGCTGACCGAACTGCACCCCGTCGAGGTCGACTTGGACGGAACCCCGGGACTGGTCCTCCCGGACGACCTGGCCGAGACGCCCGCGCCCGAACCTTGGGCGGCCCTGCTGCCCTCGCTCGACTCCACCCCGATGGGCTGGCAGAACCGCGGCTGGTTCCTCGGCGAACACGGCCCTCGGCTCTTCGACCGCACCGGCAACATCGGCCCGTCCCTGTGGTGGAACGGCCGCATCGTGGGCGGCTGGACCCAGAGCGGTGACGGTGAGATCGTCTGCCGGTTCCTGGAAGACGTAGGAGCGGACGCCCGGGACGCGGTCGCGATCGAGGCCGAGCGTCTCGCCTCGCGCCTGGGCGGCGTACGGCTCACCGCTCGCGCTCGGCGCCGCACCCAGCTCGAAGAGGAACTTGCCGGCTGACGCCCGCGCGGCGGGCCTCGGCCAGGTTTGCAAGGACATGTGTGCCTCCGTTCTGCGTCGCGTTCTCCGCACCGGCCGCCCCAGAGACGAAGCCGACGGGGCGGGCCAGCGCATTCAGCGCGCACCACGGTGACGCGGCGCGCGAAAATGAAAAATGGGAAGGCCGGGAAACAGGTATGGACGGGGTCGGCGGCGTGGGCAACGTAGGAAACGTGGACAGAGATGAGGTACTCGCGGAGTCCACACGGCTCCGCGAAGCCGGTCGGCGCGAGGAGGCCAAGGAGCAACTCGTCGCTCTGGCCGCCCGCTTCCCCGACGATGCGGAAGTGGCCTATCAGACCGCGTGGGTCCACGACACGCTCGGCCTGGAGGCAGAGGCCGTCCCGTACTACGAGCGCGCCCTCGAAGCACCGGGCCTGACCGAGGATGATCGCCGGGGCGCCCTCCTGGGCCTGGGCAGCACCTATCGCACCCTGGGGCGCTACGAGGACGCCGTCGTCACCCTCACCGACGCTGCCGCCGAGTTCCCCGATGACGCCGCGCTGAAGACGTTCCTGGCGATGGCTTTGTACAACACCGACCGGGCCCATGAAGCGATGCAGATGCTCCTGACGCTGCTAGCCGCCACGAGCAGTGCTCCGGAGATCGTGGGCTATCGGCCCGCCATCGAGTTCTACGCCAAGGACCTCGACGCGACGACGTGAGGCCGGCCGCGTCCTACGCCCGCCTTCGGCGCAGCCATTTGCGCAAGCCGCGTGACTCGTCCGACCCGGCCGTCACCTCTCCCGCAGCTTCGGCTTCGGCGGCCGTGTCCCGGCGTACCCCCGAACTCGCGACATGATCCGCAGGTGGGGGTACAGGCCGCCGCGGTGCGGGGCGTGGCGCCGGTCGCTGTCCGCGTGCCTGGATGAGGCCGATCAGCAGGCTGGAGCGGAGCCATCGGATCTCGTCGGGATCGTCGGCGGTCGTGATCCTTTCGGCGATCAGCGCGGCGGGCGAGTCCGGTGCGCTGTGCGTGCGCGGCAAGGGCTTGAGCCGGTTCAAGTAGGCACGTTCGTAGGGATCCCTGACGATCTCTGCGATCTGCACCGGGTCGAGCAGCGATGCCATGACGGCGGCGCGCTCCCATGGATCCTCGGCCTGTCGGAGCAGGAAGCCGGTGTGCCTACCGCGCCAGTTGCGCGCCCGCAGGTCTTGGCCCTCTCCGAGTCGGGTGCGCATCGGCTCCGGGGCGCGCCCGGTGAGCAGACAGGCGTTCTCCTCGGTCTGGGCGAACTGCTTGAGCTCTTCGGCCAGATAGAGCCAGACGACGGCGCGATACCTGTTCAAGTACCACTTCACCGGCGTCAGCGCGCCAGCCCGGGCGAGTCGGGTGAAGCGGGCCGTGGTGATGTCCATCAGCGCCGCGCCTTCCGTGGTGCCCACGGCTCTGACGCTCTCCCGCAGCGCCTCGGGAAATCCTTCGCTCCCGCGCACGCGGTCGATCTCCTCGCGGGTGACGCGGCGCTGACCGCCGACCGCGTCACCGATGGTGTGCACCCGCCCCAGCATCACGGCGAGTTCGAACTCGCCGCGTTTCAGCTCCAGTTCCCGTGCGGCACGACTCGGCGCGGCCGACTGCTGCGCGGGCTTCGTGGTGGTGGACGGCGTGATGATGTCGCTTGTCATGGTGGTTCTCCCCCGTGAGGCGTGATTGCTCTCGGGAAAAACCGTAGCCCGATCACCGCGATCTCCGCTCGGCCTGTGGATAACTCTTGACGGGGCAGTGTCAGCGCAGGTCAGAGGTCCACTATGGGCGTGCGTTCCGGCTGCCTCGCGCCCACGCCCAGATGCTCGCCGACCCGGTTCACCAGCAGTGTCATCTCGTACGCGACCTGGCCGATGTCGGCCTCGGCCGAACTCAGGACGCAGAGGCAACTGCCGTCGCCCGCCGCCGTGACGAAGAGAACCGCGTCATCGAACTCGATCATCGTCTGACGCACGTTTCCCGCGTTGAACTGGCGTCCTGAGCCCTTGGCCAAGCTGTGCAGCCCCGAGGAGACGGCCGCCAGATGCTCCGCGTCCTCCCGCTTCAGCTCCGAGCTCGCGGCCGTCACGAGGCCGTCATTCGAAAGGACCAGTGCGTGCCGTACGTGTTCCATCCGCTGCGTCAGGTCGTCCAGCAGCCAACCGAGCCCCGTGCTCTGCCCCATGTTCCCGTCTCCCCGAGTCCGCTCCCCCTGGCTGGAGGATCTGACCTGCCAGCCTTCCCCACGACCGGCGCCCCGGCAAGCATGATGAGGACATGGCACAGAAGATGACTGATGACCAGTGGCACGCCTTCGTCTCCGAAGGGACCCGCACCGGCAAGCTCTCGACCGTCCGGGCCGACGGCAGCCCGCACATCGCCCCGATCTGGTTCCTGCTCGACGGGGACGACCTGGTGTTCAACACCGGGAAGGAGACCGTGAAGGGCCGCAACATCGCCCGCGACGGGCGCGTGGCCCTGTGCGTGGACGACGACCGGCCGCCGTTCGCCTTCGTCGTCCTGCAAGGCCACGCCGAGATCAGTGAGGACATCGAGCAGGTCCGTCACTGGGCGGCCCGGCTCGGCGCGCGCTACATGGGCGAGGAACGTGCCGAGGAGTTCGGCCGACGCAACGGCGTCCCGGGGGAACTGCTGGTGCGCGTGCGGATCGACAAGGTGCTCGCCTACGCAGCGGTCTCCGACTGAGGTCTCAGCCGCCCACCGTGTCGAGCAGCCGGGCGGTATGCATCCGCCCGGCGTACTCGACCAGCCGGATCAGCACCTCCTTCCCTGAATCGCGATCCCGTGCGTCGCACAGCACCACCGGGGTTCCGCGGTCGAGGTCCAGGGCTCGTGACACCTCGTGCGCGCCGTACGTACGCGCGTTCACGA
Source organism: Streptomyces sp. NPDC087300 (assembly GCF_044744425.1). Lineage (NCBI taxonomy): Bacteria > Bacillati > Actinomycetota > Actinomycetes > Kitasatosporales > Streptomycetaceae > Streptomyces > Streptomyces sp. NPDC087300. Next base: position 546,252 of record NZ_JBIUYI010000001.1, read on the forward strand.
AGCAGTTGACTGCCACGACGAACGGGATGCGACGGTGCTCGAAGTAGTCCACGGCGGGGAAGCAGTCCTCGAGCCGTCGGGTGTCCGCGAGGACGACGGCTCCGAGGGCGCCCTGTGACAGCTCGTCCCACAGGAACCAGAAACGGTCCTGTCCTGGTGTGCCGAACAGGTACAGCGACAGTCCCGACCTGATGGTGATGCGGCCAAAGTCCATGGCCACGGTCGTCGTCGTCTTGCGGTCGACGCCATCGGTGTCGTCCACCGACTGGCCCACCTCGCTGAGCAGTTCCTCGGTGCGCAGGGGACGGATTTCACTGACCGCGCCGACCAGGGTGGTCTTGCCCACCCCGAAGCCGCCCGCGACCAGGATCTTCAGCGCCATGGCGGTGGTGTCGCCGCCGGTGGCGTCAGAGTGCTCGGAGACCATCGATCACCTCACGGAGGATCTTTTCGTCGGGTAGCTGTGCGGGCGGCACCGGGCGGCTGACCTTGACGCAGCCGCTCTCCAGCAAGTCGCCCAGGAGCACTCGGACGACGCCCACGGGCAGATCGGCACCCGCGGCGAGCTCGGCGACGGACTGCGTCTCGGTGCGGCACAGTTCGATGATCGCCCGGTGTTCGGGACCGAGCGCGTTGTCGTCGTCTGGGCCTGGCGCGCTCCCGTCGAGAGTGACGAGCGCGATCAGGTCGAAGCGCACGCCGCTCGGCCCGGGCTTGGTGCGCCCACCCGTCATCGCGTAGGGACGGACTAGGGGTCCGGCTTCGTTGTCGTACCACTGGCTGCCCGGCAGGTGCGGGAGCCCGCTCGATTCCTCGGTCATGGCGTCCGACCGCCCTCGATCATCCGGCGGCCGGCGGTCGCGCGGCGAACCGCGCCGGGGTGTAGAGGTGTTCGCCCACCCGCTTGACAAGCCGCGCCATCTCGTACGCCACGAGTCCGATGTCGGCCGTCACGGAACTCAGGACCGTGAGACAGGAGCCGTCGCCCGCGGCCGCCACGAACAGGAAGGCGTCGTCCATCTCGACCATGGTCTGGCGCACGCCCCCTGCGCCGAAGTGGCGGCCCGCCCCCTTGGCGAGGCTGTGGAACCCCGATGCGACGGCGGCCAGGTGCTCGGCGTCCTCGCGGGTGAGGGCGGTCGACGCGCCGACGGGCAGGCCGTCGTTGGACAACACCACGGCATGCCGCACCTCACTGACGCGCAGCACCAAGTCGTCCAACAACCAGTCGAGTTCGCCGGTCCGTCCGGCGGTGATGCTCTGATCCTGGATCATGCGCGGTCTCCTTCACTACTGTCTCGACCCGGTGCGGGCCCTGAGGTGTCGGGGACCGAGCCGACGATGCCCGGGAGCGGGCCGCCGCCGCGAGCCCAGCCGTCGCGGTAGGCGGTCATGCGGGCTCGCACCTGCTCCGGACTGCGCTCGCCCTCCTCCCCCGGGACCGCCGCGGGAGCCTCCTCCGCCGGTCGGCGCTCGCGCAGTTGGGGGGCGAGGCTCGCCTGCCGCACCCGGCGGGGCAGTGTGTCCGAGTCGGCCGGGGCGTCGGTGCCTGGCGCGGGGCCGACTGCGTCCGCGCCTTGACTGTCGAGGACTCTGGAGACCCGCAGTTCATCGGCGACATGGGGATCGGCGGCTCGCGCACCGTCGACTTGCGCGTCGGAGGCTTGCGCGTCGGCACCCGCCACGTCGAGGGACCCTCCCCCGTACGATCCCGCGTCAGGGGAGGCGGTGCTCCGCGCCCGGTGTGGCCGCAGTGTGGTGACACCGGGCGGTGGAGGTGCCTCCACGGCGGCGGCGAGCGCCGGGCGGGACGCCGAGGCGTGAACGGAGTTGCCGTTCACACGGGGTTCCGAACCGCCTTCCACGCGTGCGTGCTCGCTTCCGGGGCTTCCGGGGAAGCGCCCGCGCTCCACCGTGGCGGACCGCGTGCTCTCCGCCGTGCCGCTGTGCAGGAGCGCGGTGGGAAGCAGCACCACCGCGGTGGTCCCTCCGTAGGGAGATGTCCGCAGATGCACCTTGATGTGGTGTCGTGCCGCGAGCCTGCTGACCACGAAGAGTCCGAGTTGGTCGCTGTCGAACAGGTCGAGCGCCTCGGACTGCTCAATGCGCCGGTTGGCCTCGGCGAGCATCTCCGACCCCATGCCGAGCCCGCGGTCCTCGATCTCCAGGGCGTAGCCGTTGCCGACCGGTTCTCCGTTGACGCGCACCTTGGTGTGCGGCGGTGAGAACTGCGCGGCGTTCTCGACGAGTTCGGCAAGCAGGTGGGTCAGGTCGGCGACGGCCGTGCCGAGGACCGAGGCTCCGGGAAGTTGGCGTACCTCCACGCGCGCGTAGTCCTCGACTTCGGAGACCGCCGCGCGGACCACGTTCGTCAGGGACACCGGCATGCGCCAGGCCCGGCCAGGTGCGGCTCCGGAGAGGATGATCAGGCTCTCCGCGTGCCGCCGCATCCTGGTGGTCAGGTGGTCGAGACGGAAGAGGTCGCTGAGCTCGTTGGGATCCTCGGCACGGCGCTCCATGGTGTCCAGGAGGCTGAGTTGGCGGTGGACGAGGACCTGGCTCCTGCGGGCGAGGTTGACGAAGACTCCAGAGATCCCGCTGGCCAGCTCGGCGCGCTCGACCGCCGCGCGCAGAGCGGCCCGGTGGACGGTGCCGAGCGCCTCGGCGACCTGTCCGGTCTCGTCCTCCGCCGGTGGTCCGGGAGGCGCCTCGGCATCGACGTCGAGCTCCTCCCCCGCGCGCAGTCGCCGCATGGCGTTGGGGAGTTTGCGCCGAGCGATCTCCAGGGCGCCGTTGCGCAGGCCGACCAGTTCGACGACCAGTCCGCGGCCGATACGTACGGAGACGACCAAGGACGCGGCCACGGCGAAGAGTCCCAGGAGAACGGCGGCACCCGCGGGTGTGAGCACCGCGTGGGTGAGCGGGTCAGCCTGGTTCGCGGCATCGTGGTGCGCGTCGTCCACGACCGCGTTGAGCTTGTTCCGCACCTCTCCGTAGGCGTCGTCCCAGGTGTTCGCCGGCGCCGCTCCGAGCGCCTTCGGGCCGGCCTGTGCCACCAGTACCTTGTCCTCGACGGTGCGCACGTCGTCGTACGCACTCCTCGCTTCGAGGCTGTGCCAAGCCGCCCGCTGCGGACCGCGCAGGTCCGCGACCGACGTTTCCGTCAGCGTCCTTCGGGTGTCCACGGCTCCAGTGAAGAGCCGCAGTCGCTGCCCCGCGAGGGAACCGTCGAGCCGGGCCCCGGCGAGCACGGCGTCCTCGCGTGCCAGCATTTCTCCGGCCCTTGAGAATTCGAGCAACACGCGCGCGTTGGAGCCTGCCGAGGTGTCCTGCATGCCGGTGAGCGCGCCGCCGACGCCAAAAGCCTGGGTGATCGTCTTGGTGTACTGGCCGTACGCCGTGTCCCAGCCGACACGGCGGTCGAGCACCTCGTTCCGCAGGGCTCGCACTCCGCTCGCCGCATGGAGGAACGTGTCCAGCCGGTCGGCCACGCGCGAGGGAAGCCCTGCTCCGTCGGCGACGGTCGAGCCATCACCGATCCGGAGCTTGGCCACAGCCCGGTCGGTGCGCTCGCCCTGCTTCTTCAGAGCGTCCCCACGGCCAGTGTCCGCTTTCGTGGCGTAGCGCACAGCGGCGACCCGTTCGGCCTGGAGGGAGGTGATCGCCGTTTCCACGGGGGTGCGGATGGCGGTGTCGACGCGCTGCAGTTGCCGCAGGCGGGCCACGTCCTGGGCCGTGCTGACCGTCGCGTAGCCCCAGAGGGCGAGCAGGGAGATGACGGGCACCATCAGCAGGCAAACGATCTTGGCACGCACGGTGCGGGGGCGCAGCCGCCAATGGCCCGCGTGCGTGGGTGTCCCATTCCCCAAGGGTTCGGCGATGTCGCCCTCTCCGTAGAGGTGTTCGTCTCCGTAGAAGAGTTCGTCGCGTTCGTCGGCAGGCCGGCCCGCATGGGCACGACGGCCGCGCGCCGGGGGCACCACCTCTGGCGATAGGGCGCCGTCGGTAGGATCGGAGGTGCTTCGGGGTGTGCGCATGGCCTCCTCGCTCGGATGGGTTCGGTGCGTGCCGCCCGGACCGTCACCGGCCTCGGCGCAGCCCGCTATCGGGCGGCGGACGCGGCCGTCTCGGCCGGTCGCTGCGCCGACACGGAGGCCTCGCGCTCACCCTCCGTCGGGGAGAGAGCGACGAAGGCGCAGGTCAAGAAGAGATAGGAGCCGAGCCCGACGGCGAGCGGGAAGATGAACTGCATCGTCGTCGCTCCGGGCAGTGCGACGTCGGAGGGAGTGACCCGCACGCTCACCGCGAGCATTCCGGTGTAGTGCATGCTGCTCACCGCGCCGCCCATGACGAGTGACGCGCCGGCCACCGCGAGCGGCGACTTGATGTTGAGGCCCGCCCACAAGGCCGCGGTCGCCGCGATGATGGCGATCACTACGGAGAGGCCGACGAGCACCGGGTCATACCGGACCTCGCCGTGCAGACGCAGTGCCGCCATGCCGATGTAGTGCATGCTCGCGACGCCCAGCCCTGTGGTGAGCCCGCCGATCGCGAGTGACCTGCCCCGGTCACGGCCGTATCCGACGGCGAAGACTCCGGCGCCGACGACGACCATCGCGCCGAGGAGGCTGAGCATGGTGAGCGGCACGTTGTAGTGGATCTCCGTGCCGGTGACTCCGAAGCCGAGCATCGCGACGAAGTGCATCGTCCAGATGCCGGTGCCGATGGCGGAGGCCGCGGTGATGAGCCAGTTTCGGCGTGAGCGACCCGAGGCGCCCAGCGCGCGGACGGTACAGCACAGCCCTAAGGCGGAGCCGATGCAGGCCATCGCGTACGACAGCACGGGGGTCAGCCAACCGAATGTGGCGTGGTCCAGGTGTCCCATGGCTCCGGGACGCTAGTCCTGCCGCGGGCGCACTACGGGGGCGCATTTCGAAAGGTGCTGCAATCTGACAGAGAGGCGCCCCTGAACGATCGCGTCACGCTCGAACGAGTGCGCCCAACGCGCGTGCGGTTCTTGCGGGATCATGGGTGCATGAACGAGGAGCGCACACGGGTCCAGGAATTCTTCACGGCACGCGCCGCCGACTGGGACGCGCGTTTTCCCGACGACGGTCCCGCCTATCGGGCCGCGGTCGCCGAACTCGCGCTGCGGCCAGGCTCGCGGGTGCTCGACGCGGGCTGCGGCACCGGACGGGCGCTCCCCGCCCTCCGAGAGGCCGCGGGACCCTCGGGGGTAGTGCTCGGAGCGGATCTGACGCCCGCGATGCTTGAGGCCGCGAAACGGGCCGGCAGGGACGGTGACGGACAGCTTCTGCTGGCCGACGTGGCCCACCTGCCGCTGCGCACAGGATCGGTCGACGCGGTGTTCGGCGCCGGCCTGATCGCCCATCTGCCCGACCCTGAGGAGAATCTGCGGGAGTTGAGGCGGGTGACACGCCCGGGAGGGCTCCTCGCCCTGTTCCACCCCATCGGCCGGGCGGCGCTCGCCGCACGGCAGGGACGGCAGATCACCCCGGGCGATCTGCGAGCCGAGGCGAACCTGGGCCCTCTGCTCGCCGGTTCCGGCTGGAACATGACCACCTATGTCGACGAGGACGCCCGGTTCCTCGCCCTGGCCGTACGCCAGGACTGAGGCCTGAGAATTCAGACCTGGGGCGGGGACCGCCAGCGATCGCCGGACGTCCGTTCCAGCGGTCAGGACCGTCCGGCGATCACAGCGGCGAACGCCTCCGGACGGTCGAACATGACGTTGTGTCCCGCGTCCGGGACGGTGACCACCCGCACGCCGGCCGCCACCAAGCCGTCCTCTCCAGGTAGCTCACCGCTGAGTGCGCCCTGTATGTAGACGCGATCGATCGCCAGATCGACGAGCATGCGGCGCATCGTGGGGTGTGATCCCTCGATGAGCCCGGTCGCGCTTCGGTGCAGGGCCAGTGGATCGGCGAGACGCATGGTCGCCGCCCACGTAGAGCCCACTTTTCCCAGCACGCGCGCGTGGCCGCCGTTGACGAAGTCCTCCTCCTCGTAGCTGGCGATGCCAAGACTGCCCGCCGTCACCGGTGGCATCGGGTCGAGGTTGGCCTCCGTGAGCACGAGACGTGACACCAGGTCGGGCCTCCGGTGCGCGAGCACGATGGCGACGGAGCCGCCCATGCTGTGCCCGACGATCTCGGCTCCTGTCACGCGCGCCGCGTCGAGCGCCGCGGCCAGAGCGTCGGCGTGATCCTCCAGGGTGTACCTGAAGTCGGCTGGGCGATCACTGATGCCGTGCCCCGGGAGATCCACGAACAGCGAGCGCCGGCCCGTCAGTTCTGGACGCGCGGCGATGTGTGCGTGGTAGACGGTCGACGCGGCGCCGAGCCCGTGGACGTACACCCGTGCCGGTCCGACCCCGTCGACCTCAGTCCATCGCACCTGACTGCCCCGCGCGTCGAAGCCTGCCTCACGCATCGCGTACCCCGTCCGTCGTATCCGCCGCCCCGCAGGCCGCGAGCCGTGCACTGACAATACATCGTGACCGATGTATTGCGTCAACGATGTACACCGCCGCTCCCTCCCGGTGCGGCAGAATGCACGGCATGCTCGAACTGGCCATCCTCGGATTCCTCTACGACGCCCCCTTGCACGGCTACGAGCTGCGCAAGCGCATCACCGCACTGACCGGTCATGTACGGCCCGTCGCGGAAAGCACGCTGTACCCCGCCATCAAGCGGCTCGAGAAGGCCGGGCTCGTCGCCCGCGAGACGCAGCCCGGATCAGGTGCGGCCCCGCGGCACGTCCTCAGCATCACTCCAGAGGGCAGGCAGGAGCTCCGTGAGCGCCTCTCGGAGCCCGCCCGGGGAGACATCACCGACGAGAACCGCTGGTTCACACTTCTCGCCTTCCTGCGCCACCTGGAGGACGAGAAGGCACAGGCCGCGGTGCTCGAGCGTCGGCTCGCCTTCTTGGAGGAACCGGCGAGCTTCTTCTACGACGACAGCGGAAACCCGCTTCGCGCGGAAGAACTCGACGACCCCTTCCGGCGCGGCATGCTCACCATCGCCCGTGCGACGAGCCGGGCCGAACTCGCCTGGCTGCGCGCGACATTGACGTCACTCGGCGGACGTACCCACTGACCGGCCCTGGTGCGACACGGGGCACCCTCGTACACCGGGAGTCGGGAACGTGCCGAGCTCGGGCACCTCGTAGCCGTCGGGGTAGCCCTTGATCTCCCAGTTCTGCCGCGCGTAGTGCGGTGTCTTGCGTGGGGGCATCAGACGTACGGCACGACCGCGCAGGCGCACCGCGCGGTTGACTAGCGAGCGGGTCACGGCGCCCGGCTTCTCGTAGCGGAACGCCTTCAGCAATGGGTCGTCGAGCAGGGCCAGGGTCGCGGTGCGCAGCAAGGGCGCAACGGCACGCGGATACCAGGAGGCCATCAGGTCCAGCGTCGCGTCCGACACCTCGCGCGCGCCTTCGTCCCAGCCGAAGTTGGCCTCTTCGTAGGCGTCGAGACAGTTTTCGAACTCTTCGTAGGAGCCGGGAATCCCCTTGATGCCCATGTGCTGGCCGAACGTCCGGTAGTACGCGGCGGCGGCGACCGTCTCGTGGCGCGAGAACCTGCGCCAGCCATAAGCGTCGATCCACCGCTTCGGGATGACCACGAACGTGCACAGGACGTAGCGCATGTCGTCGTTGCTGATGTCGTAACTGTGGTGCATCTGGTTGATGCGGCGGATGGCCGTGCGACCCTCGTCGTCGCCGAAGCCGTGCTCCACGACGGTGTCGAGGAGCAGCGCCGTGTCGTCGTAGCGCTTTTGCGTACGGTCCGTCAGCTCAGCCGTTCGCGCCAGGAGTCGACCGATACTCGGCACCGCGTAGGTGCGGTAGAGGGCCAGTTCGAGTGCGCGGGTGAAGTCCCACGGGAACTCGTATGCCGCGCTGAGTCGGTAGATCGCGAGGAAGTCCTTCTCCGGGTCCATGCGCCGGATCTGGTGGAGCCGCTCATAACGCTTCACCGCGCGGTCCCCCTTCTGTCACCGGAGCTCTAACTCTACGTTGGGAAGCGGCAGACGAAGGATCAGCGGTGGAAGCCGCTTCGGGGGAAGATGGCGCAGATGTTCGACTGGCTCCGCAAGATCTGGAACAAGGACGGAACGGCAGACACCGGCAAGCCCGTGCGTACCAAGACCAAGCGCACGCACAACCTGTTCGAAGCGGCCGCCGTCTATGTGGCGGCCAGCGTCGAGGACGATCAGGACACGATGGACGAAGCCACGGAATGGGTGTCTCCGGAGGCCCTGTCGTTCGGCGTCAGTGAGCTCGCCTGTCGTGCCGTCATCGCGCTCGCCAGGGAACGCGACGAGTCGCCGCGCGACGTGGCCCGCACGCTCCTCGGGTTGCCCGCCGCCTGAGCCGGCCTCCCCCGCACGTGCGTCGAACACGGCACCTCGTTGACGAATTTCCTGGTCATCGACCCTCGACGATCTCCGGGGCGAGTGGTTAGGGTGCGCCGACGGATGAAGCGATGGGGAGGCTTGCATGGCCGGGACGGACGACGCTGTCGCCGCCGATGACGACGCGCTGTACGTACTCACGGCGGTGCTGCTGACACCCGCGAAGTTCCCCAGCGTGCTGGGCGACGACTACCCCGAGGCGTGTGCCCGTCTCGGTCTCGCGCCCCTCGCCGCCGGTTACGGCCTCGTGCTCGGCCAGGACGGCGACGGTGCGAGGTGGACGGTCGTCGTCGACGACGTGTCTCTCGTGGCCGTGGCGATCGCCTCCTGGGACTGCGGCATGGAGTACGACCTCTCGCCGGACGAGCGCACCGTGGTCACCGCGCTGCCGGGCTGGCCGCTGGCCGTCGCGGTCGCCGCCCCCGGTGTGCCCGCTCCGCACGATCCTGAGCCGTCGGACGACGAGGAGCGGCCGCCGCTCGCGCCGCCGGAGTCCGACACCTGGGGCCCGGCCCAACGGCGCCTGGGCGCCGACGAGATAGCGCTCCAGTGGGCGACCTGGCGCGAGCAGATCGACGACGCCGACTTCGCGGAGGACGGTGCGTCGCAGGACGTCCCGACGTCGGCCGAGCCGTCGGAGCCGCTCACCGGGGTGCGGCGCGTGCTCGCGGAAGCGCGGGCCTATGTGACCAACCCGCCGCCCTTGGGCAGGGTGCGGTCCTCCTTCGCCTCGGGTGACGCACGCACCCTGCGCGCCGACGGTCCTGGCTGGTCCATGGTCGCCAGGACCGACGACATCGCGTTCGTGCTGCTCGACGAGGAGCCGGGCGAGGTGCTGCCCGTCGGCCGCGGGCCGGAGCTTCCAGGTCTCCTGGAGGCGCTCGACAAGATGGCGGTACGTCCCGTCTGAGCGAGATCGGGCGCCAGCTCGTGGCCCCGGTCAGCGCGCCGTGTCGGGATCGACCAGAAGGGCGGCCATGGCCGTGTCATGGTCCTGGTGATCACGCAACAGCGCCAGTTCTTCCCGCCACACCTCGGCCCACGAGCTGTCCCTGCCACCCGCACGCACCACTTCCAGGGCCACGACTCCAGTGCCAGAAGTGCCGCGCCCCCGGAGCATGCGGGCAACCTCCAACAGCGCCTCACGCGCGCGTGGCCTCGTCATGTCCAAGTAGCGCCCGTGCTGCGCGGCGGCCAGGCGGCCTGGGCGTTCCTCGAGCAGGTCGACAAGCCGCTGCCACCGCTGTGCGTCGTACCGGCCGCGCTCCGTGTCCGCGAGTGCCGTCTCCCACGTCAACAGCGCCGCCTGCTGACGTAGCCCTACGCTCTCCAGGGTCTTTGCGAGAGTGTCGGCGATCCGGAGGGTCATCGCGCCTCCTCGTCCGATCTGCGCCACGTCGCAGAGCACCACGAGGCGGCGCAGTGCATCGGTCCTTTCCTGTGGGTCCGCTGCCCCCGCGCGGTCACGCAGGTGCCAAAACGCATCCCTCAGGACGCCTCTGGCGGTGGGCCCGGACGGGAAGCGCACCAACTGACGCACCGCAGCGTCCCCTTCACGGCACGTCCGTCGCCGGTCCACGGCGACGTCGGCCACGGCACGCATCGCCTCATCCGCGTCCGGGGTGAGCCACCCGGGCAGCGCCTGGCACGCGTCGATGACAGTGTCCGCATCTCCCTCCCTGACCAGTCGCGTCAGAAAGCTCCGGTAGGGACCGGCCAAGGAGCGGGGTACCGGCGCACCGCCTGAGTGGATCACTGCATCGCGCAGGGAAATGTCGCCCTCGCACCGCGCCAGGCGGTCGGCGACGTCCGGCCGGTCGATCGCGGCGAGGAGGCTACGGGCCAAGACTGCCCGTACGTCCCGGTGCTGGTGCGGGGCGTCCCAGGCTGCCAGCAGGGCGTCCTGGGCTTCGGCGCCGGGGAGCGCCCCGAGTTCGCGGGCTGCCTCTTTGCGGGTTCCGACCGGAACGTCCACGGTGCGGACCACGGGGGCGAGCAAGGCGACCGCGTGACGGTCCGGCACTGCTTCCAGGAGCCTTCGGACGGCTCCCATGGCGGCGCGTCCCCGCACACCGCCGGTCGCGGCGTGCCGCAGCAACAGATCCAAGTGAGGCGTGCCCGCAGGCTGTACATCGGTGGCGCCGGGGGTGAAGAGGTCACCCAGCGCTGCCAGCGCGGCAGCGGCGACGGGCTGCGGCGCGTCGTCCGCCAGATCCGCGATCAACACCGGGTCGCGCAGACGCGCCGCCGCATCGGCCCTGATGCGCAGCGGGGCCGCCTCATCGACAGCCACGCGTGCGTGGTGCTCGTTCCAGCGCCTGCGCTGTCCGGGCAGCCAGCGCAATGTGACGCCACGCCTCAGCTGAGGCACCCAGGCTCCGGCCCGGGGACGTACTTGGCCCTTCAGGCCGCTCTCCGCAGCGGTCAGGACGATATCCAGCAGGTCCGTGCGGCGGGTAGCGACGGTGTCCAGGACGAGAGGCAGCGCAGCGAATGAGGCGTCCAGGGCGATCAGTTCGGCGCAGCGTGCCTCGCGCACTGGTGCCGGGGTCACCCATGCATTCGCCGCACGGGCCACCGTGCCAGGGTCGTGGTCCTCCAGTGCCGTGCGGCGTGCCAGGGCGTCCAGTTCCGGCAGGGCGGTGAGGTGGAGTGCGAACAGTTCGGCGAGGTGGATACCGATGTCGGGATGTGTGGCCGCCCGTTCGGCGAGCAACGTCCAGATGGCCCGGACCGCGTCCTGGTCCATGTGCAGCGTGGCGACCGGGCCACGCCGTCGAGGGTCGGCCAAGACCTGGCAGAGCAGTTCGGTCACGTATGCGGCGCGTCCGAAGTCGCCGTGTGACGCGGCGCTCTCCGTAGTGCGGCGGAGCAGTTCCTCGGCTGCGGTGAGCGTGCGGCTCGTGGAGTCGCCGGACTGGACGGTGGTCAGCACCGCGTCGCGCAGTACGCGCTCAGGCAACGCGGCCAGCAGGTGGGGCGGCGCACCGCCGAGCTGACGCAGGGTGCGGTATCGCACCTCCTCCTGGTCGTGCCAGGCCCGCTCACAGTCCACGGCAATGCGCGCGAACTCACGTGGATCACCTTCCAGTTCCGCGCAGGCAAGCAGCGAGGGCCAGCCCATCAGACGCTGGTGGATGCGGTGGTGGCCGGCGATGTCGCGCAGCAGCGGTTCGCCGACGGCGAGGGGCAGAGCGACGGCGAGGTGGCTCACTGTCCGGCTCCGACCCGACCATCGCTCCGCCCAGGGCAGGACGAGCTCCGCCCTGTCCGTGGGCTCGAGCGCCGCAAGAGTGGTCACAGGGAGTGTCCTTGCGTTGTTCGACCGCCCGGCGTGCTCTTCTACCAGCCGTCGGCGTGCCGGTGCGGGCAGCATGGCCAACAGCTCGTCCGGGGCTACTTCCCGACGTTCGGGGAACCGTGCCCGTGGACGCTCCGCCGGGCAGAGGCGGGCCAGATCCTTCCGATCTTCGAGGCTCAGCCGCAGAACGGCGCGGCGCACCGAAGGCGGCAAGGGTCCGGCGGGCAGGCCGAGTTCGCGGAGCGAGCTGTCTGCCTCGGGCGCGGTGGCCCGCAGGATCTCGAGGACACGGTCCGGGTGGCGCAGCAGGGAGCGGGCAGCTCGGCTGGTGAGCAGTGAACGGGCTCGCGCCAGGAGGATGAGTCCGGCTTCCGGGTCTCGCTCCGCAGCGAGGCTTGCCACAGCGCGGTGTTGACGCACGAAGGAATACCGGGCGTCTCGTTCCTGGTTCCGGCTCTGAGTGGCCAGATGGTTCGCCACGGCGAGCGGAGCAGTGCGGGCCAGGGCATTCAGCACGCCTGTGGGTGGATCGAGTCGGGTGATCCAGTCGGCGACGGTCGCCGGTGGACACGCGGGCAGGAGGAGGGACGCGTCGAAGCCGCCGTGCCGCGCGTACGCCTCGGGGAGAAGGCGCTCGGCGAGCGCGTGGCGACCGCTGAGTCGCAGGACGCGGTATGTCTCTCGGCGTGTCGCTCGGGTCTCGCTCAACGCGAGCTCTTCCAGGGCCGGTTCAGGAACCGGCAGCCTGATGGCGGCCGAGAGGGCGCGGCGGCGCAATAGTGGGTCGGAGAGCGCTTCGGCGACGGCGGCGAGATCGCGTCTGGCGACGGCGAGGAAGAGGGCGGTGTGCCGTTCGTCCCCATCACCGGCATCCAGGGCCTGATGGAGGGTTGCGTACGCGGTGGGCGTAAGGGTGCGGCCGTAGCGGGCCAGCGCACTCATGCGGGCCGGGAAAGGCAGAGGGTCGAAGTGGGCCTTCAGCCAGGCCGGTGTCAGCGGCGCGGGCGAGGGCTGGTTCTGAGTCTGGGGCAATGAGAGCGGCGTCTGAGACGCTTCGTGTCCGGCCATCAGCGATCACCGAGGGATCGCTGGGCCTCCTTTCGGAAAGTCATGGCGCCATGGTCACGGGCGAGGTGCCGATGTCGCAACGCATTTTCCGATCGGCTCGCGGAACCCACCGTGGGCAGGCCCGCGAGCGGACGGAGATGCTTGCATCACCGGTCGTCTCAGTGACCTATTTCCTTGCGCGTGACACGGCGCAGCCTGCGCCGCTGGCTGGGGTCAAGTGTCAGATAGGCCGCCGCCGGGACTCCGAGCACGATCAGGAATGCGGCCCACCACGGCAGCCAGATCAGCAGAATGAGCCCGGCCGCCACGCCTCCTGCGGCGATCTTCGCGTTCTTCGACATGTGTGTCGCCTCCTTCGCGGCTCCTGCCGCTCTCTGCCTTGGAAAACGTGATCGGGACTCCCACAGTTCCTGCCCACGACCCTGAGAGACCCCTGAGTCGCGCCCCCTACTGGTTCGCGCCCGCCTGCCCGCCATCCAGCAGCTTCGCCCTATTCGACGCGGAGGGGCTCCCCGACCTCGTACATGTGGCGCAGGACCTGTCGGTAGGAGTCGACGAATCCCGCCTCGGTGTAGGACATGCCCACCGAGGCGCAGTGGGCGCGCACGAGAGGCTGGGCGAGCCGCAGGTGGGGGCGGGGCATGCTCGGGAACAAGTGGTGCTCGATCTGATAGTTGAGCCCGCCGAGGAACCAGTCGGTCGCCAGACCACCGCGAATGTTGCGCGAGGTCAGGACCTGACGGCGCAGATGCCCCCAGCGCTCCCCGTCCGGATCGGGCATCTCCATGCCCTTGTGGTTGGGCGCGAAGGCGAGCCCGAGGTGCAGGCCGAACAGTGCCTGGTGGATGGCGGCGAAGGCGATGGCGTGGCCAAGGGGCATGGCGGTGAGCAGCAGTGTCACGTAGCCGATGAGATGGGCTACCAGGAGGAGCCCTTCCACGACGCGCTCCCTAGGATCCTGCCGACGCAGATCCTGGAATCCGTAGAGCTTCATGGCGACGCCCTGGAGCAGCGTCAGAGGGAAGAAGAGCCAGGCCTGGTTGCGGGTGAGCCAGCGCCGGAATCCCACGCGGGCCTTGGCCTGCCGGCTCGTCCACACCATGACGTCGGCGGCGACGTCGGGGTCCTTTTCGGTGTGGTTGGGGTTGGCGTGGTGACGGTTGTGCTTGTCGTTCCACCAGGCCGAGCTCATGCCGAGCAGGAGGTTGCCGTGGATGAGCCCCATGGCACGCCCGACGGTGCGGTTGCCGGATATCTGCGAGTGGCCCGCGTCGTGGCCGATGAAGGCCGTGCGGGCACACAGGACGGAGAGCACGGGCGCGAGGAGCAGTACCCACCAGGAAGTCCCCAGGAGGAACATCCCGAATCCCACCACCACCAACGCCAGGGCGTTGATTGCGACGGTTCGTGTGTACCAGCCGATGCGACGGTCCAGGAGCCCCTGCTCCTTGACGGTGCGCAGAAGGGGTGCGAAATCACTTCCGACGTGCTGCCTGCCAGTACTGACTGGGGGGCGTTCCGCGACTGCGGCGGCCTGGGGCATGCTGGGTCTCCGGTCTCCGTAACAACGGGCTGACCTGTAAGAACGTACGGACCAGTGACCTTCGGCGACCATGGCGCCACCACCCGTGTCGAGACGGGGGTCAGCACCGCCCCACAGGGGGGCTGTCCACACCCTCGAAGGGTCGAGTGACGTGAATCACCGCAACGAGACATCCGCGGAGCGGGGAGTGTGTTGTACCCTCGGCCGCTCCAGGTTCAGTAGTCAAACTTGAGGAATGCGCCATCGCTGTGCACGGACTTCCTGCCGTATCCCCCTCCGAGATCTCCGAACTGTCCCGCTGCTCCGTGCTGTTCGTGCCGGGTGACCCGGCACGCGGTGGACACGTGGCCTTCTGGCACCCCGATGGCACCGAGCTCCCTTCGATCGTGTCGGGCACTCCCGAGGAACTGACCGTCGCCGTGCCTGGGGACGACGGGATCGAGCTCGCCGACGTGCCGGCGTTGCTGCTCCCGGTACGGGTCGCACTGCCCGTCCTCACACGCGCGCGTGCCGCATCGGGCACGCATCCCACGGCGGCCTTCTGGGGTACGGCGGGTGTGCTCGCCCTGCAACTGGCAGCGCGCGGGCTGCTGCTGCCCGGACTCACCACCAGCGATCACGACGCCTGGCGTGCCGGCCCTCTGGGGGCCGATGACGTCCAGCAGCTGCGCGACCTCGCCGCCGCGATGCCACCCGCCGCGCACGCGCATCCGCTGGCCCACACCTCGCCCCCTCGGCTGCCCGAACCGGAACGGCTGCTGCGCCAGTTCCTCGACGCCGTGGCCGATACGCTGCCGCGCTCCCCCGCCGCCACGATGGCCGCTGGCGGTCCTGCGTTCGCCGCCGCGGAACCGCAGCACGTTCCCGCGCAACGCGCCTGGGCCCTGGACGTGGCGGCCGGTCACGACGCGGGCGTGCGGATCTCGCTGCGCGTGGAGATTCCAGGCCTCATCTCGGAGACCGAAGGCGGCACCCGGCTGCCCTTCCGAGCCGTACTGCAGTTGCACAGTGTGAGCGACCCCTCCCTTGTCGCGGACGCTGCCGAAGTGTGGGTCGGATCCGGCGCCTCGGCGCAGGCCTTCGGGTCGCGCGCGCGGATGGACTCCCTGCTCGCGCTGCGTCGCGCCACGCGCGCGTGGCCGCCGCTCGCCCCACTACTCGCCGCCACCGTGCCCGACGCCATTGAACTCGCCGACGAGGAAGTAACCGACCTCCTTGGAGAGGGCGCCCGGATGCTCGCGGTCGCGGGCGTCGATGTGCACTGGCCCAAGGAGTTGATGCGCAATCTGACGGCACGCGCGGTCATCGGCCCGCCGGACGACGAGGAGCAGGGCCCGCAGAAGCTGTCCTCGGACACCCCCTCCTTCCTCTCGGCCGACGCTCTCCTGGCCTTCAACTGGCGCTTCGCGCTGGGCGACCAGCAGCTGACCCGCGAGGAGCTGGACCGCCTCGCCGAGTCCAACCGCCCAGTGGTGCGCCTGCGGGACCAGTGGGTGCTCATCGACCCTGACGAGGCGCGTCGCGCCCGTGAGCGCCATGACCGCAAGGTCACCCCGATCGACGCCCTCGGTGCCGCCCTGACCGGCACCACCGAAGTCGGTGGTCAACGCGTCGACGTGCAGCCGACGGGCTGGCTCGCCACCCTTCGTGAGCGCCTGGCGGACCCGGAGGGCATGGATCCCGTCGGGCAGCCCACCGCGCTCGCCGCACAGCTGCGCGACTACCAGCTGCGCGGCCTGAACTGGCTGGCCCGGATGACCTCGCTGGGCCTCGGCGGCTGTCTCGCCGACGACATGGGCCTCGGCAAGACAATCACGCTGATCTCGCTCCACCTGCACCGCCAGACGGATCAGGAATCCGCGGGTCCCACGCTGGTCGTCTGTCCGACGTCCCTGATGGGCAACTGGCAGCGCGAGATCGAGAAGTTCGCACCGGGCACCGCCGTGCGCCGCTTCCACGGCGCCCGCCGCAGCCTGGAGGACCTGGCCGACGGCGAGTTCGTGCTCACCACCTACGGAACGATGCGACTCGACGCGGAGACGCTCGCGCAGGCCTCCTGGGGCATGGTCGTGGCCGACGAGGCACAGCACGTCAAGAACCCGTACTCCGCGACGGCCAAGCAGCTGCGCACCATCGGGGCACGCGCGCGTGTCGCCCTCACCGGCACCCCGGTGGAGAACAACCTCTCCGAACTGTGGGCCATTCTCGACTGGACGACGCCAGGGCTGCTCGGGAAGCTCGGCACCTTCCGTACCCGATACGCGCAGGCCGTCGAGGGCGGTACGGACCCGGGCGCGGCCGAGCGGCTCGGTCAGCTCGTCCGTCCGTTCCTGCTGCGGCGGCGCAAGTCCGATCCGGGCATCGCGCCCGAGCTTCCGCCAAAGACGGAGACCGACCGTGCCGTGTCGCTCAGCACGGAACAAGCAGGACTCTACGAAGCGGTGGTGCGGGAGACGCTCGCGGAGATCTCCGGCGCCGACGGTTTCGAGCGCCGGGGACTGATCGTCAAGCTCCTCACCGGGCTCAAGCAGATCTGCAATCACCCGGCGCAGTACCTCAAGGAGGACGAGCCCAAGATTTCGGGTCGCTCCGGAAAGCTGGAACTGCTCGACGAACTGCTCGACACGATCCTCTCCGAGGACGCGAGCGTGCTCGTCTTCACGCAGTACGTCCAGATGGCCCGGCTCATCGAGCAGCATCTGTCGGCTCGCGGCATCCCGTCCCAGTTCCTGCACGGCGGCACGCCCGTCGCGACGCGCGAGCAGATGGTGGAGCGCTTCCAGGAAGGTGCTGTCCCAGTCTTCCTGCTGTCGTTGAAGGCGGCGGGGACGGGGTTGAACCTGACGCGTGCCGAACACGTCGTGCACTACGACCGCTGGTGGAATCCGGCGGTCGAGGCGCAGGCCACCGACCGCGCGTACCGCATCGGTCAGACGCGGCCCGTGCAGGTGCACCGGCTGATCGCGGAGGGGACCATCGAGGACCGCATCGCCGACATGCTCCTGCGCAAGCGGGAGTTGGCGGACTCCGTGCTCGGCACCGGTGAGGCCGGACTCACCGAGCTGACCGACACCGAACTGTCCGATCTGGTCGAGCTGCGAGGGGGCGCGCGATGAGTGACCTGTACGACGAGGAATACGGCGACGTCGAGCACGGCGGCGCGAACGACGAAGGACCGCGCGCGGACGAACGGACGTTCGCCGCACTGCCGCCCGCGCACGGGAAGGGCTTCGCGCAGAGCTGGTGGGGCCAGGCCTGGCTGAAGGCGTTGGAGGACACCGCCCTCGACCTGCAGCAGCTGAAGGCGGGGCGCAGGCTCGCGCGTGCGGGATCCGTGGGCGCGGTGTCGGTGCGCCCCGGCCGGATCACGGCGGTCGTCCAGGGCCGTGACGGCACCCCGCACCGCTCCGACGTCCTGCTGCAGGAGCTGACCGAGGACGAGTGGGACCGCTTCCTGGGGATGGCCGTCGAACGGGCCGGGCACATCGCGGCGCTCCTGGACCGCGAGATGCCGCCGCACCTAGTGGAGGACGCGGCCGCGGCGGGGGTCGAACTCCTGCCCGGCATAGGCGATCTGGAACCGGAGTGCGACTGTGACGCGTGGGATCACTGCGGGCACACGGCCGCGCTCAGCTACCAGATGGCGCGGCTGCTGGATCAGGACCCCTTCGTCCTGTTGCTGATGCGGGGCCGCGGGGAACGCGCGCTCCTCGACGAGCTTCAGGTCCGCAGCGTGGCACGAGCGGATGCGCGGCCGACTCCGGAGAAGCCGCAGGATACGGCTCCAGAAGGCGTGAGCGCCGCTCAGGCGTACGCGGAGGGCGCCGTGCTCCCTCCGCTGCCCCCGCTTCCCGAACTGCCGTCGGAGCCCGGTCTGCCGCCCGCGCTCGACACCGAGACGGAGCCGGCCGAGGGCCTCGACGTGCCGGCGCTCGAGTTCCTGGCGGCGCGGGCCGCCGGCGAGGCGTACCGGACCCTGGCCGAGGCGCTCACTTCCGGCCATGAACGACTGCCTGTGGGAGTCGAGTTGACCGAGAGCGAGGACGCCGTTCGGCTGGCGTCCGGAGCCCCGGGTACGGAGATCGAGGCACGGCTCGCGGCCGGATCCGGCCGCGGCCGGGACGGTCTCGCGCTCGCCGTCCTGGCCTGGGAGTACGGCGGGCGTGCGGCGCTCTCCGTACTCGATGAGGAGTGGACTCCACGAGAAGAATCGCTGGCACGCGCGCGTGCCGCGTTGAACGCGGCCTGGGACGAGGACGAACAGCCCCAGCTGCGCGCGTCCGGCAATCGCTGGACCCTGGTCGGAACCGATGCCCAGGTGCGGCACAGCAAGGACGGCCGCTGGTGGCCCTACCGCAAGGAGCGCGGCCGTTGGACCCCGGCCGGACCGGCGGCGCAGGATCCGGCGACGGCACTGGCGGTGGCGACCGGGAGCGAGTAGCCGGTGCCGCTGGTCCGGGTGGCTCGGGGCTGAGGTCCGAGCCACGATCCGGAGCCGGAATCAAGGGCCGGAATCAGGGCCGGAATCGCGGGCCAGGGCGCGACGGGCGTACGACATGGCGCGTGGCCGAAACGCACGCGGCGCCCACCGGCGCATCCACGCGGGGCACCCGTGCGCCGGGAACACCGGCGCACGCACTCGCCCTGGCCAGCGATTGAGCAAGGGCATGACATCCGCGAGCGTGGAGCGCGTCGGTTCAGGGAGGTCCGACCGCAACAGGAGCCGCCCCAGGCTCAACAGCGGGGGCATCGGCTTCACCAGCTCCGTGCGTGTGACCCATCCGAAGGGAGTGATCAGGGCACTGGGCCACACGGCCACTGAGCGGACCGATGGTTGAAGGAGGCGCCTCCTGCCCCTCGCGGGAGGCGCCGTCGACGCGACTCCAGCCGTTCACCTGTTGGCTTCTTGGTGTTCGTGGCGGCGGCGAAGTCTGGCCGCTGTGACCGAACTCGTGCCCCAGGAGGCCCCGATGTCCCCGCACGCCGCCCGCAAGCGCCGTGTCCGCCGTTCCCTGGCTGTCGGCGTGCCGCTCGCCGTGGCCACCGCGATGTTGGTGACCGGCACCGCGATGGGCAGCCAGCAGAGCGCAGACCAGAAGCGCGGAGCCCACAAGAAGGCGCGCGTCACCCACACGGCCACTCTGGGGGACATCCCGCTCGGCACGTTCAGCAATTCCCTCCTGCCGGGCAGCGTGGACGACGACCGCGGTGTGGATCTCGGTGGCATCGGCAGCGATCTCTACCCCGCGGGACGCAAGGGCGAGTTCTGGACGGTGACCGACCGCGGGCCCAACGGCCAGATCAAGGTGGACGGCAAGAAGCGCCGCACCTTCCCCGTGCCCGGCTTCGACCCCGCGATCGTGAAGATCCGGGTCTCCGGAAAGGCCGTCAAGGTCCTGTCCGCGGTGCCGATCACGACCTCCTCCGGAAAGCCCGTCACCGGACTGCCGAACCAGAAGGGGCGTGACGAAGCGCCTTACACGTACGACGCGCAGAAGCCCCTGCCGTACGACCCGAACGGTCTGGACACCGAGGGCATCGTCCGGGCGGCCGACGGCACCTTCTGGCTGGTCGACGAGTACGGTCCTTCGTTGGTCCACGTCTCCGCGCGCGGGAAGGTACTCAAGCGGTACGTCCCCGAAGGCCTCGGCCTTAAGGGCGCGGACTACCCGGTGGCCGAAGCACTGCCCGGCATCCTGTCGCACCGCAAGACGAACCGCGGCTTCGAAGGGCTCGCGCTGCTCCCCGGCGGCGACCTGGTGATGGCGGTGCAGAGCCCCCTGTCCCTTCCGGACGAGGACGCGGGTGACGCCTCGCGCACGACACGACTCCTGCGCTTCTCGCCGAAGAAGCAGGCGGTCACCGCCGAGTACGCCTATCGCTTCGACCCCGTGGGCGTCGTCGACCCGGGCGAGGACGACACCTCCGAGCTGAAGATCTCCTCCGTGGTCGCCGTCGGGCGTGACCAGCTGCTCGTCCAGGAGCGCACCGACAAGGCCGCGCGGCTGCACAGCGTCACACTGGACCGACGGTCGAACATCCTCGGCGACAAGTGGGACAGGGACACCACCAAGCCCTCCCTGGAGCAGCTCGACGACCCGGCCGCCTCCGGAGTGCCCGTCCTCCGTAAGCGGCTGGTGGTCGACCTGGGGACGGTCGACGGTGTCCCCGGCAAGATCGAAGGCGTCTCCAAGGTCGGCGATCGCACCCTGGCGCTCATCAATGACAACGACTTCGGGATGACCGACGGCCCGGAAGCCTTCGACAAGAACGGCCGCCTGGTGGACAGCGACGTGGAGACGACGGTCACGTACGTGAAGCTGCCGCGGAAGTTCTGAGGGACGCACCCTTCCTCTCGGTGCAAGGGAATTGAGTTCAGGACAGCGGCTTGGTGAGTTTGTGCTTTCCCGAGCCGCTGTCCCCCGCGAGGCTGCACGCGACGCTGTCGATGCCCAGCTTGTAGCCCGAGGCGTCCGGATACTGCACCAGCGTGCCGCGCACGGTACCGGCGGGCTGGCTGCGCGCCTTGCGCTGCAGGGGCTGCTCGCACAGGGCGGCTGCCGCCTTCTTGAGCGCGGCGTCGGTCGTGTAGGAGCCGTTCAGTTCGGCGCGCTTGACGACCTCGGCGTCGTGCGGCGCGTCGCACGACTTCCTCGCCGCCTGGCCCGGCCTGCTGCTGTTGGTGTTGAAACAGTCACCGGTCTTCAACAGGTAGTACGGGACTTCGTTTCCCGCGGGTGACGGAATCAGAGAGTCCAGGTCGCTCGGGAAACCGGTGGGCAAAGACGGGATGCCGCTGGGCACTTCGGTCGGCAGGCCCGACGGGACCTGTGAGGGGATGCTCAGCGAGGGTGTCGGCGTGCGGCTCGTGCTCCTGCTCGACTCCGTAGGGCTCTTCTTGTCCGATCCGTCATCGCGGGTGACCACCAGGACGATGGCGGCGATCGCCCCCGCGGCCACGATGACGGCAAGCAGGGCGTACAGCCCACTTCGGCGCCCTCGGGGCCCTCCCGGTGGTGGGGGCGGTGGCGGCCAGCCACCGCCGCCAGGAGGCGGCCCGAACCCGCCCTGCGAGGGCGGGCCGAAGCCGCCACCGCCGGTCGGCGGCGGGCCACTAGGAGGTGGAGGGGGCTGCGGCGGTACCGGTGGCATGGCCATACCGACAAGAGTCGCCTCGAACCGGTCATCTAGCGACCCCTATGCCGAAGTTGGCGACCTACCAAGCCGAAGTCGATGAGGGGATCGCACGACCGACCGTGGTGACGAAGCGAGGCGGCGCGCACTCCGGAGAGCGGGGGTCTCTCAGCCCCGAGCGCCCAGCAAGTGATCCATGGCCAACTGGTCGAGACGCTCGAAGGCCATCCCGCGCGCGGCAGCGCTCTCCACGTCGAACGCCTCGTATGCGCCACGATCGGCGAGCAGGCCCGAGAGGCCGTCGTCAGCCGTGGGCAACGCCAGTTCGTCCAGACGCGAGGCCCGCAGGGCTTCCTGGACCTCCGGGTCGGCCCGGAAGGCGGCCGAACGCTCGCGCAGGATCAGGTAGTTGCGCATGCAGCCGGCGGCCGAGTCCCACACCCCTTCGTAGTCCTCGGTCCGGGGCGGCTTGAAGTCGAAGTGGCGCGGCCCGTCGTAACCGCCCCTCTCCAGGAGGTCGACCAGCCAGAACGCACTGCGCAGGTCGCCCGCGCCGAACCTCAGGTCCTGGTCGTACTTGATGCCGGTCTGCCCGTTGAGGTCGATGTGGAAGAGCTTGCCCGCCCACAGCGCCTGCGCGATGGAGTGCTGGAAGTTCAGGCCCGCCATCTGCTCATGGCCCACTTCGGGGTTGACGCCGTACATGTCGGGCCTCTCCAGGCGTTCGATGAACGCGAGGGCGTGTCCGACGGTGGGCAGCAGGATGTCACCACGCGGCTCGTTGGGCTTCGGCTCGATCGCGAACCGCAGGTAGTAGCCCTGTTCGAGCACATACTCGCCGAGCAGGTCGAACGCCTCCTTCATGCGGTCCAGGGCGCAGCGCACGTCCTTCGCGGCGCCGGACTCCGCACCTTCTCTGCCGCCCCATGCCACGTAGGTGTGCGCGCCCAGCTCCACCGCGAGATCGATGTTGCGGATCGTCTTGCGCAGCGCGTAGCGGCGTACGTCGCGGTCGTTGGCCGTGAACGCACCGTCCTTGAAGACGGGGTGGGTGAACAGGTTCGTGGTGGCCATCGGCACGACCAGACCGGTCGCGTCCAGTGCCTGCCGGAAGCGCTTGATGTGGGACTCGCGCTCGATGTCCGACGAGCCGAACGGGATCAGGTCGTCGTCGTGGAACGTCACTCCGTAGGCACCCAGTTCAGCGAGGCGCCGTACCGAGTCGGCCGGGTCGAGCGGAGCCCTGGTGGCGTCACCGAACGGGTCCCTGCCCTGCCAGCCGACGGTCCACAGTCCGAAGCTGAACTTGTCCTCAGGAGTGGGCTGGTAGTTCATGTGCGACTCCCTCGACTATTTCGTCATGGCGATTTACAAATTAGTATCCGAGGGCTCCGCTGGGAAGGTCGGGGAGGGAAGTCCGGGGCCGCGTCCCGGGAGAGCCGCAGGAACGGAGACCTCAATGTCATCATCGCCAGCAGCCCAGGGGCCCCTCGTCGTCGGTGTGGACAGCTCCACTCAGTCCACCAAGGCGCTGGTCGTCGACGCCGCGACGGGACAGGTCGTCGCGAGCGGCCAGGCCCCGCACCGGGTCAGCACGGGTGAGGGCCGCGAGAGTGATCCCCAGGAGTGGTGGGACGCCCTGTGCGCGGCGCTCCACCAGTGCGGGAACGCCGCGCGTGAAGCGTCGGCGGTGTCGATCGGCGGACAGCAGCACGGCCTTGTCGCACTCGACGTGAACGGCACGCCTGTACGGCCCGCCCTGCTGTGGAACGACGTTCGTTCGGCCTCGCAGGCCCGGGACCTGGTCGAGCGGCTCGGCGGCTCCAAGGTGTGGGCCGATCGCGTGGGCAGTGTCCCGGGGCCCTCCTTCACCGTCACGAAATGGGCCTGGCTCGCTGAGAACGAGCCCTCGGCCGCCGGCGCCACGACGGCGGTTCGACTCCCCCACGACTACCTCACGGAGCGCCTCACCGGATACGCCACGACCGACCGCGGCGATGTCTCGGGCACCGGGTGGTGGGCTTCGGCTTCGGAGACGTACGACGAGGAAATCCTCGGCATGGTGGGGCTCGACCCGGCATTGCTGCCCCGGGTGGCACACCCCGGAGAGGTCGTCGGCACCGTACGTGGCAGCGGTGAACTGCCCTTCTCCCAGGGCACACTGGTCGCCCCCGGAACCGGTGACAACGCGGCCGCCGCGCTCGGGCTCGGACTCTTGCCCGGCACACCGGTGCTGAGCCTCGGTACCTCGGGCACCGTCTACGCGGTCTCCGAGCACCGGCCCGCGGATGCCACGGGAACCGTCGCGGGGTTCGCCGACGCGCGTGGCGCATGGCTGCCCCTGGCCTGCACGCTCAACTGCACCCTGGCCGTCGACAAGGTGGCAGCGCTCCTGAGCCTCGACCGCGAAGCGGTGGAGTCGGGCGGCACCGCCACGCTCCTGCCCTACCTCGACGGCGAGCGCACACCGAACCTCCCGCACGCTGCCGGGATGCTGCACGGCCTGCGGCACGACACCACGCCCGGTCAGCTCCTGCAGTCCGCGTACGACGGGGCCGTCCACTCGCTCCTCGGCGCTCTCGACCGAGTCCTTGACGCGGACGCCGACCGCTCCTCCCCCCTCCTGCTCATCGGGGGCGGCGCGCGCGGCACGGCGTGGCAGCAAACCGTCCGTCGCCTGTCCGGCCGCCCCGTGCAGGTACCCGAGGCGAAAGAGCTGGTCGCGCTCGGCGCCGCCGCTCAAGCCGCCGGCGTGCTCACCGGCGAGGACCCGGCCTCGATCGCACGGCGTTGGGGCACGGCCGAGGGCCCTGTGCTCGACCCCGTGGAACGGGACGAGGAGACGTTCGCGCGGATCTCCGAGGTACTCTCCGACGCTGCGCCCCTGCTCGACAGGGCGCCCCATGGGAGTGAGGGCTGACGGAGGCATGACCGCACCGCTGCACGAGGAACGCCGGGGCACGACCGGCGCCCGGCTGCCCGACACTCAGCAGGGCATGCGCCGCCGCAACCTGTCCCGTGTGATGCACTCGGTGGCCGCGCACGGCCCCCTGTCACGGGCCACCGTGGCCTCCCAGATCGGGCTGACCAGGGCCGCCGTCTCCACGCTTGTCGAGGAATTGATCCGCGCCGGCCTCCTGGACGAGCTGGGCCCCGAGCGTCCCGGCCGTGTGGGCCGCCCCGGATCGGCCCTCGCGGTCAGCGGCCGCGGGCCGGTCGGCATCGGCGCCGAGGTGGGCGTGGACCATCTCGCCGTATGCGCTGTCGACCTCCGTGGCGAGATACGGGCGCGCACGGTGCGGCAGGTCAGCAACCACCACCGCGCGCCCGAGCTGGTGCTCCAAGAACTCTCCGCCATGGTCGAGCGGCTGAGCTCCGAGGCACGGCAGGCGGGCCTGTCCCCCGCGGGGCTCGCCGTGGCCGTGCCGGGTCTTGTCACCCGGGACTCACTGACCGTGGTTCGCGCTCCCAACCTCGGCTGGCGCGACGTCGACCTCGGCCCGCTCCTGCCTTCCCTGACACCGCTGACCGTGGACAACGAGGCCAACTTCGGAGCCCTCGCGGAGCTGTGGCTCGGCGCGGGCACGCCGGAGGACTTCCTCCATGTCTCGGCGGAGATCGGCATCGGAGCCGCCCTGGTCGTCGACGGACGACTGCTGCGCGGTGCACAGGGATTCGCGGGCGAACTGGGGCATGTGCCGGTGCACCCCGAGGGCCCGTCCTGCCCCTGTGGCGGACGAGGCTGCCTTGAGCAGTACGCCGGTGAGGCGGCCGTGTTGCGCGCGGCAGGCCTGGACGCGGGCGAGGGTCGTGTCAGCCTGCTCGCCGGTCGCGCCGCCGAGGGAGACGCGGAGGTACGGCGCGCTCTGCGCGGCGCGGGGACTGCTTTGGGCATCGCGCTCACAGGCGCGGTCAATCTTCTCGATCCGCGAGCCGTGGTGCTCGGCGGCGCTCTGTCACGTCTCGCGCCGTGGCTGATGCCGTCGCTGGAGGAGGAGTTGGCCGGGCGGACGGCAGGGCGAGCGTGCGGTGTCACCGTTTCCGCACTCGGGCCAGACGGTCCCCTGTTGGGGGCGGCGCATTCGGTAGTGCGGTCGGTGCTCGATGATCCGATGGCGGCAGTGGCAGGTACCGGCGGCGGATAGGCGGAGACGACGGGCGCGGAGGCAGAGCCGGTGGGGGCGGGACCGAAGCGGTTGGTGGCGGTTCGCAACGCCGGATGAGCGCGACCGTGAGGAGTCTGACGCCCGGACTCGCTCATTCGAGTGGCTGAGTTATCCACAATCCCTCGGCTGTACACAGATCCGAGGCATGCCCTTCCACCTCAACCATCAAGCGCCGTAACGTAATTCGTGCGAGGCGCAGCTGCCCATTCAGCGGCGGTCGTCCCCGCGGATCGGGGGATTCACGTGTCGGAGGAAACAAGGCCAGGGCCATCCGGTTCAGGGCCATACAGTTCGGGTCCGGGCGGTTCGGGGCTAGCCGGCCCCGGACGATCCAGTCCTAAGCCAGGCCGTGAGGTCATCGGGCTCCGTGACGTGCCTCGTCGGAGGATTTCAAGGCATCTCGGCGACGAGCCCGCGCCGTTTCCGGACCAGTTCGGCGCGTTCGACGAGAATGGCCTCTCCGGCCAGAGTGGAGCAGTCCAGCAATGAGCGACCCTCGCATCCTGACCGTGCGGCCCGAACCGGGCGAGTACGCGTGGACGTTCGGCGGAGCCCCACCCGTCGCTCGCATCACGCCCGGCACCGTCCTCGATCTCTTCACGGAGGACTGCTTCGCGGGGAACGTGCGCTCGGAGAAGGACCTCGTCTCTGAGGTCTGCCAGTTCCCTTACCTCAATCCTCAGACGGGCCCCTTCCACGTGGAGGGAGCGGAGCCGGGCGACACCGTCGCCGTCCACTTCGTGTCGATCGAGCCGGCCCGCGACTGGGCGGCGTCGACGACGGTCCCCTTGTTCGGCGCCCTGACGTCCACGCATGCCACCGCCTCCCTCCAGCCGCCACTTCCCGAGGCCGTCTGGATCTGGCAGTTGGACCGGGACCGCCGCACGGCGCGCTTCATAGCGCGGGACAGCGACTTCGAGACCGACCTGCCGATGGACCCCATGCACGGCACGGTCGGTGTCGCGCCCGCCAACCTTGAGGTTCGCTCGGCGCTCGTCCCCGATGCCCACGGCGGAAACATGGACACACCCGAGATGCGAGCCGGAGTCACCTGCTATCTCGGGGTGAACGTCGAGGGCGCGCTGCTGAGCCTCGGCGATGGACACGCACGGCAGGGTGAGGGAGAGACCTGCGGGGTGGCCGTCGAGTGCGCCATGAACACCGTGGTGATCGTCGAGCTCCTGAAGGGGGTATCCACCCCGTGGCCGCGCCTGGAATCCGATACGCACATCATCTCGACCGGATCCGCCCGGCCGCTGGAGGACGCGTTCCGAATATCCCAGCTGGACCTGGTCCAGTGGCTGGTGCGGGACTACGGATTCAGCGAACTGGACGCCTACCAGTTCGCGACGCAGACCGTCGAATCGCCGCTCGCCAATGTCTGCGACACCAACTACACGTGTGTGGCCAAGCTCCGTAAGGACTGGCTGCCTGCTCGTGAGACGCATCGCGGTCTCCACGCGCGGCTGCGCGAGATCGCCGCGACGCTGCCGCACGGGAGCCTCCGCTCCTCGTGACGGACCGCCAGCAGCCCCCTAGCGGAATCCGAGGGACCTCCCAGAAAGCTCTCAGGAACCTCCCGAGGGATGACCTCCTGAAGTGACCGTGGCCTTATCCCCATCCACCGATCTACCGACCGCAATTCCCCCCCACCTCAAGTGCAGCGCCAGTCCAGCCGTTCCCCCCACCCTCTACCGAGAGGCAGGCCAGCCATGGATCGAGCAAGACGCTTCCCCAGCAGGCGCCGACTGTTGCAGGGCGCGGTCGCCGCGGCCGTTCCCGCGACGCTGCTGCCCGTCGGCCACGCGAGCGCCCAGGACCGTGCCGGCGACTACCCACCGGCCGAATGGGTGCCGGCCAGCAGCTCCAACTACACGGCGGCCAACCGGCCGAGCACCTACTCCATCGACTACGTGATCATCCACGTCACGCAGGAGACGTTCGCGGACGCTCTCGCGATCTTCCAGAACCCGGCGAAACAGGTGTCCGCGCACTACGTGGTGCGCTCCAAGGACGGCCACGTCGCCCAGTGCGTCCGCGATCGCAACGTCGGCTGGCATGCGGGCAATTGGAGCTACAACACCCACAGCATCGGCATCGAGCACGAGGGCTGGGTCGACAAGCCCGAGTACTTCACCGACGCGATGTACCAGCAGTCCGCCGCACTGACCTCGGCCATCTGTACGAAGTACGGCATCCCCAAGGACCGCGAGCACATCATCGGCCACTCCGAAGTTCCCGGTGCCGACCACACGGACCCCGGTCCGTACTGGGACTGGTCCCGCTACATCCGCCTCGTCAACTTCGTCTGAGGCACCCGGGCCGCTTGTCGGCTTCCGTTCCCGGGGCGACGATGGCAGCTACCCCCATCGCCGTCCCAGGAGGCCGAGTTGACCGATCCGTGGGTCGCTCTGAAGCCGGGTACCGATCCCGCCGAGCAGGCACGGGAGCTGCGCCGGGCGCACGAGGACTTCACCGCCGAGGGCACGGTGGCGCGTCCGGTGCGCTCGGTCGTGGCCGACTCATGGCGGCGGTCGGCCAGGGCACGGGTCAGTCCGGAGGCCACGGGTGCGGCGGTCGAGCTGATGGATGGTGACCTCGGCGCGTATCGCGCGGAGCATCCGTTGGCACGGGTGATGCCGCTGTTCCGTGAGTTGATGGGCACCTTCGCCGCGGACGGCGAGCATCTCCTGGCCGTGTGCGACGCGCAGGGCAGGCTGTTGTGGGTCGAGGGGCACGCGGCGACACGGCAGCGTGCGGGGCGGATGAACTTCGTTCCGGGCGCGCGGTGGGCCGAGTCCGCCATGGGCACGAACGCGCCGGGGACAGCGGTCGCCGTCGACCGTCCTGTGCAGGTGTTCGCCGCCGAGCACTTCATGCGGCGAGTGCAGCCGTGGACGTGCGCCGCGGCTCCGGTGCACGATCCGCGTACCGGGCGGCTGATCGGCGCGGTCGACATCACCGGCGGGGACGGGCTCGCGCACCCGCACAGCCTCGCCTTCGTGCAGGCCGTGGCACGGGCGGCGGAGTCCCAACTGGCCCTGATGGCACCGCCGATGCGCGCCGAGGACACGGTGGATCTGACCGCGTTGGGGCGCGACGAGGCGCTGCTGCTGGCAGGCGGCAGGAAGGTACGTCTCAGCCGCAGGCACAGCGAGATCGTGGTGTTGCTCGCGCGCCATCCGGAGGGGCTGACCGGTGATGAGCTGCTGTATGCGCTGTACGAGAACGATTCGGTGCCGCAGGTGACGTTGCGGGCGGAGATGGCACGACTGCGGCGGGTCCTCGGGGCGGAGCTGTTGCGGTCGCGTCCGTACCGGCTCGCGGCGCCCGTGGAATGTGACGTCGACACGGTCGAGCGTCGGCTGGGGGCGGGTGCGGTGACGGCGGCCGCCGCCGCGTACGCCGGTCCGCTGCTGCCGGGGTCGCAGGCACCGGCGCTGGTCCGGCTCCGGCGCAGGCTCGCTGATCAGCTTCGTACGGCGTTGGTCGACCGCAACGATCCGGATCTGCTGGCCGATTGGGCGCATGCTCCGTGGGGCGAGGACGATCTGCTGGTATGGCGGGCGCTGGCGGCGCTGCGTCCGACGGCCCCTGTCCTGGCCCGCTTGCACGAACTCGACGCGGAGCTGGCGGCGCCCGGGTACGGCCGGGCGTGACCCACTCGCCCGGGTCACCCGGGGCAACCAGCCCCCACCGCCGCCTACGACTCTGCCCCGTCAAGCCCCCCCCCGATACGAGGTGAGCACCGCAACGTAGATGCAACGTCCGCGCTCCTAGCCTCCGGGCGAGAGCTGCCCAACGGCGGGCAGCCTTCCCCGGGAGGCCAGCCAAGATGACCCGTTACGCAGCGCCCGGCGCCGAGGGCGCGATCGTCTCCTACCAGTCGAGGTACGACCACTTCATCGGCGGCGAGTACGTGGCGCCCGCCCGCGGCCAGTACTTCGAGAACCCGAGTCCGGTCAACGGTCAGGCCTTCACCGAGATCGCCCGTGGCACGGCGGAGGACGTCGAGCGTGCCCTCGACGCGGCGCACGCGGCCGCGCCGGCGTGGGGGCGTACGTCCGTCACCGAGCGTGCGGACGTCCTGCGCAAGATCGCCGACCGGATGGAGGCCAACCTCGAAAAGCTGGCGGTCGCCGAGAGCTGGGAGAACGGCAAGCCGATCCGCGAGACGCTGGCCGCCGACATACCGCTCGCCATCGATCACTTCCGGTACTTCGCGGGTGTCATCCGCGCGCAGGAGGGGTCGCTGAGCGAGGTCGACGAGGACACCATCGCGTACCACTTCCATGAGCCGCTGGGCGTCGTCGCGCAGATCATTCCGTGGAACTTCCCGATCCTCATGGCGACCTGGAAAATGGCGCCGGCGCTCGCGGCCGGAAACGCCGTCGTCCTGAAGCCCGCGGAGCAGACCCCGGCCTCGATCCACTACTGGATGAGCCTGGTGGCGGATCTGCTGCCCGCCGGTGTCGTCAACATCGTCAACGGGTTCGGCGTCGAGGCGGGCAAGCCGCTCGCGTCGAGTCCGCGCGTCGCCAAGGTCGCCTTCACCGGGGAGACGACGACGGGGCGGTTGATCATGCAGTACGCCTCGGAGAACATCAAGCCGGTCACGCTGGAGCTGGGCGGCAAGTCGCCGAACATCTTCTTCGACGACGTGTGGGCCGCGAACGACGACTTCCGGGACAAGGCACTCGAAGGCTTCACGATGTTCGCGCTCAACCAGGGTGAGGTCTGCACCTGCCCGTCGAGGGCGCTCGTGCAGCGCGGCCACTACAGTGAGTTCATCGAGGCGGCGATCGCCCGCACGGAGCAGATCAAGGGCGGGCATCCGCTAGACACCGACACGATGATCGGCGCGCAGGCCTCCAACGACCAGCTGGAGAAGATCCTCTCCTACCTGGACATCGGCCAGCAGGAAGGCGCGAAGGTCCTGACGGGCGGTCAGCGCATCGAGCACGACGGCGAACTGGCCGGCGGCTATTACGTTCAGCCGACCATCTTCGAGGGCGACAACCGCATGCGGATCTTCCAGGAGGAGATCTTCGGCCCCGTCGTGTCCGTCTCGTCGTTCAACGACTTCGACGACGCGATCAAAATCGCCAATGACACGCTCTACGGCCTGGGCGCCGGGGTGTGGACGCGGGACATCAACACGGCCTATCGAGCGGGCCGTTCGATCCAGGCGGGGCGGGTCTGGACGAACTGTTACCACGCGTACCCCGCGCACGCGGCCTTCGGCGGTTACAAGCAGTCCGGCATCGGCCGTGAGACGCACAAGATGATGCTGGAGCACTACCAGCAGACGAAGAACCTTCTTGTTTCGTACAGTCCAAAGAAACTTGGGTTCTTCTAGAGCCTGAAGTCGGTTGCCTGGAGACGCCGTTGCCCTCCAGGCAGTCCGACACGGGAGTCACTCCGGGTAAGCAACGGGCTGCACCAGGTCGACCGTCGACCTAGCCTGCCGGTATGCCCTCGGCTACCGGTGAGCTCCGCCACGTCATGCTCGGCCCGATCTTCAGGCCCGAGGTTCCCCCTCGGACCGACCCGGGACACCCCAGCACCTGCCACGCCTCGGCAACGGGCAAGGGCAAGCTCCACGGAAGCCCCGAGTGCCGTGCGGCACGCTGGCCCTGGCTGCCCGCCGGCCACCTGGCCGGCTTCGGCCGCCAGGCGTGAATGTGGTCCATGCCGCGGACCAGTTTCTCGACTAAGCGGCCTAAGGGCGCTCCTTCAGCACCGCAGCAGCGAGACGCTGCCGCAGGAGCGCATCCGCCCTGACCCGCGCCAGCTCGTCAGCGTGCTGCTTGACCACACGAAGCTGGTAAGCGAGTTCCACGGCGTACCACACACCCACCAGATTGGTCTGGGCCTTGCAGCGCGCATCGGTGGCGGCCACGGAACGTTCGCGGGCCGAGGCCGTCGCCGTACGCCAGGCAGGATCGCCCGCGGCTTCGTCCGGGCTCGCGTAGCGGTAACCGTGTCTCTTCATGCAGCCAGACCACCTGCCGTACGCCCTCAACACGCGGTCGTCCCGCCGGGATGCCTGAAACGTCTCGACGTTGATGCGGTCGACGAGCGGGGCGTCACCACCCGCCTGACGGTTGTCGGAGCGCAGCCCCCGCAGCGCCTCGCCCCGGCACCCGCCCGCTGGCACCGTCCGACCGGCAACCCGCGTACCGCTGTGGGCACTCGTTGAACCCGGCTTGACGTGGGGGTCGTTCGAGCCGTTCAGCACGAGGGTCTCCTGGGCGGGCAGAGACTCGGCCGGCACCCGGTGCGGCTGCTGCCGGCCGGCGCCGGCCGGGGTGTACCCGTGGCGGGCCGCGGCGGCGGCATCGGTGATGCCGTACCGCAGCTGGGTGAGCGTGCGGGGCCTGAACTGCTGCGGCACGACCGGGGCCCGGTAGGCGAAGCCGAAGCGGGCCATGCACCGCTGGACGAGCACCGCCTTGGCCAGGTCGAGGCGGTCCTGTTGCGCGTTGGTCAGGAGAAAACCCTGGACCGGCAGCTGTTTGTCTGCCGCAGACACGAGCCGCGGGATCGCGGCGACCTTCGGCGCGGCGGCGGTGGGACGCGCGCCACCGGAGGGATGCCCGGGGCCCCCGCAGGCGCATCCGGCGGTGAGCACCAGCACGACCAGCCCTGCCACGGCCGTTCCCCGCGTTCTGAGGGCGGCGCCGATCAGCGTCATGAGGTACGGCCCTTCTCGAGTGCGATGGGTGGTGCGCCGTCCGCGATGGCGAACGGCGCACCTGGGACACCTGGCTGGGTCAACTGAACTTTCCGGACGCGTTGTTGTTGTGCAAGGACGAGTTGAGGTTCGCCCGCCCGCCGGCGGAGATGGTCTGGTGGGCTCCCCCGTAGCCCGGGCTGTAGTAGATGGTGATGGAGTTGTTGAAGTCCCAGTTGTCGACCGAGCCGGCGTTGTTTCGCACTACTTGGCCGGCCCCTTCGCTTCCGTGAGAGGACGTGCTGGTGACGAAGTGGTTATTGCCGTAGTTCGTGTCGTTGTTGTACTGCTTGTAGACGGCTCCGGTGTAGCCGGGGTGGTAGAAAAGGCAGGCGTAGCCTGAGGAGCAGCTGGCTGCGGTAGGCGCGGCGGTTGCGGCGGAAGCGGGCGCCGACAACGCCAGCCCGCTGCCCGCGGCGGCCAGCGCCACGACTGCGGCGACCATGGAGCGCTTGAGGTACATGGGTCCTCCCGTTGTGTGAGAGCGGCCGTCCTGCCGCCCTCGGCTATCGTGCTGGGGGCCCTTGGGCGCCGGGAACCGTCTTCCAGCAGCATCGAAACGCCCAGGTAAGTCCCAGGCCCATGGCTGGAGTCGGTCAATGGACGCCCGCGGGGGTCGGGGTGGAGGTTTCGACGACGGCCGACCTGACCAGCGAGGAGCCGGTCGGCGTGCGGACGTGCAGCACGACCGACCCGTGCCGGAAGGACCGCAGTAGTCCGCAGTTGCGCAGGGCCGAGAGGTGATGGCTGACCGCGGGCGCCGATACCCCTGCGCAACGGCCCAGTTCACCGGAGGTGGTGGCGGTTCCCGCCGCGACGAGGATGGCGGCACGTGTACTCCCCAGCACCCGGGCCAGTGCTCTGTTCGCTGCTGCTGCTCCGGGGGTTGACTGTGCAGCGGGGTGGATGAGGACGGCGGGCCTGCCGGGACCGCAACGCAAGTAGGCTCTGCCACCGCAGAAGTGCGAAGGGACCAGGAGCAAGCCTCTTCCGTCCAGGTACAGGTCCCGGCCCGCGTCCCCCGGAACGTGCAACACCGGCGGCTCCCAGCGCATGAACGGTGCGTAGCTACGCAGGTGCCCGTGGATGCCGCCGTCCAGGAAGGAGCGGGCACGCAGCAGCCGGTCGCTCTCCACGCTGCTTCGGATCTCCTCCCAGTGCGGCCTGATCGCGCACGCGTAGTAGTCCCACAGGAGTGACCGCAGGTCGTCTCGGCCCGGCCTCCTCTCCTTGTGCTGCGGCCGTTCCTGACGCGTCATGCGAGAGGTGACTCGCTCCCGACCCGGCTGCCCCAGGAGCCCGTCGACGGGCGCAGGGGCGATCGCCGCGATCCGGACGCCGACGCCGTCCCGCGCGTCGCCGTCCGGGACCAGGAAGTCCGGTACGACCCCGGAGCTGGGCAGTAGCGGCATGAGGACCCGGCGCACACGTCCCAGGAGATCGCCCCTGTTCATCGCCTGGTGGCGCACCCGTTGTCGCCAGATGCCATGGCGGGAGGCGGGAGCACCGTCGCGTAATCGCTGGACGCTCAGGACCAGCTCCCACATCGGATCGGGCGTGGACGCCATCCGGATGCACAGCAGGTCGTCACTCGTCATGTTGATACGCACATCCTCACCCCTGTTCGACGTGCCCGGTTCTGCGCCCACGACGGGCGGCAGGTCACGGAACTGGTTGCCTGAATCCGTCGGCCGCGGGGTGGAGTCTTCGGGTCGGTTGTTTGTTCCGCATCCCCGAACCGGTGCGCGGAACAATCCCGGTCCCCCGGCTGAGAGGGCCCCGCGCGTGCGCCGTACCGCAGGTCCGTCTTGACGCGAGGGGGCAGGTCCGGCGGGTGATCGACGCGGTGGCGTTCAAGTACCACGACTACCTCGCCTGGCGTGACTTGCCGGACGAGTGTCCTCCGTGGCAGACGGTGTTTGACCGGTTCACCCGTTGGGCCCGCGATGGCACCTGGCACCGAGTCCTCGTCGCTTTGCACGCCGACGCGGACATGGATGGTGATCTCGACTGGCTTGTTGGGGTCGATCCCACGATCGTTCGCGCCCACCAGCACGCCGTCGGTGCCTCAAAAGGGGGATCCGGCCGGTGAGCCGGACGACCACGACCAATTTCGGCGAGAGGGGTGAGTGACATGGGCGCGTTCGGAAGGATGTTCAATCTGCTCGCGAGTGACCAGTTGAGAGAGCCTTCGCGTAATTGAGCTCAGCAATGGAACACACTCGCATCGATTCCCCCGCAATGTTCGGTTTGCGTTGCGCCGAAAAGGCTATGCGGAGTGCGCCCAGGGCACGTCCCACGACGGGTTGAGCTGTAAGTACCACGGGGGTTTACTCGCACGGAGACTGCAACTTGTGCAGTACCACGGAAGGGGTGGAGTTTATCGCCCGTCTCGACCCGCGTCGCGGCCCATGCGCTGCGCCTGGATGCCCCCGCGGCCTCGTCACTGACCCTGGCTTGCGGCACGACCAACAGCAGTACGCACCGCTGGCGCGCCGCTCCGCATCTCCACGGTCACGAGCCGTCCAGCTCGCCCCCGCAGCCGTCGCCTGCCTGGGGTCAACTCCCGCACACCACGAGCTACCGGTGAGGACCACCCGAGCGAGGCTCCGGCCCCGCGATGCGGCCACTGCCACAGCGACAGAGCCAAAGATCTGAGCCAATGCCGGCAATCAGGCCGCGACGAGAGCCTGCTCGCGGTCCGGCGTTTTGACCTTGGGCTTCTTGTTCGGCAGCGAGAGCCGGAAGACCTTGTGCCACGCGGAGAACACCTGCTTGGGCAGCGGCCCGGTGACGTACTCCAGCTCGTACTTCTCGAACAGCGCGCGCACCTTCACCGCGACTTCGGCGTACCGGTTGCTCGGCAGGTCCGGGAACAGGTGGTGCTCGATCTGGTGCGACAGGTTGCCGGTCATGAAGTGCATGGCCTTGCTGCCGCTGATGTTCGCCGAGCCCATCATCTGGCGCAGGTACCACTGGCCGCGCGTCTCGCCGTTGATCGACCGGCGCTCGAAGACCTGCACGCCCTCGGGGAAGTGCCCGCACATGATGACCGAGTGGGTCCAGAGGTTGCGGACCATGTTCGCGGTGAACGTGGCGGCGAGCGTGGGGAGGAAAGAGGGGCCCGAGAGCAGCGGGTGGATCACGTAGTCCTTGAGCACCTGCTTGCGGATCTTGCGGCCCACGGCCTTGGCCCGCGCGCGGAACTCCGGGCTTTTGCGACGACGCTTGTGCAGGTTCTTGCCGAGCTCCAGGTCGTACGCCGCGATGCCGTACTCGAAGAAGCAGGCGTTGAGGAAGTTCCACAGCGGCTGGCCGAGGTGGAACGGGTGCCACTTCTGGTCCTCGTCGACGCGCATGATGCCGTAGCCGAGGTCGTTGTCCTTGCCGATCACGTTGGTGTACGTGTGGTGCAGCTCGTTGTGCGAGTGCTTCCACTGGTCGGACGGCGAGACGTGGTCCCACTCCCAGGTGGTGGAGTGGATCTTCGGGTCCCGCATCCAGTCCCACTGGCCGTGCAGGATGTTGTGGCCGATCTCCATGTTGTCCATGATCTTCGCCACGGACAGCCCCGCAGTGCCGACCACCCACGCGGGCGGGAAGATCGAGAACAGCAGTACGCCCCTGCTGACCAGCTCAAGCTTGCGCTGTGCCGAGATGACCTTGCGGATGTAGGCGGCGTCCTTCTCGCCGCGGTCGGCGATCACCTCGTCGCGGATCGCGTCCAGCTCGCGGCCCAGCTCCTCGATCTGCTCCGCGGTCAGGTGGGCGGTGGGGTCGATGGCGGTCAAGGTGCTCCTACCGTTCGATGTCGCAGGGGCCCGCAGCGGCGGACACGCAGGTCTGGATGAGGACGCCCGGCTCGGCCTCGGTGATCTCGCCGGTGCGCAGATCGCGGACGGCGCCCGCCTTGAGCGGCGTGACGCAGCCGAAGCAGATGCCCATGCGGCACCCGGACGGCATGAGCACGCCGACCTGCTCGCCGATGTCCAGCAACGGCGTGGCGCCGTCCGCGTCGACGGTCTTGCCGGTCGCGCTGAACGTGACCTCGCCGCCTTCACCGGCGACGACGACGCCGGGGCGGAAACGTTCGGTGTGCAGGCGCTCTGGCACGCCGTGCCCGCGCCAGTACTCTTCGGCGGCGTCCAGCAGGCCAGCGGGCCCGCAAGCCCAGGTC
The DNA here is from genome assembly GCF_044744425.1 of Streptomyces sp. NPDC087300. NCBI lineage: Bacteria > Bacillati > Actinomycetota > Actinomycetes > Kitasatosporales > Streptomycetaceae > Streptomyces > Streptomyces sp. NPDC087300. Next base: position 582,815 of record NZ_JBIUYI010000001.1, read on the forward strand.
TCGCGCTCGGCCCAGTCGGGCACGAGCTCGGCGAGACGGGCGATGTCGAGCATGCCGTCCGTGTCGGTGTGCACCTCGGTGAGCCGGAGCTTCTTGTCCGCGACCAGGCCGTGCAGTTCGTCGCGGAAGATCACGTCTTGCGGCTGCGGCGCGCAGTGGACCATGACGACGTCGTCGAACTCGGTGTCGCGCAGCATGCCCATCACGGGAGTGATGCCGCTGCCGGCCGTCAGGTAGAGCACCTTGGCGGGCTTGGCCTGCGGCAGCACGAAGTCACCGGTCGGCTGGTCGAGCTGGATGAGCGTCCCCGGTTGCGCCCTGCGGACCAGATGGTTGCTGACCTTGCCGTTCGGGATCGCCTTCACGGTGATCGTGATGCGGCCGTCCTGGCGGTGCGTCGGCGAGGTGATGGAGTAGGCACGCCACAGGCGCACCCCGTCGACATCCACCCCGATCCGCACGTACTGACCGGCTGTGTGCCCGCGCCAGCCCCGTCCCGGCCTGATCACGATGGTCGCGGCGTCACCCGTCTCGGGGCGCACGGCCTCGATGCGCCCACGCAGGTCTGCGCCAGCCCGCAGCGGGCTGACCAGGTCGAGGTAGTCCGACGGCAGCAGCGGCGTCGTGACCATCTCCAGCAGTTTCCACGCCCTGCTGCGGACGGCTGTACTCGTCATGGCTTCAGCTTGCTGCGCCTCAAGGCGTAAAGTCCTGACCGTAAGGCGTAAATCTGGTCGACTGAATTGTTCGCAGGGAACAAAAACGTGAGCCATGCAATCCAGAGGGCCAGCGAGTTGGCCCTGGACGAGACGACGGTCAACGCGCTTCGGGCCACACTGAAGGCCACTGCCGACGAGGTCGTCCAGGCGATCATCGACGAGGTCCCTCCTTACGCAGGTGCCCTTTCGGGCCGCATGGGCGGCACCATCCGTCGAGCCGTCCGCACCGCCCTGGGGCACTACCTGGACCTCGCGAGCGGTCAGGCCACAGGCGGCGACGCCGGTGACGCGGCCTACGAGCTGGGCCGCGGTGAGGTACGTGACGGCCGTTCGATGGACGCCCTCCTCGGCGCCTACCGCGTCGGCGCCCGCGTGGCCTGGCGGTGCCTGGCAGCGGGTGCCGTACCCGCAGGTCTGCCCGCCGCCGAGGTAGCCAAGTTCGCCGAGCTGACCTTCGCCTACATCGACGAGCTCTCCGCCGCGAGCGCCGCGGGTCACGCCGACGAGCTGGCCGCCAGGGGCCGGGCTCATGAGCTCCACCTGGAACACCTGGCCCGCGACCTCCTCGCCGGCGCGAGCCCGGACGTGCTGCTGGCCTCTGTTCAACGGGCCGGGTGGCAGCCTCCCGTTTCACTGACCGCGGTCCTGCTCCCCGCGGCCCAGGCCCGGCCTGCCTACCGCACGCTCGACCCGAGCACCCTCGTCCTCGACGATCTCCCGGACGCCACAGGCTTGCTGCTCGTCCCCGATGCCGACCGATCACGTCTCTTGCGGCAGCTGACCGACCGCACCGCCGTGGTCGGCCCGGCCCGTCCGTGGACTCGCGCGTCCGCTTCCTACACACGAGCCGTACGCGCGCGCTCCCTCTCCTCTGACATTCGCGACACCGAGAACCACCTGCCCGAGTTGGTACTGAGCGCCGACGCGGACGCGTTCGCAGACCTGCGTGCCCGAGCCCTCGCACCTTTGCGGACGTTGCCTGTCGCGACCGCGCGACGCCTTGAGGAGACGTTGCGGGCGTGGCTGCTGCACCAGGGCCGGCGGGAGGAGGTGGCGGCGGCGTTGTTCGTCCATCCCCAGACCGTCCGGTACCGGATGTCACAGCTGCGGGAGCTGTTTCCGGATCTCGCATCGCCACACCGGGTCCTGGAACTGACGCTGGCGGTCAGTCTTCGGAACGTCTGACGCGCACTTCGACCGTCCACGAGCGCGTCCGCGTCCAGACAGAGCCTGGGGAAGCCCGTCGGGGGCGGGGCCGATGCAGATCATCCCTACTCCGTCACGGGTACGGGCAACGACACGCACCGTCCCACCCTCCACCCACACCCGCTCCACAGGGACCGCATTCAGACCCGCTCCATCAAGACCACATCCAGATGCGGAGACACGATCCCCAGCAGGCCAGCACACACGAATGACGGTGGCACCGGCGTGACGCCCCGTCACCTCTTCACGGAAATCTTCCAAGATCCCGCACCCCCATCGTCACTGACCACATTCGGGTGTACGCCGACACCACAGGGCTCCAGCCAGAACGAGGTCCATGTGGACATCTGGCACGGCAGAAGCCCGACCGGCGAGGCACGTCCGGAGTTGCAGCCGTTTTCGGCCCTTATCGCCCGGCGGACCAGCCTCCCGCAAGAGGCACGGCCCAGAAACGTCTGCGGACGAGGGCGTGACGGCCCTCGCCCGCAGATTCATCCACTGAGCCTCCGCCACCTTGGTTGACTTCGAGGTTTGTCAGGACGAGCAGGACTCGTAGGTGGCGCAGTACCCATGGCGCCGACAGGGCCCGGCCGGCGGCATCGGTCAGCCCAGCGATGCAGTTGCCGCACGCAGGTCTTCCAAGGCTGCCAGTGCATGTGGCGCGAGTCCTTCTGCGTCATCACGATGGCTCTCGGACCACTGGGCATAGCCTCGCTTGAACGCGAGGACTCCCAGCTCGCCCGCGACATGCGCGGTCGATTCGGGGACACCGCGGGCGATGAGCGCGGCCGTCATGGCGGCCGCGAGACCGATGCTCTTGAGGGCGTCACGCTCCTGAAGTTCGGTGCTGGCTGCCACCGCTGCTTTGAGGCGGGGGCCGAGTTCGCGGTTCGTCGGTCCCATGGCGCTCGATGCGCGCTCGAGGCCGGCTGCCACCGCCTGAAGCGGGCTGGCGTCCGCCGGAGCCTCGGTGATGCCGTCGGCAAGCAGCCTGCTGAGCGTCTCCTGACCAGCGACTAGTAGCTCGCGCTTGTCTGAAAAGTGCCGGAAGAAGGTGCTCTTGGTGACGCCGGCGCGCTCGGCGATCTGCGCCACCGTGGTGGCGTCGTAACCCTGCTCGGTGAACAGGTCGACGGCCGCGACGACGAGTCGCTGGGTCGCCCCTGGTTGCCATCTAGCCATGAGACCAGGATAGGTGATGGGACCGTTGTCCCATCACCATGTATGGTCAGTGATGGGACAACGGTCCCATCACTTTCGAGGAGGGCTCATGCACGTCTTCGTCACCGGCGGTACCGGAACCATCGGATCCGCTGTCGTCACCGAACTGCTCGGCAACGGTCACACCGTTCTCGCGCTGGCTCGCTCGGACGGCTCCGCGCAGCTCCTCGAGAACGCTGGTGCCACGGTGTTGCGAGGGGATCTGGCGGACCTCGACGTCCTGCGGTCCGGCGCCGCGCAGTCCGACGGCGTGATCAGTCTGGCGTTCGGACGCGACTACGGCAGTCCGGATGCGCTCGCGCAGGCCATCGCCAAGGAGAGCGCCGCTCTCACCGCGCTGGGGCAGGAACTCATCGGAAGCGACCGCCCGATCGTCACGGTCTCGGGTACGCCGTGGGTGCCGGGACGCGCCTCCACCGAGGCCGATCCGCTGCCGACCGACGGGCCGGTGGGCGGTCGAGGCCGTTCGGTCACAGCGCTGCTGGATCTCGCCTCGCGCGGTCTGCGCAGCATGGCTGTCCGCATGCCGCGCACGGTCCACAATGAGGGTCAGGGCGGATTCGCCGGCCTGTTGGCTGACGCGGCGCGCCGCACCGGGGTGGCGGGCTACCCGGGCGACGGCACCCAGCGCTGGCCGGCCGTGCATACGTTCGACGCAGCGGTCCTGTTCCGTCTGGTCCTGGAGTCGGCACCGGCCGGGACGGCCTGGCATGCCGTCGCCGACGAGGGCGACACCGTGCGGGACATCGCCGCGATTATCGGCCGGCGACTGGGCCTGTCGGTCGAGGAGGTTCCGCAGGAGAGCTTCGGCCCGTTCGGCCCGATTTTCGCCATGGACCAGCCGGCGTCCAGCGCCCACACCCGCGATGCCCTTGGCTGGCAGCCGACCCACCCCAGCCTCTTCAAGGACCTGGAGAACATTCAGCCCTGACGCGCCCTCGCTCGAAGGGGACCGTCTGGGGCTGGCTCAATGGGTTGCCGGCAAAGGGCTCGTATACCCCCGGTTGGACCCGCACCCCTGATCTTGGACACTTGAGATAGTGGACTTCAGGATCTTTGCGGAACTGGATCCGCCGGGTGGGCGATCGCCGACCACATGCGCGCCGATCTCGTCGTCGACGCCCTCAAAGCAGCCGAGCGAACCCGCGGCACCATCGCCGAGTCGTTCAACGCGAAGCGCAGCAGAATCAGTTCCCCTCCAAGCAGCGCCCAGTACCGCTGCCGCACTGTCCGGCCTGCGCCCTCCGACCCGAGCGGATCACCTGCGGGCGGACGGCCGGCGCCTCACGTTCGCTGGCTGCGGGCACAGGGCGCCTGAGCTCATCGGGACCAATCAGTTGCTCGATAGTGGCGAGCCGAGCAGCCAGTTGCCGGGTGCCTCGGTGTCGGTGCTGAGGTAGAACTCCTCGATGGCGGTGCGGAACTCGTCGTGGGTGATGGTGCCGCTGCCGTCGCGGTCGAGGCGCTGGAAGGCCGCGCTGGAGGTGGCCGGGTCGATACCGAGGGCCTCGTACATGCGGACGTACTCATCAGCGGTGAGCATGCCGCTCTTGTCGGTGTCCAGGGCGCGCATGAGGGCGTCGATGATGGGCGTCACCAGGCGTTCGACGGTCTGGGCATCGGCGGCGATGTGGGAGCGCATGGCGGTGATGAACTGTTGGCGCCCGATGCGGCCCTGACCGTCCGGAGCACCGGCCTCGCCCAGGACGTCCCACCACAGCATGAATGCCTCGCGCAGCGCGCTCTTGTTGCTCTCGTCCGGCGCTACCGCGGCGAACACCTCACCGATCTGCTGGAAGTCATCGCGGGTGAGGTAGCCGTCGCTAGTGCGGTCGAACCAAGTGAACAGGAAGGTGAACTTCTGCTCGGTGCTGTTCTGCGCCATGGCGGCCTCCTTGAACGGAGCGGTTGGTCTGGGCGCTGAAGCTGGTCGGCCCACCCTTGGAACCTGGAGTCGGCACTTCCCGGGGTGCCATCGGAGCTTCAGGTCTCGATGTGCGTAAGGGAGCGAGCCCGATTCCCTTATGTGAGACGGCCGAAGATGTGGTTGGCCGGCGAGGCGGGATCGTCTCCGTAGAAGAACTCGGAGACGGCTTTGTGATATTCGACCCGCGAGAGGGCTCCGGATGCGTCAAGGTCGAGTGCGTTGAACACCTCGGCGCACTCGTCGTCGGCGGCCCGTCCAGTGCTTCCGAAGATGTGTGTGAACTCGGTGCGGCTGATCGCACCGTCGCCATCGCCGTCGGCGAGGTCAAAGAAGCGGTCGGCGACCGGCGCAAGTTCCTCGGAGTAGCGGGTGCGATCGGCGAAAGTGGCGGCGAACGCCTGTGTGACCTCCGCCAAGGTCACCCTGTCGTCCTTGTCGGCGTCGGCGGGGGCGATCACGGACTCCCAGAACCCGTGCAGGGTCTCGTACATCTGTCGCGCCTGAGGGGAGTCGGGGGCGATACCCCTGGCCCGGACGTAGCGCTCGCTCATCGTGACGACGTCCTGCCGCGTTATCGCGCCGTCGCCGTCGACGTCCGCGGCGCGGAACCACCGCTCGTACTTGCGTGTGCGCAGCTCGCCCATAGGCGCACGGTAAATGCGCCTCAGTGGTGTGACTAGGCCTATTCCCGGCCGCCGACGCGAACAGGAGGGGGCCTGTGCGTTCATGTGGCGGATTGCTGTCCCCGTACTCAACAGCATGGAACGCGTCGGCCGTCAGCTCGCGGACTTCACGGTATGAGCCGAAGTTCGACGCTTCTCCAGATGCTTCAACATGTCTCATCCCTCCGTGCGGCAGGACTCGTACGAAGACGCCGCGCCTGATGATCTTTTTCTCATCGACCGTTCGCAGCCGCTCGAGCGACAGGCGGGGCGATACTGGTGGGGACAGTCGTCCCGCCGCCGCGCTGGCCTCGGACACGGGCCCGGTGGGTGGGGACGCACCTTTGTCGAAGTCTCCGAGGGGAACCGCTCATGACCACGGCGAAAGATCTGTTCATCATCGCCATGGACCTGAAGCATTCCGTGGGACAGGGCGACCTGTCCCTCGCACTCGCGGGAGCCGAGCTGATCGATCTCATCGGTGCGGGGGCGGTCGCCGTGGACGCCGACCGCATCGTGCCGGGTGGACAGCCGACGCTGGACGATCGGTTCATGGGCGAGGCTGCGTCAGGGCTCACTCAGCAGGCGCCCTACGAGCGGATCGAGGACTGGCTGTGGCGCCGGGGCCGAGACCTCTCGGCCGCGTACCAGGCCGCCATGGAGGAGAACGATGAGCTGAAGCCGCAGCGCAGCGGCCGGTTGCCCTTCGGCTCGCAGCGCGTGGAACTGGTCGATACGCCCGCGCGCCGCCGTGCAGCCGACCGCTGGAAAGAGAAAGAACCCGTCCTGGCCTCCCTCGCCTCGGTCGTGGGCATCGACGACGAACGATCCGACGATGAGCCCGGCCTCGATGACGAGGCGGTGACGACCGTGCTGGCCGCCGTCCACGACGCGGTGATGGAGCTGGAGGCCGTACGCCAGAGGCGGACCATCGAGAACGCCGCCTTCGCCAACCTCTGGCGCGGACCGTGAGCCGAGCCCGCCTTCGGGAGCGCGGTCGAGTCCGACGGCGACGCGGTCGCACGGCCGTCGGGCGGCGCCTACGGCATGTCCGTGGACCAGTTCCGGTCAGGTTCGCGCGGCCCGCCCTTCCCCCACGACGCCGACGGCGCCACCTCACCGGCCGCGCCACACCAGAGCCCCGCGGCCGGTGCTCGGGCGCCCTCTCGTATCGAATCGCGGCTCAAGACCCAGGCTGCCCGGGAGCGGGCGCAGCAGGGGCCGCCGTCATAGGACATCGGTGAGGCGGTCTACCTGGTCTGGGTCGAGGCCGTAGCAGTAGAGCATGACCTCGTCGGCGCCGAGGTCGGTGAAGCCGGTGATCGCGTCGCGGATCTCGGCCGGCGTGGTGAGCATTCCGCCTACCATCCGGTCGGCCATGCCGGTGAAGGTGTAGTACGCGTGCATATTGGCCTGTGCGTCGTGGACCACGTCTTGAGGGCCGAGCGCGACGTTGACCTGCGCGACAATGCGCGGTTCGCCGACGCGGTCGTACTCCTTCCAGAACTTGCGGGCGGTGTCGAACAGGTCGCCTGCCCAGGAGGGCGCCGCGGCGGCGAGGAAGCCGTCTCCCCAGCGCGCGACGCGTTCGATCGCGGCGGGCTTGAAGCCTCCGAAAAGCACCTCGGGGCCACCGGGCCGGGCGGGCGCGGGACCGATCGGGCCGACGTCGTCGCCGTACGGCTCGCCGGACCACAGGCGGCGCATGACCGCCATCTGCTCGTCGAGGCGTCGGCCCCGGGTGCGTTTGTCGATGCCGGTGACCTGGTGGTCGTCCTCCCGGCCGCCGACGCCCAAGCCGAGGACCAGGCGACCACCGGTCATCCGATCCACGGTGGCGGCCTGCTTGGCGAGGAGCGCGGTGTCGCGCAGCGGGGCGAGCAGTACCTCGGTCTGGACGCGGATACGGGAGGTGGCGCCCGCGAGGACGGCGAGTGCGACCAGCGGTTCGGGGTTGTCGTAGACGAGCCGGTCGAGCAGGCCGAGCGTACTGAAGGGCCCGGCGTCGGCGCGCTGGGCCCAGGTGAGCAAGGTGGCAGGGTCGCCGATGGGCAGACCGATACCGACGTTCATGAAGGAGACCTCCGAAGGGAAGGGTCGACAAAAACCGCTGCCGCCCCTCCGGCACCTCAGCGAGGTGGAACGCTCCCGCCCTGCGGCGTGCTTCTGGGGAACGTCTCATCGAAGTGATCTCACCCTAGGACGCGTCGATTTGGTGGCACAAGCCAATTCGGGCCAGCCCTGCCCCCAGCAACTACAGTCAGGCCGTCCGGAGACGCCCGCCGGCATGTACGCGACTACGAGACCCGCCCCGCGGGCAGACAACCCCGAGCCCAGGCACGGTCCTGACTGAACTCGGCGATCCGGTTGTCCCGCACCCCGAAGACACTGCGGCATACGCAGCTCAGCCGGATCACAGGGACTGGTGAAGGCTGTTGGTGTACACGGCACCAGTCAGAAGACCACCAGTGGCACCCGCGTTGGAGCCGGCGTCAATGGCGGTCCGCCGATTCATCCATCCCGGCTGATGCCCTCCGGCACACCGCCCTTCACCGGTGGCTCTTCCACCGCTCCCAAGGGGCACACGGATCGTCAACCCTGTTTGCTCCATGGCTGATCAGCCGTCGGCAGACACGCTTCACTCGTTGCGACGGTCTTGCCTCCACAACTCCTGTAACCATGTGTCGCGAAATCGGCAGCGGACGGTGAGCGCCGCGCCTTCAGTGACGAGAGGTTGCAACGTGACACCCCAGGCAACCGCCCCTTCGAAGCCTCAGAGCGTCACCGAGCAGAGCTCGGCAGCCGGCGCATCGGCGATCGACCATCGGCCCCGCACCGAGAAGGGGCAAGCGACCGAGACCGAGCTCCTGGTGGCGGCGTCGGTGCTGCTGGCAGACGCCGCGTTGACCGCCCGGCAGGCCAGTGCCGAGCTCACCGGAGCACTCAGCAGCTGGCGCACCGGCCTGCGCGCGCTGCGTGACCCTGCCTGGGCGTTGGGCAGCGCGCTGTCCTGCGCCCGCGCCCTGACCTCGCCGCGCGGACTCGGTTTCGGTGCCAACGGAGGCATCGCGGGTGAACTGGCCCGTGCCGTCGGGAACCTCACCTACCGTCGGCCGGCCGCGGTCACGATGGCCGTGGACGCCTTCGCCATGCGCATCGCCGCGGCCGCCGCCGCCCACCCCAATCTGGACACCCCCTGTGCCCGGCGGCTCACCGACGCGATGGTGCGCGGCGACCGTCTGGAGACCTTGCGGGCGCTGTCCGCGCTGGTCGAGCGGTTGGGTGTGACGCGTGCCCTCACCACCATCAGCCCGGTCATCATGGAGCTGCTGGCGCTGACCGGCCTCCTCGACGAGAACCCGGTCAACGACGACTTCTCCTGGGTGACCCTCGCCGGTGGGATTCCGGCCACCGACCCCTTCCTCGGCCTGCCCAGCTCGCTGCTGAAGCACCTCAACTCCGGTGCGGGCCGGGCGGAACGCACGGACGCCGACCCGATCCTCGCCGCGATGCTCGCGGGTTCCGACAACGACATCGTCAGCTACGTCAACGACATCGGCGCACTCGGCAACCACGGCCTCGTACTGCTGCGGCGGGTCGCCTGCGCGGACGGCGCCGTCCGGTTCGTCCTGCTGCTGCCCGGGACGAGCTTCGGGCTGCTCAGCAACAGCACGCCGCAGGACGTGGTCGGCGCCTTCGACGGTCTGCTCCGCATCGACACCACCTACACCAGGGCGGTGAAGGCGCTCCTGACACGCGCGGGGGTGCCGGCCGGAGCCGAGCTGATGCTCATCGGGCACAGCCTCGGCGGGCTGACCGCCATGAACCTGGCCTCGGACATCGGCGTCGCCTCCGAGTACCGGATCACCCATGTCATCGCGCTCGGCTCGCCCATCGACGCCAAACGGCCCGCCGACCACACGACGCAAGTCGTGAGCCTGCTCAACGAGCATGACGTGATCCCGACCTTGGACGGACGGGGCCCCGCCTCTCCCAACGACATCCCCGAGCACTGGCTCGAACTCGCCTGGCTGGACGAGACGTACGACTACCCGCTCTCGCACGCCCCGCAGGCGTACTCGGACAGCCTCCGTGGCGCCCAGGCCCCTTTGCGCGAGCGGGTCAACGCGCTGTTGCGGCCCTACGACGGAGCCATCACGGCGAACCAGCCCTACATGCTGCGCGACAAGTGACCCCCTTGAGGATGCCTCCCATGAACAACCCCAGCTTCGACGCCGAGGCCGTTCAGGCCGCCCCGTCCATGTCGAAGGGACGGCGGCCACTCGCCGCCCGGCCCCTGGAAAGCGCCCTGTTCAGCGCAGCCATGCTCGGGCACCGGCTGCCCTGGACGGACGCCCCGGCCCGGCTGCTGGGGCTCGACGCCCTCACTCCCCCGCGCACACCGCTGAGGTCGCTCGGGGTTAGCTGGTGGGCTCGACGCGCACGACGTTCGTTCGACGACGTCGTTGCCGTCATTCGCGTCGCGCCCACCGGTGACCTCGCAGGTCACGACCGGCCGTGGTCGCCCGATATGGGCTGTCCGATGCGTCGCTAGACGGCGGTGAAACCGCCGTCAGCGGCGACCACGGCTCCCGTGACGAAACTGGAGCGAGGCGAGACGAGGAAGCACAGGACCTCGGCGATCTCCTCGGGCTGCGCCACACGTCCCATGGGCTGCGCGGCGGCGAAGGACGCCAGGTAGGCGCGGCTGTCGGGGCGAATCGTGTCGAGGAAGTCCGTCTCGATGACGCCCGCGGCCACGAGGTTGGCGCGGATGCCCAGCGGGCCGCCCTCGACGGCGAGCACCTTGGTCAGTTGGGCCAGAGCGCCCTTCGACGCACTGTAGGCGACGCCTTCGGGCAGAGCGACGGTGGAGGCGTACGAGCCGGTGCTGACGATGGCGCCGCCGCCGCGGCTCTTCATGGCCCGGAACGCCTCGCGGGCGCAGAAGAAGGAGCCGCGGGCGTTGACCGCCATCACGGTGTCCCAGTCCTCGGCCGTGGTTTCGGTGACGGGTTTGTTCTGGGTACGCCCGGCATTGTTCACGAGGATGTCCAGTCCACCGAAGGCGTCCAGGGCCGTTGCCACCGCGCGGTGGGCGGTCTCCTCCTGGGTGATGTCGCCGTTGGTCGCGACGACGCCGGGAAATTCTTCCGCCAGGTTCGTGACGTCGGGGCGGAGGTCGAGGGCGACGACCCGGGCGCCGCGGGCGTGGAGGAGCGCCACGGTCTCCCGGCCCACCCCTCGCGCGGCTCCCGTGACGAGGGCGATCTTCCCGGCGAACTCGGTGGATGCGGATGGTGCGGCGGCTGCGGTCGCAGGTGTCATGGTGCGGTCCCTGGAGAAGGTGAGTGTGCGTTCAGTGCGCGGTGAGCCCGCCGTCGACCACCAACTCCGAGCCGGTGACGAACGAGGAGTCGGCGCAGGCCAGGAAGAGGATCGCGGGTGCGACCTCGTCGGCGCGGCCGGCCCGGCGCATGGGGGTGCGTCGGATGTCCGGCTGCTGGTCGCCCTGGTCGTCGAGGAGTTCCTGGATCATCGGCGTGGCGATCACCCCGGGATGCACGGAGTTGATCCGCACTCCCTGCCGGGCGTACTCGACCGCCGCTGTCTTGCTCAACAGGCGTACGGCCCCCTTGGACGCCTGGTAGGCCGCGGCCGCACCGCTTCCCACCAGGCCGAGTACGGACGACGTATTGATCACCGACGCGTCGCCGCTCGCACGCAGGAGCGGCATCGCCGCCCTCATGCCGAGCCAAGTGCCCTTCTGGTTCACGTCGATGACGCGGTCCCACGCCTCTTCCCGCGTGTCCTCGATACCCGGCCAGTCCAGGATGCCGGCGAGGTTCACGAGCACGTCCAGCGCTCCGAACCGGTCGCGTACGACGGTGATCACCTCGTCCCACTCCCGCGCGGAGGAGACGTCGAGGCGGGCGGCGACGACGTCCGCGCCGCGTGCCGCGATCCGGTGGGACAAGTCCTGTAGGGGGCCTTCGGCGATATCGGTGAGCACCAGCCGGGCGCCTTCGCGGGCGAAGAGTTCGGCGGTCGCGGTGCCGAGGCCGCCGGTGGCGCCCGTGATCAGCGCGACCTTGCCGTCAAGTCGACGTCCTGTCATGGATATGGTCCTTGATTCTCGTTGAGTCATGGGGATATTGACGACGGCATCCGTTACCACGGCTTCCGTTACGTCGGCTCCTGCTCCCGGTAGAGCACGAGGTGCTCGTGGTAGAGCACTCCGTCCCGGATGTCGCCCGTCGCGGTGAACCCGGTGTCGTCGACGTACTCCAGGTGGCTGCCGGTCACCGTGTACCGGCCGGTGTACGCGCTGCGCCGCTCGCCGCGGGCCTCGTCGTAACGTCCGTCCGGCAGCAGCTCCTGACGGATGTGACCGTCCGCGGTCACCCACATCCCGACCACGTCGACGTGGTCGCCCTCAACGTTCCCGGCCGTGGCCATGGCGGACTCCTCTCCTCGAACGGTGCGGTCCTCCCGCACCACCTCCACCGAGTCTGCGCAGGTCAGTGGGTATCAACCAGGACGTGTGCTGCCTGGGTGCGGCACACCCAGGCAGCACACCCGGCCGCCGCCTAGCCTGCACACATGGACGACAACCACCTGGGAGAGTTCCTGCGCACACGCCGTGCCGGTCTGCGGCCGGAGGACGTCGGGATGGCGAGCCACGGAGTCCGCAGGGTCGCCGGACTGCGCCGCGAGGAGGTCGCCGTCCTGGCCGGGGTGAACGCCGACTACTACACCCGCCTGGAACAGGGCCGCGAGCGCAACCCCTCACCCCAGGTGGTCGACGCGCTCAGCCGCGCGCTACTCCTCGACGCGGAGGCCCGCGCGCACCTGTACCGGCTGGCCGGCGCCACGCCGAACGACCGGTCCTCCGTCCACGCCGCCGAGCGGGTCAGCCCTACACTGCGACAGCTGATGGACGGCTACCCGAACACCCCGGCGTTCGTCATGAGCAGGACCCTGGACCTCCTCGCCGTCAACGCGCTGGCCGAAGCCCTCTACGCCCCGTTCGAACCGGCGGACAACCTGGCCCGCATGACCTTCCTCGACCCCGCGGGCCGCAGCTTCTACACGGACTGGGACCGGGCGGCACACGCCACCGTCGCCAACCTGCGCGAGGCAACCGGATTCGACCCGGACAACCCACGGCTGCGCGCACTCGTCCACACCCTCACCGAGCGCAGCGCGGACTTCACCCGCCTCTGGAACGCTCACGTCGTACGCGGCAAGACCCAGGACGCCAAACACCTCCTCCACCCGGACGTCGGCCCCCTCACCCTCACCTACCAGGCCTTCGACGTACGCGACGCCCCCGGCCAGCAACTCGTCATCTACCACGCCGAACCGGGCAGCCCCAATGCCCAGTCCCTCACCCTGCTCGGCTCCATCCACGCGACCCGGCGCGGGCCCGTCCCCCGGCCCCACCGCTGATCAGCCGTCCCCGCCCGGTGAGCCCCGCCGCCGAGCCGGTCGTGCACGTCCGCCTCGGAGCCAAGGCATCGGAGCCTCATCGTCAGGTTCCATGTCTGCTCTCTCCCTAAAGAGGTTGAGGCCGCCCGCAAGGTGGGTGGTTTCCATACCGCGGCGGTCGTGGACGCCGATCCCTGCCGCGCAGCCGTGGATGGCCAGTGCCTACGTCGAGGGCCCGACGCTCGCGGAGGAATTCGCCCGGCGCGGGCCACTGGACGAGAACGCCGCTGACGGCACCCGCGTGACCGCCGAACGAGCCGCCATCGGAACGCCCGGCTTCATCGCACGCGAGCAGGCCCAAGGGCTCGAAGTCACGGGCGCGTGCGATGTGTTCGCGCTGCGGGCGGTACTGGTCGCGGCGGCCGGCGGAATCGCGTTCGGGGACGGCCAGTCTTACGGACTGCTGTACCGGGCGGTCCACGAAGAGGCGGACGTCAGTGCCATACCTGGGGCGCTCAGCCCCGTCGTGGTCGCCTGTCTGCGCAAAAAGCCGGAACTGCAGCCCACGCCCGAGCAGTTGCTCAGCATCTGCGTCGACCGGATCGACCTCACAGAAACAGCGGCCACGGAAACAGCGGCCACGGAGCCGATGCGCCCACCCCAGCGGGCAGCCGACAAGACGCCACCCGTGCGGGCCGCGCCGCCGCTGTCATCAGGACCGGCCTTGGCCCACCCTCGTTCAGCCGGCGCCCGGCTTGCTGAGCCAGAGCGACGGACTCGTACTGAACGACCTCGGCATAGGCGTCGGCTCCCCCACGAACCTGACAGTGCTGCGTTGGTCCGAGGCCACCTCGGTCGCACCGTGGGCTGCTCACCGACGAGCGGGCGCACTAGTCGGGTGCGGCAGCCTCTGCGGTTTCAAACCGCAGCACCACCACGGCTGCTGAAGGAGCGGGCCTGCCTGCCTCGCGGGCGCGGTCGCCGGCGCGGTCACCGCACCCGGCAGCGGCGCGAATCGCCACAGCCGTCGATCAACTCCTGCGCACGCAAAGCACGTTGCCGATGCCGCCCACGTTCATGATTTGTTCGCATTGCGTATGTGGACCATCACACAACGGACAACATCCGGCCAACATCGAGTCAAAATGCTGACATGTACCTGGTTGGAATGACACTCTTCCCCGCAACGCGCTGCACGTACGACAACACGCTGCACGCCCGCATCGCGTCTTTCTTCTGCTCCGGGCGGCCCTCCATGCCTCCCGGGCCCCCACAGATGGAGCCCGCGTGACCTCTGACATATCCCGTAAGCGTTCGACGCTCGCGATCGCCACCGCCGTCGCCGCCGGAGCGCTGCTCACCGCCGGACTGACCACCGGCGCCTCGGCCCAGCCGGACAAGGGCAACGAGCCTTCCGGCTCTCCTGTCGCCCTCTCGGTGTCGACCCGAGCGGATCTCCTCCAGGACGCGAGTGCTGAGAGAGCGGCGACCGCCGAGCGGATCGGTCTCGGTGCCAAGGAGAAGCTCGTCGTCCGCGATGTCGTCAAGGACGCCGACGGCACCACGCACACCCGCTACGAGCGCACCTACGACGGCCTGCCCGTCCTCGGCGGCGACCTCGTCGTGCACACCGCCAAGAGCGGTGAACTGAAGGGCGTCACCAAGGCGACCGAGGCCGCGGTGAAGGTGGCCTCCACCGACGCGAAGCTCGGCAAGTCCTCCGTCGCCGAGTCCGCCGAGTCGACCGCCGCGAAGGCGAAGACCGCGCAGGCCGACGCGCAGGCTCCGCGCAAGGTGATCTGGGCCGCCTCCGGCAAGCCCGTCCTCGCGTACGAGACGGTCGTCACCGGTGTGCAGAAGGACGGTACGCCCAGCAGGCTCCACGTCATCACGGACGCCGCGACCGGGAAGAAGCTGTACCAGTACCAGGCCATCGAGAACGGCACGGGCAACAGCCAGTACAGCGGCAAGGTCACGGTCGGCTCCAAGAAGGCCACGAGCGGCTACGAGTTGACCGACAAGGCCCGAGGCGGCCACCGCACCTTCGACCTGAACCACGCGGAGAGCGGCACCGGCAAGCTGTTCAAGGATGCCAACGACGTTTGGGGCAACGGCAAGCCCACGAGCGCGCAGACCGCCGCCGTCGACGCCGCCTACGGCGCGCAGCTCACCTGGGACTACTACAAGTCGGTGCACGGCCGCACCGGCATCAACGGTGACGGCAAGGGCGCGACCTCGCGGGTCCACTTCAGCAACAACTACGTCAACGCGTTCTGGGACGACAGCTGCTTCTGCATGACGTACGGCGACGGCGAGGGCAACAAGAAGCCCCTCACCTCGATCGACGTCGCCGCCCACGAGATGACGCACGGCGTCACCTCGGCCACCGGCAACATGGAGTACAGCGGTGAGTCCGGCGGCCTGAACGAGGCCACCTCCGACATCTTCGCCGCTGCCGTGGAGTTCAAGGCCAAGAACCCCAAGGACGTCGGCGACTACCTCGTCGGCGAGAAGATCGACATCAACGGCGACGGCACCCCGCTGCGCTACATGGACAAGCCGAGCAAGGACGGCGCCTCCCTGGACAAGTGGAGCGCCAACGCCGGCAACGTCGACGTCCACTACTCCTCGGGCATCGCCAACCACTTCTTCTACCTGCTGTCCGAGGGCAGCGGTAAGAAGCGGATCAACGGCGTCGACTACAACTCGCCGACTGCTGACGGCTCGAAGGTGCTCGGCATCGGCCGCGGCAAGGCCGAGAAGATCTGGTTCAAGGCCCTGACGACGTACTTCACGTCGACCACCGACTACAAGGCGGCCCGCAAGGGCACGCTGAGCGCCGCGAAGGACCTGTACGGCGCAAACTCGGCCGAGTACAAGGGCGTGGCCGCCGCCTGGACCGGCGTCAACGTCAAGTAACCCTCGATCAGCCACTTAAGGGGCGGCGTCCGAAACGGACGCCGCCCCTGTCGCGTTCAGCGCATCAGCACGTCAGCACGTCAGCAGCCTCGCCTGCTTTCCGTGCCCTCTCCGCGCCCAGGCCACTCCGGATGCCGGACCGGCCCAGGACCGCGGGGTCTAGCGCATGCGCTTCTGCTGCGCCGCTGTGAGCGCACGGACGACCATGACACCGGTCGCGGCCGCGCCGACGACCGCCGCGTCGACCAACAACAGCGGGGAGACGTTCGTATAGGCACGGGCGATGACAGCGTCCGTGCTGGTATCGGTGAACATCAGGCCCGTCCCGCTCAGGATGCTCACCAGCCAGAGGCCCCACCACCAGTTCACGACCCAGGGCAAGCGGTCATCGGGGGCGCTGGCGCGGTGGACGTCCGCGATGATCCTTCGGGGTATCCACAGGTTGACGATGGGGACGATCCAGCCTGCGTAGACCCACGGCCCGGCGTCGCGCAGAGGCCTTCCGGAGAAGGCCAGAGCGTTGTCTCTGGCGCGCCACAGCCAAGCGAGGAAGGCGATGGCGCACAGCACCGTGGTCACGTCGCCCAAGGTACTGACGAAGTGGTAGGTGTTCTCCAAAGCCGTCAACGGGCGGTGTTGGCCGTCTCCTTGGTCCGGCGGTCCGGAGGGCGGCTGCCCGGCCGCGGCGAGTCGGATCTGCCACAGGGCTCGGGCCGCCCAGGCCGTGCCGGCGAGGACAAGGGCGGCTACGGCGAGGCGGGCCGCTCCCCGGATCGGGGACAAGGCAGGCGCCGTTATTCGTTCGTTCACAGATCATCTTTCCTGGCGGAGCTTGGGTCCGCCGCGCAACGCCGCCACCCGGCCTGGGCATCGTCGCGTGCCAGGCGGACCGACTGGCTACTGGACCGTAACAGCCGTGCAGCGCAGCGACTTGCACGGTCAGTCTTCAGTGGCGTGGGCTTCGGTGGCGGGTGTTGTCCGGGTACCTGCGGTTTTTGATACGCGGACAATATGTGTCCGCTCATAACATCGAGACCATGCGCGTGTTGATCGTCGAGGGCGAGCGTCATACGACGAGGGAGAGCACCGTGGAGAGAGCGCCAGGCTTGAGTGTCCGGCTCAAGCTCACCCTCAGCTACGCCGGATTCCTCATGCTCGCCGGTGCCTTGGCGCTCGCCGCCGTAGGAGTGTTCCTCCTACGACAGGGGTGGTTGCAGACCAACGAGGAAGGGGCATGGAAAAGAAACCCGGTCGTCGAATTCGTGCAGGGATTCGCGCCAACGGCAGCCGCGGTCATGGTGTTCCTCCTCGTGTTCGGCCTCCTGGGAGGATGGATGCTCGCCGGTCGTATGCTCGCCCCTCTGGCTCGCATCACCAGCGCCACGCGCACCGCCGCCACGGGATCCCTCTCGCACCGTATCCAAATGCCGGGCCGCCAGGACGAGTTCCGAGAACTCGCCGACACCTTCGACGCGATGCTCGCACGGCTTGAATCACACGTCGCCGAGCAGCAGAGATTCGCGGCGAACGCCTCGCACGAACTTCGCACGCCGCTGGCCATCTCGAAGTCGCTTCTCGACGTGGCCCGCACCGATCCCTCACACGACACCGGGGAAGTCCTCGACCGCCTCCAAGCCGTCAATACCCGTGCGATCGACCTCACTGAAGCATTGCTCCTGCTCAGCCGGGCCGAACAGCGATCCTTCACCCGCGAACAGGTCGACCTGTCCCTCATGGCGGAGGAAGCCACCGAAACTCTGCTCCCCCTCGCGGAAAAGAACGGCGTCACCATCGAGACCCGCGGCGACATCACCCCCGCGAGCGGATCGCCTGCGCTGCTGCTGCAACTGGTGATGAACCTCGTGCACAACGCGATCGTTCACAATCTGCCCGAACAAGGGCGGGTATGGGTTACCACCAGTGCCCGCCCCGGCACTGTGATGCTCACGGTCGAAAACACCGGCGAGAAACTGCCTCCGCACCTGATCTCGACGCTCACCGAACCCTTCCAAAGGGGCACCGAGCGTATCCACGCCCACCAGACGGGCGTCGGCCTCGGCTTGGCCATCGTCACCACCATCACTCGCGCACACGACGGCATCCTCACCCTCATCCCGCGCGATACCGGCGGCCTGCGCATCACGGTGGAACTGCCCGCGCGCCCGTCGCCTTGACGTGCTCTCCTGGCCGTACTCATGCGCGTGCCGGCAATGCGGAAACGAGAACGTATCGGCAGTGTATTGAAAACTGCATACGCGTCGGCAACACCCCGTTTCCTTGAATAGGGGCATGACCTACAGCGAACCAGTGGGAATCACTGCATTCGGATGCGGGCGGGATGAAGCGGCTCGATTCCGTGAGCTGGCACCGCGCTTCGGAATGACGCCGACGATCACAGAGTCCGCGGTGTCGGAGGACAACGTCCACCTGGCGTCCGGAAACCGGTGTGTCAGCGTCGGACACAAGAGCCGGATCACCCCGGCAACACTTCGCGCCCTGAGCCGAGTCGGTGTCTCCTACCTCTCCACACGAAGCATCGGCTGCGACCACATCGACGTGGATTATGCGGGCCGTGTCGGCATTTCCGTGGGGAACGTCTGCTACTCCCCCGACGGCGTCGCCGACTACACGGTGATGATGTTGCTGATGGCGGTGCGCCACGCCAAGTCCACGGTCCGCCGCGCGGATGTGCACGACTACCGGCTGCACGACGTACGGGGGAAGGAACTGCGCGACCTGACCGTCGGTGTGGTCGGAACGGGGCGCATCGGTACGGCCGTGATGGAAAGGCTGCGCGCCTTCCGCTGCCCGATGTTGGCGTACGGAAATCACGCTGGCGCATCCGGTGATCCTGGCGACGAGGTGTCGCTCGATGAACTGCTGAGATCGAGCGACGTCGTCACGCTCCACGCGCCGCTCAACGCAGAGACGCACCACCTCCTCGACCGTGAGCGCATCCAGCGGATGAAACCCGGCGCGTTCGTGGTCAACACCGGGCGTGGCGCCCTCATCGACACGGCCGCGCTGGTCGAGGCGCTGGAGGACGGGCATCTGGGCGGTGTCGCCCTTGATGTCGTCGAGGGCGAGGAAGGCGTGTTCTACGCCAACCGACGGAACGCGCCCGTCGACAGCAAGCCACTGCTGCGGCTGCAGGAAATGCCGAACGCGTTCATCAGCCCGCACACCGCGTATTACACGGACCGCGCCCTGCGCGAAGCGGTCGAGAGTTCGATCACCAACTGCCTGGAATTCGAGAGCAGGAATCAGCATGCCTAAGACCAAGATTCAGGTCGGAATCCTCTTCGGAGGCAGCTCGGAGGAACACTCCATCTCCATCAAGTCCGCGCGGGAGGTCGCACGCAACCTCGACCCGGACACGTACGAGCCGTACTTCATCGGGATCACACGCGACGGCGCCTGGAAGTTCTGCGAGGGCCCCGCCACGGACTGGGAGAGCGGCGCTCACCGGTCCGCCGTGCTGTCCACGGACCGCGATGTGCGCGGACTGCTCGTCCTCGATCAGGGGAAGTACGACACGGTCGGCCTGGACGTCGTGATGCCCGTGCTGCACGGCAAGCTCGGGGAGGACGGCGCGGTCCAGGGCCTCCTGGAGCTGTCCGGAATCCCGTACGTGGGCTGCGACGTGCAGAGTTCCGCCCTGGGCATGGACAAGTCCCTCACCTACGTCGTCGCTGCCCGCGCCGGAATCGCCACGCCGAAATTCTGGACGGTCACGGCGGACGACGACGTCGACGCCGACCGGCTCACCTATCCCGTCTTCGTGAAGCCGGCCCGCTCGGGGTCTTCCTTCGGGGTCAGCAAGGTGGCGCACGCGGAGGAACTGCCGGCCGCTCTGGCGGTCGCCCGGCGGTACGACACGAAAGTCCTGGTCGAGGAGGCGGTCGTCGGCAGCGAGGTGGGATGCGCCATCCTGGGCGCCGGAACGGATCTGACCGCAGGGGAAGTTGACCGCATCTCTCTGTCCCACGGATTCTTCCGGATCCACCAGGAGGACACGCCCGAGACCGGCTCCGACAATTCGACGCCGATCGTCCCCGCCGATATTCCGGCTGCGTCCCGGGCCCGTGTCCAGGACGTGGCGAAGGCCGTCTACCGCGCCCTGGGCTGCCGTGGACTCGCGCGCGTGGACCTGTTCCTCAAGGACGACGGACAGGTCGTCCTCAACGAGGTCAACACGTTCCCCGGTATGACCTCGTACAGCCGCTATCCCAGGATGATGGCCGCCGCCGGAGTTCCGCTGTCCGAAGTGATCGACCGCCTGGTGGCCGAGGCCCTCGCCCGGCCCCTGCCTCCGACGGAGCAGGCCGATGCGTGACGACTTCGTCTTCATCGACGAGTTCATGCCCGGGGTCCGCTGGGACGCGAAGTACGCCACCTGGGACAACTTCACCGGACGGCCGGTCACCGGCTATCTGGCCAATCGCATCGTCGGCACCAGGGCTCTGTGTGCGGCCTTGCAGAGCGCGCGGGAAGAGGCGGCCACGCACGGATTCGGCCTGCTTCTCTGGGACGCCTACCGCCCGCAACGCGCCGTGGACTCTTTCCTGCGCTGGTCCAGGCAGCCGGAGGACGGCCGCACCAAGCAGCGCCATTACCCCCGTATCGACCGGCCCGAGATGTTCGAGAACGGATATGTGGCCGCCAAATCGGGCCACAGCCGCGGCAGTACCGTCGACTTGACGCTGTATCACCTGGACAGCGGCGACCTCGCCGCCATGGGCGGCGGCCACGACCTGATGGACTCGGTCTCGCATCACGGAGCGGAAGGGATACCGCAGGTCGCGATGGAAAGCCGCGGGCGTCTTCGCTCCGTCATGGAGTCCAGCGGATTCCGCTCCTACGCCTGTGAATGGTGGCATTACACGCTCACGGACGAGCCCTACCCGGACACCTATTTCGACTTCCCCATCACACAGGTGAGTCTGGGATGAACCCGGCGTGGCTCCGGTGGTCCGGCCGGAGCCACAGTCCCTGCACCCGCCCGTGCCCCTGCCCCTGCCCCTGCCCCTGCCCACGTATCGCCGGCGTATCGAGAACCGCATACGCCCCGGCAACACCCCGCCGCCTTCACTGACGTCATGACTCGGAGCCAGCCGACCCCCGCCCCGCGCCCCCTCTCCCTCGCCCACATCGCCGCGCTCGTCGGCGGCCGGGTCACGGGGGATGCGACCGTCACGGTGAGTGCGCCGGCCGTACTCGACAGCCGGTACGGCGAACCGGGCGGTCTCTTCGTCGCCATGGCCGGTGAGCGCGTCGACGGCCACGACTACGCCGACCGCACCCGTGCGACCGCCGTGCTCGGCTCGCGGCCGACATCACTGCCCACCGTCGTCGTCGGCGACGTACCTGCCGCACTTCAGACACTCGCCGCCCACTCCGTGGCCCGGCTGCGCGAGCGGCTGACCGTCGTTGCGGTGACCGGCTCGCAGGGCAAGACGAGCACCAAGGACATGCTGTCCGTGATTCTTTCGGGCGCCGGGCCGACCGTCGCCACCCACGGTTCGTACAACAACGAACTCGGCGTGCCCCTGACCATGCTCCGCGCCGACGCACGCACCCGCTTCCTCGCCCTCGAAATGGGCGCCCGCCACATCGGCGACATAGCCCACCTCACCGAGCTGGTCGCGCCCGACATCGCGGTCGTGCTCAACGTCGGCCAGGCCCACATCGGGGAGTTCGGCTCGCGTGCGGCCATCGCACGGACCAAGGGCGAACTCGTACGCGGCCTCGTACCCGGCGGCACCGCCGTCCTCAACGCCGACGACCCCAGCGTCGTCGCGATGCGCGCGCTGACCGACGGGCCGGCCTTGACCTTCGGCCGCGCCGAGCACGCCGACGTCCGTGTCACGGACCTGATCCTCGACCGCCTGGGCCGGGCGGCCTTCACGCTGCGCACCTCCGGCGCCTCGGCCCGTGTCGCGCTGCCCATCGTGGGCGCCCACCAGGCACTCAACGCGGCGGCCGCCGCCACGGCGGGACTCGCGGCAGGCATCCCCCTGATCACCTCGGCGGTGGCCCTCAGCACCGTCGCCCTGTCCAGGTGGCGCATGGAGCCACGCACCCTGGCCTGCGGCGCGACCCTGCTCAACGACTCCTACAACGCCAACCCCGACTCCACCCGAGCCGCCCTGGACACGCTCGCCGCGATCGCGGCCCGGCGCCGCATCGCCGTACTCGGCGCGATGCTCGAACTCGGCGCCCACAGCGAGGCAGAACACCGAGCGGTGGGCGAGTACGCGGCCGCGCGCGCCGATCTGGTGGCCGTCGTCGGCGAAGCCGCCCGCCCCCTCGCCGACGCCGCGGGGGAACGGGCGGTCGCGTTCACCGACAACCAAGCGGCCGTCGCCTGGCTGCGCGAGATCCTCACCGATGGCGACGTCGTCCTCGTCAAGGCGTCGCGCGGCGCCCGCCTCGACGAGGTGGCCGCCGCACTCCAGTGACCGGGCGGCGCGGGCTCAGCGCCCGCGCCGCCGCATGTACAGGTCGAAGGCGCGGTAGACCAGCGGTCGCAGCGGGAGATCCCACTCCCCCACGTACCGCACCGCACGCCCCCCGGTGCCAACCTTGAACCGGATCAGGCCCACCTGCGGATCGGCGGCATCGAGCGTCGGCGTGATGCCCCGCAGGTCGTAGACGTCGCAGCCCGCCGCCAGGGCGGCACGGATCATCGCCCACTGGCACGCGTTGGAGCCCCGCACCTCGCGCTTGGCCGTCGAGGAGGCGCCGTACACGTACCAGGCGTGCCCGCCCACCCGCACCAGGATCGTCGCGGCCACCAACTCGCCCTCGTGGCGCGCCAGATAGAGCGCGATCCGCCCGGGATCCTCGGCGCTCAACTCCGCGAACATCGTCTCGAAGTACGCAGCGGGCCGCGGCGTGAATCCGTCGCGCGCGGCGGTGTGCACGTAGAGCTCGTGGAACGCCGCGAGGTCCGACGCGGCACCGACCGTGACCTCGACCCCTGCCTTCGCGGCCTTGTTGACGTTGCGGCGCCACTGCTGATTCATGGCCTTCAGGACGTCGTCCTCGGACCTTCCCGCCAGCGGCA
This sequence comes from Streptomyces sp. NPDC087300, assembly GCF_044744425.1. Taxonomy (NCBI): domain Bacteria; kingdom Bacillati; phylum Actinomycetota; class Actinomycetes; order Kitasatosporales; family Streptomycetaceae; genus Streptomyces; species Streptomyces sp. NPDC087300. Next base: position 605,969 of record NZ_JBIUYI010000001.1, read on the forward strand.
CCTCGTACGTGAACTGTGGCTGACCGGCCCCGAACCCGTCCTCAGGACTCTGCGGCAGCCAGCGGGCCGCCCGGAGCTGTCGGCTCACCTCGGCACCCACCGGATCCATGAGCCCGTCGGGGAGTTCGGTGAGCCGTCGCGTCCCCGGGTCGGCCACGCCGTGCTTGACCTGCGCCGCGGTCCAGGTGTGCGTGCGCACCGGCGGGCACAGCCGGATCGCGAACGCGCCGCGGGCCTTGAGGTGTGCCGCCAGCGGGTCGAGCCACGCACCGATGTCCCCGGTCCAGTCGATGTCAGGTCCCCACGGCAGATACGCGAGCGTGAACCGCGAAAGTCCCGGCACCGGACGGTGCAGGACGAGCCCCGCCCCCACGAGCCGCCCGCCGTCGAACCATCCGAGCGACTCGCTGCGCCACTCCGTCTTCACCCGCCCCCACGCCGGGGTCTGCGCGAAGTTCACCGACCGCCGCGCCCGCACGAAGGCCAGATGCTCGGCGTCGCTGATCGCCGCGACGGTGAGTGTCACGGAGAGGGGCAGGGGGAGGGTCACGGGGACGGGCAGGAGTGCTGGTTCGCGGTAGGACATGACGCCAGCCAAGTCGGCCCGGTGTTGCCGACGCGTATCGGCTTTTCGATACGCCGACGATATGCGCCTCTCAGGCGCTCAGGCGCTCAGGCGCTCAGGCGCTCAGGCGCTCAGGCGCTCAGGCGCTCAGGCGCTCAGGCGCTCAGCGTGAGCGGTACCACGCGCCCAGGCGCTCCATCCACGGGGTGGAGGCGAGCAGCAGGAGGCTGTAGTACCGCAGGGGCGGTACGGCGAGTGCGATCACGAGAGCCAGGACCATCGCCACGATGTTGCGGACGGACTCGGCGTAAGAGTCGGCAACCAGGGCGCGAGACTTCTCCCCGTCATCGGCCAGCAGTTCGGAGTGCCCCTTCAGCACCCTCAGCAACGCCATGTGGCACACCATGCTCGCCAGGAGCGTGAGGTAGTAGAACGTCGACGCGAATTGATCGCCCCCGAAGGACCCGATCATCTCCGTCGGCAGAGGCAGGACCACGATGCACAGCAGCCAGCCCATGTTCCACACCGACAGGGAGCGGTTGAGCGAACCGACCGCGGAGAAGGCCCGGTGGTGGGCGAACCAGAGCCTGGCCACCACGACGAAGCTCAGCAGGAAGCTCCAGATCTGGTCGAGGTGATCGAAGATGACGTCCCGGGCGTGCTCGTGGGCGGACGCGGCCTCGGGAACGAGGTCGACCAACGGCAGGACCAGCAGGGTGAGGGAGATGGCGGTCACCGCGTCGGTGAACAGCAGCAGCCGCTCGCTCGGCAGGCCCGGCGCCTCCTTCCCGGTGGCCGCAGGCGAAGCGGGCGGCGTCGGGTGAGCCCCTGCGGCCCTGGCCCCATCGGTGTCGCCACCGGTATCGCTGGTGTTCATGAACGCAGGTCTCCTTGGTAGTTGCGCTGGGCTCGGCGGAACCGTCCGCTGGAGATCATTTTCTACACGGGCACACGCGTGCACAGCGGTGCTCCGGCCGAGCGGGTGAACGGGCGTCGGTGCACAAGGACACCAGCGTGCCGCAGCGAGGCGCGGTGGAGCGCCGCCCCTCGAAAGATTCACCTCGACACGTACAGGTCTCCATCGTCCGGTGGCCACACATACGAGGTCGCCGACGCTGGCGCGCCGCTGCGTGGGCGAGCTCACCCCTGCCGAACCGGCCCGGCTGCTGGGTTCCTCCAAGGCGCTCGGGCACGGCCCGGTGGATCCGGCGGCCAGTCGTTGCCGAGGTCTTACCGGGGTGCAGCGCGAGTAGCTGGCTCCCCTGGGCCGGGCTCAGCTGTTGGGCGCGAGGCGGGCCGACGAACCCAAGCGACCTCTGTCTTCCAACTCCCCGTTCCTCAAGTGTGGCTGTCTCCGGACCGGGCCCGTTCAGATCAAGGTGGCATCCTAGCGCCCGTGGCCGAACCGATCGACCCCTCGTTCGCCGATGCCGAACTGGCCGCCTTCATCAGGGCTGTTCGACAGGACCCCGGGCCACCCGCCCGTGCCGTGGGCGCGGTGGAGTTGCGGCGTGCGCAGCGGCTCCGCGCTGAAGCCCGGCCGCCGGGCCCCGAGATCGACCATGTCGAGGACCTGGTGGTCGGCTCGGCTGACGTGGGGCCCGGTCTCTAACGTCGTCATGGGTGACAGTTCCGGCGGGAACCTCGCCGCGCTGACCTGCCTGCGCCTGCGTGATGAAGGAGGACCGCTGCCGGTTGCCCAGATCTTGGTGTACCCCAACACCGATCTGACTCTCTCCTGCCCCAGCGCGCGGTCGAAGGGCACGAGTTGGGGCCTGACGGCCGACGATGTCGCTTGGGGGCCGAGCAATGGGTCCCGAACCCGTCCCGCCGCACCGACCCCGGGGCCATCCCGCTGTACGCCGCAGACGGCATAGGCGTCACCCCGCTTCATTAAGTAGCACTGCACCGTACAGAGTTGCCGTGCCCAGAGGTGCCGCCGGAGTCAGTGCACCGCTGTCGGGCTACGGGATGACGGGGACGGTCTCGGCGCTGTTGGTCGACCAGTTGGTGACGATGGGCTTGTCGACGGTGGCCGGCTCGGGCAGCTTCAGCTCGGCGGGGTTCGAGTCGTCCTCGGTCAGGGCGACTATCACGCTGTTGAACTCGACACCACCGTCCGCGTCCGTCGACTTGGGGCTGGTATCGGTGTACGCGACCGCGGAACCACCGAGCTTGATCGGGTCCTCACCACCCTGCCCGACCGGGGACGCCACGCCCTCCGCACCGGAACCGAACGACACACTCGGCGTGTTGACATCCAGGTAGCAGGTGATCCCGGACTTCGCCTTGGCCGTGACCAGGTAGTAGCCACCCGCCTGCGACTGGGACGTCAGCGTGAGACTCACATCGTTGGTCCCACACGACTGCCCGTAACCGTCCTTCTTGCCGTCGCCACCCTTACCGGCACCGGCCTCGGCGCCGGAGCCGGAGGAGGAACTCAAGGACCTGTCGGTAGCGGTGTCTTCTGCTGACACCGAGGACACTAGGGCCGCGTTGATCCTTAAGTGATCCTGAGAATGTCCGAGTCCTGTCTCAGAGATCTCGACCCGGGCGGCGGGACGCGACCGCCCCCGCGCGGTGCGCGGCGTCGCGACAGACATCCTGCCGACCCAGTGGCCTTGCGTCTCGACTCCCCACCGTGGTCTCGGCCGCCGCTCAAGTCGCCTGGGCAGCATGGGAGTTACCCAGTAGAGCCGACCTGTCACGAGGAGTTCCGTGATCAAGATCAGTATCTTCCTGACTCGGCGCGCGGACCTCACTCACGAAGAGTTCGTGGAGTACTGGACGCACAAGCACCTGCCGCTGATCGCGACCGTGACGGACGGGGCGGTGCCGGTCCGGCGCCATGTCCTGCTCCTGCCCACCGACGACGAGATCCCCGGCGTATGCCACACCTACTACGACGGAGTCGTCGAGGTCTGGTTCGACGACATCGCCGATGCGACCCGCTGGTTCACCTCCGACACCTTCACCACGACCGTCGCCGCCGACGAGGAGAACTTCCTCGACCGCTCCCTGACCCGCTTCCTCTACACCACCGAAACACCGATCGTTGGTTGAGGACCGCCCGCGCTTCAGTTCTCCGGTCGGCGGGTGGGGCGCCCCAGACGTACCGGGACGCCCGGTGTGTACAGCACGCTGACCGGTGCGGCGCTCGGCGCGGCCAGTCCGGCCGCGGTGACCAGGTTCTCGTCGCACTCGACCAGTTCGGCGCGGTACAGGGGCCAGCGCGGGTGATGGTTGGGCAGATACGCCGTTCCCCCGCCGAAGGAGTTGTGCAGGCCCCAACGGGCGGTGAGGAAGTGTTCCAGCTCGCTGGGTTCGTCGATGCGTTCACCGGTGCGTACGGTGACCCGGCTGTACGCGCCCCGGCCGCCGGGCCTGCGGCGTTCGCTGCTGTACGTCACCGTGCCGCCGTCCGCGCGCACCGCCATCCGGGACCACAGATAGGGAAGCCGGAACCCGACGCGGCCCAGCACCACCGGGAGCAGCCGTGAGGCGTCCATCGAGCGGAACACGACACCGCGGCGGCCGTGCGCGTCCACCGAGTACAGACGTACGTTGGTCTCCGGGAACGAGCCGAGGTAGGGCACTCCCGGCAGCCGGAACCAGCCGACCTTGTGCATGCGGAAGGCGACCAGTCCGACGTAGGTGACTCCGTCATGGACATCGGGCGTGGTCCCCGGCGGCAGCAGCCCCGCCACCGTGGCCGGTTCGACGGCCCAGTGGATGAACGTCAGGTCCAGCCACTGCTGGGTGAGCAGCGGGAAACGAATGTCGGTCGGCGCGTCCGGCGAGACGGTCGTGTCCGGCGGGCGCGGGGCGACGGGAGCAGGCTTCTGCATCGCCCGAGGATGCCAGACGGCGTGCCGCACCGGTCAGGCCGGTCCGACTCGGACGGCCTCCTGTCCAGATCGGTGGTCTGGTCACGCTTCCGCGGGGTGGTACGCGGTGCCGGTCCGGAGGGCGTCGGCTGTGCGTACGTGGCTCAGGGCGCGCTCGACAGTGTCCGCGTTCTCTCCGACGGGGGCCACGTAGTCGAGGACGGCGCGGGCCGCTTCCTCGCCGAGGGTGCGAGTGATCACCCAGGCGGCGAGGTACTGGGAGGCCAGGCATCCGCCCGCCGTGGCGATGTTGCCGTCCGCGTGGAACGGAGTGTCGAGCACGCTCAGGCCCATGGCTTCGGCGAAGCGACGGGTCTTCTGGTCGGTGCAGGCGGGACGGCCGTCCAGCAGGCCCAGGCGGGCGAGCACCAGCGCTCCCGAACACTGGGAACCGATCAGTTGCCGGGCGGGGTCGAGAGTGATCCGGTCCACCAGCTTGTCGTCGGCGATCACGTCCCGGGTGCGTACACCGCTGCCGATCAGGACGACGTCGGCCTCGGTCAGGAACTCCATCGGGCGCTGCCCTGCCACCTCGACCCCGTTCATCGACGTGACGTGCGAGGTCGGCGTCGTGATGAACGCCTCCAGGCCGTCCTCGCGGCACCGGTTGATCAGCGAGGACGCCACAAAGCTGTCCACCTCGTTGAACCCGTCGAAGGTGACCACGGCTACCTGCATGAGAGCTCCTCGGCGTACGACGGCGACAGGACTCCAGTCTCCACCCGTCAGCGAGCATCCATGGCTGGGGCGATGGCCCAGAGGGTGCCGCTGTCGGCCGCCTGACCGAGTGGCGGCCAACAGCGGCCCGGAACATCGATGCCCGTTATGGGTGGTAGATCTCGGCGACCCTCACCGCGATGCCGTCCGAGTCCTTGAGGACCTTCACCTTGACGGAGCCCGTCTTGGCCGCCTTCACCAGGTCGTCGTAGGTGCACTTGAGGGTGCCCGCGCCGGAGTCGTCGGCGGAGACGCTGCCGTCCGGGGCTCCGCAGATCGCCGCGGCGCCGAGGATGGCGGTGCTGTCGTCGACGAGGAATGCCTGGTCGTCGACCATCAGCTTGTGGTCGGCGAGGTAGGTGAGCGTGCCGGTGTACGTCCCCTCGCCGCCTCCGGTGTTGACGCCCTCTCCGTCGGCGCCGGTACTGGTGCCGTCCTGCTGGGAGGCGCCCCCGGAGTCGGATGAGCCGGTGTCGCCCTTGTCGCCTTCGGCCGCGGGCTTGCCGCCGGTGGATGCCGAACTGCCGCTCGGTTCGGACGAGTTGTCCGGCGCCGTCGAGGTGGTCGACGAATCGGCGGCACCGCTGTCCTCCGTACCGCTGCCGTCGTTGCAGGCGGTCAGCGAGAGGGTGAGGGCCGCGAAGGCGGCAATGGCGAGCGTGGACTTCTTACGCAGGGCTGTACGCATGGTGGTGCTCCCCCGATGGTGGTGTGCGTGGTGTACGACCCCAGGCTGCCGCGTCGCGCTGCCGTTCCACTAACACCTGGCTAACGCACCGTTGTCGCAGGTCAATGGGGTCGCACCAGGGACTTCCCGACCTGTTCCGCTCTGGCCCGGTACGCGGCTTCCGAGAGCGGCTCGTCAAGCACTGCGGCGACCTCCCCGAGCCGGGTCAGCGCCCGTACCGTACGGGCCGGGAGGCCCTCCTCCTCGTTGGCGGCGACAGCGGCGAGCAACGCCTCGCGGGCCTCCTGGTGCAGCCCGCTGTCGTGCAGTGCGATGCCGTACGACTCCCAGATGAGCGGCCGCCAGCCGACGATCTCGCTCTCGGGGATGGCGTCGATACAGCGGGCCGTGTGTTCGGCCGCCGCCGCGAAGTCGCCCTGAGTCAGGGCGACATGGGCGGCGTGGTAGCGCTCCAGGGTGACAGCGATCGGGTGGTCGGCCGTACGGGCGTCGCGCGCGGCGTCCGCCAGCGCGTCGAGCACGCCGACCGGGTTTCCGTGCCGGTGGCGGGCGATGGCGAGCAGGACGAGGACCTGGCAGGAGACCTCGGGTGCGAAACTGCGCAGCGGAGCCACCGCGCCGGCCAGCAGGGTCTCGGCGCGCGCGAACTGCCCGGTCTCCACGAACAGCATGCCTGTGACGGCCCGCAGCCAGCCGATGCCCTCAGTGCTGCCGATCCGCTCCGCGGCGGCGAGCGCCGTGTGCAGCGGCTGCTGCCAGCCGGGGTACGGCCGCCCGTGGACGAGTGGCCACAACAGGGCGGCGATCCGCCAGGTGCGGTCCTCGTCGTCGAGCCTGGCGGCCGCCGAGACGGCGGCCATCAGTGACTCCTGCTCCTTGAGGAACCAGCCGAACACGGCATCGCAGTCGGCGAACCGCGGTACGGGTGGCCCTGCTTCGAGTCCTTCGGGCAGCGGCACGGTCCGTGAACCGGTGGGGTCGAACACGTCCACGGCGGCGTGCTGGGCGCGCAGCCAGTGGTCGACCAGGCGTCGGGTGACCGCGTCGGGCGCTTCCGCGCGGGGCAGTCCGCGCGCGTAGATCCGTACGAGGTCGTGCAGGCTGTAGCGGCCCGGTCCCGCCTCCTGGACCAGGTGCGCCGCGGCGAGCCGGTCGAGTCCCGCTCGGGCCTCGGCGAGCCCGATCCCTGCCGCGGCCGCGGCGGCGTAGGCGTCGCTCTGCCGGGCGAAGGAGTGCCCGAGCGCGCCGAGCAGCGCGGCATCTGCGGCATCGAGGCAGGCGACGGAGGCACGGAGGGCGGCCTCGACCCCGGTGTCCTCGGCGGACAGAAGCGTCAACCGGGCCCCCTCGTCGGCCAGCTCGGCGGCCAGGTCGGCGACCGTCCAGTGCCGACGGCCCTTGAGCCGGGCCGCGGCGATGCGCAGGGCGAGCGGCAGGCCGTCGCACAGTCGGGCCACCTCGCGCACGCCGCGCTCGTCGGAGGCATCGGGGCCGAGCGCCTCGGTGAGCAGCAGGGCCGCGTCGTCCTCGTCGAGCACCCCGACGGGGATCGGCGTGGCACAGTCCGACGCGATGACGGCGTCGAGCCGGGTCCGGCCGGTGACGACGGTGGCGCAGCCGGGGCCGCCGGGCAGCAGCGGACGGACCTGGGCGGAGTCCTTGGCGTTGTCCAGGACGACGAGGAGCCGCCGGTCCTTGACCGTGGACCGGAACAGTGCCGCCGCGGCGTCGAGCGACTCGGGCACGGCCGGGGCCCGCACTCCGAGAGCGAGCAGGAACTCCCTGAGGACATCGGCCGGTTGGGCGGGCTCGGTGCCGCTGTATCCGCGCAGATCGGCGAACAGCCTGCCGTCGGGGTAGTTGTCTGCGTGGGCGTACGCCCAGTGCACGACCAGCGAGGTCTTGCCGACCCCGGCGGGCCCGGCGACCAGGGCGATGGGCGCCTCGGAGGCGGTGGCGGTGGCGGTCAGCGCGGCGAGCTCGGGCGCGCGCCCGTGGAATCCGCGGGTCGGGCGCGGCAGCAGGTCGACGGCGGCCTCGGGGGCCCGCGTGAGGGCCCTTCCGGGTGCCGGTTCCGCCGCGCCCCCCTCTTCCCACCCCGAACCGGCCGTCCCGTCGAGCACCTCCTCGTACGCCTCCCGCAGCATGGGCCCCGGGTCGACGCCCATCGTGTCGGCGAGTTCCCTGCGGGTGCGGTGGTACTGCTCCAGGGCGTCGGACTGGCGGCCCGCGCGGTACAGCACCCGGATCAGCGAGGCGATCAGCGGCTCGCGCAGCGGATGCGTCGCGGCCTCCTTGCCGAGCAGCGCCACCGCGCGGTCGTGCTCGCCGAGCACCGCGCAGGTGGCCGCCAGTTGCTCGACCGCGGCGATCCTGCTCTCCTCCAGCGCGTTCGCGGCGGCGAGCAGCGGGGCCGTGCCGTTGATCCCGCCGAGCGCCGGCCCCTGCCACAGGGCGAGCGCCTCGCGCAGCATCAGCGCCGCGTCGGCCGGTTCGCGCTGCCGCCGGGCCAGCGCGGCCAGGTCCTCGAAACGGCGTACGTCGAGAAGCGTCTCGGGCAGTCGCAGCGCGTACGCCCGCCCTTGTGTGGTCAGTTCGACGCCGTACGCGTCCAGGCCCGCCTCGGCGATCAGTGCGCGCAGCCGTGAGACGTGCCCCTGGATGACGGTGCGCGCGTGCTGTGGCGGCTCGTCCTCCCACAGCGCCTCGGTGAGCGTGTCGATGGATACGGCTGCCGGGGCGTGCAGCAACAGCATGGCGAGCAGGCTCCGCCGTTTGACGGGCCCGAGCGGCACGGGCCCCGTCCCTCCGTTGATCGCCACGGTTCCGAGGAGCTGGAACTCCATGTACGTGCACTCTCCAGGCGGGCCGACGGAAACAAAGGGACGGGAACAACGAGGGTATCGCCAAGAGTTAACGGTGAGTTGGGATATTTTGTGATGGTTTGGCGGTGGTCAGGGACGGCCAGAGTGTGGTGGCGGTGAGGGAGCGGGCCAGGCAGCGGGCCCAGTGGGTCTCGTCACCGTCTTCGTCGCGCCAGGACCACAGTCGGGTGGTGGCGAGGTGGAGCGGGCTGAGCCGGGTGATGCCGACGGCGCCGTGCAGTTGGTGGGCGATGCGGGTGATCTCGGCAGCCGATGCGGATGCCTGGGTCTTGGCCGCGGCGACGGCGAGCCGCGCGGCAGGGCCGCCGCCGTCCAGCGGGGCGGCGGCGGCCCTGACCACGGCGCGGACCAGCGCGGTCTCCTCGATCAGCCGCGCCTCTTCCTGCTTGACGGCTTGGAAGCGGCTGAGCGGACGGCCGAACTGGGTGCGTGCGGTGGTGTGGGCGACCGTCAGCTCGACGCAGCGTTCAGCGGCACCGGCGATCAGGGCGGAGCGGGCCAGGGCCGCGCGGACCCCTGCCTCGTCGAGCAGTTCGGGGGCGATCCGGCGGACCTGCGACGCGGGGATCTCCAGGGCTGCGAGGTGCAGGTCGTCGCGGGGTTCCTCGGCGAGGTTGCCGCCGGGGGTGAGGACGGTCTGGTCAGGGGCGAGGGTGAACAGGACGGGGCCGAAGGGGGCGGTGGCCAGGACGACCACGGAGGTGACGGCGCGGGCCCAGGGAACGCGGCGAAGAGTACCGGTGACCAGCAGGGTGTCGTCGTCGCCGAGGCAACCGGCCGAACCGACGGCAGAGGCGGCCGGACGCGCGTACCGGATCGTCAGCTCGGGAGCGATCGCGTAACTGAGGGGTCCTTCGGGGACGGGAAGTCCGGCGCGGCGCAGCAGGGGGCGGACGACCAGAGCGGTCTCGGCGAGCGGCGCGGGGACGGCACGGCGCCCTGCCTCCTGGGCGGCGGCGAGGAGTTCGGCGGTGGAGGCGTCCTCGGAGGGGAGGGCCACGGCGTCGGGAGCGGTGGTGTTGGTGACGACGGCGATGGCACCCGCAGCGGCGTGGAAGCCGGCGGTGTCGTAGGCGTCGGCGGAGATGACGGGGGCGCTGGTGTCGATCGTGTGGGTGTTCATCAGTGCTGCTCCAGACCTCGGGTGATGATGCCGCGAAGGATTTCGTTGGTGCCGCCGCGCAGGGTGTAGCCGGGGCCGTGCAGCAGGGCGAAGGCGAGCAGTTCGGCGTGGCTGCCGGGAGTGGCGTGCGGATCGGCCGGGGTCGGCAGGACGCTGCGGACGGTGTCGACCAGCGTGCCCTCCAGGCGGGTGCCGAGGTCCTTGACCAGGGCGGCCTGGATGTCGGGCGAGGCACCCGCGTCCAGTGCTGCCGCCACCCCGAGGGACAGTCGGCGGACACTGTGCAGACGGGCTGTCAGGATGCCGACCTGGGTGAGCTGTTGGGCCGTGGGCGAGCCCTTCTCCAGTTCGCGGAGCAGGGAGACGAGGAGGGGAAAGGTGGACAGGTAGCGTTCCGGGCCGCTGCGCTCGAAGGCGAGTTCGCCGGTGACCTGCTTCCAGCCGTCGCCCCGCTGCCCGAGCAGCATGCCGTCGGGAACGTCGACGCCTTCGAGATGGAAGGCGTTGAAGCGGTGCTCGCCGCTCATGAGCCGGATCGGCTCGATCCGTACGCCCGACGCGCGCAGGTCGACGATGAACTGGCTGAGCCCCGCGTGCTTGTCCTCGGTGTCGTCGGTGCGGGCCAGGACGATGGCGTAGTCGTTGACGTGAGCGCCGCCGGTCCACATCTTGGTGCCGGTCAACCGCCAGCCGTCAGCCGTGCGTTCGGCGCGGGTCGCGACCGATGCCAGGTCGGAGCCGCTGCTCTTCTCGCTCATGCCGATGGAGAAGAAGCAGCGCCCGGCGGCGATCCGCGGCAGGAAGAAGCGACGCTGCTCCTCGGTGCCGTGCCGAAGGACGGAAGGGCCTGCCTGCCGGTCGGAGACCCAGTGGGCGCTGACCGGGGCGCCGGCCGCGAGCAGTTCCTCGATCACCACGTAACGTTCCAGGAAGCCGCGGCCCGCACCGCCGTACTCGGTGGGCAGGGCCATGCCGACCCAGCCGCGCTCGGCGAGACGGCGGCTGAAGCCGGGGTCCCAGCCGGCCAGCCAGGAATCGGGGCGGCCGAGGACGGTGCCGCGGGCGCGCTCCTCGTCGAGAAAGACGCGGACTTCGCGGCGCAGCCGGCGGGCCGATTCGGGCAGGACGACATCGGGGAATGCGATCGGTGAAGGCGTCGAAGTCGAAGGAGACATGATTCTCCGCTCCCGGAGTTGGTGAGTGGACGGTGCGTTTCTTGTCGATGCGCGCATTCAGTACGGGGACGCCGTACGCGCATCCGGTACGGGAAGCCGATACGCGAATCCGGTACCGGAACCCTGTCAGTTCGCGGAGTGCAGCAAGGCGGGGTCGAAGTCGACTTCGCGGAGCACCTGGTCGGTGTGCTGGCCGATGCGCGGGCAGGGCCGAAGTTCCGGTTCCGGGTCGGCCGAGTAGCGGACCGGGCGGCCGATGACCCGGTAGGGGCCCTCGGTGGGGTGCTCGGCATGGCGCAGCAGACCGCCCTCCTGGGCGTAGTCGGTGGTGGCTGCGGACTCCAGGTCGAGCACCGGGGCGGCGGCGATGCCCGCCCGGTCGCAGAACTCCTGCCAGTCGGCGCTGGTGTGCCGGAGCGCAAGGTCCGCGAGCAGTGGATAGAACACGTCGGCGTTGCGGGCCCGTTCGGGTGCGGTGGCGAAGCGCGGGTCTGCGGCCAGTTCGGGGCTGCCGACGAAAGCGGTGAAGTCCCGCCAGTTGCGGTCGCTGTGCGGCAGGATGCACATCCAGCCGTCGGCGGTGCGCAACGCGCGGCGCTCTGGACTGAGTGAGCGGGCCGAGCCGAACTCCCCGTCGGCCTCCAGGGCGGCCGCTCCCAGATGCTCGACCAGGTTGAAGGCGAGCATGGTGTCGGCCATGGGGACCTCGATGTGCTGTCCGGTGCCGCCGTGTTCCCGGTAGTGCAGCGCGGCCAGGACCGACTGGGCGATCTGCATGCCGCAGATCTTGTCGGCGAGGACCGTCGGCACGTAGTGGGGCCGACCGGAGACCTGGTGGTTGAGCCAGACCAGACCGCTGGCCGCCTGGATGATGTCGTCGTAGGCGGCGCGGGCGCCGAAGCGGCTGTCGCTGCGGAAGCCCTGGGCACTCGCGTAGATGAGGCCGGGATTGACGGCCGCGACCTCGTCGTAGCCGAGGCGGAGCTTCTCCAGGGCCTGCGGGCGCAGGTTGGTGATGAGGACGTCGGCGGTGCGCAGCAGGGCGAGCAGGGCGTCGCGGCCGTGCGGGGCCTTGAGGTCGATGGCGGCGCTGCGCTTGTTGCGGTTCAGGTTGAGCGCCGGGCCGCCCATGCCGGGGTGGCGTCGGGGCGGGTAGTGGCGTGTCATGTCGCCGGTGGGCGGCTCGACCTTGATCACGTCCGCGCCCAGGTCGCCGAGTTGTTGGGCGGCGTACGGAGCCATGATGACGCTGGCGAGTTCGATGACGCGGACTCCGGCGAGGAGTCCGCGGCCGGTCGGGACATGCGTCTTCTCGGACATCTTGCGGTGCCTCCTGAGGAATGGGGGGGGTGGGACGGGTGCACGGCTCGCTCAACGCCACTGGAGAGCGGCGGACCCGAGCGGGGAGCGCCGGCCGGGCTGCGGGACCGGGCGCCCGCTGTACGAGAACGGTGTCGCCGGTTCGGTGAGCGGGCCGAAGTCCGTTTCAGTGGTGGACAGTTCGGCGAGGGGCGCACGCCCGGGGCGGGGCAGGTCACGCACGTCCTCCCACGCGAAGAGGCCGAGTTCCCGCACCCAGTGGCACACTCCGGCCAAGGTCACGCGGATCCGCCAGGAGCCGCCCTCGGTCGCACGTCGACGCAGGACCGTCGCGACGGCGGCGGCACCGAGGTAGGCGGCGAGATAGTCGTTGACCAGGTACGTCGGCGGCAGCGACGGCCGGTCGGTCCGCTCCTCGTCGGCGAATCCGGTCGCCGAGCAGGCCAGTTGGTCGAAACCGCCGCGTTCGCTCCAGGGTCCTTCGGCGCCCCAGGCGTGGTATTCGAGGGTGATGAGTCCGGGGCGACGCCGGACGAGTTCCTCGGTCGACGCCCCGTACCGGGCGAGTCCCCGGTAGGCGTGCGCGAAGACGTCCGCGTCCTGGAGCGCGTCGTAGAAGGCCGCACGGTCCTGGGCGTCGCGCAGGTCGCAGTAGGCGTTGCGCTTGCCGCCGCCGGTCATCGCGATCATCGGGATCGGGTCGGGGCGGTCGGGGCGCGACAGGTGCAGCACGTCGGCGCCGAACTGCGCGAGCAGTCGCGTCGCGACAGGGCCCGCGATGACATGGGTCAGATCGAGCACCCGTACGCCCGCGAGCGCCTCGTCGGCCGCACCGATGGGCTCCAGCGGCCGACGGGGTCCGTCACCGACACGTTCGATCTCGACGACCGGACGCTGGGCCACGTACCGCCCGGCGGGGTGCGCGAGCCACTCGTCCCTGCTGCGCACGACGCAGGCGACGCCGCCCCGCGTACAGATGGCCTCCTCCAGCGTGCAGGCGTCCCAGTCGGCCACGGCCCGCGCGATCCCCACCTTGTCGAGCGGACAGTGCAGCACGGAGTGGACGGCGTCCCGCAGCTGCGGATAGGTGGTGATGACGAAGATCCACCGGCCGTCCCGCGCCCGGTAGAAGTCGTTGTTGCCGAGCAGCGTCGGATCGTCGAGGAGAGCGCCGACCGGACGCCCCGAGACCGTCGTGTGATACGTCGCCATGAGCTGGTCGATCGCGGCCTCGGCCCGCACCTCCACCTTCTGGTGCGCATGGCCGCGCAGTTCGCCGACCGCAGCCGTCTGCCGCCCGAAGACGCCGATCGCGGCCGACATGGCATCAGCCAGGCGGTGCACCGAAGGCACCAGGGGATCGGCCCCGACGACGGTGATGTCCTCGGCTCCCCGGGCCGGATCGAGACCGCCGAGGGTGTGCAGGAGCCCGGAGACGATCTCACCGGCAGAAGGCGGCGAGATCGTCTCGGTCGTGCTAGTGCTCGTGTCGGTCGTGGTCGTCCCGGTCGTGTTCAGCGTGTGCGATGTCATGCCGGGATGCTCGTTCCAGCGGCACACGAGCGCCCGGAATCACGGATATCCGTGAATCGATGCGGAGGTCACGTCCGCCCCTCCTGGACGTGCGCGAGCAGCCGGGCCGCCGCCCGGTCCAGGCGCGGCCGCTCCGAGCGGCCGCGCCGCCGGTGCATGAGGGCGAGGGCCCCCGTGACGACGCCGCCGTCGGTGACGGGGATCGCCAGCGCGCTGACCTCGGGGTCCGCGAGCCCCTCGCTGCGGCTGATCCGCGATGCACGGATCCCCGGCAGGGCGCGGCGGAACTCAGTGACCGCGTCGAGGTCGTGGCGGGCGAGTTCGTCGAGCAGTTCGCGGCGCTCCGCCTCGTCGGTGAGGGCGAGGAGCAGCCGGCCCGCGGCCGTGCGCAGCAGCGGCCGGGCGACGTGCTGGTCGGCGAGCGGTACGAGGCGGGGAATGTGCTCCTCGCCACCACGGGCGACGTATACGGCATCGAGCCCGACCCGCACCGTGAGCAACACGGGGGTTCCCGCTACGCGGCTCAGCTCGTCCAACTCGGCCTGACTGATCCGAGGGACGACCCGGCCCGCGATGAGATTGAGGACGTGCGGGGCGGGGCCGAGCCGGAAGCGCCGGTGCTGTTCCAGCAGAAAACCGGTCGCGACAAGGCCGTTGACCAAGTCCTGCACCGAACTCGCCGGTGCCTCGAGCGTCCGCGCCAACTCGGCCACGGTCACCCCGCCGGGCGCCCGCGCGGCGGCCTCCAGGATCCCTGCGACCCGGTCCACCGTACGGTGCCCCCGCCGCCGACCGTGCTCGCTCATCCCGCCCCACCTTGTCATTCCCGCACGTCACCGGCCGCTCGCCCGCACAGACCGTAGATCCTTTCCCGCGCGATCCTGATGAGCAAGCCACCTCGATCCGGATCCGGGGGCCTCGCGACACGGCTGTTGGACGATGCGGCCGACCACGAACGACTCGCGCCTGGCGGTCGGTTTCAGCTGCCCAAGTCGAAAGCGAAGGGCGTCGTCTGCCAGTGGTCGACCGCGGGCTTGAGGTACTCCATCAGTTCGGGAAGCTGCGGGACCAGAGTGAGCGTGGCGATGATCCTCACCATGCCCAGGGCGTTGGCGAATGCGAGTGCGTCCTCGTCTAGCGGCCTCGTGCCGTTGCGTCGTGCGCCGTGGTTGTAGGCGGCCTCGTGCTCGGGTCCGAGCGCGGCCAGGTCCCACTCGACGGGGCCCAGCGTGACCAGTTCGAAGTCGGCGTAGAGGTCGCCGTCGAGCGCGTGGAAGATGTTCGCGGGCGGGGAGTCGCCGTGGATGGGCTGGAGGTCGACGGCGGGGAAGCGGGCCTCGAAGGCGGCGCGTGAGCGTACGAGGGGTTCGAGGAGCCGCCATTCGCGGCGGGCGCGGTCGAGTTCGGCCCTGCCGATCAGGTCGGGGTGCTGGTCGAGCAGGGTGAGGCTGTCCGCGATGAAATCCGGGTCGGCCGCGGACAGGAACTCCAGGCGGCCCGGGTAGGCGCGCAGTGCAACGTGCAGATCGGCGACGCTCTCGGCGTTCGCCACGTAGTCGGGTTCCTTGTCCCTGGCCTCCTCGACGTACGGCCAGAACGTCATCGAGAACCCGTCGCGCTGCACGGGTTCGTGCGGCACGAGCGGGCTGGGCGCCATCACGGGGACTCCCCGGTCGGCGAGCCACCGGGTGACGTCCAGCTCGTCCTGCTGGCGGCACGCGAGGGTGGCCAGATCGTCGGGGCGGGGCAGGACGGTGGGAATCCGGGCCACGACCGGTGCGGGGGCGAGGTGGACGGCGACCGAGAAGACGTCGTGGAGCACCCTGGGCTCGGCGACGGTCAGGCCGAGCCCGCGCCCGGCCACGACGGCCGCATCGACGGCGGCGGCGGTGCGGTCGGCGCACTGTCGTGGTGTCAGGAGGGTGGCCATGGGTCATCCCTTCTTGCAGCGACTTCAGTTGGTTGAGCTGGACGAGTTGGTTGGGTTGATCCAGTTGCTTCAGGTGTCGCTCAGCGCCTGCGGCCCGCGTGCAGTTCCAGCCGCTCGGCTTCGAAGCCCGCGCGGAAGTCCCGGTCGTGCGAGACCGCCACCACCGCACCTGGGTACGCCGCGAGCGCCGCCTGCATGTCCTCGACCAGGTCGAGTGCGATGTGGTTGGTCGGCTCGTCGAGGACGAGGAGGTTCGCGGGTCGCGTCACGAGGGTCGCGATCTGGAGTCGCCGCCGCTGGCCCACGGACAGGTCGGCGACGGGAACGTGCAGGTCCTGTTCGCGGAACAGGCCCAGGGACAGGAGCTGTTCGGCGTACTCGTCCGGCAGGCCGGGTCGTCCGGCGGCGAACGCGGCGAGCAGGGGCAGTCGCGTGGCGTGCGCGGGCAGTTCCTGGGCGAGGTAGCCGGTCCGGGCGGGGCGGTGCGCCGTGCCCGCGTCCGGGTGCAGGTCGCCCGCAAGGACGCGCAGCAGCGTCGTCTTGCCCGCGCCGTTCTCGCCCGTGACGAGGAGGCGCCCGCCGGGCTCGATGGTCAAGAGCCCGTCCAGGCTTAGCCGTTGCCCGACCCTTACATTGTCGAGCTCGGCGAGCGCGCCCTGGACCGGGCCGCCGGCCGCCGACGGCAGCGCCGTCGTGAACCGGAGCGGTATCGGCGGCTCCGCTACAGGGTTGCGCCGCAACTGGTCCAGGCGCTCCCGCACCGAGCGCACCTGCCCGCCGAGCTTGGCCTCGCTCGAACGGCGGTGCTTGCCGAAACCCTGCTTCGGGTCGCGGCCGGTGGTGGCCAGCCGCCTTCCGGCCGCCTCAAGGAGTTCCTCCGCGCGGGCCAACTCCTCGACCCAGTCGGCGTACCGCTGCTCCGCTCCGCGCCGGGCGGCGGCCTTCGCGGCGCGGTAGCCGGCCCAGCCGTCGCCGTACCGGCGCACGGTGTGCTCGTCCCGGTCGACCTCGAGGATCGTGGTGGCGATGCGTTCCAGGAAGCCGCGGTCGTGGGTGACCGCGACGACGGTGCCGCGGTGTGCGCGCAGGTGTTCCTCCAGCCAGCGCACGGCCGCCGCGTCGAGGTGGTTGGTCGGCTCGTCGAGGAGCAGCAGTTCGGGGGCTGCGGCCAGGACGCAGGCGAGCGCGAGGCGCGACTGCTCGCCGCCGGACAGCGAGCCGAGCGGGCGCTCCCGGGTGATCCCGGCGAGCCCGAGCCCGTGCATCGCCGCGTCGACGCGGGCATCCGCCTCGTAGCCGCCGCGCTCCTCGTAGGCGATGAGCAGCTCTCCATAGTCGGCGAGCTCCGCCTCCGAGGCGTCCGCGAGGGACTCCTCGGCCGTACGGAGTCCGCGCTCCATGTCACGGAGGTCGCTGAGTGCGAGGTCGACGGCGTGCTGAACGGTGCGGTCCGCGTCGAGGCCGAGGGTCTGGGCGAGGTGGCCGGTGCCGCCGGGGAAGCGGACGGTGATGTCCCCGGAGTCCGGCATCTCGGCCGTGGCCATCAGGCGCAGCAAGGTGGACTTGCCGGAGCCGTTCTCCCCGATGACGGCGGCCTTCTCGCCCGGCCGGACGGTGAAGGAGACCTGGTCGAGGACGGTCCGGGTGCCGTACGACTTGGTGACGGACTTGACGGACAGCTGTGCCACCACGGGGACGGCGGTGGGCAGGGGGGTAGGGGCGCGGTCGCGCATGAGGCTTTTCCCTGGGCATGAGAAGGGTCTACGGGCAGCAGAAACGGCGGCAGGGGCCGTGCCCGGACTCAGACGAAGAAGAGGAAAGCCATGCGCACACCTTAACAAGACGAACCGTCTCGCTTCAACCGCCGGCGGGAAGTGAAATCCTCTGCAGCCACGCATCGGCGCTCCGCGACCGCCCCGCGGCATCCGCGTCCGCCCTGGGCTTGGCGGCCCTGGCCTTCGGCAGGGTGGAGGGCCGCACGTACGGCTGGGTGACCAGCATCAGGCCCTTCGACGGGCTCGGCCTCTCCTGGGACGGCGGGCTGTCGCCTGCGTTCGTGGCGCTCGCCGTGGCGGCGCTGCTGCTGGCCTGGTTCGTACGACGCCAGGTGCGGCTCAACCGAGCCGGGAGCGACGTCGAGCCGCTGATGAACACACGGCTGTACTCGATCTCCTCGTTCCGCAACGGCAACATCGCGACTCTGGTCATCGGCCTGGGCGAGTTCGGCATCATCGCCGTGCTCCCGCTGTGGCTGCAGTTCACCCTCGGCTGCTCCGCCCTCCAGGCCGGAGCGGCACTGCTGCCGCTCGCCGTGGGCAGCTTCTTCGCCAGCGGCATGAGCTTCGGCCTGGCCCAGAAGGTGTCCGTGGTCGTCCTGGTCCGTACGGGGCTCGCCCTGGAGGCCGTCGCCCTGGCCGCGCTCGGCGTTGTCGCCGCCACCACATCGGCGCCCTGGTGGGCGATCATCCTCACCATGTTCGCCTACGGCATCGGCGTGGGCTTCGCGACGGCACAGGTCACCAACGTCGTCCTCGCCGCGCTCCACCCTCACCGACGCGCACATGCCCGCCGGGCAAGCCGACCACTACGCCGCGGCGATCACCGACAGCGCGGAGGCCGCCATCGCACCGCTCGCCGCGAACCCGCCACCGAGAGCGTCGCCCACGCCTTCCGCGAGGCCATGGCGAGCGGCGTGGCACTGAGCGCCTGCCTCGCCGCCGGCCTCCTGGCCCTGGGCGTCCTGGCCACGCTGCTGATCCCGTCCGAGCGGCCCGCGATCCCACGCGAAGCCGAACCGGAGACCGGCCAACTCACGCGCTGAACCCCGGACCCACCCCGTCGAACTCATCGCTACGGCCCGTCTTCCAGCTTCGGAAAGGCGGGCCGCCGCGCTCCCACCGTACGGCGCCCGGGGGCGGCAGGCGCCGTACGGTGCTGCCAGAAGAAGCTACGGGCAGGGCCGGTAAATGAGTGGCGCGACGCTACGGGTGTGCGAAGACTGCCTCGGTGACCAACGCTGACGTACCGCCTCAACTGCTGCGCCCCCGCGCCCTCGTGCGCGGAGATCTCGTCGTCGTCGCGGCACTGTCCGGGCCACTGCACGACCGCTACGTACCCGATCTCGACCGGGCGGTGGCCGAGATCGAAGGGATGGGCTTCCGGGTGCGCCTCGCGCCGCTCCTCGAAGCCGGGCGACACCGCTGGTGGAGCGCGGCGCGGCCGGACGAGATCGTCGCGGAGCTCAACGGTCTGCTGCGTGATCCCGAGGTGCGCGCGATCGTCGCGCACGACGGCGGCCATACGGTGTTCGGCTACCTCGACCTGATCGACTTCGACGCGGTCAGGGCCGACCCCAAGCCGATCCTCGGCTACAGCGACATCTCGCTGCTACACCTGGTGCTCTACGCGCGCACAGGTCTGGTCGGATTCCACACCGACCTGGCCACCCCCGGTCTCGGTGGGCACTGGCAGCGAGCGTCCGCGGCCCGCCGCGAGGAACTGGGTGCGCTCTACTCGACGTTGCTGACCGGGACCGAGCCGATCGGCGCCCTGCCCACCGGCCCGTCGTGGGAATGCTGGCGTGCCGGGTGTGCCGAAGGCGCTGATCGGCGGGGTCATCAGCAGACGCGGGATCCGGGCGGTGATCCCTCAGCCCTCCGACCAGGTCGCCAAACGCAAGAAGAGAGGACGATCCAGCGGCCGCCCACCAGCCTTCGACCGCCAGGCATACAAGCAGCGCAACACCGTCGAGCGGTGCATCAACAAGCCCAAGCAGTGGCGCGGCCCGGCCGCCCGCTACGACAAGACCGCCACCAACTACCTCGCTGGACTCCACATCGCCGCCATCTTCATCTGGTCAGCAAGGTGACCCAAAGGAAGCGCCCAAGCCGCCAGCGGCTCGTCGGCCGCCACAGCCAACGCGGCCGGGGCGGCGACGGCAAGAGCAATGCTGCCCGAGACTGCCACTGTGGCCAGTCGCTTACGCATTCGTGACCTCCAATTACCTGCATATCGCCATTGATTGCTACCTGCGGATACGTCAGCTAGCTAGACATCCCCGAGGGTCGAAAGCCCGGCACGGTCAGGGCCTAAGAAGTGATCTCAGTGGGTGTGATCGCTAGCCTGTCCGCTTAGGTGCCGTTTTCCCGGAAACGTCGCCGCCCAGATCGTGATTGCCTCTCGGCGGTCTGCCGGGTCCGCTCGACCGCGCCGCACGCCGTCTCCAAGGCCTCCTGCGCCGCGAGCGCCATAGCGCGACGGCGGAGCGCAGCATGCCGACCGCGTGCCAGCTGTGGTACCCGGCGCCCGCGTACTCAGGGAGCTACGCGTCGACGCCGACGGGCCGCCGCGGCCAGGACCGTGCCCAGCGCGACCGAGGCGCCGCCGGCGCCGAGTATCCAATCGGAGGCGTGGCTGCCCGTCGCGGCCAGGGAAGCATCGCGCGAAGGGCTCTTGTGTGCGGTGTCACGGACTCCGTCGGAGTGTCCGGGGGCGGACCGGTCACCGCTCCCGTCCGCCGAGGAGCCGGAGGCCACCGGAGCCGTACTGCCGCTGCTCCCCTTGCCCAGCCGGCTGCCGCCGCCGGACTCCTGGCCCCCACCAGGCCGCTCGCCGCCGCCGGGCTTCTCCTCTCCGCCCGGAGCCTCCCCTTCGCCGGGCTCCTCGCCCTCCTCGGAAGGAGCCACGATCTTCGACGGCTCCCAGTAGTTTCCGTCGGACTGGGCTTCGTCGTCGTCGAAAACAACCGCGTTGATGAAGAAGTCGACGAGCGGGGCGTCCGCTGCCGCGCGGATGCGGACGGGGACGGTCGTCCGCCCGGTCGGAATCGTGAACGTCTCCAGGAGAGCGAAATCCTTGTCGGGATCATCGGGCGGGCTCATGAGCCTCGCGTCGCGCCACCCGCCGTCGACGTGGACCTGGACCCGCAGGGTCTCGCCGTGGATGACACCCTCGATGCCGTTGAGGGACATGTCCAGTCCCCAGTTCTCCAGGGTGCCGTTGGGGTTGTCGATCACGATCGAGAAGTCCCGCCAGTCACCGCCCGCCACGATGGCGTCCGGGACGTTCGCCAGCCTGAGATCCGGCGCGTCGACGGCCTCCCGGCTCTTCCCTCCGGGCTTGGCGTGGGGCGCTGCGGAGGCCGTCAGCTGCAAGGTGGGCGCTGCCGTCGGGCCGGTCTCGTTCCCGTCGTCCGCCGGCCCGGCCCCGTCCTCCTCCGAGCCCTCGGGCGGGAGCCGGTCGGGGACGGTCACCGCTGTGTCCGGCGCCTCGGCCGCCCTCGCGGGAGTGACACCGAGAAACGTCGGAGCAATCGTGGCGATCGCGGCGGCCATGTACGTGAGTTTCACTGCGTCAATTCCTCTGTGTGGACCGGTGCTGCGGGTCCCAGCCTCGACGCAGTCAGCGCATTATTGTAAGGATTTCCATCTTATGTACTAATAGCCCAGGCTTATGCCCTGTAGGTGGATACTTGGCCTGACTCGGGGGGTCCGGCGCGGTCAATGGCCGACCTGTGCGAGAACGACCTTTCAGAACGCACCCCGCGCAGCACCGCCTCAAAACGCGTCCGTCGGGAAGTGCGCACCGTTGTTGCAGGCGCGGCATGCCCGGGAAAGCCATGCGGGGCCGCCCGCGAGCCCCGAGCCCCGAGCCTCACGGGCTGTTCGACTGGGACCCCTGGCCTGTGGCCACTCGTAGGAATCACGCTCGCCCCTACTCCCGCGCCCTGGTCGTACGGCTAACGTGAGGATGGAACAACGCCTTGTCTCTCGGAGTCCGGCGGAGGCAGCACATGGGTGGGGAAGAGCACTTCGGATCACGTCAGTTGCCGCGGCTGCGACTGGATGAGCTGCTCGAAGAGCTCCAGGTGCGGATCGACGCCGTGCGCGGGACGCGGGATCGGCTGCACGGACTGCTGGAGGCGGTCCTTTCGGTCGGGCGGGAGCTGGATCTTCCGCAAGTGCTCCGTCGGATCGTCGAGACCGCGGTCGTGCTGGTGGACGCCGAGTACGGGGCGCTGGGCGTCATCGGCATGGGCAGCAAGCTGGATGAGTTCCTGCCCGTCGGGATGGACGAGCAACTGCGGTCGCAGATCGGCGACTTGCCGTCGGGACACGGCCTGCTCGGCGAGTTGATCCGGCATCCCGAGCCGTTACGGTTGCGGGAGCTGTCCGAGCACTCGGCCTCGTCCGGGTTTCCGGCCCACCATCCGCCGATGCACTCGTTCCTCGGTGTGCCCATCCGGGTGCGCGAGGAGGTGTTCGGGAACCTCTACCTCACTGAGAAGCGTGACGGGAACGCCTTCGACGCCGAGGACGAGGCGGTCCTGTCGACGCTCGCCGTGGCCGCGGGCGTAGCCATCGAGAACGCGCGACTCTACGAGGAGGCACGGCTGCGCGAGCGGTGGCTGGCAGCAGGCGCCGAGTTGACCAACGCCCTGCTGTCCGGTACGTCCGAGTCCCAGGTACTGGAGTTGATGGTCGAGCGCGCCATGGAGATCACCTCGGCCGATATCGGCGTGGTCGATCTGGTGGTGGCGGAGCGGGCGGAATTACAGGGCGCCCTCGCCCTCGGCGAAGGCTCGGAGATACACCAAGGCCAACGCATCCCCCGGCAAGGAACCCTGGCCGGGGCCGCGTTGCACGAAGGCGGCCTCGTGGTGACCGGGGACGTGACCGATGACCCCCGTGTCACCTTCACCCCCGAGAGGTGGAAGGGAATGGGCCCTGCGGTCGCCGTCCCCATGGGAACAGCCGACCGGTTGCGCGGCACGCTGGTCCTGGCGCGGCGGACCGGCCGGCCGGCCTTCAGCGCGGCCGAGACCGCTCCGCTGCCCGGTTTCGCCGGACAGGCCGCGCTGGCCATGGAGCTGGCGGAGCGGCGGCGCGATGCCGAGCAGCTGAGTCTGCTCGAGGATCGGGACCGGATCGCCCGGGACCTGCATGACCTGGCGATCCAGCGGCTGTTCGCGACCGGCATGACGCTGCAGAGTGCCCAGCGGTTCGTCCAGCACCCCGAGGCTTCCGAACGCTTGATGCGGGCGGTGGACGACCTCGACACCACCATCAAGATCATCCGGTCGACCATCTTCGGCCTGCGCGTCCACGACGCGAGCACGACGGTCGGCCCCGGGCTGCGCGTACGGACCGCACGAACGGTGGAAGAAGCGGTCGCGGCGCTCGGTTTCACGCCCGCACTACGCATGGAGGGACTGATCGACACCGATGTTCCGGCCGAAGTCGCCGACGACGCGGTGGCTGTGTTGAGCGAGGCCCTCTCCAACATCACCCGGCATGCCCGGGCATCGGCCGCGGAGATCTCCATAGTCATACGCAAGGGACAGTTGGCGCTCACCGTGACGGACAACGGCGTCGGCATGGGCCCGAGCGGGCGACGCAGCGGGCTGCGCAACCTCGCCGAGCGGGCGGAGAGGCTGGGCGGCACGCTGTCCTTGCGGCGCGGCCCTGAGGGCGGCACCCACCTGGAGTGGCAGGTTCCACTGCGGGGCAGGTAGGTGGTGCCGCTTCAGCGTGGCTGGTCCGACTCGAAGTGCGCCGCGATCACGGCGGCCTGGATGCGCCGTTCCACGCCCAGCTTCGCCAGGAGCCGGGAGATGTGGTTCTTGACGGTCTTCTCCGAGAGGTAGAGCTGTTTGCCGATCTGGCGGTTGGTGAGCCCCTCGCCGATCAGGGCGAGGATGCCGCGTTCCCGCTCCGTAAGGCCGACCAGCCTGTCGTCTTGCGGTGCGGTCACCTCGTCAGGCCCTCGCAGAGTGCTCATCAGACGGGTCGTGGTGGCCGGGTCGAGCAGGGACTGGCCCGCGGCGACGGTACGGACGGCGCCGACCAGGTCGGTGCCCTTGATCTGCTTCAGGACGTAGCCCGCCGCGCCCGCCATGATCGCGTCCAGGAGCGCGTCGTCGTCATCGAAGGAGGTCAGCATCAGGCAGGCGAGGTCCGGCATCTTCGACCGCAGTTCACGGCAGACCGTGATGCCGTCGCTGTCCGGCAGCCGGATGTCGAGGACAGCCACGTCCGGGCGCAGCGCCGGACCACGGACCAACGCCTCTTCGCTCGTGCCCGCCTCGCCCACGACCGAGATGTCGGGCTCGGAGTCGAGCAGGTCGTGGACACCCCTGCGGACGACCTCGTGGTCGTCGAGAAGGAAGACTCGAATCGGGTGTTCGGGAGAGTGAGAACGTTCGGTCATGGCTGCCCCCCGGGCGTCGGGTGTCCGTTCAGATCATCTCGGGGCCAGGGCATGTGCGACAGGGCCGAGTGGGCCACAGCACCGCCTCCTTGGCGCCACCTCTCAGCAGATCCACGCTAGTTGTCCGCACTCTCAGCAGATGCGCGGCAGTTGCTCGCCGAGCGGCATGTCGACCACCCGTCGTGCGCCGATCAGCGTGCGCAACTCGACCCGGGCAGCGGCGGCTTCGCCGCAGTGCCCGATGCGGACGGCCTGCTCTGCCTCGGGGTACGCGCGGAGCGCGCCGAGGATGGCGTCCGTCGCGTCCGCTGCCACGAAGGCGACCAGACAGCCCTCGTTCGCGACGACCAGCGGGTCGAGCCCGAGCAGGTCGCAGGCGGCCGCCACGGCCGACGGCACGGGCACGGCCGCTTCTTCGATCTCCACGACGATGCCGGAGGCGCACGCGATCTCGTTCAGCGAGGCCGCCAAGCCGCCCCGGGTGGGGTCGCGCAGGCTGTGGACGGCGCCGCCGAACGGCGCGAGGGCCTGGACGAGTCGGTGCAGGGGGCGGGTGTCGGAGACGATGTCCGCCTCGAAGCCGAGCCCTTCGCGGGTGGAGAGGACGGCGGTGCCGTGCAGGCCGATCGGGCCGGAGAGCAGGACCGCGTCGCCGGGTCGGGCACGGGCGGCGGAGGGGGTCAGGCCGGGGACGCGGCGGCCGATGCCAGTCGTGTTGAGGAAGAGGCGGTCGGCGGCTCCGCGTCCGACGACCTTGGTGTCTCCGGTGATGATCGGGACGCCTGCCTGGTGTGCGGCCTTCCCCGCGGAGCCGAGCACGGAGCGGAGTTCCCCTAACGGGAGTCCCTCTTCGGCGATCACGGCAAGGGTCAGCGCCACCGGCAGGGCGCCGCGCATGGCCAGGTCGTTGACCGTCCCGTGCACGGCCAGGGAGCCGATGTCCCCGCCGGGGAAGGTCAGCGGGCTGACCACGAACGAGTCCGTGGAGACGACGAGTTCGCCCTCCCTGGGGAGAAGGGACGCGTCTTCGAGCGGTCCTTCCGGTGGCCCGCCGAGGGCGGGCAGGACGAGCCTGTCGAGCAGTTCGGCGGTGAGCCTGCCGCCCGCGCCGTGGCCCAGCTGGACGAGTTCGTGCGCACCATACGGGAGGGGGCAGTCGAGGCTCATGTGCGGGCGCTCCTGGTTCGTCCTGCGGCGTGGAAAGCGGCACAGGTGCCCTCGCTGGACACCATGGGGGCGCCGAGCGGGGTGCGGGGTGTGCAACGCGTCCCGTAGGCACGGCAGTCGGTGGGCAGCCGGGCTCCGGTGAGGATGTCCCCCGCGATGCAGTCGGGGTCCTCGACGGAGTGCAGGCCGCTCACGTCGAATCGGCGGGCCGCGTCGAAGGCGGCGTATTCCGGGGCGAGTTCGAGTCCGCTCGCGGGGAGCGTCCCGATGCCGCGCCAGGCCCTGTCGGTGATCCGGAAGACGCGGGCGAG
Source organism: Streptomyces sp. NPDC087300 (assembly GCF_044744425.1). Classification (NCBI taxonomy): domain Bacteria; kingdom Bacillati; phylum Actinomycetota; class Actinomycetes; order Kitasatosporales; family Streptomycetaceae; genus Streptomyces; species Streptomyces sp. NPDC087300. The sequence goes on from NZ_JBIUYI010000001.1 coordinate 631,478, forward strand.
GACGTCCTGGGCCGTGGTGTTGCCCGTGCGGTGCACGGCGCGGGCGTACTGGTTCTCCACATCGTGTCGGCCCTCTTCGAGCTGGGTGACCGCCATCAGGATCCCTTCCAGCAGGTCGAGCGGCTCGAAACCGGTGACCACCACGGGCACCTCGTACCGTGCGGCTATCGGCTCGTACTCCGTCCACCCCATGACCGCACACACGTGCCCTGCGGCCAGGAACGCCTCGACCTCGCAGTCCGGGTCGTCCAGGAGCGCGGTCATGGCGGGCGGTACGAGGACGTGGCTGACCAGCAGCGAGAAGTTGCGCAACCCCAGGCGGGCAGCGTGCAGCACGGTCATCGCGTTGGCGGGCGCGGTGGTCTCGAACCCGACGGCGAGGAAGACGACTTCGCGGCCGGGGTTCTCCTCGGCGGTGCGCACCGCGTCCATCGGCGAGTAGATCACTCGTACGTCCGCGCCGCGGGCGCGCAGGTCGAGGAGGTCGGTGGTGGTGCCGGGCACGCGCAGCATGTCGCCGAAGCTCGTGAGGATCACGCCGGGTCGGGCGGCGATGGCCATGGCGCGATCGAGGGTCTCCAACGGGGTGACGCAGACCGGGCAGCCGGGGCCGTGGATCATGCGGATGCCCACGGGGAGCAGCTCGTCGATGCCCTGGCGGACCAAGGTGTGTGTCTGGCCGCCGCACACCTCCATGATCTGCCAGGGGTGCGTCGCGGTGCGCCGCAGTTCCGCAAGCAGCTCCCGCGCCAGCGCGGGGTCGCGGTACTCGTCCAGGAACTTCATCGGGGCGGCCCCTGGTCGGGCTCGGTGAGGTCCATGTGTACGTCGACGACGCCTTCGACGGCCCGGATGAGACGGGCGGCGACCGGGACGAGGGTCCTGTCGCGGATCTCCCCGCCGAGGGTGACCACGCCGCCCTCGACGGTCACGGTGACGGCCCGGTCCGGGAAGAGGAAGGCGGTCACGGTGCGCCTCACTTCATCGGCGAGCTCCTCGTCGGTGCGCAGGAAGACCTTGAGGAGATCGCTGCGGCTGACCACGCCCTGCAGCAGACCGTGGACGTCTACGACCGGGAGTCGCTTGACGTGCCGCAGAGCCATGATGCGTGCGGCCTGCGGGAGGGTGGTGTCCGGATGAACGGTGGCGGCGGGGGTGCTCATCACGTCGCCCGCGTCCATGCCGCCCGCCTTGGCCAGATCGGACAGACGCCGCAGCTGGTCGAAGTGTGAGGGGTCGCTGTCGCGGAACTCCTCCTTGGGCAGCAGGTCCGCTTCGGAGACCACGCCGATCACCCGGCCCTCGCCCGCCAGGACGGGCAGCGCGCTGATCTTCCACTGCTGCATCAGCGCGACGATCTCCTTGAAGGGGGCCTCTTGGCCCACGGCGATGACGGTGTGGGTCATCACGTCGCTCACTGTGCGCGGCGAGTGGAGCACGGTGTCCTCCCGGACGGTCAGGTGTGGTCGATGGTCAGGTCGAGGAAGTGCGTGGAGCACGAGATGCACGGGTCGTGGTTGCGGATGGCGCGCTCGCACAGGAGCGTCAGCTCGTCGTCCGCCGCGCCGTTCTGGGTCATCGTGTTCTGGGTCATCGCGTGCTGGGCGGTGCGGCGCAGGTCGTCTTCGATGGCGCCCTGGTTCTGCGCGGTGGGCGGCACGAGGCAGGCGTCGGTGACGGTGCCGTCGGCAGCCAGGACGTACCGGTGGTAGAGCAGTCCTCGGGGAGCCTCCGTCGCACCGTGCCCGGTCCCGGCGACCGCCGGCACCTCGGCGTACGGCCACCGCGGCGGCTCGTACTCCGCGATGATCCGCAGCGCCTCGTCGACCGCGTACACGACCTCGACGGCCCGGACCAGGATCGACCGGTACGGGTTGCGGCAGACCGCGCCTTCGTGCGGATCGCCGAGTCCGGCGGCGCGGGCTGCTTCCGCGGCCGTACGTGGCAGCCACCGGCCGCTGATCGCGAACCGGGCCAGGGAGCCGGTGAGGTGGCGGCGGCCGTCGAGGGTGGAGTGCAGGGCGGTGGAATGCGGGAGGTGTTCCTCACGGACGTGGTCGAGGAAGGCATGGAGCGGAAAGGCGTTCGGCGTGCCGCCGTCGGTGCGCAGGACGGTGGGAGTGCCGGTCTCGATGGCGTACGTTCCCGGGGCGGCCAGCGCGAACAGGTCGGCGTCGGTCTCCGCGTCGGGGAAGTCGAAGCCGGACACCCACTCGACGGTGCGCCAGGCATCGTCAAGGGCTCGCGTCAACTGGCGCTCCAACGGCTTGAGTTCCCTGGGTGTCGGTGTGCGGTGGAAGCCGCCGATGCGGACGTTGACGGGGTGGATGGCACGGCCGCCGAGGAGGTCGAGGACCGCGTTGCCCGCCTGTTTCAGGCGCAGGCCCCGCTCGACGTGTGCGCGGGCCGTGCGGGCCAGGTCGATGGCGCTGTCGCAGCCGAGGAAGTCGGGGGCGTGCAGGAGGTAGATGTGCAGGGTCTGGCTCTCGATCCATTCGCCGCAGTACAGGAGCCGGCGCAGCTCACGCAGGGCCGGGTCGACGGTGACCCCGCACGCGTCTTCGATGGCGGCGCAGGCGCTCATCTGGTAGGCGACCGGGCAGATGCCGCACACCCGCGCCGTGATGTCGGGCGGTTCGGTGTACGCCCTGCCGCGCAGGAACGCCTCGAAGAACCGCGGCGGCTCGTAGATCCGCAGTCGCGCCTCGGTGACCGTCCCGTCGTGCACGCTCAGGTGCAGGGCGCCTTCGCCCTCGACCCGGGAGAGGGAGCCGACATGCAGGACGCGGCTGCCGCGGTGCGTCATCGGCGTAACTCCTCTTCGAAAGCGGCGGTGTTGAAGGTGTGCAGGAAGCGTTCGGTGTCGCGGTCGTCCATGCCGTCGCGGTGCAGCACCGGGATCAGCGCGGGCAGGTTCACCGACCCCGAGGGGCCGAAGCAGCCGTAGCAGCCACGTCCGTAGGCCGGGCAGATCGCCCCGCATCCGGCGTGGGTGACGGGGCCGAGGCAGGGCGTGCCGTGGGCGACGGTGACGCAGACCGTGCCGCGCCGCTTGCACTCGAAGCAGACGCTGTTGTTCGGGATGTCGGGCCTGCGGCCCGCCAGGTAGGCGGTGATGACTTCGAGGAGCTGACGGCGATCGATGGGGCAGCCGCGCAGTTCGAAGTCAACGTCCACGTGGGCGGAGACGGGGGTGGAGGTGGCGAGCGTGTCGATGTAGTCGGGGCGCGCGTAGACGGTGCGGGTGAACTCCTCGACATCGGCGAAGTTCCGCAGCGCCTGGACGCCACCGGCCGTCGCGCAGGCCCCGATCGTCACCAGGTGGCGGGAGGCGGCCCGGATCTCGCGGACACGCTCCGCGTCGGCCGGTGTGGTGACGGACCCTTCGACGAGGGTGAGGTCGTAGGGACCGGCAGCCACCGCACTGCTCGCCTCCAGGAAGTGGGCGATCTCCACCTGCCCGGCGAGGCCGAGGAGTTCGTCCTCGCAGTCGAGCAGGGTGAGCTGGCAGCCGTCGCAGGAGGCGAGCTTGAACACGGCGAGCGTTGGTGGGCTCATCTCACAGCTCCCTTACGTAGAGCAGGGGTTCGGCACGGTCCCAGGTGACCACGGGGCCGTCCCTGCACAGCAGCAGCGGGCCGAGCTGGCAGTGGCCGCAGTGTCCGGTCGCGCAGCGCATGTTGCGTTCCAGAGAGACCCGGACGCGGTCCGCGGGCACGCCTCGATGGAGCAGGTCGCGCGCGGTGGCCCGAATCATGGGCTCGGGGCCGCAGACGAACGCCGTCGTGTTGTCGGGCGTGAAGCGGGCCTCGTCCAACAGCTGGGTGACCACGCCGACCCGGCCCGCCCAGCCCGTGGCCGCTCGGTCGACGGTCACTCCGGTGAACGCCGTCGCCCACTGCCGCGTCTCGATCTTCGCCATGAGATCGTCCGGAGTCCGCGCGCCCACCAGGACGTTCAGGCGTCCGTACGGTTTCGGGCAGGCGACCGCGTCCCGCACCAGAGGGCGGAGCGGGGCGAGCCCGATGCCCCCGGCCACGACCAACAGGTCCTGTCCGGCGGCCTTCTCCAGTTCCCAGCCGGTTCCGTACGGGCCACGCAGACCCAGGACGTCGCCGACCTCGGCGGCATACAGCCCGTCGGAGACCGCGCCGACGCGGCGTACCGTGTGCGCGAGGCCGCCGGTGGTGGGGATGGCGCTGACCGACAGCGGGATCTCGCCCCGGCCGAACGCCCAGACCATCGCGAACTGCCCCGGCACGAAGGCAGGCAGCGACTCCCCGACCGGCTCCAGGCGCAGCGTGGCCGTGTCCGGGGTCTCCGCCCATCGGGCGACGACCCGGTACGGCACCGGCACGGCGGTCATCCCCGCGCACCGTTTCCACTGCCGTAGGGGGCGTACAGGTCCAGAAGGCGCGTCCTGGCCGCTTGCAGCCGGTGGGCGAGCACGCGGCCGACCCACTTGCCGACGACCGCGCCGAGGGCCGGGTCGTCCTCGCACATCAGCCGGACCGCGAGGGCATCGAACTCGTCGGCCCGCACCGGGCTCTGCGCCACGGCACCGAGCTGCCAGACGTAGGGCGGGAACAGCCAGGACCAGCCGACCAGTTCACCGTGGCCGAGTGTCTCGATCGCGGGCGAACGGCGGCCGGGGACGTGCATGTCCAGGACGACCGAACCGGTGCGGATGATCCAGAACCGGTCGGCGTGCCCGCCCTCCTCGAAGATCCGCGTTCCGGCCGAGAAGGACACCTGGCGAGCGATGTGCATCAGCCGCTTGCGGTGCTCGGCCGGAAGCGTTCAACATGGTCGTGGTGTTGCTCATCGTTCCGATTCCTCTCTCAGGGCCTCGACCTCTTCGGTGATGTCGATGCCGACGGGGCACCAGACGATGCAGCGGCCGCAGCCCACACAGCCCGAGCTGTCGAACTGGTCGTGCCAGGTGCCGAGTTTGTGGGTGAGCCACTGGCGGTAGCGGCTGCGGCCCGAGGAGCGCACGGGCCCGCCGTGGACGTAGGAGAAGTCAAGGTCGAAGCAGGAGTCCCAGCGCTGCCAGCGCTCCGCGTGGTCCCCGGTGAGGTCGGTGACCTCCTCGGTGGTGGTGCAGAAACAGGTCGGGCAGACCATCGTGCAGTTGCCGCAGGTCAGACAGCGCGAAGCGACGTCGTCCCAGCGTTCGGCCTCCAGGCTCTCGCCCATCAGCTGCCGCAGGCTCACCGGCGGCATGGCCCGGCCCATCTTGTCGACGGCCTCGGAGACCGCACCGACCGCCGCATCCCTCGTGTCGTCATCGGCCTCGTGGTGCGGGATCTTGGCGAGTAGTGCCGCACCCGCCGCGCTGCCGACGCGTACGAAGAAACGGTGTCCCGTGCCGTCGACGACCTCGGTGAGGGCGAGGTCGAAGCCGGTGTCGACGCCGGGACCGCTGCCCATGGAGACGCAGAAGCAGGTCGCACCCGGTTCAGCGCACTCAGCGGCTATCAGGAATGCTCCCCTCCGGCGTTCCTGATAGCCGCCGTCCTTGAAGGCGCCGCCCGTCAGCACCCGGTCCTGGATCGCGATGGCCCGCAGGTCGCAGGGGCGGACTCCGAGGAAGGCGTACGACGGCCGGCCAGCGGTCTCGGCGCTGATCTCCACCGTCCCGTCGGGCTGTCGGTCAGCGCTCCACAGCTTCTCGCGCTGTGGGTGGAGGAAGTTCTTCCAGGACTGGGGGCCCGCCGAGTGCGCGAAGGCAGCGCCGTCCTCGCGGCGCCGCAGCCGGTAGTGACCGGCCTCCAGCTCTACGCCCCAGCCATACGGGAGTTGGTCGGCCGAATCAAGTTCGGCCAGAACGATCGCGCCGTCGCGGACGGTGGGTCCCACGACGGTGCGGCCGTCGGCGGCCAAAGCCGCGACGAGGGCACTGAGCCCGTCGCGGTCGAGGACTGCCGTGGCTCCGGGTGTCGTCGTCATGTTCGCCCTCCCACACATCTGGGTGGTTCTCTGCTCACCAGGCTCGAAGAGGAGCCGTCTCCGGGGCAGGGGCCGAGCGGCCCTGTTCCGGCCCGTCCGGTCCAGATTCAGGTCTGGCTGCCGGTCCACTTCGGTCCTGTGCGTGCCCACGCCTGCTCCCACTCGGCCATCCGATGCCGGTGGGACACGACGCGTACGGTGCACCAGGCACCCCCAGCGAGCACCCAGACCGCGAAGGCCGTCGCTCCCCCCACGCCAATGGCGGTGCCCCACTGCACGTCGTCGGCCATCGGGGCGGTGGTGACCCTTCCTTGGTCGTCGAGCCAGACGTCGATCCGGCTTCCCGACGTGGTGCCTGCCGCGACCTTGGCGACGGCCGTGTGCGTGCTGCCATCGCGCCCGGTCCAGCGCACCCTGACCGCATGGCGTATCCGGGACTCCGCGCTGGTGGCCGCCGGAGCGTCCTCGATGAGCGTGGCGCGGACGACGTGGCCCTCGGCCCGTTGCCGTTCTGCCCTCGCATGCGCGGTGCCGTACGTGAAGGATCCCGCGAACGCCCCGGCCAGAGGCGCGACGATCAGCATCGCGACTCCCAGCAGGAGCACGGTCCACGCCTCGACGACGTCACTGTGGCGACGCAGCGTGTTCCTGCGCCACCGCCACGCCACGGCCCGCGGGTGCTGCTGCGTCGGGGCGCTCATGACGTCAGTGCTCCTCCCGCGCCACCACGACCTCTCCTCCGAGCGTGGCACCGACGCGATGTGCCCAAGCGGCGATCTGCCCGAAGTCCCGGTAGTCACCGCCCTTCCCGGACTTGAGGATCATGTGGGCCACGCGCCCCTTCGCGCCTTCCTCCAGGCAGCCGCCGAAGGTGACGTGGCTCCGGGCGTCGAGCCGGATGAGCGCTCGGCGCACGGCGGGCACCGGCGGGATGTCCCGCTCACTGGCCGATGCGTCGAGGGGGCCGCTGCTGAACAGCCACACCGGCCGCTTCGCCAGTGCCTGGGCGCTGCGCCGGACGAACCGGCGGGCGTCCTTGTGCCAGCGCCCCGCGTAGAGCGGGCTGCCGAGCACGACGGCGTCGTACGCCTGGATGTCGCCGACCTCGGACACCAGCCGCATCTCGGGCTCCAGGCCCTCGGCGCGCAGGGCCTCCGTAATGGTGCGGGCGATCTCCGCCGTGGACCAGTTTTTCGTTGCGTAGGCGACGAGCACTTTGGTGGTCATGACGTCCGTTTCCTCCTCAGAGTTTGCGCAGCCAGTCGTCGGCGACGCCCCGCAGCGCCTGGTCGGTCGGCTGCAGGTGGGAGTCGTCCACGTGGTAGGTGAGCTTGTCGATGACCGCGACGACGCCGTCGATCGCACGCGCCATGTGCAGTGCGATGGGTATCTCCGTGCGGCGCTCCAGCTGCCCTTCGAGCGTCACCACACCGTCGTGCACGTCGATGGTGATCGTCTGCGGTGCCAGCCACAGGGTGCGCACCAGGACCTGTTCGATCACCTCGTGGCGGATCTCGTCGTCGGTGCGCAGGAAGACCTGGAGCAGGTCGCGGCGGGTGACGATGCCGACGAGGCGGTCCTCGTGGTCGATGACGGGCAGCCGCTCCACCTTGTGCTGGGCCATGCGGCGGGCGCCTTCGGCAATGGTGTTCTCGGCGTGCACGCACACGGGAGGCGTGGACATCAGCTGACCCGCCGTCCGTGCCGTGGCCTTCCCCCGGACCTTCCGTGCCGTGCTGCTGATCCGAGGCAACCGGAAGCGGCGCCGCGGCTGGTACGGATCGGGTGCCTGGGACTCACGCACCAGCAGGTCCGTCTCCGAGATCACTCCGATCACCTTGTCGTCGGGGTCGATCACCGGCAGTCCGCTGATCCGGTGCTCGGCCAGCAGCTCGGCCACCTGCTTGAACGGGGTGGCGTACCGGGCGCTGATGACCTCGTTCGTCATCACGGAGCCGATCTTGCTGTGCTTCATCTCTGTCTCCTCCTCAGCGCAGTCGACGCAGGTACGGGTCCTGGGCGGTCCGGGGCAGCAGACGTATGCGTACGTCGAGTGCCGTGACGCCTCCGGACCATGCCAGGACGGGGTTGAAGTCGGCCTCTGCGAGCTGCGGCAGGTCACTGGCCATCCGGGACAGCCTGTGCAGCAGTTGCTCAAGACCTTCGAGGTCGACCGGGCCGCTGCCGCCGTGCCCGAAGAGCAGCGGGGCGCAGCGCGGCGCCGTGATCAGATCGTGCACGTCGAAGTCGGTGAGCGGGGCCAGACGGGCCGCTTGATCGGCAAGGAGCTCGGTCGCGGTGCCGCCGAGCCCGAAGAGGACCAGCGGGCCGAACACCTCGTCCTGGACGACGCCCGCGAACAGTTCCGTGCCGCGCTCGGCGAGCGGCTGCACCACCACCCCGCTCAGCAGACCGGCGAACCGGGTCGCGAAGTCCCGGAAGGCGGCTCGCACTTGGGCGTCCCCCCGCAGATCGAGGTGGACGGCGCGCTGTTCGCTCTTGTGCAGCAGACCGGGCCAGTGCGCCTTCAGCACGACTCGGCCGTCCGGGCCGCGCAGTCGCTCGGCGGCGCTGACGGCCTCGTCCTCCGTCTCGGCCCAGGCCCACGGCAGTTGCGGGATGTCGTAGCAGGCGAGGAGCTCGGCGCAGGCGCGCGGGTCCAGCCAGCCGCCTTCGGGGTGGGCGGTCAGCCAGGTATCGGCCACGGCGTGGGCGCGTCGTGTCTCCACCCCGGCGAGGTCCGGGACGGTGCCGGGCGGGCGGGCCAGCCACTGCGCGCGGCGGGCCGCGTGCGCCAGGGCCCGTGCGGCTGCTGCCGGATCGGCGTAGGAGGGGATGGAGCCCCCTCCGGCGGCCGACAGCAGCCGCACGGGCAGCGCCTGGTCGAGGCGGGCCGCGGCGACCGTTCGGGAGCGACGGCCGGGGGCGCCGGTGAGGGCCCGGACGAGAACGTCGCCGGTCGCCGCGGCGACCGCGGTGGGGACGAGGACCAGCAGCACGGCGTCGACGCCGCCGTGCCGCACCAGCCGGTCCACACCATTCTTGAGCTGCTCCTCGGTGACGGCGGCCGTGGCGTCGACCGGGTTGCCCGTCACGGCGCCCTGGGGCAGGACGTCACGCAGCTCGTCGATGAGGTCGGCCGGGAGCGGCGGCAGTACGAGTCCGGCCTCGGCGCAGGCGTCAGCCGCGAGGACGCCCGCGCCGCCCGCGTTGGTGACGACGGCGATCCGGCGCCCGGCGGGCGCGGGCTGGGAGTGCAACAGAGCGGCGGTTTCGAGGAGTTCACCGACGGTGCGGGCGGCGGTGATGCCCGCCTGGGTGAACAGGGCCTGCCGGGTCATGGTCCGCGTCGCGGCCGCGGCGGTGTGCGAGGCGGCCGCCCTGCGGCCCGCGTCGGTGCGGCCCGCGTCGACGGTGAGGACGGGCATGCGCCTGCTCACCCGCCGCCCGGTGCGCGAGAACGCCCGCGGGTTCCCGAAGGACTCCAGGTGCAGCAGGGCCAGGTCCGTGACTCCGTCGCGCTCCCACCACTGGAGCAGGTCGTTGCCGCTCACGTCGTACTTGTCGCCCAGCGAGACGAAGCTGGAGACACCGAGACCGAGGCGGGCCACGCCGTCGAGCAGGGCGATCCCCACTCCCCCGGACTGCACGGCGACACCGACGGTGCCGCGGCGCGGATGCCGGGCGGCGAAGGTCGAGTCGAGGGACAGCGCCTTGTCCGTGTTGGAGATGCCAAGGCAGTTCGGACCCACCAGACGCATTCCGTACGCCCGGCAGATGGCCAGCAGGGCTGCCGCCTGTTCGGCGTCGAGACCGGCGGTGACGACCACCAGAGCACGCACACCCGCCTTGCCGCACTCCTCCGCCGTGGCGGGCAGGGCAGGCGCGGGCACCGCGAGAACCGCCAGGTCGGGGGTCTCGGGCAGCGCGGCGACGGACGGGTAGGCGGGCACGCTCATCAGCGACGACACGCTCGGATTGACGGCGAGGAGCTGCCGCGTGAAACCGCCGGTGCGCAGGTTACGCAGGACTGCGCGGCCGACGGAACCGGCCCTGCGGCCCGCTCCGACCACGGCGATCGAGTGGGGCCGCAGCAACGGTACGAGGCTGGCCACATCGGATGCGCTGCCGCGCTCCTCGACCGCTGTCAGGTAGGTCTCGTCGTCCGCCAGCTGGATGGTGCACCGCACTTCGGGTCCCTCGAAACGGCGGGCGGTGCGCAGTCCCAGGTCGGCGAAGACCTTCAGCACCTCGTGGTTCTCGGCGAGCGCGTCGGCGGTGAAGGCGGTGATGCCGTCCGCGCGGGCGGCCGAGACCAGGTGCTCCAGGAGCAGGGTGCCGATGCCTCGGTGGTGCAGCCCTTCCGCGACGGCGAGGGAGATCTCGGCGGTGCCGGGCTCGTCCGTGCTCTCGTACTCGGCCAGGCCGATGATCTGGCCCTTGGTCTCGGCGAGCAGGGCTCGGTATCCGGGACGGGGAGCGGCACAGGCCCGGTCCGCTGCCTGTGCGGCGGAGCGGCGGCTGACGGCGAAGAACCGCAGCCGCAGGCTTTCAGGCGACATCTCCTCGTAGAGGCCCTGGAGTTGGGTGCGGTCGTCGGGATCCACCGTGCGTATGCGTGTGGTCGTCCCGTCGGCGAGCAGGGCGTGGACCGGAGGTCGGCTTCGCTCGTCGTGCGTCATCTCGGGCCTCCTGAGGGCAGGTTGACCCTTCGAGGATCGGACGGGGACAGGCAGCTCCCCAGGGGCTGGCCGGGCAGGCCACAGGGCCGTTCGGCCCTACATGGGCGGTCCTGGCAGCGGCTCGCCGATTTCGGCCTCCACCGCTCCGGCCATCGCCCGCAGGACGTCCAGGGTCCGCTCGGCCTCGGGCTCGTCGACCTCGGTGATCGCGAAGCCGACGTGCACGATGACGTACGTGCCGACCGAGGCATCCGGCGTGTAGGCGAGGCACGCCTCGCGGCGTACGCCGCCGAAGTCGACGGTGGCCATGCGAAGTCCGGCATCTTCCCTGATCTCCAGGACCCGGCCTGGAATGCCCAGGCACATCGCACTCACTCCCTCGCGAGCCGGGCCGCGGCGACCGCCGCCTGCCCGTAGCTGATACCACCGTCACCGACCGGCACGGCCTCACCGGTCAGTACCCGCAGCCCCTGCGCGCGCAGTCGGCGGCTGACCTCGGTGAGCAGGCGGCGGTTGAGGAAGCAGCCGCCTGCGAGACAGACCGTGGGCGGCGCTCCGTCCGCCACCGCCCGTGCGACCTGTTCCACCGTGACGAGGGCGAGGGTGACGTGGAACGCCGCGGCGAGCGCGGGGACGCCCTCACCGCTGTGCTGCCGGTCCAGGAGGTCGATCAGGGTCGGCGCCGGATCGTAGACCCACAGGCCGTCCACCCGCACCAGCCGGTGGTCGAGCGGCAGGGCGCGCACGGTCCCCGCGGCGTCCTCCAGGGCCGCGGCGGCCTCGCCCTCGTAGCTGACGGAGTCGGCGAGGCCGAGCAGGCTCGCCACCGCGTCGAAGAGCCGTCCTGCGCTGGAAGCGCGCGGGGAGTTGATGCCCCGGGCCACCATGGCGCGCACGACGGCGGCTTCATCCGGATCGAGGCGGTCGGTGAAGGGCTTGGTCAGCCAGGGATACGGGCGAGGGCTGCCGAGCAGCTCCGTGCCGTGGAGGTAGCCGAGCGCCATCCGGTGCGGATGACGGACCGCGGCCTCACCACCCGGCAGCGGCGCGGTCGCGAACCGTCCCACCCGCCGGTAGCCGGTCAGATCGGCGACGAGGATCTCGCCTCCCCAGAGCGTGCCGTCGTCGCCGAGCCCCAGGCCGTCATAGGCGACCCCGACGAAGGGGGTGCTCAGTCCGTGCTCGGCCGCGCACGCCGCCACATGGGCGTGGTGATGCTGGACAGGGATGCGGGGCAACGGCTGGGACCGCGCCCATTGGGTCGAGAGATAGCCGGGATGCAGGTCGTGCGCCACGACGCGCGGAGTGACGTCAGCGAGCCGGACGAGATCGTCGTACGCGTGCGTGAAGGCGTCCATCGCCGTCACGTCCGCCAGGTCGCCGCCGTGCGGGGAGAGCTGAGCGCCCTGCCCGGCCGCGAGGGTGAACGTGTGCTTGAGCTGGGCTCCGGCCCCTACCAGCGGTGTGGGGGTGGCGACTGGCAGGGGCAGCGGTGCCGGTGCCAGGCCCCGCGCCCTGCGGACGGTGAGCACGGAGCGTCCGACGGCGTGGACGACCGAGTCGTCGTAGCGGGCGCGGATCGGCCGGTCGTGGGCGAGGAAGCCGTCGGCGACCGTGGCCAGTGTGCGATGGGCCTCGGCGTCGTCGGTGGCGATCGGTTCGCCGGCGAGGTTGCCACTGGTGACGACCAGTGGGCGGGCGAGCTCGCGGAGCAGGAGGTGGTGCAGCCCGGTGGTGGGCAGGAACAGACCGACCCGCCGGATCCCGGGATGTACCGCGGGCGCGAGGCCCGGGTGTCGCGCTTCGAGCAGCACCACGGGGCGTACCGCCGAACCGAGCACGGACCGCTCGGTCCGCGACATGCGCGCCAACTCCCCTACGGCGCCCAGGTCCTGGACCATGACGGCGAAAGGCTTGACCGGCCGGTGCTTGCGCTCCCGCAGCGCCTCGACCGCCGCCTGGTCGGTGGCGTCGCACACCAGCTGATAGCCGCCGAGCCCCTTGACGGCGACGATGTCCCCGCTCTCCACGGCCTTGACCGCGGCGCGCAGCGCGGCCTCCCCGCCCAGCGCACCCCAGGAGAGCTGCGGCCCGCAGGCGGGACAGGCCAAGGGTTCGGCGTGGAAGCGCCGGTCTGTGGGGTCGCCGTACTCCGCCGCGCAGTCGGCGCAGAGCGGGAAGCGCCGCATCGTGGTGCGGATCCGGTCGTACGGGAGGTCCTCGATGACGGTGGCACGCGGGCCGCAGTCGGTGCAGTTGATGAACGGGTAGCGGAACCGGCGATCGTCGGGGTCCAGGAGCTCGCTCAGACAGGCGGCACAGATGGCGGCGTCGGGCGGGATCTCTCGCGGGCTTCCCGGGGGCACGGCACGGTCGGTGTCGCTGCGCCGGATGACGAAGCCCGACGCGGGAATCGGTGGTCGCCCGCGCACGGCGGTCACCCGAACCTGCCGCACCCGCGCCAACGCGGGAGCACCGGTACGCAGCCGTGCGGTGAACTCCAGGACGGCGCGCGGCGATCCGGCGACCTCGCCCCGCACGTGACCCTCGGTGTTGGCGGCCCAACCGTCCAGGCCCAGGCTGCTCGCTAGCCGGTACACGAAGGGCCTGAAGCCCACTCCCTGCACGGTGCCGAACACCTCGAAGCGGAGTGCGCTGCGCTCCGGCATGACCCCTCCTCTCAGCTCAACCGCGCGCGGCGGCGTCACCGTGTCGCACGATCTCGTCCTCGATGTCGGCGGCGAGCGGTTCCACCACGGCCCCGACCCGCGGCGAAAGGCCGGTGCCCAGCGCGGTGTCGGCGCCCTCGACCGCGTAGACGACCAGTCGGCCCGGCAACCGGCCGAGGACCCGGGCGAGCTCGACGCCCTCGCCGAGTCCGAGCCCGTGCGAACTGGTCGTCGGCGGCCGGTCCAGCTCACCGGCTTCGAGTGCCAGCCGGTGCACGTGTCCGGGGCGGGCGGGATGCGCGTGCGCGGCGTCCACGACCACCGCGAGATCCGTCCCCTCCCATAGACCGATCAGGCGGGCGGGATCGCCGTCGCAGGTGGCAAGGAGCATCCCCGTGGGCAGCGGCCGGTCACGGTCAGCGGCTCGCTCGCGCAGCCGGGCGACCACCGCCAAGCCCACGCCGTCGTCACGCCGGAACTCGTTGCCGACGCCGATCACCGCGATACGCGTCCGGATGGGCATCACGCCTCCTTCCGCCGGGCCGTGCTGCCACTGTGCGAACGCGTCCGCCCCCTTGCCAGGGGCCGAAGGTCCCCCACTGGGGCCGGTTCGCCCCTCCCCGGTCCGCCTCCTCGGTGGAACCGTCCCCATCAGTGCCCCTGCCAGGGGCACACCGGAAGGTGGTGGCACCGTGGACAAGCCCCTGATCGTCGGAGTCGACGGTTCGGATCCGAGCCTGCGCGCACTGGACTGGGCGGTGGACGCGGCGGTGGCGCACGGTGTGCCGCTGCGTGTCGTCCATGCGTCCAGGTGGGAGTGGTACGAGGGGCACGAGCCGTCCTTCGGCATCAATCGGCCGTCCGTACAGCTCCTTTCGGACCACATCGCGGCCTCGGCGGTCGAGCGCGCGCTGCGCCGCACCAGCGCTGTGAAGGTGACGAGCGAGGTGCTGTCCGAGGATCCGGCCCTCGCACTCGTGCGGCTCAGCCCGGAGGCCGGGGCGATCGTGGTCGGCAGCCGGGGGCGCGGCGAGCTCGCCGAGCTGCTGCTCGGCTCCGTCAGTCTGTCCGTCGCCGCGCACTCCGCGTCGCCGGTGATCGTCGTACGCGGCCGCGAGGAGAACCCGCCGGGCGGCACCCGCACCGTGGCCCTCGGCATCGACGACCCCGAAACATCAGCTCCCGCAGTGGAGTTCGCCTTTCACGAAGCGCAGACTCTGAATGCTTCGCTCACCGCGTTCCACGCCTGGCGCTGCCCCGCCCGCGAAGTCCCCGACTTTCCCACGATGGTCCACGACGAACATCAGCGGCGCGCCGCGGCTCAGGTCGACGAGGCCGTACGGGAGGCGACGGCAGCCCATCCCGAGATCTCGGTCCGTCACGAGATCGTCGAGGGCCACCCGCGCGCCGTGCTCCTTGGCGCCTCCCGCACGGCAGACCTCCTGGTGGTCGGCGCCCGTCGCAGGAAAGGACATGTCGGCATGCAGCTCGGCCCGGTCAACCACGCGGTGCTGCACCACGCGGAATGCCCGGTGGCCGTCGTCCCGCACGCCTGAGCACACCAGCGCCCCAGCACTCATGCGCCCGATCGCCTGACAACACATCCGTATCGCCGAGAGGCAGGAGACACTCGTGGCACCCGTCCGCCTGGCAACTCTGGACGCCCACTGGCGAGCCGCCAACTATCTCGCCGTCGGCCAGATCTACCTGATGAGCAACCCTCTCCTCACCGAGCCGCTGCGCCCCGAGCACATCAAGCCGCGCCTGCTCGGGCACTGGGGCACCTCACCCGGGCTCAACCTCGTCCACACGCACCTCAACCGCGTCATCACCGAGCGCGGCCTCGACGCGCTCTGCGTGTGGGGTCCCGGGCACGGCGGCCCCGCCGTCCTGGCCAACTCCTGGCTCGATGGCAGCTATACGCAGACGTATCCGGACGTCACCCGGGACGCGGAGGGCATGGCGAAGCTGTTCCGCCAGTTCTCCTTCCCCGGCGGCGTGCCCAGCCACGTGGCCCCCGAGACCCCCGGCTCGATCCACGAGGGCGGCGAACTCGGCTACTCCCTCGCGCACGCCTACGGAGCCGCCTTCGACAACCCGGACCTCCTCGTCGCCTGCGTGATCGGCGACGGCGAGGCGGAGACCGGACCGCTCGCGGCCTCCTGGCACTCCAACAAGTTCCTCGACCCCGTCCACGACGGCGCCGTGCTGCCGATCCTCCACCTCAACGGCTACAAGATCGCCAACCCGACCGTCCTCGCCCGGCTCCCCGAGGCCGAACTAGACGCGCTGCTCAAGGGATACGGCCACGAACCGCTCCACGTCTCCGGCGACGACCCTGGCAAGGTCCACCAGGCCATGGCCAAGGCCATGGACCAGGCGCTCGACCGCATCACCGCCATCCAGCAGACCGCCCGGACCGACGGAGCACACGGACGTGCGCGCTGGCCGATGATCGTGCTGCGCACCCCCAAAGGCTGGACAGGACCCGCGACGGTGGACGGCACACCGGTCGAGGGCACCTGGCGCTCGCACCAGGTCCCGCTGGCCACAGTGCGCGAGAACCCGGAACACCTGGCCCAGTTGGAGACCTGGCTGCGTTCCTACCGGCCCCAGGAACTCTTCGACGCGGACGGCCGCCCCACCGCGGAGGTCCTCGACTGCGTCCCCGAGGTCCACCGACGCCTGGGATCGAATCCGCACACGAACGGCGGCCTGCTCACCCGCCCTCTGCCCTCTGTGCCGCTGGAGCGCTTCGCCGTCCCCGTCGACAAGCCGGGCGCCACCCTGCACGAGCCGACCCGGGTGCTCGGCGCTCTGCTCGCCCGGATCATGACCGACACCGCCGGGCGGCGCGACTTCCGGGTCGTCGGCCCGGACGAGACCGCCTCCAACCGGCTCGACGCGCTCTACGAAGTGACCGGCAAGGCCTGGCAGGCACAGACCCTGGACACCGACGAGCACCTGTCGCGCCAGGGCCGCGTCATGGAGGTCCTCTCCGAACACCTCTGCCAGGGCTGGCTGGAGGGCTACAACCTCACCGGCAGGCACGGCCTCTTCTCCTGCTACGAGGCGTTCGTGCACATCGTCGACTCGATGGTCAACCAGCACATCAAGTGGCTCAAGACCGCGCGCTCGCTGCCCTGGCGCGCCCCGGTGCCCTCCCTCAACTACCTGCTGACCTCGCACGTCTGGCGCCAGGACCACAACGGCTTCTCGCACCAGGACCCCGGCTTCGTCGACCACGTCCTCAACAAGAGCCCCGACGTCGTACGCGTGTATCTGCCGCCGGACGCCAACACCCTGCTCTCCGTGGCCGAACACGCCCTCGGCTCGCGGGACTACGTGAACGTGATCGTCGCGGGCAAGCAGCCCTGCTTCGACTGGCTCTCCCTGAACGAGGCCCGCGCACACTGCGCACGCGGGGCGGGCGTCTGGGAGTGGGCGGGCACCGACGACGGCACACGCGACCCGGACGTTGTCCTGGCCTGCGCGGGAGACGTCCCCACCCAGGAAGTCCTCGCGGCGGCGGGACTGCTGCGCCATCACCTGCCTGAGCTCGCCGTCCGCGTCGTGAACGTGGTCGACATGACCCGGCTGCTGCCTCATGAGGAACACCCGCACGGCATGGCCGACTTCGAGTACGACGCGCTCTTCACGCCGGAGCGCCCAGTGATCTTCGCGTACCACGGCTACCCCTGGCTGGTGCACCGTCTCGCCTACCGCCGCACCGGCCACACCCATCTCCACGTGCGCGGCTACAAGGAAGCGGGCACCACGACCACACCGTTCGACATGGTCGTCCGCAACGACCTCGACCGCTACCGGCTCGTCATGGACGTCATCGACCGCGTCCCCGGCCTCGCCGTACGCGCGGCCCACGTCCGCCAGGCCATGGCCGACGCACGCACACGCCACCACTCCTGGATCCGCGAACACGGCACCGACCTCCCCGAGGTCGCCGACTGGACCTGGACCAGCTGACCCTCCGACCGCACCGTGGAGGTACACCCCATGACCCCACAGCAGACCATCACCGCCGGAATCGACGGCTCGCCCGAGAGCCTGGCCGCGGCGGGCTGGGCGGCCCGCGAGGCCCTGCGCCGCGACCTGCCCCTCCGTCTCGTCCACGCCTTCGACCAGCCCTCCAAGCGAAGCAGCCTGCCGGAGATCGAGGTGCCTTTCCACCGCGAGAGTGACGCACTCGACCGCGCCGTGCTGCGGCTCGCCGCCGCGCATCCCGCACTCGGGATCCTGGACGAGCAGGTCACCGGTCCACCGGTGGAGTCACTCCTTGCGGCAGCCGAATCCTCGGCCCTGCTGGTACTCGGTTCACGCGGCTTCGGGGCGCTCACCGGCGTCCTGGTCGGATCCGTGGCCCTGTCCGTCGCGGCCCGGGCCACCTGCCCCGTCGTCCTGGTACGGGCGGGAGAACATCCTGATGACGAGCCCGAGGGCCAGGCGGCGGGCCACCGTCCGGTCGTACTGGGCCTCGACCTGGACCGACCCTGCGACGAGTTACTGGAGTTCGCCTTCCTCACCGCGGCCGCCCGGCACGCGCCCCTCCGGGCCATGCACGCCTGGAAAGTTCCGCTGGTCCCCACCGCCGACGCCACCAACCCCGAGGTGGCAGAGTCGCACCTCCTCGGGGCCACGCTCACCCCCTGGCGGCACAAGTTCCCTGGGGAGCAGGTCACCGAGCGGCTCGTACGCGGCCTGGCCGGGCACCATCTGGTCAAGGAGGCGACGAACGCCGCCCTGCTCGTCATCGGCCGCTGGGTCCCCGCCGGAGACCGCCTCGGGCCGACGGCGCACTCGGTGATCCACCACGCCAAGAGCCCGGTCGCGATCGTTCCGCACACCTGACAGACCCCTCCGCACCCAGGGGAACTGTTCGAACGCACGCAAGGGGACGTACGGGTGCACGAACCGCCCGCGCGGCCGAGCCGGGCGGTCGCGCGGGCGAGTGCGGCACGAGCGCGTCGCACATCGCGCTCAGGTGTGCCGCACCGGGATGGTCCTGGTGGCCGATTTCGCCTCCGGCACCGGGACCGTGATGGTCAGAACACCGTCCGCGTAGTCCGCGGTCGCTTCGTCGCCGCGTGCGCCTGCCGGCAGCCGTACGGCTCGGGCGAAGCTGCCGTAACGGAACTCCGAGTGTCCCTTGCCGACGGATTCGGCACTGCGCTCGGCGCACAGCATCAGAACGCCGTCCGTCACCGTGATGTCCACATTCTTGACGGGGTCGATGCCAGGAAGTTCGGCACGCAGTGAGTACGTCCCGTCCACGCAGGACTCCTCGATCCGGATCCCGTACACCCCGGGCGCCGCGTGCAGCCCCGGAATCCCTGCCTCGATCCAGCCGAACAGGTCCGGCAGCGTCTGGGGCCAGTGCGGAAGCCTGTCGATCATGCCGCTCATCTCGCCCTCCTTGGCAACTGGTTGCGGTCTTCCTCCCTTCCAGCGTCACTCCGCCGCCAGGCTTCGGCCAGTGCCGTCCGGTCCCTTGTCGCGCCCGGTCGGCACTGGCCACCGACCAGGCGCCGGCACCAGTGTGGAAGGGAAGGAGAGTCCCGCTCCACCAGAGACAGGGGGCCGTCATGTATCGGTCAGTGATCGTGGGCGTCGACCGCTCCGCCCGCAGCCGCGCGGCCGCCGACTGGGCTGCCCGCGAAGCCCTGCGACGCGGTCTGCCGCTGAAGGTGGTGCATGTGTCCGCGCTCTCCCCGGACGAACTCGTGGACCTGTGGCCCTATCGCGACCTGCCACTGCCCGGCCCGGTCGTGACGGAACTCGCCAACCGTCACCCTCAGTTGGAAGTCCAGGGCGTACGGCTGACGGGTTCTGTCGTTCCTTCCCTGCTGGGCCTGGCCCCATCAGCGGAACTGCTGGTGCTCGGCACCCGTGGGGCCGGCGGCTTCGCCGGGCTGAGGCTCGGGGCGACGTCCCTGGGCGCCGCTGAAGTCTGCGACCGCCCGGTGGTCCTGACGCCGAGCGGACTCATGTGCGGGCGCGCGGGCGCCCGGCCGGACAAGGTCACGCTCGGCATCGACGCGCGTGAACCGGCCGACGCCGCAACCGACTTCGCATTCGACGCCGCACAGCGCGCGAACGTGCGTCTGCACGCCGTGCACGCCTGGGCGTTGCCCACGCCGATGGCCCACTGGATGCCGCTCGCCGTACCCGAGAAGGACCGCGCCCGCTGGGAGGACCAGGAGGAGCAGCTCCTCGCCGATGCGCTGCGGCCGTGGCAGGAGAAGTATCCGCGGGTCCGGGTGCTCCGAGACGTCGTGCTTCACACCCCGGCCGAGGCTCTGGTCCGCGCCTCCGCATCGGCCGAGCTGATCGTGGCGGGCCGACGCGGCACACGGCTCGGCCACGCCGCGCATGCCCTCGTCCACCACACCCGGTGCCCGGTGGCCGTGGTGCCCGGGTGACCTCCGGACGGGCGGCAACGCGCCTCCGGTGAGGGCCGCTAGCCGGACACCGTCAGATCGCACGACTCCCCCGGGGCGACGGACACGGCCCGCCCCGGCAGTTCGACGCGGATCGGCGAGCGGTCCGAGGCGGGAACGCGGATGTGCAGCAGGCCCGGCCGCATGTGTAGCCGTACACCCCAGTGGCCCTGGTAGCGCAGCGCGAAGCCGAACTCGGAGAGTCCCGGCAGCGGCACCGGGTCCAGCCACAGCGCGCCGCCCCGCGTTTCGAGGCCGGTGAGGCCCCGCTGTACGAGGTCGAGCGTCCCCGCCATGGCACCGAGGTGGATGCCCTCTCCCGTGGTGCCGCCCTGCAGGTCGGCGATGTCGCCCTCCAGCGCCTCCTGGACGAACTTCCAGGCGCCCGTGCGCCGCACCCTGGCGAGGACCCAGCCGTGCACGAGGCCGCTGAGCGTGGAGCCGTGGCTGGTACGCCGCAGATAGTGGTCGACGGTGCGCTGCCAGGTGTCCGCCTCCAGCCGGTAGCCCAAACGGTCGAAGAGCGTCCGCAGTTCGGCCGGGGAGAAGAGGTAACCGAGCATCAGGACATCGGCCTGCTTGGACGCCTGGTAGCGATTGACCGTGTCGCCCTCTGCCTCCAGGATCCTGTCGAGGCGGCGGATGTCGCTGTACCGGGCGCGGTAACCGTCCCAGTCCAGCTCCTCAAGTTCGCCGTATCCCTCGAACTGGCTGATCACCCCGTCGTGGAACGGCACGTACAGGGTGCGGGACACGTCCTCCCACGCTTCGGTCTCCCCGCCGTCGAGCCTGATCCGCTCCACGAGTTCCCGCCGTCGCGGCTCGGGCAGGGTGCGCAGGACATGCAGCGCGCGCGTGAGGACCCAGGCCGCGGTGACGTTGGTGTACGCGTTGTCGTCGAGCCCCGGCGCTGAGGCCCCCGGGTAGGCATCGTGATACTCGTCAGGGCCGACCACCCCACGGATGCGGTGCCGGCCCAGTCCCTCGTCGTATGTCGTCGTGTCCGCCCAGAAACGGGCGATCTGCAGCAGCATCTCGGCACCCTTGGTGTGCAGGAACTCGGCGTCACCACTCGCCTCGCAGTACCGCCACACGTTGTACGCGACAGCCGAGCCGACGTGGTGCTGGAGCCGGGAGAGGTCCGGCAGCCAGCGGCCCGAACGCGGGTTGAGGTGCAGTTCCTGTGTCTCCTCCCTGCCGTCGCTGCCGCTCTGCCACGGGTACATCGCCCCCGCGTGCCCGGCGTCGCGTGCCGCTGTGCACGCCTGCTCCAGCCGTCGGTGGCGGTAGGTGAGCAGTGCGCGGGAGACCTCGGGAAAGTGCAGGTTCAGGTAGGGCAGGACGAACAGCTCGTCCCAGAAGACATGGCCTCGATACGCCTCGCCGTGCAAACCGCGGGCGGGGACGCCGACGTCGAGGTCGGCGGTGTGCGGCGAGAGCGTCTGCAGGACATGGAAGTGGTGCAGGCGCAGGATGCGACCTGCCTCTCCCGGTACGTCGAGTGCGGCCCTGCGCCACAGCTGGTCCCAGGCCGTGATGTGCGAGTCCAGGAGCTCGTCGAAGCCGGGCGCCCTCCCGACCCGGTCCACGGCGGCCCGCAGGGGGTCGCTGATCGCGGAGTCGCGCGAGGTGTGCAGGGCGACGGTCTTGTCGACGGTGACGGTGTGTCCGGCTTCGAGGGTGCATGCGAAGCACTGGACGACCCGCCCCGCCGCATGCCGCGTCACGGGCCTCACGGAACCTGCCGTCGTACGGGCCGCCATTCCCACCCGCACATCGGACGTGTTGGTGCGGCAGCGCAGCCACACGGTGTCGGCGTCGTCGCCGTCTCCGGTGTGGACGTGCGTGAGGTGCCGGGAGTTCAGCTGCCGGTAGCGCGGCACTCCCGCGTTGGTGACGGTCCCGTCGAGGCCCGCCTGGATCTCCAAGGACACCGGCGGCCCCTGAACGCCGAACTCAGTGCGCAATAGGGCGAGATGAGGGTCCCCCATGTGGACGACGCGCCATTGCCGCACGGTCAGCACACGCCTACGCCCGACGTCGTACCGCAGATCGCGTTCCAGGACACCGGACTGCAGGTCCAAGGTCTGGCGCAGCGCGGCGAGCGCGCCGGAGTCCGGAGTGAGCCACTCCGCCGTCTCTCCCCGGTCCTTCAGCCGGTAGCGCAGGGGCAGCCAGTCGGGCAGGTTGACCATGTCCTCGTTCTCGACCCGCCGGTCCGCGATGTGCGAGGTGAGCCGGTTGTAACAGCCCGCCGCGTACGTCCCCGGATAGTGCTCGTCGTCGGCAGGGCATTCGGGGGCGGCGCCCCGAGTGGCGAAGTAGCCGTTACCCAGTGTGCACAGCGACTCCCGGAGTCGCTCTTCCGCCGGGTCGTACCCCTCGTACTCCCAGATCCAGTCCGCGATCCTCTCGTTCATGACTTACCGTCCTCGACCAGCAGTTCCCCGAGGTCCTCCACGACGATGTCCGCACCGTGCCGCAGCAGGTCCGCCCTCGTGCCGTCCGTCGCGTTCCGGTCCACGCCGATCACCACCCGGAACCCTCCGCGACGCCCCGCCTCGACACCGGCCAGCGCGTCCTCGACGACGGCGGCGTCCGCCGCGGTCACGCCCAGGCGGCGCGCCGCTTCCACGAAGAGCGCGGGATCCGGCTTGCCCACGAGCCCGAGACGGGCCACCTCTGCTCCATCGACGAGCGCGTCGAAGAGCGGCAACACACCGGCATGGAGCAGGAGTTCACGAGCGTGCCGGGAGGCGGAGGCCGCCGCCAGCGGAATGGCGTCCTCGCGCAAGGCGTGCAGCAGTCGGACGGTGCCCGGATAAGCGTCGATGCCGCCCTCGCGCAACCGGTCGGTGAAGATCCGCTCCTTGTCGGCGGCCACCGCCGCCACCGTTCGCGCAGGCAGGTCAAGGCCGCGCGAGGCGAGGAAGGAGGCCGCACCGTCCAGGCGCGACTTGCCGTCGACGTAGCGCAGATAGTCCGCACGCACGTCGAACGGCCTGCGCTGTTCGGGACGTGCGGGCGGATGCTCCGCCAGAAAGGCGTCGAAGGCCCGCTTCCATGCCTCGGCATGCGGCCTTGCCGAGTCGGTGATCACTCCGTCGGTGTCGAGCACCACGCCTCGTACCCCCCGCAGTGCCGCGGGGATCATCATCGTGCGGCGAGATGGGCGGTCAGGTCCAACAGCCTGTGGCAGTACGCCCATTCGTTGTCGTACCAGCCAAAGACCTTGACCAGGTCACCGTGCACCTGGGTGAGCGCCGAGTCGAAGACGCAGGAGGCCGGGTCTCCGATGACGTCACGGGAGACGATCGGGGCGTGCGACACCCGCAGGATGCCCCGCAGCCTGCCTTCCGCTGCCGCCTCGAACGCGGCGTCGATCTCCTCGGCGGTGGTCTCGCGCCGCAGGAGCACGGTCAGATCGGTGAGCGATCCGTCCTCCACCGGCACTCGCACCGCCAGCCCGTCAAGGGCACCGTCGAGTTCGGGGACGACCAGGCCGACGGCCCGGGCGGCCCCGGTGCTGGTCGGGATGATGTTCAGCGCTGCCGAGCGCGCCCGGCGCAGGTCCTTGTGCGGCCCGTCGAGCAGCGCCTGGTCGTTGGTGTAGCCGTGGATGGTGGTCATCAGGCCCTTGGCGATGCCGAAGCTCTCGTGCAGGACGCTGACCATCGGTACGACGCAGTTGGTGGTGCAGGAAGCGGCGGAGACCACGTGGTGCCGGTCCGCGTCGTACGTGTCGTGGTTGACGCCCATCACGATCGTCGCGTCGGCGTTCTTGCCCGGCGCGGAGAGCAGGACTTTGCGGGCGCCCGCCTTGAGGTGCAGTGCGGCGGCGTCCCGGTCACGGAAACGGCCGGTCGACTCGATCACGACGTCGGCGCGGTGCCCGCTCCAGTCGAGGGCGGCGGGGTCGCGTTGCGCCGAGACGGCGATGCGTCGGCCGCCCACGGTGATCGACGCGTCGTCGTGGGAGACGTCCCGGTCGATCCTGCCGTACGTCGAGTCGTACTCCAGCAGGTGCGCCAGCGTCGCTGTCGATGCGATGTCATTGACCGCGACTACCTCGATGGCATCATCGCCTTCGTCCCTGGCCAGTGCGGCGCGCAGGAAGTTGCGGCCGATACGGCCGAATCCATTGATCCCCACACGGATGGTCATGAGTGACTCCCTCCTCGCGGCGGGCGGGGTGGCCGCCCTACCCTTCGCGTCACGCTCCCACCGTCGGGCCACGTGGTGCAGGGGCCGATCGGGACCCAATTCGGGGAGCACCCGCCCCGCGGCAGCGGCGAGTTGTGTACGGCTGGGTTCACACCGCTGGACTTCTCCGTAATGTCGTTGTGGGGCACGGGCGTTCGGCTGCTGAAGGCGGGTGCGTGACCATGAAGAGGGAGCCCTACGAGCGCGAGTTGTACCGCCTGCAGACGGAGCTGGTGAAAATGCAGGAGTGGGTGCGGGCCTCGCGGGCGCGGCTCGTGGTGGTGTTCGAGGGACGCGACGCGGCGGGCAAGGGCAGCACCATCAAGCGGGTGGCGGAACACCTCAACCCGCGCGTCGCGCGCATTGTCGCGCTGCCCGCGCCCACCGAACGTGAACGCACCCAGTGGTACTTCCAGCGGTACGTCGAGCACCTGCCCGCGGCGGGAGAGATCGCCCTCTTCGACCGGAGCTGGTACAACCGCGCAGGCGTCGAGCACGTCATGGGCTTCTGCACCAAGGCCGAGCACCAGCGCTTCCTGCACCAGTGCCCCCTCTACGAACGCCTGCTGGTGGAGGACGGCCTGCTGCTGCGCAAGTACTGGTTCTCAGTGAGCGACACGGTGCAGGAACAGCGCTTCCGCCGCCGCCTCGATGACCCTACGCGGCGCTGGAAACTCTCTGCCATGGACCTGGAGTCGATCACCCGGTGGGAAGCGTACTCCCGGGCCAAGGACGAGATGTTCGTCCACACGGACATCCCCGAGGCCCCTTGGCACGTCGTCGAGAGCGACGACAAGCGCAGCGCGCGGCTGAACATGATCGCCCACCTTCTCTCGACCGTCCCTTACCACGACGTGCCGCCCCCGGAGCTCAGCCTTCCGCCCCGGCCCGCGCCCACGGGATACCAACGGCCGCCACGCGACCTGCAGTCTTACGTTCCCGATCACGCCGCGGGGATGGACCGGTGATCAGGACGCACTGCGGACCCTCACCGTCACCCCCACTGCGGTACGACGGCGACCGGGCAGTCCGCATGGTGCAGCAACGCATGCGCCACCCGGCCGAGTTGGAGGCCGACATGGCTGTGGCACCGCCGCGCACCGAGCACGAGCAGGTCCGCCGTGCCGGTACGGTCGACCAGGACCTTGTGCGCAGGGCCCTCCACGACGGAGCGCAGCACACGTACAGCGGGGTGGTCGTCTGTGGGGGTACGCAGCGCATCCTCAAGTACGGATGAGGCGCGGTCCTGGTGGTAGCGGGCGGGTTCTACCGCCATGAGCGGAGGGTCCGTCGTCTCGTGGGCGGGGCAACGCCAGGCACGTACGGCATCGAGTGCGCCGTGCCGTGCCTCGGCTTCCCGGAACGCGAACCGGACCGCCGCGAAGCTGTTCGCCGCTTCGCCCACCCCGGGCACGATGCGTCCGTGCTCGCCCCCGCGGCTCGCCTCACCGCCCCGGACCACGATGACGGGGCAGAGCGCCAGTCGTGGGGGCGGGGCACGATGTGCGGGCTGAAGCCGTGCAGGACTGGCCAGCCGCGTTGTTCGTAGGCGCGGCGCGCGGCGGCGAGGCTGCGCGGCGGCAGGCCGAGCTGCTTCCTGAGGTCGCGGACGGTGTCGTTGAAGATCCGCTCGATGACGTTGAGGGCGACCTGTCCGGCGAGGCGGTTGCCGGTGCCTCCGAGGGAGCGCGTGGCCGCCATGGGCGGCGGGAAGGCGGCGCTGGGGTAGAAGGGCTGGAGATTCACGCCGATGCTCGGCAGGCTGAGGCCTTCGGCGATGGTGCAGCCGAGCGGCGCCACCGCTCCGGCCAGTACGAGGGCGTCGCTGTCCTCGGCGGCCCGGAGGAACGCGGGCGCCACCTGTGCCGCCGCGTCCTTGGCCATCGACAGGACGTGCAGGAGCTTGCCGGGGCCGGTGCGGCTGCGGTGCAGGCCCTGCCCCCACTCCGAGTGCAGGACCGCGTGCGGGTCGACGGGCAGGGCGTGGAAGCCGATGCCCGCGTCGGCCGCCAACCGCGCGAACCGGTCGTGCGTCACCAGGGTCACGTCGTGCCCGGCCGCGGCGAGGCCCGCCCCGAGCCCGGTGAACGGAGCCACGTCGCCTCGGGAACCCACAGTCATGATCGCTACCCGCACAGGGCCAGTATGGCGACATCGCCACCGTGAGATGGCGGAACGCCAGCACGGGGCCGGATGACTCGCCCCCGCCGTCGCGCCCACACCATGCCGGGCGGCGACTGCCTCACACCGTCGAACTGTCCAAGGACAACGCCCTCTTGGGGGTACCCGCGCGCTGAGACGCCGTCAGGGTGGCGAGGGCCAGCTGGGAAGGGGTGTCCTGTTCGGCCGCGTACGTGACCAGGGACTGTCCGTCCTGGCCGGGCAGGCGCAGCGTTTCGCGGCGCAGGGTCAGCACACCGGCCGTGGGATGGCGCAGCCGTTCGACGCCGTGGGCGTGCTCGCCCACGTGGTGTTCGGCCCAGAGGGTGCGGAAGTCCTCGCTGCGCACCGACAGTTCGCCGAGCAGCTCGCAGAGCCGGTCGTCGCAGGGGTGCCGGCCCAGGTCCACGCGCAGGGCGGCGACGGTGCCGCGCGCGGTCTCCTCCCACGCCTCGCGGTCCGCGTACAGGCCACGTACGGCCGGGTCGAGGAAGGTCAGCCAGGCCACGTTGCGCTGTCCGGGCGGCAGGGCGTCGACGTCGGTGAAGAGCGCTCGGGCCGCCGGGTTGGCGCCCAGGACGTCGAGTCGGCGGCCCAGCACGTACGCGGGTACCTCGCCGAGCGCCGTGAGCAGGACCCGTACGCCCGTCCTGACCGTCTGCGGGAGCGGTGGCGTCGAGGCCGGGTGGTGCAGGGCGCGGGTGAGGTGGCCCAGATGCGCGCGTTCGGCCTCATCCAGGCGCAGGGCCCTGGCGACGGCGTCCAGGACGTTGTCGGAGACGTTGTGGGTGCGGCCCTGTTCGAGCCGTACGTAGTAGTCGACGCTGACCCCCGCCAGGTCCGCCAGCTCCTCCCGGCGCAGGCCCGGCACGCGTCGGCGGCCGCCGAACGGACGTACGCCGAGGTCCTCCGGCCGCAGCCGGGCGCGGCGGGAGCGGAGGAACGCGGAGAGCTCGGTGCGGAAGTCCATGGATCAAGTGTCCGCCACAGGGTGGTTCTGCCGGACCCAGGGTCGAGCCGGGCCCTGGGTGGGCGCGTGGATCTCTCGCAGAGTCGGTGACGCAAGACGTCGCGGGACCGGCGACAGACGTCGGTACTCGTACTCGCGCTTACACCCGTACTTGCACTCGTATTCCTGACCACACCCGCACTCTGGGGAGATCACCATGACCACGCCGACCGTCACCACCGGCCAGACCGACACCACCGGACAGACCTGTTCCCCCGCCCGCCCCCTCAGCGGCCGGGTGGCCGTCGTGACCGGAGCCTCCAGCGGTATCGGCGAGGCCACCGCGCGCGAACTGGCCGCCCACGGTGCGCACGTCGCTCTGCTGGCCCGGCGCGCCGACCGCCTGGCGGAGCACGTGGCCCGGATCGAGGCGGCCGGCGGCACCGCCCTGGCCCTGCCGACCGACGTGACCGACCCCGCGTCCCTCGCCGCGGCCGCCGTCGGCATCCGCGCCCGCCTCGGCCGCGTCGACCTCGTCGTCAACAACGCCGGGCTCGCCCTGCCCGACCTCCTGGACGGGTCCGCGGGCGCCAACTGGCAGCGGATGATCGACGTGAACGTCACCGGCGCGTTCGCCGTCGTGGAGGCGTTCGTCCCCGACCTGCTCGCGGCGGCGGCCGAGCGCGGCCACGCGGACCTGGTCAACATCTCCTCCGCGGCCGCCCGGTCCGTCCTGCCCGGCTTCGCGGGGTACGCCGCCTCCAAGGCCGCCTTCAGCCACCTCTCCCGCAATCTGCGGGCCCAGTTGAGCCCCGCCGACGTACGCGTGACGAACATCGAACCCGGCGCCGTCGACACCGAGTTCCGCGACCACATCGACGACCCGGCCATCAGCGCCGCCGTCAAGGAGGCCATCGGCTCCATCGAAGCCATCCCCTCCGGACAGGACGTCGCCGAACTCATCGCCTTCGCCGTCGGACGCCCGCGCCACGTCAACCTGTCCCAGATCTCGGTGCTCCCCACACGGGAGGCGTAGCCGCACGTCGCTCGTTCGGCTGGAACCGGCCGGGCCGCGGGTCGGTGGAGAACAGTTGGGTCCACCCCGACCAGGGCACCGTGACCCTGACGCTGACTCCGACGTCCGAGTGCGAGTACACGGGGTGGGCGGAGCCACACGCTCGGCCCTCCCCGCGAAGCTCTCCGGCTGGTGGGTCGCGGACTGACCTGAGTACCCTCCGGCCGGACACCCTCCCGTACGGCCGCTACCGCGGTGGAGCGACCGAGGCCGTCAGCGGGCCGAGGCCGTGCTGCCGCCAGTGCTTGGCGTAGCCGGGTGGGTCGCCGCCCTGTTCGGCGAGGGCGGCCACGGGGGTGTGCCGCGCGGCGCGGATGACGGCCGCGCGCGTCATGTTGGCGTTGTGCCCGTGCGTGTGGCCTGACGCGCATCCGGCGTAGTACGCGATCGGGATGGCGTCGTGCCCGGTGAGCAGGCACGGGGGTCGTACGCCGAGGCGGTGCAGCTCGGCGGCGGCTCGGGCGTAGCCGCTGCCGGCGGCGTCGGTGCGGTCCACGACGTCCTCCAACACCGCGTACTGCACGGCGAGATGACCGGCGAGGCCAAGGGCCACCAGCAGCACGACGAGCGGGCGCCGGGCCTCGCTCGCGCCGCCCACCAGGTGACTGAGCACGTCCGCGATCGGCACGGCGAGCAGCGCGTAGGCGGGGAGCAGGAAGCGGGGCGCCGCGTAGCCGATGAGGAACAGGTAGGGCACCGCGGCCGAGCCCGCGCAGAGCAGCGTCAGGACCGGCGCCGCCGCGCGTCGCCGCCTCAGCGCCACGACGACGGCGCACGCCGCGAGGGCCGGGATAGCCAACCACCAGGCGACCAGGGGCACATCGGGCAGGGGCCCGGTGCAGGGGCGGCACAGGGGGCGACCGCCGAGGCCGCGCAGTTGGTCGTCCACCGCGAGGTGCCACCCGAGGCCGCCCTGGATCCGGGACCCCGCGGCCAGCCGGGCCATCGGGCCGCCGTAGTGGAGATAGGCCTCGACGATCCACTGCGCGGCCCCCGCCGCGAGGCCCCCGGCCAACGCCGCGAGGAGGCGCCACGAGCGCCAGCGGCGTACGCCGACCAGGGCGATGCCCAGGGGCAGGCAGACCCACACCGCGTCGGTCGGCCGCATCAGCGCCATCAGAGCCGCGCCCGCCGCCATCCCCCACTCGGCCGCGGAGCCGCCCCGGCCGGCCTGGCCATGGCGGTCAGCCTGCTCGTGGCGGTCACCCCGGCCGTGGCGGTCGCGCTGAGCCCGCAGGAAGCAGCCGACCGTCACCAACGCACCTACCGCGACCCAGTAGTTCGGCATCGCCTGCGGGCCGTAGAAGACCGTCACCCACAGCGAGGCGAAGAGGGCGGCGGCCAGCGCGAGTGTCCGTGGCGCGAGGAGGCCGCGCCAGACCCGCAGGGCGAGATACAGGCCGAGTCCGGACAGCAGCGCCAGATACACCCGCAACAGCGTGGTGGAGGTGGACCAGGAGGCGACCGGGGCCACCAGCAGGGAGACGCCGCGAGCGCGCGGTGCGCTGAAGTACGCCGCCGGTGCCTGCGGGCCGACCTGGCTGACGTAGACCGTCTCATCCCAGCCGAGGCCCAACCCGTGCGCGACCAAAAGCAGTTGGGCTACGACGAACGCGCTCACCACCCACATGAGCCCGCCCCCGTGCTCCTCTCCCCCGTCACCCGCGGACCCCGTATCGGGCGCTTGCCGCCGTCCGCCCCGCGAGAACACCGCGGTCCGGGAGAACACCGCGCCGGTGAATGCGGCCATCACCACCCACCCCCTCACCCCACAAGCTGTAGGGTTCCCTCACCCTACAAGGCGTAGGGGTAGGCCGGGAGAGCGAAAGGAGGGGCGGTCATGCGCGAAACGCTTCCGCATGCCGTGCCCTGCACGCCGGGGCCTCATCGCGCGGAGGTCATGGAGATCCGGCCGGGCGACGGACAGATCCTGCTGCGGATGTCCCTCACCGGCACCGAGGCCGAACAGGCCGACCTCGTACTGGAGATCAGGGGCGGCGGCACCGAACTCCGCCTGCCCGCGCGCGGGTTCGGCACCCGCTTCGAGGTGGGCATCCCGTTGCGCCCCCTGGCCGCCCGCCCCGGCATCGAGTGCGCGGGCATTCCCGGTGTCGCACGCGAGTGGATCTGGGATCTCCACCTCTCCCCCGACGCCGGCGGCGACCGGCTGCGTCTGGGCAGGCACTTCGGCGGTGCGAGAGGCAGGAAGGCCAGCTACGCCTATCCGCCGCAGCGCGCCGAAGACGTCTGGGTGAAGCCGTACTTCACGGTCGGGGAGAACCTCTCGATCCGCTGCCACCCGCGCTTCCGCCGGGCCACCGCACTTCGCGCCGTCGGCCGGGCCGCATCCGACCCTACGCGCCGTAAGGTGGAGCCATGGCAGGCACGGTCCCCCGAGGCAGACCCGAACGACGCAGCGCCGGCGAGCTGGAGAGCGAGGTCCTGGCCACCCTGTGGGCCACCGACGCGCCTCTGACGCCGGGCGAGGTCCAGGCCGAGCTCGGCGACGGCCTCGCGTACAACACGGTGCACACCATTCTCCGGCGCCTCTACGACAAAGGTCTCGTCATCCGCGACGCCCACGGCCGTCGGGGCGCCTACCGCCCGGCGAAGAACGCCGCCGAGAGCACGGCGGAGGCCATGCACCAGGCCCTGGACCGCGGCCCTGACCCCATCGCCGCGCTCCAGCAGTTCGTCACCGGACTCAGCGCGGACGAGGAGCGCGCGCTGCGCGACTTCCTCGACGGGAGCCGCCCATGAGGATCGACGTGTACGTGCCTCTCGTCCTGTCCGCGCTGCTCGCCGCGATCAGCCCCGCCATCGGCAGGTACCTGGCGCCCGCACCCGCCACGCGCGCGCTCACGCTCGCCGCCGTCCTCTCCGCGGCGTCCACCACGTGGGCGCTGCTGCTGCTCTCGGCGACGCTCATCACCGAGACCCCGCCCGTCGAGGCGCAGGCCCGCCAGGACGGCCGGCGCCTGGCCGAGCCGGTCCCCGAGACCGTCGCGTACGCCGCCGTCCTGGTCCTCGCCCTCGTCGCGTACCGCCTCCAGCGGGTCCTGCGCGCCCAGCACGCCCTGCGGCGCGCCCAGCGGCGGCTGTGCGAGAGCCATCCGTCCGACGCCGAACTGATCGTCGTGGACTCGGCCGTCGCCGAGGCCTTCGCCGTTCCCGGCGCCCCGGGCCGCATCCTCGCCAGCTCCGCGATGCTCAACGCGCTCGAACCCGCCGAGCGCCGCGTCCTGTTGGCCCATGAGCGCGCCCATCTCACCCACCACCACGCGCTCCTGTCGGTGGCCACCGCACTCGCCTCCGCGGCGAACCCCTTGCTGAAGCGCCTGCACACGACGGTCGCGTTCCTCATCGAGCGCTGGGCGGACGAGCACGCCGCGCACGCCGTCGGCGACCGGGGCACCGCCGCGCGCGCCCTGGCCAGGGCGGCCCTCACGGCCCACAGCACGCGCCCGGCCGACAGGCTGGCCTTCACCGACCACACCGTCACCCGGCGCATAGCGGCGCTCAGGACGTCCCCGCCACCGAACCTCCGAGTGATCGCCGCGCTGGTCCTCGCACTCGGCGCATCCGCGGCCCTCGGCGCCGCCGACGCCACCAACGACCTGGTCGAGCTGTTGGCGCGCGCCCTGCCCTGGTGAGTCCCGGGGGCAGGGCGGGCGCCGCCGGGCCCTCGGCCCGTCACGCTACGGCTTGCTGAACTCCTTTATCAGTACGGGGTATTGCTCACCGCCGTGTCCCGCCGCGATGGCCCGGTCGGCCATGGTCTTGAGCAGTTTCGGCAGGTCGGCGTTCACACCCACCGCCTCGCTCTCCTCGATCAGGTGCTCCATCGCCCGTGCGTCGGTCTCCAGGGCGGAGACCTCGGCGGGGAAGGCTCCGGCGTCGATCTGCTCGGCGTATCCGGGCAGCCACGCGGCGACGCCGGTGGCGATCTCGCGTGCGAAGGGTGCGTACGTCGCGGCGTCGACACCGGCCGTCGCGAGCAGGGCCGTGCCCTGGAGCCAGGCGTTCAGGACGCTCCACATCATGGCCAGGCCCGCCACGTCGTACAGCGAGGCGAGCCCGTGGTCCGCGCCCAGGTAGGTGACCGTGCCGAGCGCTCCGAGCGTCGTCGCGTGGCTCTCGAAGTCCGGCTGCGGGCCGCTGTGCAGGATCATCGCGTCGGCGGTGCCGATGACCGAAGGGATGGCCATGATGGCGCCGTCCAGATAGCGGGCGCCGCGCCGCCCGGTCCATGCGGCGGCCTCTCTGGCCTGTTCCGAGCTGCCCGAGGTCAGATTGATCAGCGTCGCGCCGGCCAACTCGGCCTCGTGCGCGCCGAGCAGCTCGTACAGGGCCGGGTAATCGGTCACGCAGATGACCGTCAGTTCGCCCGCCTTGAGGGCGGCGCCCACGGTCGGGGCCAATTGAGCTCCGTCGGCGACCAGTTGGTCGGCCTTGGCGGAGGTCCTGTTCCACACGGTGGTGGGATGTCCGGCTTTCAGGAACGCGCCGGCGAGCGCCTGGCCCATCAGGCCGAGTCCAATGATGGTCACGGGTGTTTCGTCGCTGTCGGTCATGGCAACATCGTCAACGTTCATACCGGTGTGAAGGTCAAGCGAGGTGCGATGCGGATCGGGGAACTGAGTCGTCGGACGGGAGTCCACACTCATCAACTGCGCTACTACGGGGCCCAGGGGCTGCTGGACGCGGACCGCGGCTCCAACGGCTATCGCGAGTACGACGAGAGCGCGGTGCTGCGCGTGCGGCAGATCCGGCACCTGCTCGGTGCGGGACTGTCGTCCGAGGACATCGCGTACGTCCTGCCGTGTGCGCTCGGCGAGGCCCCGGAGCTGCCCGGGTGCCCCGAGTTGCTGGCCGCGATGCGGTCACGGCTGCAGCGGCTGAACGATCAGATGGCCACGCTCACCCAGTCCCGCGACGCCCTCACCACCTACATCAGCGCGGCGGAGCGTACGGGCGCCGAGAGCTACCCGCCTTTCGACGGCGCCGACTTGGCGCCCGCCGGCGTCTGAGCGAACCGCCGGATGGCCGGTGAGTGCACCACCCGAAGAAGATCCAATAATTCTTAGGATAGGTTAACCTAACCTCCTTGTGCCGGAACGGCTCCTTACCACGCCACCGGCACCTGCTTGCCCTGCCCTCGAAGCCGAAGGACTCAGCATGTCTGTTGCGCGCCGCTTCTCCACGCGACGCCTCGTCGCCGTCCCCGCCGCCCTGTGCCTGGTGCTTCTGGCCGGTGCGTGCGGCAACAGCGCCGAAGAGGACGAGTCCGCAGGCAAATCCGCCGACGGCGCCTACCCGGTGTCCATCAAGAGCGCGCTCGGCACCGCGACCATCAAGAGCGAGCCCAAGCGGATCGTGACGCTGGGCCAGGGCTCGGCGGAGACCGCGATCGCGCTGGGCACCACCCCGGTCGGCGTCGAGGAGTACGCCTGGGGCAGCGACAAGAGCGGCTACCTGCCCTGGGTCCACGAGGCGGTGAAGAAGAAGGGCGACAAGCTGCCCAAGCAGTTCAAGGGCGGCGAGCAGCTGGACATCGAGGCCATCACCGAGCTGCGCCCCGACGTCATCCTGGCGCCCTGGTCCGGGATCACGGCCAAGCAGTACGACGTGCTCAAGGACATCGCCCCCACCGTCGCCTATCCCGACAAGGCGTGGAGCACCGACTGGGACCAGCAGATCAACCTGATCTCGAAGGCGCTCGGCCAGCCCGACAAGGGCACCGAACTGATCGGCACCATCAAGGATCAGCTCGCCGCCGCGGCCAAGAAGCGTCCGCAGTACGCCAAGTACCAGTTCTCCTACATCTACAACTCCGGCCCCGGCACCCTCGGCGTGTTCAGCCCGACCGAGCAGCGCGTGGAGATGGTCAAGTCCCTCGGCCTGAAGGTCGATCCGGTGGTCAAGACGTTCAAGGAGACCAAGGGGACGGACTCGTCGCTGATCGGTCTCGAGAACGCGGACAAGCTCAACAAGAGCGATCTGCTGTTCACCTTCTACAGCGACCCCAAGAACCGCAAGGAGATCGAGTCCCAGCCGCTGTACGCGGCGATGCCCGCGGTGAAGAAGGGCGCCCTGGTGTACAGCGCGGACAACTCGTTCGTGACGGCCTCCTCCATGCTCAACCCGCTGACGGTCCCGTGGAGCATCGAGCGGTACCTGCCGCTCATCGACAAGGTGCTCCCGAAGGCCGGTAAGTAGCAGCGCGGTGGGAGACGTCGAGACGACGCGCCGCCTTCCGGGCGGCGCCACGGCAGGACGCGGCCCCGGCCGCGGTCCTGCCGGCCGGGAGCGCGCGAGGCACGCACGGCTTCCGCTGCCCGTGCTGTTCCTCGTGCTGGCCGCCGCGCTCGCCGCGGCGTGCTTCGCCAGTGTCGCCGTGGGCAGCAAGACCCTGGAGTTCGGCCAGGTGTGGCACGCCGTGACCGTGGGCGGGTCCGACTACGCCACCACCGTGGTGGAGAGCCGGTACCCGCGTACGGTCCTTGGCATCGTGGTCGGCTGCGCGCTGGCCGTGGCCGGGTCCCTCATGCAGGCCGTGACCCGCAATCCGCTCGCCGAGCCCGGCCTGCTCGGCGTCAACACCGGCGCCGCCGCCGGTGTCGTCGCCGCCACCGCGTTCCTCGGGGCGAGCGGCCAGATGCAGATCCTGTTCTGGTCGCTCCCCGGCGCCCTGCTGACGGGGTGCTTCGTCTACCTGATCGGCATGGTCGGCGGCCGGGTGAGCCCGGTGCGGCTCGTGCTCGGCGGCGCGGTCCTGACCGCGGTGCTCACCGCGTTCATCCAGGCGGTCACCCTGAGCCGCCCGCAGACCTTCGACAACTACCGGTTCTGGGTCGTCGGGGCGCTCACGGGCAGGACCTGGGAGGCGGTGTGGACCGTCGTCCCGCTCACCGCCCTCGGCCTGGCCGTCGCGGCCCTCCTGGCGCGGAGCCTGAACGTGGTGGCGCTCGGCGAGGACACCGCGGCCGCGCTCGGCGCGCACCCCGTGCGCGTCAAGGCCGCCGGCCTCCTCACCGCCACGCTGCTGAGCGCCGCCGCCACGGCGGCCGCCGGGCCCATCGCCTTCGTCGGGCTCGCGGTTCCGCATCTGGCCCGCGC
Organism: Streptomyces sp. NPDC087300; assembly: GCF_044744425.1. Lineage (NCBI taxonomy): Bacteria > Bacillati > Actinomycetota > Actinomycetes > Kitasatosporales > Streptomycetaceae > Streptomyces > Streptomyces sp. NPDC087300. Next base: position 666,742 of record NZ_JBIUYI010000001.1, read on the forward strand.
CCTGGTCGGCGTCGATCTGCGCAAGCAACTCGCCTGCGGCGCCCTGATCGGCCCCGTCCTCCTGCTCTTCACCGATGTCGTCGGCCGCGTTCTGGTCCGCCCGCAGGAGTTGATGGTGGGCGTGGTCACGGCCTTCGCCGGTGCCCCCGTGCTGCTGCTGGCCGTTCGTCGGATGAGGTCCGTCTCGTGAGTGTCGTCCCGTCGCGCCACGCGCCCCGCCTTGCCCCGGGCCGGCGCCACCTCAAGCTCGGCACGCGCGTCCATCTGCGGGTGCAGGCCCGTGTGTTGTGGGCCGGGGTGTGCCTCGCCGTGCTGCTCGTGGGCGCCTGCGTGCTCTCGCTGACCGTCGGACGTCTGGGGATCCCGCTCGCCGCCCTGCCGGACACGCTCACCGGCCGGGGCGCCGGCATCGACGCCTTCGTACTGGACAGGCTGCGCGGCCCGCGACTCGTGGTGGCGCTCGCGGCGGGCGGCGCCTTCGGTCTGTCCGGGGCCCTGTTCCAGACGGTGACGCGCAATCCCCTGGGCAGCCCCGACGTGATCGGCATCGCGCCCGGTGCCGGGGCCGGTGCGGCGCTGGTCGCCCTGCTGATGCCGTCCGTGCCGATCGCCTTCGGGGCGCTTGGCGGCGCCGTCCTGGCCATGGCGCTCGTGTACGTCTCCACGGGCACCGGCTTCAGGAACCCCACGCGTCTGGTCATCGCGGGCGTCGCCGTGACCGCGATGGCGACCGCGTTCATCCAGTACATCGTGTACGCGATCGAACGCGATCAGGCCACCGTGCTCAGCTCCTACCTCAACGGCAGCCTGACGGCGCGGTCTTGGAGCGATGCCACCACGGCGGGACTGGTCCTGCTGGTCTGCGCGCCCCTCGCCCTGGCGTTGTCGCGCCCGCTGGCGGCCGCCGAGCTCGGGCAGGACGCCGCGACCTCGCTCGGCGCGGATCCGCGCCGCACCCACACCTGGAGCGTGGTCCTCTCCATCGCGCTGGCGGCCGGTGCGGTGACCGCCGCGGGCCCGATCTCCTTCATCGCGCTCACGGCACCGCAGATCGCCAGACGCCTCACCCGCGGCACCGGCCCGCATCTCGCCCTCTCGGTGCTGACCGGGGCGCTGCTGCTCGTACTGGCCGACGTCGCCGCGCAGAACTCGCCCGTCTTCGAGAAACTGCCGGTCGGCGTGTGGACCATGGCCCTGGGCGGTCTGTATCTGGGCCGGTTGCTGTTCGGGGAGTGGCGCAAGGGTCACGTGTAGGGCCGCCTCGGGAGGCACGCCGCCCCGGGGTCAGGCACCGCCCGTGCCGGTCAGCGCTTCGATCAGCTGTCGGGCCCGGGTCTCCTCGCTCAGGAGGGTCTCGACCAGGGGGCCGGTGCCCGGATCCGTCGAACTCTCCAGGTTCGGGCCCGGCTCCTCGCCGACGTACTCCTCGACCGACCGCGCGTCGGCCGTCAGGCGGGCGCCGGCACCGGCGGTCAGCGCGCCGTACACCGAGGCGTGGTCGATGCCCAGGCGGGCGAGGCGCTCGCCGCCCGAGTACCGGGCCTCGTGGCCAGGGGCGCTCTCGCGCGCCAGATGCGGATACGTGCGCGCGACCTCGTGGGTGGCAAGGACCGCGAGCAGCACGTGCTCCGTACCCACCACGTCGTCACCGAGCCGCCGCGCCTGCTCGTAGGTCTCCAGCCTGACCCAACTGGACGGCAGGGAAGCCCAGTTGATGCCGCTGAACCGAACCGTCCAGCGCGTCCAGAGCGGCATCCGGCGGTAGTGGTCGCGGCCGAGGAGCATGTCGCGGGTGGCGTGCAGGAGCGGGCCTAGGCTGTCCTCCTCGCCGCCGGGGCCACTCGTGGGGTCGCCCTCGGGGCCGCCATCTAGCCCCTCGCCCACGGCCTGCGGGGTGAGACCGCAGGCGGCCAGCAGCTCCACGGCCCGGTTGTCCTCCTCCAGCAGCCCCCGCAGCAGATGTTCCGCGCCGAACTTCTTCGCGCCTTCCCGCCGCGCGTGCGTCATCGCCGAGGTCAGCGCTCGGGCCGCGGCGCCCGTGAAGTGGCTGCGCCCGTCGCCGTCCTCCCCCAGGACGTCCTTCGAGACGACGGTCGTCGCCGAGTCGTCGTCGGCGCTCCAGGCGTCGTCCCCGTGCGCCCTGTCCCGCAGGACGGTGAGCAGCACGGTCCTGGTGACCCCTTGGGCCGCGAGTGCTCCGCGGGCGGGCCCCTTGGCCGTGGTGAGCCCCGCGAGGAGATGCTCGGTGCCCGTCGCCGCCCCGGCGTCCGGCCTCGCGCCCCGCGCGGCCCCCAGAATTCCCACGACGTTCCAGTCCGGCGACTTGATCGCTTCCATGCGGCCTTTCTCTTCCTTCCCGTTCTTCTTTCCTTCTTCCCGCCTGCCTGCTCAACAGCCTCTCCGACTGTGGCGGGTGACCGCGTCGCTCCGCAGAGGGATCCGCTTCTGCACCCTGGGATATACCTCCGCGCGTTCTCCTGGCACGGCCGCCATAGGGACCGGCTATGGGCGCATCAACAGGATGCCTCTACCCCGGCACGTCGTTCGCCCCAAGGCTGGCCACAAAGCTGGACACACGGCATCGAATGCTAAGGATTGCGCCCATGTTCGACAGGTGGAATGTGTGGGACGTAGTGCCGGACGGCGACCGGCGGCAGTGGCTGCTGGAACCGTTCGAGCGCGTCGGCCCACTGCGTTTCGGCATGCGCCCTGGCGAGGTGACCGCGGCGCTCGGCGGCATCACGGCGAATCCCCAGCACCACACGCGTGCGGCCTTGTCACGGAACACGTACGGCACGGTCAGAGGGGAATGCTGGGGTCTGGGGCTGACATTCCACTACGGCCTCGACGAAAGACTCCGGGGAATCTCGGCCGACGCCCTGAAAGGCCCTCAGATCCTCGCGGACGGAATGGCGTTGGTCGGGCGGACACCCTCCGTGATCGAGCAATGGATGATCGAGCGCGCCGAGGACCACGAGCCCTTCACCGAGCTCTTCTACGTCAATCTCGGTGAGCCCGCGTCGCGGAGCCTCGGCGTGGTGATCTGCGTGCAGCGGGCGGGCGACCGGCTGCTCACGCGGCCGGTGTTCCTCCCCGCCGAGGGCATGGAAGCGCCGTTGCGGTATCTCCCCGCCGAAGCCTGGACGCTCCATTGACCCACCACCGGATCAACCGCCGCCAGACCGGCCGGCATCGGATCAACTGCCGCCGGATCAACTGCCGCCGGATCAACCGCCGTCGAACCAACTGCCGGTACCGAGCATTCATCCCCGTGGAGGGAGAACCACCGTGCCCAAAGCGTGCGCGCAGACCATCTTCGCCGGCCATCGCACGGCCCCGGGCAAGCGGCCCGTCGACGTCCTGGTGACCGCGTCCTGCCGTGCCGACGAGCCTTGGTCCATACGTCTTTCCTGCGTCGACGAGCAGGCCCGCGAGATCGACACCTGGAGCTTCTCCCGCGGTGCGCTCTTCGACGGCCTGACCGGTTCCGTCACCAGGGGCGGCGTCACCGTCCAGCCGTTCGGCTTCGCCTTGCTGTTCTTCCTGAACAGCGGGCCCGCCCGCCGCTCCCTCGTCCAGCTCGACCGGGCCGAGGTCGCCTCGTTCCTCGTACGGCTCATCATTTCCGGCGCCTGAAGGGAAAGCGGGAGAAACGCCTATGGACCCATAGCCCGAAGCGGTCTTCCGCGTCGTGCGGGCACGGCGGAAAGGTGTGGATGTCCCTATCCGTCCGACGAGGACTGAATCACACCCATGAAACCCTTCCCCTACACGGTCCGGTATTCCGCCCTTCTCGGGGTGGTCGCCATCGCCGTACTGAGCAGCCTGCTCGCCGTTTCCGTATCGCCGTGGTGGTGGACGGCGTCTGCGGTCTTCTCGGCGCTTTCCCTCCGCGGCCTCCGCGACATGTGCCAGCGGCGCCACGCGGTCCTGCGGAACTATCCCCTGCTGGGGCATCTGCGTTTCTGGATGGAGCGGCTGCGCCCGGGAGTCCGGCAGTACTTCATCGAGTCGAGTCTGGACGGCCGGCCGTTCTCGCGCGATGTGCGCAGCCTTGTGTACCAGCGGGCCAAGGGCGAATCGGCGCAGAAGGCCTTCGGTACCGAGCGGGACGTCTACTCCACCGGCCACGAGTTCTTCGTGACGTCGATGGCGCCCGAGCCGGTCGTCGAAACACCCTTCACCGTGCGCGTGGGCGGTCCGGACTGCCTGAAGCCCTACGACATGGCGCTCCTGAACGTGTCCGCGATGAGCTTCGGGGCGCTCTCCGGCAACGCGGTCCGCGCCTTGAACGAGGGAGCGCGCCAGGGCCGCTTCGCCCACGACACCGGTGAGGGCGGTCTGTCCGAGCATCATCTGGCCGGTGGCGGCGACCTGATCTGGCAGATCGGGACCGGCTACTTCGGCTGCCGTACGCCCGAAGGGCGCTTCGACGCCGCGCAGTTCACGACGACCGCCTCCCAGACCCACGTGAAATGCATCTTGCTGAAACTGTCGCAGGGCGCGAAGCCGGGCATGGGCGGCGTGCTGCCCGGCGCCAAGGTGAACGCGGAGGTCGCCAGGGCACGGGGCGTAGCCCCCGGGGAGACCGTCGCGTCGCCGGCCTGGCACCCCGACTGCCGCACCCCCAGGGAACTCGTCCGCTTCGTCGCCTACTTGCGTACCCTCTCGCTCGGCAAGCCCGTCGGCATCAAGCTGTGCGTCGGGTCGCGCCACCAAGTTCTGGCCCTCTGCAAGGCGATGCTGGCGGAAGAATCGGCTCCGGACTTCATCGTGGTCGACGGAGCCGAAGGCGGGACCGGTGCGGCGCCCCTCGAATTCACCGACCAGCTGGGCATGCCGCTGACCGACGGCCTGATCACCCTGCACAACGCCCTGGTGGGCACCGGCTTGCGCGAACACGTCAAGGTGGGCGCCAGCGGCAAGATCGCCACGGGCGGCGACATCGTCAGCCGGCTCGTCCAGGGGGCCGACTTCACCAACTCGGCACGCGCGATGCTGCTCGCCATCGGCTGCATCCAGGCCCAGCAGTGCCACTCCAACGACTGCCCGACCGGCGTCGCCACCCAGGACTCCCGGCGCGCGCGGGCCCTGCACGTGGGCGACAAGGCGCAGCGCGTGCGGCGTTACCAGCAGGCGACCGCGCGCAGCGCCCAGCAGATCATGGCCACGCTGGGGATCCAGCACCCCGACGAGCTGCACCCCGGCATGCTCCGGCGCCGCATGGACACCGGCATCACCTGCTCCTACTTCGAGCTCTACGAATGGCTCGACCACGGAGAACTCCTCGTCAGCCCGCCCGCCTCCTGGGTGGTCGACTGGGCCCACGCGCACCCCGACACGTTCACTCCCGTCCAGTGGCATCCGAGGGCACGGCTGCGGCCCCAACTGCCGGGCGGCCAGACGTTCTAGGCGATGGCGAGCGACCGCCTGCGGGTGGCTTCGTCCATGTCCTCCTTGGAGGATGTCCTCGGAGCATGTCCTCCGAGCATGTACGAAGCCACCCGCTTCCTCAGGTCGGGAGCTCACGCCCCCTTGGCCGCCTCAGGGCCCCGTCACGTTTCCTCGCGGCCCCTGCGGGCGCGGCCGGCGACGGCGAGGGTGGCCCCCAGAGCGAGCAGGGTGCCGCCCGCGCCGAGGGCCCAGCTCGTGGCGGCGTCGTTGCCGGTCCTCGCCAGTTCACGGCCGTGGGGCGTGGCGGGGGCGCCGGCCGGGGCGTGCGCCTGCGGTGCTCCCAGGGCCGCGGAGTGTTCCGAGACCGGGGCAGTGCCGGGAGTCCCCGGGCCGGGGACGGGGGCAGGCACGTGTGCGGACCCGGGGTCGGGAACCGGCGCGGGCTCGGGATCGGGCGCGGGATCCGGCGCAGGGTCGGGCGCGGGCTTGGGATCCGGATCGGGTGCGGGATCGGGCGCGGGCTCAGGGTTCGGGTCGGGGGCGGGCTCCGGGTCGGGGTCAGGCGCGGGCTCCGGGTCCGGGTTCTCGGGGCGTACGATCTGCGATTCCGCCCATTCGTCGATGGGATCATCGTCGTGGTCCGTGTCCGGCCGCACACAGATGTAGAACGTCGTCAGCGGAGCGTCCGAGACGAACCGCAGCCGCATCCGGAAGTCGGTCTGCCCCGGGGGCAGGAGAAGGTCGTCCAGAGGCAGCAGCCCGTACACGTCATCCACGCTGCCAGCGATCTCGAGGCTGACATCGCGCCACGTGCCCCCGACGAGCAACTGAAGGCTCATGTCCCCAGGGACGAGGGACGCACCCGGGTGGGCCGTGATCACCTCGGCCCGCGCGGTGAACTCGGTCCCGCTGATGTCGCGCCCCGTGCGGTTCTCCAGTACGAAGGTGAACTCCCCCCAATCGCCACCCGCCACGAAGGTGTCCGGGACTCCGGTCAGCGTCGTGCGCAGGGTGGCCTCCTTCCGCTCCCCGGCCCGTCCCGCTCCCGCGGTCTTGGGTCTGCCCTCGACGGCCCTATCTGTCGGCACCGCGTCGGGCGCAGCCGCGTCGGGCGAAGCACCCTCGGTCGGCGACGCCCGGTGCTCGGGCGCCGCGGGGGAAGACTGCTCGTGAACGGGAGCGAGGGCGGGGGCCGAAGGCACCTTCGTCGCCGAGGGATCCCCGGCCGACCTCTTCGCCGTCGGCTCCTCCGCAGCCGCTTCCCGCGTCGAGGTTCCGGACTCCCCGGACTCCCCGGGCTCTCCGGACTCCCCGGACTCCGGGTCGGGATCCGGCAGGGAGAGGGACGGCGGGCTCATCTCCTCCGCCGCCGCGGGCGTCGCGGCCAGGATCGTGGGACCGGCTATCGAGACGGCGGCCAGTACCGCCATGCGCATGCGTTTCAAGGAACTGCCAGTTCATCCGTAGTGATGGGGAACGCTCCCACCCTCACCGGAGGCTCTGACCCTTGAGTAGCACCTATGCCCCTATGACCTCATAAGCAGCACTTTTGACCGGATCGCCCGGAGCCGGTTCAGCGGGTGGGCCACGCCTCCGCCGGGAGGAAGAAGTAGGGGTCGTCCATGGCCTCGGACGGCAGGAACACCGGCCGGGAGAGCAGCCGGTCACCCGTACGCTGCAAGGCGATCACCACCCCCAGGGTCCGCGATCCGAGGAGTCCTGGCTCCAGATAGATGAGCTCCAGATCGGGCTTGCGCCGCTCGGAACGGTTGATCATCCACTGCTCAAGCCCGGATGGCGCACGGCCCACCAACCCCCGCCCCGCCGCGGCGACCTGGGGACCCTTGAGGGCGTCGACCGAGATGCCCTGCAACCCGCCCCCGGGGCCGTAGAAGAGCATCAGCCCGAACTCCCGGCAGTCACCCCGCACCGATCCGTACCGGCCCTCGGCCAGCACGGGCCGCGTGTACTGCCGCACGCCGGTCGCGCACTCCCGCAAGGCCCCGGTCACTTCCTCGGGACTCATCCCGAAGCGCAGCGGACCCACGCTCACGAACGGATCCAGGGTCCATTGCCGCCGTGCGCTGTCGGGCAGCGTCTCCCACCAAACGAGCATCCGCGCTCTTCCTCACTCACCATCTCGCTCGTCGGCGCCGCGCCGACGAGCCCCTCCGCGACCAGCCGCGCGGCACGAAGCCCCCGCGCAGGGGCGTTCGACCCATGCGCGGGGGCTCGGTGCGCGGAACGGCGCAGCGACCCCTCCGCTCCGTTCGTCGGCCCGTCAGGCTCGCCGGCCCTCCCTCCCGTACTCGTCCCTGTCGTCCCTGCCATTCATCAGGCCCCCGCCGTCCGTCCGGCCCCTGTCGTTGCGGCCACTGTCGTTCACGCGGTCCAGCCCGCTCGCACTGTCCTGCCCGGCCGTCCGGTCCCTGCCATGCGCTCGGCCCTCATCAGCCCGCCCGTCGGCCGTACCGGACCGCTCGGCGTCCGCGGAGCCGCCCAGGTGATCGTTCACCATCGATGCCACGCCGGCCGGCAGGTGGGCCCCGGCCGCCTGTGCCGCCGCCGCTGCCGCTGCCGCCGCTTCGATCTTGGATGTCATCGTCCGGTCTCCCTCACTGACGCCTTGGTGATCTTGCTCTTGGCCTCAGCCTTCAGCCGGGCGGTGCACACCGGTAGAGACCCTGAAGCGATGCATGCATAGCCCGCGCCTATCGGCCCGAGCCATAGGCCCCGGCTATGACCCATAAACGGAATGCCCACTACCGGTTGCGTGACACCGACTTGAACATGTGGGCATGGAAGCGATCACGCACCGCGTCGCGCTCCTCCGGCGCTGACGGCCCGCAGCCGCCGATGGCCCTTACACCTCGACACACCTCGACCCCTTGGGAAAAGCTCCATGCCGTTGTCCACTCGCATCCCGGATCTCGCCGCTCTCGACCTGCTGCTCAGCGTCGTGGAACTCGGCAGTCTGGGACGGGCCGCGCAGGTCCACTCCATCAGCCAGCCCTCCGCCAGCGCCCGCATCCGGCTACTGGAGAGCCTGGTCGGCGTACCGGTCCTCGAGCGATCCTCGCGCGGTTCGCGGCCCACGCCCGCGGGCAAGCTGATCGCCGCGTGGGCCCAGCACGTGGTCGACGCGGCCCACCGTCTGGACGCGGGGGCCGTCGCGCTGCGGTCGCAGCGCGAGTCGCACCTGAAGGTGGCGGCCAGCCAGACCGTGTCCGACTACTTGTTCCCGCGGTGGCTCGCGGCCCTGCGGGAGCAGAGTCCGGACACCACCGTGACGTTGATGGCGTGCAACTCCCAGGAGGCCGGTGAGGCCGTGCTCGCCGGACGCGCGGACATCGGATTCGTCGAAGGGCCGCGGACCGCCGCGGAGTTCGAGACGCGGGTCGTGGCGCGGGACCGGCTGCTGACCATCGTGGCGCCGCAGCATCCCTGGGCCAGACGGTCCGCGATCACCGTGGACGAGCTGGCGAAGGCCGCGCTGATCCAGCGGGAGGCCGGTTCCGGGACGCGCGCGATCTTCGAGTCCGCCCTCGTGACACGGGTGCCCGCCTGGCAGCCCAGCGTCCTGCTCGACCTGTCGTCGAACACCGCCATCAAGAACGCGGTGGCGGGCGGGGCGGGCGCGGCGGTGCTGAGCTCGCTCGCGGTCCATCGTGAACTGGTCGCCGGATCGCTGACGGCGGTCACGGTCCAGGACTTCGAGGCCCACCGGGCACTGCGGGCCGTGTGGCCCGTCGGCCAGCGTCTCGTGGGCGCGGCCAAGGAGCTGTACGCGATCGCCTGCGGTTCCCTGCCGCGCAAGAGACCATGACCTGGCCCATGGCGTAGGCGTCCGTGCGCACGGGCAGGTCCAGGGGGCCGACGGGCGGCGGGGACGGGAGGGGCGCGACATGGTGACGACCGGGGAACAGCCGGGGGTGGAGCTCTCGGCGCGCGGGGTCGAACTGGTCCTGCCGGGCGGCGGTGTGGCGCTGTCCGGCATCGACGTGCCGACGCTCGCCCCGGGGCAGGTCCTCGGCATCGCGGGCGGCAGCGGCGCAGGGAAGACGCTGCTGCTCGAAGTGCTCGCCGGGCTCCGGATACCCCGGCGCGGCCAGGTGTCGGTCCGGGCGGCAGGCGGCGGCGAGCGGGCGCCGCGCTACGGCTTCGTACCGCAGGACGACATCGTGCACCGCGCGCTGCCGCTGCGCGTCGCCCTGGAGTACGCGGCCCGGCTGCGCGGCACCGACCCCGGTGAAGTGCCGCTCGTGCTGGCAGAGTTGGGGCTCTCGGAGGCCGCGGAGCAGCCGGTGCGGACGCTCAGCGGCGGGCAGCGCAAGCGGGCGAGCATCGCGATCGAGCTGCTCTCCCGGCCGGGGCTGCTCTTCCTCGACGAGCCGACCTCGGGGCTCGACCCGCTGGCCGGGGCGCAGTTGACGCGGTATCTGACCGGGCTCGCGGCCAAGGGCGTCACCGTCGTCTTCACCACGCACACGCCCGCCGATCTGCACCACTGCGACCAGGTCATGTTCATCGCACCGAACGGCCGCCCCGGCCCGTCGGGGACGCCTGCCGCGTTGGCCGAGCTGTCCCCCGACGGCACCTTCGAGGCGCTGTACTCCGTGGAGACGCCGTCGGGCGGCGAGCTCGCGCCGCCGTCACCGGCCGCGCCCACCGCCGCCGCCCGCTTCGCGCCCGCGACCGGCCGGCTGCGCCAGTGGGCGGTGCTGACCGGCCGCGATCTGCGGCTGCTGCGGCACGACCGGCTGACCGCGGCCATCACCGTCGGCTCGCCGCTGGTCATCATCGCGATGTTCGCGCTGCTGTTCCGTCCGGGTGTCTTCGATCCCGTGCATCCCTCGCCCGCCGCCTCCGCGATGGTGCTGTTCTGGATCGCGTTCGGCGCGTTCTTCTTCGGTCTCGCCTACGGACTCCCGCAGATCTGCGGCGAGTTGGCCGTGGTGCGCCGGGAGCGCAGGACCGTGCTGCGGCTGTGGCCGTATCTGCTGGCCAAGCTCACCGTCCTCGGCCCCGTCCTGCTGCTCGCCGACGCGCTGCTGCTCGTGGTGCTGCGCGCCCTCGACCGACTGCCCGCGGCCGAACCGGCCGTCCACGCCTCACTGTTCGCGACGACGGCGCTCGCCTCGTTCGCCGCGCTCGCGCTCGGCCTGTGCTGTTCGGCGCTCGTCTCGGAGCCGAGCCAGGCCGCCCTGGTGCTGCCGTTGCTCTGCTTTCCCCAGGTGCTCTTCTCGGGGGCGTTCGTGCCGGTGCCTGACATGGCGGCGGGCGGGCGCTGGATCAGCTTCGCGATGACCAACCGGTGGGCGTTCGAGGCCCTCGGCTCCGGCGCCGATCTGGAGACGCTGTGGCGGGGCGGCAGCGCGGAGGGCCGGACGCTGCTCGGCTCCTACGGGGACAGCTTCGGCCACCCGGCGTGGGTGGGCTGGGTGATCCTCGCCGGGTGCGCCGTCGTGCTGCTCACCGCCGCCTGGCTGGTGCTGCGGCGGCGCTGTCCGACGTCGGCGCACCGGCTCAGCACGTCAGACGCGGCGCCAGTTCGCCCCTGAAGGGCGTGGCGGCGGCGAAGGTGGCGTGCAGGAAGTCGACGAACCTGTCGATGTCCGACGCCACGTTCGCGATGCCGGGCGAGACGCGCACGGCGCCGCCGGACGGCAGGCCGAGGCGCTGGATGTACCCGTCGATGGTCTCGGCGCGCCACCGCCCCGGACCCGTGCGCCGCAACATGCGCGGCGCTATGGCGAAGGCCTCCTCGCCCGCGCCCGGATTGCAGAAGCACCCGGTGCGTACCGAGATGCCCGCCGCCGCGCACTCGCGGGCCACGATCCGCTCGTCGACGACCCTGCCCCGGCCGTCCAGGACGTTCAGCGCGACCGTGCCGCCGCGCGCCTCGGTGCCGCGCGGGCCGTAGACGCGGACCAGCGGCCTGCCGTCCGGGTGCCGGAGTCCGGCCAGTGCCTTCAGGAGACGCCCGGTCAGCACGGTGACGTGCTCGGCCACCGCGTCGGCGCCCACCTCGTCGTACCAGTCGAGTCCGGCCGTGATCTGGGGTATGGCGTGGAAGTCGGGCGTGCCGTCCTCGAAGGCCGCGGGTGCCTGCGCCATGCGGTGCCAGTGCGCCCGGGAGCTGACCACCTGGATGGTGCCGCCCGCGAACCAGGGCCTGCGCAGCCGGGCGAGCGCGTCGCGCCGGGCCACCAGGCTGCCCACGCCCGACGGGTAGCCGAAGACCTTGTACCAGCTGGCGACCACGAAGTCCGCGGGCACCTTGCGCAGTGACAGCTTTCCGGTCGGCAGGTACGCCGCCGCGTCCAGGAGCGTGTCCCAGCCGGCCGCCCGCGCCCCGGCCACCCACTCCAGCGGATGCCGTACGCCGGTGAAGTTGCTCTGCGCCGGATAGCAGAAGAGCCCCCGGTGCCGGCCGGTGAGCGCCCTGCGTAACGCCGCACCGGAGACGCGCAGTTCGTCTCCCTTGAACGGGACGAGGCCCACCTTCGCGCGTGCGGCCCTGGCGAACTCCCGTACGCCGTTGACGGAGTTGTGGTTGTCCTGCGTGAGCAGCAGCGCGCCCTGGCCCCTGCGGAACGGATAGGCCTCGGCGACCAGCTTGACGGCCTGCGAGGCGTTCGCCGTGAACACCACCGTGTACTCGGCCGGGTCGGCGTCGAGGAACCTCAGGACCCGGAGCCTGGCCTCCTCCACGAGCGCGGTCGACGCGGCGGACGCGGGGCTCTCGGTGTGCGGATTGCCGTACGCCTGGGCACCGAGGCGCGCGGCCTGCGCCCTGGCGAGGCCGCGTGGCACCGGCGCGGTGCCGGTGTGGTCGAGATAGACCTGTCCGGTCTCGTCGAGATACCCGAACTCCTCGGCGCGCAGCCGTTCGAAGAACGCGGCATCCTTGCGGTCCACCGTCATCTGCCACCCCCCGTCCCGGCGGTCGGGGCCGCGATCCCATGGATCCCGCCGGGCACCCCGCCCGCACGACGCGCGTGGAGCGAGCGCGCCTGTCCGCAGGGTCTGCCATCGGCGCACGGCTGTCCAGACCGCACCGGGTGACGTGTGCCGGTGCGTCCGCACCGGCACACGTCAGGATCAGTACGCGTTCGGATCAGTACGCGCTCGTCGGCATCGACCGGCCGAAGTAGGTGTACGGCTCCTTGGAGAGCCCCGCGGTCGCCGCCGAGAAGCTCACCGCGTGCGAGGAGCTGATCCCGTCGGCCGCACCGCGCAGGCTCCACAGCGCGCCGTTGCTCGTGTTCTCCATGGGCGCGGCGGCGGCCAGGTCGGCGCGGCCGTCGCGGTTGGTGTCGGTCAGGCGCACGGCGGAGCCGAAGCGGTCGTACGGCTCGTTCGCGCCGGGCACCCCCGCACTCCCCTGGTGGACCACCTGCGATCCGGTGCCGGTGAGGCCGTCGGCCGAGCCGCGCAGGACGACGACCTCGCCCGTGTTGGCCACCGAGTCGACGGTCTCGAACTCGACGCCCACCGCCACGTCGTCGAAGCCGTCGCCGTCCACGTCGCCCGCCGCGACGGCCTCGCCGAAGGCGTCCTCGGACTCGGTGACGCCCGGCACGCCGGGGCTGTCCTGGGTGAGGGTGCGCCGCCGGGACGTCGTCAGGCCTTCGGCGCCACCCGCGTAGGCGGTGACCGTGTTGGCGTCGGGCGAGCCGACGATCAGGTCGTCCTTGCCGTCGCCGTCGAAGTCCCCCGTGGCGGCCGCGTGGGCCTCGTCCGGCAGGACCGTGGCGGTGCCGGACGCGCCGGGGTAGACGAGCGAGGCGCCGTCGAAGCTGCCGTCCTCGTCGTAGCGGCCACCGACGACCAGGTCGTCCTTGCCGTCACCGTCGAAGTCCCCCGCCGTCAGGGCGCGGTAGTAGTCGGAGCCGTCGGGCGCGATGTCGGTGCTCAGCTCGCGGTGGCCCGCGGCGCCCGTCTTCGTCACGCCGTCGAAGATCCATACGTCGTCGCCGCCGGTGCCGACGGCCAGCTCGGGCCGTCCGTCGCCGTCGAAGTCGCCGACGGCGAGGCGGTTGCCGAAGAGGTCGTGCGCGGCGGGCGCGGGATCGGCGAGCGTCGTACCACCGGAGAGCCCGGACTTCGCACCCCACAGGACGGCCACGGTGCCGCCGTCCGCGTCGCCGTCGACCGTCTCGTGCGGGGTGCCCGCGACGACGTCGGTGTAGCCGTCACCGTTCAGGTCACCGGTCGCGAGCGCCGATCCGAACATGTCGTTCTCCTCGGCGGCACCGGGGACTCCGGCCGAGTTCTGCGTGACGATCTGGACGCGGCCCGCCGAGATTCCGTCGACCGAGCCGGTGTTCACGACGATCGCGCCCGCGCGCGGTACGCCCGAGACACCGGCCTCGGACGCGGTGACGAGGTCGCCGTAACCGTCCCCGTTCACGTCGCTCGGTCCGCCGGGCGAAGTGGCGGGCGCGGCATGGGCGGAGGTGGCGGCGAGCAGGCCGGCTGCGAGAGCGACGGCCACGGCGGGGGCGGTACGGAGGCGGTAGTGCATGGGCCCTTCTCTGTCGATGGAGTGGGCCGACTCCCCCGCCCCACTCACGGCAGGCGGGGATCGGTCCCCGGTCCCAAGGACCTGATCGACGGCAAGACACGCATGCGACTCGAAAGGTTGCACGGGACAGGAGAGGTCGCACGAGACGGGAGGGGAAATCGTGACGTCACGGGCGTCCACCTCGGGCCTCCGTCTCGGGCGCCACCGCGGGCGCCCACCGCGGGCATCAGCGGGCGCGGTGCTCCACGAGCCAGTCCAGCGCGTCGGCACCGGCGTCGAGCACGGAGATGTGGCCGTCCGCCGGGCGTACCCGCAGTTCCGCCGTGGGGCAGTGGCGCGCGAGCCACTGGCTGTGCGCGCTGGGCACGACCCGGTCCTGCGCTCCGTGCAGCAGGAGGACGGGTGCGCTCACCCGCCCGGGGTCGAAGCCCCACGGGGAGACGTAGGCCAGGTCGTCGTCGATCAGCCCGCCGGGACCCGCCGCCATGGCGGGACCGACGACGGCGCCGAACCAGGACCACTCGGCGGCGAGCGCGGCATGGTCCGCCGCGGTGAACATCGCCGGGTCGTAGGCGGCGGACGACTCGTGGGTCTCCTTCGCCAGGCGGCCCTCCGACGCGGCGCGCAGCGACGCGGCACCGGATTCGTTCATGCCCGCGAACCAGTCGAGCCCCTCGGCGCCGAACGGCGCGAGCCCGGACACGCCGACCACGCCGACCACGCGCTCCGGCAGCAGCGCGCCGCAGGCCAGTGCGTGCGGACCGCCGCCGGAGTGGCCCATCACCGCGAACCCGCCGATGCCCAGCGCATCGGCGACGGCGGACACTTCCTCGGCCGCCGATGCCACGTTCCTGCCCGGTCGCCCCCTGACGTCCGGGCGTCCCTGTCCCACCTAGTCCGTCCCGGTCCGTCCGGGCCGGGAACCCCTACCCCGATGTTATGGGTACATGACATTAGGCAGGGGGTCCCTGGGGCAATACGTTGCTTGGCGGGCGACGGGCGGTGCGGTTGCCCGCCACGGGCGGGCGACGGGAGGGTGCCGCTCCCGTCGCACGGTGGCGACGAGGCATCGCTTCCCTCGCCCGGTGGCGACGAGGTGCCGCTTCCGTCGCCCGTCGGCGACGGGGGTGCCGCTCCCGTCGCCGGCCGCCCTCCGCGCGATCGCTTCGAGAAGGGGTCCTCGTGAGCCGCAGACTCTCCGCCCGCCTCCTGACCGCATGTCTTGTCCTGGCCCTCGGCTCGGGCACCGCGGTCGCCGCCGCCCCCGCGCCTGACGGTCCCGCACAGGCCGCGGCCCCCGAGCCCTACTGCTACGACGAACCGTCGCAGCCGAACGCCGATCTCAGCGACCTCAAGGCCTCCTTCAACTCCTCGAACTGGATGCGGACCCTCCAGGCCATGTACAAGCGCCGCTGGCCCAGCGGGGAGGCGCTGGCGATCGCCCAGGCCGGCGACCAGTACTGGGACCAGTTCGTGGACAAGCGGAGCTTCGACGGGTTCGCCGAGTCGATGATGGTGGCGATCCACGAGGAGACCCACATGTGGGACCTCGACCCGTCCCGCACCCGGTGGGACGTCAGCATCGCGGCGTGGATCAACGGCGGTCAGCAGGCGCTCACGGTGCCCGTGCACGGCGGCTTCCCGCGCAAGGAGATCCTGCCGCTGATCAAGGACAAGCTCAGCTCCTCCATGGACGACATCTATCTGCGCGACGCGACGCAGGGGTCCTACCGACTCCAGGGCGTCCTCGCGGAGCAGAACGCCGGGCTGACCGGACTGCCCGCGGTCACCGTCCTCCAGGAGTACATCAAGGGCGTCGGCGCCAGTAACGCCCGCGACATCGCCGCCACCAACCTGCGGTACCTGCTGCTCTATCTGCGCGTGGCGAAGGACAAGCACCCCACGTACTGGGCGCAGATCAAGGCCGAGCCCAAGCTGCGCGACCTGGTCCTGACCCAATTCCTGCGCACCGCCTACTGGTTGGAGAAGTCCGCGCCGTACACCGGCAAGCTGGGCAGCAAGGACGCCGACAAGATCACCGCGACGAACTACGCCCCGGAGAACATCGCCGTCCTGGAGGAGTTCACCGGCCGAAAGGTCCGCGTGGACGCCCAGAAGAACTGCACCGCCTGAGCAGCCCGCCG
Source organism: Streptomyces sp. NPDC087300 (assembly GCF_044744425.1). Taxonomy (NCBI): domain Bacteria; kingdom Bacillati; phylum Actinomycetota; class Actinomycetes; order Kitasatosporales; family Streptomycetaceae; genus Streptomyces; species Streptomyces sp. NPDC087300. The sequence goes on from NZ_JBIUYI010000001.1 coordinate 682,810, forward strand.
CGCCGGGTCCGGCCTCAGCTCATCCCCGCGTCGCGCACGAGCAGCGCCACCTGGACCCGGTTGGCGAGCCCGAGCTTGGCCAGGGCGCGGCTCACATGGGACTTCACCGTGCCCTCGCTCATGGCGAGCGCACGGCCGATCTCGGCGTTGGAGAGGCCCCTGGCCACGGCGCGGACCACTTCCTCCTCGCGGTCGGTGAGCACCGCGAGCCTCGCACGCGCGTTCGCGGACTCCCCCGATTCCAGTCCGGCGAACCGGTCGATCAGCCGCTTGGTGATCCGCGGGGTGAGCATCGCGCTGCCCTCGTCGACCGTCCGCACGGCGGCGGCGAGATCGCGCGGCGAGGTGTCCTTGAGGAGGAACCCGGCCGCGCCGTCGCGCAGCGCGGTGTGCACGTAGTCGTCGAGGTCGAAGGTGGTCAGCATGATGACGCCGGGGGCGTTGTGCGAGCGGCGCAGTTCCTTGAGCGCGGTCAGTCCGTCCATGCCGGGCATGCGTACGTCCATGAGGACGACGTCGGGGCGGTAGCTTGCGACCGCCGTGACCGCCTCGGCCCCGTCGCCCGCCTCCGCGACCACCTCGATGCCGTCGGCCGGTGCCAGGATCATGCGCAGCCCGGCCCGCACCAGCGCTTCGTCGTCGACGATCAGGACCCGGATCATTTCTGTTCCTCCATGGCGTGCGGGGTGTCGTGCGCCGGTGTGTCGTCGGGCCGGGGAAGGGGCAGTCGCGCCCGCACCGAGAAGCCGCCGCCCACCCTCGGCCGCGCGGTGAACTCGCCGTCGAGCAGCTCGACGCGTTCGCGCAGGCCGACCAGTCCCATGCCGCTGCCGGGGAGCGACTCCACGGATCGCGAGGGGACTTCGTTGTGCACGGCGATCTCCAGCGCGCGGTCGTGGTAGCGGACGACGACCTCGGTGCCGGCCGATCCGGCGTGCTTGTGCACATTGGTGAGGGCTTCCTGGACCACGCGGTACGCGGCGTGTTCCAGGAGGGTGGGCAGCCGTTGCGGGGTGCCTTCGTCGCGTCTGCGGACGGTCATGCCCGCGGCCCGTGACTGGTCGAGCAGCCGCTCCAGGTCCACCAGCGTGGGCTGCGGCCCCAGGGCGACGCCTTCGCCGTCCGCGGCCTTCAACACACCGATGACGTCCCTGAGTTGACTCAAGGCCTCCCGTCCCGTGGTCCGGATGAGCTCCGCCCCGAGCGCGGTCCCCTCGTCCTTCGCGTTGACCTCCAGGGCACCGGCGTGCAGCACCATCAGGGACACCCGGTGGGCGACCACGTCGTGCATGTCCCTGGCGATCCTGGCGCGTTCCTGGAGGCGCGCCTGTTCCGCGCGGGCCGCCTGCTCCCGCTCCAGCTGTTCCGCCCGCTCGTGCAGGGTCTCCAGCACGTCCCTGCGCGCCCTGTTCCACAGCCCGAGGGCGAAGGGCAGCCAGACGAAGAGACCGGCACCGCCCAGCGAGGAGAGCAGGTCCCCCCAGACGAACCCCGACAGCCCGACGGCCAGGCCCACGACCGTCGGCAGCACCGTGACCGCAGCGCCCGCCGCCACGTACGTCATCTGCCGGCGCGGTCGGCGCACGGTCGAGCCGACGACGTACGACGCGACGCACAGCGTGGCCGGGACGGAGGCGAGCACCCATGCGGCACTGCCGACCGCGACGACCGGCCAGCGCACGTCGGGCAGGACCCGGACGGCGACCACGGAGGCGACCGCGATGAGCACGGGCGGGATCAGCGCGGGCCACGACGTGTGCTCCGACTCCCCCGATGCGGAGAGGAGCGGGCGGCTGTCGACAGGGAGGAACGCGCCGACCGCCAGCAACACCGAGAGCAGGGCCGGTCCCCAGCGGTCAAGGCATCGGCGCAGGTGTGCGCGTGCTGCGGGCCCGGGGTCCTTCGGCGTACGTCGTGTCACACACCGAGCGTAAGGGCGCCCGGGAGACCGGTCCTCAGCCCCACGTCCGTACCCGACCCCGACGAAAGCTGAGCGCCCCCGTGACTTAAGTGGGGCCTGACCGTGGACTTTCCTGCGACGCGGCGGAGGCGTCCGCGCTCGCACACTCACCGTCATGACAGACAAGGCACGCAGCTCGGGAACGACGACAGCGGCGGTCCGCGCCTCGGGGCTCGGCAAGCACTACGGGTCAGGGGACGCGCGGGTGACCGCTCTCGCGGGCGTCGACGTGCGTTTCACACGCCAGGAGTTCACCGCCATCATGGGCCCATCGGGCTCGGGGAAGTCGACGCTGATGCACTGCGTCGCGGGTCTCGACAAGGCCGACGAGGGCTCGGTGTGGATCGGGGACACCGAGCTGACCGGGCTGAGCGACAACGCGCTGACCGATCTGCGCAGGGACCGCGTCGGCTTCGTGTTCCAGGCGTTCAACCTGCTGCCCACGCTCACCGCGCTGGAGAACATCCTGCTGCCGTTCGACCTCGCCGGGCGCAAGCCCGACATGGACGCGCTGGACAGGGTCGTCACCGCGGTGGCCCTCGGGGACCGGCTGCACCACCGCCCCGGCCAGCTGTCCGGCGGCCAGCAGCAACGGGTCGCCTGCGCGCGGGCCCTGGTGACGCGGCCTGACGTGGTGTTCGCCGACGAGCCGACCGGCGCGCTGGACTCCACCGCGTCCGCGGAGCTGCTCCGGTTCCTCCGGCAGAGCGTGGACGACCTCGGTCAGACCGTGGTGATGGTGACGCACGAGCCCGGCGCCGCCGCCTTCGCCGACCGGGTGCTCTTCCTCAAGGACGGCGCGCTCGTCGACGAGATCCTCGCGCCGACCGCGGACGGCGTCCTGGAACGCATGAAGTCCTTCGAAGGGTCCGTGGCCTGATGCTGAGGACCATGCTGCGCGATCTCCTCGCGCACAAGGGCCGCGTGGTGATGACGCTCGTGGCCATCGCCCTCGGCGTCACCGCGACGGTCGGCAGCTGGGTGGTGAGCGACTCCATCGCGGCGACGCTCGCCCCGCGCGAGACGCGGGACGACGTCGGGGTCGCGGTGCAGAGTCCCGGCAAGGCCCCGGTGTTCGGCGCGGCCGACCGCGACCGTCTCGCGAAACTTCCGGGCGTCGCCGAGGCCGGCGGCGTGCTCGTCGGGCGGGCCGGCCTCGTCGGGCACGACGGCAAACTGACCAAGGCGACCACGGTCCTCGACCGGGCGGGCACCAACTGGAGCAGCGAGACGCGCTTCACCGTCGACAAGGGTGAGGCACCCCGCGGCGAGGGCCAGGTCGCGCTCAACAAGTCCGATGCCGACAAGGCCGGTTACTCGGTGGGCGACACCGTGCGCGTCCTGCTGTCCGGCGGCCGCTCGGAGCACGCCGAGGTGACCGCGCTCTTCACGTACCACCGCCTGGGTCCCGAGGCGGAGACCGATTCGGACGGGGCGTCCGACGCCGTTCCGGTGGTGGCCTACGACGACGTCACCGCCGCGAAGCTCCTCGGTCCGCGCTTCCACCGCGTGGAGTTGACGGCCGCGTCGGGGACCGACCCCGCCGCGCTCGCGGACACCGTGCGCCGCGCGGTGCCGGCCGACTACCCGGTGGCGACGGGCGAGGCGCTCGCCGATGCCGCGGCCGCGCAGTCCGACGACCGGGCGGCCGACCTGCGGCTCACGACCTTGCCGTTCGCCGCCGTCGCGCTGCTGGTCGGCATGTTCGTCATCGCCAACACCTTCTCCCTGCTGGTCGTCCAGCGCACCCGGCAGTTCGCGCTGCTGCGTGCCGTGGGCGCGCGCAGGCGGCAGGTGCGGGGCGCGATCATCGTGGAGGCGGCCGTGCTCGGCGTCGGCGGCGGCGCCATCGGTTCGCTGGCCGGTGTCGCGATCGGACCGTTGCTGATCGACGTGATGCGGCCCGACGACGACATCGAGTTCACCGTCAGGCCGGTCGCGATCCTGCTGGGCTTCGGCGTCGCGGTGCTGGTGACGGTCCTCGCCGCGTACAACTCGGCGCGCCGCGCCGCCGCCGTGCCTCCGGTGGCCGCCCTGCGCACCGACGCGGTCGTCCCGCGTGAGTCCGCGCGGCGCAGGAACGTCATGGGCGCGGGCTTCCTGGCCCTCTCGACGGCGCTGGTCGTCGCCACGGCCGACCCGAGCTCGTCCAACATGCTGCGCGTCGTCGCGCTGGTCAGCGCGTTCCTCGGTGTCGTCGGCGTGATCCTGCTGGCCCCCTTCTTCGCCGGGCAGGTGCTGCGCGCCGCCACCAAGGTGCTCGGCGGACGGAGCGGCCCCGCCGTACGGCTCGGCCTGCGCGGCGCGGCCGGGGACCCGCGGCGCACGGCGGGCACCGCGACCGCCATCACCGTCGGGCTCGGCCTGGTGTGCGCGTTCGGCACGCTCAGCGCGTCCTTCTCCGATCTGATCGCCTCCACGACGCGCAGCAATGTGCCCCTCACGACCACCGTGTTGCAGTCGGCGGCGGGTGGCGGGTCGACCCTCACCCCGACGGAGGCGGACCGGGTCCGCGAGCTGCCGGGTGTCGACCACGTCGCCGCGAGCCGCGACGTGCTGGCCGGGCTGACCTACGCGGGCGGCAGGACCGAGCGGCGGATCTCCGCGATCGAACCGGCGGCGCTGAAGACGGTGCTCACGCCCGACATCACCGAGGGCAGCGCCGATCTGACCCGGGGCGTGGTCGTCTCGAAGAACCAGGCCGACATGCTGAACCTCGGCGTGGGCGACGAACTCACGCTGAAGCTGGACGACAGGACGTCGGTCACCCAGCCCGTCGTCGGCATCTACGACGCCACGGAACTCCAGGCGAGCATCTTCCTCGACGCGGCGAAGGCGCCGCGGGCGCTGCGCGACCGGATCAGCCTCCTGTACGCGTCGGGGGCCGACCCGGACAAGGCGCGCGCGAACATCGAGGCGGCGTTCCGCGACCGCCCCGACGTGTCGATCACGGATCGCGAGGGTCTTGTCCAACAGGGCGTGGACGAGCAGCGGTTCGCCTTCACGCTGATGTACGTCATGTTCGGTGTGGCGATCCTCATCGCGGTGTTCGGTGTCATCAACACGCTGGTGCTCTCCGTCATGGAGCGCACCCGTGAGATCGGGGTGATCCGCGCGGTGGGCGCCAGACGACTGCTCGTACGCCGGATGATCAGGTCGGAGTCGATCGCGATCTCCCTCTTCGGCGCGCTCCTGGGAGTGGCCGTGGGTGTTCCGGCGGGCGCCGTGATGCAGCACGCCATGTTCGGCCAGCGGCTGTGGGACTTCTCGATGCCGTACGTCACGATCGGCGTCGCCCTCGTCGGGATCACCGTGGCCGCCGTGCTCGCGGCGATGTGGCCGGCCCGACGGGCCGCGAACACGGACGTGTTGGCGGCGATCGGCGGCGAGTGAGCGGGCACGGGTGGTGTGCTCAGCGCACGAGGAGGGCTCAGCGCACGAAGTGGGCTCAGCGCACCGGGAAGCCGAAGGTGTACCCCTGCTCCTTGAGCCGGGGCAGGATGCGGCGCAGGGCCTCGACGGTCTGGGTGCGGTCGCCGCCCGCGTCGTGGAAGAGGAGCGTCGGCCCGTTGGGCAGCTCGCGCTCGACCGTGGCGACGATGGCGTCCGTGCCGGGGCGTTCGAAGTCCTTGGTGTCCACGTTCCAGCCCAGCGGGCGCATGCCGCGCGAAGCGGCGAGCTTGCGGCTGTAGGGGGTGAACGCGCCGCCGGGCGCCCGGTAGTACATGGGCCGTACGCCCCCGGACGCCTTGGTGATCATGCGTTCGGCGTCGAGTATCTGCTTCGACTGGTAGGCCTCGGTGTCCTTGTCCATGGCGGTGTTGTGCGACACCGTGTGGTCGCACAGCCGGTGCCCTGCCGCGACGACCTTCTTGACGACGTCCGGGTGGGCCTCCGCCTGCGTGCCCACCATGCAGAAGGTCGCCTTCACGTCGTACTGCCGCAGCAGATCGAGCATCAGCGGGGTCCACTTGGGGTCGGGGCCGTCGTCGATGGTGATGTTGACGCCGCGCTTCCCCGCCTCCGAGGCGTGCGCGATGGTCGGGGAGACCTTCTTGACGTCGCCGCCCGGCGCTGCGGGGGCGGTCGCCTCCGGTCCCGCGTCGTCGGCGTCACCGGCCTGCGCGGTCCACACCGAGGCACCGGTGGCGAGCATCGTCACCCCGACCGCTGCCCCGATCACCTTGCCGTACCAGCCCCGCCCACCGCTGTGCCGTGCCATGCCCGCCCCTTTTCGCGCAGTCCCTCGCCGATCTCCGGCCGCCGTGCGGCCACCTGGCAGGACGAGGAAAGGGGGCCGGGGGATCCCTCCGTTACAGATCACGGACAATTCCGGGAAAGATCACGGACAACTCGCCGCGATCCGCGGCCCCGACCGAGCCACGGGAAGGGTGCCGGTGGCTGACCCGGCGTCAAAGCGCACGTCGGGAACGGGGTGGTGACACACGGTCAGGAAGCGATGACGGCAGCCCTCGCCGCGACGACCCGGCGCGACGGGCGCGCGGATCGGCTCAGGCCGAGCGGGGCGCCTCGGTGAGCCAGGATCCGATGCCGGGGAGCGCCTCGGGACCGTTGTCGCTCTCCACCGATGCGGCGAGGTCGGCGATGGTGACGGCGGCGAGCGACGCCCGCCACGCGTCCTCGGCCGCGCCCATCGCACGGGCGATGGGGCACTGCTTGGCGCACTGCTCCGGCGGCGTCGCGAACGGGCCACGCTGACGGATCTCGGTGCAGACGAAGGCCGGATTGTCGCCGTCGACGGCCCGCACCACGTCGAGCAGCGTGATGTCCCCGGCCTCCTTCGTCAGGACATAGCCGCCCGTCTTGCCCTGGACGGAGCGCACCAGGCCCGCCCGGGAAAGGGCCTGCAACTGCTTGGCCAGATAGCTCGGCGACACCTCGTGCAGCTGCGCGAGGCGGGCGGCCGGCACGGGCTCGCTCGCCGCGGTCAGCACCACGCAGCAGTGCAGCGCCCATTCCACGCCGCCCGACATCTTCATACAGCCTCCCCGCCGTGACACCCCTGTCCGAAAGTCGCTTTGACTCGGACACAGGGTATCCGAGTACTATCTCGGATATCAGGTGTCCGAGTTTGCGCCCCGGGGGACGCGCCCAGCTCACGGCCCCGCCCACCGCCAGGACCGGCCCACGGCCCGGCTCACGAAGGAAGGCACACCATGAAGATCACCGTCATCGGCGGCACCGGTCTCATCGGCTCCCAGCTCGTCACCAGGCTCAGGGACGCGGGCCACGACGTGGTCGCCGCTTCGCTGTCATCGGGGCTCGACCTGCTCACCGGCGCCGGTCTCGACGAGGCGCTCGACGGCGCCCACACGGTCGTCAACGTGAGCAACTCCCCCACGTTCGACGAGCAGTCCCTCGCGTTCTTCCGCACCACCGTCGGCAATCTGCTCAGCGCGGGCGAGCGTGCGGGCGTACGCCATCAGGTCGCCCTGTCGATCGTCGGCGTCGACCAGGTGCCCGGCCTCGACTACTACCGCGCGAAGACCCTCCAGGAGGAGCTGCTCCGCGGCGGCCCCACGCCGTACTCGATCGTGCGCGCCACCCAGTTCTTCGAGTTCATGGACTCCGTGATCTCCATGACTGCCGACGACAAGGCGGTCCGGCTGCCCGCGACCCCGGTCCAGCCGATCGCGAGCGCGGAGGTCGTCGCCGCCCTCGCCGACGTCGCCTCCGCGCCGCCGCTCAACGGGATCCTGGAGGTGGCGGGCCCCGACGCCTTCACGCTGGACGAGCTCGGCCGCCTCACCCTGGCCGCCCGCGAGGACGAACGCCCCGTCATCACCGACGCGCACGCGGGCATGTTCGCCGCCGCCCCCGGCAGCGTCCTGACCCCGGGCCCCGACGCCCGCCTGGCCCCCACCCACTACGAGGAGTGGCTCGCCACGACCCTCAAGGGCTGACGCCGGGGCCCCGCTTGTGCAGTTCGGGCGGACACCGTCCGCGCCGGTTCCCCGCGGGCGCCGCGCTCGGGCATGGTGGCGAAACCGCTGTCGACCAGCACGGGGGCATCATGCGCAGGACCATCCGCTCAGCCGTAGTCACCGTCACCGTCACCGCGGGCTGCGCCCTCGCTCTCGCGGCGGGCACGGCCATCGCGGGCGAGGATCCGTGGCCGCGCGGCAGCGGCATCGCACCTGCCGAGGCGGTCCCCGGGCCGCAGAGCAGTAGGGCGGTGGCCGCGTGGCCGGATTTCGAGGCAGGCACCCTCGGCCTCGTCGTACTCGGCGACGAGTACTGGCCCAGGGGCACCGGCTGACCTCCGGGCCGCCGGGCGCTCCACGATCAGTCGACCAGGTCCCACCACGCCGCCGCCAACGCGGCGTGGCCCGCCACTCCTTGCGGAGCGCGTCGTCCACGTAGGCGTCACGGGCCGGTCCGGATGCCTCAGACCTCACTCGCCGAAGACGCGCGGGGCGATCGTCACGCGTACTCCTTGGTGGGCCGGTCGGGGAGGTCACGGGCGTCGGCCTCGTTGGGCTCGGGCCGCCGGGGCGCGCCGGGCAGCAGCAGGCAGAGCGGGACGGCCGCCGCGGTCAGCGCCGTCGACCACCAGAAGGCGGTGCCGAAGCCGTCGGCCAGGGCGCCCGGGGTGTGCCCGCCGCCCGCGGAGTGCTGGAGCACGACGGTGAGGGCGGCGATGCCGACCGACCCGCCGATCTGCTGGGCGACGCGGGTGATGATGCTGGCGTCGGGGATCTCCTCGTGCCGGAGGCCGACGTACGCCGCGCCCATCGGCGCGATCATCGCGGCGCCCAGGGCGACGCCGCGGACGAACAGCGCGGCCATGAGCAGGAGTTCACCGGTGTCGGCCGTGACGAAGGCGAACGGCACGGTGGCCACGGTGACGAAGGAGAAGGCGACGAGGGAGACACGGCGCGGACCGACGCGATCGGCGTACCTGCCCGCCAGGCCCCGCGCGACCAGCGCCCCGACGCCCTGCGGGATGAGCAGCAGTCCGGCGCCGAGCGCGTCCTCGCCGCGTACCTGCTGAAAGTACAGCGGCAGCAGCATCATCGATCCGAACAGGGAGATGCCGCCCAGGAAGATCAGGGTGGCGGACGAGCCCACCGCGCGATGCCGGAAGAGCCGCACGTCGACCAGGGCGCCGGTGGTACGGGTGAGCGCCCAGGCGGTGAAGCCGCCGACCAGGGCGAGTCCGCCGAGCAGCGGGACGAGGACGGCGGCACTGACGAATCCCGTCCCGTCACCGACGCGGGAGAGGCCGTAGATGAGGGCGGCGACACCCGGGCAGAGCAGGAGCAGGCCGACGACGTCCAGCCGGGCGCGGGGGCCCTCGGGCGCGGGCCGGTCGTCGGGCAGGTCGCGCCAGGCGAGGAAGGCGCCGACGGCGCAGAAGGGGATGTTCACGAAGAACATCCAGCGCCAGTCGGCCAGATGCAGGATGACACCGCCGAGGACCGGGCCCAGGATCGGGCCGAGCGCGGTGGGCACGGTGATGATCGCCATGACCTTGCCGATGGCGCGGCCCTTGGCGGCCTGCATGAGCAGCGTGACCGTGAGCGGCATCATGATGCCGCCCGCGATGCCCTGTACGACGCGGAAGGCGATGAGGCTGGCCGCGCTCCACGCCAGCGCGCTGAGGACCGAGCCGACCAGGAACCCGCCGAGCGCCGCGATCCACAGCCGCCTGCCGCCGAACCGTGACTGCGCCCATCCGGCGAGCGGGATGGAGACGAAGACGGCGAGCAGATAGCCGGTGCTCACCCACTGGATCGTGGCCAGCGGGGTGTCCAGGTCCTTGGACAGGTCGTTCAGCGCGACGCTCACGATGGTGGTGTCGAAGACGACGGCGAGCGCGCCGACGATGAGGGTGATCGCCATGCGCCGTACGGCGGGGTCCACACGATCGGGGCCCCGAGCCGCGTCAGGGGCGTCAGGAGCGTCAGGGACGTCGGAAGAAGGGTGAGTACGCATGGGCAGCCGCCTTAAGATAGGCCGATCTATCTTACGACGGTCACGGTAGAGCGCTAAGATAAGAAAGGCAAATCTATCTAAGGGAGATACGCATGGCCGAGCGACGCCGCGGCGCGGCACTGGAGAAGGCGCTCCTCGACGCGGCCTGGGAAGAGCTCGCGGAGCACGGCTACGCCAGGTTCACCATGGACGCCGTCGTCAAGCGCGCGGGCACCAGCCCGCCCGTGCTCTACCGCCGCTGGGCCAACCGCGACGAGCTGGTCCGGGCGACCATCGTCCACACGCTGGAGCGGTCCCGCATCGACGTGCCCGACACGGGAAGCCTGCGCGAGGACGTCCTCACCCTCATGCGGGAGATCAACTCCACCCGCGTCCCCTTCATCACCGTCATGAACATGCACTTGGCGGGCTACTACCAGGAGACCGGCACCAGCCCCGGCGAGCTCCTCGCCACGGCACGCGGGCAGTCGACCGGCGGGCTCGCCGAGCTCTACGACCGCGCCGTCGAACGCGGCGAGATCAAGGCGGACCGCCTCACCGAGCGCATCATGTCCCTCCCCTTCGACCTGCTCCGCCAGGAAATCCTCGTCACCTTCGCCCCGGCGCCCGACCAGGTCCTGGAGGAGATCGTCGACACGATGCTGCTGCCGCTGCTGCGCTGATCCCTGGTGCGCCGGATCACGGAGCAGCCGTCCCGAGCCGCGCGACGGCTTGCGCTCGCGGACCACTTCTCGCTCCCGTGCGCCTTTGTGTCGCAGTTTTCGGGGACGGCGTCAGAAGGAAGCCGCCGCATGCGGCTTCGCAGCACCCTCGGCTGAACCCGTGCCACGGGCAAGCGAGGCAGCACATCCGCCTTCCCTGCCGGGGCGGATGCGCTGCCTGGATGTCGTTCATTTCCCGACGCTCGCGGGCACCGAGGGGAGCGACGCCTCAGGTGTGGCGGACCGGTCTCACTTCAGGTGCCGGGTGAAGAAGGCCGCCGCGGCGTCCCCCGCGGACTGCGGGACGCCGGTGTGACCGCCCATGTTGGCGTTCAGCGTCTTCTCCTTGGAGCCGAAGGCGTCGAACAGATCCAGGGACGCCTGCCGGTCGTTGCCTTCGTCGTCCCACTGCAACAGGACGTGCAGCGGGATGGTGACCTGCCGGGCTTCCTCGAACATGACGCGCGGCACAAGACTCCCCGCGAACAGACCGGCGGCCACGATGCGCGGCTCGACCACGGCAAGCCGGATGCCGATGGAGATCACTCCCCCCGAGTACGCGACCGGACCGCCGATCTCGGGCAGCGACAAGAAGGCGTCCAGCGCCGCCTGCCATTCCGGGACCGCCTTGTCCACCAGCGGGAGGACGAGGGCGTCGACCATCTCGTCGGTGACCGGTTCGCCGGCCCGCATGGCCTGACGCAGATCGGCACGGGCCTGATCGAGGGCGGGCCAACTGGGCCGCTCGCCGCTTCCGGGGAGCTCGATGGTGGCCGTGGCGAAGCCCTCCGCCGCGGAGTGCCGGGCACGGGCCGCCAGCCGGGGATACATCTTGCCCAGCCCCAGCGTGGGATGGCCGAGCAGAATGAGTGGTACGGGTGCGGAGGCGGACGCGGTTTCGGGCATCCACAGGATGCCGGGGATCTCACCGAGGGTGAAGTGGCGTTCGAAGACGCCGTCGTCGAGACGTCGCTCGGAAGTGAATTGCATGGTCGTGCCTTTCGGAAGAGCGCATGAACGGCGCTCCCGGACGACCTACCGCCCGACCGTGACCCCAGAGGAGAGCACCCACGTCAGTACTGTGTTCACGGGTACCACCTCCTCGCTCTCTCGCACGGCTTCGGCGAATCTAACAGTGGTGCACCCTCGTACGGCAAACGGTTTATTGCGGGTTCCCGCAGCCAGGCACCACGGACATCGACCGCGACGTACCGACGACACCTCCCGAACCCGCGTACGGCGGTGCGCCAACGGTCACACCTCAGCGCTGCTCCGTGGCCAGCCAACCGGCGAGCCCCAGCACGGCCACCCCGGTCACCACGTCGAGCCGCCCCCGCACGCGTCGCGTCATCCCCAGCCGCCGCAGTCGGCTGCCAAGGGCCGCGTAGCCGCAGGCGCAGCAGAACTCGACGGCGATTTACGCGGTGCCCAGTCGACCGGGCCGGATCTCGCCGGAACCGGCCCTACACTCCCGAAATGATCAGCGAACCTCTCCGTCTGACCGTCCTGGGCAGCGCGACGCCCTACGCGAGCGTGGACAATCCCTGCTCCGGCTATCTGGTGTCCGGCGGCGGCGCCCGGATCTGGGTGGACGCGGGCAGCGGGGCCCTGGCCCAACTACAGCGGCACCTCCGACTCGACGAGGTGGACGCGATATGGATCTCGCATCTCCATGCCGATCACTCGGCGGACCTGCTCACCGCCTATTTCGCGGCGCTGTACGCGGACATCGAGCTGGCCGCGCCGATCCCCCTGTACGGCCCGCCGGGCACGGCCGACCGGCTGGCGCACTTCCTCACCAACGGCCCGGACCGCAGCCCGGTCGAGTCAGCCTTCGCCGTGCATGAGCTCTACGACGGGCATCGGGCGCGCGTGGGTGAACTCGCCCTGACCAGCCGGGCGGTGGCGCACGGGATGCCCGCCTTCGCACTGCGCGTCGAGGCCGGGGGCCGGTCGCTCGTCTACTCCGGGGACACCGCACCGTGCGCCAACCTCACGGAGCTCGCCGAGGGGTGCGACGTGCTGTTGTGTGAGGCCGAGAGCACGGAGGCGCCGGCCGAGGGCGAACCGGTGCACCACACGCCCGAGGAGGCCGGGGACGCGGCAGCCGCAGCCAAGACGGGGCGGCTGATCGTCACCCATGTCGGCCGGTCCCTCACCCCGGAGCAGGCGGTGGCGCGTGCATCGGCCCGGTTCGGAGGACAGGTCGACCACGCCGCCCCCGGCGCCGTCTTCTCCGTCTCCGTCGACGGGCCCTCCGCTTCTCACAGCCCCAGGTCGAGCGCCAGGCAGGAGTAGTACTTCCAGGAGCCTTCCGGTACGTAGGAGGCGCTCCCGCCGTCGCCGCGTCCCGCCTCGACCTCCTCGGTCATGTCCTCGAAGCGGATGCGGTCGGGGAGTTGGCCGTAGCGCTCGTGCCGTGCCGCCACGGCGGCGTCGCCTCCGGTGAGTTCCTTGTTCATGGCCGATATCCCTTTCGTCTTCGGTCAGTCCTGTGTGGAGTGCGTTCGCATGGGGGGGGCGGCCGGCGGTCAGCCCAAGGCGGCGGCTTCGAGGATCGCGTCGGTGAACGGCCCCGGCCGCTCCTGGGGGAGGTTGTGCCCGGCGCCCGGGACGACGTGGTGGGTCCAGGGGCCCGCGAAGTGCGCGGCGTGCCCTCTGCCGTCGGTCGGCGGGTTGACGCCGTCGGCCTGTCCGTCCAGCGTGACCGTGGGCACGGCGATCTTCGGCTGGTCGAGGAGCCTCCGCTCCAGTGCCGCATAGCGGGGGTCGCCGGGGGCTGCGGCCAGGCGGTGCCGGTAACTGTGGATCACCACGTCTACGTAGTCGGGGTTGGTCCACACCGGCGCCGTCCGCGCGAACTCCGCCTCGGTGAAACGCCATTCGGGCGAGTTCCGGCGCCATACGACACGGGCGAGCCCCTCCCTGTCCCGCTCAAGTCCTTCGCGTCCGCGCTCGGTCAGGAAGTAGAAGAAGTACCAGTAGCCCTCCTCCAGCGCGGGAGCCAGGGGCTGCTGCGCCACGGCGAGGTTCTGGATCAGATAGCCGTTCCCTGAGACGAGTCCCGTGCAGCGCTCGGGCCACAGCGCCGCGGCGACGTCAGCGGCCCGCCCTCCCCAGTCGTATCCGGCGAACAGGGCGCGGGGGATGCGCAGCGCGTCCATGAACGCGACGAGGTCGGCGCCGAGTGCCGCCTGCTGGCCGGACCGCGGGGTGTCCGCACGCAGGAAGCGGGTGCGTCCGTGGCCGCGCGAGTAGGGGACGTAGCACCGGTATCCGTGCCGGGCGAGCACGGGCGCGACCTCGGCGTAGGCGCCGACGGGGCTGAACGGCCAGCCGTGCAGCAGGATCACCGGCTCGCCGTGGGCCGGGCCGACGTCGTGGTAGGCGATGTCCAGTACGTCGGTACGGGCCTGGCGGACAGGCCCCAGACCGGACGGGGACCGCCCGGCATCAGAAGAGGGGTGCTCGCCCTGGGGCGGTCCCGGCCAGCTGACCATGTCGCTTCCTCGCGTTCGATCCAGGAACGGCGTACGAGAACCCTGCACGCATCCACCGTACGTCACCGTTCTAACCGGTGACTAGCGTCGCGGTGTAAGACACCTTCGTCAAGGGGGCGGACAGATCCCGGGAACGTCGGGACATGTCCCGTCACGGCACGCACGTGTGACTGGATTTCCCCTCCCGGGCACATGGTTGACGATGCAAGAATCCGGCACCGACCTCGTCACACCCGTCCCTCACACACCACAAAGGTGGTCACATGTTCACACCCGGGACCAGACTCCGAAGCACCCTCGTCGCCGGCGGCCTGGCCGTGGCGCTGACCGGCCTCACGGCGGGCGCGGCGAGCGCCGCCGACTGGCCTCCGCTACAGGAAGGTGCGTATCTCTACTCGGGCACGCAGGGCGCGGGGACGGTGACGCCGGTCGACCTCGGCGACGTCGGCACGTGTCACACCTTGTCGACGCCGGCCCGCTCGGTCCAGATCGCCTCCGGGTCCGCGTCCGTCGTGGTGTATCCGGGAGCCGGCTGCACCGGCGCCACCTCCTGGGCGAGCGGCTCGCTCGCGCAGTCCAACCTCCCCTACGCGGCGCGCAGTTACCGGGTCGTCCCGGCATAGCGAACCGCCACGGGTGACCCCTCACACCGTGATGGTCTTGTACTCGGTGTAGGTGCCGAGGCCCACCGCGCCGTACTCGCGCCCGATGCCGCTGGCCTTGAAGCCACCGAAGGGGCCGTCGAAGCCGATGGAGGCACCGTTGACCATGACGGTGCCGGTGCGGACGCGGCGGGCGACCGCGAGGGCGCGCTCCTCGTCGGCGGACCAGACGCCGCCGGAGAGGCCGTACTCAGATGCGTTGGCGATGCGGACGGCATCGTCCTCGTCGTCGTAGGCGATGACGACGAGGACCGGGCCGAAGATCTCCTCCTGCGCGACGCGCATGGAGTTGTCGACGTCGGCGAAGACGGTGGGGGTGACGTAGTTGCCCTTCTCCAGGCCGTCGGGGAGCTGCGGGCCGCCGGTGACCACGCGGGCCCCCTCGTCGATGCCCAACTGGATGCAGTCGCGCACGCGTTGCTGCTGTCCTGGACTGATCATCGGGCCGATGAAGGTGTCCGGGTCACCGGGGTCGCCGACCTTGAGCGACGCCACCAGATCCGCGAGCGCGGCCACGATCTCCTCGTACCGGGCGCGCGGGGCGAGGATCCTGGTCTGGGCGATGCACGACTGCCCATTGTTGAGCAGGGACCCGAACTTCACGCCCGCCACCGCCTGTTCGATGTCGGCGTCGGGGAGGATGATCGCGGCGGACTTGCCGCCCAGTTCGAGGCTGACCCTCTTGAGCTGCTCGCCCGCGATCGAGGCGATACGGCGGCCCGCCCGCGTGGAGCCCGTGAAGGCGATCTTGTCGACCTCCCGGTGCGACACCAGGTACTCACTCGTCTCCCGGTCCGCGGGCAGGACACTGATCACGCCCGCGGGCAGCCCCGCCCGCTCCAGCAGCTCGGCCAGCAGGCCCATGCTCAGCGAGTTCTCCGGAGACACCTTGAGAACCACGGAGTTGCCCGCCACCAGGGCCGGGATGATCTTCGAAGTCGCCGAGGAGAAAGGCGAGTTCCACGGGATCACCGCGGCCACGACGCCCACGGCTTCACGGCGCACCACGCTGCGCACCGGGGACGCCGGGTCGGAGGGCGCGAGCGTCTCCTCCCAGCCGAATTCCTCGGCGGCCTTGAGGTAGGCGTTCGCCTGCCGGGTCAGGCCGGGCTGTCCGGCGCGCGTGAACCACCCCGCCGAGCCGCTCTCCAGCGAGATCAGGTCGGCGATGCGCCCGGCGCTCTCCTCGCGCAGCGCGTCGAACCGCCGCAGGACCGCGATCCGTTCGGCCGGCGGAGCGAGCCGCCAGGCGCCGTCCTCGAAGGACGCCCGCGCCGCGGACACCGCCCGGTCGACGTCCACGCGCTGCGCCTGCGCGGCGCGGCCGATCACCGACCGGTCGTGCGGCGAGGCGATGTCGAGCAGCCCAGGATCGCTCGGCTCGACCCAGGAGCCACCGATGAAGAGCCGGGGATAGGTGATCATGCGCTGTCTCTCTTCCCGTGAAATCTGTCCGCTTCGATTGCCTTGCCGCATCTCTAACTGTCACATCAATGTAGCACTTAAGCTCAGCAGCGAGACAGCGAGACGTGTCGTGCCCACGGGTGCGACACGGAAGGCACGTCACCACCTTGACCGGTGACGTGCACTGTGCAAAAGTCACCACGCCGAACACGTATGACGGAGGATCAAGATGCTCAAGAGGCGTACCTTCAGCAAGGCCGTGGGACTGGGCACCGGAGCTGCCGCCTTACCGCTGTCCGGACCACCCGCCCAGGCGTCCGCCGCGTCAGGACCGAGCGGCGGCCCCGCGCCCGCCGCCTCCCTCACCGTCCCCCACGTCGTCCCGGGAACCCACACGTCGTTCCCAGAGATGAAGCACGTCAGGGCGGGCGTGCTCGACATCCACTACGCGGACCTGGGCCCCGCCCACGGCCCGGTCGTCCTGCTGCTGCACGGCTGGCCGTACGACATCCACAGCTTCGTCGACGTCGCACCGGCCCTCGCCGGCCTGGGCTACCGCGTCGTCGTGCCCTACCTGCGCGGCCACGGGAGCACACGTTTCCTGTCGAGCCACACCCCGCGTACCGCCGAGCAGTCGGCCGTCGCCCTCGACATCATCGCCCTGATGGACGCGCTCAAGATCCACAAGGCGGTCCTCGCAGGTTTCGACTGGGGCTCGCGGACCGCGGACATCATCGCGGCCCTGTGGCCCGAGCGCGTCAAGTCCCTAGTCTCCGCGAGCGGTTACCTCATCACCGACGTCAAGGCGCAGGCGGAGCCCGCCGCCCCGGCCGTCGAGCACAACTGGTGGTACCAGTGGTACTTCGCCACCGAACGCGGCAAGAAGACCATGGAGGACCCGCACGACCGCATCGCCCTGTGCCGCTACGTGTGGACCCTCGTCTCCCCCGGCTGGGACTTCGACGACGCCACCTTCGCGCGCACCGCCCAGGCCTTCCGCAACCCGGACTACGCCGCCATCGTCCTGTTCAACTACCGCTGGCGCATCGGTCTCGTCGAGGGCGAGCCCCGCTACGACCGCTACGAGAAGCTGCTCGCCGCGCAGCCCGACATCCACGTCCCCACCCTCACGCTGGACGCCGCCCTCGACCCCTTCACCCCGCCCGGCGACGGTGCGGGCTACCGCAAGCACTTCACCGGGCCGTACGAGCACCGCACGATCGCCGACGTCGGGCACAACCTGCCGCAGGAGGCACCCACCGCCTTCGCCCAGGCGGTCGTCGACGCGGACCGCCTGGGGGCCAGGCACTGAAACAGCCCCATGACGGCTCCTCAACCACCATCTCTGTGAGGCAGTTATGAGCCTGTCCGTCACATGTTGGTGGTGGCTGACGGGCCATGCGCAACACATCTGACTAGACTCGGCCGGGTGAGAGCCGACGCAGCGCGCAACCTGGAAGCCGTCCTGACCACCGGAGCCCGCATGCTCGCCACCGATCCCGGCGCGAGCATCGCGAGCATCGCCGCCGAGGCGGGCGTGGACCGGCGCACCGTCTACCGGCGCTTCGCCTCGCGCGACGACCTCCTCACCGCCATCTACGAAGCCCGTCTCTCAGCCGTCGAAGAGGCCATCGAGGACGCCCGGTTGCGCGAGGCGCCCATCGCCGTCGCCCTGCACCGCTACGTCGAGAACATCATCACCGTCAACCGCACCTGGCCCGTCGACCTCGCCCGCATGCTCACCGACGACGCCGTCCGCCGACGCAGGAACGCCTCCGTCCAGGAGGTCGACGCCTTCCTCCGGCGGGCCACCGACGAGGGCCTGCTGCGCGGCGGTCAGCCCGAGGGGTGGGCCGGTGCGCTCCTGCCCCAGCTCATGCATCTGGTGTCGCGACAGCTGCCCGAGCTCGGTCCCGGTCAGGCGGCCGACGTCGTCGTCGACACCCTGCTCCACGGGCTCGGCGCGTCCTGACACACGTCGCTCTTGGCACACGTCGTGCCGACACACGTTGCGGAGCCCTGCCGGGCAGACGAAGAACTCGGGGCGCACGCCTCGCGGCCCCGACTTCCGCCCCAGGTAAAGGATTCACGTGTCATGAGCGGCCACCGACCAGACCTCCAGGACGGACGACCGGAACGGCGGGAACACCCGCGCCTCGCCTTGGACATCGAGCGCGTCCTCGGCCTCTCGGCCCGTCAGACGGTCAGGGCCGAGTTCGCTTTCGATCCCGGGACGCCCTTGGTCGTGGACGTGGCTCTCGATGTGCGGGGCGGTCCGCGCGTGCTGTGGCGCATCGCGCGGGACCTGTTGCGGCAGGGTCTGTACGTGAGGAGCGGTCACGGCGACGTGCAGATGTGGCCGACGGCGGCGACCGGCCGGGCGACCGCGTGGCTGCAGCTGGCATCCGGCGACATGGCAGCACTGTTCGCGTTACCCGCGCCGCCCCTCGCGGAGTGGTTGGCGCACACCTACACGCTCGTGCCCGCCGGTCAGGAGCTCTCCGCGATCGACTGGGACACCACGACCGCGGAGCTGCTCGACGACCGGCGGGCACGGCCCGATGTGCCGGGGCTCGATCAGTAGGTGGTCACCAGGGGCTTCGTCTCGTCGACGACATAGGTGGAGAGCATCATCGTCGTCACCTTGCCGACGTTGACGCGTTGTGGATCGCGCCCTCCGGGATGAAGAACGGGTCACCGGTGCGCAGGCGCAGGGGCGGCCCGTCGTCGAACTTCATCAGGACGTCGCCGCGCATGATGTAGCCGACCTCGACGCCGGGATGGCTGTGCCGTCCCGATTCCTTGTGCCGTGGGATCTGGACGAGGGTCTGTACGGCTTCCCATCCCTCGGCCGGCGACGGGTGTTCCTGGAGGAGGGTGCGCGTGACACCGCCGGTGGGATCGCGGTCCCCGGTGCGCCGGGCCGCGAGGTCCGCGACGGACTCGGTGGACTGCTGGGACTGCGCGTTGGCGCTGGTCGCCGACAGGGCGGCCGCGCCGAGCGCACCGGCCGCGGCGCCGCCACCGGTGCGGAGGAGATGGCGTCGGTCGATCATCATGGCTCCCGGGCTTTGAAGGACGAGGGATACGGAGAACGGCACGGCCGGACCACGCGAAGGCGAGACCGAGGGCGCGGCGAGGCACGGCCACCGTGTGTCTCCCCCAGGCAACCGCGCCCCGCAGACACCCACAAGACCGAACTCGGCCAACTCACACGTATCTTGAAGCGAACCCTCACCACGCATCGCCGCTACCTCACACGTGTGCCCCCCGGACGGGGCGGACGTCCACGCCACCGAGCCGAAGCGCGTTCCCCGAACCGCGGGGCGACAGGGCGAACCCGCAAGGGACCCTCGTTCGTTCACAGGTCGACACTCCGACCGACGGGAGACACGCATGAGCCCGCACGAGCAGTGCCCGCAGCAGGACCGCACGGTGGTCATCGACCCCTCGTTCAAGGCCGACGCGCCCGCGCGGTACGCGAGGCTCAGGGAACTCGGCCCCCTCCACCCCGCCGAGTTCCCTCTCGGCCTGAAGGGCTGGGTGGTCGTCGGCTACGACCTGGCCAGGGAGGTGCTGACCCATCCCGACCTGCGCAAGGACGCCACCCCCGCCGCGGAGGCCCTGGCCGCCGCCGGTTATGTCCTCAACAAGCCCTCGGTCGGGCTCGGCGCGCAGATGATGGAGGCCGATCCGCCCGAGCACACCCGTCTTCGGGGCCTCGCCTCGGCGGCGTTCACCCCGCGTCGTACGAGCGACATGGCTCCGCGCACCGAACGGATCGCCCACGACCTGATCGACGCGATGCCCCCGTCGGGCGAACTCGACCTCGTCGAGGCGTTCAACGCCCCGCTGCCCGCCACGGTCATCGCCGAACTCCTCGGTATCCCGCCCGAGTATCACCTGGACTTCCGCCGCTGGTCGGCGCAGGCGCTCCAGGTGGCATCGCCCGAACACCGCCCGGCGCTCGCCTCGTTGCACGGGCTGCTCGCCGAGCTGGTCGCGGAGAAACGCCGCCGTCCCCAGGACGATCTGCTGTCCGCTCTGGTGGCCGTGCGCGACCAGGAGGACGGCCGGCTCTCGGAGGAGGAACTGGTCGGCACCGCCATGATGCTGGTCGTCGCGGGCCACGAGAGCACGGTGAATCTCCTGGGCAACTCCGTGCTCGCGCTGCTGCGGCACCCGGACCAGCTGCGGCTGTTGCGCGAACGGCCGGAGCTGCTGCCCGGCGCGGTCGAGGAGTTCCTGCGCCACGACACCTCCGTCGAGCGCTCGACGAGCCGCTACGCCGCGCGCGACCTGGAGCTGGGCGGGGTGTCGATCCCCCGGGGGAGCATGGTCGTCGTCGCGCTCGGCTCGGCCGGGCACGACGCACCACAGCCGGACGGCCGCGCGCCGGAGGGGCTCGACGTGACCCGGCAGGGCTCCCGTCATCTGGCCTTCGGACACGGCGTCCACCACTGCCTCGGCGCGCCGCTCGCCCGGCTGGAGACGACCATCGCCCTGCGCGTCCTGCTCTCCCGTGTGCGCGAACTGGAGCCGGCCGCCCCGCTGGACTCGCTCGACTGGATCGGTTCCGGGATCATCCGCGGCGTGCTGTCCCTGCCGGTGCGCTACCGCATCGACTGACGGCCGTCGTGGCCGCGCGGCGCCGATGCCGGTGCTCACACGTATGAAGTGGTCGGCGGCGTACGGGCAGCGGCGCCCTGCGCGGCCCGAGACACCTGCTACGCTGCGAGTGACCTGGCCCATTTGATCGAGGAGCAGCAGACGTGGTGGGTGAAGACGACATCTCCGGATGAGATCCGGATCTGACGGCCGTCGGTCGGCGCCGCATGGGTGCTGCTGCCGTGGCCGCCTTCGTCGTACCCCCCTTTCCCACGCTGCCCAGGGCAGAGCTCTGTCTGCCCGTACTCCATCGAGGTCACCTCCATGTCCGATGCCGCCATCGTCTGCTCGAACGTCTCCTTCGCCTGGCCCGACGACACTCCCGTCTTCCACGACCTGTCCTTCGCGGTGGCGCCCGGCCGTACCGGCCTCGTCGCGCCCAACGGCTCCGGCAAGAGCACGCTGCTCAAGCTGATCGCCGGTGAACTCAAGCCCGCCACCGGCTCGTTGACGGTCGGCGGCACGCTCGGCTACCTCCCGCAGAGCCTCCCCCTGACCGGCGATCTCACGGTCGCCGAGGTGCTCGGTGTCGCCGCGGTGATCCGCGCACTCGACACCGTCGAGTCCGGTGACGTGAGCGAGGAGCACTTCGCCGTCATCGGCGACGACTGGGACATCGAGGAGCGCACCCGTGCCCAGCTCGACCGGCTCGGCCTGGCCGGTCTCGCCCTCGACCGGCGCCTGAGCACGCTCAGCGGCGGCCAGGTCGTCTCCCTGGGCCTCGCCGCCCAGTTGCTCAAGCGCCCCGACGTGCTGCTCCTCGACGAGCCGACCAACAACCTCGACCTGGAGGCCAGGCACCAGCTCTACGACGTCCTCTCGGACTTCACCGGCTGTCTGCTCCTGGTCAGCCACGACCGTGCGCTGCTCGACCGCATGGAGCGCATCGCCGAGCTCAACAGCGACGAACTGCGCCTCTATGGAGGCAACTTCACCGAGTACGAGGAGGCCGTGCGGGCCGAACAGGAGGTCGCGGAGAAGAACATCCGCAACGCCGAGCAGGAGCTGAAGCGCGAGAAGCGCGAGATGCAGCAGGCCCGCGAACGCGCCGAACGGCGCCAGAGCAACGCCGCCCGCAACCTCAAGAGCGCCGGGCTCCCCCGCATCTTCGCCGGCAACATGAAACGCGGCGCGCAGGAGTCGGCGGGCCGGGCCGGACAGATGCACGCGACCCGGGTCAGCGAGGCCAAGGCCCGGCTCGACGAGGCGGGGCGCGCGCTGCGCGACGAACAGCGCATCACCCTCGACCTGCCCGACACACAGGTGCCCGCCGGGCGAAATCTCTTCATCGGCGAAGGACTTCAGGTCCACCACGCGGGACGGGCCGTGTTCGCCGAGGACGGTGTCGACCTGACCGTGCGCGGCCCCGAGCGCATCGCGCTGACCGGTCCCAACGGCGCCGGAAAGACGACACTGTTGCGGCTGATCACCGGTGAACTCGCCCAGGACAGCGGGGAGATCAAACGCGGCGAAGGCCGGATCGCCTATCTCTCGCAGCGCCTTGACCTGCTCGACCTGGACCGCACCGTGGCGGAGAACTTCGCCGCGTTCGCCCCCGAGCGGCCCGAGGCGGAGCGGATGAACCTGCTCGCCCGCTTCCTCTTCCGGGGCGCACGGGCCCACCTCCCCGTACGGGTGCTCTCCGGCGGCGAGCGGCTGCGCGCCACGCTGGCCTGCGTCCTGTGCGCCGAACCCGCCCCGCAGCTGCTCCTGCTCGACGAGCCGACCAACAACCTCGACCTGGTCAGCGCGGGCCAGTTGGAGAGTGCGCTCGACTCCTACCGGGGTGCTTTCATCGTGATCAGCCACGACGAGAAGTTCCTCGCCGAGATCGGGGTGAACCGCTGGCTGCGCCTGGCCGACGGGACGCTCAAGGAGACCGGGGGGCCCGAGGTGTGAGCCGTCGACGTGTGACGTGGCCCGCGCCCGAGGCCCTGCGCCCGGCGGGCCCACCACCGAACACGTGGCACGGGGACTCCCGTGCCCAGGACGGACATTCCCGTGCTCAAGGCCGCTCTCCTCGCCCATGACGTCGTCCGCACCCTCGGCGGCCGACGCGTCATCGACGGCGTCTCCCTCACCGCGTCCCCCGGCCACCGCATCGGCCTGATCGGCGAGAACGGCGTCGGCAAGTCCACCCTGCTGCGGGTGCTCGCGGGCGCCGACACACCCGAAGCGGGCAGCGTCACCCGGCCCTCCGATCTCGGCTTCCTCCCTCAGGAGATGCCGTTCGACACCGCGTCGACCATCGCCGTCGTACTCGACGACGCGCTGCGCGAGGCGCGCGAGGACCTCGCCGAACTGGCGCGGCTCGGCGAGGAACTCGCGCGGATCCCCGAGGACTCCCCCGGTCACCGGGAACTCCTCGACACCTACGGCAGCCGTCTGGAGCGGGCCCAGGACCGCGAGTCCTGGGACGCCGACCGGCGCGCGGCCCTCGTCCTCGAAGGACTCGGCCTCGGTGCGCTCGGGCACGACCGCACGCTCGGCTCGCTCTCCGGCGGGCAGCGCGGCAGGCTCGCCCTGGCCGCGCTGCTCGTACGGCGGCCTTCGGCGCTGCTCCTCGACGAGCCGACCAACCACCTCGACGACGGCGCCGCCGCCTTCCTGGAGGACCAGATCCGCGGCCTGCCGGGAACCGTGGTGGCCGCCAGCCACGACCGGGCGTTCCTCGACGCCGTCTGCACCGACCTCGTCGACCTCGACCCGGCGGTGGAGGGGCCGGTCAGGTACGGCGGCAACTACAGCGCCTACCTGGGCGAGAAGCGGGCCGAGCGGGACCGCTGGGAGCGGCGG
Organism: Streptomyces sp. NPDC087300; assembly: GCF_044744425.1. Lineage (NCBI taxonomy): Bacteria > Bacillati > Actinomycetota > Actinomycetes > Kitasatosporales > Streptomycetaceae > Streptomyces > Streptomyces sp. NPDC087300. Next base: position 706,460 of record NZ_JBIUYI010000001.1, read on the forward strand.
TACGCCGATGAGCAGGAGGAGTTGGAAGCGCTGCGCCGCTCGGCGGGTGTGACCGCGCACCGGGTCGCGCCGGACCGGGGGCCGCGCGACAACGAGAAGATGGGCTACGGCCACCGGGCCGGCCGGGTGCAGAGCCAGATCTCCCGCCGGGTCCGCAACGCCACACGCCGCCTCGATGAGCTGGAGCGCGCGCAGGTCACCGAGCCGCCCCGGCCGCTGCGGTTCGCGGCGGGGGCGCTGACCGCGGAGACAGAGGTGGACGTGGAGGGGGCCGCGGCCGGTCCGCAGCCGCTGGTCGCCCTGCGGGACGTACGGGTTCCCGGTCGCCTGTCGCTGGACCGACTCGACGTGTCGGCGACCGACCGGCTGCTGGTCACCGGCGGCAACGGCGCGGGCAAGTCGACGCTGCTCGCCGTGCTCGCCGGGGAGCTCGCGGCCGAGGGCGAGGTCCGCGGGCTGCGTCGCCTCACGGTGGGGCTGCTCACCCAGGACACCGTGTTCGACCGCGCCGACCGGACGGCCCGTGACACCTATGCGCTGTCGCTCGGACCGGCGCGGGCCGAGGAGGTACCGCTGACCTCGCTTGGTCTGCTGGAAGCCGCCGACCTGGACAAACCCGTGGGCCTGCTGTCCGTCGGGCAGCGGCGCCGGCTCGCGCTTGCCCTGCTCGTGGCCCGTCCGCCGCAGTTGCTGCTGCTCGACGAGCCCACCAACCATCTCTCCCCTCGACTGTGCGACGAGCTGGAGGACGCCCTGTCGACGGGCTCCGGCGCGATCGTCGTCGCGAGCCACGACCGCTGGCTCCGGCGACGGTGGCAGGGGCGCGAGATCCGGCTCGAACGGGGAGACACCCGGCGGGAGGGAGCCGTCGCCGCGGGCAGGTGACTCTCATTGCCCTCCTCGACGGTCACCTGTCAGGATGGTGATGTGAATCTCGACCATGTTTTCGTGTGTGGACACCCGGCCCTCGACTTCGCGGCCACGCTGCGCGCGCGGCGCTCGGCCCGGTTCGAGATGTTCGTGACGCCGGAGCGGCTCAACGCCTGGTATCTGGAGTCCGGGCTCGTGGACGCGATCACACCCGGTGACGACGCGGACGTCCGGGCGGCGACGACCGTGCGCGAGGCGCTCTACCTCCTCCTCACCAACCGCCGCCTCGGCGAGGAGTTCGACCGCCAGGCGCTCGCCGTGCTCAACGGCGCGGCGCGCGAGACCCCGGTGACGCCGCAGCTCTCCATGGCCGGGCGGCACAACGAGGCGACACCGGGGCAGGCCCTCGCGACGGTCGCCCGGCAGGCCGTCGAGCTGCTCGGCGGACAGGACGTCCCGCTCCTCAAGGAGTGCGGGAACCCCGAGTGCACGCGCGTCTACATCGACCGCTCCCGCGGCATGCGGCGCCAGTGGTGCGGCATGGAATCCTGCGGCAACAAGATCAAGGCCGCCGCCTACCGGGCGCGCAAGAAGACGTCTCCCGTCACGGCGCGCTCACATGTGTGAAGAGTGCACATGTTCGACAAACCGTTCTCCGTCGGCGCGGGCCCCTCGGCGTGGGTACCATGCGCAGCACATTCTTATCGAGGGAGTGAACGGTTGTGAGCAGCCAGTCAGCCGCCAAGCTCCGGTCGCGGTACGTGGAACAGGTCGCGTCGGATCTGACGGAGAACCGTAGGCGCCAGGAAGAACTGGCGAAGCGGATCGAGCTTCTCAAGCAGGAGGAGAACCTCCTCACGGACATGCTCAACCTCGCGGAGCGGTACGAGGGTTTCGCGGATGCCTCGCGTCTGCCTGAGCAGGCGCAGGAGGAGCCCGAGGTCGCGAAAGCGAAGCGGCGAAGCGCGAACGGGGCCACGGCGGCGGCCGATGCGGCGTCCGGCACGCGGTCCTCGGCATCGCAGGCATCGGAGGCGACTTCGCCCGCGAGCGTCAAAGCGCCCAAGACCACGGCCAAGGCGACCGGAAAGACCACCGCCAAGAGCGCAGGCAAGAGCATCAGCAAGAGCGGCGACAAGAAGACCGCGCCGAAGAGCGGCACGCGGAGCGCTGCGAAGAGCTCCACGAAGACCGTGAAGAGCAGCGCGCAGCCGATTTCGCGCCAACCCCTGCTCGGAGAGGTGCTGTTGGAGCTGCTCGCCGCCTACACCGAACCGAGGCTGGCCAAGGAGCTCCGCGACGAGCTCCTGGAGAAGCACCCGAGCCGCAACCCCACGCCGCAGGTGGTGCGCAACACGCTGGAATCCCTGGTGGCCAAGGGCCGCATCCAGCGCCACAAGCAGCAGCGCTCGGTCATGTACACCGTCGTGCAGCCGACGGGCGTCGTGCAGCCGAAGGACGTGCGGCCGCAGGGCGTCGCGGAGTCGGCCGACGCGGGCTGAGGCCGGCCGAGGTTGGTGCGGCAAGCCCCCGGAACACCCGACCACCCGCCACGTGCCCCCGGAGAGTGACCTTGCGCAGCCTGACCTTCGTCATCGGTACGGGCCGCAGCGGCTCCACCGCGCTGTCCCGCATCCTCAACACCCACCCCGACGTACTGAGCCTCAACGAGTACATGGCATCGGTCGGCGACGCGGCCTTCCCCCCGGGCCGGTTGTCGGGCGCGGAGTTCTGGCAGGCGCTGTTCCGGCCCACCCCGTACTTCGCGAGCATGCTCCGCAGCGGGCTCCTGATGCCCGAGTTCCTGTACCCGCTGCGCCCGGGGCGGTACGCGGCGGAGACCACCGGCGTTCCCGCGCTCTCCCTGATGGTGCTGCCCCACCTGACCGACGACCCCGACGCCTTGCTCGACGAGCTCAACGCGGTGGTCGTCGACTGGCCGGAACGCACCGCCGCGGAGCACCACGAGGCGCTCTTCGCGCTGCTCGGCGCGCGGTTCGGGCGCACCGCCGTCGTCGAGCGCTCCGGCTACTCGACGGGCTGGGCGCCGGGGCTGCGGGAGACCTTCCCGTACGCGAAGTTCGTGCATCTGCACCGGGACGGTCCCGACTGTGCGCTGTCCATGAGCCGTCACATCGGATACCGCACGATCACGTTGATCCGTGAGATCAAGGAACGCGCGGGCGTGGAGGACTTCGCCGATCTGACGGCCGAACATGTGAGTTCGCTGCCGCCGGAGCTCGCGCCCCTGCTCGCCGACAGTTTCGACCCCGCTCTCGTACGCGACCGGGACTTCCCGCTGCGCAGGTTCGGTGACCTGTGGTCCGAACTCGTCGTCGACGGGGCCCGGTTCATCGAATCCCTGCCCGCCGGACAGGGCACGATGCTCGGCTACGAGGACCTGCTCGACGGGCCCCGCGAGGAACTGACCCGCCTCGCCGCCTTCATCGGGGTCGAGCCCGTCCCCCGGTGGCTGGACGACGCGTGCGCCCAACTCGACGGCAGCAGAAGGGGATCCGCGGCCAGACAGTTGGCGCCCGCCGCGTTCGACGAACTCTCGGAGAGCTGCGCTCCTGGCACGCGAGCGCTGGCGGAGCGGGCCTGAGCCCGGCCGGGTAAACCAGCGCGGTAGCCAATGTCCAACCGCCGCTGTACGCGGTGGCGCGACGGCGGGGATAGCGTCAGGGCCCACCTGCGCGCGACCGGTCGGTCCCCCACTCGACGGCGCGGCACCTCCATGAGCGTCGAACCGATTGGGGAACCATGCGTCGGTCCGTATCCACCATCAAGTCCTGGCTGGCGGCCGCCACGTTGGGGGTCGGCCTTGCCTTCGTCGGGCTGACCGCGCCCACCGCTTCGGCGGCGGCCGCGGTCAGTTGTCCCGACATCGGGTCGGGAGACTCGAACGGCCTGGACATGCAGTACTGGAAGCCGTCCCCCGACGGCCTGGTCTGTGAGGCGGAGTTCACCTCGGCCGCCCTCTTCACCGCCCGCGGCCCTGGCGCGCCGCAGATCGACCCGGTGCGCAAACCGGTCCGGGTGCGCGTCCACCTGCCCGCCGACTACGACCCGTCGAGCAGATATCCGGTGCTCTACCTCCTGCACGGCGGGGCCGCCGACTACGAGCAGTGGTCCAGCGGCGGCGGTGACATCACCCGGAGCGTCAGGGAAGCCGGCTTCAAGGGCATCGTGGTGATGCCCGAGGGCGGCAAGGTCGGCTTCTACTCCGACTGGCCGGGCTACACGTACGGCAACTTCACACCGCAGTGGGAGACCTTCCACATCAAGCAGTTGGTTCCCTGGATCGACGCGCACTTCGCCACGTCCGGCAAGCGCGCCGTCGCGGGCATGTCCATGGGCGGGTTCGGCGCGCTGAAGTACGCGGCGCAGCACCCCGACGTGTTCAGCGCCGTGGGCTCCTTCTCCGGCGGCACGGACCTCCGTCGCGCCGACCACCAGTCGATCATCAACAGCGGCACCACCGTCTACGGGGCCCGCTTCTGGTGGCACGGCGCGGGCGCCGACGTCGGGAACTTCTGGAAGTACCTCTTCCCCGGCAACCCCAACGCGTCGCAGCGCACCGAACTCGTCTTCGGATCGCAGTCCACCTGGCCGAATCTCAACCCCGCCCAGGTCGCCGAGACGCGTCCCGCCGCCTACCGGTCGTACGGCGGCAAGATGGCCCTCTACAGCGGTCGCGCCGAGGACCCGTACGCCTGGAACAACGACTTCCACCAGATCCTGAAGCGTCAGAACGTCTCCCACCTGTACTGCTCGGGGCCCGACGGGCACGAGTTCAAGACCTGGACCCCGGCGCTGAAGCATTTCCTCACGTTCGCCTTCGGCACCGCGTCCACGACGTGCCCGGACAGCACGGGCTGGCGGCAGGAGCAGTGAGACACGTGGCCGCCCCGCACGGGCGGCCACGCACCGCGAAGTTCAGGCCAATGACATAATCGCCTGGCCCGCTGCCGCGCACACGCTGGAGTCACGCATGACGTCACAGTCCTCCGGAAGCCGTATCGATACCAGCAGGGCGCATCCGGCGCGCGTGTACGACTGGTTGCTCGGCGGCAAGGACAACTATCCGGTCGACCAGGAAGTGGCGGAGAAGCTGCCGCGGGAGGCCCGGCTCAACGCCATGCGCAACCGGGCCTTCATGCACCGGGCGGCGGCCTGGCTCGCGGGCAACGGGATCGATCAGTTCCTGGACGTCGGGACGGGCATCCCGACCGAGCCGAATCTGCACCAGATCGTGCAGGGCATCGTGCCGTCCGCGCGGATCGCCTACGCCGACAACGATCCCATCGTGCTGCGGCACGCGGAGGCGCTGCTCGTCAGCAGTCCCGAAGGCGCCACCGACTACATCGAGGCCGATGTGCGCAGGCCGGACGCGATCCTCGAACACGCCCGTGCGTTCCTGGACTTCTCGCGTCCCGTCGCGCTCTCGATGATCGCCCTGATGCACTTCATCACGGACGAGGAGAACCCCTACGCCCTGACGCGGACGCTGGTCGACGCGCTGCCCCCGGGCAGTTACCTGATGTTCTCGCACGGCACCACCGACGAGCACCCGCACCTGGTGAAGTCGGTGACGACCACGTACCGCAAGGGCGAGATCCCGCTGCGGATGCGGACGCGCGCGGAGGTCGAGCCGTTCTTCGAGGGGCTCGAACTGCTCGACCCGGGTCTGGTCACCGCGACCAAGTGGTACAAGGAATCGCCCGCGCCCGTCGAGGAGTTGAGCGGCTTCTACGTGGGCGTCGCGCGCGTTCCGTAGTCCGGCGCCGCACCCGGCCCACCTCAGTTCTTCCTTTCTGAGGACAAAGTATGGACGCGCTCCGGGGTCATCCCTACGCTGAGCGTCGCTTTGCCACAGAGATCTGCGTAACCCATGCCGGAATCCCGGAACCACGCAGGAGGAAGAGTGAAGCCACGTCCCAGGCCGATGTCAGGCCCGCCCCGCCGCAGAGGCCGAAGATCCACCGGGTCCACCGGAGTGCTTCTCGCCGCCCTCCTCTGCGGCGGGCTCCTCACGCCCGCCGGCGCCGCGTCCGCCGAGGGCGGTCCGAAACCCTTCGCCGATCTGCCGCCGCAGGAACCCGGCGTCACCTTACGGGTGTTCGACGTCCGGACCCCCCTCAAGAAGCTCTGCGACCTCAAGCCCGCGCAGACCCCCAACGTCGACAAGCTGATCCCGGCCGCCGACTGGAAGTCGACCGAGGGCTTCGGGTTCGACGACAACTTCGTCTCGCAGATCACCGGCAACCTGAACGTGCCCGCAGCCGGTTCGTACGACTTCCGGCTGATCAGCGACGACGGCTCGCGGCTCTTCCTCGGCGACCGGCGCGTCATCGACCACGACGGGCTGCACGGCGCCGAACCCAAGGACGGCTCGGTCACGCTGACCGCCGGCTACCAGCCGCTGCGCATCGACCACTTCGACGCTGGCGGCGACCAGCAGGTCACCCTCCAGTGGAAGCCGCCGGGGGCGGACGGGTTCAGCACCGTGCCCAACTCCGTGCTCAGCACGGACTCCGACGTCGTACGGGTCACGGCGCCGGGCCGCAAGGAGTGCGAGGGAACGCTCGACACCCCCGGCGACGGCCTGCCGCTCACCGACGTCAACCCCGGGTACGACCTGACCGACCTGCGCCCCAAGGGCTTCGAACCGCAGGTGACCGCGATGGACTGGCTGCCCGACGGGCGGCTCGCGATCTCCACCTGGGGCGGCAGCACGGAGACGAAGGGCGAGGTGTACCTCCTCGACCACGTCACCGGTGACACCGGGCCCGACAAGGTCACGTACGAGAAGATCGCCGACGGGCTCAAGGAGCCGATGGGCATCAAGTACGTGGACGGAAAGCTGTACGTGTCGGAGAAGCACCAGCTCACCGAGTTGAACGACACGAACGGTGACGACGTCGCCGACCAGAAGCGGAAGATCGCCGAGTGGCCGTACGGCGGCAACTTTCACGAGTTCGCCTTCGGACTGCTCTACGACAAGGGCGACTTCTATCTGAACCTCTCCGTCGCCATCAACTACGGCGGCGCCACCACCGATCCCCAGCCCGCGCCGAACCGCGGCACGACCATCAAGGTCAACAAGGCGACGGGGAAGGTGAGTTACCTGGCCGGTGGCCTGCGCACCCCGAACGGCATCGGGCGCGGTCCCGGCGGCGATCTGTTCGTGGCGGACAACCAGGGCGGCTGGCTGCCCGCGTCCAAGCTGGTGCACGTCAAACAGGACCGGTTCTTCAACCACCGCATGAACCCGCGAGGACCGTACGACGACGAGCCCGTCACCAAGCCGGCGCTCTGGCTGCCGCAGAACGAGATCGCCAACTCGCCCAGTACGCCGATGCGCTTGAAGAAGGGCCCGTTCGCCGGGCAGATGGTCTTCGGAGACGTCACGTACGGCGGGCTCCAGCGGGCCGATCTGGAGAAGGTCGGCGGCGAGTACCAGGGCGCGGTGTTCCGGCACACGCAAGGCCTGGAGTCGGGCATCACCCGAATCAGCGAGGGGCCCGACGGCGCGATCTACACCGGCGGACTCGGTGCCGACGGCAACTGGGGCCAGGCGGGCAAGCTCCGCTTCGGCCTCCAGAAACTGACGCCGAACGGCACGACGGCCTTCGACATCAAGACGATGCGCGCCACCCGCGACGGCTTCGAACTCACCTACACCAAGCCCCTGTCGGAGGAGACCGCGGCCAAGCTGACCAAGGGCGCGTACTCCGTCGAGCAGTGGCGCTATGTGCCGACGCCCGCCTACGGCGGTCCGAAGGTCGACGAGGAGTCGCTGCCGGTGGCGGCCGCGACGCTCTCCGAGGACCGCCGCAAGGTGCGGCTGACCATCCCCGGACTGAAGTCGGACCGGGTGGTGCACGTCCGTTCGCCCCGCCCGTTCTCGGCCGTAGGCGGCGAGCAGCTGTGGTCCACCGAGGCCTGGTACACGCTGAACGCCAAGCCGGGGCCGCCGGAGCCCGTGACCACGTATGACGCCGAGTCCGCCCGGCTCTCCGGCGGCGCGGGCATCGCCACCGAGCACGCCGGATTCACCGGCGGCGGGTTCGTGGACGGCTTCGGCGCGCAGGGCGCCAAGGCGTCCTTCGACGTCGTGGTCGACAAGAAGGGCGCGTACGACGTGGGCCTGCGCTACGCGAACGGCCCGCATCCGGCGCCCGGCACCAAGACGATCGGGGTCAGCGTCAACGGCGGCGCCGCGCGGCGGACGAGTCTGCCGTCCACCGACGAGTGGAAACGCTGGTCCACCAAGACCGAGCGGCTCGACCTGCGCAAGGGCCACAACACGATCACGTACGCGGTCGGGCCCGGCGACACCGGTCATGTGAACCTCGACGCGCTGGACGTCACCCGACCCGGTGCCCGGATCGACCTGTTCTCGGGCGGCAGCGTCTCGACCGCCTGGCAGCACTCCGACGGGCGCAGCGCCGAGTGGCCGCACACCGCGGAGAAGTCGATGGAGGTCTGCTGCGGCGATCTGCGCACCAAGCGGCACTTCGGCGACTTCAAGCTGCACGTCGAGTTCCGGGTGCCGAAGCTCCCGGACGACGTCACCGGGCAGGACCGCGGCAACAGCGGGGTCTACCTCCAGGAGCGGTACGAGGTGCAGATCCTGGACTCGTACGGCGTGGAGAAGCTCGCGAACAACGAGGCGGGGGCGATCTACCAGAAGAAGGCCGCCGACCTCAACGCGTCCACGGCGCCGGAGACCTGGCAGACGTACGACATCACCTTCCGCGCCGCGCGGTTCGACGGGGCGGGGAAGAAGACGTCGGACGCCAGGGTCACGGTGGTGTGGAACGGCCGGAAGGTCCACGACGACGTGGCCGTCGACGGGCCGACGGGCGCGGGCGACCCGGAGTCCGCCGCGGCCGGCGCGATCCGCCTCCAGGACCACGGCAACAAGGTCCGCTTCCGCGATGTGTGGGTGGAGCCGCTGTCCTGACCGACGCTTCCCGGCTCCGGCCGGTCCCCTGCCGACGGCGTGGCGTCCGTCGGCAGGGGTGCCCCGGTCATCGGGCGGCGAAGAGCGTGCTCCCGTCGGGTCCGCGCGCCTCGACGCGCGCCCCGTGTTCGACGGTGCGGCTGACCGTGCAGTACTTCTCGTGGGTCAGCCGGATGGCGCGCTCCAGCGTCTCCCCGGCCTTGTCCTCGCCCTCGGGCAGGTCGATCTCGTAGGCGACCCTGAGGACGCCGACGCGGCCTTCGTCCTCGGGCCTGGCCAACGAGTCCACGACGATGCGCAGCCCGTCGTGTTCGACGGTGCGGGCGATGCGGTCCACGACGAGCCCGCCACAGCCGCCGAGCGCGGCGAGGAGGAGTTCGACGGGGGTGAAGGAGGGCTGGGCGTCAGGATTGTCGGCGGCGGCGATCCGGACCTCGGCACCGCGGTCGTTGCGGGCGGTCCAGTCGCGTTCGCCGTTGCGTACGGTCTCGATACGGTAGTCGGCCATGCCGGAACGGTAACCAGGGGCGGGCCCGGCGCCGCGGAGGCCGGTCCGGCGCGTGTCAGGTGTTGGGTCGAGCACGATCTGACGTCCGTGTGATGACGTACCGCATGGGAGGACTGGCGTGAGGGAACAGGGATTCGGTGCCGACGAGATGGATACCGGCACCCCGCATTCAGCCCGTATCTACGACTACTTCCTCGGCGGCAAGGACCACTACCCTCCCGACCGGAAGGCCGGCGAGGACATCCGGGAGATCTTTCCGCACGTCAGGGAGACCGCCCGGTCGAACCGGGCGTTCATGCACCGGGCCTCGCGGTACATGGCGCTGGAAAGGATCGATCAGTTCCTGGACATCGGGACGGGAATCCCCACCGAGCCGAATCTCCACCAGGTCGTACAGGAGATCATTCCGAGCGCACGCGTCGTGTACGCGGACCGTGACCCGCTGGTCCTGCGGCATGCGCGGGCCCTGCTCGGCGGCACACCGCAGGGCCGCACCGAGTACCTCCACGCCGACCTCAAGAAGCCTCGCGAGATCCTCGCGTTCGCCCGGGAGCACCTGGATTTCCAGCGGCCCGTCGCGCTGTCGATCGTCTCCGTGCTCCAGTTCGTCTCAGGTCCCCACGACCCCTACCGCATCGTCGACGAGCTCGTCGCGTCCCTGGCCCCGGGGAGCTACCTCGTGCTGTCGCACGTCACGTCCGACTTCGAACCCGCCATCTGGGAGCGCATCGACGCGATCTATCGCCGGGGCCCCGACTCCGTGCGGGCGCGATCCCGCGAGGAGTTCGCCGCCTTCTTCCACGCACTCGACCTGTGCGAGCCGGGAATCACCGTCTCCACCCAGTGGCACCCCGTCCCCGGCACGGAGACCTGCCGGGAACAGATCCCGCTGTATGTCGGGGTCGCCCGCAAGCCGTGAGCCGGGGCGGGCGGGCCCCGGCCGGGGTCCGGGGTTCCCTGCGGGTGAGGTCAGGGAACCCGCGCCACGCCGACCCAGCCGGCTCGGACGGTAAGCGATCCGGGCATGGCCGCGTCGGGCTTCCACCGCGGCCACGGCACGAAGCCGGGGTCGGTCAGCTCCAGGCCGTCGAAGAGGCGGATGGTCTGCTCCGGCCCGCGCAGCACGTACGGAATGGCGCCGGAGTTGTTGTACTCCTCCTGCACGCTGCGGTGGAGTTCGTCATCGGCGTCGGCGTGGCTCAGCGCGGCGTAGCTGCCCGAAGGGAGACCGGCCGTCAGCCCGCGCACCAGCGTCAGGACGTCCTCCCAAGGCTCGATGTGGCCCAGCACATCGTTGATGACCAGGCCGATAGGCCGGGACATGTCCAAGGTCCTGGCCGCGCCCCGGAGGACGGTGGCGGTGTCGCGCATGTCCGCCAGCAGGTAGTCCGTGGCGCCTTCGGGCGTGCTGCGCAGCAGCGTGTCGACGTGCGACAGCACCAGCGGGTCGTGGTCCACGTAGACGACGCGGGCGTCGGGCACGACGCGCTGGGCGATCTCGTGGGTGTTGTTGGCCGTGGGCAGGCCCGCGCCCACATCGAGGAACTGCTTGATGCCCTGTCCGGTCATCCAGCCGACGGTGCGTCGCAGTACATCGCGTGACTCTCTGGCCATGGGGACGATCAGGGGGAACGTGTCCTTGTACGCGTCTCCTGCCGCCCGATCGGCCTCGTAATGGTCCTTTCCGCCCAGCCAGTAGTTCCAGACGCGTGCGCTGTGCGGAACCGAAGTGTCTATCCCGTCGATGTGAGCCGGTTCGCTCATTTCGATGACTTCGATGAGAGCGCGCGTCCCAGGACCCTTGCCAGCACCCGTGGCCGGAACAGCAGCGTCGGCGGGGCCGTCATGTTGAGTACGCGGACGAAGCGCGCCCAGACGTCCGTGTCGTGCACCGCGAGTGCGAAGACGTGCCGGTTGTACCAGTGGGCGAAGCGGGCGGAGAGCGGCTGGCCTTCGGGGGACCACATGAGGTCGGAGCTGGTGGCCATGGTCCAGGGGACCTGGATGACCTGGGCCGCACCGCGCAGGTAGGTGCGGCTGAGGCCGTCGAGCCCTGATCCGTCGGCCCTGCGCCGCCGCAACAGCCCGTCGAGCAGTTGCGCTTCGAGCGCCGCGACCGTCAGCCCCTGTCCGTACACCGGGTTGAAGACGCAGAGCGCGTCGCCGACCGCGATCAGGCGTTCGGGCCAGCGGGTGTTCTTGTGGTGCAGGCGCCACTCGTCGCCGGGGTTGGTGTAACGGTGGATCTCCCCCTGCCGGGTGCCGCGCTTGATCTGTTCGGCGAGGCGCGGGTTGCCGAGGCTCTGCGCGAAGTCGAGGTAGCCGTCGTCGTCGGTGGGCGGCACATGGGCGTCGACGCCGAACAGCGAGCACATCCAGCGGTGCCGTTCCACCGCGAGGATCACCCCGCCGCGCGGCACCCCGGGCGCGAAGGCCATCTGGTAGGCGACGTCAAAATCCTGCCGGTCCCCCGGCGGGCGTTCGTAGCACGCGGAGGTGTAGGTGATCTTCGCTTTGATCAGGGACTTGGCGGACACCGGGAGCCGCGCGTCCCGGAGCCAGCCGTCGACCTTCGTGGCTCGGCCGGAGGCGTCGACGACCAGGTCGGCGGTGACCTCTGTGGCCTCGGCGGCAGTGGCATCGGCGGCTTGGGTGGCTTCCGTGGCCTGGGTGACTTCCGTGGCTTCGGTAGTTTCGCCGCTCTCCGTCGCCCCTTCATCCGCGCCGACCGTCCGGTAGCGGACCCGGTCGAGCCTGCCGGGGGCGCTCGACGTCACCGTCTCGCAGCGGGTCGCCGCGAGCAGGCGTACGGAGGGCAGCGCCAACACCCGCTGGCGCAGGCGGCGTTCGAGCTCGTCCCGGGTGAAGGTCTGCACGGAGACACCGACCGTGGCGGACGGCGCATAGCCGGTCGGCAGCAGGAAGTTGATCCGCTCGCCGTAGTCGAAGACGGGCGCACCCAGCTCCGCGAGTTCGGCGCGGAGGCCGGGGAAGAGGCCCTCGAGGGCGTCGCCTCCCCGGGCCAGCAGCGCGTGGGCGTGGTAGCCCTGCGGAACGTGCGGGTGCACCCCGGTGCCGGAGTCGACCGGGTCGCGCTCCAGGAGGAGCACCTCGGTGAAGTGGTCGGCGAGGACTCTCGCCGTGACGAGCCCCGCGTAACCGCCGCCGATGACGACGGCCCGGCCCCAGCGGGTGCCGGGGGACGAACTGTGCTGGATCTTGGCCATGACCGGTCCCGTTCCTCCGCGTTCGGCTCCCCGCCGCTACAGCGTGCGCCACGGAGTATCGCCCCTGCCGTTCCGTGGCTCGACCGGGTTCTGTCGCGTTTGTGACGGCGCGCCGCGCGGTCCGTCGCGCCCCGTACACCCGTCGTCGCGCCGCGTACACCGGCAGGTGACCGTGTGAGGCCGCCCCCGCCCGCCCATTCCGCCCCGACCGCGCCGCCCGTCAACGGCTGAATCCCGTCGGTACCCGGGCAAACATCGCGGAGTCGCGATCATCGTATCGAGTTAATGTCACCCGTTTTCCTGGGCTTCGAGGGTGGCTCGGCCACTAGTGTCCCCCTGGATCTGGACGGATTCCCGCTCGGATGCCCCTTTTCTTTCCGTTGACCCATAACACACATATACGCGCACGCCCTGAGCAAGGAGAGCTCGCCCGATGACTGTTGACTCGAGCCCGGAAGCGCGACTGGAACCTCCCCGGCAATCCAGCCTGGGCACGGCGGCGGCCCGCAACCTCGCCACCACCACCAAATCCGCCCCGCAGATGCAGGAGATCACCTCTCGCTGGCTGCTGCGGATGCTCCCCTGGGTGGAGACCAAGGGCGGCGCGTACCGGGTGAACCGCCGGCTGTCGTACACCGTCGGCGACGGGACCGTGGAGTTCGTCCAGGACGGTGCCACGGTCCGGGTGATCCCGCGTGAGCTCGGTGAACTGGCCCTGCTGCGCGGCTTCGACGACGTGGACGTCCTCACCGCCATCGCGGACCGGTGCGTGCAGCGCGACTTCCGCGCCGGTGAGACGCTGGTCGAGCGCGGCGCGCCCGCGGACCAGCTCCATCTGATCGCCCACGGCCGCATCAGCCAGAAGTCCGTGGGCGGTTACGGCGACGAGGTCGACCTGGACGTACTCGCCGACGGCGACCAGTTCGGCGAGCACACGCTCCTCGACGAGGACGCCCGGTGGGAGCAGACCGCCACCGCGGAGACCTCGGGCACCCTGCTCACCCTGTCGCGCGCCGACTTCGCCGCCGTACGGTCCACGGCCCCGGGCCTGCGCGAGCACCTCGAGGAGTTCGCCGCACGCTCCCAGCGCCGGCAGAACCACCGGGGCGAGGCGGAGATCGCGATGTCCGCGGGCCACACCGGCGAGCACGCGCTGCCCGGCGCGTTCGTCGACTACGAGCTCAAGCCGCGCGAGTACGAGCTCTCGGTCGCGCAGACCATCCTGCGGATCCACACCAGGGTCGCCGATCTCTACAACGGGCCGATGAACCAGACCAAGGAGCAACTCAGGCTCACCATCGAGGCGTTGCGCGAGCGCCAGGAGCACGAGCTGGTCAACAACAGGGAGTTCGGCCTGCTGCACAACGCCGACTTCAAGCAGCGGCTCCAGCCGCACTCGGGGCCGCCCACGCCGGACGACCTGGACGAGCTGCTCTGCCGGCGCCGCGGCTCCAAGTTCTTCCTCGCGCACCCCAAGACGATCGCGGCGATCGGCCGCGAGTTCAACGCGCGCGGGATCTACCCGGACCACGTCGACCTCGGTGGCCAGCAGGTCCCCGCCTGGCGTGGCGTACCGATTCTGCCGTGCGGCAAGATCCCGATCACGGAGGAGAAGACCAGCTCGATCCTCTGCATGCGTACCGGCGAGGAGAACCAAGGCGTCATCGGTCTCCACCAGACCGGCCTCCCCGACGAGTACGAGCCGGGGCTCTCGGTCCGCTTCATGGGCCTCAACGAGCAGGCGATCACCTCCTACCTCGTCAGCACCTACTACTCCGCCGCCATCCTCGTGCCGGACGCGGTCGGCGTGCTGGAGAACGTGCAGATCGCCCGCTGGCCCAGGTAGCGGATGGCCGCCGCCCAACTCCCCCACGGTGCCGAGGAGCCATCGATGTCCGCGCCTGAGCCGACACCACCGCAGTCGAGCCTGCCCGAGACGGCAGCCCGCTTCGGGACCGACGTCCTCACCGACGCCGTGGCCCGCGCCTGCGACATCAAGGCCGTGACCGGCGGCGCGCCCAGTGCGCCCGCGGTACCGGAACCACCCGCACTTCTCGTGCCCGAGCCGCCCGAGCCGCCCGAGCTGCCCACGCCGTCCGTGCCCGCCCAGGCCGGGGCGCCGGCACCCGAGGCAGACCTGGACCGGATCCTGCGGGGCCCCACCGGACTGGGGACCGCGGGGTTGCGGCTGAGTCTGCGGGAGGAGCCGCAGCCCGCGGAACTCCCGGCGACCACCGAACCCTCGGCCGCCGAGGGCAAGCCCATCCCGGGCCTCTACCACCACCCGGTGCCCGAACCCGACCCCGTGCGGGTCGAGGAGATCAGCCGGAGGATCAAGTCCTGGGCGCTGGACGAGGTTTCCCTGTATCCCGACGACTGGGAGGAGCAGTTCGACGGCTTCTCCGTGGGCCGCTACATGGTCGGCTGCCATCCGGACGCGCCCACGATCGACCACCTGATGATCGCCACCCGCCTGATGGTGGCCGAGAACGCGGTGGACGACTGCTACTGCGAGGACCACGGCGGCTCACCCGTAGGTCTCGGCGAACGCCTGCTCCTCGCGCACACCGCCCTCGACCCGCTGTACACCACGCGGGAGTACCAGCCGCAGTGGGCCGAGTCGCTGTACTCGGACGCGCCGCGGCGCGCCTACCGCTCCGCCATGGAGTACCTGCTCCAGGCGGCGAGCCCCGCCCAGGCCGACCGGTTCAGGCACGACATGGCCCGGCTGCACCTCGGCTATCTCGCCGAGGCCTCCTGGGCCCAGGAGGACCGGGTGCCCGAGGTGTGGGAGTACCTGGCGATGCGCCAGTTCAACAACTTCCGCCCCTGCCCGACCATCACCGACACCGTGGGCGGCTACGAACTGCCCGCGGACCTGCACGCCCGACCGGACATGCAGAAGGTCATCGCACTCGCGGGAAACGCGACGACCATCGTCAACGACCTCTACTCCTACACCAAGGAACTCGACGCCCCCGGCCGGCACCTGAACCTGCCCGTCGTGATCGCCGAACGAGAGGGCCTCTCCGACCGGGACGCCTATCTGAAGTCGGTCGAGGTCCACAACGACCTCATGCACGACTTCGAGACCGAAGCCGCGGCCCTGGCCGCCGACTGCCCCCTGCCGAACGTGCAGCGCTTCCTGCGCGGCGTCGCCGCATGGGTCGACGGCAACCACCACTGGCACCGCACCAACACCTATCGCTACAGCCTGCCCGACTTCTGGTAGGAAGAATGGACTCATCTGTGACCAGCACCGAACTCACCGCCACCGACGCCCCCGTGCGCATCCCCGGTCCCGCGACGCCCTATCAGGGGGACATCGCCCGCTACTGGGACGGGGAGGCCAGGCCCGTGAACCTGCGTCTCGGCGATGTCGACGGTCTCTACCACCACCACTACGGCATCGGTGAGGTCGACCGCACCGCCCTCGGCGACCCCGAGGACAGCGAGAGCGAGAAGAAGCTCATCGCCGAGCTCCACAGGCTGGAGTCGGCGCAGGCCGAGTGCCTGCTCGGACACCTCGGTGACATCGGCGGCGACGACACCCTGGTGGACGCGGGCTGCGGGCGCGGCGGCTCGATGGTCATGGCGCACCAGCGCTTCGGATGCTCCGTCGAAGGTGTCACGCTCTCGGCCAAGCAGGCCGAGTTCGCCAACCGGCGCGCCCAGGAACTCCGCATCCAGGACCACGTCCGGGCCCGCGTCTGCAACATGCTCGCCACGCCCTTCGAGACCGGCAAGGCCGCGGGCTCGTGGAACAACGAGTCGAGCATGTACGTCGACCTCCAGGACCTGTTCGCCGAGCACTCCCGCATCCTCAAGGTCGGTGGCCGCTATGTGACCATCACCGGTTGCTGGAACCCGCGTTACGGCCAGCCCTCGAAGTGGGTCTCCCAGATCAACGCGCACTTCGAGTGCAACATCCACTCGCGCCGTGAGTATCTGCGCGCCATGGCCGACAACCGCCTCGTGCCGCAGGCCGTCGTCGACCTCACCCCCGACACGCTGCCCTACTGGGAGCTGCGGGCCACGTCCTCGCTGGTCACGGGGATCGAGGAGGCGTTCATCAACTCCTACAAGGACGGTTCGTTCCAGTACCTGCTGATCGCGGCCGACCGGGTCTGACGTCCGGTCCCGCCGATGGGGAGGGCCCGCTCCGCGAGGAACGGGCCCTCCCCGTAGGGCCGTTGGGGCCGACCCGCCGAAACCGCCGGGCGCCGAGCACTAGGGTGAGTGCCGCGAGCGTGATCGACGGACGGCGGGAGAAGGCCCATGACGAGCGAGGCGTACGGCGGCGGAGACCTCGGCCGGATCGACACCAGCCGGGCGCACACGGCGCGGATCTGGAACTACTGGCTGGGCGGCAAGGACAACTACCCCGTCGACGAGGCCGCGGGCGAGCAGATCCGCAGACTCCACCCGGGCATCGTCGACTACGCCCTCGCCGACCGGGCCTTCCTGGGGCGCGCGGTGCGCCATCTCACCGCCGACGCGGGCATCCGCCAGTTCCTGGACATCGGCACGGGCCTGCCCACGGTCGACAACACCCATGAGGTCGCGCAGCGCACCGCGCCGGACGCCAGGGTCGTCTACGTCGACAACGACCCGCTCGTCCTGCGCCACGCCCAGGCCCTTCTCACCAGCACGCCCGAGGGCAGGACCGACTACATCGACGCCGATCTGCGCGACGTGCCGCAGATCCTGGAACAGGCCGCGGGGACACTGGACTTCACCCAGCCCGTCGCGCTCGTCCTGCTCGGTGTGGTCATCTTCGTCGGCGACGACGAGGACCCCTACGGCGTGGTGCGCAGGCTGCTCGACGCGCTGCCCTCCGGCAGCCATCTCGTGCTGTCGCACACCATCACGAGCCCGGCCATGCCGGACGTCGACGCGGCCGTGGCGTTCTGGAACGAGAACGGCACCCCGAGGCTGAACCAGCGCACCCCCGAGCAGGTCACCCGCTTCTTCGACGGTCTGGACCTCCTCGACCCCGGCGTGGTCTCCTGCTCGCGCTGGCGTGCGCAGGACACCGCGGACGGGGAGCCGGACGAGGTGGCGATGTTCGGCGGGGTCGGACGCAAGCGCTAGGCGTACTACCGCTCCGCCGCACCGACAGGAAGGACAACGTCATGAGCGTTCCCGACTCTCCGATACCCCGGTTCCACCTGGCGGTGCCGGTCGACGACCTCGAAGCGGCGCGCCGCTTCTACGGCGGCGTCCTCGGCCTGCCGCAGGGCCGCAGCGCGGAGACCTGGATCGACTGGAACCTGCACGGCCACCAGTTCGTCACGCACCTCGCACCCGAGCGCGCCCGGCGCGTCCACAATCCGGTCGACGGACACGACGTCCCCGTACCGCACTTCGGGCTGATCCTGACCGTCCCCGTCTTCGAGGAGCTCGCCGGGCGGCTGCGCGCGGCGGGGACCGAGTTCGTCATCGAGCCCTACGTCCGCTTCGCGGGGCAGACCGGCGAGCAGCACACGATGTTCCTGCTCGATCCGGCGGGCAACGCACTGGAGTTCAAGGCCTTCGCCGACGACTCCCAGGTCTTCGCGCCCTGACCGGAGGACCGGGCCCGCTTTCCGGGAACTCTTGCCGCCGAAATGGCGTACAAGCTTTCATGGGGGTCGGTCCGCCGGCCGGATCACTCAACTGCCGCGCGCGGCAAGCACATACAGGGGCGACACAGCACATGACTCGGGTCAGGGTGGAGACGGTGGCGCTCGACGCCGGCGGCAACCGGCAGATCGCCGCCAGGACCCGGACGACGTCGCCGCTCGCCGACCGCTCCGCCGAGGTCGAGGAGGCGATCGTGCAGGCCGCGGGCATCGCGCAGCAGGCCCTCACGCAGGCCCCGGCCCGGGACGGCTGGCAGGTCTCCAGCATGGAGGTCACCTTCGGTCTGACGCTCGCGGCCGAGGCCGGAGTGATCCTCTCCAAGGCGTCGGCCGAGGCGTCGTTCGAGGTCACGCTCACCGTGGAGCGGACTTCCGGTACGCCATGACGAGCCCGATCCCCGACTACGGCACGATCCCCGACTACTGGGTCGATCTGTACCAGGCGCGGCAACGTCTCGGCGGTGGCTTCCTGCTGACGCCGCGTTACATCCTCACCGCGCTGCACTGCCTGCGGGGCCTGAGCACGCCCGACGGGAGCGTACACATCGTCCTGGCCGACGGCAGCCGGATCGACGGCCGGGTGTGCCGGCAGGACGACAGCGCCGATCTGGCGCTGATAGAGATCGGGGCGGCGCACTACGTACCGCTCAGCATGATCAGGAAGGCGGGGCGCGCGCTCGTCGGCGGCCGCTGGGAGGGTCCCTACCGGCCGGCCCTCGACGAGGCGAAGCTGCGCGGGAACATCGACGCCCAGTCCGACGACTACGCCTGCCAGGGCGGTGCGGCCATCGAGGCACTGCAATTGACGGTGGATCAGGTGCTCGGCGACTACTCGGGGTACTCCGGCGGCCCGGTGGAGTGTGCCGCGGAGCAGGAGCCGGTCGTCGTGGGCATCCTGCTCGAACAGGGCCTGGACCGCGCGGACGGACGGCGCGCGGCCAACGTCCTGTTCGCCGCGACCATCGCGGAGGCCGTGTCCCGCTTCGACCACCTCCAGCTCAACCACCTGATCGACGTCCTGCGTCCGCAGGGGGCGGGCGTGGAAGAGGTGGGCGGCGTGGTGGAACCCGTCGCCGTCACCAGCGGCGCCAAGGTCGAGGAGTGGTTCCACCGGCTCCAGCAGTGGGCCGACTCCGGTGAGCTGGATCCGACGCAGATCGCGGAGCTGAAGTTCATCGCGGCCCGGCGGGCCATCGAGAACGACTTCGGAGGGGGTGGCGGGTGACCGGCTCCTGGCAGGAGGCCATTTCCCGGGCGGAGAGCGCCCTCGCCGGTGGGTCCGCGGGTGCGGCCGGGCTGACCATCGCGCTCGACGGGCTGCGCGCCGACCCGCGCGCGCTGTTCGCGCCCGCCGCGGGCAAGCACTTCGCGTACCTCACCGCCCTGCTCGACGCGCTGGGCCTCGGGGACGCGTCGTCCGCGCTGGTGGACCAGGTGTCGGCACGGGCGCTCGGGGATCCAGAACTGCGGGACCTGGACAGTGCCGTGCGCAATCAGCTCGCCGTCACGCTGGCGAACCGAGGGAAGCTCGCGGCGGCTTCGGTGCTCCTGTCGTTCGACCACGCCCCCGGCTCACGCGCGCGGACCGGCGTCGCCGCCGCCCGTACGCTGGCGAATCTGGCCGCCGTCAAGATGCGCAAGGGCGACCACGAGGAGGCGGTGCCCGCGGCCCGGCACGCCCTGGACATGGTGAGCGACGAGGAAGGCACGGAAGCCCTCCTGAACGTACGGCTCCTGGCGCTCACGGTCCTGGTCGAAGGGGTGCGGCAGCAGGGTTCGACCGCCGAGGCGGACGAACTGCTCGGCCCGTTGGAACAGGTCGTACGCCAGTTGGTGCGACTCCTGGGCGAGGGCCATCCCCGGTCGCTCGCGGCCGTGGTGGCGCTGGCGTCGGCCGAGTTCGAGTCGGCGCGTTCGGCGGGCGCACGGGACCGGATGGAGCGGGCCGCCGACGTCCTGGCCGTGGTGGCGCAGAAGACGTCGGCGACGCTGGGCACGCGCCATCCGCAGTCGCTGTCGTCGCTGCGTACGCTCGCGGGCACCGAGTTCGAGGCGGCGCAGGTGCTGGGGCCCGTGCGCAGGATCGGGGACGCGCGGAGCGTGGTGCGGGCCGCGTCCGGTCCTGGCGGGGGCGCCGTACCGGCCGAGGACGTCCGACCGGCCGGGGCCGCCCGACCGGCCGGGACCCAGGAGCGGTCGGGGAACCTGGCGGGCGAGCCGCCCGCGCGGATCGCCGAGCGGCGAACCCCGCCCTGGTCCGGCCCGGGGCCCGCCCCCCGGACCGCCACTCCGACGATCCGGCCGTGGACCGTGCCGAAGGTCGAGCCGTGGGCCGCACCGGTCCTCGTTCCCGGGCCGGCCGTTCGCCGCCCCGCCCAGGAGCATCCCAGGGTGCCCGAGCGGCACGAGCAGGACACCGAGACGGTGCGCTTCTCCGTGCTGGGCCCCGTGCGGGCCTGGCGCGACGGGGAGAGTCTCGCCACCGGATCCCCGCAGCAACGGGCGCTCCTGTCCGCCCTGTTGCTCCGGGACGGGCGCGTGGCGACCGCCGCCGAGCTGATCGAGGCGATCTGGGGCGATGACCCGCCGTCGCAGGCCCTCGCGGCGGTGCGCACCTATGCCTCGCGGCTGCGCAAGATGTTCCCGCCGGGACTGCTGGCGAGCGTCTCGGGCGGCTACGCGATCAGGGTCAACTCCCCTGTTGACGCACTGGACTTGACGACCGCCGAATACCTGGCGGCCGAGGCCGAGAAGGTACGCACGGCGGGGGACCTCGACTCTGCCAAGAGACTGCTCGACAGGGCTCTCTCCTTGTGGCACGGAGAGCCGCTGGCCGGTGTGCCGGGCCCGTACGCCGAGACGCAACGCGCACGGCTCACGGAGTGGCAGCTCCAACTGCGGGAGCAGCGGCTCGACATGGAACTGGATCTGGGCGGCCACGTCGAGGCGGTCTCGGAGCTCACCGCGCTGACGGCCGCGCACCCGCTGCGGGAACGGCTGCGGGAGCTGCTGATGCTCGCCCTCTACCGCGCGGGCCGGCAGGCCGAGGCCCTGGCCGTGTACGCCGACACGCGGCGGCTGCTCGCCGCCGAGCTGGGCGTGGAACCCCGGCCCGAGCTGCGGATCCTCCAGCGGCGCATCCTGACGGCCGACGCGACGCTCAAAGGGCCCGCGTCACCGCCGTCCCATGTAGCACCGGTGACGGTGCGTCCGGAACAACTACCCGCCACCGTCCCCGACTTCACCGGCAAGAGCGCCCATGTCGGCGAGCTGCTTGAGGTGCTCTCGGCCGCCGAGAGCCGGGGCCTGACCGTCGCGGCGATCGCGGGCATCGGCGGGGCGGGAAAGACGACGCTCGCGGTGCACGTGGCCCACCAGGCACGGGCGCTCTTCCCGGGCGGTCAGCTCTACGTGGACCTCCAGGGTGTGGGAGAGCGGGCAGCCGACCCGGAGACCGTGCTCGGCGCGTTCCTGCGGGCCCTCGGCACACCCGATCAGGGCGTCCCCGACACCTTGGAGGAGCGCCAGGCGCTGTACCGCTCGGTGCTCGCCGACCGCCGGATCCTCGTGGTCCTGGACAACGCCCGGGACGTGGCGCAGGTCAGGCCGCTGCTGCCGGGCAGCGGCGGGTGTGCGGCGCTGATCACGTCGCGGGGGCGGATGGTGGACCTGCCCGCGGCCCATCTCGTCGACCTGGACGTGATGTCGCCCGATGAGGCGCTGCTCCTCTTCACCAGGATCGTGGGTGCGGAGCGGGTGACGCCGGAGCGGCATGCGGCGCTCGACGTGGTCGCGGCGTGCGGCTTCCTGCCGCTGGCGATCCGCATCGCGGCCTCCCGCCTCGCGGCCCGGCGCACGTGGACGGTCTCGACCCTCGCGGCGAAGCTCGCCGACAAGCGGCGCAGGCTCGACGAACTCCAGGCGGGCGACCTCGCGGTCAAGGCGACCTTCGAGCTGGACTACGGCGCGCTCGAAGCACAACAGGCGCGCGCCTTCCGCCTGTTGGGCCTCGCCGAGGGGCCCGACATCTCGCTGAGCGCGGCGGCCGCCATGCTCGACCAGCCGGTGGAGGCCACGGAGGACCTGCTGGAGTCCCTGGTCGACACGTCCCTCCTGGAGTCGGCGGCACCGGGCCGCTACCGCTATCACGATCTGGTACGCCTGTACGCGCGGGCGTGTGCCGAGCGCGACGAACAGCCGCCGCGCGAGCGGGCCGACTCGCTGTCGCGGCTCATGGACTTCTACTTGATGACGGCCTCGGGGGCGTACGCGCTCACGCGTCCCGGCGACACCGCCGTCTCCTACCTCCAGCCGGGGCGCACCGAGGGCCTGCGCTTCGACACCGCCGCATCCGCCAGGCGCTGGCTGCACGCCGAGTCCGACTGCGTCCTGGCCTGCGTGCAGCAGTCCCTGCCGACGGATTCCGCGCGCCGCGGTGTGGACCTGCTCCTCGCGGCCAGGGAACTCGCCGACTCCGGAGCCAATCCGGGGCTGTACGAGTCCGTGGCCGAAGCGGCGTGCGCCGCGGCCCGGGAGGGCGATGACCCCTGGGCCGAGGCTCGGGCGAGGACGGCGCTCGCCGGTGTGCTGCTGCTCGCCGGGCGCCTGGAGCAGGCGGACGGTGAGGCGCGGCGCGCCGTCCGCCTCGCCGAGCGGACCGGCGACCCGCTGCCGCACTGCTTGGCCGTGCACGACCTCGGCGTGATCGCGATGTTCCAGGGCCGCCACGCGGACGGTGAGCGGTACTTGGCGGAGGCCGTCAGCAGCTTCCGGACCCTGCGCAATCTGCCCGGCGAGGCCGACGCCCTCGGCAATCTGTCCCGCATCCGCCTCTCCCTCGGCAAGCCCGCGAGCGCCGTCGACCTCGCCCGCCGGTCCCTCGACATCCACGACCGCACGGGCCGCACCGAGCGCGTGGCCGGCGCCCACTACGTACTCGGGCTCGCACTCACCAAGAGCGAGCAGTTCGACGACGCGGTGTTCCAATTGAGCTCCGCGCTAAGGGCGTTCAGACAGCAGGGGAACAGGATCTGGGAGGGGCAGACCCTGTACAGGCTCGCCGAGGCGCACCTGGCGACGGGCCGGTTCGCGGACGCCGCGTCCGACGCGGAACTCGCGCTCTCCCTGCTGACCGATTCGGAGAGGACGCGCCACCGGGCCGGGGTGCTCACGGTCCTCGGCAGCGCGCTGCACGGCATCGGGCACACCGACCGGGCCCGCGCCTGCTGGGAGGAGGTGCTGTCCCTGCTCGACAGGACCGGCTCCGCGGGCACAGCCGAGACGGACGAGCTGCGCCGCAGGGCGGCGAGGTATCTGCACGGCGCGGGCACACGACACCGGCCGGGCGGGCGCGAGGGGGCCTGACCGGCATCGCCGCGCGCTCACCGGTCCCCCGCCCCGGGGGTGGTGTCAGCGCCACCCCGTGTCCGGGCCCCAGGCCTCCTGTGCCGAACCGCCCGCCGGAGCAGGCTTGTTCCCGTCACCAGCGAACACTCCGGCTCTCCTCGCCGGACACCGACGGCGAACGGGAGATGTGATGACCAGTCATACGCGACGGAGAATCCTCCAGGGTGCGGCGCTCGCCGCCGCGGGCAGCGTGGTCGGCGGCTACGGGCTCGGGCCCGGCGCCACCACCGCGCGGGCCGCGGCGGGCGGCGGCGGAACGTCCCTGCCGTTCCTGGAGGGCGCGTTCGCCCCGGTGAGCGAGGAGTTGACCGAGTTCGACCTGCGGGTGACCGGCCGCGTGCCGCGCGACCTGGACGGCCGCTACCTGCGCACGGGACCCAACCCCCTCGGCCTGGAGGACCCGCGGGCACACCACTGGATGCTGGGCGACGGCATGGTGCACGGGGTGCGGCTGCGCGACGGACGCGCCGAGTGGTACCGCAACCGGTGGGTGCGTTCCTCGCAGGTGGCGAAGAAGCTCGGCGAGCCGTACCCGGGCCCGGTGCCACCGGACGACTTCCCGTGCAACACGCACGTGATCCCGTACAAGGGGCGGATCCTGGCGCTCCAGGAGAGCGGTCCGCTGCCGTACGAGATGGACGGCGAACTCGGCACGGTGCGCCCTTACGACTTCCGGGGCACGCTGGAGGGCGCGTTCACCGCGCACACCAAGTACGACGCGGCGGCGGACGAGTTGCACGCGGTGGCGTACTACCCGACGTGGGACCACGTGCGGCACATCATGATCGACCGGACCGGGCGGGTGGCCCGCACCAGCAAGATCCCGGTGGCGGACGCGCCGATGATGCACGACTTCGCGCTCACCCGGAAGTACGTGGTGATCGTGGATGTCCCCGTCACGTTCGACCCGGCGGCCGCCGAGGCGGGTGCGATCGTGCCGTACGTCTGGAACGAGCGGCACCCGATGCGCATCGGGGTCATGCCGCGCACCGGGGGCACCACCCGGTGGTTCGAGATCGATCCGGTGTACTTCTCGCACACGCTCAACGCCTACGACCAGGGCGATGAGCTGATCCTCGAACACACCTCGATGCCCGCGCCCTTCTACGCCGCTGGGCGGGGCAACGGCGGCCCCTCCACGACGGGCGCGCCGACGCTGAACCGCTGGACGGTCGACCTGCGCGCGGGCCGGGTGCGCAGCACCCGAATCGACGATCAGGCGCAGGAGTTCCCCCGCGTCAACGAGTCACTCGTCTCCCGCAGGCACCGCTTCGCGTACACGGCGAGCGCGGCGGAGATGTGGCGTGCGTACGAGACCCTGGACGGGGTGCCGCCGGACACCAAGTTCACCAACTGCCTGGTCAAGCACGACATGTTGCGCGACAGCAAGCAGGTGTGCCGCTTCCCGAAGGGGTCGGCGGCCAGCGAGCCCGTGTTCGTGCCGCGGCGCGGCGCACGCGACGAGGACGACGGCTACATCCTCTCCTACGTCCACGACCCCGACCGCGGCGCGACCGACCTGCTGGTCCTCTCCGCCCAGGACTTCACGGGACACCCGCTGGCCCGTGTGCACCTGCCGGGACGGGTGCCGCTGGGGTTCCACGGGAGCTGGGTGGCGGACCAGTAGCGGGCCCATGGCCGACCGGCACCCCGTGGCCTCGGAGCGAACGGCGAAGTAGGTTCGCTCCGTGCTGATCAGACTCGCGTTACACCGCCTTGCGCCCTACCGCTCGGCGGTGGCGCTGACCGTACTGCTCCAAGTCGCCCAGACCAGCGCCCTGTTGTGGCTGCCCGCGCTCAACGCCGTGATCATCGACCAGGGAGTGGTGCGCGGTGACACCGGGGTGATCATGCGCGTCGGCGGGCAGATGCTGGCCGTCACACTGGTCCAGGTGCTGTGCGCGCTCGGCGCCCTGCACTTCGGGGCACGCACGGCGCTGGCCGTGGGGCGTGATCTTCGGGAGGACGTCTTCGCCCATGTGCAGCGCCTGTCCGTACGCCAGGTGGCCAGGTTCGGCACTCCGTCGCTGGTCAACCGCACCACCAATGACGTACACAACGTCCAGACGCTCCTCCTCACCGTCCTCACCCTGCTGGTCGCCGCTCCGCTGATGTGCGCGGGCGGCGTGATCATGGCGCTCGGCCAGGACGTGCCGCTCTCCTCGGTCCTGCTGCTCCTGGTCCCCGTACTGGTGGTGCAGGCCGCGCTGATCTTGCGACGGCTGCGCCCTCTGGTGCGGTCCCTCCAAGAGCTCGTCGACGACGTCGCGCGCACGCTCCGGGAGCAGATCACCGGCGTGCGCGTCGTGCGCGCCTTCGTGCGAGACGCCTACGAGCAGCGCCGCTTCGCACGGTCCAACGACACCCTCACCGACATCTCGACCCGGGTGGGGCGGATGACCACGCTGCTCCTTCCGCTGGGCGCGACGACGGTCAATCTGTTCGGCGTCGCGGTGGTGTGGCTGAGCGCACCACGGATCGAGAACGGCAGCATGCGGATCGGCGCTCTCACCGCGCTGATCACCTATCTCACGCTGATCCTCACGTCCGTGCTGACCGTTGCCGGTCTGTTCATGGTGCTGCCGCGCGGGGAGGTGAGTGCGGAGCGCATCACTCACGTACTGGGCACGGAACCGGAGATCGGGCCACCGGTCGGCGTCGCGCCCCGGCCTGCCAGGCCCGCGCGGGTGGAGTGGCGCGGGGTGGAGCTCAGGTATCCGGGCGCGGAGGTACCTGTGCTGAGCGGGCTCACCATGACGGCGGAGCCGGGCGCGGTCACTGCGGTCATCGGCCCGACGGGCAGCGGCAAGACCACCCTGCTCGGACTGGTCCCGCGCCTCTTCGACGTCACGGCGGGGACGGTGCGGGTCGGCGGCCAGGACGTACGCCACCTCGACCCCGCCGCCCTCACCCGGACCGTGGGCATGGTCCCGCAGAAGGCGTACCTGTTCTCCGGGACGGTCGCCTCGAACCTCAGGTTCGGCAGGCCGGACGCTTCCGACGACGAACTCTGGCGGGCCCTCGACGTGGCGCAGGCCCGTGACTTCGTGGCCCGGATGCCGGATCAGTTGCGGGCGCCGATCAGCCAGGGCGGTAGCAACGTCTCCGGCGGCCAACGCCAGCGGCTCGCGATCGCGAGGACGCTGGTGGCCGGTCCTGACGTCTACCTCTTCGACGACGCGTTCTCCGCGCTCGACCAGCGCACCGAGGCCGCGCTGCGTGCGGCGCTCGCCGTGGAGACGGCCGATGCCACCGTCGTCATGGTGGCGCAGCGCGTGAGCAGCGTGCGTGACGCGGACCGCATCGTCGTACTCGACGACGGCCGGGTCGCGGGCACCGGCTCCCACGAGGAACTGTGCGAGAGCAGCCCGACGTACCGGGCGATCGTGCGCTCCCAGTCGCCGGACGGAGTCGTCGCATGAGGGCGTCGTCCGTGGCGGAGCCCGAGAAGCGGACGGCGGCGCGGGCCGCGGACTTCCAGGGCGCGGCCCGCCGCCTGCTGGCCCGGGTGAGGCAACAACGCGGCCTGTTCTACGGCATGTTGGCCCTCGGCCTGACCAGCGTCACCCTCAACGTGGCCGGTCCGAAGGTCCTCGCGCACGCCACCGACCTGATCGTGGCGGGTCTGGTCGGGCGGCGGCTGCCGGAGGGGACGAGCAGGGCGGACGCCGTCGGCCGGCTGCGCGCTCAGGGCGACGCAGGGCTCGCCGACATGCTGGGCGCGGTGGACGTCGTGCCGGGGCGCGGCGTCGACGGCGGCGCGCTCACGGCGACGCTGAGCCTCGCCGTCGCCGTGTACACACTCTCCGGTCTGTGCTGGATCGCGCAGGGGCGGGTGACGACCCGGGTCATTCAGCGCATGGTCCGCACGCTCCGCCAGGACGTGGCGGAGAAACTGTCCCGGCTGCCGCTCGCCCACTTCGACCGCCGGCCCCGTGGCGAGATCCTGAGCCGCGCGACCAACGACATCGACAACATCGCCCAGACGCTCCAGCAGACGATCAGCCAGCTCACCAACTCGCTGCTCCTGGTGGTCGGCGTCCTCGGCATGATGTTCTGGATCTCGCCACCGCTGGCCCTGGTCGCCCTGGTCACGGTGCCGCTCACCTTCGCGCTGACCGCGGTGATCGCCCGGCGCGCCAAGCCGCACTTCGTGCGCCAATGGGGGCGTACGGGCCGCCTCACGGCGCATGTCGAGGAGGAGTACACGGCGCACGACCTGGTGGTGCTGCACGGGCGGCAGCGGGCATCCGCAGAGGAGCTCACCCGGCACAACGAGGAGCTTTTCCAAGCCGGTTACCGGGCGCAGTTCCTGAGTGGGGCCATCCAGCCCGTCCTCACCTTCATGGGCAACCTCGGCTATGTGCTGGTGGCCGTGGCCAGCGGGATCCGGGTCGCCTCCGGCGCCCTGTCGATCGGTGACGCCCAGGCGTTCGTGCAGTACTCGCGGCAGTTCGGCGGCCCGCTGACCAATGCGGCGAGCGTGGCCAACCTGGCGCAGTCCTGCGCGGTCTCGGCGGAGCGGGTCTTCGCGCTCCTCGACGAGCCGGAGGTGCGCCGGAGTCCGGGACGGCCGCCCGCCTCCGATGGGGCGCAACAGCCGTGCGGGCGGCTGGTGTTCGAGGATGTGTCCTTCCGGTACACGCCCGAGGAACCGCTCATCGAGCACCTGTCGCTGACGGTCGAACCAGGCCAGCGGGTCGCTGTCGTCGGGCCGACGGGGGCGGGCAAGACCACCCTGGTCAATCTGCTGCCGCGGTTCTACGACGTCACCGGTGGCCGCATCGTGCTCGACGGCGTGGACATCGCCGAGCTGCCGCACGAGGAACTCCGGCGCATGATCGGCATGGTGCCCCAGGACGCCTGGCTGTTCGCGGGCACCATCGCCGACAACATCGCGTACGGCAGGGAGGGCGCGACCCGCGCCGAGGTGGCGGAGGCGGCACGGGCCGCACGCGCCGACCACTTCGTCCGCACGCTGCCCGACGGCTACGACACCGTGCTCGGCGACGGCGGTTCGGGGATCAGCGCCGGTGAGCAGCAGCTCATCACCATCGCCCGCGCCTTCCTCGCCGACCCGCTGCTGCTGGTGCTCGACGAGGCGACCAGCTCCGTGGACACGCACACCGAAGCCCTGGTGCAGGAGGCGATGTCCCGGCTGAGCCGGGGCCGCACGAGCATCGTCATCGCCCACCGCCTCGCGACGGTGCGCGACGCCGATGTGATCGTGGTCCTTGACCGGGGAAGCGTCGTGGAGCAGGGCACGCACGGGCAACTGCTCGCCGCGGCTGGGGCGTATGCGCGGCTGTGCGCGGCGCAGCTGCGGTGAGGGCGGCGCTCTCACCCCGCGGCGACGGCACCGCCGGGGGATCGGTCGTTCCCGGCAGCGAGTACGGTCTCCACCACGTCGGCCGCCGCGGGTGCTCCGCCCGCTGCGGCGCAGGCGCGGCGCATGCGGTCGATCCCGGCCCGGACGGCCGCGTCCGAGGCCACCGACGCCACGGCGGCCCGGAGCGCGCCCGCGGTGAGGCCCGCACCCGCCAGCCGCCGCCCCAGGCCGAGTTCCTCGACGCGCCGCGCGTTCGCCTCCTGCTCGGGGCGCTCCGGCACCACGACGAGGGGCACCCCCGCGTGCACCGATTCCATGATGGAGTTCATGCCGCCGTGCGAGACGAAGACGGCGGCGTGCCGCAGGACCGCACGCTGGGGGAAGTACGGTCGCACGTCGAACTCCGCCGGCAGGGTGCCCAGTTCGGCGGGGTCGATGTGTTCACCGGTGGACATGGCGACGCGCTGTCCGGTGCCGGCGAACGCGTCCCTGCACAGGGCGAGGAACTCGGGCCGTCGGGAGGCCGTGCCGAGCGAGACGTAGACCAGCGGCTCGCCGTCGGCAGCGGGATGCACGTCGGTGTCCGGGTGGGCCGCGTCGCCGTCCGCTTCGAGTGAAGGGCCGACGAAGTGGTAGCCGTCGTCGAACGTCTCGGCCGCGTACTGGAACTCGCGGGGGACGAAGACCACGTTCACCTCGGCGGGCGGGCCCGACATGAGTACGGAGGCCATGCTCACCCCGTATGTGGTGGCACGTCGGCGGAGCCTCGCGAGCACGGGCCGCAAGGTGGTCCTGTCGGGACCCTGCGCGCCGGGCACCAGTCCCGCGCGCCGGGTGTGAGCGTTGTCGGCGAAGGTCGGCAGGAGGCCCACGCCCGGTAGGGCGAGCTTCTCGGCCAGCATCCGGCCCACCGGGGACGCCATGTCGTAGCAGACGGCATCGGGCAGGTCGTGCCGTGCCTGTTCCAGGACGACGGGGAAACCCGCCCTGATGAATCCGGCGAACAGTTCCATGCGCTCCACGAAGCGGCGAGGTCCGTAGTCGCCGGTGGGCGGCGGCGGCATCTCGAAGGCCAGCGGCAGGAGCGTGGCGCCCGCGGCCTCCACGCGCCCGCCGAACTTGGGGTGTGTGGCGTAGGTGACCCGGTGTCCGCGGCGCACGAGTTCCGCCACGAGGGGCAGCGTCGGGTTCACATGGCCGTGCGCCGGGAGACAGACGAAGTAGAGATGCTCGGGTGCGTTCTGCGGCATGGTTCCGTCCTGCGGTCGGGCGGCCGCGCGGCGGGCACGGCCGGGGAACGGTTCTGGGCAACTGCCGTACCGCGCGTGCACGATGGGGGCCATGGGGCGCTATGTCGAGGTGGAATCCGGAATCCGTCTGTGGGTGCAGGAGGACGGCGCCGAACACGCACCCGTGCTGCTGCTCGTCATGGGAGCCAACTCCTCCGGCCTCGCCTGGCCGGGCCGGTTCGTCGCCGAGCTGGCCCGGCACCACCGGGTCGTCCGCTACGACCACCGGGACACCGGGCGGTCCACGGCGAGCTTCGACCGGGCGCCGTACGGGCTGGTGGATCTGGCGCGTGACGCCGTCGCCGTCCTCGACGCGGTGGAGGCACCGCGGGCTCACGTCGTCGGCATGTCGATGGGCGGCATGCTGACCCAACTGCTCCTGCTCGACCACCCCGAACGGCTCCTGAGCGCCGCGCTGTTCTGCGCTCAGGCGCTGCCCGCCCCGCCCGCCTCCGAGCACCCCCTTGCCGCCGCACGGGCGACGCTGCCCGGCCCCGACGAGCGGCTGCGACGGCTGTGGGAGCGTATGGCGGCGTCCCACGGCGGAGAGGCGGAGACCGCGCTCCGTGTCGAACAGTGGCGCCTCTACAACGGGGGCGTGCTGCCCTTCGAGGAGGAGAAGTTCCGGCGGATGGAAGAGCGCCTGGCGCGGGGCCGGGCACGCGATCGCGGTCAGGGCGGCAGCGGCGGGCCGCACACACGTGCCTCGCAGACGGGGCTGGCCCGCGCCGACGAACTGGCCCGGGTCCGTACGCCCTCTCTGGTCGTCGAAGCGCCGCAGGACCTCGTCGTTCCTCCGGCGCACGCCCGGTGGCTCGCCGGGACCCTGCCCGGCGCCCGGCTCGTTCACGTACCCGGTATGGGGCATCTGCTGCATCCGGCGGTCACCGCCCGGCTGGCCGCGGAGATCCTGGCGCACACGGCCGCCGCGTCCACCGACTCTCCTGGGGCGTCATATCGAGGAACGAGGGCCCGGTACCTGGCTGCGCCCCCGCGCGACGTGTGAGCGGCGAGGGTCGAAGAGCCGCTCGGCGAAGGGCATCTCCCAGCACCGGGGCGCGCCGTCGAACCTGCCGTACTCCTCCAGGAGCTCCGGCCGCGACACCGGGAAGCGGGAGATGAGCGACGCCGGGACGCTGCCCGGATACAGCTCGTCCGTACGGTGCAGCGCATAGGCGACGCTCTCCTCGCAGCCGTATCCGGCGACTCGTTTCTCGAACTCCGGCAGGCACCCCTCGGGTGCGAGGCGCAGCAGTTCGGCCAGGTCGATGAACTTGCGCAGCGCCAGGTCCTTGCCGTTCTCGATGTGCAGCAGGAGGTTGGCCTCGACATGGATCTGCACACAGCCGTCGATGAGCTGGTCCACGGGGTCGAGCATGCGGGCGGGTTCGCCGTAGAGGCGGGTGGGCACGGCGCGGTCGAGCAGTTCCTCGCCGTCGTCACGGATCCCGCTCATCGGCTGGAACAGGCTGAAGCAGCCCGAGAGGATGTACTGGTCGAGGTCGTCCTGATGCCCGAGCTTGATGTAGGGCAGCGCCACATTCGTGATGTTGACCTTCCAGTAGACCTGCGTCCTGCGGTCGAACGGCTCGATCCGCCGCCCGTCCGCGGACTGCTGCCCCAGCGTGTAGCCCTGTTCGGCGGCGATCTCGCCGAACAGGGCGAAGTCGGCGCGGCGCAGCAGCACGTCGAGGTCCGACATGCGCCGTGCGCCCCGGTCGAGGTAGACGCCCTCACCGAGAACGGGACCCTTGCGGACGGCGTAGTCGATGCCCGCCTCGGCGAGCGCCCTGAAGACCTTGGCGAACTCGGCGGCGAACGCGGTGTTGCGGCGGCGGTTTCCTTCATAGACCGCGGCGTAGATCCAGTGGTACGGCACGAGGGAACGGCCGTCGTCGCCGTGTGTCAGGCGCAGCCGCACCAGATTCCGGCCCACCAGCGGCAGCACCATGTGGCGTGCCGCCTGGTCGAGGAAGAAGCCCCAGTCGAGCGCGGCACCGTGGCGCGTGAGGAATCCGCGTATCGCTCCTTGTCCGGTCCGGTCGATCCGCAGCCGGGCCAGGGCGATCAGCAGGTGTGCCTCCGGGCGCAGACCGCTCAGTCCCGTCCGGACGGGGATGTCCGTACCGTCCCGGCCCGGCGGGACGACGGCTCCGGTCATGAGGGGTTTCCTCCCCCGGCCGGCACGGCGGGCTCCGCGGACCCACCGCGTGCCAGCGCGACCACGGCCCAGAGTTCGGCCGGGCTGCCGAAGGCCTGCGCGCTCAGCAGCTCGTCGGGGATGGTGACGGCGTATCGCTCCTCCAGGTCGAGGAGGAGACTGACCGTCGCCAGCGAGTCAAGGCCGTGATCGGAGAGGACGAGTTCGGGCGAGAGCGGTCGGTCCTCGTCGAGCAGGGGCAGGTGGAGCCGCAACGTGTTCTCGAAGTCGGGTGGCCAGGGGGCGGCGGGCATGGGTCACCTTTCCGGGGTGTGGGTGGCGGGCACGGGTGAGCGGCCCGGTACGGGCGAGTGGTTCGGACTCCCGCCGAGGGGCGGGTCCGCGCGGCACTCATCGGCGTACCTCTCGGCGCTTTCGATCACCCGGCGGAGGGTGTCGACCGCCCGCACCGGATGCCGTCCGAAGCCGGTCTCCCCTGCGAGCATCAAGGAGTCGGCACCGTCGAGCACGGCGTTGGCCACGTCGGCGACCTCGGCGCGGGTGGGGCGGGAACTCTCCCGCATGGAGTGCAGCAACTGGGTGGCGACCATGGAGTGCGTTCCGGCACGGGCGCATGCGGCGATGGTCCGCTTCTGCACCGCAGGAACCTCTTCGAAGGGCAGCTCCAGGGCCAGGTCGCCACGGGCCACCATGAGCCCGTCGTACACCGCCGCCATGTCGGAGAGCCGGTCCACCGCCGTCGGATGCTCGACCTTGCCGATGAGCATCCGGTCGGGCGCGAGGTCCCGCAGCACGTGGTGGTCGTCGGGGCGGGCGAAGGAGAGGGCCACCATGTCGACGCCGAGCGAGACCGCGAACCGCAGGTCGTCCGCGTCTCGCTCGGTGAGTCCTGGGCGGAGGTGACCGCCTCGCATCGTCACGCCGCGGCCGTCCGTGACCGGCCCGCCCTCGACGACCGAGCACCGCAGTACGTCCGCGTCCGCCTCCTCGACGGCCAGGATCACGGCACCGTCGTCGATGAGGACGCTGCTCCCCACCGGCACGGTGCCAGGCTCCCACGCGTGCGTGACCCAGGTGCGGTGGGAGGCGGCGGCATCGGGTCGTGCGGTGAGGACGACCTTCTCCCCGGTCGCCCAGTCGGCGCGGCCTCCGGGGAGCGCGCCGATCCGGTTCTTGCGACCCTGGAGGTCGGCGAGGAGTCGTACCCCGCGACCGCTCTCGGCGGCGATCTCCCGCACGTACCGCGCCACGTTGAGGTGCCGCTCCCGGGTGCCGTTGACCATGCTGAGCCGGATGACGTCGGCGCCGGCCATCACGAGCCCTTCGACGCAGGAACGCCGCTCGCTCGACACACCGACCGTGGCGACGATGGCCGTTCGCCGGCCGGCAGGGGATTCCACAGCTCGTCTCCAGTCTGTCGGGGTACGCGGTCAACAGGGGCGGGCGTCCTTGACGCTGCAACGGTGGTATTCGCGCACGAAGAGGTCCGGATCGGTCACCCGCACGGGCGTGGCACCGTGCAGGACCCCCGCGTCGGGCAGGTTGTTCACGAAGAGGACGGCGTCGAGCCCGACCCCTTCGAGGACGACGCCGCACTCGGCCATGGCGGCCTCGTGGTGTTCGGCGCGCAGCACGGGCTTGCTGCCCGGAGTGGGTTCCCGCGACCACTCGAAGGCGTCCGCGAAGCGCAGGCCGTGCCGCCGCAGATAGCGGCGTACGTCGAGGAGGACGGGCGCGCCGCCACCGCAGCCGGCCACCGGTCCGTACCGATGGGAGAAGAGCCAGGCGTCCCGGTCGGCGTGCGGCCTCTTGAAGCTCCAGTTGCTGCCGTAGAGCTCGGGCGGGATGACGCCGTCGGTCGTCGTCTTGGTCTTGACGGCATACCCGGCAGCGGGATCCCGCTGCCCCGTCCGCGCGAGGAAGTCCGCCCACACGGCGCGGAACAGCCTCTCGTGCTCCTGGCGTGCGCGCAGCACGTTCCCCCCGGTCGGCAGCCCCGTGACGAGGGCGGCGCCGGGCCCGTCGAATCCGCCGTCCCTGGCCAGCCGGTCGGTGACGGCCCGTACGAGAGCCGACGGAACGGGGTGGGACGCGTCCTCCCCCGTTCCGTCGGCCGCGTACGCACGGGCGTCGATCCTCAGGTTCGCGAAGGGCTTGCCGGGCGACGACGTGCCGGACACGTCGGCCATGCGGTCGAACGCGGACCGTCGTGCGTTCATCACCTCCCGCACGCCCGGTGCGTCCGGTACGGCATCCGCTGCTTCCACTGCGTCAGCCATGCGCATCCCCTTCCGCTCCGCTGTGCCCTTCGGTGTCCGATGCGGCGTCGATGGCATCGTGAAAGGCCCAGCCGGTCTCCAGGACAGTGGCGGCCCACTGGTCGACGACGTGTCCGCGCTCGCGCAGCCCGGTGAGCACGAGGTCCGCGTACGCGGAGCCGGTGCCGGTCAGCGGGGCCGACCAGTGCAGGAAGGCCGGTTCGAGCTCCGGGCAACCGGCGACGCGGCCCAGCAGTTCCGCCCCGTGGTCGCGCCAGACGGCGCGCAGCGCCCTGGTGCGCGTGCCGTAGTCGGGATGGGCCAGCGCATCGGCCGTCCGGCCGCGCAATCGCGCTGCCAAGGCGGCCGCGTGGGGCGCCAGTTCGGGGTCGGCGGTGACGCGGGCCGACTCGAGGACGGACCGCTGCAGCGCGGCGAGTGCCTGGTGGAAGTTGGGCAGACGGCAGGGTCGGGAGGGGAGCCCGTGGCCGCCCAGCAGGGCCTCGATGTCCGGCGCCGAGAGGCCGGACCGGGGCCCGTCGGCGCCGCGGACCTCCCCGGTGCCGGCGCCGTGGCACCGGTCGTCCTCGGCACGTGTCCGCTCCAGCGCCGCCGTGACGCGCTCCGCCCCGAAGAACAGGCACGCCTCGCGCAGCATGGTCCCGGTGTCGTCCGAGGAGTGGACGGCACACATCATCATGTTCTGCGCTCCGCACTCGTGCCGGATCTCGCCCGGGCGGGTGAGCGCGGGGTTGGAGGGGCCCTTGACCGCGATGAGACGCTCGGCCGCCGTCACCTCCCGCTGTTCCGTCGTCAGCAGAACGACGACCGCGGGTCCGAGGCGGTAGTACGTGGGCATGTACCACCACATGGGGCGCGCGCCCGCGTCGGCGAGCCTGACCTGGGTGAGCCGGTACAACTCCTCCACCAGGCGCGGATGCGGCTCGACCACCGCCGCGTCCAGCGGTGTGAACCCGGCGAGCGCGGTGCGGCGCAGCACGTCGGGGGTGAGGCCCTGCCGAACGGTCTCCGGCCGCACCAGCAGGAACGCCAACCGGTCACGGACGTCCCCGTACCGCTGTGACAGCGCGCGCGGTGCCGCCCAGTCGTCATCGGGCAGGGCGTACAGCACGTCCCTCGCCCGCTGCGGGCCCCGATGTCTTGCCGGCGGGACGGCGTGCGTGGCGAACGGCGCGGTCGCCGCGGGCGAACGGACGTCACGCACGCTGGATTTCCAGGCCGTGGGTGGCGCACATCGTCTCGAAGGAGTCCTCGACCATGGTGGCCGCGTCCACGTCCGTGAGGATGTGCCGTACCCGTGCGGAGAGTTCGTCGCCGGTGAGCTCGGCGTGCAGCAGGTTCCCGAGGTCCTCCCGGTCGCTGGGGCAGGTCGTGAGCCAGCCCTCGACCGAGTGTTTGATGCCGTAGATCCCCTCTTGGCAGTAGCTGGTGCATCCGGTGCATTTAGCGGCCCGCATGGTCCCGTCGTAGGAGTCCTTGAGCCTTACGCTGAAGCCGTCCACGTCGAACCAGTAGAAGCGGCAGCCGAACCGCTCCTGGACCTCCGGGTCCCCGTACCGGGAGGCGAGCAGGTCGAGCACCTGGTCGGTGGGCAGATAGTCCTCCAGCCACTCCGCGCGGCGGCTCGGCGAGTAGTAGAAGTCGAGCAGGCTGAGGTGGACCGGTGAGCTGGCTCCGTCGACGAGTTTCCTGACGTAGTCGATGGTGCTGTCGAGCTCGTTGCGCGTACGCCTCATCAGGACCGCGTTCAGCGCCAGCGGCACCTGGGCACCGAGCGCCCAGCTGATGGAATCGACGGCGTGGTCGAAGGCGAAGCGGCGCCCGGTGATCTCCGCGACGTCTGCCCGGCTCACCGAGTCCAGCGAGATCTTCAGGAGGTCGATGTTCTCCTTGACGACATCGGTCATCTTGTGGAGCCGGGCGCCGTTGGTGGTGAGCTCCACCCGGTCGAACATCGGACGGACCTCCTCGATGATCGTGGGCAGATCGGGCCGCAAGGTCGGCTCACCGCCGGTGAAGGACACGCCCCGTATACCGGCGTCGGCTATCGCGGCCATGTTGCGCACGTACTCGGGTGTGCTGAGCCGCTGTCCCGCGAACCGTGCGGGGACGCGGTTCTCCATGCCCTCCTCGACGGGGCAGTAGCGGCACACCAGGTCACACTTCGGCCAGACGGAGGCACGTACGTAGACGGGATCGGCGCCGGGTGTCGGCATCGTGGGGGCTCCTCTCGTGCCTCAGGACGAGGCATCGCCTTGCGGGTTCGGTGCGTCGGGGCGGGGTGACTTCGGGTGGGGCGGGGGTGCCGCCGAGTCCAGGACGTGGAGGATCCACTCGTCGAGGCGGCGTTCGGCCAGACGCGCCGACTCCGCCCAGCGGAGCCGCTGCTCGCTCGTCGCGTGGAACCGGATGAACACCTGCTCGCCCGGGGGTGGTTCGCCGTCCGCCCCGCGGATCCCCTTCAGCGTGCGACGGAGTTCGTTGCGCGACCAACCGTCGCGTTCCGCCGCGTCGAGCCATGTCTCCTGCGCCGCCTCGGGCAGTCCCGCCACCTCGATGTGGTGCTGGACGCTGAGGGCGGCCCGGCGGCGGTGGGCGGGGAACTTGCGCGCGATCCAGGCGTAGTTGCGCAACGTCTGATAGTCGAGACAGGTGTCCGACACCGCCCGGCGGTAACGCTCGGGATACCGGTCCTGGCCATAGACGAGCCAGTCCCCCAGCCACCACTGGGAGGAGTCGTTCAGCCGGGTGAGCCGTTGGCCGACCTGGCGCCACGACTCCAGCGGGAGGCCCGTGGGCAGGGCGAGCGACGTACGTTCGGTGAAGACCTGCCCTTCGAGTGCGGTGGGGACGACGGGGTTGCGTGGCGGGCCGTTCCTCCCACGCGTCCTGTGCCCTGCGGCACGGTTTCCGGTCATGCGTCGGGGCTGTGCGGGCGTGCGGTTCGCCACCCGTGGACCTCAATTCATCGGCGGACGGTCAGGGACCGCAGGACATCGGCGGGCCAGTCGCGCTCCTGTGCCCCGTAGCGGCAGAAGAGAGCGAAGGCAAAGCGTTCGAGACCGAAGCCGGTACAGGCGGAGTGCGTGAAACCGCCGTCCGGCAGCGTGATACCGAAGGATTCTCCGAAGGTGGTGCCGTGCACGTTGAAGGAGCCCACGGCGACGGTCCGGCCTTCCTCGGCGGGCAGCCGCAGTTCGTACTTGAGGCGGTGCAGCCGCTGGGCGATGACGCGGCGCGGGGTCTCTCCGCCGCCGAAGAAGGGGTCGTTCGCAGCCTCGACGTGCCCGGCGAGGCCGAGCTCGGTCACCAGGTCGCAGGTGGCCTCGAGAAAGGCCTGCCGTTTCGCGGCGACGGACTCCTGACTGCCGAAGAAGACCGTTTCCCTGATCGTGAAGTCCCACAGCCGCTCCAGCGATCGGCTGTATCGCGCCTCGAAGCGAAACGACTTGCCGCGCGATGTCACGGTCGTCTCGGGGAACTCCAGCGCGCGGCCGCGCATTTGGTGGTAGGTGTGGAAGCACATGGTCGGCGGAAGGCAGTGCCCCACGTGCTCACTGAATCGCATCAGACGCACGGCCATGTCTCCGGGGCGCTCTTCGAGAAAGGCCGTGTAGGTGTCGACATCCGCGTGCAGCCGGCAGGCGGACATCACGAATTGGGGGAAGGAGGTCAGATATCCGCCCGTGTGCAGCACCTCGACGGGTATCAGCGTGGGATAGCGGTACTCCACGGCGCCGTGGCTCTCCGCGATCTCCTTGAGGCGACGGTCCACACCGTCCATCACACGGTTGAACCACTCCCCCGTGGCCACCAGACCGGGCCCCGTCTCCTGGACCACGCCACCGGCCACGAGCCGGTCGAAAACGCCTCCGACCGGAGCGGGGGAATGCGGTGAGGTCCACAGCGGCCCGGCGCCGGACAACCGCAGAGGCAGGATTTCCCGGCTGCTGACGAGGTTCAGTTTGCGGGCCAGATCGGCAGGGTCCGAGCTGTCCGCCGTCGTCACCTCGACGGCTGTGACGCGGCCGGGCTCGGATGGTTCGGGCAGCAGCGTGAAGGAGTCG
This sequence comes from Streptomyces sp. NPDC087300, assembly GCF_044744425.1. Taxonomy (NCBI): domain Bacteria; kingdom Bacillati; phylum Actinomycetota; class Actinomycetes; order Kitasatosporales; family Streptomycetaceae; genus Streptomyces; species Streptomyces sp. NPDC087300. The sequence goes on from NZ_JBIUYI010000001.1 coordinate 745,192, forward strand.
ATGGCCTGCGAGACGTAGAAGATCCGCTTGGCGAGTTCTTCCTCGTGCGACCGGGGGACGGGGGTGTCGAGAAGGAGTCGGTAGGTGGGCATGGCTCCCTCTCAGATCAGGTGCGTGCCGCGGTCGAGCATGCAGAGCCCGCCGACTCCGACGCGCAGACCGTCGTTGGCGTGGTTGAGGCTCGCCGAGCGCAGATCGCGGAAGTGCCGCTCCAGCGGGATGTCCGCGTCCTTGAGATAGCCGGTGCGCAGACCGGCGAGCTGGACGAGTTCGTCGACGGCGGCGAAGGTCATCTCCGACGCGGCGAGCTTCAGCGTGTTCAGCTGGATCTGCGAACGCGGGTCCGCCATGGAGTGCCCTTGCGCCAGTGCCCGTTCGGCTTCCTCTCGTGTACGCGTCAGGTAGGCGCTCACCAGCTCGAGGCGGACCCTGACCCGGCCGAGCCGGTCGTAGAAGAGGTCCGACGCTCCACTGCCACCGGACACCAGGCTCTTCCCGCGCACGGCGGCGCTCTGCCGTACGAGTGCCTCGAGCGCCCCCCTGGCGGCCCCCAGCCAGCACGCGGACCAGCCGAGATGGGAGAGCGGGATCATGCTCTCCCTGGCCACGACCGCGAAGCGCCCCGGCTCTCCCACCACGTGGTGGGCGGGCACCGAGCCCTTGAGCACCATGCCCACGCTCTCGGTGGCCCGCATGCCCATCGCGTCCCACTTGCCCACCGTCTCCACGGTCAGATCGTCGCGGTCCGCGTAGACGAGGGACACCTCCGTCTCCTTGGCGTCCTCTGCCGCACGCATCGTCATCAGGTAGCCGTCCGCGTGCGCACCGCCGGTGACCACCGGCGCGGCGCGCTCGACGGCCAGCCGGGAGCCCTCGGCCCGCAGCGGGGCATGCGCGCCGAAGAGACCTGCCCCGCGGCCGCGTTCCGTCGTGACAGAGGCGATGTAGACCTGCCCCGAGGCCACGCGTGGAAGCAGCTCGTCCTTGAGCCGCCGCGTCCCGTACCGGACGATCGCGTCGACCTGGAAGCAGTGCATCGCCCAGATCTGCGCCGTGGAGAGGCAGGATTCCGCGAGTTCCCCGGCGGTGAGGACGAACTCGGCGAGGCCTCCACCGAGTCCGCCGTGCTCGACGGGCACGAGCAGGCCCATCAGTCCGCTCTCCCGCAGGGCGGCGAGCGGCACCGCGGGAAACGTGGCCCGTTCGTCGCAGAGGGCGGCATGCTCCCGCAGCACGGGTTCCACTTGTTTCACCAGTGGCGAGGACAAGATCGGTACCGCCTTCCGCGCAGCCGACTTTCACTCCTGATAGGCGTCGACTCCCCCATGGGAATCGTGATCAGGAAAGCAGCGATTCGCGCGGGCCGTCTATTGGCCAATCGGCCACGGCCGGTGCGCCAGGGAAATGAAGGAAGCAGTGAAAGCACATAAAGAGAAGTGGGCAGCCCGGGACCGGACTGCCCACTTCGAAAGAGAAGATTTCAGGGGTGATGCCGAGGGGACGCTACGGAACGATGCCGAGCTGCCACTTCGTCGCGATCACGGCCGCCTCCACACGTGAGGCCACCCCGAACTTCAGGAGTATCTGCGCCACATGCTGCCGCGCGGTGCGTTCTTTGATCCCCAACTCGGAGGCGATCTCCCGATTGGTCATTCCCTCTGTCACCAGAGCGAGAACTTCGACTTCACGACTGGTGAGCTCCCGGGCCAAACACGGCGGCCCTGCCACAGGATCGGACGCGATCGACGGACCTTTCCCGTTGCTCACTAAACTCCTCGGGTCAGCGTTCACGCGTTGAGAGATTTGGTGAAGTCGCCCCAAAGGTAACTTGGTTCAGACCAGGTGTCTACACCACCGACACCAGATAGCGCCCGACTGCAATACCTCGAACCGATGCCTCAAATCACCTCATGGGCAAGGATGTCGGCTATCGGCCACCACGCGTGCGCACCAACAGATACAGGAAGTACGGCGTCCCGATCACCGCTGTCATGAGGCCCGCGCCGAGTTGCGCCGGGGCGATGACCGTGCGGCCGACCAGGTCCGCCGTGCAGACCAGGAGTGCGCCGAGGAGGACCGCCACCGGGACCACGCGGGTGTGCTGGCGGCCGACGAGGGCGCGGGCCGCGTGGGGGGCGACCAGGCCGACGAAGCCGATCGTGCCGGCGGCGGCCACGGCGGTGGCGCTCAGCAGGACGCTGAGGAGGAGGAAGCCCAGGCGGCCGCGGCTGAGGTTCAGGCCGAGCAGTCTGGGGGTGTCCTCGTCGAGGGAGACCAGGTCGAGTTCGGTGCGCCTGACGACCGCGACGGCCACGCCCACGGCGAGGACGATGGCGAGGGGCACCACGTCGGGCAGGGTGCGCCCGTAGGTCGAGCCGGCGAGCCAGGTGAGCGCCTTCGTCGCGTTGAACGGGTCGGTGAGGATGATCAGCATGCTGATGATCGCGGCCGATCCGGTGGCGACGCCGAAGCCGACGAGGACGAGCCGGTTCTGCTGGAAGCCGCCCCGGGCCGCGAGGCCGAAGACGATGACCGAGCCGATCGCGGCGCCCGCGAACGCGCCGCCCGCGATGCTCCAGGAACCGGCCGTGGGCGCGGTCGTCACGAGCAGCACGGCGCCCACCGCGGCGGCGTTGGTCACGCCGAGCACGCCGGGTTCGGCGAGCGGGTTGCGGGTCACCGCCTGGATGAGGGTGCCCGCGAGAGCGAGGGCACCGCCCGCGAGCAGGGCGGCGGTGACGCGCGGTACGCGGGTGTCCAGGACGAAGGAGACCGTCTGGCCCGCCCTGCCCTGGGCCCAGTTGACGACGTCGCCCAGGAGCAGCTTGCTGTCGCCGATGAGTACGGCGGCGATCGCGAGGCCGATCAGGACGGCCACCAGGACGACGGTCGTGACGAGGAAGACGGTCCTGCTGCGGATGTGCAGCCGGTCGGCGGGCGCGGCGCCCGCCGTGTCCTTGGCCCGCGCGGCCATGCCGATGAGGAAGACGGCGCCGACCAGGCTGGTGACGACGCCGGTGGGCACCGCGACCGCCGTGTCCGAGGGGACGACGGCGCGCAGCAGCACGTCGGAGCCGAGCACCAGGGCCGCGCCGGTCAGGCCCGCGAACGGCAGCCGGGCGCGCGAGCGCGTGAAGGCGCGGAACCTGCGGGCCAGGGGGCGGACGAGGGCGGGCGCGCACAGGCCGACGAAGCCGACGGGCCCGGCGAGGGTGACGGCGGCGGCGGAGAGCAGCGCGGCGAGCACCACGGCGATGACGCGGGTGGAGCGGACGGGCACGCCGAGGCCGTGCGCCGCGTCGTCGCCGAGGGCCAGCGCGTCGACCCTGCGGGCGAGCAGGATCAGGCCGACGAGGCCGATGACGGCGATCGGCAGCATCTGCAGGACGCCGTCGAAGCCGTTCTGCGCGATGCTGCCCTGGTTCCACTTGTAGAGGCCCTCCGTCTCCCGCGGGAACAGCAGGAGCAGCCCCTCGGTGACGGCGAGCAGGCCGAGGGTCAGGGCACTGCCCGCGAGGACGAGGCGGACCGTGCCCGCGCCGAGGCCGGACAGGGCGAGCACCACGGCCGCCGCGGCGAGGCCGCCGGCGAAGGCGATGCCGGAGGAGGCGAGGAAGGGCAGCGAGATGCCGGTGGCGGCGGTCACGCCGAGGGCGAGGTAGGAGCCCGCGTTGACGGCGAGGGTGTCGGGCGAGGCGAGGACGTTGCGGCTGACCGCCTGGAGGGCGGCGCCCGCGATGCCGAGCACGGCGCCGACGAGGAGTCCCGCGGTCATCCGCGGCAGCCGCGACGCGACGACGACGGACGCGTCGGAGGTGTCGGCGCTGCCGGTGAACGCCTTCCAGATCTCGGACGGGCCGACGGCCGCCGTGCCCTGGGTGATGTCGACGACCGCGAGCGCGGCGACGAGGAGGAGCAGTGCGGCCGTCACCGCGGCCGCGCCCGTACGCGCTGCGGCTGCCGACGGACGGGTGGCGGGGGTGGTTGCGGTGACGGCCATGGTGTTACTTCTTCAGCGCCTCTACGACGGAGTCGACATAGGTGTTCATCGACGCGGTGCCGCCGAACATCCAGATGCCGTCGGGCAGCCGGTGCACGTTGCCCTTCTTGACGAACGGCAGGGACGTCCAGACCTTGTCCTTCTTGAGGACTCCGGCGAACGGGTTGCTGCCCTTGTCGCCGTCGTTGCCGATGTAGGCGAAGTGCACGTCGTCGTCGAGCTTGGTGAGGCCCTCGACGTCGGTGGCGCCGAGGCCGTACGCCTTGTCGCCCTTGACCGACCAGTCGTTCTTCAGGCCGAGCTTCTCGTTGACGGCGCCGAGCAGCGAACCGCCGGTGTACGGGCGGATCGAGGTCTGGTTGCCGGTGACGTAGCCGTCGGCGAAGGCGAACTTCGCGCCGCCGCGGCCGGCGTCGGCGAGCTTCTTCTTGCCGTCGGCGAGCTTCGCCTCGAAGTCCTTCTTGAGCTTCGTGGCCTGCTCGGTGGTGCCGGTGGCCTTGGCGAGGAGGTCGAGGTTCTTGTTCATCTGCCCGATGGGGTCCGCGGCGTCGGAGGGACGCAGGTTCAGGACCGGGGCGATGTCGCGCATCTGCTTCACGGCGGCCGCGGGCAGGTCGGTGGTCGCGATGATGAGGTCGGGCTTCAGGGACGCGATGGTGTCCATGCTCGGCTCGCCGCGCGTGCCGACGTCCTTGGGGTCGTTCTTCAGCGGGGCGGCGGTGTCCCACGTCTTGTAGCCCTTGACGTCGGCGACGCCGGTCGGGTCGACACCCAGCGATATCAGGCTCTCGACGGCGTTCCACTCGGTGCCGACGACCTTCTTCGCGGGCCCGTTCTTCAACTGGACCTTCGCGCCGGTGCCGTCGGTGAGGGTGATCGCGTCGGCGCTCTTCTTGGCGTCGTCGGCGGCGGGCTCGGTGGTGCCGCAGGACGTCAGGGCGAGGGCCGCGGCGGTGGCGGTCGCCGCGGTGATCAGGAGGCGTCTCATGAGGTGGTGCTGAGCCTTTCGCTTCGCGAGTGGTGACGGCCGATGGCGCGGGTGCGCAGGCGGCCGGTGAGGGGGTCGGAGTCGACTTCGATGCGGATGCCGTACGTGTCGGTCAGTCGCTCCGGTGTCAGTACGTCTTCGGGGTCGCCGTCGGCGACGACCCGTCCCTCGTCGAGCAGGAGGATCCGGTCGGCGATGGCCGCGGCCTGGTCGAGGTCGTGCAGGACGGCCCCGACGGCGATGCCGTGGTCGTCGGCCAAGTCCCGCATGAGGTCGAGGAGTTCGACCTGGTAGCGCAGGTCGAGGTGGTTGGTCGGCTCGTCGAGGAGGAGAACGCCGGTCTCCTGGGCGAGGCAGCCGGCCAGCCAGACGCGCTGGAGCTGTCCGCCGGACAGGTGCTCGGCGCCGCGCTCGGCGAGGTCGTCGACGCCGGTCATGGCGAGCGCGCGGTCCACCGCGGCCCGGCCGCCCGGGTCGGCCCTGCCCCAGCGGCCGCGGTGCGGGTAGCGGCCGAACTCGACGACGTCGCGTACGGTCAGGCCGCTCGGCGTGGGGCGTCCCTGGGTGAGCAGGGCGACGTGCCGGGAGAACTCACGGGGGCTGAGGGCGAGGCCGTCGGTGTCGCCGTCGATGACGAGCGTGGCGGTCCGCGGCCGCTGCAGCCGCGCGAGGGTGCGCAGCAGCGTCGATTTCCCGCTGCCGTTGGGGCCGACCAGGACGGTCACCTCGCCCGGCTTCAGGGTCATCGAGGCGTCGTGGACCACGTCGACGCCTTCGTACGCCACGGTGACACCCGTGGCCGACAGTTCATGACCCTGGGGGCGCCCGGCCTCGCTGGTCTCTTCACCTTCATGCACGTCGCAGAGGTTAGCCTAACCTTACAACTGAGCGAAACAGGCCCCCTCGTACCGACCGCAAGCCACAATTCGGCCACCCCGCGCGGGCCGTCCCTCAGACGGCGTCGTCGAACTCGCAGTAGATGACGGAGCAGTCGTCGCCCGCCTTGTACCGGGGCCAGCGCGTCCCCTCGGGGTCGCCCGCCTCCGCCGCGCGGACCCGGCTGACGAGCTCCCCCGTCCCCTTCTCCCCCAGGAGGTCCAGCATCTCGCCCCAGCCGGTGACCCCGTAGTCCTCGACGAGACAGGACGCGCCGTCGCTCATGACGGCGGCGCGGGTGACCTCTGCGCGCGGGAGCGAGCCGGTCAGGGCGTGGTCCGCGGCTTCCGGTGCGGAGCCCGCCACCCAGTAGCCGCCCGCGACATTGCGGTGCGGGCGCTGGGCCGCCACCAGGGCGCTCACCGCGAGACGGTGTTCCTCGGTGCCGATGCGGTGCGCCAGGGTCGCCTTGTGCTCCTCCTGCGCGAAGTCGTCGGCGCGGTGGTCGGAGATCACGTTCAGCCCCGCGGGCCCGTCGACGAGCAGGACCGAGTCGAAGAGGGAGAGGTGGTCGACGGTGTCCGGCCCCTCCCGCAGCAGCGCGATCGAGGACGAGGGCGTGCCCGGGTGGGCGAGGTCGCAGGTGTCGCGGTGCAGGCCCGCGACCCGGCTGATGGCCTCGGCCGCGCAGTCGGCGAGCGGGTGGTGCGGGCGCGAGGTCGCCGCGTGCAGCAGGTACGTGCTGAGGCGGGCCACGTACCAGGGGGTGCCGTGCACGCAGCCGCTGCCCAGTTCGGGCGGTGACGAGAGGCCGTCCACCACCAGGGCCACGTGCGGATTGACGGCCAGATAGTCCTCGTTGGGCTTGAGGACCGATCCTGCGGTGGACAGGAATGAGGTACGCATGCCCCTCCTTGGTTCATGCCGTGCCGTGGTTCGTACGGGGCAGGAGCGGGTCCGGGCCTCGGCCGGTCCGGGCGTCAGCCGTGCTCGACGTCGAAGGTCACGGTGAGCGAGTAGCGGTCGCCCGCGTAGCGGGACTCGGTGGACTCCAGTGGGTCGCCGTGCTGGTCGAGGATGAGCCTGCGCTCCACCAGGAGCGCCGTTCCCCTTGCCAGGCCGAGGAGTTCGGCGTCCTCTCCGGTGGCGTTGTCCGCGCCGAGGACCGCGTGGCCGAAGGACGGGGTGTGCCCCAGGTCCACGAGCGCCTCGTGCAGGGACCCTGTGGCGAGGTCGATGTCCAGGAGGGCCGCGACGGAGACGGGGAAGGCCGACCGCTCGCGGGCCACCGGGGTGCCGTCCGCGAGCCGGACGCGTTCGACGGCCACCACGTCCGCGCCCGCCGCGAGGCGCAGCTGTTCGGCCTCGGCGGCGGTGGCCGGACGCCGTTCGCGGGCGACGACCTCCGAGGACGGCAGCCTGCCCTGACGGCGCATCTCCTCGCTGAACCGGATCAGGCTGTCCGCTCTGCGGCCGCTGGGCGGCGGCGCGACGAACGTCCCCCGGCCGCTCTCGCGGTACACGAGACCGTCGGCGACCAGGCGCAGGACGGCGGAGCGTGCGGTCATCCTGCTGACCTCGAACTCCCGCGCCAGTTCGGTCTCCGAGGGCAGCGGCGCGTGCGGCTGGAGGTCCGCGATGCGGCGCCGCAGGGCCTGTTCGATGGTGTGGTAGCGGGGGGCGAAGTCGGGCTGCGTTCCGCGGGTGGGCATGCGCGCATCCTAGTGAGCGGTCCGATGGGTGTTCGTGTCCTCCCTCAGCCGACCGCATGGGCGTCCTCGGGGATGTCGACCCGCTCCCGCAACCAGCTGCGCAGGGCGGGTCCGCGCGCCGGATCGCGCAGTGCCGCGTCGAGCGAGGCGCGGAGCATGCCGCCCGGAGTGCCGATGTCGTGCCGTACTCCGGTGTGCAGCACCACGTGCACCGGATGCCCGCGGTCGATGAGGACGGAGATGGCGTCGGTCAGGTCGATCTCGCCGCGCGGTCCGGGACCGATCTCCCGCAACGGACCGAAGACTTCGCGGTCGAGCAGATAGCGGCCCGCGCAGGCGAGGGTGGAGGGCGCCTCGTACGGAGCGGGCTTCTCCACCATGGCCCGGACGCGCTTCACCCCGGGGTCCGTCGTGTCGCGTATGTCGAACACGCCGTAGGAGGACAGGTCTTCGCGGGCGGCCTCGAAGGCGCACAGGACCGTGCCGCCGTGGCGGCGGCGCACCTCGGCCATCCGCGTCAGGACGCCCGCGGGCAGCACCAGGTCGTCGGGGAGCAGGACGGCGACCGCGGTGTCCTGCTCGGTCAGGAGGGGTGCGGCGCAGGCGACCGCGTGGCCGAGGCCGAGCGGCTCGGGCTGCACGGCGTTCTCGACGCGGAGCAGCCGCGGGGCGCGCCGGACGGCATCGGCCGCGGCGTCCTTGCCGCGGGATTCGAGGAGCTTCTCCAGGTCGTGGTCGCGGGAGAAGTGTGCGGCCACGGCCTCCTTGTCGGGGGACGTGACGGTGATGAGGCGTTCGGCACCGGCGGCCGCGGCCTCGGCGGCGACGATTTCGATGGCCGGTGTCGCCATGACGGGAAGGAGTTCCTTGGGAACCGATTTGGTGACGGGCAGAAAGCGCGTTCCCAGTCCTGCCGCCGGCACGACGGCGGTGCGGAATTCCCCGTGCGTGTTCATAGACACCCTTCTCCTGTGGTCGTGTTCGGGATTCGGTGACCGGGAAATTCAGGCCCGCTGGATGAGCGCCCAGGCGTCGGCCACCATCTCGTGCAGATCCCGTGCGGGTTTCCAGCCGAGTTCGTCGGTGATTTTCTGCGACGAGGCCACGAGGACCGAAGGGTCACCGGCCCGCGGTTCGGCGAGGGAAACGGGAATGGGATGCCCGGTGACATCGCGGCACGCTTTCACCACGTCCAGAACCGAGTGGCCCGATCCGCGCCCGAGATTGAATACCGCGTGGCGCCCCGGCGTACAGGCGTCGAGGGCCAGGAGATGGGCGCGGGCGAGGTCCGCGACGTGGATGTAGTCGCGCACGCAAGTGCCGTCGGGGGTGGGGTAGTCGGTGCCGAAGATCCGCACGTCCGGGGCGTGCCCCGCGGCCACCGCGAGGACGTTGGCGATCAGGTGCGTCTCGGGCTCGTGGCGCTCGCCGAGCCCGGCGTAGGCGCCCGCCACGTTGAAGTAGCGCAGGCTGACCGCGCCGAATCCGTGCAGATCGGCGTACGAGGCGAGGGCGGTGTCGATCGCCAGCTTGGTGGCGCCGTAGGGGCTCACGGGGCGGGTGGGGTCGGTCTCGGTGATCGGGGTGCGCTCGGGGTTGCCGTAGGTCGCCGCCGTCGAGGAGAAGACGATCCTGCGTACGTCCGCGCGGCGCATGGCGTCGAACAGTGCGAGCGAATGGCCCAGGTTCTGCTGCCAGTAGAACCCCGGCCGCCGCACGGACTCGCCGGTCACGGACTTCGCCGCGAAGTGCAGGACCGCGTCGAAGGAGTCGCAGGCCAGCACGGTTTCGGCCGCGTCGCGCAGGGTGTCGACGATCAGCCGCGCACCGTCGGGCACGGCGTCCGCGTGGCCGGTGGAGCAGTCGTCGAGGACCACCACCGAGTGGCCGGCCTCCAGGAGCTGCGCCGTGACGACGCTGCCCACGTAGCCGGCGCCTCCGGTGACGAGTAACTTCATCGCCCTTTTCCTTTCCCGCGTCCGCAGCGCGTCCGCGTGCGCCGACCGGTCGGGGACCGGCGGCGCGGGGGTGGGGGGTCGGTGGGTGGATGCGAGGGGACGGCGCCGACCGGCCGCTGCCTGCCCCGCCTCGCCCATCCTGTCTAGCTGTATAGACCGCTTAGTGTCAAGGGTGCCCTGCCCCTATCAACTGCGCATCGGCAATTGAATTCTGAACGGTTTACCGGGGCGTCTTCGAGACGCAAGAAATCAGCTCACTCGGCACGAACAAGCCAAGATCATTGCCGTGGTTGACAGAGACTCGTGTACCCAACAACATTGCGAGTGCTACCAATTCTCTTGCTCTTGAGAGGTGTTTTCCCCGTGCGCCCTGGCAAGGTGCCGCAGCACACCGGCAGATGACCTTCGTCACCTAGGGTGTGTCCGCAGGCCGGGAAGGGAAGAAACCAGCTTTCCGCGCGCCGGTCGGCCACCCAGGATCCCGTAGTGCGCCGCCACGACGGAGTGGCCCCGCATTCGATCAACTCCCCCTTACGCCAAGGCCAATGCCTCCGCACACCGTTTTCCTGACGTTTCCCTGACGTTCCGCGAAGCGGCGCGGATACCCGTGTGCCTGCCAAAAACCCGGAAAAGCCTTTCCCCCACTCACCGTGCTCTCTGTCGTCCAGCGGAGAAGAGGAAAACGCATGCTGCCCCAATCCCCGCACGTTCCCTCGGCGTTCACCGGTGCGACGCCCGCGTTCCGCCGCGTCGGCGTCACCGGGGGCCTCGGGTTCGTCGGCCGGAACCTCGTGCGCGCCCTGCACCGCCAGGGCGCCTCCGTGACGGTCTTCGACCTCGCGGCGCCGGACGGCGCGGATCTGCCGGAGGACGTGCGCCATGTGCCCGTAGACCTCCGCGACCCGGCGACCCTGACGAGTGCCCTGGGCGAACTCGACCTGCTGTTCCACCTGGGCGGCAACTCCAGCGGCACGGTGGCGGTCACGGATCCCCGGCTCGACTTCGAGACCAACGCGTTCGGCACGTTCAACATCTGCGAGGCCGCGCGGCTCGCCTCACTCCCCCGCCTCGTCTATCTGTCGTCCGCCATGGTCTACGGCACCCCGCAGGCCGTACCGCAGCACGAGGAGCACCCGACGCTGCCGTACTACCCGTACGGCGCGTCGAAGCTGTCCGGCGAGCACGTGGTCCGCGCCTACGCACGCACCTACGGCCTGTCCGCCGTGACGGGCCGCGCCTTCGTCATCTACGGCCCCGGCGAGGACCCCCGCAGGGCCGGCGCGGAGGTCGGCCAGTATCTGCGCTGGCACCTCAACGGCCGGCCCGTCCGCGTCACCGGCGACCCCGACCGCAAGACCCGCGACTTCGTGCACGTCGACGACATCGTCACGGCGCTCCTGCTGCTCGCCGCGCGCGGCGAGGACGGCGAGGTGTACAACCTGGGCTCCGGGCGCGAGGTCTCCCTGCGGCAGCTCGTCGAGCACATCCACGACGTCACGGGGCGCCGGCCCCAGATGCTCACCGACGACACCGTCACCGACGACACCTACCGCCTCGTCGCCGACATCTCCCGGCTGAGCGGCCTCGGTTACCGGCCCGCCGTCGATCTGCCCGCCGGACTCGCGGGCCTGGTCGAGGCGCTCGGTCCCACGCCCGAACTGCCGCAGCTCGACACCATCTTCCACCCGACCGCGGGAGCCCCGGCATGACCCTCGATGACACCGTCCCCTGGTGGCAGGGGGCCGTCGTCTACCAGATCTACCCGCGCAGCTTCGCCGACCACGACGGCGACGGCGTCGGGGACCTCCAGGGCGTCATCGACCGCATCGACCACGTGGCGGACCTCGGCGTCGACGCCGTCTGGCTCTCGCCCTTCTACCGCTCACCGATGCGGGACTTCGGCTACGACGTCAGCGACCACACCGACGTCGACCCGCTCTTCGGGGACCTGGACACCTTCGACCGGCTCCTGTCCGCCGTCCACGACCGGGGCTTACGGCTGCTCGTCGACTACATCCCCAACCACACCTCCGCGGACCACCCCTGGTTCACCGCCGCCCGCTCGGGACGCGACGACCCCTACCGCGACCGGTACGTCTGGCGGCCCCCGGCGCCCGACGGCGGCCCGCCCAACAACTGGCTCAGCGTCTTCGGCGGCGGCCCCGCCTGGACGTACGACGAGCCGAGCGGCGAGTACTACCTGCACTCCTTCCTGCCCTCGATGCCGGACCTGAACTGGCGCGAACCCGCCGTGCGCGAGGCCATGTTCGACGTCGCCAGGTTCTGGCTCGACCGGGGCGTGGACGGCTTCCGCGTCGACTGCGCGCACTTCCCGATGAAGGACCCGCAGCTGCGCGACAACCCGCCCGCCGCCGACGGCGCCCTCGCCATGCACCGGCCCTACGGCGACTACGACGCACAGCGGCACGTGCACGACAAGGGCCACCCCGACAACCACGGCCTCTACCGCGAACTGCGCGAGCTCCTGGAGAGCTACGGGCCACCGGGCAGCCGCATCGCGGTCGGCGAGGTGCACGTCTTCGACTGGACCGAGTGGGCCACGTACTACGGCGAACAGCTCGACGAGCTGCACATGCCCTTCAACTTCGGCCTGCTACAGACCCCTTGGCGCGCCGACGCCGTGCGCGACCTCATCGCGCGCATCGACTCCGTGCTGCCCGAGGGCGCCTGGCCGAGCTGGGTCGTCGGCAACCACGACGAGCCGCGCGTGGCATCGCGGCTCGGCCCTGCCCAGGCCCGCGTCGCCATGCTGCTCCTGCTCACCCTGCGCGGTACGCCCACGCTGTACGCCGGGGACGAACTCGCCCTGCCCGACGCCGATGTGCCGCCCCATCTCGTCCAGGACCCCTGGGGCACGACCGGCGGGGCGCTGGGCCTCGGCCGCGACCCGCAGCGCTCCCCGATGCTGTGGCGCGACGCGCCCGGCGCCGGGTTCACCCACGACGGCGTCACGCCCTGGCTGCCGTTCGCCGACGACCCCGCCGTACGCGGCGTCGAGGCGCAGGACGGGCGGCCCGGCTCCATGCTCACCCTCACCCGGGAGCTCCTGCGGCTGCGCGCGCGGCAGCCCGAACTGCGGTACGGAGAGCAGACGTTGCTCACCGGGCTGCCCGACGGCGTCGTGGGCTATCTGCGCCACCTCGAAGGCTCGGCGCTCCTCGTGCTCCTGAACCTGACCGCGACACCGCGACACCTCACCCTCGGGGACCTCTCCCGCTGTGACCTCTCGCCCGACGGACCGCCGGGCCCGTTCGAACTTCTCGCCGCCACATCGGACCGCGCAGCGACCGACCCCCTCGGCCTGCCGCTGCTCCTCGGCGCGGACGAGGCCGTGGTGCTGCGGGTCATCTGAGCCCGAGGCGCCCGCCCCTTCGCCCACCACACCGCAGGCCCCCGCCACAGGCCCCGACCGCGCCCCCCACCCTCGTACGGTCCAGGAAAGAGGCCCCCGTTGAGCGTCTCCCTCGTCGATCTCGCCGAACTCGTCGGCCTCCCCCACCCCACCGATCCGCTGACCGCGCCACGCCTGCCGGAGCCCCTCGCGCCGCCGCAGGGCCCCACGGTCTGGCACATCAACACAACCGCGCACGGCGGCGGTGTCGCCGAACTGCTGCGCCGGTCCGTGCCCTCCCACAACGAAGCCGGTGTGCCCACCAAGTGGCTCACGCTCGGCGGCGACGCGGCGTTCTTCGCGGTCACCAAGCGCCTGCACCACCGGCTGCACGGCTACCGCGACCCGCACGGCGCGCTCGGCGCCGACGAGCGGCGGATCTACGCGGACGCCACCGGACGGTGGGGCGGGGAGGTCCTCGCGCACGTGGCCCCCGGCGACCTCTGTGTCCTGCACGACCCGCAGACCATCGGCCTGGCGCCCGCGCTGGCCGCCGCCGGGCTCAAGGTGGTCTGGCGCTGTCACATCGGCAGCACCGACCACGGCTCGCCCGAGGTCCGCGAGACCTGGGAGTTCCTGCGCCCCTATCTGGACGCGCCGCTGCGCTGCGTCTTCTCCGTCCAGGGGTACGCGCCCCCGGGCCTGCGCCCCGGGCAGTGCGTGGTGATCCCGCCGTCCATCGACCCGACCGCGGCCAAGAACCGCGCCCTGACACCGGACGAGGTGACCTCGGCGCTGCGCGCCATCGGCCTCGAAGGAGGCGGGACGGCCGCCGGTGCCGCGCGCGGCGCCGGGGCGACCGTCCTTCACGACGCGCCGCTGCCGCCCGGCGCCGAGGTCGTCGTGCAGGTGTCGCGCTGGGATCCCCTCAAGGACATGGCGGGGGTGCTCGCCGCGTTCGCCGAGCGGATCGCACCCCGCCGTCCGGCCGCACATCTCGTGCTCGCGGGGCCCGAGCCGCTGGACATCCCCGACGACCCGGAGGGCGCGGAGATCTTCGCGGGCGTGCACGGCGCCTGGGCCGCGCTGCCCGCCCCCGTCCGGGCCCGCGTCCATCTGGTGAAGCTGACGCTCAAGGACACCGAGGGCAACGCGCTGCTGGTCAACGCCCTGCAGCGGCGTGCCGACGTCATCGCGCAGAAGAGCCTGCGCGAGGGGTTCGGACTGACGGTGACGGAGGCGATGTGGAAGGGCGCCGCGATCGTCGCGAGCCGGGTGGGCGGCATTCCCGCCCAGCTGCGCCACGAGCGCGAGGGACTCCTGGTCGCCGACGCGCACGACCGCGAGGAGTTCGCCGCCCACGTACTGCGGCTGCTCGCGAACGAGGGGCTGCGCGAGCGGCTCGGCGCGGCGGCGCGCGGGCGGTGCGAGGACCTGTTCCTCGCCGGGCGTGAACTCGCCGACCACTACCGCCTCTACCGGGAGCTGCGGACCTGACCGGCCTCCCGTACGAGGTCCGACCGCGGACCGAGCGGCCCACCGAACGAACCGAGGAGGACCAGATGTCACAGGAACCCGTCGTCGTCATCGGCGCGAGCAGCGGTTTCGGCGCCGCCCTCGCCCAGGAGCTCACCGGGCGCGGTCACACCGTCCTAGCGGGTGCCCGCTCACCGGAAGGGCCCGCCGGAGTGCCCTACCGGACGGTCGACGTGACCTCCGACGCCTCGGTCGCGGAGTTCTTCGCCGACGCGGACGCCCGCTTCGGTGCGCCGTACGGATTCGTCTACTGCCCCGCGGACCCGTCCGCCGTCGGGCCCGGCTGGGAGGTCCCCGTCGAGGAGGTCTCCCGCGTGGTCGACGTGACCTTCGTCGGCTTCGTGCGCTGTCTGCGGCACGTGATCCCGCCGATGCGGGAACGGGGCCGCGGCAGCGTCCTGGCCATCGGCTCGCGCGGCGCCCGCGTGCCGGTGCCCGCCCTCGCCGCGTACTGCGCGGGCAAGGCCGCCCTGGAACAGCATGTGCGCTGCCTGGCCGAGGAGTTGGCCGACACCTCTCTGCGGGTCAACGCCCTCGGCATCGCGGGCGAGACCCCGCTCGCCCGCGACCACCTCGACCGCAAGGAGAAGGCCCTCGGCCTGACCACGCCCTACCCCGCCCTGCCCGACGTCCGCGACAACCTCCCTGCCGCGTGCTTCCTGCTGTCCGAGGACGCCGCCCATGTGTCGGGGCAGGTGCTCGACGCCCGCCCCCCTGCCTGGACCTGACATTTCTTCACCTCCCGAACCAACCTGAGGAAGTGCCGTGACGAACACCCTCGACTCCCTCGATCCCGCCACGCTCCCCACCGGCCTGCACACCGAACACGCCCAGGAGACCCGCTGGGTCGTCAAGGCGGTCAAGCCCGTCGAGTACGAGGTGCGGATGGTCGGCGGTCTGCTCGACCCCGCCTCGTCCGACCTGGCCACCGCCGGGACCACCGACCGCACGGGCAACCGCCGTTTCGTGGTCGTGGACGCGCACGTCCACGACCTCTACGGCGACCGCATCCGCGCCTACCTCAGCCGGCACGGCCTCACCGGACGGCTCTGCGTGCTGCCCTCGGGCGAGGAGGCCAAGACCATGGACAGCGTGCTGCGCGTGGTGCGCGGCATCGACGAGTTCGGCATCTCGCGCCGCCACGACCCGGTGATCGCCATCGGCGGCGGCGTACTCCTGGACATCGTCGGCTTCGCGGCCAGCATGTACCGCCGCAGCACCCCCTACGTCCGGGTGCCCACCACCCTCATCGGCCTGGTCGACGCGGGCGTCGGCGTGAAGACCGGCATCAACTTCGACACGGGCAAGAACCGCCTCGGCACCTACGCCGCGCCCGCCGTATCCCTCCTCGACCGGTCCTTCCTCACCACCCTCGGCCGGCGCCACCTCAGCAACGGCCTCGCCGAGATCCTGAAGATCGCCCTGGTCAAGGACGCCCGGCTGTTCACGCTCCTGGAGTCCCACGCGGAGGAGCTGATCGAGACCGCGTTCCAGGGCAGGTTCGACCAGGACCCGGTCGCCGCCGAGGTCCTCGAACGGGCCATCCACGGCATGCTCGAAGAGCTCCAGCCCAACCTGTGGGAGAGCCGCCTGGAGCGCCTGGTGGACTACGGGCACACCTTCAGCCCGACGCTGGAGATGGACGCCCTGCCCGACCTGCTGCACGGCGAGGCGGTCGCCGTCGACATGGCCCTGACGACCGTCATCGGCCGCCGTCGCGGTCTGGTGACCGACGCCGAGCAGGAGCGCGCGCTGCGGGTGATGCGGCGTCTGGAGCTGCCGCTCAGCCACCCGGTGTGCACCGGGGGGCGCCTGGAGCAGGCACTCGCGGACACGGTGCGCCACCGCGACGGGCTCCAGCGTCTCCCGCTGCCCGTTGGCATCGGCGACGCCTGCTTCGCCAACGACGTGACGGACCGCGAACTGCACGACGCGGCAGCCGAGTTGACGCGTCTGGAGTCGGCCCGTGCACGGTGACCTCCAGGTGTCGGACCTCGGCGCGCCCTCCGAGGTCCACGGCGTACACGGCGCGGCGGGGCTGACCCGGTGGCGCTCCCTCGCGGCGGGCCGGGCCCTGCGCGGTCCGTACGAGGCGGTGGAGTGGGCCTGCGTGCCGCCCGGCGGGATCAGCGGCGAGCACCGGCACACCAGGACCGAGGAGATGTACATCCTCCTCACCGGCGAGGGCGAGGCGCTGCTCAACGGCGCGCCGCACCCGGTGCGGGCGGGCGAGCTGATCCTGACCGGCCTCGGTGCCACCCACGCGCTGAGCAACACCGGTTCCGTGGACCTGAGTTGGCTCACCCTCGAAGTCCCGGCGCAGCACACGACCAGTACGGCACACGCGGCCCTCGCGGGCCGGGAAGGCGAGGAGAACATGCCGGTACCGCCGCCGGGCACGACGGCCGTCGTCAGCCTGGACGAGCAGGGGGACATCGACCCGCGGCCCGTCCTGGTGGGCCCGCTGCGCCGGGTCCGCCGCGTCGCCGTGGCCCCGGAGACCGAGGAGAAGTTCTCCGGCGCGGGCATGGAGCACAGCGTGTTCGTCCGCTCCGGCGCGGGCGTCGCGGTGTGCGGCGGGTCCCGGGTACCGGTGCGGGCGGACATGGCGGTGACCACGTCGCTCGGCGAGAACCTGGTGGTGCGGGCCGGTGCGGAGGGTCTCGACCTGATCTGCGCGACGTTCGTCGTCGACGACGCGGCGGGCGGCGGCCCGGCGGGAACGGGTGAAGCGCGGTGATCGTCACGGACAGCCGAGCGGCCTCCGTCACCCGGCGCGCGACGGCGGGCGACATCATCTGGCGGACCGTGGCCCGGCGCGGCATGTTGTTCAGCGAGTGCGAGGCCGTCGACCATCTCGCCCTGGACACGGGCGGCACGCTGGCCTCCCGGCCCGACGACGGCACGGATCTCCTCTGGTACGTCCTCACGGGCGGCGGCGAGTTCGAGACGGAGAGCGGGCCGCCGCGTGCGCTCACCGCCGACGACGCCGCGCTCGTGCCCGCCGGAGCCGCCGTGCGGCTCACCTGCGCGGAGCCGACCACTCTCCTGGTCGTCAGCACCGTCCCTGAGCGGGTCTCGCGCCGCCTGCCGCGTCGGGCGCCCTGCATGTAGCCACGGCCCGCGCTCCACCGACCGCCCTCCCCCAGCCCTCCCCTCTCACCCGCCCCACCTGCTCTTCCCCCACGGGAGTCACCTTGCCCCCACACTCGAACGCCCCCGCCGACCGCGGGGTCCGTACCCGAGGGATCCCTTCGGCCACGCACGTCGACCACGTCGCGTACACCGTCCCGGATCTCGACGAGGCGATCCGCTTCTTCACAGAGGTGCTCGGCGCCGATCTCGTCTACCGGGAGGAGCCCGTGCGCGCCGACGACGACGCGATGCGCGAGACCCTCAACGTCCATCCGCGCGCCGTCGCCGAGATCGCCATGCTCCGCCTGGGCCCCGTCACCAACGTCGAGCTGTTCGCCTACCACGCTCCCGACCAGCGCCGCCTGATGCCGCGCAACAGCGACTACGGCGGCCACCACCTGTCCTTCCACGTCCGCGACATCGAGGCGGCGGCGGACCATCTGCGCGCCCAGCCCGGCGTACGCGTCCTCGGTGCGCCAAGGACCGTCGCGTCGGGGCCCATCGCGGGCATGCGCTGGGTCTACTTCCTCACCCCCTGGGGCATGCAGATGGAGCTGAGCTGTCCGCCCCCGCGGCTGCCCTACGAGGAGTCGACCGCGCACCGCAGGTTCGAGCTCGCGGGCCGGGGGGTGTGAGCCGTGGACGTGGGCATCTCGCTGCCGACGACGTCGCGGCGCGCCTGGGACCCGGGGCTCGCCCACGTGGCGCGCGCCGCCGAGCGGGAGGGCGCCGCTTCGCTGTGGGTCAACGACCATCTGGCGATGGTGGCCGATCCCGCGTCGCCCTACCCCTACCGCGCGGACGGCACCCTCGCCTGGGCCCCCGAGGCCCCGCAACTGGAGGCGCTCGTCGCGCTCGCCCAGGCCGCGGCGGTCACCGAGCGGGCCAGGATCGGCACCGCCGTCCTGGTGCTCCCGCAGCGCAACCCCGTGGAACTCGCCAAGGCCACAGCGAGTCTTGACGTGCTGTCAGGAGGCCGTCTGCGCCTGGGAGTCGGTGCGGGCTGGCTGGCCGAGGAGATGCGGGCGCTCGGGCATTCCTTCACTCGGCGCGGCGCACGCATGGAGGAGTGCATCCGGGTGCTGCGCGCCTGCTGGTGCGGCAGGCCGGACCGTTTCGACGGTGAGCAAGTCTCCCTACCGGACGGCCTGTTGATGTTTCCGCGTCCGGTGCGGGAGACGGGCGTGCCGATCCTCGTCGGCGGCATGAGCAGGCCCGCGCTGCGCCGCGCCGCCCTGCTGGGCGACGGCTGGCTCGCCGTCGCGGACGCCGACGCGGTGGACAGCGCCGAGCTGGGGTCCGCGATCGGCCTCTTGGAGGCGGAGCGTTCGGTGTACGGGCGCAGCGGTCGCGCCGAGCGCGTCCTCAAGCTCAACTGCCCGCCGGGCACGGGCGAACGGCGGTGTGCCGAGGCCACGGTCGCGGCGGCCGCCGCCGGGTTCGACGAAGTGGTCCTCGACGTATCGTGGGAGCGCCTCGAAGGCGCGTCCACGCTGCTGCGCGCCGCCCTGGATGCCGCGTCGGACGCGCGCACGACCTCGGGAGGGCCGCGATGACCGGGCGTTTCACCGGCCGCACCTGTCTGGTCACCGGCGGCACCAGGGGCATCGGGCGCGACATCGCGCACCGGCTGGTCCAGGAGGGCGCCGATGTCACGATCACCGGCCGCTCCACGGGACCGCTCGACGACGCCGTACGGGAGTTGAAGGGCGCGGGCCCCGGCTCCGCGCACGGCATCCGGTGCGATCTGGCGGACTCCGGGTCGGTGCGTGCCCTCGCCGGGGAGGCCCTGGAGCGGTACGGGCGGGTGGACGTCCTCGTGAACAACGCGGGCACGGCGACCCTGCACCGCTTCACCGACGTGCCCGAACCCGACCTGGACGCGGTGTGGGCCGTCAACGTGCGCGGCGCCTTCCTGCTGACCCAGCTCCTCGTGCCCGCGATGGCGGCTGCGGGCGACGGGTCCGTGGTGAACGTGTCGAGCCAGGCGGCCGTCCAGGGCCAGGCCCTGATCTCGCACTACGCGGCGACCAAGGCGGCCCTGCTCGGTCTGACCCGGTGTCTGGCCGTCGAACTGGCGCCCGCCGTCAGGGTCAACGCGGTCTGCCCCGGCATCGTCGAGACCGACATGATCGCCGAGGACTTCCGCCGCCAGGGCGATCTGCTCGGCACCGCGGCCGACGCCGTGCGCGACACGACGCTCGCGGGCATTCCGCTCGGCCGGTTCCAGCGGGGCGCGGGCGTGGCGTCGGCCGTGGCGTTCCTCGCCTCGCGGGACGCCGCCGACGTCACGGGCCAGACCTGGCACGTCGACGGCGGCATGACGATCGGCCGGCGCGCCCCCGGGCACCACGGCCCCGACCACCGTGGCGGCCACGCCACGGCCGACCTCGTACAGGAGACGTGACGCCCATGCCGATTCCCCCCTTCCTCGCGGAGTTGCGCTCGCACGTCGGCACCCGACCGCTCTGGCTCTCCGGGGTCAGCGCGGTGGTCGTCGACGACGCCGAGCGCATCCTGCTCGTGCGCCGCGCCGACAACGGTCTCTGGTCGATCGTGGGTGGCGTGCTCGAACCCGGCGAGCAGCCCGCCCCCGCCATCGTGCGCGAGGTGCACGAGGAGACCGGTGTCCACGTGGTGCCCGAGCGCATCTGCACGGTCTACACCGAGCCGCCGTTGACGTATCCCAACGGCGACCGGGCCCAGTACCTCGACATCGCCTTCCGCTGCCGCCCGGTCGGCGGCGAGGCGCGGGTCAACGACGACGAGTCCCTCGACGTGGCGTGGTTCCCCGCCGACGCGCTGCCCGACATGGAGGAGAAGCACCTCCTCAAGATCGCGCGGGCGCTCAAGGGCGGCGCCGAGGCGTGGTTCGTGGAGCCGTCATGAGCGGCGACCGGAACGGTGCGGGCGGCGGCCGGCCGCGCGCCCTCGTGTGGGACATGGACGGCACGCTCCTCGACTCCGGCGAGGTGGTGCCCGACGCGTTCGTCGAGACCGTCCGCAGGCTCGGCGGTGCGACGCCGAGCAGGGCCGAGGTCGTCGCGCTCTACGCCCTGGGCCCGCCGCGCATCATGCTGACCCGGCTCCTCCAACGGCCGTGCACCGAAGAGGAGTTGGACCTCTACCACAGCGTCCTGGCCGACACCGCCGTCGGCGCCGTCGTCTATCCGGGCATCCGGGCCGCGCTCGACGCGCTGCACGGGAGTGTGCCGCTGGCGGTGTTCACCGGCGCGAGCCGCCGCGCCGCGCGGATCCTGCTCTCCGCCACCGGGCTCGCGGACCGCTTCGACGCCGTGGTCGGCGGCGACGAGGTGACCCGTCAGAAACCAGACCCCGAGGGCGTGTTGAGCGCCTGTCGGCACCTCGGAGTCGACGCGCGCGACGCGGTCTACGCCGGAGACGCGCCGCGCGATCTGCTCGCCGCGCGCGCCGCCGGTGCCCGCGCCGCCGCGGCCGGCTGGGGCCACCAGTACGACCCCGGGGCGCCCGCGGACCTCACGCTGCGGAAACCGGAGGACCTGCTGCCGGTCTTCGGCCGACCGACGGGCCCCGCGCCCGCCTGACCCGCCCCTCTCCTTCACACCCACCCTCGACGGGCACTGTGCGGTGCCCGGCTGCACCCTGCTTGGGAGACCCATGTACGTCCACATGATGACCGCCCCCGGTGAACTCGCCCTGTCCGGCGTGCCGGACCCGGTGTGCGGGCCCGACGAGATCGTGATGCGGACCGAGGCGGTCTCCATCTGCTCTACGGACGTCTCGTACTTCCGCGGCCACCTCTCCCCCGGCGCCTGGCCGATCATCCCGGGGCACGAATACGTCGGCAGCGTCCTGGAGGTGGGCCGGGCGCTGAACGGTTCCGTGGCACCCGGCGACCGCATCTGCTACTGGGGGCAGACCGACTTCGGCGGCATGGCCGAATACCGGGCCCTGCGGCCTCTTTTCCCGGGCCAGCGGGGCGCGGAGACCACCTGGTACACGGACCGCAACTTCTACGACGCCGACCAGGCGGCCTCGGTGGTCCTGCCCGCCAGCGTGCCCTCCTCGCTCGCCACCGTCGTCGAACCGCTCACCTCCGTCCTGCGCTCGCTGCTGTGGAACCCGCCGCGCCCCGGCGACACCTGCGTGGTCCTCGGCTGCGGCCCCAGCGCCCTGCTCGCGGTCCAGGTCCTGCGCCGCTACTTCGGCGTCGGCCACGTCACCGTCCTGGACCGCAACGACGAACGGCTGCGCCTGGCCCGCGAGCACGGCGCCGCCCTGTCCTTCAACACCGAGACCGGCGCCGACGCCCTCGGCGACTTCGTGCGCGAGCACCACGACACCTACGCCGACTACGTCTTCGACGCGCTGCCCCACGTCGAGGCCGCCGCCGGCGGTTCCGTGCCCGCGCCGAAGGACGTCCGCGAGCAGGCCATGGGGCTGCTGCGGCCCGGCGGCGCCTACGTCGTCTACGGCGCGACCGCCGTGCCGCAGCTCATCAACACCTGGATGATCCTCGCCAAGGGCCTCAGCCTGCGGGCCGCGCCCTTCGACGTGCGCCAGTTCCCGATGGCCCGCTCCGCCGAGGTCGCCGGTGTCGCGCTGCGGCTCGTCGAGACCGGCCTCGTCGACGCCCGGCCGCTCATGACGTCGTACGTCTCGCTCGACGACGAGGACGGCGTGCGGCGGGCGTTCACCGAGTACGGGCAGGGCGCCTCGATGAAGACCTCGCTGCTCGCCCCCGACGTCTTCGCGCGGACCCGGGCCGCCCAGGACGTCGGGGAACCGCTGCGGGTGGGGCACGCGGTCCAGGAGACCGGGGCCGCCGTGTGACCGGCCCACCGGGGACCTTCACCCGCGACTCCGTGACCGGCATGGCGTACGGCGGTCTCGCCCTGTACGCGTATGTCCTGTACGTCCAGGGCCCGTTGCTGCCACTGCTCCGCGAGGAGACCCACCTCTCGTACGCCGCGATGAGCGCGCACTCCACGCTCTTCGCGGCGGGCGGCATCGTCACCAATCTGCTCTACGCGCGCGTCAGCGCCCGGCTCCGCGGCCGCCGCCTCTTCTGGGCGGCCGCGGGCGCCCTGGCGCTCGGCGCGGCACTGCTCGCCGTCGGCGCGTGGGCGGGCGTGGCGTACACCTTGGCCGCCTCGCTCGCCCTGGGCGTCACCGGGGCCACGCTCCAGACGGCGACGGCCGCGGCGCTCTCCGATCACCACGGGCCCTTCCGCGAGCGGGCGTTGGTCGAGGCGAACGCGGGCGCGAGCGCCACGGCGCTGCTTGCCCCGCTGGCCGTGGGCGCGTTCCAGGCGACGGGGCCGGGCTGGCGTGTCGCGCTGTTCGTGCCGTCGCTCGCGGCCGTCGTGCTGTACGTCGCGTGCCGACGGGTGCCGTTCGGCGCGGCGCCGGGGCGGGACGGGCGGGGCGTGGCGGGTGCCCGTGAGCGCTCCGCCCCGTCCGGCCCCCTGCCCGCGCGCTTCCGGCTGCTGTGCACCCTCCTCGGCACCGTGGTCGGCCTGGAGTTCTGCGTGGTGTTCTACGGAGCGCCTCACCTGTCCAGCGCGGTGGGCCTGGGCGCCGACAGCGCGGCGACGGCGATGAGCCTGTTCGCGGCGGGGTCCCTCACCGGGCGGCTGGTCGGCAGTTCACTGGCCCGTCCAGGCCGGGCCCGCGGGCTGATCGTCGCGGCGCTCGCGGTGACGACTGCGGGCTTCCTGCCACTGTGGGCCACGACCAGCACGCCCGTCGCGCTCGTCGCGCTCTTCGTCACGGGCTTCGGCGTGGCGAACCTCTTCCCGCTGGTGCTGTCGCTCGCCATCGGGGTCGCCCCCGAACAGACGGAGCGGATCACCGCCCGCGTCTATCTCACGGCGTCCGCGGCCATCATGTGCGCCCCTCTGCTGCTCGGCGCGCTCTCCGACCGGATCGGTGTGCGCCCGGCGTTCGGGGTGACCGCGTTCCTCATCTGTGCGGCCGCGCTGCTCGTCCTCCTGGACCGCGCGCCGCGCACTCCCCCATCCACCAGCCACGGGCCGCCCGCCGGGCGGCCCGACCCCACGGAGGTCAAGAGTTGACCAGTCACGCGACGGCGGCACGCAGGGCCGCCGATGTGCTGCGCGAGAACCGGCGCACCGGCTACTCGGCCGGGGCGGGCCTCGCCTACGACTACACCTGTCCCTCACCCGAGACGTATCCGTTCCAGTGGGCCTGGGACAGCAGCTTCCACGCGATCGCCCTGCTGCACGTGGACACGGAGAGGGCCCGCACCGAACTGTCCTCGCTGCTCTCCGCGGCGACGGGGACCGGCTTCCTGCCGCACATGGTGCTCTGGCAGGACGACCTGCGGCCGCGCGCCACCGCCGAGTTCAGGATCGACCTGTGGGAGGGCTGGCGCTCGGTGACCGTCGCGCCGCCGGTGGTCGCACGGGCCGTCGAGCACGTCTACGAGGCGACGCTCGATCTGGCCTGGCTGAAGCGGACGCTGCCCGCCGTGCGGGGCTTCTTCGACTGGCTGCACCGGCACCGGCGCAGCCCGCGCACCGGGCTCCTCGAGATCTACCAGCCGGACGAGTCGGGCCTGGACATGAGCCCCCAGTACGACGCGGCGCTCGGCCTCGACACCTCGCCGCCGGAGACGGTGCGGGACGACTGGCACGCGGCGATGCGCCGCCTCATCGACGGCTACTCCCGGGACCGCCGTCCCGAGAGCCCGCTTCGTGAAGCCGGTGCGTTCGTCCGCAACGACGTGCTCGTCAACTCGATCTACGCCGACGGCCTGATGTCCCTCGCGCGCATGGAGGCCGAGGTGGGCGCACCCGCGGCGGCCTCGCGCGCCGCCGAGGCGGCGTCCCGGGACATCTGGGCGGCGCTCATGGAGCACTGCTGGGACCCGGAGCGCGGGGCCTTCTTCGACCTGGACCTGGTCTCCGGGCGGCGCTCCACGGTCCTGACGGTGAGCTCCCTGTTCCCGCTCATCGGCGACGGCGTCCCGGCGGCGGTCGCGGAGCGCCTCATCCATGAACACCTCCTCAACGAGAGGGAGTTCTGGCTCCCGTACCCGGTGCCGAGCGTGGCCGCGACCGAGCCCTCCTTCGACCCGTCGTTCGCCACCGGCGCGATCTTCCGCGGGTCGAGCTGGGTGAACCTCAACTGGTACCTGTACGGGGGCCTGCGTCGCAGGGGGTACGTCCAGGAGGCCCGGCGGCTCGCGCTGCGCACCGCCGAGTGCGTGGCCGTGCAGGGGCCGCGCGAGTGCTACGGCCCCTACGAATCGGCCGGGCACGGGGCCCGGTCCTTCGGCTGGAGCTCACTCGTCCTCGACCTGCTGCACACCGAGGGCCTGCTCGCGCCGGGGTCCGACTCCGACGCCCTGTCCGAGGCGCAACTCCTGTCGACGGAGGTCTGACATGGCCAACTGGGGATTCCTGGGCGCCGGTTCGATCGCCGCGTCGAGCCTGGCCCCCGCCGTGCACGCCGCGCCGGGCGCCCGCCTGCACGCGGTGGCCGCCCGCGACGGGGCCCGCGCCGCCGCACTCGCGCCGCACCGCACGTACACCGCCTATCCCGACCTCCTTGCGGACCCCGAGGTCGACATCGTCTACGTGGCGCTGCACAACTCCGCCCACCGCGCCTGGGTGGAGGCCGCCCTGGCCGCGGGCAAGCACGTGCTGTGCGAGAAGCCGCTGGGCCTCACCGAGGCCGAGACGGCGTCGATGGAGCGGGCCGCGCGCCGCGCCGACCGGACGCTCGTGGAGGCCGCGTGGAACCGCTGGCATCCGCGCACCAGGGACGCGGAGGCGGCCCTCGCCGGTGCGGCGACCGGCCGCCCGCTGCACGTCACGGCCCACTTCCACGGCCTGGCGCCCGCCCCCGACAACTACCGCCGCGACCCCGCGCTCGGCGGCGGCGCCCTGTACGACCTGGGCTACTACGCGCTGTCGGCCGTCCTCGCGGCGTTCTCCTGGCGCACTCCGCAGGTCACGCACGCACGGTGGGAGAGCTGGGACCCCGCGTCCGCCGACCGCTCGGTCGCCGCGGACCTCACCTTTCCCTGCGGCGGGACCGCCGAGGTCAGGTGCTCCCTCGACGGCACGCTCGCCGAGGAGTTCGCCGTCCACGGCACCGAGGGCTCGCTGCGCCTCTCGGCCCCCGCGTTCACGGCGGGCGCGGCCTCCTGCACGCTCGCCGTGACGTCCGAGCACGTGCGGCGGACCGCGGACGTACGGGAGTACGCCCCGACCGATCCCTACCGGCTGATGGTCACCGACGTCGACCGCGCCCTGTCGGGCGGCACCGGATACCTGGTGCCGACGGCACAGAGCCGGCTGATCGCGCGGCTGATCGACGCGGTGCGGGCCGCCGCGTCGGACGGCTCAGGCGGGGCCGGGCGCGCGCCGTCCGCGGGCGTCGGCGGCGAGCTTGATCCAGGGATGCCCGGATGACGGGTTCCGGGTCGACAATCGACGGTGTGACTCCTACCGGCATGCCCACCCCAGTCGTCCCCGGCCGCCCCGTCCTCTGCGGGGTCCGGTGACCGCCGCCGCGGCGCCCGCCGCGTTCCCCGGCGGCGCCGAGCTCTTCCGGCTCGGCCCGCACGTCGCCCACCTCAACCACGGCTCGTTCGGCGCCGTCCCGCTCCCCGTCTCCCGCGTCCAGCGGCAGCTGGCGGAGGAGGCCGACCACGACCCCGACGTGTTCTTCCTCGGCGTCGCCGACCGGATCGCCAAGGCCCGCACCCGGATCGCGGCCCACCTGGGCGCCGATCCGGAGGGGACCGCATTCGTCAGCAACGCCACCGAGGCCGCCAATCTGGCCCTGGACGCGCTGCGCCTGGCACCCGACGACGAGGTCCTCGTCACCGACCACGGCTACGGCACGGTCGTCGCGGCCGCCGCCCGCAGGGCGCGCGTCAGGACCGTCGCCCTCGATCCCGCGCTGCCGGACGAGGACGCGGTCCGCGCGGCGGTGCTCGCCGGGCTCACCCCGCGCACCCGGGTCGCGCTGCTCGACCACATCAGCTCGCCCACCGCCCGCTTCATCGCCACCCCCGCGCTCCTCGCCGACCTCGCGGAGCGGGGCGTGACCACCGTGGTCGACGGCGCCCACGCGCCCGGGATGCTCGCCGAACCCCTCGCGGGCGGGCCGGACTTCTGGTTCGGCAATCTGCACAAGTGGGGGTACGCCCCGCCGGGCAGCGCCCTGTTGGTGACCTCCCCCGCCCACCGCGAGCGGGTGCCCGCGCCCGTCCCGTCCTGGGAGGACCACCGGGGCTACCCCCGCTCCGTGGAGTATCGGGCCACCGTCGACTACACCGGCTGGCTGGCCGCCCCCGAGGGCCTCGACCTGCTCACCGGCCTCGGTCCCGAACGGGTGCGCGCCCACAACAGCGCCCTGGCCGCGTACGGCGCCGAACTCCTCGCCGGACTGCCCGGCCTGACCCCGCTGCCCTCCGACGACCGCCTCGCCATGCGGGCCCTGCGGCTGCCGCCGCATCTCGGCCGTACCCAGGACGAGGCCGTCGCCCTGCGCGAGGAGATCGCGACACGGCTCGGCTGCCGGGTGCTGATCTGGGCCTGGCCCGGCGGTGGCGGCATCCGGATCTGCGGACAGGTCTACAACGCGCCCGCCGAGTACGAACGCCTGGTCACCGGGCTCCGGTCGCTGCTCGACGGGCGCTGAGGAGCGGCTCCGAAAGCGGGGGACGCACCGGGCGAGCCGGGCAGGAACACGCCAGACAGCACGTCGGCCGACCCAGGTCTCACACGGCCGGCGACTCAGGGTGTATGCCCGGTTCGCCCCATTCACTCATTCGGGTGGCAACGGGTGTCAACAGGCAAGTGACGGGGGCGAGTTCGGGAGTCTGGAGGGGCCGCCCGACGGGAGAGTCACATGACCGCTTTCTCATCCCCTCCGCCGCCTCCTCACCGCCTTCTGCGCGCCACCGACCTGGTCGATCTCACGTTCGGCTTCCTGGGCCTGAGCATCGACCGCCCCCTCCTCGGCCCCCGCCGTCTCATCCGGAAGGACCCCGCGCAACCCGCCTTCCTCGTCGTCACCTTCGGCCCTCAGCACGTCGCCGAGCAGGCCTTCTTCGAACTGAGTCCGGGCCTGCCCGAATCGGCGGACCCGCCCCTGACCGCCGCCCCGGCCGGCAGCGATCCGCACAAGCCGCCGCCCGTCGCGTCCCGCATCGGCGGCCGCAGCGTCCTGGTGTTCGCCGTGGGCCCCGACGTCGCCGTCGAGTACACCGAATCCGGCCTGCTGACCGCCATGCGGACGCTCCCGCTGCGGGTGGTGGACGCCGCCCGTGAACCCACCGCGGCGGCCCGCGTCGCCCCGGCCGCCGAGGGCGAGCACCTCGACGTGTTCCAGGCGCTGCGCCTGGCCCGTACGGTGGCCGAACTGACCGCGCGGCACGGGTCCGAAGGCCCCCTCGCCGCCGGGCTGCTCGACCTCCCGGGACCGCCCGCGAAGGCGGCGAACGCCGCGGGACCCCTCCCCGAGAACCCGCTGGCGAACCCCGACGACCCGCGCACGGGAATCGAGCTGCCCTACCGCCTGCTCCTGTCACCGCCGCAGACCGCGGCCTGGACACACACCACCGCGCTGCCCGACCCCGGTGACCGGGTCGAGCTCTGGCACACCCGGCTGCCGGCCACCCGCGCCCGCGCCGTATGGACCCGCGACCCGGGCTTCGACCCGGCGGTCCCGCGCCCGCTGGATCGCGGCGGCAGCGAGTTCACCATGGCCCTGGACCGCAAGGACCGGTCCTCGGTGGTCCATCTGAGCTCCAACCACAACCTGCCGGGCGGCTTCGTGCCCGAGCCGATCGCGGCCGACCACGTGATCCTGTCGGCCCTGGGCGGCTGGCTCGACTCGCTCGGCCGCTGGGACGAGCCGCCCACCGGCTTCGACGTCACCCAGTGGCGCCACCGCGCGGCGCTCGGCAGGGACCACTACGTACGCGTGATGTACCGGGGCAGGCTCTTCCCCTTCGGGCACCTGGCCGACCTGGTCAAGGTCACCGAGCGCAAGTTCGACCACGGCAGGCCGGACAACGCGGCGTATCTCAACCAGCGGTTCTTCATCATGGTCCGCGAGCCGGTGCGCGCGTACGGGACGCGGGAGGAGAACGCCGACCAGCAGCGGCTGCACCGCCTGTTCCCGTTCACCAGCGTCCGGCTGCTCACCCTGGTCACCCCCGACCTGCTGCCGCCGCAGCCGATCCCGGGACTGTCCTCGATCGACGGCGACCCGAACGAGAAGCTCGCGTTCTTCCCGGTGTCCGGAACCGACGACCCGTTCACCTTCCAGGTGTCCATGGTCGATCTCGACGGGCGCACCCTGGAGTTCCGTACGCCGATGGCGTTCGTCGGCAAGCTGGTGCACGAGAACAAGGCCGATGTGGCGGCGGTCGTCGCGCACTACCAGGGGCTCGTCTCAGGACCGGTGCCCGAGCCGCCGGACCTGGGCGACCCCGGCGTACGGCGGACGGTCGCCGATGTGCGCGGGCAGTCGCTGTCCTACGCGCCGAGCCGCAAGCCCGACGACACGACGCTCTCCACCGGCCAGCTGGTCTGGGGCGCCGCGACCACCACGGACATCCTGGGCCTCGATCCCACGCTCCACCCCCGGTTCGTGCCGACCGTGCGCTGGGCGCGCGCCGTCGTCCCCGCTCTGAGCCGCTTCGGCACGGGCTTCGGCGGGAACCAGCCGCAGTCGGTGTTCTATCCCGAGCCGTACGTGCGGGACGCCTTCACCGAGGCGAACAAGGGGCAGGTCTTCATCGAGCTGGCGAGCCCCGTGGACCTGACCTTCCGCGACGGCGGGCAGAGCGCGGGAGCACTCGCCCAGCCGAACTTCCCCGTCGCGGGCCTCTCCCGGCTCACCGGACCGGTCGCGGCCACGCCCGACCGGCCGCCGATCGCGGGCGAGGCGGCCGACCCGCCCGTCGACAAGTGGGCCAAGCTCGCCCTGGGCCGCTTCAACCCCCTGGACTACTTCGGGGAGTTGGCGGGCGCCAAGCTCTTCGGGATGTTCCCGCTCACCGAGATCATGAGCGAGATCGGCCTGGACAACCTGAAGGCGCCGAACTTCTTCACGGCGACCGTCAACGCGGTCACCGGGTTCCTCGCCGACCTGCGCGGGCTGCGCGATCTGCTCACCCACGTCGAGGAGCAGTTCCCGGACATCGCGGACCTGGTCATCCGCGTCACCGACGCGGCCGCCGTCTTCGCCCAGCTGCTGGTCGACTACATCGTCGGCCAGTTGGAGGGCGCGCCCGACGCCACCACCATCGAGGAGGTGGAGAACGCCTTCAACGCGTTCGCCGACGCGCTCGCCGGGCTGCGCGCCGGGCTGCCCGCCGCGGTGGACACCGGTGTGCTGGGGCTGCTCGGCAGGATCGCGGACCAGGTCGCCACCTGGGACAGCGCGGTCGGTCAGGCGCTCGCCCTGAAGAAGGCGATCGAACTGGCCGCGCTCGGCACCAAGTTGCCCGATCTCGTCACCTCGCGCCTGGAGTGGCAGCCCGACATCAAGGCCTGGACCCCGGGCAAGCCGACGCCGGAGCGGGCGGAGGACGCCGTGTTCTGGCCGGTGGGCAAGCTGACACTCGTCACCGACCTGAGGGGATCGCTGCGCCCGGACGTGCCGCAGGCCGCGGACGTCACCTGCACCCTCGGCAAGTTCGATCTGCGCATGGTCCCGGACTTCGACGCGATCGTCCTGCACTTCGACCAGATCAAGTTCACCATGCGCGCAGGGCAGAAGCCCGACGTCGAGGTGAAGTTCGGCGGCGTCGACTTCATCGGGAACCTGGAGTTCGTGCAGACCCTGCGCAACATCATTCCGCTCGACGGCTTCAGCGACCCGCCGGCGATCACCGTCGACGGCTCGGGGATCCACGCGAACTACTCGATGCAGCTGCCGAACGCGGCCGTCGGCGTCTTCAGCCTGGAGAACCTCTCGCTGAACGCCGCGCTCTCGGTCCCGTTCATCGGGGACACCCCGCTCCAGGCCGGGTTCTCGTTCTGCCGCAGGGAGGCGCCCTTCCGCCTCACGCTGTCGATGCTGGGCGGCGGCGGCTACTTCGGGATCGTCCTCACCCCCAAAGAGATCGCCGTCCTGGACGCGGCCCTGGAGTTCGGGGCCGCCGTCTCGATGAACTTCGGCGTGGCCAGCGGCAGTCTCTCGGTGATGGCGGGCATCTACTTCCGCCTCGACCTGGCGGAGAACAGCGTCACCCTCGTCGGTTATCTGCGGGCCCGCGGCGAGGTCGACGTCCTCGGCATCGTCTCCGCCTCCATCGAGCTGTACATGGAGCTGGGGTACAAGGGCGGCTACGCGATCGGCAGCGCCACGCTCACCATCAGCATCGAGATCGGCTTCTTCGAGACGTCGGTGACGATCCACTGCGAGAAGAAGTTCGCGGGCAGCGGGAAGCGGGACGCGTTCGCCGCGGCCGAGGCTCCCGAGCTCACCCCGCCCGGCTTCACCGACCTGATGTCCCCCTACGACGACCCGGTGACCGGCGCCCGCGTCGACCCGGTCCTCGACTACTGCACGGCGTTCGCGGAGGTGGGCTGACCATGGACAGCATCCGATGGACCGTCCTGCCCGACGGCGTCGTCGACACGACCAGCGTCCGGGTGTCCGTGCTGGTCAGCCCGAGCCTCACCGGGATCACCACGCTCGGCGCCTCCGCGTACTTCGCGCACTGGCCCGACCGGCTCGCGGCGCTCCTGCCCGCGCTGCGGCTCCAGTTCGAGAGCGAGCAGGGCCCGGTCGCCACCGAGCTGCGGCCCACCGGCCGCTATCCGGCCGCCGACCCCGCGCTGTGGCGGACCCTGTTCCACGACGACACCTTCGTCCGCGAACCCGTCGTGCCGGTCACGCTCGCCGCACAGGAACCCCGCACCCTGCGCTCCTACCCCGGCAAGCTCGTGCACGACGAGGTCACCGGGCTCTACGAGGCGGTCGCGGTGTCCACCACGCGCGGCAGGCTGCGCACCGAATGGGCACGCGAGGAGCGCCTGTTGTGCGAGGAACCGCCGACCGACCACCGCGGCTGGGAACTGCCCGCCCTGTTCCGCCTCACCGACATGATCTCGGAACCGGTGCTCAGCCTCGGCCACGACGTGAAGGCCGGTTTCGTCATCCTGGAGGACGCCCTGCGCCAGCCCGGCGGGCACGGTGCCGACGCGGCGGACGACGGGCACGAGCCGCGCTTCATGGACCGTACGAGCGATGCCTACACCGGCGAGAACAAGCGGATGCTGCCGCTCGCCGAGGCGGCCAGGTTCTACGCCAGGGGCAAGGCGCCCGCCTCGGCCGCCGAGCTGGAAGACGAGCCCGCGCACCGCATCGACTTCCACGAGGCGTGCGGGCTGCTCGGCGACTACCCGGAGCTCCAGCGCAGGTTCGGGCTCGTGCTCGACCTGCGGTTCGCGGTGCCCGCCGGGGTGGGCGAGAGCTCACAGGTCCGGGTGCGCTTCGCGGACGGCACCCCCGACGCGGACCGGCTCAACGCACCGGCCAACTGCCCTTGGACCAAGCTCCATTTCATCCGGGGCAGCGTCTTCGAGGCGGCCGCGGGGGACAGCGGGGTGATCATCGGCCGGATGCTGAACCTCGGCGCCCCCGAGACCTGGCACCTCACCGAACTCGACGTGGACGGCGCCGCCCTCAAGCACGTCGACTACGCCCGTACGGTCGACAGCCTGCGCGGCAGCGACCTGCCGTCGGGCACCGCGTCGGTGGCCCAGCAGGTGTCGGGCACCGGCACCCCGGCGGCCCGCGGCGGCGGGATCACGCTGCTGCACACCGACCGGGACAGGCATCTGGCCGGGCAGATCGGCGCCGACGTCGGCCGTCAAGTGGCTTCCGGGAACGTGGTGTTGACCGCGCAGGATCTGGTGCGGGGGTACCGCGTCGACATCGGCACGGTCGACCCGGGCACCGGCAGGGTCACCGAGTGGCGTTCGCTGCTGCGGCGCCGGGGCCGCTACACGGTCCGCCGCCCCGGCCTGCCGCCCGTGGAGATCACGGTCGGCCCCGACGAGGGTCTGGTGCGCGCCAGCGCGGTCACCCTCGACGCCGCCGACGACCGGCA
This sequence comes from Streptomyces sp. NPDC087300, assembly GCF_044744425.1. Classification (NCBI taxonomy): domain Bacteria; kingdom Bacillati; phylum Actinomycetota; class Actinomycetes; order Kitasatosporales; family Streptomycetaceae; genus Streptomyces; species Streptomyces sp. NPDC087300. The sequence goes on from NZ_JBIUYI010000001.1 coordinate 777,846, forward strand.
GCTCTACGGCCACCAGGCGGTGTTCGGCTGGCACGGCTGGAGCCTCGCGGCGCCCCGCCCCGGCCGGACCATCGGCCTGGCCGACGAACCGGTGGCGCCCGATCCGCCGGTGTCGCAGGACGTGCCGCTGGACACCAAGTTCAGCGCGGAGCCCGGCTCGCTGCCCGCGTTGCGCTACGGCAGGACGTACCGGATGCGCGCCCGCCTCGCCGACCTCGCGGGCAACGGCCCCGAGCACACGGCGAACACCCCGGACACGGTCCACTCGGACCCGATCACGTACGGGCGCTGGGAGCCGGTCCCCCAGCCCGTGGTGCTGCCGCTCCTGCCCTTCAACGAGGGCGAGTCCACGGAGCGTCTCGTCATCCGCAGCACCGTCACCGACGACGGCCGCCCGATGTCCACCGACGAGTACGCGCTGCGGCGCTCCGACGTCCCCGACCACAAGGCCCACTCCGACGTGGACGGCCTGGACCGGCAGTACAAGCCGATCGCGGAGCGGCACGTGGCGCCGCCCAAGACGGCGCTCCAGATGGCCGAGGAGCACGGGGTCTTCGACGCCGCCTTCGGCCCGGACAAACCCGCCCGGGTACGGGAGGAGTACGTCGCCGTCGCCTCGCGCGAGTCGGGTTCCTTCCTGGACACCAAGGTCCGCGAACCCGAGTGGCCCCACCGCGAGCACGACCTGCTGCGCGAGGGCGACATCCACATCGCCAAGCACGACGTGCACGACCCGCTGCCGCTCACCGCGCTGCCGCTGGTGCGGCGCGGCGCCGGTCTCGCACAGGGCGAGTTCGTGGTGCACAGCGCCGACCAGCTGCTGCTGCCCTACCTCCCCGACGTACTGGCCGAAGGCGTCATGCTGCGCGGTCTGCCCGGCGACACGGAGAACCGCAAGATCCCGTTTCCCGGCCCCTGGCCACAGGCCAAGCCGTTCAAGGTGCGCATCAAGGAGGGCACCGGCGAGCCGCACTGGCACGACGGCGTCATCGAGCGCGTCCTGGAGGTCTTCCTGCCCAAGGCAGAGGTCGCCACCGTACGGCTCAGCTGCTATCTCGACCCCGGCAAGCTGCCGCTCCTGCGCCAGTGGGGCCTGCTGACCGCGTCCTCGTTCTGGGCCGAACTGCCCGCCGTGGACAGGGCGTTCGTCACCGCGGCGAGCGCGGACGGCGAGAACTGGATGCTCACCCCGTGGACCGAGCTGACCCTGGTGCACGCGGTCGAGAAGCCCGTGCTCCGTCCGGAGCTCACCGAGCTGGCCGCGAGCAGGACCGCCGAGCAGACCGCGGCCCAGCTGGCCGTGCGGCTCACCAGCCACGCGGAGAGCAGCGGTCACGTCGAGGTGGACGCGCACTGGAGCGAGTGGGTCGACGACGTCACCGAGCCCGCCCCGAAGCGCGTCGACGGGCATACGCATCTGGAGGACATCACCCTCGCCTACACCGCGGACGACGAACAGGTCACCCGCACCCATGAGTTCGGCGACACCCGGCACCGCGACATCCGCTACACCCCGACCGCCGTCACGCGCTTTCGCGAGTACTTCCACCCCAGCCTCAGCGAGGACCGCGCCAAGGTCACCCGGCTCGGACCTCCGTCCGCCCCCGTGCCGGTGCCCAGTTCGCGCCGGCCCGAGCCGCCTTCGGTGGCCTATGTCGTCCCGACCTTCCGCTGGGAGCGGACCGTCGACGAGGAGCACGACACGGTGACCCGGCACCGTCGCGCCGCCGGTCTTCGGGTCTATCTGAACCGGCCCTGGTACTCCTCGGGCGACGACGAGATGCTCGCCGTCATCCTGGACCCGGGCACGGCCCTGCCCGACACCCTCGCGACCCGCTGGGGCGTGGACCCCGTCTGGGCGGACACCACGGCGCTGCCGAGCCCGGCGGCCGCGCACTTCCCCAACGCGGCGCGGCGGGCCACCGGTCTGCGTCTCGCCGAGTCGACGGACGCGGCACCGGTGGTGGCCGACGTCGTCGCCTTCACGCCGGTCTACCACCAGGAGCGGCGGCTCTGGTACATCGACATCGACGTGGACTTCGGCGCGGCGGCCACGACGCGGTCGGCCTACTTCCCGTACGTGCGTCTCGCCCTCGCGCGCTACCAGCCGTTCTCGGTGGACCCGCTGCACCTGTCGACGGTGGAGCGCGCGGAGTTCGCGCAGCTCGCCCCGCCCCGTTCGGTCACCGGTCACCGCGAGGGCGACCGGCTCACCGTCCGGCTCACCGGGCCCGCGAAATACAACGAACTCGGTGAGCTCACCGGGTCCGGGGTGTCCGCGGCGGCCGCGAGCCGCCGCGTCGTCGTGAGTCTGCAGAGCCGGCCGACGCTGAACGCGGACGACATGGACTGGCAGCAGCTGGGCGCGCCGGTCGAGCTGACGTGCGCGGCCGACGGGGAGGGCTTCGCCTGGACCGGTGGGATCGCCGCGCCCGTCGGTCAGTTGCTCACGGCGTACCGCCTGCTCGTCCAGGAGTATGAGCTCTACCGGACCGACCAGGACACGGCGACCGACACCATCCCCGTGCGCGGCACCGTGCTGCCCGCGGCCCGGCGTCCGGTGCACGCCGACTACTTCGGATTGAACGTCGGACTGCTCGGGCGGATCGACTTCGACCTCCAGGAGGACGGCGCATGAAACGACCACCGTTGGCCTACTGCCTGCTGACCTTCGCCCTGGCCCTGCTGTGGTCGTCACCCGCCTCCGGCGCCCCCGCGAGCAGGTTCAACGACCCGCAGCCGCACCGCGGCGGCGCCGAGATCCGGATGACCGTCCTCGGCGAGACGTACGCGTGTTCGTCGGGCTTCGCGGTGCGCAGGGAGGAGGACGGCAAGCGGGCGATGACCACCGCGGGGCACTGCCCCAACGGCCTGATCAATGTGAACGCGACATCGGGGCAGTACCCGTTCGGCACGTTCGTCAGGACGTTCTACGACAACGTGGTGGACGCCGCCCTGATCACCGGCGCCCCGTCCAACCCGCAGGTGTACGCGCCGACCCTGTGGACGGACGGCGGCCCCGCGGGCACACCGGTCGCCCGGCGGGTGCTCGGCAAGTCCGACAGTCCGGTGGTCGGCCAGAAGGTGTGCGTCAGCGGCAAGGTGACCAAGCTGGTCTGCGACATCGAGGTCTACAACCTGACCAGCGGCGATTCGTGCGGCGATGAGCCACCGCACATCTGCACCCACGGTCTCGTCCTCGCGGGCAAGGAAGGCAAGGACATCGTGAAGGCGGGCGACTCGGGCGCGCCCGTGTTCGTGCCCATCGACACGGAGATCGACGGGCACAAGGTGTACGGCGCCATGATCGTCGGCATGCTGGTCGGCGGCGGTCCCCGGATCGAGCACGGGCCAGAGGACCTGGTGGTCTTCCACCCGGTCAAACAGATCGAGTGCTCGCTGAGCGCCCGCATCCTCACCACCGCGGAGGCGGAGTCGGGCGACACGACACCGCCTCCGCCGCGCACCGACTGCGCCGGTACGGGCTGACGCTCCTTGGCCCGGGTCCGGTTTCGGGCCCGGGCAAGAAGCCCGGGTCAGAAGATGGAGAGGCCCGTGTGCGTGGTGAAGCGGTCGAGCGCGGCGACGCCCGCCACGGAGTTGCCGCGCTGGTCGAGGCCGGGACTCCATACGCACACGGTGCAGATCCCCGGTACGACCGCGATGATGCCGCCGCCCACCCCGCTCTTGCCCGGCAGCCCCACCCGGTGCGCGAAGTCACCGGCCGCGTCGTAGGTGCCGCAGGTCAGCATCACGGCGTTGACCTGCTTGGCCTTGCTCCTGCTGAGCAGGGTGGAGCCGTCGGCCCTTATCCCGTGCCGGGCCAGGAACCCGGCGGCCAGGGCCAGATCGGCGCAGGACGCCTCGACGGAGCACTGCCGGATGTACTGGTCGAGCAGTTCGGGGACCGAGCTCGTGATGTTGCCGTACGACGCCATGAAGTGCGCGAGGGCGGCGTTGCGGTCGCCGTGGGCGGCCTCCGATTCGGCGACGTGCAGATCGAAGGTGAGGTCGGGATTGCCGGACTCCGCGCGCAGGAATTCGCGCAGGGTGCCGCTGGCGTCACCGGTCAGGAACTGGAGGCGGTCGGTGACGACGAGGGCGCCCGCGTTGATGAAGGGATTGCGCGGGATGCCGTTCTCGTACTCCAGCTGCACCAGCGAGTTGAAGGGATTGCCGGACGGCTCGCGGCCGACGTGCTCCCACAGTTCGTCGCCTTCTTGGGCGAGCGCGAGGGCGAGCGTGAACACCTTGGTGATGGACTGGGTGGAGAAGGGCTGCTGCCAGTCGCCGACTCCGTGGACCGTGCCGTCGAGTTCGGCGACGGCCATGCCGAAGCGGTTCGGATCGGCCGCGGCGAGCGCGGGAATGTAATCGGCCGGGCGGCCGCGGCCCGGGGTGGCCTCGATCTCGCTCGCGATGCGGTCGAGGACGGACTGGAATTCGGCGGACAAGCGGACTCACTTCGGCTTCGTGCGGCAATTCGTCGGTAATGCGGGGGTAATGCGCCAGCCACACCTTACGCGGTGCCGACAGACCGTCCGGAGGGCCTCCCCGGCCCGCCGGTTATCGAGGTGATTCCGCTGCCGAAGCACGCTCGCGCGGACGGCCGAATTTCACCCGGTGAATGCGCGGCCGACGCAATGCGTCCGCGCACGACGGACCGCGCCGGAGGGCGATTTCACGCCGCCGCGTGAAATCGCCCTCCGCTGTCAGCGCGGCTCTCCGCGGTCAGCCGCCGACGTACTCCGCCAGATGTTCCCCGGTGAGCGTGGAGCGGGCGGCGACCAGCTCGGCGGGGGTGCCCTCGAAGACGATTTCGCCGCCGTCGTGGCCCGCGCCGGGACCGAGGTCGATGATCCAGTCGGCGTGTGCCATGACCGCCTGGTGGTGCTCCACGACGATCACCGACTTGCCGGAGTCGACGAGCCGGTCGAGCAGCGCGAGCAGCTGCTCCACGTCGGCCAGGTGCAGGCCCGTGGTCGGCTCGTCCAGGACGTAGACACCGCCCTTGTCGCCCATGTGCGTGGCCAGCTTGAGCCGCTGGCGTTCGCCGCCGGAGAGGGTGGTCAGCGGCTGGCCGAGGCTGAGGTAGCCGAGCCCCACGTCGACGAGCCGGCCGAGGATCTTGTGCGCGGCGGGGGTGTGCGCGTCGCCGGAGCCGAAGAACTCCTCGGCCTCGGTCACCGACATCGCGAGCACCTCGCTGATGTCGCGGCCGCCGAGGCGGTATTCGAGCACCGAGGCCTGGAACCGCTTCCCCTCGCAGTCCTCGCAAGGGCTGGCGACACCGGCCATCATCGCCAGGTCGGTGTAGATGACGCCCGCGCCGTTGCAGGTGGGGCAGGCGCCCTCGGAGTTGGCGCTGAACAGGGCCGGCTTGACCCCGTTGACCTTGGCGAAGGCCTTGCGGATCGGGTCGAGCAGTCCGGTGTACGTGGCCGGGTTGCTGCGCCGCGAGCCCTTGATGGGACTCTGGTCGACGGACACCACGTCCGCGTCGGCCGGCATCGAACCGTGCACGAGGGAGCTCTTGCCGGACCCCGCGACACCGGTGATGACCGTGAGGACGCCGAGCGGGATGTCGACGTCGACGTCCCGCAGGTTGTTCGCCGCGGCGCCGCGGATCTCGAGGGCGCCCTTGGGCGTGCGCACCGTCTCCTTGAGCGATGACCGGTCGTCGAAGTGCCGGCCCGTGCTGGTCCCGCTCGCCCGCAGCCCCTCGACGGTGCCCTCGAAGCAGACGGAGCCGCCCGCCGCGCCCGCGCCGGGGCCGAGGTCGACGACGTGGTCGGCGATCGCGATGGTCTCCGGCTTGTGCTCGACGACGAGCACCGTGTTGCCCTTGTCCCGCAGCCTCAGCAGCAGGTCGTTCATCCGCTGGATGTCGTGCGGGTGCAGGCCGATGGTCGGCTCGTCGAAGACGTACGTGACGTCGGTGAGCGAGGAGCCGAGGTGGCGGATCATCTTGACGCGCTGCGCCTCGCCGCCGGACAGCGTGCCCGCGGGGCGGTCGAGCGCGAGGTAGCCGAGGCCGATCTCCACGAACGAGTCGAGGGTCTGCTGGAGCGCCGTGAGCAGCGGTGCCACCGACGGCTCGGACAGGCCGCGGACCCATTCGGCCAGGTCCCTGATCTCCATCGCGCAGGCGTCGGCGATGGAGATCCGCTTGACCTTCGAGGACCTGGCGCCCTCGCTGAGCCGGGTGCCCTCGCACTCGGGGCAGGTGGTGAAGGTGACCGCGCGCTCGACGAAGGCGCGGATGTGCGGCTGCATCGCCTCCTTGTCCTTGGACAGGAAGGACTTCTGGATCTTGGGGATCAGCCCCTCGTAGGTGAGGTTGACGCCGTTGACCTTGACCTTGACGGGCTCTCCGTAGAGGAAGTCCCGCAGTTCCTTCTTGGTGTACCCGCGGATGGGCTTGTCCGGGTCGACGAAGCCCGACTGGGCGTAGACCTGCACGGTCCACTGGCTGTCCGACTTCCAGCCGGGGATGGTGAACGCGCCCTCGGCCAGCGACTTGGAGTCGTCGTAGAGCTGGGTGAGGTCGATGTCGGAGACGCGGCCGCGGCCCTCGCAGCGCGTGCACATGCCGCCCGTGCGCTGGAAGGTCGCCTTCTGCGCCTTCGTCTTGTTCCCGCGCTCGACGGTGATCGCGCCGCTCGCCTGCACCGACGCGGTGTTGAAGGAGTACGCGCTGGGCGGGCCGATGTGCGGCTTGCCGAGGCGGCTGAAGAGGATGCGGAGCATCGCGTTGGCGTCGGTGGCGGTGCCGACGGTGGAGCGCGGGTCGGCGCCCATCCGCTGCTGGTCGACGGTGATCGCGGTGGTCAGACCGTCCAGGACGTCGACCTCGGGGCGGGCCAGGGTGGGCATGAAGCCCTGCACGAACGCGCTGTAGGTCTCGTTGATCATCCGCTGGGACTCGGCGGCGATCGTGTTGAACACCAGCGAGCTCTTGCCCGAGCCCGAGACCCCGGTGAACACCGTCAGACGACGCTTGGGGATCTCGATGCTGACGTCCTTGAGATTGTTCTCGCGGGCGCCGTGCACACGGATCAGGTCGTGGCTGTCGGCGGTGTGCGGCGCAGGCGACCGGTCTTGGGTCCTCTTGGGCATGCTCGTCTTGTCTCCATCTGTCACGCGGGCCGCCTTCGCGGTCTCCGTCGGCATCGCCTGGCTCGATCTAAGCAGCTTCGAGCGTGGTGCGCGGTGCGATCGGGGCGGGCGCCGCACGGCCTGTACGGGTGCGGCGCCCGGTGCCCCCGGTCCGGGTTCAGCCCTTGCGCGGCTGACTGAAACGCAGCATGTTGCCCGCCGGATCGCGGAAGGCGCAGTCACGGACTCCGTAGGGCTGGTCGATCGGCTCCTGGAGCACCTCGCCGCCCGCGGCGCGGATGCGCTCGAAGGTGGCGTCGCAGTCGTCGGTCCGGAAGATGACGCCGCGCAGCAGGCCCTTGGCGAGCAGCTCGGTCATCGCCTGCCGGTCGGCGGGGGCGGCGTTCGGGTCCGCGAGCGGCGGCTCCAGGACGATGTCCACGTCGGGCTGCGTGGGCGAGCCCACGGTCACCCAACGCATGCCCTCGAAGCCGACGTCGTTGCGGACCTCCAGGCCGAGTACGTCCCGGTAGAAGGGGAGCGCCTTGTCGTGGTCGTCGACGGCGATGAAGGTCTGGGAGAGGTTGATGTCCATGGGTTTCACGCTACGAGGGGCGGCGCGGGGACGCTTCTCCATTCCTGACCGGTTGCCCGCGCCCCCATTTCCGGCCGGCCACCCGGGCCCCTGCTGAGCTCCGCTCAGCGTCGTCCGCCGAACTCCCAGTCGTGCACCTCGACGCCCGCGTACCGCTCCTCGGTCAGTACGGCGCGTGCCGCGTCCGGGCCCGGCGCCCTGACCAGTGCGGCGGTGCCGAGCCAGGTGGCGCCGTCGTCGGAGAGCAGCGGCCCGTACGCGACGAGTTCGTCCTTCCCCTCCGGTACGGCGAGGTCGACGGCCTCCCCGGCACCGAATCCGAGCACCAGATAGCGGTCACCGCCGGTGCGGCCGCCGGGGAAGTCCCACATCGTGCGGCCCAGCAGATCGCGCCAGCGGCGCAGCAGCACGTCCCGGTAGACCCCGGCCTGGTACCCCGGCTCGTCGAAGGCGAACGCGCGGGCGGCCTCGGGGTCGGACAGTTCGACGATGTGCAGACTGCCGGTGGGCGTCTCGCCGTCGGCGCCGAAGGTGGGGCCGCGGGCGATCATCCGCTCCTGGTACCGGTCCATGTACGACCAGTGCTCTTCCAGCAACTCTTCTCGCAGCGGCAGGGCCCCCGGACGGTCGCGGTGGTAACAGAGGAACTCCATGGCGACAGACTGTCCCTGATCGGTGAGGGGTCCTCAAGGGGGTTTCGGCAGCTCCCCGCGGACCGGTGGCTCCCCTCGGACCGGCGGCTCCGAGACCTGCCGGTGGCTTCGAGTCCCGGTGCCGCCGGGAGCCGGGTGCCCCCGAGGCCAGGTGCCCGCCGAAGCCGCCTGGCTCCCGGAGCCTTGTTTCCGGGACGCCCCGGTCCGCGCGGTCCGTGCGGCGCGGACCGGGGCGTCCGCCTCAGCCCGTCTCCCCCGTCGCCTCCCCCGCCTCGTACCAGTACGCACCCTGCACGGAGCCGGGCCCCTTGGGCGCGCCCTCGCCGCCGATCCACCAGTTCTCCATGCTGCCGGGGATCCGCGACACCGCGGCCACCCCGCCGAAGGCGGAGCCGCTGCCGAACGCCGCGTGCTGGTAGGTGGTCCACTTGCCGCCCTCGTACCAGTGCGCGCCCTTCACCTCGCGCTGCGGGCCGACCCACCAGATCTCCATGCTGCCGGGGATCCGTGACACCGCGGCGATCCCGGTGCTCGGCGATGCGCCGGCGTCCGGTGCGATGCGGTAGCGCGCCCACTGTCCGCCCTCGTACCAGTAGGCGCCGTCCAGGGCGGTGATGGCGCTCCCGGTGTCACCGACCCACCAGATCTCCATGCTGCCGGGCACCCGGGAGACGGCGGCCATGCCGCCGTTGACGGACGCGCTGCGGTCCGGCGCGATGCGGTAGCGGCTCCATTGGCCGCCCTCGTACCAATAGGCGCCCTCCACCGAGCCGTTGGCACCGACCCACCACATTTCCATGCTGCCCGGAACGCGGGACACCGCGGCCACGCCGCCGCGCACCGCGGCGCTGCCGCCCGGCGCGATCTGGTAGCGGGTCCACTGGCCTCCCTCGTACCAATGGGCCCCTTCCACGGATCCGCCGGCGCCGATCCACCAGATCTCCATGCTGCCCGGGATGCGGGAGACCGCGGCGATGTTTCCTTCGTTGTTCACGCTGCCGTTCGGAGCGATCTGGTAGCGCGACCAGGAGCCGCCCTCATACCAATAGGCGCCCTCCACCGAGCCGTTCGCGCCGATCCACCACATTTCCATGCTGCCCGGAATGCGGGACACGGCGGCCATGCCGCCGCTGACCGAAGCGCTGCCCGCGGGGGCGATCTGCTGACGCGTCCATTGGCCGCCTTCGTACCAATAGGCGTTCTCCACCGACTGGTTGATCCCGGTCCACCAGATCTCCATGCTGGTGGAGATCCGCGACAGTGCGGTGATGCCACGTGTGTCAGTGGCGCTGCGTCCCGGCGCAAGGTTGTATTCATGCCATGAAGCGCACATCGGGATTCCCCTTCCACTTCCGCCCCGGAAAGTAGCAACGGGGGAAGGGGAGGGCACCGGCGCGCAATCGTGCGCTGGAGGCACGGCCGTACGCCCGGCGCGCACGGTTTCACCCGTGTTTCCCGGGCGTCGATTTCCTGGCCGAATCCCTGGTCTCCCTAATCGATGACGGCCGTGGCCTCGATCTCGACCAGGTGGTCGGGGAACGCCAGGGTTGCCACGCCGAGCAGCGAGCCCGGCGGGACCGGAGTGACGCCCAGTTTCGCCGCGGCCCTGGCGGCCCCCTCCAGGAACAGGGGCATCTTGTCGGGGGTCCAGTCGACGACGTACACCGTCATCTTCGCGACGTCGGCGAAGGAGCCGCCGACCTCCGCCAGGGCGGTGGCGATGTTGAGGTAGCACTGCTCGACCTGCGCGGCGAGGTCGCCCGCGCCGACGGAGACGCCGTCGGCGTCCCAGGAGACCTGGCCCGCGATGAACACCTGCTTCGACCCGGTCGCGACGGACACCTGTCGATACGCGTCGATCTCCGGCAGTCCGCTCGGGTTCACCAGGGTGATGGCCATGCCGTACGCCTCCTCATGTGTCTCTTTCGGTTACTCGGGAACCGTAGGAGAGCGAGGCCTGACATGGAAGAACGCACTTTTCCGAAACCTGGGCACCTCAAGGTGACCCAGCAGCTCAGTGGCTCGGCGGCACGGCGACCCAGTGACTCACGCCGGCGGAGTCGGGGCCGTTCCCCGCAGGGGCGCGAGCGCCGCGTCGTCCACCGGGGCCGCTCCCGTGAGCGTGCCCAGGAGGGCGCGGGCCAGGACGGTGGCCGAATCGACCCGGGTGTCCTCGGGTTCGTCACCCGTTGCCCTGCCGATGACGGCGTCGCGCACCCACTGGGAGCCGTCGAGGCCGCCGAACAGCTCGGGGAAGGAGAGCGCCATCAGGCACACACCGACGTTCGCCGACATGATCGACTGCGCGGCGAGTTCGACGGACGTCCGCAGCCGTCCGGCGTCGGCGCAGCGCCGCACCGCCGAGCGCAACAGCTCCTGGGCGTCGTCGATGGCGCGGGGCTTGGGGTCGCCGAGGGGCGTGAACATCAGCCGGTACAGGTGGGGGTTCCCGAGCGCGTACGCGACGTGGCTGTCCCAGGCCACCCGCAGATCGGCGACCGGGTCGGCGGTCAGCGGGTTCTTCCGCTTGTTCGCCAGGAAGCGCTCGAACCCGAGGTCGGCGACGGCCGCGAGCAGGCCCTGCTTGTCGCCGAACTGCCGGTAGATCTCCGGCATGCCCACGCCCGCGCGGTCGCAGATCGCCCGCGTGGAGATGGCCGACGCCTCCTTGGTGGCGAGGAGCTCCGAGGTGGCTTCGAGGATGCGGTCGCGTGCGGCAGACATGCCCACCACGATAACGCCGCTAACACCTCGGGGCCCGGCCCGGCCTCACCTGGACCCTGGTCAGCACGGACGTCGGCACCACCTTTGAAATCATCGCTAACTACTTGTGTTAGCGTTACTAACACCTGAGGGGCTCCTCCCCCAGGTGCCCGTTCCACCGCTCGTAGCGAAAGTGCTGGTGCCCTGATGCAACGCAGACGCCCGAAGCTCCTCCGCCTCACGGCCGCGGCCGTCGCCGCCACCGCCGGGATCTCCCTGCTCGCCGCGTGCGGCTCCGACGACGGGGACGACAAGGCGGGGGCGGGGAAGCCCGCGGCGGACGCCGGGTCGCCCGCCGCCCGGCCGGGCCCCGCCGGAGGCCGGGACATCTCCGTGACGCACATTGGCGGACCGACCACGGTCGTGGAGATCGCCGGCGCCCGGATCCTGCTCGACCCGACCTTCGACGAGCCGAAGAAGTACAAGTCCGGCCTGGAGAAGACGGCGGGCCCGGCCCTGCGGGCCGAACGGATCGGCAAGATCGACGCGGTGCTGCTCTCCCACGACCAGCACGACGACAACCTCGACGACTCGGGGCGCGCACTGCTCAAGAAGATCCCCGTCGTGCTCTCCACGCCCGGCGCGCACGAGCGCCTCGGCAAGCACGTCACGGGCCTGCGCGGTTGGGAATCGCGCGACCTCAAGGTCGCCGGCAGGACCGTCAAGGTCACCGCCGTACCCGCCCTGCACGGCCCGGACGGCGTGGACCGGGGCGCGGACGGCGAGGTCACGGGTTTCGCACTGAGCGGCAAGGGCGTGCCGACCACCTACATCTCCGGGGACAACGCCTCGGTGAAGGTCGCCAAGGAGGCGGGCGCCGGGATCAAGAAGCGGTTCGGGCGGCTCGACACCGCGATCCTCTTCGCGGGCGCCGCCCGCACCCCGGCCATCCTCGACAACGCGCCGCTGACGCTGACGTCGAAGAACGCCGCGACCGTCGCCAAGGCGCTCTCCCCGCGCAAGGTCGTCCCGGTCCACACGGACAGCTGGAACATCTACTCCCAGGACATGAAGAGCCTCGTCAAGGCGTTCGAGGCCCGCGGCATCGAGGACCGTCTCGTCGTCCCGGCCCCGGCGGGCAAGCCCAAGTCCCTGCGCTGACACGCACGTTCACCCATCACCCTTACCGACCCTCCCCCGAAAGGACCCCCTCATGACCGTCTCCCGCACCCTGCGTGACGTCGTAGGACTCGACAACACCCTGCCCCGGCTCAGCGAGTCGGCGCTCATCATGATCGATTTCCAGAACACCTACCGGACCGGCGTCATGCGGCTCGAAGGCGCCGAGGAAGCGGTGGCGGCCGGTGCCCGGCTGCTGACCGCGGCCCGCGCGGCGGGCGCCCCCGTCGTGCACATCGTCAACGACGGCGGCGAGGGCACTCCGTACGACATCCGGGCCGAGATCGGCGCCATCAGCCCCGAGGTCGCCCCGGTCGACGGCGAGCACGTCATCGTCAAGCAGGTCCCGAACGCCTTCCACGGCACCGACCTGGAGAAGGTCCTGCGCGACCTGGGCGTCGGTACGGAGTTGGTCCTGGCCGGTTTCATGACGCACATGTGCGTGCAGTTCACCGCGCAGGGCGCGTTCAACCTCGGCTACCGCCCGACGGTCGTCGCCGAGGCCACCGCCACCCGCCCGCTCCCCACCACCGCCGGCACGCCCCTGCCCGCCTCCGCCCTCCAGACGGCGGCACTCACCACGATCGCCGACCTGTTCGGCACGGTGGCCTCGACGGTCGACGAACTGGCCGTCTAGAGCGGAGGGGTGGGGGCCTGACGGGGGTAGGCCCCCACCCTCCTCCGGCCTGTCAGCCTGTCAGCCTGTCAGCAGTCGACCAACATCTGTTCGTCCTGCGGTCGGGAGTCGGGCACGCAGACGCTGAGCCTTGAGGGGACCCGGACCTATCGCGGCTACGGGATCGGGCAGGGGGCGCAGTGGTTCTGACCCAGCGTCGCGATCGCAAGGATCTGCGAACGGAATCCCCTTCCGGGCTCCACATGATCTCCACGAGATTCATGACCAACGGTTGACCATTGGACCAACTCCCAGCTCAGCAGCACTTATTACTCAATCTTTGGCAGGATTTTGCTCTGTCATCAAAGGTTAATGCGATGGCAAAGTGAGGGTCATGGCAGCGGCTCACGCTGTCCGAGGGGCGCCACGGCGTCCGCCAATGGCGGCGGGCGCCGCGTCCCACCGTCACCATCGACCCGACCACACCGCGTCACGGCAGCCGCCGCACCGACGCAGGAGGCAGGCCACCTTGCAATCACTGATCGAGAACGCCCGTACGTTCGCCGCCACTCATGTCGCGGATCCCCGGAACGCCGCGGCCTTCGAGGCCCTCGGAGCGGGACAGTCACCCGAAGCGCTGTTCGTCACCTGTTCCGACTCACGCGTCGTCCCGACCCTGATCACCGGGGCACGCCCCGGCGAACTCTTCGAACTCCGCACGGCGGGCAACGTCGTGCCGCCCTACCCCCACGGCGGCCCGATAGCCGCCGAAGGCCGCCCCATGAGCGAGGCGGCCACCATCGAGTACGCGGTCTGCGTGCTCGGGGTCCGCGACATCGTGGTCTGCGGACACTCGCACTGCGGAGCCGTCGGCGCGCTGGTCAGGCGCGAAGACCTCTCCGCCGTACCCGCCGTGCGCGACTGGCTCGAGGTTTCCGTCGCGCCCGACGCCGCCCTGCGCTCGCTGGCCCCCACCTCGGTGGACGTGGCGGAAGCGGTGCAGGCCCACGTCCTGGACCAGGTGGCGATACTGCGCTCGTACCCCTGCGTCAGTGAGCGGACCGCCGACGGTTCGCTCACCCTGCACGCCTGGTACTACGAGGTGCACACCGGCACCGTCGCCGCCCACAGCCCGTCCTCGGACGGCAGGCCGGGATTCGGCCCGTTGTGAGCGCCGCCGCGCCCCACCGCCCGGCCCGCTCCCACGACAGGACCCCCCACCCCCATGTCCTCCTTCACCTCCTCCTTCCTCGCCCCCTACCGCGCGCTGCGTGAACCGGGCGCCCTGCGCCGGGACTTCCTCGCCTCGCTCGTCGTCTTCCTCGTCGCCCTGCCGCTCTGCGTCGGCGTGGCCGTCGCCTCCGGCGTCCCCGCCGAACTGGGCCTGGTCACCGGCATCGTCGGCGGTCTGATCGTCGGCTTCCTGCCGGGCAGCGCCCTTCAGGTCAGCGGGCCCGCCGCCGGACTCACCGTGCTCGTCTACGAGGCGGTACAGGAGTTCGGGCTCGGCATGCTCGGCGCGATCGTGCTGCTCACGGGCGCGCTCCAGATAGCCCTCGGCCTACTGCGCTGCGGCCGGTGGTTCCGCGCGATCTCGGTCTCCGTCGTCCAGGGCATGCTGGCGGGCATCGGGCTCGTCCTGATCCTCGGCCAGCTGTACACCATGGCCGGCGCGGAGCAGCCGCGTTCGGGCATCGAGAAGATCACCGGGCTGCCCGGACTGCTCGTCGACACACTGGGCGACACCACGGCGCTGACCGCAGGGGCCGTCGGTCTCGGCACCATCGCCGTGCTCGTGCTGTGGCCCAAACTGCCGCCGTCCGCACGCCTGTTGCCCGCCCCGCTGGCCGCCGTCGCGCTGGCCACCGCCGTCACCGCCGGGCTCCGCCTGGACATCGCGAACGTGACGGTGAGCGGTCTGTTCGACGCGATCCAGCCACCGGGGTTCGGCGATCTCGCGGAGCTCGGCAGCATGGCCGTGCTCGGCACCGTCCTGGCGTTCACCCTGATCGCGTCCGCCGAATCGCTGTTCAGCGCGGCCGCGGTGGACCGCATGCACGACGGACCCCGTACGCACTACGACAAGGAGCTCGTCGCCCAGGGCGTCGGCAACACGGTGTGCGGCGTGCTCGGCGCGCTGCCGATGACCGCGGTCATCGTCCGCAGCTCGGCCAACGTGCAGGCGGGTGCCCGCACTCCGCTCTCGCGCATCCTGCACGGCGCGTGGCTGCTGCTCTTCGCCGTGCTGCTGCCCGCCGCGCTCGGCATCATCCCGCTGGCGGCGCTGGCCGGCGTCCTGGTGCACGCGGGCTGCAAGCTGATCCCCGTCAAGGAGATCGTGCCGCTGGCCCGCGCCCACCGCGGTGAGGCGATCGTCCTCGCGGTCACCGCGATCGCCATCGTGGTGACCAACATGTTCGAGGGCGTCGTCATCGGCCTGGTCCTCGCGGTGGTCAAGTCCGCCTGGGAGACCTCCCATGTCAACGTGGACGTACGGGAGTTGACCGGCGGGCGCCTCATCGTGACCCTCACGGGGAACGCCACCTTCCTGCGACTGCCGCGCATCCTGGAGACGCTGGAGGCCATGCCCAAGGACCGGCCGACAGAGCTGGACCTGACCCTCGTGCGCCATCTGGACCACGCGTGCCGCACGACGCTGGAGAACTGGGCGCTGCGGCACAACGACAGCGGTACGGAGGCGGTGCGGATGAAGACGTCGCCCGCCAACGGCTCCGGGGCCGATCCGGTGGCCGGCTCCGTGGCCGATTCCAGAGTCGAGGAATCCGCGCGGGCGCGGACCCGACACTGACTCCTGCCCCTCCCGGGGCCCCGCCGACCCGCCGCGCGCCGACGTGCCCGCGCGCGGCGGGTTCGGCCTGCCCGGATGCCCCCACTGGGCGTATCCGGACGCAGGGATGCGATTTACGCCATCCAGTCCGCCCCCGTTGACACTCCCTTGACCATCTCTTTACGTTTGATGGCGAGGGAACAAACACCCTCAAAAGCTATTCAGCTAGGAGATTTCACTATGGACAAGCTCATCAAGCGCATGACCGAAGAGTCCGTGTGGCAGAAGTGGGTCGCCGCCAACTCGGCCCAGGGCGCGAAGGACGGCTGCATCAGCGCCACGCCGAAGAGCGGCTGCATCAGCGCCGCCGGCAAGACCGGCTGCATCTCCTGACCCGCTGATGTCTCGGGGCCGCCGCCGGCACGGCGGCGGCCCCGCCCCCGCCACCACCCCGGAGCCCCCTTGAACCGCCTGCCGAGCGCCGACGTCCTTGACCAGGTCCGCGACATCCCCCTCTACCGCGACTCCGTCGAGCGCGGGGAGTTCCCGATCCTCGAGAAGCCGGAGATCGCCGAGGGCTTCCCCGACAACTGGATGACCCCCGAACTGGCCCGTGCGCTCGAGGCGGGCGACGCCGAGTACGTGCTGTCCACCGGGACCAACCACGCCCGGATGCAGCTCATCCGGCCGCCGTACTTCCTGCTGCGCTCCTACTACCGCCTGTGGAGCGAGCACCCCGACCTCGCGTCCTGCTGGCACGCGGGCGCCCGGCGGATCTCCCTCACCACCGTGCTCGCCACCGAGCACGTCGCCCGCGTCAACGCCCGCAAGCCCGGCACGACCCCGGGCGAGCGCTGGCTCGACGACCGCACGCTGTACCTCAACCGCCGCCTGGATCCAGCCGATTGGGACCGCGCCGAGGTGACGCGGATGCTCGCCGAGATCCGCGAGGTCAGCGCCGCGCACCCCGAAGGCTCGTACCTCCTCGACTGTTCCGCGAACCATCTGGCGCACCTGGCCCGCAAGGTCACCGAGTGGGACCTGTGGGATCACTTCCCGCGCCCCTCCGGGATCGTCCACGCCTATGAGTACGCGCCGTTGAACGTCCGCGCGTATCTGCGCGCCCGCTTCGGCTGCCCCGTGGTCGACCTCTTCGGCAGTACGGAACTGGGCTACCTCTTCTACAGCGACGCGGACGGCGGCTACCGGCCCTATCTGCACGACATGAGCGTGGAGTTGATCCCGGTGCGGGCGGGCAGCGGCATCCACAGTCTCATCGTCACCAGCGTCCGCAACCCGTACATGCCGCTGGTCCGTTACCGGTCGGGCGACTGCGTGCGCACCAGCGACGGCAGCGCGGACCCCGAGCGGATCGTCTCCTTCTGCGGCCGCGAGAAGGAACTGCTGCCCGCGCCGGAAGGGCCCGTCGCGCAGGCCGATCTGGACGCGCGCGTCGCCGCCGTCTCGCCCCGCGTCTTCCTCCAGGAGCTGCACCTGACCGGTGAAGGAACGTGCCGCCTGCGGTACACGACCTTCGACGGCAGGCCGCTCACGCCCGGCGACGAGGCCGACCTCGCCCTGTCCGTACACGCGTTGACCGGACGCTCCTGCACCGTCGAACACCGCGAACACGTTCCCATCGGACGCTCCGGCAAGTACGCCTGGCTGACCACGCAGGACCCGGCGTGACCGCGCGCCCCGACGCACAGGACCCCACCATGCACACGGACACCCTCACGCCCGGCAACGCCCCCACCGCCGAGGAACTGCTCGGCGCCGCCCTGCACGCGGAGGTGGTCCGGCACTTCGCGGAGCTGCCCGACGCCCCGGACACCGCCGCCGTCACGTACCAAGTACGCGAATGCCTGCGCTACCTCTATCTGGTCTCCCGCCACCCCGACCGGCTCGGCGGCCTCTTCCTCCCCGTCGAGCAGGACATCGACGAGATCTGGCACTACCTGATCCTGCAGACCCGCGAATACCGGGAGCTGTGCGAACAGCGGCTGCCCGGAGGCCACTTCATCCACCACCGCAGCATCTCGTACGACGCCTACCAGGCCGACCCCGGCCGGGAGACCGCGGCCGAGGAAGCCCTGCGGTGGATCCCCCTCTACACCGCGGCGTTCGGCCCCTTCGACGCGGACGCCCTGCCGCACTGGACGGTCGTGCGCTTCCTCCACGACCAACTGGGCCTGTCCCTGGCCGAGATCTCGGACGTCGACGCCGTCGCGGGGACACCGGCATGACCGTCACGGCGCCGCGCGCCGGGGGCGCGGCGCCGCCTGACGTGCTCCGCCGCGTCCTGACCGTGCTCGTCGTCTCGCAGACGCTCGGCGGTGCGGGCATGGCGGCGGGCATCACGGTCGGCGCGCTGCTCGCAGAGGACCTGCTCGGCTCCACCGGCCTCGCCGGACTGCCGACCGCGCTGTTCACCGGCGGCGCCGCCCTCGGCGCGGCGGCCATCGGCCGCATCTCGCAGCGCCACGGGCGCCGTCCGGGGCTCGCCCTCGGCCACGGCGCCGCGGCCCTCGGCAGCGCGGGGGTCGTCGCGGGCGCGGCCTGGCAGTGGGCGTGGCTGCTCCTGGCGTCGCTCTTCGTGTACGGGGCTGGCACCGCGACCGGCCTGCTCGCCCGGTACGCGGGCGCCGACATCGCCCCGCCCGAGCGGCGCGGCCGCGCCACCGGCACGGTGCTGCTCGCCACGACGCTGGGCGCGGTGATCGGCCCGAACCTGGTCGGACCGACGGGCGCGGTCGCGCACGCCTGGGGCATCCCGCGGCTTGCCGGTCCCTTTCTGCTCGCCGCGGTCGCCTACTCGGCGGCGGGTCTGGTGCTGTGGGGGTGGCTGCGTCCCGACCCACTGATGCTTGCCCGCACGGCACAGGAGACGGCCCCGGACCTCGAGTCCGCGCCCGTACCCGCGCAGCGGTCGGCGACGGTGTCCCCCACAGCGCCCGGCCCACCCGCTCCCGGCCTCGTCACCGGCGCCACCGTCATGATCACCGCCCAACTGGTGATGATCGCGTTGATGACGATGACGCCCGTCCACATGACAGGACACGGCCACGGCACCCAGGCCGCCGGGTTCGTCATCGCGCTGCACGTGGGCGCGATGTTCCTGCCCTCGCCGCTGAGCGGGCTGCTGGTGGACCGGATCGGGCGGCTGCCCGTGGCGGCCGCGTCCGGCGCCGTGCTGCTCGCCGCCTGCCTGGTCGCCGCGCTCGCCCCGCCGGACGGCATGGTGCTGCTCTCCTGCGCGCTCGTCCTGCTCGGCGTGGGCTGGAACCTGGCGCTGGTCAGCGGTACGGCGCTGATCACGGACGCCGTACAGGGAGAGCGCCGCGCCTCCGTGCAGGGACTGGTCGATGTGGGCGTGTCCCTGGCGGGCGCGACCGGCGGCATGGCGTCGGGCCTGGTGGTGGCGGGCGGCGGCTATCCGCTCCTCGCGGTCGCGGCGGGCACGCTCGCCCTCGCGGTGATCCCGCTGGTGGCCCTGCGGGGCGCGGCCCGGTCCCGGCCCCCGGCAGATCGGGACGGGCCGCACGCACGGGGGTGACGCGGCCCGTGACGAAGGCCGCGGCTAAGGCCCGTGACGAGGCGTCAGCGGTGGGTGTCGAACACCTCGCGGAGCATCCGGGCGAAGTCCTCCGGGGCTCCTTGCTGACCGAACTCGCCGCCGAGGAAGCCCGCGTGGTGACTCGGGAAGATCGTCGGCGCACCGCCGAGGCGGGCGGCGATCGCCGCCGCGGCACGGGCGGGGAACTCCCCTTCGGACTCCTCGCCCGCCGCGATCACGAGGTGCGTCGACGCGGCGCCGAGTGCGTCGAAGTCGGGCTGGTACCAGGCACAGCCCCGGAGGTTCTGCCCGAACAGCGCGTCGTCACGGGACCCGTCGTCCTCGGCCGACAGGCCGAAGTCGGCGGGTGCGGCGACCGGCTGGTCCCGCCAGTTGGCCTGGAAGGGGCCCTTCCAGCTCGTCACCCCGATGAACTTCGCCATCGCGGGCCCCATGCCTTCCCGTTGGTACGTCTCGTACAGGTCCAGGCAGACCGCGAGGGCCGTGTCGCGGTCCGGCAGGACCTGCGCCGTCGGCGGCTCGTGCGCGACGAGCGTGTGCACGAGCCCCGGGTGCCGGGCGACCAGGGCCAGCGCGTTGACGGCGCCGCCGCTGCTGGCGAACAGGTCCACCGGGCCCACCCCGAGCGCCTCGATGACCTGCCGCACGTCGTCGGCGTGCTCCTCCGGCGTCGACTCCACCACCCCGTCCGTACGCGCGCTGCGGCCCACTCCGCGCGGGTCGTAGGTGACGACGGTCCGGTCGGTGAAGTGCGACGCCAGCGAGGCGAAGCCACTGGCGTCCATCGGCGAGCCGATCAGCACGAGCACGCGGGCGCCGTCCGCCGTGCCGCTCAGCGGGCCCCGGATGTCGTACTGGATCTCGGCACCGTTCGTGGCCAGCTTGTGGGTCACGGGATCGGCCATGGCTGTCTCCTCAGAGGTTCTGATTCGTCATGATGGGCGTCATGACGTGCACCGATACAGACCGGTGCGGACGCCGGAACTCATCGCATCGGACGCACCTTTCCGCGCCCGTTGTCCTCGCAGTGTTCGAGCGGGTTCACGAAGAACTGCACCGCTCCGGAGGCGACGACCTCCGTCATGACCCGCTTCCAGCGGGGCGAGCAGTCCTCCAGGGTCCGGGAGAGCTCGAAGTAGCAGAGACCGGCCTCGAAGCGGTCCGGGATCGCGGCACAGGGTTCCGGCGTCTCGGCCCTCGGTACGACGCGGGTCCCGGCCGGTGCGCCCGGGGTCTCCGCGGCGGCCGAACCGGCGGTGAGCGCGGCGGCCATCAGGACACCGCCGGCCACGGATGCGGCGAGGCGACGGGCGGTGGGGCGGGACAGCGGCAGCGGGCGGGGCAGGGGGCGGGACATCGGCGGGCTCCTTCTCGGGTGACCGGTCGGCCGTCCGACGGGGGTGTCCGTCTGACGTGGCGACCGGCGGAACGGTTCACCCGGTAAACGGCCGACCGCCCGATCGGCAACCGGTCGGGCGCCTCAATGGCTGAGTTCCCGCTCCACCCGGGCCAGTCGGCGCTCGTTGCGCCGGCGCATCCAGGCGGCCCAGCAGAGGAAGACCAGGGTGCCGACGAGCCAGCACAGGCCGAGGACCGTCTGGCCGAGGACCAGCAGGAGAACGCCGAAGACCGCGAGGACGACCCCGGACACCGCGAAGATCCAGTGGGCCCGGGTCCTGGCGCCCATCTGCTTCCTGCGGCGTCGCGCCAGGCGCAGCATGGAGGCCCGTTCGGCCGGATCGCCGGGCAGGTCCTCCCGCCTGATGCGGCGGTCCAGGGCGGGAACCGTGTCCGTCTGCGCGCCGACGGCCCGCGCGTCACGGCGACGCCCGTACATGAGTACGGCCGTGAGCACCGCGCCGGAGACGGCGCCCGCGACGACCGCGGACCAGAGGTCGTAGCCGCGCAGCAGGAACTTCGACCCGGCGAAGACGACCGTGACGAGCAGACCCGTCGCCCACCAGCTGTCGAACCACCGGCGGCGCGTCCGTCCGGGGCGCGGCGGGCCACCGGCCCGCGGCTCGGTGCGGCCCTCGGCTTGGGCGCGTGGCGGTGCGGCGTTCTCGTGAGTGCTTTCGTTGGCGCTCTCGTGGGCGTTCTCGTGGGCACTTTCCTGGGCGCTCGCGTCGGTGCTGCGCATGTCCGGTGGCACGGCGGGCTCCTTCCCTTCCGGGGGTTCTGCCCGAGCTTCGGGAGGCTCTCCCGGGCGGCGGCTTCCGCGCCCGGGTACCCCCGGAGCCCACCCGGACACGGCCGTGTCCGCGCACCGGCCGGATCGTGGCGTCACGCCCCTGCCGCTCGCCGCCGTCATGATCTACCTTCGTGATCATGACTGACGCCCCTGAGATACCCGGTGATCCCGCACTGTTCGGCACCATGTCCACGATGCGCGCGATGCGCAGGATCAAGCCGGACCCGGTCCCCGAGGCCCTCCTCGACCAGCTGGTCCAGGCCGCCGTGTGGGGTCCCAGCGGCGGGAACATGCAGTGCTACGAGTACGTCGTCGTCACGGACCGCGCGGTGATGGCGCGGCTCGCCCCGCTGTGGGAGCGCTGTGTGGACGCCTACTTGGCGACCACCGGGAAGCTCGCGCCGGAGGGGATGGACGGCGCGGCGTACGGACGCATGGTGGACGCGATCAGGTACCAGCGCGACCACTTCGCGGAGACGCCCGCGCTCATCGTTCCCTGCTACAGCTTCCCGCCCCCGCGCATCGACGAGGAAGGGATACGGCTCTCGGTCGAGGCGCTCGGTCCCGTCGCCGCGGCGCGGCAGGCCGACCCCTCGACGCAGACGCGCTTCCAGGCCCTGGCCGAGGGCTCGTGCGTCTACCCCGGAGTGCAGAACCTCCTCCTCGCGGCGCGCGGCCTCGGTCTCGCCGCCAACATCACCATCTGGCACCTGATGCTGGAGCAGGAGTGGAAGGCGGTGCTCGGCATTCCGGAGGGGATCAACACGTTCGCCGCGATCCCGGTCGGCTATCCCGTCGGCAACTTCGGCCCTGTCAGGCGCCGTTCCGTACGTGAGGTGGTGCATCGCGACGGGTGGTGAGGGGGTCGGCCGGACGGTCCGGACCTTGTCATCAGGTCCGGACCCGGCCGTGCCGTCGGTCCCGGACCGGGGCGTGTCCTCGATCGCTGAGTCCCCGCCTCAGCGCCGCCGCTCGGCGGACGCCCTGCGGTCCAACATCCCGTAATCGACCTTCCCATTGGGCAGGTGCGGCAGTGCGGGGACGGGGATGACGCGGGCGGGCAGTGCGGTCGTGGGGAGGCTGCGCAGCAGCTGCGCTCTGGCCCGTCGCTCGTCGAACGCGGTGCCCTCGGTGACGACGAATCCGATCGGCCTGGGCCGGGGCGCCGCTCCGTTCACGCCGACGCCGGCTTCCGTGACGCCGTCGCACAGGGTGAGGGCGCGTTCGATCTCGGCGCGTTCCAGGCGCAGGCCGCCGAGCTTGAGCTGGTCGTCGGCCCTTCCCCGGAAGAGGAGTTCGCCGTCTTCGCGGACCGTCACGAGGTCGCCGGTGCGGTAGTGGCGGATGCCGTGCAGGGTGACGAAGCGGCCGGGCTCCCGTCCGTCGGCGTCGTTCCCCCGCCCGTCAGCGTCGGTCCGCGCCGCCTCTTCGGGCACGGCCAGGCCAGGTCCCGCGATGTACAGCTCGCCTTCGGCGATGTGCAGGGTGACCCCGGGGACGGGCCGCCCAATGGGAACCGTGCGGGCGTCGCCGTCGGCGGGTGTGCAGACGTGGGCGGTGGCCCACACCGTGCACTCGGTCGGTCCGTACTCGTTGTGGAGGCCGACTCCCGGCAGTTCGGCGAAGTGCCCTGCGACCAGGCCGGGCGGGCAGCTCTCACCGGCCACGATCACGGTGGTGAGCGTACGCAGCCGGGGCGCGAGACCGCCGCGCAGCGCCGCCCCGTAGAGCGAGGGCACCATCAACAGGTGCGTGGCGCGGTGGAGTTCGGCGGCGCGGGCGACGGCAAGCAGGTCGCCGGGCCTCTCACCGGGCACGACGAGCAGCCCGCCACTGGCCAGCGTCCACCAGATGCCCGCCATGGAACTGTCGAACGAGATCGACGAGCAGAGCAGGAACGCGCCGACGCGCTCGGCGTAGTGGCTCAGGCGCGCGGCGGTGGACCAGCCGAGGGACGTGGCCGCGATCGTCACGGCCTTGGGCAGCCCGGTCGAGCCGCTGGTGAAGCAGGTGTAGGCGTGGGTGCCGCGACGGGTGGGACCGGCACCGCCCCGCCGTGTTCCGCAGTCGATACGTTCCAGCCCTGCCAAGGGAACCGGTGTCTGCGCCGACGCGGCGGGCTCGCCCGGCCCCGGATGCTTCCCGGGCCGCCCCGCCCCTTCCCTCTCCGGTACGAGTACGAAGCGGGCGCCGCTGCCCTGCGCCATGAGCCGTTGCCGGTCCTCGGGGAAGCTCGCGTCGACGGGGACGTAGCAGCAGCCCGCCCGCAGGACCCCGAGCAGCGCGGCGATCGTGTGGCGCGACGCGGTGCCGTGCACCACGACCGGTTCGTCGGGTCGTGCGCCGCGGGCGAGCAGCGCACCGGCCACCGCGCCCGACGCCTCGTCGAGTTCGCGGTAGCTGAAGGCGCCCGTGCTGTCGGCGACGGCCGCCGCGCCCCCGCCGAGGTGGGGTTCGACGAGATCGAGGATGTGCGGCTGGCGCGAGCCGGTGGGCCGCTGCTCCCCGGCGTCGCGGGCCGCGCCCATCTCAGCCGACCAGTTCGGTCAGGGCGTCCAGGTAGGTGGCGACGGCCCGTTCGATCCACTCGGCACTGAACAAGTGGGCGTCGTAGGTGACGTATCCGCCCGGCTGGTCGTCCCAGCGCATCGTCCACAGGAAGGGCAGCGGGATCGGCAGAGGCGGCTGCGAGTCCAGCGCGAGCCGGTCCAGGACGAGCGCGGGCGTCCGCGCGGCCGGGCGGACCGGGGAGCGCACGATCATCTGGAAGACGGGGGCGACCAGGTCGCGTGCGGTCATCCGCTCCAGGAGCTGGGGCGACTGCCGCAGTACGGGGATGAGCGGGATGTCGTGCGCGTACGCCTCCCGGCAGCGCCCGTCGACGCGCGGGCACAGCTCCCGCAGGGACTTCGCGTCGTGCGCGCCGGAGTGTTCGACGCGGATCTGGAGCACGTTGAGCAGGAATCCGACGGTGTCCCATTCGGACGGGATGCGGCCCGCCGTGATGACCGGGACCATCGCGTCGCCCGGTGGGAGCAGCGCGCCGACGAAGGTGGTGAGGAGCAGCGTGAAGGGGGTGGTGCGGCCGCGCCGGGCCGTCTCCCGTACGGCGTCGCGCAGTTGAGGTTCGATGCGGAAGGGGTGCATGGCGGTCGGTCCCGGCGCGGCGTCGGGCGTCTCGGCGGGCAGCCCGAGCCCGTCCACCCCGGTGAGCCGGTCCCGCCAGTAGGGCAGGGCCTGGGCGATGCGGGCCTGCCATGTGTCGCTGTGGTCCTCGGCCGCGATGTCGGTGTACTGCATGACGTCGGGTGCGAGCGGCGCTCCGCCGTGCAGCCGCGCGGTGTAGGCGGCGGCGACGTCGCGGGCGAGCACGTCCTGCGACCAGGCGTCGGCCGCGATGTGATGGGCGACGAGGACGAGGACGGCGTCGTCGCCTCTGCGTCCCAAGTAGGCCCACAGCAACGGCGGTTCGTCGCACGAGTGGGGCCTGGTGGTGGTCTCGGCGATCCACGTGTCGAAGGACCGGCCGGGGCCGAGGCGGGTCACGGTGAGCCGGGCCGGCATCGGGGGCAGCACGCGCTGCCGCAGCTCCCCGTCGCCGCGGACCAGCAGGGTGCGCAGCGCGCCGTGCCGGGCGACGACGTCGTCCAGGGCGCGGCGCAGCACGCGTTCGTCCACCGCCCCCGACACCCGGTAGGCCGCGCGCACCAGAAAGCCGGGCTGGAGGACGGTGCCCGGCAGGAGCGTCTCGACGAGGTCGAGGAGCTCCTGCGCGTACGTGGCCCGGTGCGTGTCGGACGTCTCGTGTGCCGCGCGGGGCGTGGCTTCCGTCACCGCGCCACCTCCTTCTGCGTCGGCCGTACGCGTACGGGCAGGTGCGTGATGCCGGAGAGAAACGTGGAGCGCGCCCGCCGGGGCGCGCCGGTGACCTCGATCTCGGCGTACCGCGCGAACAGTTCCGCGAAGAACAGTCGGAGCGTGACCCGCGCGATGCCGGCGCCCGCGCAGTAGTGGGGGCCCGCGCCGAACGCGAGGTGCCGGTTGCGGCGGCGGCCGGGGTCGAACACGTCGGGGCGGGGGAACACGGCCTCGTCGTGGTTGGCGGAGCCGAGCCACGCCACGACCGCGTCGCCCTCGGCGACGGGCACACCGGCGAGCACGACGGGACGGCGCGCGTACCGCATGAAGTGCCGCGCGGGCGACGCCCTGCGCAGCGCCTCCTCCACTCCGCTGTCGAGCAGGTCGGGGCGCGTGGCCCAGTCCGCGTAGCGGCCGGTGCCGCACAGGTCGAACACGGCGGCGGGCGGCACGTGGGCCAGCGTCACACCGGCGCCGAGCAGCAGGCTGTAGCAGTTGGAGAGGACCTCGCCGGGGGTGAGGCGGGCGCCGTCGACCTCCATGGTCAGGAGGACGTCGACCAGGTCGCCGTGGTCTCCGTCCGGGAGTCCGAGGCGTGCGGGGCGGTCGCCTTGTGCGTGGCGGCGCCGGTCGCGCACCAAGTCCGCGAAGTACGCGAAGAGTTCACGGTGTCCGCGTTCCAGAGTGGCATCGCGCCCGCCGGGCAGCTGGTGGTCGGGGTCGTCCTCGGCCGCGCACATCATCGCGAGCCGTACGAGGCGGGGCCTGTCCCGTACGGGCAGGCCGAGCAGCGGTCCGAGGACCACCAGCGGGAGCTGCGCGCAGGCCGCGGCGAAGTCGAACGTCAGCTCGCCACCCGGCGGCGCGGCGGGCAGGAGGTCGCGGATGCCCGCGCGGATCTGTTCGGCGTGCGCCTCGGCGGAGCGCAGCCGCAGGGCGCGGTGCAGCGGCGCGCGCATGCGGTCGTGGCGGGGCGGGTCGGTGACGGCCATCTGGCGGCGCGCGGCCGGGTCGGACCTGCCCAACAGGCTGAGCAGCGTGCCGCGTTCGGAGGTGAAGGACGCGTGGTCCGCGAGGACGCGCTCGACGTCCGCGTACCGCGTCACGGACCAGAAGCCGAGCGTGCCGGAGACCTGCTGCCAGGACACGGGCGCGTGCTCGCGCAGCGCCCGCCAGGTCGTGTACGGGTCGCCGTCCGCGTACAGCGCCGGGTCGGCGAGGTTCACGTCGGCGGGTCGTACGGTCACCGTCCCGGCTCCGGGCGAGGCGTGCCGGGTCCGGACATCACGGGGTCCGTCGCCGTCGTCGCCGTACCGCCTCTTCCCGCCGTCTCCATGGCGGCTCGGCCCGCCGCCTCGACGGCCTCGGCGAGGGCCGCGATCGTGGGCGAGAGGAACAGCGCCGCCGCGGGCACCTCGACGCCGAACTCCGTGTCGATGGCGAGCTGGAGTTCGGCGGCGAGCAAGGAGTCGCCGCCGAGTTCGAAGAAGTCGTCCTCGACGCCGATCGGCTCGACCGCCAGACCGATGCTGCCGAGGCCGGCGCTCCAGAGGGCGACCAGTCTGTCCTCGACGGTGGTCCGTGGCTCGATGTAGACGGAGCTCATGCCGAGTGCTTCGCGGCTCGATCCGAGCGGTTCGCTGCTTGCGCCGAACGCTTCGCGCGCCCTCGCGCCGTCGACTGCGGGACGGTCGTCCACCGGTATCGGCCTCCCCCAAGGCGTGACAAGGCGGTGTCCGTCGACCTTGTCAGCCCCTGGACGGGAGGGGCAACCACGCTTTCCCGCCAAAGCCTCTTCAAAGAATATTCCAAAGGTGCGCAAAAAGCAGGTCAAAAGAAGAGCGCGACTTCCGGAACACCTGATGCACGATAAAACTCCCGCACACCCAGACCCCTCACCCGCACCCCACCAAATCACCCACCCCTCCCGCCCCGCCCACATCCGGAAGAGCGCCACGGACAAGAAAGCACGTTTCCGCCCGAGGCCATTCAGAACGCCTTTTCATACATCGATTCCACGCCACGCACCTGTATCTGACGAAGCCGCACACACTTCGCCCCACCTCTACATAACCGCAGCTCAACAGGCCAGGAAGGCGCCATGCGGCAATTCCACGACCCTTCCACCAAGGCGTCCGGATGTGGCGCGAATCACATCGAACAGAGCTTCGGAATGTGGTTCAGTGTGTTTTCTGCACTGTATTTAAAAAAGGACAAGCAATGGGGGAATTAAGCGTAATGCGGTCCGACGCTCAAGGCTACTCCCTGCCTATATCAAGCGAATATCAGCAGCCCATTCCTGTCGATATCTTCGAAGCTCAGGCACGCCGCACACCGAATGCGACGGCCGTGCTCGGCGGGGACGAACAGCTGACGTACGCGGAGCTGGAGCGGCGGGCCAATCGCCTCGCCCACCTGCTGATCGAGCGCGGTGTCGGACCGGAGCGCCTGGTCGCGCTCGCGCTGCCCCGTTCCCCCGGGATGATCGTGGCGCTGCTCGCCGTCCTGAAGGCCGGCGGCGCCTATCTGCCGGTCGACGCGACCTACCCCCGTCGGCGCATCGACTTCATGCTCGACGACGCGGCGCCGGTCCTGCTCGTGACGACCGCCGACATCGGCAGGGACTTCGACGCCCCGGCCGATTCCCCGGCGGACGGCCCCTCCTACGCCCCCGACGTCCCCACCGGCACCGAAGCGCGCCACACCACTCCGCGCCTGATCGTGGACGCCGACGACACCCTCGCCGCGCTCCAAGCCCTCCCGGACACCCCGCCGTCCGCGCCGCGCGCCCTCGCGTCGAACCCCTGCTACGTCATCTACACCTCCGGTTCCACCGGCACCCCCAAGGGTGTCCTCGTGACGCACCGGAACGTGGTCCGTCTCTTCGAGTCCATCGGGCAGCGGCTGCCGCTCACCGCGGACGACACCTGGACCCTGTTCCACTCCACCTCGTTCGACTTCTCCGTGTGGGAGATCTGGGGCGCCCTGCTGCACGGCGGCCGCCTCGTCGTGGTCCCGTACGAGACGAGCCGCTCACCGGTCGACTTCCTGCGGCTGCTCGTCGACG
This sequence comes from Streptomyces sp. NPDC087300, assembly GCF_044744425.1. Classification (NCBI taxonomy): domain Bacteria; kingdom Bacillati; phylum Actinomycetota; class Actinomycetes; order Kitasatosporales; family Streptomycetaceae; genus Streptomyces; species Streptomyces sp. NPDC087300. The sequence continues at coordinate 806,171 of NZ_JBIUYI010000001.1, forward strand.
AGCGGGTGACGATGCTCAGCCAGACGCCTTCCGCCTTCCAGGGCCTGCTGCGCGCCGACCGCGAGCACCCCGTACTCGGCGACGCGCTGCGCCTGCGCGCCGTCGTCTTCGGCGGCGAGGCCCTCGACCTGGGCAGCCTCACACCCTGGTACGAGCGCCATGACGACCGCGCTCCCCTGCTCGTCAACATGTACGGCATCACCGAGACCACGGTGCACGTCACCTACCGCGAACTCGACCGCGCGCAGGCCGTCGCGGGTGCGGGCAGTGCCATCGGCGTCCCGCTCGCCGACCTCGACGCCCACGTCCTCGACGAAGAGCTGCGGCCCGTCACCGACGGTGTGACGGGTGAGCTGTACGTGGCGGGCGTGGGTCTCGCGCGCGGCTATCTGGACCGGCCCGGCCTGACCGCGGGACGGTTCGTGGCCTGCCCCCACGGGACCGGACAGCGGATGTACCGAACCGGCGACCTGGTGCGCCGGGACGCCGAGGGCCAGCTGGAGTTCGTCGGCCGCGCCGACGACCAGGTGAAGATCCGCGGCTTCCGCATCGAGCTGGGCGAGGTCGAGTCCGCCGTCGCCGAGCACCCCGGCGTCGCCGGTGCCGCCGTGATCGCGCGGGCTGACCAGGCGGGCGAGCAGCGTCTGATCGGGTACGTCGTTGGCGCGTCAGCCACCGGCACGGACGACGCGGACGCGGCTCCGCACGAGGGTGTCGCGGACGCGCAGGTCGGCGAATGGCAGGAGATCTACGACGACCTCTACACCGACGCCGCCACCGCCACCTGGGGCCAGAACTTCATCGGCTGGAACAGCAGCTACGACCAACAACCCATCCCCCTCGACCAGATGACGGAATGGCGCGACGCCACCGTCACCTCCATCCGAGCCCTCCACCCCCGCAACATCCTCGAAATCGGCGTCGGCACCGGACTCCTCCTCTCCCACCTCGCACCCCACTGCGACAGCTACTGGGGCATGGACCTGTCGAGCGCGGTGATCGAGGGCCTCAAGGCACAACTCGCAGCCAGCCCCGAGCTGTTGAGCCGTGTGGAGCTGCGGAACCAGCCCGCCCACGACGTCAGCGGGCTGCCGACCGACCACTTCGACGTCATCGTCATCAACTCGGTCATCCAGTACTTCCCCAGCGCCGACTACCTCACCGAGGTCATCACCCAGGCGCTGCGTCTCCTCACCCCGGGCGGCGCCCTCTTCGTCGGCGACGTACGCAACCTCCGTACCGCCCGCACGTTCCACACCGCCATCCAGCTCCACCAGACCGCAGCCGGTACGGACGTCGACACCGCCACGCTCCGCGCCACCGTCGAGCGCTCCCTCGTCCGTGACAAGGAACTCCTCGTCGCCCCCGAGTACTTCACCGCGCTTCACCATCAAGTGCCCGGCCACACCACCGAACTCCACATCAAGCGCGGGCACCACCACAACGAGCTCACCCGCCATCGCTACGACGCCGTCCTCCACAAGCACCCCCACACCGCCGCTCTCGACCTCACCACCGCCCCCCAACTCGACTGGGACCAGGCCTCAGTCGAGGTGCTGAAGTCCGCCGAGCACCCGGTCGTACGCGTCCAGGGCATCCCCAACAAGCGTCTCGCCTCCGAGGTGGCGGCCGTGCGGCGGCTCGTTGAGGGCGCCGCGCCGGAGGACGTCAGGCAGGAGCTGTACGGGCCGGACGAGTCCGACGCGGTGGACCCCGAGGAGCTGCACCGGCTGGGCGACGAGCTCGGCTATCAGGTCACGCTCACCTGGTCCGCGCGACGCGAGGACGGCATGGACGCGGTGTTCGTCGCGCGTGACGGCGAGGCCGCCGCGACACGCCCCGCGCCGATGGACCTGTGCCCTCCGGCCTCCCCCGGCTCCGCGAGCCTGTCGTCGTTCACCAGCAGCCCGGCGACCGGCCGTGACATCGGCTCGCTCGTGGCGTCCCTCAGAGAGCACATGCGCGGCAGGGTCCCGGACTTCATGGTCCCGTCCGCCTTCGTCGTCCTCGACTCCTTCCCGCTGACCGCCAACGGGAAGCTGGACCGGGCAGCGCTGCCCGATCCGCGGTTCGGGACGGCGACTTCGCGCCCGCCCCGTACACCCGTCGAGGAAGTGCTGTGCGGGCTCTTCGCCGATGTTCTCGGGCTTCCCGAGACCGGAGCGGAGGACGACTTCTTCGACCTGGGCGGGCACTCGCTGCTCGCGACGCGTCTGCTGTCGCGGGTGCGGTCGGTGTTCGGCGTCGAGCTGGGCGTGCGGGTGCTCTTCGAGTCGCCCACCGCGGCGGCGCTCGCCCGCGTACTGGGTGGTGCGGGCAAGGCGCGCCGGGCGCTGGAGGCCACGGAGCGGCCCGAGCGGCTTCCGCTGTCGTTCGCGCAGAACCGGCTCTGGTTCCTGCACCGCCTGGAGGGCCTCTCGGCCACGTACAACGTTCCTCTGGTCGTACGGCTGACGGGCGCCTTGGACCAGCGAGCCCTGGCGGCCGCTCTCGCCGACGTCGTGTTCCGGCACGAAAGCCTGCGGACCGTCTTCCGTGAACACGACGGGGACGGCGAACAGGAGGGCATGCCCTATCAGTTGATACTCGACGGGGAATCCGCGCGCCCGTCCCTCCCGCTTGACGCGGTCACCGAGGAGGGCCTCGGAGAAGCGATCGCGGCGACGGTCCGCGAACCCTTCGACCTCGGTACGGAAATCCCGCTGCGCGGCAGACTTCTCGCCCTGTCGCCCCACGAGCACGTCCTCGTTCTCGTGGTCCATCACGTCGCCGCCGACGGCTGGTCGCTCGAACCCCTGTGGCGCGATGTCGCCACCGCCTACAAGGCGCGGCTGCGCGGCGAGGCGCCGGGGTGGCGGCCGCTGCCGGTGCAGTACGCCGACTACACGCTGTGGCAGCGCGAGATCCTCGGCGATCCCGCGGACCCGGACAGTGCACTCGCTCGCCAACTCGGCTTCTGGAAGAGCACACTTGCCGGTCTTCCGGCCCGGATCGAGCTGCCCGCCGACCGCCCGTACCCGGCGGCGGCCTCCTACCGCGGCGGATCGTTCACCTTCCGGTGGGACGCCGCACTGCACGCCGGTCTGGTCCGGCTCGCGCGCGGTTCCGGCGCCAGCGTCTTCATGCTGGTCCAGGCGGCGATCGCCGCGCTGCTCTCGCGTTCGGGTGCCGGGGACGACATCCCGATCGGCACGCCGATCGCGGGCCGCACGGACGAGGCGCTCGACGACCTCGTCGGCTTCTTCGTCAACACCCTGGTCCTGCGCACGGACGTGTCCGGCGATCCCACCTTCCGCGAGCTCCTCGCCCGCGTCCGCGAGACGGACCTCGACGCCTACGCCCACCAGGACGTCCCCTTCGAGCACCTGGTGGAGGCCGTCAACCCCGAACGGACCCTGGCGCACCACCCGTTGTTCCAGGTGATGCTCGCCTGGCAGCAGGCCTTCGACTCCGGTCTCGAACTGCCGGACCTCACGGCGGAGGGCTCGCTCGCGGCCACCGGCATGGCCAGGATGGACCTCGTCTTCAGCGTCACGGAGCTGCACGCGGACGACGGCACACCGGCCGGGGTCGGCGGCGTCGTCGAGTACAGCACCGACATCTTCGACCCCGGCACGGTCCACGCCCTGACGGAACGGCTCGGCCGGCTGATGTCGACGGTGGTGGCCGACCCGGATCTGCCGATCCACGACGTCGTGCTGCTGAGCGAGGAGGAGTACGGAGAGGCCGTCTCCCTCTGGAACGACACGGCACACGAGGTGCCCGCGACCGAGGCGCCGGCCGGCCTCTTCGAGGCACGGGCGGCCCGTCATCCCAACCGTACGGCTGTCGTCTTCCAGGGCTCGGAACTCACCTACGCCGAGCTCGACTCCCGTGCGGACGCGCTGGCCCGTCACCTCGTCGCCCAGGGGGCGGGACCGGAGCAGGTGGTCGCGCTCAAGCTGCCGCGCTCCGCGGAGATGGTCGTCGCGGTGCTCGCCGTCCTCAAGTCGGGAGCCGCGTACCTCCCCATCGACCCCGCCTACCCGGCGGAACGCATCCAGTTCATGCTGGAGGACGCACGGCCTGTCCTCGTACTCGACGGAACGGACTCGGTCACGGGAGCGGGCCTTGAGGGCAGCGGCCGTCCGGTCGCGGATCTCACGGATGTGGTGCGGCATCCGCAGCACCCGGCGTACATCATCTACACCTCGGGCTCCACGGGGCGGCCGAAGGGCGTAGCCGTCCCCAACAGCGCCGTGGTGAACCTCGTGACCTGGGCCGGTGCCGAGTTCGGCGGCGCAAACGGCTTCGACCACGCCATCGCCTCCACCTCCCTCGCCTTCGACGTCTCCGTCTTCGAGATCCTCGCCCCACTCCTCAACGGCGGCAAGGTCGAACTCGTCGCAGATGGACTGGCGCTGACGGACCGTCTGGGCCGCACCCCCACCCCCGCACTCGTCAGCGGCGTCCCCTCCGTCCTCGACCACGCTCTCACCGACACCACGGGTACCGTCACCGGCTCCGTCGTCTTCGCGGGCGAAGCCCTGCCCGCCCACACTCTCGCCCGCACTCGGGCCACCCTCCCCGACACGCGCATCGTCAACGCCTACGGCCCCACCGAAGCCACCGTCTACGCCACCATCTGGACCGCCGACAACACCCCACACACCACCATCCCCATCGGCACACCCATCTGGAACACCCACGCCTACGTCCTGGACCAGAGGCTGCGTCCCGTTCCGGCCGGTGTCACAGGTGAGCTCTATCTCGCGGGCGCGGGGCTGGCCCGCGGCTACACCAACCGCCCGGCACTCACCGCCGAACGCTTCGTCGCCAACCCGTTCACCGCGGGCCGACGCATGTACCGCACCGGCGACCTCGTCCGCCGCCGCGCCGACGGACAGCTGGAGTTCGTGGGCCGCTCCGACGACCAGGTGAAGATCCGCGGCTTCCGCATCGAGCTCGGCGAGATCGACGCCGTGGTCGCGGCCCACCCGGCGGTCTCCCAGTCCGTCACGGTGACGTACAACGACGAACTTCTCGTCACCTACGTGGTGACTTCCGGCGACGCCACATCTGCCACGAGCGCCGTGACGGGCAGCGAACTCAGCTCATCCATAAGGGACTTGGTACGACGTCGTCTCCCGCGCTTCATGGTTCCGGCCACGGTGACGGTACTCGACGCGCTCCCGCTCACCAGCAACGGGAAGCTCGACCGTGCCGCGCTGCCCGCCCCCGACTTCGCGACCGGCCCGGCCTCGTCCCGGACCCCGCGCACCCCCACGGAAGAGCTCCTGCGCAGCCTGTTCGCCCAGCTCCTCGACGCCCCCGACATCGGCGTCGACGACAACTTCTTCGACCACGGCGGACACTCACTCCTCGCCACCCGCCTGATGTCGCGCATCCGGTCGGTGCTCGGCGTGGAACTCGGCGTACGCGTCCTGTTCGAAGCGCCGACCGTCGCGGCGCTGGCACAGGAGGTGGCCGGTGAGCTGGGCGGCGACGGGCGCGCACGGCCCGCGCTGCTGCCCGCCGCACGGCCGCAGTACCCGCCGCTGTCGTACGCCCAGAACCGGCTCTGGTTCCTGCACCGCCTCGAAGGCCCCTCCGCGACGTACAACATCCCACTGGCCGTACGTCTGACCGGCGCACTGGACCGGCAAGCGCTGGAGGACGCGCTCGCCGATGTCGTGACCCGGCACGAGAGCCTGCGCACCGTCTTCCCCGAGCGCAACGGCACGCCCTTCCAACAGGTGGTGCAGGGTGCGGCCGCCCGGCCCGTGCTCGACGTGACCGAAGTGGACGAGGTCACCGCAGGGCTCGACGCGGCGATCGACCGTGCCGTCCGGCACGTCTTCGACCTCAGCAACGAACTGCCGCTCCGTGCTGAGCTGTTGGTGCTCGCACCGGACGAGTGCGTGCTCGTGCTCGTCGTGCATCACATCGCCGCCGACGGCTGGTCGCTGGCTCCGCTGTGCCGCGACATCACCACCGCGTACGCGTCGCGGGTCCGCGAAGGGCGGGCCCCGGAGTGGACGCCGCTGCCGGTGCAGTACGCCGATTACACCCTGTGGCAGCGCGATGTACTGGGCGATGGCTCGGACCGGGACAGCGCCATGGCGGACCAGCTCGCACACTGGAGGAAGACCCTCGCGGGCCTGCCGGAACGGATCGAGCTGCCCGTCGACCGACCGCATCCCGCGATCGCCTCGTACCGGGGCGGGTCGTACACCTTCCGGTGGGACGCCGAACTGCACGCGGGACTGGCCGAGTTGGCCCGTTCGACCGGTGCCACCATGTTCATGGTCGTGCACGCCGCGCTGGTGGCGCTCCTGTCCCGTTCCGGTGCCGGGGACGACATCGCCGTCGGCAGCCCGATCGCGGGCCGCACGGACGAGGCGCTCGACGACATGGTCGGCTTCTTCGTCAACACCCTGGTCCTGCGCACGGACGTGTCCGGCGAGCCGACCTTCCGCGAGCTGGTCGCCCGCGTACGGGAAGCGGATCTGGACGCCTACGCCCACCAGGACGTGCCCTTCGAGCACCTCGTCGAGGTCCTCAACCCGAGCCGCGCCCTGTCCCATCACCCTCTGTTCCAGGTGCTGTTGGCATGGCAGAACACGGCGGAGTCCGCCCTCGGCCTGCCCGGCCTCGCCTCGGAGACCCTCGCGGTGAGCACGGAGGCGGCACGGCTCGACCTGGCCTTCAGCCTGACGGAGAGCAGGGGCGACGACGGTACGGGTACGGCCGTCGACGGACTTGTCGAGTTCAGCGCGGAGCTCTTCGACCGGGAGACGGTGGAGGGTCTTGCGGCCCGGCTGGAACGGCTGCTGCGGGCCGTGGTCACCGACCCGGACCGGCCGGTGGCCGGGCTCGACCTGCTGTCCGAGCGTGAGAGGCATCAGGCGCTCGTGGAGTGGAACGACAGTGCGCGTGAGCTGCCCTCGCTGACCATGGCGGAGCTGTTCGAGGCACAGGTGGCGCGCACGCCGGATGGTGTGGCGTTGAGCTGCGGGGCCGTCGAGCTGACGTATGCCGAGGTCAACGCGAGGGCCAATCGACTGGCACGGTGGATGGTGGAGCAGGGCGTCCGGGTGGACGACGTCGTCGCGCTGCGACTGGGCCGGGGCGTGGACCTCACCGTCTCGACCCTTGCGGCGCTCAAGGCCGGGGCGGCGTTCCTGCCCGTCGACCCCGAGTACCCGGATGAGCGCGTGCGGTTCATGCTCGACGACGCCCGACCCGTACTGGTCCTGGACGGCCCCGTGCCGGTCGAGGGATACGACGACACCAACCTCAGCGTTGAGCGGGCCCTGTCCAGCACCGCCTACGTCATCTACACCTCAGGCTCCACCGGACGACCCAAGGGCGTCGCCGCCACACACACCGGAATCGCGGCACTCCTCACCGCCCACGCCGAGGAGCTGCAACTCGCCCCAGGCGCGCGGGTGTTCCAGGCCGTCTCCCCCAGCTTCGACGTCGCCGTCTGCGACCTCATCATGACCCTCGCCACCGGCGCCACCCTCATCCTCGACAGCCCCGGCCAGTTGGCTGGAGACGAACTCGCCGCCGCCCTGCACAACAGCGCCGCCACCCACGTCGCCCTGCCCGTCTCCCTCCTCGCCACCCTTCCGACTGACACACTCCCCCACCTGCGCCACGTCCTGACCGGCGGCGAAGTCTGCCCACCCGACCTCGCCCAACAATGGACGACTGACGGACGCCGCCTCACCAGTGCCTACGGGCCCACCGAAGCCACCGTCTGCGCCACCCTCACCAGCAACACCATCCCCTCCCTCGGCGAGCCCATCCCCAACACCCACACCTACGTCCTCGACCCCTGGCTGCGCCCCGTACCCCCCGGCATCACAGGAGAGCTCTACCTCGCAGGACCAGGACTGGCCCGCGGATACACCAACCGCCCCGCCCTCACCGCCGAACGCTTCACCGCCAACCCCCACGCCCCCGGCCAACGCATCTACCGCACCGGCGACCTCGCCCGCCGCCACCACGACGGCACCCTCACCTTCGCCGGACGCGCCGACCACCAGATCAAAATCCGCGGCTACCGCATCGAACCCGGAGAAATCGAGAACGCCCTGACCGGACACCCGGACGTCGACCGGGCCGTCGTCGTCGCGCACGACGGTGAGCGTCTGGTGGGCTACGTCGTGCCCACGTCGGCCGCGACGATCACCCACGACGAGCTGACCGCCGAACTCAAGACCTTCATACGCAAGCGCCTGCCCGACTTCATGGTCCCGGCCGCACTCATGGTCCTCGACGAGCTCCCGCTGACCGGCACCGGAAAGCTCGACCGCAATGCCCTCCCCGACCTCTCCTTCGACACCACCACAACCCGCACACCCCGAACACCCACCGAAGAAATCCTCTGCGCCCTCTTCGCCGACGTCCTCGCACAACCCGACATCGGCATCGACGACAGCTTCTTCGACCACGGCGGACACTCACTCCTCGCCACCCGACTGGTCTCGCGGGTCCGCTCGGCGTTCGGTGTGGAGATCGGCGTACGGGCCCTCTTCGAGGCGCCGACCGTCGCGGCCCTCTCCGAAGTGCTCGGCAGTGCCGGGCGGGCGCGACTCGCCCTGCGCCCGGCGGTACGGCCGGAGAGGCTTCCCCTGTCGTACGCGCAGAACCGGCTGTGGTTCCTCCACAACCTGGAGGGGCCCTCGGCGACGTACAACATCCCGCTGGCCCTCCGCCTCACCGGCCCTCTCGACCGCCAGGCACTCGAAGACGCGCTCGCCGACGTCGTGACCCGGCACGAGAGCCTGCGCACGGTCTTCCGCGAGGAGGACGGCTCCCCGTTCCAGCAGGTGCTTGACGCGGCGGACGCGCGGCCAGCCTTCGTCGTCACCGATCTCCGGCACGCCACTGACGAGGCCGTGGCGGACGCGACGGCCTCCGCCGTCCGTCAGCCGTTCGACCTGAGCCGTGACGTCCTGCTCCGTGCCGAACTGCTCTCACTGTCGGACGACGCGAACGTGCTCGTCCTGGTGGCCCATCACATCGCCGCCGACGGCTGGTCGTTGGACCCGCTCTGGCGCGACATCACCATTGCCTACGAGGCGCGGGTGAGCGGCGCGTCCCCATCCTGGACGCCGTTGCCGGTGCAGTACGGCGACTACACCCTCTGGCAACGAAAGATCCTCGGCGACGGCGCCGATCAGGACAGCCTCCTGGCCGACCAGCTCGCCCACTGGAAGCAGACACTCGCCGGGCTGCCCGACCGCATCGAGCTGCCCACCGACCGCCCCTACCCCGCCCACGCCACCTACCAAGGCGACACCCACACCTTCCACTGGAACACCCAACTCCACACCGCCATAAACGAATTGGCACGCTCCAGCGGCGTCACCCCCTTCATGGTCATCCACGCCGCACTCACCACCCTCCTCACCCGCACCGGCGCAGGCACCGACATCCCCATCGGCACCCCCATCGCCGGACGCACCGACGAAGCCCTCGACCACCTCATCGGCTTCTTCGTCAACACCCTCGTCCTGCGCACCGACGTCTCCGGCGAGCCCACCTTCCGCGAACTCCTCACCCGCACCCGCCAAACCGACCTCAACGCCTACGCCCACCAAGACATCCCCTTCGAACACCTCGTAGAACTCCTCAACCCCCAACGCACCCTCGCCCACCACCCCCTCTTCCAGACCATGCTCGCCTGGCAGAGCGAGGGGCGGTCCACGTCGGACCTCGGAGGTCTCACCGTCGAGTCTGTCCCCGTGTGGACCGGGACCGCGCGGATGGACCTGACCTTCGGCATCACCGAGCGCCACACCGCCGACGGTGCGGCCGACGGGCTCTACGGGCAGGTGGAGTTCAGCACCGACATCTTCGACCGCCGAACCGTAGAAGCACTCACCGACCGCCTCGGGCGAATACTCACCGCCGCCGTCACCGACCCCGACCAGCCCATCGGCGACATCGACCTGTTGAGTGAGGAGGAACGTCAGCGCGCGCTCACCACCTGGAACGACACCGCCCACCAGGTGCCCCGCGCCTCACTGGCCGAACTCTTCCAGGACCAGGCCGCCCGCACCCCCGACCGCGTCGCCGTCATCCACCAGGACAGCCACCTCACGTACGCCGACCTCAACTCCCGTGCGAATCAGCTGGCCCACCACCTCATCACCCTCGGCGCCGGACCCGAACACGTCATCGCGCTCAAACTCCCCCGCACCACCGAGATGGTCACCGCAATCCTCGCCACCCTCAAAACCGGCGCCGCCTACCTCCCCATCGACCCCCAATACCCCACCGACCGCATCCAGTTCATGCTCGACGACGCCCAACCCCTCACCACCATCGAGCACACGATCAACACCGACGGTCACCCCGACACCAATCCCGTCGTCCCTGACCGGAACGCCCTCCACCCCGCCTACCTCATCTACACCTCCGGCTCCACCGGACGACCCAAGGGCGTAGCCGTCCCCAACAGCGCCGTGGTGAACCTGGTCGCCTGGGCCGGTGCCGAGTTCGGCGGCGCAAACGGCTTCGACCACGCCATCGCCTCCACCTCCCTCGCCTTCGACGTCTCCGTCCTCGAAATCCTCGCCCCACTCCTCAACGGCGGCCGAGTCGAACTCATCCAAGACGGCCTCGCCCTGAGCGACCGCCTGGGACACACCCCCACCCCCGCACTCATCAGCGGCGTCCCCTCCGTCCTCGACCACGCCCTCACCGACACCACCGGCACTCTCACCGGCTCCGTTGTCTTCGCGGGCGAAGCCCTCCCCGCACACACCCTCGCGAACGCACGCGCCGCCCTCCCCGACACCCGCATCGTCAACGCCTACGGCCCCACCGAAGCCACCGTCTACGCCACCACCTGGACCGCCGACAACACCCCACACACCACCATCCCCATCGGCACACCCATCTGGAACACCCACGCCTACGTCCTCGACAACCGGCTACAGCCCGTGCCCGAAGGCGTCACCGGTGAGCTCTACCTCTCCGGCGCCGGCCTCGCCCGTGGCTACACCAACCGGCCCGCCCTCACCGCCGAGCGCTTCATCGCCAACCCCCACGCCCCCGGTCAGCGCATGTACCGCACCGGCGACCTCGTCCGCCGACTCGCCGATGGACAGCTCGAATACACCGGCCGCACCGACGACCAGGTGAAGGTGCGCGGCTTCCGCATCGAGCCGGGCGAGATCGAGGCCGTCCTCACCGAGCACCCCGACGTGGCCCAGGCCGTCGTCACCGCCCACGAGAGCCGTCGCCTCGTCGCCTATGTGGTGTCCAGCGATGCGAGGGCGGGACTACACACCTCTGAACTCCCGGCACAGCTACGCGAGTTCACCCGCTCCCGTCTGCCCGACTTCATGGTCCCGGCAGCCGTCGTCGTACTGGAGCGGCTCCCCCTCACCAGCAACGGCAAGCTCGACCGTGCCGCACTGCCCGCCCCCGACTTCACCGCCGATTCCGCCTCCTCCCGTGCCCCGCGCACCCCCGCCGAAGAGCTGCTCTGCACCCTCTTCGCCCAACTGCTCGACACACCCGACATCGGCATCGACGACAACTTCTTCGACCACGGCGGACACTCGCTCCTCGCCACCCGGCTCGTCTCCCGTGTGCGTTCGCTGTTCGGTGTGGAGCTCGGCGTGCGGGCCCTCTTCGAGGCGCCCACCGTCGCCGCTCTCTCGCGGGAGCTGGGAAGTGCGGAGCAGGCACGGCCCGCCCTGCTGCCGGTGGCCCGGCCGCAGCACCCGCCGCTGTCGTACGCGCAGAACCGCCTCTGGTTCCTGCACCGTCTCGAAGGCGCGTCGCCGACGTACAACATCCCGTTCGCTATACGGCTGTTCGGTGCGCTCGACCGCGCGGCGTTCGCCGCTGCTCTCGGTGATGTCGTCGACCGGCACGAGAGCCTGCGCACCGTTTTCCCCGAGCGGAACGGCACGCCGTTCCAGCAGGTGCTCCAGGGCGAGGACGCCCGTCTCGTGCTCGACGTGACCGAGGTCGAGGAGACCGTCGGGCTCGACGCGGCGATCGACGAGGCGGTCGGGTACTCCTTCGATCTGAGCAGCGAACTGCCGGTCCAGGCACGGCTGTTGGTGCTTTCGCCGGACGAGTGCGTCTTCGTCCTGGTCGTGCATCACATCGCCGCCGACGGCTGGTCGCTCGCGCCGCTGTGGCAGGACATCGCCGCCGCGTACGAAGCACGGTCGCAGGAGGGGCGGGCCGCCGACCGGGATCCGCTGCCCGTGCAGTACGCGGACTACACGCTGTGGCAGCGGGAGTTGCTCGGCAGCGCGGACGACGCGGACAGCACCATGGCCCGGCAGTTGGCGTACTGGCGCGAGACGCTGGACGGGCTGCCCGAGCGGACCGCGCTGCCGACGGACCGTCCCTACCCCTCCCCCGCGACCTACCGGGGCGGCACCTTCTCCCACCGGTGGGACGCGGAGCTGCACGCGGGACTTGCCGGGCTCGCCCGTGACAGCGGTGCCACGGTGTTCATGGTCGTGCACGCGGCCCTCGTCGCGCTCCTGTCCCGCTCCGGCGCCGGGGACGACATCGCCGTCGGCAGCCCGATCGCGGGCCGCACGGACGATGCGCTGCATCAGCTCGTCGGCTTCTTCGTGAACACCCTGGTGCTGCGCACCGACGCGTCGGGGGATCCGACGTTCCGCGAACTGGTCGAGCGCGTGCGGGAAGTGGACCTCGGCGCGTACGCGCACCAGGACGTGCCCTTCGAGCACCTGGTGGAGGTGCTCAACCCGGCGCGGTCGCTGTCCCATCACCCGTTGATCCAGGTGATGTTGGCCTGGCAGAACAACGCCCCGCACGATGTGGACCTGCCGGGTCTGACGTCGCGTCCGGAGTTCGTGAAGACGGGCACCGCCAAGTTCGACCTGTCCTTCTACCTCGACGAGGACGGCGGGGTCGTCGAGTACAGCACGGACCTCTTCGACGAGTCCTCCGTGGCCGCCCTCATGTCCCGGCTCGGGCGGCTGCTCGCCTCGGTGATCGCCGACCCGGACCAGCCGGTCGGCGCCGTCGACCTGCTGTCCGACGGGGAGCGGGCCCGTGTCCTGACCGAGTGGAACGCCACCGCGCACGAACTGCCCGCGGCGACGCTGCCGGAGCTGTTCGAGGCGCGGGCCGCGCGCACGCCGGACGCCGTCGCGGTCGTCCTGGGGGACTCCGAGCTCACCTACGCCGAGCTGGACGCGCGGGCGAACCGCCTCGCGCACTGGCTGACCGAGCGCGGCGCGGGCCCGGAGCGGACCGTCGGGCTGCGGCTGCGCCGGTCCCCCGAGCTGATCGTGGCGATGCTCGCGGTCCTCAAGTCCGGCGCGGCCTATCTGCCGATCGACCCGGAATTCCCCGCCGAACGCATCCGGTTCATGCTCGACGACGCCAGGCCCGTCCTCGTACTGGACGGTGAGCTGCCCGTCGGCGGCGCGCACGACGACGGCGCGGGGCCGGGCGGCCCCACCGGTGTCGTCCCGCACCCCCAGCACCCGGCGTACGTGATCTACACCTCCGGTTCCACCGGTACGCCGAAGGGCGTCCACACCACGCACCACAACGTCGTCGCCCTCGCCCTCGACCCGTGCTTCGGTCACGCGGCCCGCGAGCGCGTGCTCGTGCACTCGCCGCACACCTTCGACGCCTTCACCTACGAGGTGTGGGTGCCGCTCCTGAGCGGCGGCCGGCTGGTGCTCGCGCCGCCCGGCGGGCTCACCCCCGGCGGGCTCGGCGCGCTGGTGGAGCGGCACGGCATCACCGGCGCCTGGCTGAGCGCCGGGCTCTTCCACGCGTTCGTCGAGGAGGCCGCCGACTGTCTGGCCGGGCTGCGCGAGGTGTGGACCGGTGGTGACGTCGTGTCGCCCGGCGCGGTCCGCCGCGCGCTGCGAGCCTGCCCCGGCCTCGTCGTGGTCGACGGGTACGGCCCCACCGAGACGACCACCTTCGCCACCTGCCACCCCGTGCGGTCGGCCGACGAGCCGGGCGCCGTCATGCCGATCGGCGCGCCGATCGCCAACACGCGCACGTACGTCCTCGACGAGCGGCTGCGGCCGGTCGGCGTCGGCATCGTCGGTGAGCTGTACGTGGCGGGCGCCGGTCTGGCGCGCGGCTATCTGGACCGTGCGGGGCTGACGGCCGAGCGGTTCGTGGCCTGTCCCTTCGAGACCGGGCAGCGGATGTACCGCACCGGCGACCTCGTGCGGTGGCGTGCCGACGGGCGCCTGGAGTTCGCGGGCCGCGCCGACGGGCAGGTCAAAGTCCGCGGGTTCCGCGTGGAGCCCGGCGAGATCGAGGCCGCGCTCGACGCGCTCCCCGCGGTCGCCAGGTCCGTGGTCGTGACCCACGAGGACCAGGCGGGCGAGCAGCGTCTGATCGGGTACGTCGTGGGCGCGTCAGCCACCGGCGTGGACGACGAAGACACCGCTCCGCACGAGGGCGTCGCGGACGCGCAGGTCGGCGAGTGGCAGGAGATCTACGACGACCTCTACACCGACGCCGCCACCGCCACCTGGGGCCAGAACTTCATCGGCTGGAACAGCAGCTACGACCAACAACCCATCCCCCTGGACGAGATGAGGGAGTGGCGCGACGCCACCGTCACCGCCATCCGAGCCCTCCACCCCCGCAACATCCTCGAAATCGGCGTCGGCACCGGACTCCTCCTCTCCCAGCTCGCACCCCACTGCGACAGCTACTGGGGCACCGACTTCTCCGCCGGGGTCGTGGCCGCCCTGCGGACGCAGATTCCCGAGGCGCTCGCGGGCCGTGTCGAGCTGCGGAACCAGCCCGCCCATGACGCGAGCGGCCTGCCCACCGACCACTTCGACGTCATCGTCATCAACTCGGTCATCCAGTACTTCCCCAACGCCGCCTATCTGACGGACGTCATCACCACAGCGCTGCGCCTGCTGACCCCGGGTGGCGCCCTCTACATCGGCGACATCCGCAACCTCCACACCGTGCGGGCGCTCCACACCGCCGTACACGTCCGGCAGGCCGCCCCCGGGACCGACACCGCCGCTCTCCGCGCCACCGTCGAACGCGCCCTCGTCCGCGACAAAGAACTCCTCATCGCCCCGGAGTACTTCAGCGCCCTCGACCGCAGGACTCCGGAGCACACCACCGAGATACGTCTCAAGCGGGGCCATCACCACAACGAGCTGACCCGCCACCGCTACGACGCCGTCCTCCGCAAGCACCCTCGTTCCACCGCTCTCGATCTCGCCGCCGTTCCCGAGCTCGGGTGGGGTCAGGACGCGGTCGAGCTGCTGAGGTCCGCCGAGCACCCGGTCGTCCGCGTGCACGGCATCCCCAACAAGCGTCTTGCCTCCGAAGTCGCGGCCGTGCGGCGGCTCGCCGCGGGTGACTCGCCCGCCGAGCTGCTGAGCGCGCTCGCCGACGCGGACGGGCCCGGTGTCGACCCCGAGGAGCTGCACCGGATCGGGGAGAGTCTCGGCTACCGGGCGGTGCTCACCTGGTCGGCGGAGTCCGAAGATCTGCTGGAGGCGGTGTTCCTCTCCGCCGATGTGCCCGAAGGCGCCGTCGTCGAGGGGCTGTTCCGCCCGGGGCCGGGTGCCGCTGGTCCGGGTGCCGCCGGGGACGATCCGGCCGTCTGGGCCAACGATCCGGCCGTGTCGCGCGACATCGGAGCCTTCGCGGACGCGGTGCGCGAGCAACTGCGCGCGCGGTTGCCCGAGTTCATGGTCCCGGCCGCGGTGCTGGTCGTGGACGAGTTCCCGCTGACGGTCAACGGGAAGCTGGACCGGGCCGCGCTCCCGGTGCCGGAGTTCCTCGCCGCGCCGACGTCGCGGGTGCCGAGGACACCGGTCGAGGAGCTGCTGTGCGGGCTCTTCGCGCAGATACTCGGCGTGCGCACGGTCGGCGTCGACGACGGCTTCTTCGATCTGGGCGGGCACTCGCTGCTCGCGACGCGGCTGGTCTCGCGGGTCCGGTCGGTGTTCGGCGTGGAGCTCGGCGTGAAGGCGCTGTTCGAGGCGCCGACCGTGGCCGCGCTCGCCCGGCTGCTGTCCGGCGCCCAGCGGGCCCGGCTCGCCCTGGAGCCCGCGCGTCGGCCCGAGCGGCTCCCTCTGTCGTTCGCGCAGAACCGCCTGTGGTTCCTGCACCGTCTGGAGGGCCCTTCGGCGACGTACAACATCCCCTTGGTCGTACGGCTGAGCGGCACGCTCGACCGTCCCGCCCTGGAGGCGGCCCTCGCGGACGTGGTCGCACGGCACGAGAGTCTGCGGACCGTGTTCCGCGAACACGACGGCACCCCCTACCAGTTGGTTCTCGACGCCGCGTCCGCGGTCCCTGGACTCGACCTCGTGGACGTCCCCGCGGAGGGCGTCGACCGCGCCGTGGAGTCGGCCGTACGGCACGCTTTCGACCTCGGCACCGAACTCCCCCTGCACACCACGCTGTTCACATCGGCACCCGACGAGCACACGCTGGTCCTCGTCCTGCACCACGTGGTGGCCGACGGCTGGTCGCTCGAACCGCTCTGGCGCGACCTGGCCACCGCGTACGAGACGCGCTCGCGCGAAGGGGTGGCTCCTCAGTGGGAGCCGCTGCCGGTGCAGTACGCCGACTACACCATGTGGCAGCACGAACTCCTGGGCGACGGCGGCGACCCCGACAGCGTGCTCGGCGACCAGCTCGGCTACTGGCGGACCCGGCTCGCGGGCCTGCCCGAGCGGATCGACCTGCCCACGGACCGCCCGCACCCGGCCGTCGCCTCCTACCAGGGGCGCACACTGCCCTTCCGGTGGGATACCCATGTGCACGCGGGGCTCGCGGAGTTGGCGCGGAGCAGCGGGGCGACCGTGTTCATGGTCGTGCACGCGGCACTCACCGCGCTCCTGTCCCGCTCCGGCGGCGGGGACGACATCGCCGTCGGCACTCCCATCGCGGGCCGTACGGACGAGGCACTCGACGATCTCGTCGGATTCTTCGTGAACACCCTGGTCCTGCGTACGGACGTGTCGGGCGATCCCACCTTCCGTGATCTGCTCGCCCGCGTCCGCGAGACCGACCTCGACGCCTACGCGCACCAGGACGTCCCCTTCGAGTTCCTCGTCGAGGCGCTCAACCCGGCACGCGCCCTGTCGCACCACCCCCTGTTCCAGGTGATGCTGGCCTGGCAGAACACGCCCGACGTGGGGCTCGCACTGCCGGGTCTCGCCGTCGAGCCCGCTCCTGTGGGGACGGGCACGGCCCGCATGGACCTCGTGATCAGCATCGCGGAGAGCAGGGCGGGCGACGGGGACCCCGGGGGCCTCGACGGGGTCGTCGAGTTCAGCACCGACGTCTTCGACGAGGAGACGGTCGTGGCGCTGGTCGAACGCCTCCACCGGGTGCTCGCCGCCGCCGTCGCCGACCCCGAACTCCCGGTCAGCGCGATCGAGTTGCTGAGCGGTCCGGAGCGCCGCGAGCTGCTCACCACGTTCAACGACACCGCGCGCGAGGTGCCGGGCGCCACCCTGCCCGAGCTGTTCGAGGCGCAGGTGGCACGCACCCCGGACGCGGTGGCGCTGGTGTTCGGCGACACCGAGCTGACGCACGCCGAGCTGACCTACGCCGAGCTGAACTCCCGGGCCAACCACCTCGCCCGCCGCCTGGTGGCACTGGGCGTGGGACCCGAGACGACCGCCGCCGTACTGATGCGCCGCTCGCCGGAGCTCGCCGTGGCGCTGCTCGCCGTACTGAAGGCCGGTGGCGCCTATCTGCCCGTCGATCCTGACTATCCGGCGGACCGGGTGGCGTTCATGCTGACGGACGGGGCGCCGGTCTGCCTGCTGACCGGCGGGGGCGTGACGCTGCCGGACGGCGTGGCTGCGGGGGCTGCGGGCATCCCGGTCGTCCGCGTCCACGACGAGCGGTCGACGGCTCGCGCCGAAGGCGACTCCGGCACCGGCACCGAACTGAACCTCGACCTCAACCTCGACCAAGCCGAACGCATCCGCCCCCTCCACCTCTCCCACCCCGCCTACCTCATCCACACGTCGGGCTCGACCGGCCGGCCGAAGGGGGTGGCCGTCACCCACGCGGGCATCGACAGCCTCTCCGCGACGCAGATCGATCGGTTCGGGGTCGCGGGCGGCAGCAGGGTCCTCCAGTTCGCCTCGGTGAGCTTCGACGCGGCCGCGTGGGAGCTGTGCATGGCGCTGCTCTCCGGTGCCGCCCTTGTGATGGCGCCCAAGGAGGATCTGGCGCCCGACCGGCTCGGGGCCCTGTGCGTGCGGCAGGGCGTCACCCATATGACGCTGCCGCCCGCGCTGCTCCCCGTGGTGGCGCCGGAGGACTTCCCGTCCGGCGGCGTCCTCGTCGTCGCGGGCGAGGAGTGCCCGCGTGAGGTGGCCGCGCGCTGGTCGGCGGGCCGGACGATGTTCAACGCGTACGGTCCGACGGAGTCCACGGTCTGCGTCACCGTCAGTGCGCCGCTGTCCGCCGGGGGCCGCCCCGGACCGGTGCCGATCGGCGTCCCCGTCGACAACACCCGCGTCTATGTGCTCGACGGCGGGCTGAGGCCCGTACCGGCGGGCGTGGTGGGCGAGTTGTACGTGTCCGGCGCCGGTCTCGCACGCGGATACGCGGGACAGTCCCGGCTCACCGCCGAGCGGTTCGTGGCGTGCCCCTTCGAGGACGGGCAGCGGATGTACCGCACCGGCGACCTGGTGCGCCGACGCGCCGACGGCCAGCTGGAGTTCGCGGGCCGCGCCGACGACCAGGTGAAGGTCCGGGGCTTCAGGGTCGAGCCCGGTGAGATCGAGGCCGTCATGACGGAGCACCCGGCCGTCACGCGGGCCGCGGTGGTGGCACGGGCGGGCGACGTGCTGGTGGGGTACGCCGTACGGGATGCCGCAGCCACGCCGACGGACACCGAACTAGCCGCTTCCGTACGGGACTTCGTCCGCGCGCGACTGCCCGAGTACATGGTCCCCTCCGCCGTCGTACTCCTCGGCGAGCTCCCGCTGACCTCCAACGGAAAGCTGGACAAGGCGGCGCTGCCCGTACCCGAGTTCATCGCGGGACCATCGTTCCGCGCGCCGCGCACCCCGGCCGAGGAGGTCCTCTGCGCGCTGTTCGCCGACGTCCTGGGCGCGTCCCAAGTCGGCGTGGAGGACAGCTTCTTCGATCTGGGCGGTCACTCCCTGCTCGCGACGAAGCTGGTGTCGCGCATCCGCTCGGCCTTCGGCGCGGAGCTCGGCGTGAAGGCACTGTTCGAGGCGCCCACGGTGGCGGCCCTGGCCCGGCTCGTCGGCGAAGCGGGCGGCGCGGGGCGGACCAGGCCCGCGCTGCGTGCCGCGTCACGCCCCGAGCGGCTCGCGCTGTCGTTCGCGCAGAAACGCCTGTGGTTCCTGTACCGCCTGGAAGGCCCTTCGGCGACGTACAACATCCCCTTGGTCGTACGGCTGAACGGCCCGCTGGACCGCACCGCCCTGGAGTCCGCGCTCGCTGACGTGACGGCGCGGCACGAGAGCCTGCGGACCGTGTTCCGCGAACACGACGGCACGCCGTACCAGCACGTCCTCACCCCCGACGCGGCCCGTCCCGCCCTGCGTACGCGCCGGGTGGACGCCGCCTCGCTGGACGACGCCGTGGCCGCCGCCGTACGGCACGCCTTCGACCTGGGCACCGAGGCGCCCGTGCGCGCCGAGCTCCTGGAACTGTCACCGGACGAGCACGTCCTCGCCCTCGTGGTCCACCACATCGCGGCCGACGGCTCCTCGCTCGGTCCGTTGTGGAGCGATGTCGCCACCGCGTACGAGGCGCGCTCGCGCGGCGGTGCGGCTCCTATGTGGCAGCCGCTGCCGGTGCAGTACGCCGACTACACGCTGTGGCAGCACGAACTCCTCGGCGACAGCGCCGATCCGGACAGCCCGCTGGCCCGGCAGCTCGGCCACTGGAAGGAACGGCTCGCGGGCCTGCCCGAGCGGATCGACCTGCCCACGGACCGCCCGCACCCGGCCGTCGCCTCCTACCGGGGCGGCAGCCTGACCTACCGCTGGGACACCGAACTACGTGACCAGATCGCCGAATTGGCGCGACGGGGCGGAGCGACCGCGTTCATGGTCGTGCACGCGGCACTCGCCGCGCTGCTCGCCCGCTCGGGCGGCGGCGAGGACATCCCGGTCGGCACGCCGATCGCGGGCCGTACGGACGAGGCACTCGACGACCTCGTCGGCTTCTTCGTCAACACCCTGGTCCTGCGCACGGATGTCTCGGGCGAGCCCACCTTCCGCGAACTCCTCGCCCGCGTCCGTGAGACCGACCTCGACGCCTACGCCCACCAGGACGTCCCCTTCGAGCACCTGGTCGACGTGCTCAACCCGTCCCGCACGCTGGCCCACCACCCCCTCTTCCAGGTGATGCTCGCCTGGCAGAGCACCGCGGACTCCGCGCTCGGCCTGCCGGGGCTCACCGCGTCCCCGGTGGCGACGGACACCAGGACCGCACGGATGGACCTGGTGTTCAACCTGACGGAGAACACCGCGGACGGCACCATCGACGGGTTCGTGGAGTTCAGCTCCGACGTGTTCGACCGGCGGACCGTCCAGGCGCTGGTCGAGCGGCTCGGCCGGCTGCTCGCGGCCGTCGCGGCCGACCCGGACCTGCCGGTCGGCGCCGTCGACCTGCTCACCGCCGACGAACGCCGTCAGGCGCTCACCGCGGGGAACGACACCGCGCTCGCCCTGCCGGACTCGTCCGTGCCGGAACTCGTCGACGCGCAGGCGCGGCGCACCCCGGACGCGGTGGCGGTCGTCTTCGACGACGTCGAGCTGACGTACGCCGAACTCGCCGCGCGCTCCGACCGGCTGGCCCGCGCCCTCGTCGCCCGCGGCGCGGGACCCGAGCGGCTCGTCGCGCTGCGGCTGCCGCGCTCGGCCGAGCTGGTCGTGGCGATGCTGGCCGTACTCAAGACCGGCGCGGCCTATCTGCCCATCGACCCGGAGTATCCGGAGGAGCGGATCCGGTTCATGCTCGACGACGCGCGCCCGGTCGTCGTCATGGACTCCCCCGCTCCTGACGGTGAGGTCGGGACCGGAGAGGGAGGGGCGGCCGGCCCCGATGCCGTACGGCGCCATGCGCTGCACCCCGCGTACGTCATCTACACCTCGGGCTCGACGGGCCGGCCCAAGGGCGTCACCGTGTCCGGCCGCGCGCTGCTGAACCTGGTGGTGGACATGCGGAACCGGCTCGGTCTCGGCGCGGGCGACACGTTCCTCGCGGTCACCACGACGGGGTTCGACATCGCGGGCCTGGAACTGTTCGTGCCCCTGGTGAGCGGCGCCCGGGTCGTGGTCGCGCCGCGCGGGACCGTACGCGATCCGCAGGCGCTCGGCGCGCTCCTCACCCGCTCGGGCACCACCGTCATGCAGGCCACGCCCAGCCTGTGGCGCGCCCTGGTGGCGACGGACGTGCGGCTCGACGGGGTCAGGGTGCTCGTCGGCGGCGAGGCCCTGCCGCAGGATCTCGCGGTGTCCCTCGCCAAGCGTGCGGGCGCGGTCCTGAACGTGTACGGGCCGACGGAGACCACCATCTGGTCGACGGCGGCGGCCGTGACGGACGAGGCACCCGGCATCGGATCGCCCCTCGCGAACACCCAGGTGTACGTGCTCGACGGGCGGCTGGCACCGGTGCCCGCGGGCGTCGTCGGAGAGCTGTACATCGCGGGCGCCGGGCTCGCGCGCGGGTACGCGGGACGCGGCTCGCTGACCGCCGAACGGTTCGTCGCCTGTCCGTACGGCGGGCCCGGCGAGCGCATGTACCGGACCGGCGACCTGGTGCGCCGCCGCGCGGACGGGCCCCTCGACTTCGTGGGACGCGCCGACGACCAGGTGAAGCTGCGCGGCTTCCGCATCGAGCTCGGCGAGATCGAGTCGGCGCTCGCCGGGCATCCGGCGGTGCGCCAGGCGGTGGCGGTGGTCAGGGGCGGCGAGCGGCTCGTCGCGTACGTCGTGGCGTCGACAGCGGACTTCGAACCGGCTGGCCTCGCCTCTGCTCAACCGGGTGAACTCTCCTCGGCACTGCGCGAGTTCGTCCGCGCGCGACTGCCCGAGTTCATGGTCCCCGCGGCGATCGTGACGCTCGACGCGCTCCCGCTGACCGCCAACGGGAAGCTCGACCGTGCCGCGCTCCCGGCCCCGGAATTCACCTCCACCCCCGCGTCCCGTGCGCCGAGCACCCCGGCGGAGGCCGCCCTCTGCCAGGTGTTCACCGAGGTGCTCGGGGTCGAGGTGGGCGTGGACGACGAGTTCTTCGACCTGGGCGGCGACAGCATCATGTCGATCCAGGTGGTCGGCCGGGCCCGTACGGCCGGATACGTGATCACTCCTCGGGACGTGTTCCTGCACAAGACCGTGGCCGCGCTCGCCGCGCTGGCGGAACGGGTGGAGCAGGGGGGTTCGAGAGAACTGGGAGAACCGGGAGAGCGCACCGGGCGCGTGTCCGATGCGCCGCAGGCCGGGATCCCCGGGAGTCCGGCGAAGCCAGGGCCGCAAGCTCCTCTCGTGAAGATGGGCCGGGGCCAGTTGTCGAAGATCGAAGCAGCGTGGAGGAAACGCAAGTGACGCAGTCGGAACTGGTGGACGTATGGCCGCTCGCTCCCTTGCAGGAGGGCCTGTTCTTCCACGCCCGCTATGACGAGGACCGCGCGGACGTCTATGTCCTCCAGGTCGTCTTCGACCTGGAGGGTGCGCTCGACACGGAGGCGCTGCGCGGCGCCGCGGACGCCCTGCTCGTCCGCCACCCGAACCTGCGCGCCGGCTTCTGGGACGAGGACCTGGACGAGCCCGTCCAGCTGATACCCGCCGAGGTCACCGTTCCCTGGTACGAGACCGACCTCGGCGGGCTCGAAGGGGACGCGCGGCAGGACGCGCTCGACCGGGTCCTCGCCGAGCAGCGGGCGCTCCGTTTCGACCCGGCGGACCCGCCGCTGCTCCGCTTCGCGCTCGTACGCCTGGACGAGCGACGGCACCGGCTCGCCCTGACGGCGCACCACATCCTGCTCGACGGCTGGTCGCTGCCGGTCCTGTACCGGGACTTCTTCCACCTGTACGAGCACCACGGTGACGAGTCCGGGCTGCCGCCCGCGACCCCCTACCGCGACTATCTGGCCTGGCTCGGCGAGCAGGACCCGGCGCGGGCGACGGAGGCGTGGCGTGCGGCGCTCGCGGGTGTCGAGGGGCCGACGCTGGTGGCACGCGCCGCGGCCGCGCCCTCGGATGCCGAGCCCGTGGCGGCGGCCCGGCCCGAGCGGCTCGACCATGCGCTCCCCGAGACCCTGACGGCCGCCCTCACCACGTTCGCCCGCCGCCAGGGGCTCACGCCGAACACCGTGGTCCAAGGGTGCTGGGCCCTGCTGCTCCAGCAGCTCACCGGCCGCGACGACGTGACCTTCGGCATGACCGTGTCCGGCAGACCTCCTCAACTCCCCGGAGTGGAGGGCATGGTCGGCCTGTTCATCAACACTCTGCCGGTACGCGTACGCCTCCGCCCCGACGAGACCGTCACGGCCCTGCTCACCCGCATCCAGACCGAACAGGCGGAGCTCGCCGAGCACCACCACCTCGGCCTCACCGAGATCAACCGCCTCACGGGCCACAACGAACTGTTCGACACCCTGATGGTGTTCGAGAGCTACCCCCTCGGCGACGCGGGCGACGGAGAGGAAGACCCCGTCTTCAACGGCCTACGTGTCTCGGGCGCGAGCGGCCACGACGCCACGCACTACCCGCTCAGCCTCGCCGTCGTACCCGGCCGCACGATGGTCCTGCGACTCGACCACCGCCCGGACATGTTCGACGAGGAGATGGTGGAGGGTCTTGCGGCCCGGCTGGAACGGCTGCTGCGGGCCGTGGTCACCGACCCAAACCGGCCGGTGGCCGGGCTCGACCTGCTGTCGGAGCGTGAGCGCGAGCAAGCCCTCGTGGAGTGGAACGACAGTGCGCGTGAGCTGCCCGCGCTGACCATGGCGGAGCTGTTCGAGGCACAGGTGGCGCGGACACCGGATGGTGTGGCGTTGAGCTGCGGGGGCGTCGAGCTGACGTATGCCGAGGTCAACGCGAGGGCCAATCGACTGGCACGGTGGATGGTGGAGCAGGGCGTCCGGGTGGACGACGTCGTCGCACTGCGACTGCCGCGCTCGGTCGAGCTGGTCGTGGCCGTGCTCGCGGCGGGCAAGGCGGGGGCGGCGTTCCTGCCCGTTGACCCGGCGTATCCGGATGAGCGGGTGCGGTTCATGCTCGACGACGCGCGACCCGTGCTGGTCGTGGACGGTCCGGTGCCGGTCGAGGGATACGACGACACCAACCTCAGCGTTGAGCGGGCCCTGTCCAGCACCGCCTACGTCATCTACACCTCGGGCTCCACCGGACGACCCAAGGGCGTCGCCGTCACACACACCGGCATCGCGGCACTCCTCACCGCCCACGCCGAGGAGCTGCAACTCGCCCCAGGCGCGCGGGTGTTCCAGGCCGTCTCCCCCAGCTTCGACGTCGCCGTCTGCGACCTCATCATGACCCTCGCCACCGGCGCCACCCTCATCCTCGACAGCCCCGGCCAGTTGGCTGGAGACGAACTCGCCGCCGCCCTGCACAACAGCGCCGCCACCCACGTCGCCCTGCCCGTCTCCCTCCTCGCCACCCTTCCGACTGACACACTCCCCCACCTGCGCCACGTCCTGACCGGCGGCGAAGTCTGCCCACCCGACCTCGCCCAACAATGGACGACTGATGGACGCCGACTGACCACCGCCTACGGGCCCACCGAAGCCACCGTCTGCGCCACCCTCACCAGCAACACCATCCCCTCCCTCGGCGAGCCCATCCCCAACACCCACACCTACGTCCTCGACCCCTGGCTGCGCCCCGTACCCCCCGGCATCACAGGAGAGCTCTACCTCGCAGGACCAGGACTGGCCCGCGGATACACCAACCGCCCCGCCCTCACCGCCGAACGCTTCACCGCCAACCCCCACGCCCCCGGCCAACGCATCTACCGCACCGGCGACCTCGCCCGCCGCCACCACGACGGCACCCTCACCTTCGCCGGACGCGCCGACCACCAGATCAAAATCCGCGGCTACCGCATCGAACCCGGCGAGATAGAAAACGTTCTCGGCTCCTTCCCGGGGATCGCGCAGGCCGCCGTGTCCGTGCGACAGGAAGTCCTCGTGGGCTATGTCGTGCCGTCGGAGGACATGGACCACGCTCAACTACGCCAGTCCATAACGGAGTTCACTCGGTCCCGGCTGCCCGAGCACATGATCCCGGCGACGGTCATGGTCCTGGACGGGCTTCCGCTGACCGGCACCGGAAAACTCGACCGCAACGCCCTCCCCGACCCCACCTTCGACACCACCACAACCCGCACACCCCGAACACCCACCGAAGAAATCCTCTGCGCCCTCTTCGCCGACGTCCTCACGCAACCCGACATCGGCATCGACGACAGCTTCTTCGACCACGGCGGACACTCACTCCTCGCCACCCGCCTGATGTCCCGGATCCGGCCGGCGTTGGGCCTCGAACTGGGAGTGCGGGCACTGTTCGAGGCGCCCACGGTGGCCGCTCTCGCCCAGGTGCTCGGCGGGGCCCGCCCGGCGCAGGCCGCCTTGGCGCCCGCAGAACGTCCCGAGCACGTTCCGTTGTCGTACGCACAGAACCGGCTGTGGTTCCTGCACCGCCTGGAAGGCCCTTCGGCGACGTACAACGTGCCACTCGCCGTACGCCTCACCGGCACTCTCGACCGTCAAGCACTCGAAGACGCGCTCGCCGACGTCGTGACCCGGCACGAAAGCCTGCGCACGCTCTTCCGCGAACACGACGGCATGCCCTACCAGTTGGTGCTTGACCCGGATGCCGCGCGGCCGACGCTCACGGTGTCGACGGTGACCACATCCGAGCTTGCGGAGTCCATCGCCTCAGCCGTACGCCACGGCTTCGACCTGAGCGACGAACTGCCCCTGCGCGCCACACTCTTGAGGCAGACGCGACCCGCCGATGCCGACTCCGACGAGTACGTCCTCGTCCTGACTCTGCACCACATCGCCGCCGACGGATGGTCACTCGCACCGCTCTGGCGCGACGTCGCCGAGGCGTACCGAGCCCGGCTGGCGGGAGCTGCGCCCGACTGGACCGAACTACCGGTGCAGTACGCCGACTACACCCTCTGGCAACGAAAGATCCTCGGCGACGGCGCCGATCAGCTCGCCTACTGGAAGGACACGCTCGCCGGGCTCCCCGACCGCATCGAGCTGCCCACCGACCGCCCCTACCCCGCCCACGCCACCTACCAGGGCGACACCCACACCTTCCACTGGAACACCCAACTCCACACCGCCATAAACGAGTTGGCACGCTCAAGCGGCGTCACCCCCTTCATGGTCATCCACGCCGCACTCACCACACTCCTCACCCGCACCGGCGCAGGAACCGACATCCCCATCGGCACCCCCATCGCCGGACGCACCGACGAAGCCCTCGACCACCTCATCGGCTTCTTCGTCAACACCCTCGTCCTGCGCACCGACGTCTCCGGCGAGCCCACCTTCCGCGAACTCCTCACCCGCACCCGCGAAACCGACCTCAACGCCTACGCCCACCAAGACATCCCCTTCGAACACCTCGTAGAACTCCTCAACCCCCAACGCACCCTCGCCCACCACCCCCTCTTCCAGACCATGCTCGCCTGGCAGAACACGACCGACGCGGTGCTCGACCTGCCGGGGCTGTCCGTGTCGCCGGTCTCCGCGGGCACGGGAACGTCCCGGACGGATCTCACCTTCAGCATCGCCGAGCACCGGACGGCCGAGGGCGGGCCCAACGGGATCGACGGGCAGGTGGAGTTCAGCACCGACATCTTCGACCGCCGAACCGTAGAAGCACTCACCGACCGCCTCGGGCGAATACTCACCGCAGCCGTCACCGACCCCGACCAACCCGTCGGCGACATCGACCTCCTCAGCGAGGAAGAGCACCACCAGGCCGTGACCCTCTGGAACGACACCGCTCACGAGGTGCCCCAGGCCTCGCTGGCCGAGCTGTTCGAGAATCAGGCCGTCCGCACCCCCGACCGCGTCGCCGTCGCCGATCAGGGCACCGAACTCACCTACGCCCAGCTCAACTCCCGCGCCAACAAGCTGGCCCACCACCTCATCACCCTCGGCGCCGGACCCGAACACGTCATCGCGCTCAAACTCCCCCGCACCACCGAGATGGTCATCGCAGTCCTCGCCATCCTCAAAACCGGCGCCGCCTACCTCCCCATCGACCCCCAATACCCCACCGACCGCATCCAGTTCATGCTCGACGACGCCCAACCCCTCACCACCATCGAGCACACGATCAACACCGACGGTCACCCCGACACCAATCCCGTCGTCCCTGACCGGAACGCCCTCCACCCCGCCTACCTCATCTACACCTCCGGCTCCACCGGACGACCCAAGGGCGTCGCCGTGTCCGACGGCGCCATGGTCAATCTGCTGTCGTGGCACAGCAGTGAGCTGCCGTGCTCGCGGCCGACCCGTACCGCCCAGTTCGCCGCGCTCAGCTTCGACGTGTCCGTGCAGGAGATCCTGTCGGCCGTGTTGTTCGGGAAGACGCTGGTGATTCCGCCGGACGAGGTCCGGTACAGCCCGGACGAGCTGGTGGACTGGCTGGACGAGCAGCGGATCGACGAGCTGTTCGCGCCGAATCTCGTGATCGACGCGCTGGCGCTCTCCGCGGTCACGCGCGGGCGGGAGCTGCCCGCGCTGCGGGAGGTCGTCCAGGCCGGTGAGGCGCTGACGCTCGGGCCGCAGGTGCGCGCGTTCTTCCGGCAGGTGCCGGGGCGGCGGCTGCGCAACAACTACGGGCCGAGCGAGACGCACGTGGTCACCTCGCACACGTTGCCCGCCGACGTCTCCGCGTGGCCGTCGTCCGCGGCGATCGGGGTGCCCGTGCGGAACATCCGCGCCTATGTCCTGGACGAGCGCCTTCGGCCCGTCGGCACGGGTGTGACGGGCGAGTTGTACATCGCGGGCGCGGGTCTCGCCCGGGGGTACGCCAACCGCCCCTCGCTCACCGCCGAACGCTTCATCGCCTGCCCCTTCGAGTCCGGGCAGCGGATGTACCGCACCGGCGACCTCGTACGGCGCGGCACGGACGGGCAACTCCACTACGTCCGCCGCGCCGACCAGCAGGTCAAGGTCCGGGGCTTCCGCATCGAGCCGGGCGAGATCGAGGCCGTCCTCACCGAGCACCCCGACGTGGCCCAGGCCGTGGTCACCGCCCACGAGGGGCACCGTCTCGTCGGGTACGTCGTCCCCTCGGCCGCGGGAGATCCGTCATCCGTCGCTGAACTCGACGTGTCTCTCCGTGAGTTCACGCGGACGCGCCTGCCGGAGTTCATGGTCCCCGCGGCGTACGCGATTCTCGACGCGATCCCGTTGACCCCCAACGGAAAGCTGGACCGTGCCGCGCTGCCGGGGCCCGAGTTCGCCGGTTCGTCGGCCCTCTCCGCATCGCGCGCGGCCCTGAGCCAGGAGGAGCAGCTCCTGTGCGGGCTGTTCTCCGAGGTGCTCGGGGTGTCCGTGGGCGCGGACGACAGTTTCTTCGACCGGGGCGGGCATTCGCTGCTGGCCACCAAGCTGGTCTCCCGCGTGAAGGCGGTCTTCGGCGTGGAGCTCGGCGTCCGGGCCCTGTTCGAGGCGTCGACGCCCGCGGCCCTCGCCCGGCGCCTGGGCAGTGACACGTCAGGGGACGCCCTGAACGTGCTGCTGCCGCTGCGGACCAGCGGGACCCTGCCTCCGCTGTTCTGTGTGCACCCGGCGGCGGGCATCAGCTGGCCCTACGCGGGACTGCTCGCGCAGGTCGCTCCCGACCGGCCCGTCTACGGGCTCCAGGCGCGCGGGCTCACCGGCGCGGAGCCGCCCGCCGACACCATCGACGAGATGGCCGACGACTATCTGGCGCACATCCGGGCCGTGCAGCCGTCGGGTCCGTACGCGCTGCTCGGCTGGTCCTTCGGCGGGCTCGTCGCGCACGCCGTCGCGACCCGTCTGGAGAAGGCCGGGGAGCGGGTGGAGCTCCTCGCGCTCTTCGACTCGTTCCCGCCGGACCGCAGGCCCGGCGAGGAGATACCCGAGCTCGACCTGCGCGACGTCCTCGCCCTGCTCTTCGAGGAGATCGCCGGCGTCGACCGCAGGAGTTTCGACCGGGACCTCGGCGAACAGGAGCCGAGCGCCGAGCAGTTGATCGCGTTCATGCGCCGGGAGAGCGCGGGGCGGATGGACCTGCTCCTTGAGGAGGAGGTCCTCGCCAGGGTCGTCGAGATCTTCATGCGGGTGCCGGACGCGCTGGACAAGTTCGTGCCGGAGCGGTTCGGCGGCGACGTGCTCCTGTTCACCGCGGCGCAGTCGGCGGCGGAGTGGCCCGCGGACGATCCGCGCCGCTCGGCGGGTGCCTGGTCCCCGTACGTAGCGGGTGCGGTGACCGAGCACAGTGTCGACGTACGGCACGAGCACATGCTGCGGCCCGATGCCCTTGAGCGGATCGGCGCGGTCCTGGCGGGCGCCTTGGCGCGGAAGACGGAGGACGGCCCTACGCCGTGACCGGGACGCTGCGAGGGCCGCGCACCAACAGCCCGGGTCTGTAAGGGAGTTCGGCCGGATCGACGGTCAGGCGCAGGCCGGGGAAGGCGGCGAAGAGGCGGGGCAGGGCGATCGCCGCCTCCAGGCGGGCCAGGCGTGAGCCGACGCAGAAGTGCGGTCCGTGGCCGAACGCGGCATGGGGCGCGGTACGCCGACCGCGCTCCGTGGCGTCGGGCGCGTAGCGGCCGGGGCGGAAGGCGTCCGGGTCGGGGAAGTGCCGGGGGTCGCGGTTGGCGGCGGCGAGGACGGCGAGGACCGAGGCCCCTGCCGGTATGCGCGTGCCGTCGCCGAGGTCGACGTCCTCGGTGGCGTGCCGCCAAGTGGTGCCCTCCAGGGGGCTGGCGTGCCGCAGGGTCTCCTCGACGACGGCGGGCCAGCGTCCGGGGTCGCGCCGGGCGGCCGCCAGCTCCTCGGGGTGGGTGAGCAGCAGCAGGGACGCGGATGCCAGCAGGTTCATGGTGGTCTCGTAGCCCGCGAAGAGCAGCAGGAACGCCATGGCGAGCAGTTCGCCGTCGTCGAGGCCGCCTTCGGTCGCGTCGTGCGTGAGGGCGCTGAACAGGTCGGATCCCGGGGAGCGGCGCTTGTGGGCGATCAGTTCGGCGAAGTAGGCGTACAGCGATGTCCATGCCTCGTCCACGGCGCCGGGCGGCAGGGCGTCGGCGGGCGAGCCGACCCGGTACGTCCAGTCGCGCAGGGTGGCCCGGTCGCTCTCGGGCACGCCGAGGACCTCCCCGATGACGAGCACGGGCAGCGGGAAGGCGAAGGCGTCGACGAGGTCCGCGCTCCCCCGGTCCGCGAGGCGCCCCGCGACGTCGCGCAGCAGGCCGTCCGTCAGCTCCGCGATCCGTACCCGCAGCGCGTCCACTCGGCGCGGCGCGAACGCGGCGGTGGTCAGCCTGCGCAGCCGCGTGTGGTCGGGCGCGTCGGTGTTGAGCATGTGCCGGGCCAGACAGGCGCGGGCGCGCTGTGCGGGCGAGTCGCTCTTGGGGCGGCCCGCGCCGCGCGGCGGCACGTTCGAGAAGCGGGGGTCGGCGAGGACGGCTCTGACCTCGTCGTAGCCGGTGACGAACCAGGCCCGCGTGCCGTTGGCGAGCGGTACGCACGTCACCGGGCCGCCCTCGCGCAGCCGTGCGTAGTACGGGTACGGGTCGCGCGCGAAGGCGGGGTCCGCCGGATCGAGAACGGTCCGCGCGTCGGGGTACGGGGGTGCGGTCGGTGCGGTCACCCGCTCATCCTCGCCGGGGCGGGCCGCGCGTTTCGACGCGGTCCTGAGCCAGTGACCATGGCCGAGTGCTGTAGGAATCCAACAAAGGGTGGGTGGCGGCGGAGGGTGCCTGGGCGGCTATGTGGCGGGATTCCGGGGCGCGGGCTTGTGGGATGCGTACGCCCGGCTCGCCGCCCGTGTGGCCGTGCTTACGTTTCCGTCCCGCCCATGTGTCCGCAGGGCGCTGTTGTGGATCTTTCCCCGCGCGCCCGTTTCCCGTGGGGACGGAGCGGAAATGATCAACCAGGCGTATCCGTGGGTGACTTGAGAATCCGTCATCCCACCCGCACACGACCCCCGTTGTGGAGAGCCCCGCATCGGCTTCGCAGGAGGTGAGACGCCGTGCCCGACCCGCGGGTAACCTCGGCGCCGGTGCAACGCCCCACCGCCACCGTCGATTCGGAGACATGTCATGCCCGAGCAGCTCCCGCCCTTCGTCATCGACCCCACCGGCGCCGATCCGGACACGGAGAACCGCGCGCTGCGCGCCGCGGGTCCCGCGACGCGTGTGGACGTCCTCGGCGTCACCGCGTGGTCGGTCACCGATCCCGTGCTGTTGCAGAAGATGCTCACGAGCCCGGACGTGTCCAAGGACGCGCGCAAACACTGGCCCCAGTTCGACGAGGCGATACAGACGTGGCCGCTGGCCCTGTGGGTCGCGGTCCAGAACATGTTCACCGCGTACGGCGCCGATCACCGCAGGCTGCGCCGCCTGGTGGCTCCCGCGTTCAGCGCCCGGCGGGTCGCCGCGCTCCAGGAGAGCATCGAGCAGATCGTGACCTCGCTCCTCGACGACATCGAGGAGGGCTTCGAGCACGGCAGGAAGACCGAGAACGGGCACATCGCGGCCGGTGAACCGGTCGATCTGCGCGAGCACTTCGCCTACCCCCTGCCGATCCGGGTCATCGGCGAGCTCATGGGAGTGCCGGAGGAGCAGCGGGAAGGGTTCCGCAGGCTGGTCGACGGTGTCTTCTCCACCACCCTCACCGCCGAGGAGTCCGCCGCGAACACGGCGGAGCTGTACGCCTCCTTCGACCGGCTGATCGCGGCGAAGCGCGCGGAGCCCGGCGAGGACATGACGTCGCTGCTGATCGCCGCGCAGGACGAGGAGGGCGACGGCTCGGGCCTCAGCGAGGCGGAGGTGCGCGACACGCTGCTCCTGATGGTCAGCGCCGGATACGAGACCACGGTCAACCTGATCAGCAACGCCGTCGCCCGGCTGCTCTCCCACCCGGAGCAGCTCGCGCACGTGCGGGAGGGGCGGGCGGGCTGGGGCGACGTGGTCGAGGAGACGCTGCGCGTCGAACCGGCCGTCAAGCATCTGCCGATGCGCTTCGCCGTGCGGGACATCGAACTGTCCGACGGGCAGCGGATCGCCGCGGGTGAGCCGATCCTCGCCTCGTACGCGGCGGCGAACCGGCACCCCGACTGGCACGGCGAGAACGCGGACGTGTTCGACGTGACGCGCGTCAGCGCCGAGCACCTCTCCTTCGGGTACGGCGTGCACTTCTGCCTGGGGGCTCCGCTGGCCCGCATGGAGGGCAGCGTGTCCCTGAGCCGGTTCTTCGAGCGGTTCCCCGACGCCGAGCTGGCCGAGCCCCTCGACGGGCTGGCGCGGGTGCCCTCGCTGATCACGAACGGGCACGCCCGGCTGCCCGTCCGGCTGAAGCCGACGCGCTGACCGCCGCCTCCCGCACCAGCTGCACGGGGTGCCACGCGTCGCGCTCCGTGCCGTGGAAGATCTGCTGGCGGCAGGAGGCGCCGGTCGCGACGACGACGGTGTCGTCGGACGCGGCGCGCACGGCGGGGAAGAGCCGGTCGGCGCCGACGGTCATCGACACGTCGTAGTGCTCGGACTCGAAGCCGAAGGAGCCGGCCATCCCGCAGCAGCCCGCGTCGAGTTCGACGACCTCGACGCCGGGTATGCGGCGCAGCAGGGCCATGGTCGCGGCCGTGCCGACCTCGGCCTTCTGGTGGCAGTGGCCGTGGAAGAGCAGGGTGCGGCCGCTGAGCCAGGAGTCGGCGCTCAGCCGTAGCCTGCCGTCGTCGATGGCGTCGGTGAGGAGCTCCTCCAGCTGGCGCACCCGTTCGGTAATCGCGATGCGCGCCGAGTCCTTGGGCAGCAGTGCCCGGTGCTCGTCGCGCAGCGTCATCAGGCAGGACGGCTCGCAGCCGGTGATCGGCGCGTCGACCGGGGTGGTCTCGGCGAGCCGGTGGACGAGCTGGAAGGCCTTGTCGCTCGCGTCGCCGAGGAGGCCCTTGGAGAGGCTGGCCCGGCCGCAGCAGCCGCCGCTCTCCAGGCGGACGTCCCAGCCGGAGCGTTCGAGGAGTTCGACGGCGGCCCGGCCGATCTCCGGTTCCGTGTAGGTGGTGAAGGAGTCGGCGAGGAGGACGACCGTGCCCTGGGTGGCCGTCCGTTGCGGTGCGGTGCGGCGGTGGAACCAGCGCACGAGGTTGCGGCGGGCGTAGCGCGGCAGCGGGCGGTGCGGGGTGATGCCGAGGGTGCGGTCGAGCAGGCGGCGCAGCAGGGGGATGCGTCCCGGCAGGTTGGACAGGGGTGCGGTGGCCGAGCCGAGCCGGTTCAGGAGGCGGATGGCGCCGAAGACCCGTGAGCGGGCGGGTACGCCGTGTTCGTCGTGGTGGTGGGCGAGCGCCTCCGTCTTGAGTGCGGCCATGTCGACGCCGAGCGGGCACTCGCTCTTGCACGCCTTGCACATGAGGCAGAGGTCGAGGACCTCGTGCAGCGCCTCGTCGCCGAGGGCGGTGTGCGGGTCGGGGTCGGAGAGCGCCTTGACGAGGGCGCCGGCGCGGCCTCGGGTGGAGTCCTGTTCGTTCCTGGTGGCCATGTAGGAGGGGCACATGACGCCGGTGTCGGTCTTGCGGCACAGGCCGATGTTCATGCAGCGGTCGGCCGTCGCGCGCATGCCGCCGGTGACGTCGAAGTCGAGACGGGTGCGCAGGCCAGGGGCGGGTGGCAGGGCGGCGTCCCGCAGGTGGTCGGTCATGGCGGGGGCGTCGACGATCTTTCCGGGGTTGAGCCGGTCGTGCGGGTCGAAGAGGCCCTTCACCCGGCGCATCGCCTCGTAGAGCTCGTCGCCGAAGAGCGCGCGGTTGAACTCGCTGCGGGCCAGGCCGTCGCCGTGCTCGCTGGAGTTGACCCCGCCGTACTCGGTGACGAGGTCCTTGATCTCCTCGGCGACGTCGCGCATGGTCTGCCGCTGCGCGGGGTCGGTGACGTCGAGGAACGGGCGGATGTGCAGACAGCCCACCGAGCAGTGGCCGTAGAAGCCCGCCGTGAGGCCGTGCCGGTCCAGGACCTTCTTCAACCGGGCGGTG
The DNA here is from genome assembly GCF_044744425.1 of Streptomyces sp. NPDC087300. NCBI lineage: Bacteria > Bacillati > Actinomycetota > Actinomycetes > Kitasatosporales > Streptomycetaceae > Streptomyces > Streptomyces sp. NPDC087300. The sequence continues at coordinate 840,400 of NZ_JBIUYI010000001.1, forward strand.
TAGGCGGGCAGATGGACGGGGTCGACGGCGGTGTCCTCGATGAAGGCGAGGGGCCGCTTGGTGCCCTCGCTGGCGGCCATGAGCAGCCCGAGGCTGGACTTGCGGACCTTGAGCAGCGCGGCCCGGTGGGCGGGGTCGACGGCGCGCAGGGTGTGGTAGCCGTGGCCGTGACGGCGCCAGAGGGAGGTCAGGGTGTCGAGCCTGCCCATGAGTTCGTGTTCGTCGTCGCCGGTGAAGGAGACGAAGAGGAGCGCTTCGGGGTCGCCTTCGAGCACGTCGGACAGGGACGCGTACTCGATCTTCTGGCGGGACAGGTCGAGGATCGTGCGGTCCATGAGTTCGACGGCCGAGGGGTCGCAGGCGAGCGCGTCCTGGGTCGCCTCGATCGCGCCGGTGACGGAGGTGAAGTGGCCGACGGCGAAGACCGTGCGGGACGGTTTGGGCACCAGGTCGACGAGCGCCCGGGTGGTGACGGCCAGGGTTCCCTCGGAGCCGACGACGAACTTCGCCAGGTCGAAGGGGGTGTTCTCGCGGGCGAGCCGGTCCAGGCGGTAGCCGCCCGCGCGCCGCCAGTGGCTCGGGAACCCGGCCTCGATGGCCTCGGCGTGCGCCGCGACGAGTGCGGGCAGTTCGCGGTGGATGCGGCCGTCCAGGGTCGCGCTGCGGGCGCGGGCCGCGCGCTCCTCCTCGGTGAGCGGTGCCAGGTGCGCGGTCGTCGCGTCGGAGAGCACCACGTCGAGCGCGCGGATGTGGTCGATGGTCATGCCGTGGCGCAGCGAGCCGCTGCCCGCGGAGTTGTTGCCGATCATGCCGCCGAGCGTGGCCCGGTTGCTGGTGGAGGTGTCGGGGCCGAACATCAGGCCGTACGGCGCCGCGGCGCGGTTCAAGTCGTTCTGGACGACGCCCGGTTCGACGAGTGCGGTGCCCGCGTCGGGGTCGAGGGCGATGATCCGCCGCATGTGCCGGGAGAGGTCGAGGACGATGCCGGGCCCTGTGGTCTGCCCGGCGAGGCTGGTGCCCGCGCCGCGCGGCACGACGGACACGCCGTGCGCGGCGGCCGCCGCCACCGCGGCCTGGACGTCGTCGGCGTGGCGCGGGAAGACGACGCCGAGCGGGGTGATGGCGTACATGCTGGCGTCGCGTGCGAACAGGTGGCGGCTGTAGTCGTCGAAGCGGACCTCGCCCTCCAGGTCGGCGGCGAGCCGCCGTGCGAGGTCCTGAGTCGTGGTGGGGTCGGTGTTCTCATCGTTCTCGGTGCTGACAGGGCCATACGTGCTGGCGGGGCTATGTGTGCTGACAGGGCGACGTGTGCTGTCGGTGTTCCGGGTGCTCTCCGTGCTCGACGACATATGGCATGCTCCGAGGGAGGCGAAGGGACGTACGGTCAGGTGGTCCGCAGGTGGTCGAGTGCGTCGGCGAGGCCCTGTTGCCCGACCGGGATCCCGGCGAGTTCGAGGCCCATCTGGACGCCGGCGAGGGTTCCGGCGAGCGTGAGGTCGTTCAGGTGGCCGAGGTGGCCGATGCGGAAGACCTTGCCCGCGAGCCGGCCGAGTCCGGTGCCCAGCGACATGTCGAAGCGTTCCAGGACGATCTTCCGTACGGCGTCGGCGTCCTGCCCGTCGGGCAGGAGCACGGCCGTCAGCGAGCCGGAGTGCTCGCGTTCGTCGGCGCAGAGCACGTCGAGTCCCCAGCCGCGTACGGCACTTCGGGTGGCTGCGGCGTGTCGCGCGTGCCGGGCCCAGACCTGTTCGAGGCCCTCCTCGGCGAGCATGCGCAGTGCCTCGTCGAGGCCGTAGAGCAGGTTGGTGGCGGGGGTGTACGGGAAGAATCCCGCCTCGTTCGCGTCGATGACCGGCGACCAGTCCCAGAAGGACTTGGGCAGCCGGGAGGTGCGCGCGGCGGCGAGGGCCTTCTCGCTGACGGCGTTGAAGCTCAGGCCGGGCGGCAGCATGAGCCCCTTCTGGGATCCGGTCACGGTCACGTCGACGCCCCACGCGTCGTGCCGGTACTCGATGGAGCCCAGCGAGGAGACCGTGTCGACGAGGAGCAGCGCGGGGTGGCCGGCCGCGTCGACGGCTGCGCGGATCTCGGGTATCCGGCTGGCGACTCCGGTGGACGTCTCGTTGTGGACGACGCAGACGGCCTTGATCCGGTGCCCGGTGTCCGCGCGCAACCGCTCGGCGGCGGCCTCGGGGGACGCGCCGTGGCGCCAGTCGCCCGGCACGAACTCGACGTCCAGGCCCAGGGATCGGGCCATCGCCCGCCACAGCGTGGCGAAGTGGCCGGTCTCGAAGCAGAGCACGCGGTCGCCGGGGCTGAGCGTGTTGACCAGGGCGGCCTCCCACGCTCCGGTGCCCGAGGCGGGATAGACGACGACGGGGCCCGCCGCACCGAAGACGGGCCCCAGCGCGCCGAGCAACCGGCGGGTGAGGGCGGCGAATTCGGGCCCCCGGTGGTCGATGGTGGGTGCGGCCATGGCGCGCAGAACCCGGTCGGGCACGTTGGTGGGCCCCGGGATCTGGAGGAAGTGGCGGCCGGTCGGGACGGTCATTGCGCGAATCTCCCCTCCACGCTTGTGCCGTGAGACGGCACGGCGTATCGTGATGCGGCACGACGCAGCATAGGGACACCCTCGGCGGGGGTCAACGGCCCCGCCGTGCCGCATCAACGGCCGTACGCATAGGGGGATTTCGGTGCAGAACGTCCTCAACGCCCTGCGCACGCTGGAGGAGTTGGCGGCGCGTCAGCCCATCGGCGTCGCCGAGCTCGCGCGGGCCATGGACCTGCCCAAGAGCACGGTCCAGCGGGCGCTCGGCACGCTGCACACGGCGGGCTGGATCAAGCAGACCGGTGGTACGCCGACCCGCTGGACGCTCACCACGAAGGCGCTGCTCGTCGGGCGGCAGGCCACCGGTGAACTCGGCGTGCGGGACGTGGCGGTGCCCGTGATGGAGAAGCTGCGCCGCGCCGTCGACGAGACGGTGCACCTGGCGGTCCCCGAGGGCGACCGGATCGTGCTCGTCGAACGCCTGGAGACGACCCAGCCGGTGCGGATCGTGCTGCCGCTCGGCCAGCCGCTGTCCGGACACGCGTCCGCCAACGGCAAGGCGATCCTCGCCGCCGGATCCCCCGCGTCGGTCGAGCGCTACCTCGCCCGCGGCCTGACGCACTTCACGGACACCACGATCGACGAGGCCGACGCGCTGCGCGCCGAACTGGCCGCGGTCAGGACCCGCGGCTACGCCCTCAACCAGGGCGAATGGCGTGACGACGTGTCCGCGGTGGCCGCCGCGATCCTCGGCCCCGACGGCACTCCAGTGGCGAGCATGAGCATCAATCTGCCCAGCAGCCGGTGCGACCGCGACCGCCTGCACGCACTGGGATCGCATGTGCGGACGGCGGCCCTGGAGATCAGTGCGGCGCTCGGATACGAGGCGCCGCACGCGAGCCGCGTCCGGTAACTCCGGTGCCGTCGCACCCCCTTGACGGTTCGTGACAGCCGTCACATACTCGCCAACGCCGCAGGAGAGTTCCGCATAGTGGAACCTTAAGTCCATGCTGCGGACAGTCCCGGCCGACTCTCTCGGCCGCAGCCCGAAGGCGAGGACGTGTCATGGCAGACCATCTCATCGCGATCGGCGCACTGGTGCTCGTGTTCACCGTCGCCACTTTCACCTCGGTCCACATGGGAGTGCTCGCTCTCGTCGCCGCCTTCGCCGTCGGCTCCGCCGTCGCGGGACAGAGTGCGGACGACGTGTTCGGCGGCTTCCCCGGGGACCTCTTCGTCGTACTCGTAGGAGTCACTTTCCTCTTCGCCATCGCGAAGAACAACGGCACCATCGAATGGCTCGTGCATGCCGCGACACGAGCCGTGGGCGGCCGGATCGCCCTCATCCCCTGGGTGATGTTCCTGATCACCGCGGCCCTCACCGCGGTCGGCGCGGTCGTGCCCGCGGCGGTGGGTGTCATCGCGCCCATCGGCATGAGCTTCTGCGCCCGCTACCGGATCAGCCCGCTGCTCATGGGCCTGCTGGTCATCAACGGCGCGAGCGCGGGCGGCTTCTCGCCCGCCAGCGTCTTCGGCAGCATCACCAACGGCGTCGTCGAACGCAACGACCTGCCGGGCAGCCCGGTGCTCCTGTTCCTGATGTCCTTCCTGTTCAACGTGGCGCTCAGCGTCGTGGCGTACTTCCTCTTCGGCGGCAGGCACCTCATCGGGCGCCGCAGCACGGACGGCGACGCCACACCCGCCGAGCCGGAGCAGGACCTCCCCCACGAGGGCGGCGGCTCCACGACCGCGACCATCGCACCCGCAACGCCCACCGTCGCGCTCCGCCTCGACAAGTCCCGCACCCTGACCCTGATCGGGCTGCTCGGCATGGTCGCGGGAGCGCTCTTCCTGGACTACAACGTAGGCCTCATGGCACTGACCGTGGTCGTCGTGCTCACCCTCGTCGACGCGGAGGCCGCCAAAGGGGCGGTGGACAAGTGCGCGTGGTCAACCGTGCTGCTCGTGTGCGGGGTCGTGACGTTCGTCGGTGTCATGGAGCGCATGGGCACGATCGACTGGCTCGGCGAGAGCGTCGCGAAGATCGACTCGCCGCTCGTCGGCGCCCTGTTGATCTGTCTCATCGGGGCCGTGGTCTCCGCGTTCGCCTCCACCACCGGCATCCTGGGCGCCCTGATCCCGCTCGCCGTACCGTTCTTGATGGATGGTCAGGTCAGCGCGGTGGGGCTGATCATCGCCCTCGCCGTCTCCTCGTCCGTGGTGGACTCCTCACCGCTGTCCACCAGCGGGGCGCTGGTCGCCGCCAACGCCCCCGAGGAGATGCGCCCGCAGGTGTTCACCGCGCTCATGAAGTGGGGACTCTCCATGGCGCTGATCGCGCCGCTCGCCACCTGGGCGCTGTTCGTGGTGCCCGGACAGTGACGAGGGCCCCGCATCGGGCCAGGGCCCTGCCGCGGTCCGCGTTCAGCGGAAAAGGCCGGGCCGCCCGCTCCGCGCGGTCGCCACCAGTTCCTCCACGGTGGCGAGTTTGACCCGGGGCCTGCCGTCGCGCCGGCCCCGCGTCACCTCGGCCCGCTCGATCGCGGCCAGGCCGCGGGCGTCGACCACCTTCCTGTTGCGGCGCCTCACCAGGCGCTGGAAGCTCTTGGCCGGATGGCGCGGCGCGGGCAGGGCGCCGGCGACCGCGTCGGCCAGGAGCGTGGAGACCGTCTCGGCGGCGCAGGTGCGATTGGCACCGATGCCGCCGCTGGGACCGCGCTTGATCCAGCCCACCACATACGTTCCCGGCTCCCCCGCCACCCGGCCGCCCTCGTGCGGCACGGTGCCGGTGGCCTCGTCGAACGGCAGCCCCGCGACCGGCACCCCGCGATATCCGATCGCGCGCAGCAGCGCACCGGCCCGGATCGTGCACTCGCCCGAGCCGCCCTCCACGCGCACCGCGTCGACCCGGCCGTCGCCGAGGACCTCGGCGGGCGTGCAGTGGAAGCGCAGCACGATGCGCCGGCCCGGCGCGGGCGCCTCCCGCCAGTCGGGCCCGGCGAGTGCGACGCCCTGGAGCACACCGGCCTTGTCGCGCGCGGCGGCCGCCTCGATCGCGGGGGCGATCCGCGGATCGTGGTCGTCCACGACCAATTCCACGCCCGGCACATGGCGCAGCGCGAGCAGTTCGGACCGGGTGTACGCGGCGTCCTCGGGGCCGCGCCTGCCGAGCAGCACCACCTCGCGGACCTTGCTGGCGCGCAGCGCGGCCAGCGCGTGGTCGGCGATGTCGGTGCGGGCCAGGGCGTCGGGATCGGCGAGCAGGATGCGGGCCACGTCGAGGGCGACGTTGCCGTTGCCGACCACGACGACGCGCTCGGCCGACAGGTCGACCGGGTCGGGTGCCGCGTCCGGGTGGGCGTTGTACCAGGCGACGAACGCGCCCGCCGAGACGCTGCCCGGCAGGTCCTCGCCCGGGATCGCGAGGCCCCGGTCGGCAGCGGCGCCCACGGCGTAGACGACCGCGTCGTGGTGCGCCGCGATCTCCTCGTGGGTGACGTCGGTGCCGACGTCGAGGCCCAGGTGCATGCGCACCCTCGGGTGGGCGTGGAAGCGCGCGAAGGTGTCACCGACCTTCTTCGTCGCGGGATGGTCGGGGGCCACGCCGTACCGCACCAGACCACCGGCCACCGGCAGCCGGTCGATGAGCGTGACCTCGGCGCTGGTGTGCAGGAGCAGGTCCTGCGCGGCGTACATGCCGGCCGGGCCGGTGCCGACGACGGCGACCTTGAGCGGTGCGAAGTCGGCGGGCAGGACGCGCGGGAAGGACGGCTCGCCCCAGGTGTGGAAGTTGGGCCCTTCGGGGGCGGGTTCGGGCTCCGCCTCGTCGTAGTACGCCGCGTTGATGTCGGCGTACTCCCGCTGCGCGGCGGGCAGCCGGTCCACCGGGAAGATCGCGTCGACCGGGCAGGCGTCGGCGCAGGCGCCGCAGGCGATGCAGGTCTTCGGGTCGATGTGCAGCATCTCCGTGGAGCCGAACGCGCGCTCCTCGGGCGTGGGATGGATGCAGTTGACCGGGCACACGGCGACACAGGTGGCGTCGCTGCAACAGGTCTGGGTGATGGCGTAGGTCATGTCGTCGGCTCGGCTCTGCTCGCTCGGAACGGGTCAGATCAGGTGGGCGCGCTTGTAGAACGCCAGGGCCGGCCGGGTGAGCAGGCGCGAGGAGGCGAGGAACTCCATGAGGCCCGAACAGCTGGAGCGCATCATGGACTTGTGGTGCTCGTTGGCCTTCGCCTCGGCGAGCGCCCGCTTCTCGTCGAGCCCGGCGTTCGCGTACACCTGGCGGTTCACCATGCTCGTGACGATGTAGTACGAGGCGACGGCGACGACGAACGCGTTGATCTGGCGGCGCACCGGGCCCGCGCCCGCCAGCCGCTTGCGCGTCTGGTCACGGGCGAACTTCATGTGCCGCGACTCCTCGACGACGTGGATGTTGTTGATCGTGCGGACGAACGGCGCGACCCGCTCGTCCCGCATCCAGTCGCGCTGCATCACGTCGAGCACCTCTTCCGCAACGAGGATCGCCGCGTACGCCGCCTCGCCGAAGGCCACCGTCTTGAAGACCCTGCCGAGTTCGGTGACGAACCGCTTGGGCCGGTAGGGCGGCGCGCCGAGCTTCTGGGCGCCGCGGGCGAACATGATCGAGTGCCGGCACTCCTCGGCGATCTCGGTGAGCGCCCACTGGACCTCGGAGCTCGTCGGGTCCTTCGCGTACACGTCGCGCAGCACCATCTGCTGGAGGATCATCTCGAACCAGATGCCCGTACTGGCCACCGACGCGGCCTCCTGGCGGGTCAGCCGCTTGCGCTGTGCGTCAGTCAACTCCCGCCAGTACGCGGTGCCGTAGAGCGTGCTCCACTCCGGGCTCGCGCCGTGGTGGTCGAGGTCGAGGGGTGTCTCCCAGTCGACCTCGGTGGCGGGGTCGTACGCCAGGACAGCGGCCGAGTCGAGCAACCGCTGCGCCACGTCGCCCTCTTGGGAACCGTCGACGGAACCGTCCCGGGAAGCGTCGGCGGAGCCGCGGTGGGGGTGGTCCTGGGTGCTGGGGCGGACGGTGCTGCTTGCCATGCTGCGGCTCCTCGGCTCAGAAGTGTGCGCAGAACGGAGCGCGGCGCATCGTCCCGAGGCCCGCCGCGACCCCCTTGTTAGACAGACCGTATAACAAGGGGGTCGGTGCGGCCTACCCCTGAGTAAGAACCCCTTCTTCCGCGGGTCCTGCCACGGGAGCCGGGGACGTCCACCGGATCCGCGTACCGCACAGCGCCACCACCAGGGCGGAGGCGGCGACCGCCCCGAGGCCCCACACCAGGCTGCTGGCGTGCGCGATGAACCCGATGAGCGGCGGCCCCGCGAGCAGCCCCGTCGTACCCATCGCGGCGACCAGCGTCAGGGTGTCCGAGCCCTGGTTCGCCGCGGCCACATAGACGCACGGGGTGACGGCGGCGACGCCGAGTCCGACACACGCGAACCCGATGAGGGCGGGCACCAGACCGCCGCTGAGCAGGGCGAGCGCGAGGCCCACACCGGCCACCGTGCTGCCCACCACGACGATCCGGCCGTCGCCCCAACGGCTGCGCCAGCCGTCGGCGAACAGGCGGGCGATCACCATCATTCCGGAGACCACGGCGATGCCCAGCGGAGCGAGCTCCGCCGACGCCTTCGCCACGTCCTTCAGATACAGGGCCGACCAGTCGTTCATGGCGCCCTCGGTCACGGTGCCGAAGGCCATGGCGCAGCACATCCACAGGGTCATGCTGGTGGGCAGCACCCACTTGGCCTTCTTCTTCTCCTCGCCGCCGCTCTCCTTCTTCTCCTCCCCGGCCGTCCTCTCCTCCGCGAGGAGCCCCGTGCTCGCGTACGCGACGAGCAGGAAGATGATCACGGCGGCCGCGGCGAAGTGCACGGCGACCGTCGAGGTCACCGCGTTCATGCCGGAGGCGACGAGCGCGGCGAGCAGCGAGCCGCCGCTGAACGTCGCGTGCAGCCTGGCCATGGCGTTGCGCTCGTGGCGGCTCTCCAGCGCGGCGCCCTGGGCGTTCATGGAGACGTTGAGACAGCCCACGAGGAAACCGTCGACGCCCATCACGGCCAGCGCGAGGGGGAAGTTCGGCGCCGCGGCGAGCGCCGGGAGCATCAGGGCCAGGCCGATGGCCGACAGGATGGCGATGCGGCGCGAGTCGAAGCGCCGCATCAACATCGCGACCAGCGGGAACGAGACGGCCGCGCCGACCCCGGCGGCCATCAGGAGCACGCCGACCTCCGCCGCCGAGAGGCCGAGGTCCGTCTTGATGGCCGGGATCCGGGCCGCCCAGGTGGCGTACTGAAAGCCGAGGGAACAGAACAGGGCGGCTATCGCCAGCTGGCCCCGATGGAAAGGATCACGTACGCGGAGCACCCGCATCAGCCCACTTCTCTTCGCGAATGAGTCGTCTGCGGCGACGCGCCGGCCAGCGCCACGTCGCCCGGCACCGCGCGGTGCATGTAGACGGCGCCGGGTCCGTAACCGGCCGGCGCCGCCAGGTCCGCGCGGGCGGTGAAGCCCCGCGCCGACCAGAAGGTGTCGCTGCCGCCGACGGCGATCAGGGAGATCCGCTCGTATCCCCGCGCGCGGGCCGTCTCCACGAGATGGCCGACGAGGTGCCGGGCGAGCCCCCGGTGGCGGAGGTCCTCGGCGATGACGACGTCGTGCAGATGGAGGTTGCGCGAGATGGGCGCGGTGCCCGCCGCCTCCTTCGTGTGCAGGTCCGGGTACTCGTGTTCGGGATAGGGCAGCGCGAGGAGGTAGCCCGCGATGCGGGGTCCCGCGGCCAGGACGAAGCAGGTGTCGGGCGACGCCCGCATCCGCGACTCCAGCGCGGCGCGGCCCTCCGAGAGGCCGAGCCGTGTGTAGGCGCGGGCCTCCAGTTCCGTGATGCCGTCCCAGTCGGCGTCGGCGATGTGCCGTACGCGCACCTCGTGCCCTGCGAGCGCCTCATGACTCATGCGCACCGCCGTCTATCCACGTATACGGAAGGGGCCGGAACCCGTTGAAGCCCTGCGTCATGTAGCTGGTCGCGTACGCCCCGCAGGACATCACCCAGACCGGGTCGCCCGACGCTAGGGCCTTGGGCACCGGGACGAGGCCTTCCTCGTGGGAGTAGGCGTCGTCGCTGTCGCAGGTGGGGCCCGCCACCACGGCGGGCACCGACTCGGCGTCCCGGTGCGAGGGGAAGACCAGGCGGTACTGCAACTGGTCCATCTCGTAGAGGCCGTTGAACTTTCCGCAGCTCAGGTAGAGCCAGTACTGGCGCTCGCCGTTGGCCTGGCTGCGCGCGGAGAGGCGGGAGACGTGGGCGCGGATCGCGCCGTGGTCGGCGATGAGGTAGCGGCCGGGCTCCACGACGAAGCCGAGGCGGTGGCCCCGGATCTCCCGCAGCCGTTCCATGCCCTCGCGGATCACGGCGAAGATCTTGTCCATCGGGGGGTCGAGCGCACGGCCGTGCTTGTCGCGGTAGCCGAGCGCGGGCAGCCCGCCGCCGAGGTTGACGTGGTCGAGGGATATCCCGCGCTCCGCCAGGGCGGTCAGGACGTCCGCGATGCGGTCGAAGGCGCCGCGCCAGGCGTCGGCGGTCATCTGCTGGGATCCGACGTGCACGGACAGGCCCGCGGGGACGAGTCCCTCGTCCCGTGCGGTCGTCAGGACGTCCACGGCGTCGGCGGGCGAGCACCCGTACTTGTTGCTGAGACCCCACAGGGCCCCTTCGCCGGTGGTCGCCAGGCGGCAGAACACCCGGGCGCCCGGTGCGTGTTCGGCGAGCGCGGTCACGTCCTCCAGGCTGTCGGTCGCGAAGTCCCTGATGCCGAGCCGGAACACGTCGGCGATGTTCCGGTCGGACTTGATGGTGTTGCCGAAGTGCATCCGCTCGACGGGCACGCCCGCCCGCAGCGCCTGCTCCACTTCGTGCGGGCTGGCCGCGTCGACCCCGGAGCCGCGCAGCGCGAGCCGCCCGAGCACCTCGTCGACCGGGCAGGCCTTCATGGCGAACCGGACGGCGACGCCCGGCAGTTCACGGCGCAGCGTGTCGTAGCGGGCCTCGATGCCCGGCAGGTCGTAGACGATCTGGTCCTCGGCGGCGGCCGCGAGGGCGTCGAACAGGGGAGCGCTCTCGGCTTCGTACGTCGTCGTGGCGCTCAAGCGGTCCGCCCCTGGGTCGGCGCGGCACCGGCGGCCGCGCTCGCGCGCACCAGCGGCTCCCATGCCTCGGTGAGCAGCGCGAAGTCCTCGATGTCGCGCCGCGCCTCGTCCAGGAGGCGCTCGCGGCGCTCGGTGAGGAGGTCGGCGAACTCGGCGTAGCGGCCGCCCAGTTTGCGGTAGGCGACGTCGATCCTGTCGAGCCGCTCGATGTTCTCCGCCCGGTCCAGGAGAGCGCTCTCGCGGGCGAACGCGGCGATGGCGGGTGCGCTGACCCGGCCCCGCTCGTCCAGGAGCGCCTCGCCGGCCTCGGTCATCCGGTCGTAGATGACGTTGAAGTAGAGCATCGAGAGGAAGAACTTCACGAAGCGCGTCTGGTACGCCATGAAGCCCGCGTCGGTGCGGCGCTCCTCGGTGTAGTAGTTGACGATGTCGCGGTTGTGCAGGACGCCGGGCAGGGCGGCGTCGTGGACCAGGTGGATGAGGAAGTAGTCGCTGCCGATGGTGTCGGTGGCGGGCGGCAGCGGGACGCGCTCGTGCACGTCGTGGAAGGCGATGTTGCACATGTCGACGCGCATCGGGTCGACCAGGGTCAGCATCGCGCGGTCGTGGGTGAAGGTGTCGGTGCCCGCGCCGCGGAACGACTCGCCGACGAGTTCGCGCTTCTGCTCGTCGGACCAGTGGACGGGCGCCCAGAGGCTGACCACGTCGTGGTACACGTCCGGGTCGAGCCGCTGGATCTCGCCGATGTCCACGGAGAGTTCGCCGACGAAGGAGGCGCCGACCATGGCGACGCGCTTGTCCCCGTGCTCGTCGGCGAGTGCCGTCTCGGTGACGCCGTGGGCGGCGTCGGCGGCGCGCTTGCCGAGCGACATCAGCTCGTGGTGGACGGGGTAGACGGGCACGCCGTCCACGGTCTGGTAGTGGCTGTCGGAGTCCCTGCGGTGCACGGACTCGCAGCCGAGCGCGGCGGCGACGAGGAACGCCCGGTTGGTGCAGGCGCCGTAGGAGACGGCGTCCGGCAGCATCAGGTCGAGCATCAGCTCGGGCTTGGCGACGCCCGCGCCGGCGATGACCCGGCGCAGGAAGTCGCGCTGGGCCGCCTCGTCGAGGTGGTGGGTGACGACGCCGGGGGTGTCGCCGAGCGCGCGCACCGCGGCGGCGTGCTCGGTGAAGGTGGCGGTGTCGGAGGAGTCCAGGATCAGCAGGTGCACCTCGACGTCGAAGTGTCCGGCCGCGTACGCCGCCTCGTCGCCGATCGCCGAAATGGTGCGGGAGCAGGCCCTGTTGGTGGGCAGCGTCAGGCAGATTCGGCGCATGCGTCGTCCCCGATCGGCTCGTCGAAGGGCTGCCCGTTCCAGGACTTCAGGCCGAGGAGCTTGGCGCCGAGGTCGGTCAGCGCGGCGGTGCCGTACCGCTCGGACTCGTGCTTGGTCGCGTCGCCGACCAGCGTCGCGTTCCAGTCGGGGGTGCTGAGGTCGCGCCAGGACTCGACGCGGGAGCGGCGCAGCGTCTCGTGGGATTCGAGCGCGGGCATCATCGAGAGGTACTGGACGGCGCGCACGCCGCTGCCCGAGGTGTTGGGGGCGACGCCGTGGGCCAGCAGGCCGTTCCAGATGAGCAGGTCGCCGGCCTCGAGTTCGGGACGTACGACGGGCAGTTCGGAGCGGTCGATCGCGGGGCGGATCGGGTCGCGGTCGTCGGGCTGGCGGGCCTTCCACCGGTCGAACTGGCGGAACAGCTCGGGGCAGCACTGGAAGCCGCCGAGCTCGGCGCTCGTGTCGTCGAGGGCGATGATGCCCTGGACGCGCTGGGGCAGGACGCCGAGGGTGGTGTCGACGTCCCAGTGGAGGTTGATGTCGAAACCGCGCTCGGTAGGGGCGATCAGGCCGCGGTCGCGGTTCTTGACGTTGGGCGGGTTGAGGTTGAGCCGGTCCAGGGTGACCCAGAGCTCTTCGCAGTCCCATACGTCGACGAAGGCGTCGTAGACCCGCTGGGTCTGGCGGCTGTTCCATATGAGCTGGTGGTGGTAGGCCTCGACGAAGCCGTAGATGTGCAGCTCCCTGTCCAGGTCGGAGCGGTACTCGCGCTCCTCGTACCAGGTCTCGGGGCGCTCGCGGTCCAGGCCCTGGAACTCCCAGGTGAAGTCGAGCAGCTCCTTGGCCGCCGCGGCGGGGATGGCCTGCTTCACCACGATGTAGCCGTACGTCTGCCAGAAGGCGAAGTCCTCCTCGGAGAGCACCCTCAGCTCGCGGGTCTTGTCCAGGTCCCGCAGCTGGGTCTGCGCCAGGTACGTCTCGCCGTCCGAGCTGAAGTAGGGGCGACCGGAGGGGGCTCGATGGAGGTAGCTGTCAGTGGCTGGCATGTGGTGCTCCAAGGTTCGGTTCTGTGCCGCGCGCGAGGGCGTTCCGTGTCACACCCGCCCCACGTCGAACTCACGTAGCACCAAAATGGACTAGACCAACTCTCGCTGTCAATAAATGAGTTGGGTGTCCTTGTTGACAGAAAAGCTCATATTCGCCCCCGCTTCACGTGCCCTTCACGCATGAATTCCGGCATGCGAACAAGGTCTTGACACCTTCGCCGCCCCGCGCCAGCATCGCATTGGTCTGAACCAAAGACAGGAGTGTGCCCATTGACGTCGCGAGGCGCCCGGTCAAGGGTGTTGCCCGCAGTTCCGATGCTCGGCGCAGCCCCCGAACCCTCTCCTTCGAAGAAGGGCTCCTCTCATGCGAAGACGCGTCTTTGTCCGTGGACTGGCCGTGACCGGCGCGGCCTTGGCCGTGCCCGCGCCACTGGCCGGGGCCGCCACCCGATCCGGCGGCGCGGTCCCTGCCGCCGGAAGCTGGCAGGAGGTGGCCGCACCGGCCGGGCGCCCCGCCACCCATCTCGTCTCGGTGGCCGCCGCGGGACCCGACAAGGCCTGGGCCGTGGGCGAACAGGGCCGCAACGGCGGCACCCTCGGCACGCCCGTCTCCCTCAGCTGGAACGGCACCGCCTGGACGGCGAACGACGTCTCCCACCTCACGTACCGGGGCGCGCTGCGCGGAGCCGCGGCGGGTCCGGGCGGCGAGGCGCACGCCATCGGCACCGACGGCAGCGACCGCCATCAGCTCCTGACCTGGGACGGGACGACCTGGCGCGAGACGGCCTTCCCCGGCAGGAACGAGCCGGGCACCGAGCTCACCGATGTGGCGCTCGCGCCCGACGGCCGGTTCTGGGTGTCGGGACGGCGCGGCGGCCACGTGGCCCTGCTGTACGGCGCGGGCTCGAAGTGGCGCTGGAGCGAGCCGCTGCCCGACACCGCGGCGCCCACGCCGACCGGCGTCCAGGTGACGCCCCGCGGTGAGGTGTGGGTCTTCGGCGACATCATCGCCCGCTGGGACGGCGCCTGGACGGTGCTCCCCCGCCAGCTCGGCATCCGCGCCTCGGTGACGGGTCTGCTGCCGGTCGCGCACGACGACATCTGGCTGACCGGCTTCGGCTACGGCGTGGGCGGACCGCCCGGCAAACCGCCCGGCGTCACGCTCCAGCACTACGACGGCACGCAGTGGAACTCACTGACCGCGCCGTTCGGCGTCGGCATGCTGACCGGCATCGTGGGCGACGCGGCGGGCCGGCCCGACCGGATCTCCGGCTGGGACTTCTGGGACGACGAGCGCGCCCACTATCTGCGCTGGGACGGCACGGCCTGGGTCAGCGAGCGCGGCCCGACGAGCCCGACCACCGTGGTGCCCGAGGCGATCAGCACGATCCCCGGCGCGGGCGGCGGTTACTGGTCGGTGGGCACGACCTCCTCCGCACCGTTCCCGCCTGCGCAACTGCACATCGAGCGGTACGTCCGGGCGTAGACCGGGGCGCGGCCTCAGCTCGCCGACCGGACGCGCGGCGTGATGCCGAAGTCGAAGGCGACGGTGCCCGCGTCGAGCGCCGTCACACCGCCGTCGACGGTGAGCACCGCGCCGTTGACGAACGAAGCGGCGGGCGAGAGCAGCCACGTGATCGCTTCGGCGACCTCGGCGGGTTCACCGGGGCGGCCCGTCGGCATCAGGCGGGTCGCCTCCTCGTACGCCGCGTCGGTGCTGCCGTCCCCCAGGTGGGACTCCTGCGCGAACCGGGTCATGCGCCGGTCGGCCATCTCGGTCCGCACCCAGCTGGGGCAGACGGTGTTGGCGCGCAGCCCCTGCTTGCCGTAGTCGACGGCGACGGACCTGCACAGCTGGAGGAGCGCCGCCTTGGACGTCGCGTACGCGGCGTTGGCCACGCCGTTGCGCAGCGCGGCCACCGAGGCGACCGCGACGACCGAGCCGCGCGTCTCCAACAGGTGCGGCAGCGCGGCCCGCAGCAGCAGGAACGGGCCGGTGAGGTTGATGCGCAGCACCAGGTCCCAGTCCTCGTCGGGAATGTCACCGACCGCGCCGCCGCGCCCGATCCCCGCGTTGAGCACGAGCCCGTCGACGCGGCCGTACGCCGCCATGGCCGCGTCGACGAGGCCCTGGACGTCCGCGGGATCGCCCGCGTCGGCGGTGTGGGCGAGCGCCCCTGTCTCCTCGGCGATCCGCTCCAGCGGATCCGCCCGACGGCCCGAGATCACCACCCGGTGTCCCGCGGCGCGCAACTGCCGCGCGGTGGCGGCACCGATGCCGGTGCCGCCTCCGGTGACGATGACAACTCGGCTCTCCGTCATACCTTTCCAGCCTCCGTACGCGATCGTGAACCCGTTTCTTGATCATACGGAGGTGTTCACGACCGCGTACGGACGTCCCGCTCCCGCGGGATGCGGCTGGCTGGTACTGCTCGCTCTACCGGCCCTGCTCGGCCTACTCGTCGACGGCCGCGCCGAACGCCGCGCCCTTGCCCGGCGCGCCGAGCGCCTTCGCGTCGTACGTCCAGGACCCGGCCGCGGTGACGCCGCCGGCGCCCGCCGAGAGCACCCACACCGTGCCGTCGCCCGCGTTCTCGCCGGGCGCCGCGGCAAGCAGGCCGAAGCGGCCGTCACGGTTGGGGTCGGTGAGGCGGACCTGCGCGCCCCACTTGTCACCCTTCTCCGGCACACCGGGGATGTCCGCCGAGTCCTGGTCGTAGGACTTGGCGCCGGTGGCCGTCATCCCGTACTCCCCGCCGCGGAGCACCCAGACGGCGCCCGCGTCGGCGACCGTGCCGATGTCCTCGCCGGGCGCGCCGATCGCGACGTCCGCGTAGCCGTCGCCGTCGGTGTCCGCGACGGACAGGTCGGCGCCCCAGCCGTCACCGCGCTCGGCGACCCCGGGCACGCCGGGGGCGTCCTGGGTCCACCACTTGGCCTCGTCCTTCAGGCCGTCCTCGGAGCCGTAGCGCACGCCGACCAGGCCGCCGGTCATCGTCTCGCCGCCGTCGTCCGGGGACGCGGGCTCGCCGGTCACCAGGTCGTCGAAGCCGTCGTTGTTGATGTCGCCGGAGGCCGCGGCGGGGCCGCCGCGCAGGTCACCCTTGTAGGTGAGCCCGTCGGCGCCGCCCGCGAAGTGCATGGACCAGCCGTGGCCCGGCTCGTCGCCCACGGTGACGCCGGAGACGACGAGGTCGGCGTAGCCGTTGTCGTCGTAGTCGCCGGTGGTGAGCGACTTGGGCAGGATGTCGCGCTCCTCGGCGGCCGCGGCGAGCTTCTTGGTGGCCTCGCGGCGCAGCGGTGCCTCGCCGCGGGCCTGCGGCGCGGGGTCGTAGACGAAGAGCTCCAGGTCGTCGCGGTCGAGGACGGCGAGCACGTCGCCCGGCGTGTCGCCGGTGAGGTGCGCGGCCGTCACGCCGCTGCCGAACTGCTCGCCCTTGGTGGGTTCCTGGGTCTGCAGCCAGTCGCTCGCCGCTCCGGTGAGGCCCGTCTTGGAGCCCCACAGGATCGCGACGCCACCGGCGTCGGCGGTGTCCCCGATGTCCTCGCCGGGGATGCCGACGATCGCGTCGTCGTAGCCGTCGCCGTCGAGGTCTCCGGTGGCGACGGCCTTGCCGAAGCCGTCACCCGCCTCCGCGGCGCCCGCGACGCCCGCGGTCGACTGGCTGAATCTGGCGACGTTGCTGGTGCCGATGCCTCTGGTGGATCCGTACTGGACGGTGACGAGTCCCGCGCCCTGCTGGCCGCTCACCGTGGCGCCAGGGGCGCCGACCAGCACGTCTTCGTATCCGTCGCCGTTGAAGTCGCTGTTGCGGTCGTCGGCGTGCGTCCCCCCAGGGGTACCGGCGAAGGCGGAGGGGGCGGCGGCGATACCGGCCCCTGTCAGCAGAAGGAACGATGCCGCGGCGAGGGCGGCCGAACGGTTCTTGCGCACGAGCGGCTCCTGTGAAGGAAAGGTGGCCGGGCAGCGCGGGGGGTGTCCGGAAAGGGCCCGTTCCTTGTCCGGCGCCCTGTTCGACACGGGATGAGGCACAAGGGTTGTACGGGGTTCACGAAATCGTTCGTGGGCGTCAACTCACCGTTGTCCGGCGTCACTTCCAGCCGTACGCGTACGCGGCGACCCAGGTGATCTCCAACTGGGCGCTGCTGCCGGGCGCCGCGCCAGGGCCTTCCAGGGCGCTCTCGTTCTGCATCACCCAGGACAGCGGCTCGTCGGGCACGCCCCGGGTGTCCCGGCCCGTCTCGCGTCCGTCGACGAAGAAGCGCACCGTGCCGGGGGTCCACTCGGTCGACACGGTGTGCCACTCGGTCCAGTCGTCCGCGCCGCGGAAATACCCTTGTTCGCCGCCGCCGCAGGGGTGGTGGAAGGCGCTGAGGGAGCCGGTCCACTCGCCCTCTGGGTGGTCCATCTCGCAGCCGCCGCCGTAATGCAGCCACGCCGACTTGTACCCGGCGGCCTGTTTGGTGACCTTGATGCGGGCGCTGTACTTGCCGTACTTCATCTGCATGACGGCACGTGGTACCACCGCCGCCGCGTGCACGGGCCCTCCTTCGGCGGGCCGCCACATGCGGATGCGCATGCGGCCGTCGCCGTTGTCCGCAGCGCCCACGCTCACGGTGTCCTCGGGGTGGTAGACGCCGACGACGTCACGGCCCCGGTCGTTCGCCGTGTCGCGCCAACCGGTGGGGTAGGCCCACCAGTTGTCGCGGTAGGTGCCGCTGAGGCCCGCGCAGTACGCGGCGGAGGTGTCGGCGTGGTGGTCGCAGTCGCTGAACGCGCCGAGCGGCACCCGGTCGCCGTTGAAGTCCTCGGCCAGGACCTGCCAGAACGGCCCGCAGTCGCCGACCGGCAGCTCGGTGCCCCCGGTGCGGCAGGCGTCCGCGGACACCGGGGCTCCCCCGGCGCTCGGGATGCACAGCAGGGCGGCGAGCAGGGTCACGCCCAGCGTGCCGAACACGATCGGCCTGCGTCGCTTCGCCGCCCCGTGCACGCCCATCGCGCCGCCCTCCTCCGGGCCCGGCGGCCCCTTGGCCCGCGGCGGTCGCGCGGGAGGCGGACACGCCGCGGAAAGGGGCCATCCTGGCCGAGCCGCCGCCCGCCCGCCATCCCCGTGACACGCCCGGCGGCGAGGCGCCCGCCGTTACAGACGCGCCGCCAACAGTTCCTTGGTGTACGCCTCCTGGGGCTGTTCGAAGATGTCGTCACGGGATCCCGTCTCGACGATCTCCCCCTGGTGCAGCACCGCGACGCGGTCGCAGAGGTGGCGTACGACGGCGAGGTCGTGCGAGACGAAGAGGAGCGAGAGCCCGAGTTCGTCGCGCAGGTCCATCAGGAGGTTGAGGACCTGCGCCTGCACCGACACGTCGAGCGCGGAGACCGGCTCGTCGGCGATGATCAGGCGGGGCCGGGGCGCGAGGGCCCTGGCGATGCCGATGCGCTGGCGCTGACCGCCGGAGAACTCGTGCGGGTAGCGCGGGAGTTGGTCCGCGCTCAGGCCGACCTGCTCCAGGAGTTCGGCGGCCCGGTCGCGGCGTTCCCAGCGGCTCATGCCCGTGTGCACGCGCAGCGGCAGGGTGACGATCTCCTCGACGGTGCGGCGGGGGTTGAGCGAGGCGTACGGGTCCTGGAAGACCAGCTGGACCTCGCGGCTGAGCTCCCTGCGCAGCGCGGTGTCGTCGGCGGCGCGCGTGATGTCCCTGCCGTCGAAGCGGACGGTGCCGCCGCTCGGCCGCTGAAGTCCGGCGAGCACCCGGGCCGTCGTCGACTTGCCGGAGCCCGACTCGCCGACCAGGCCGAGGGTCTCGCCCTCGGTCAGGCGCAGGCTGATGCCGCGCACGGCGCGCGTGGGCTCGCGGCGACGGCCGAGCAGGGTGCGTCCGCCGCCGAACTCGACGCGCAGATCGCTGACTTCGGCGAGCGCCGGCCCTTCGGCCGCCGGCGGGACCCGGGTGCGCGTACGGGCCTCCGGCTCCGGCCTCTCGACCGTCGGCAGGCGGCTGCCGGGCACGGTCTCCGGGGAGGGTGCCGCGCCGATGAGCGCCCGGGTGTAGGGGTGGACCGGCTCGACGAGCACCTGGGGCGTGTGCCCGGTCTCCAGCATGCGGCCCTCGCGCATGACCAGCATGCGGTCGGTGGCGGCGGCGACCATGTCCACGTCGTGCGTCACCAGGACCACCGCGGTGCCGAACTCGCGCTGCAACTCGGCCAGCAGGTCCAGGACTTGGCGCTGGACGCGGGCGTCGAGCGCCGTGGTCGGCTCGTCGGCGATCAGGACGTCGGGGTGGTTGATCAGCGCCATCGCGATCATCACGCGCTGACGCATGCCGCCGGAGAACTGGTGCGGATAGTCGCGGGCGCGCGCCTTCGCGATGCCGACGCGCTCCAGCATCTCCACGGCCCTGGCTCGCACTTGAGCGGGGCTGGCGTCCTTGTGGTGCAGGCGGTACGCCTCGCCGAGCTGGCCGGCCACGCTGTGGAAGGGTGAGAGCGAGGCGAGCGCGTCCTGGAACACCATCGCGATCCGCGCGCCGCGCAGCGCCTTCAGCTCGGCCTCTGCCGCGCCCACGACGTCGGTACCGCCGACCCGCACGGTGCCGCCGACCGTGGTGCGCGAGAGGTCGTGCAGCCCCATCGCGGCGAGGCCGACGGTGGACTTTCCCGACCCCGACTCCCCTACCAGGCCGAGGACTTCGCCCCGCGCCAGGTCGAAGGAGATGCCTTCGACGGCGGTGACGGGGCCCCGCGGCCCGGTGAAGGAGACGGTCAGGTCGCGCACGGCCAGCACGGTGTCCTGCTGCGGCGTCATGCGAGTCTCACTCTCGGGTCGAGCCAGGCCACGACCAGATCGGCGAGGGCCACGAAGACCACCACGAAGAACGCGGCGATCAGGACGGTGCCGACCACGGTCGGCAGGTCGTTCTGGGTGACGGCGTCGACGGCGAGCTTGCCGACGCCGCTGAGTCCGAAGACCGTCTCGGTGATGAACGCCCCGCCGAGCAGCGCCCCCACCTCCAGGCCGAGCAGTTGCACGACCGGTCCCGCCGCGCCCCGTGCGGTGTACTTCAGATGGGTGCGCAGGACGCCGAGTCCCTTGCCGCGCGCCGTCCTGACGTACCCCTCGTGCATCACTTCGAGGAGCTGGGCGCGGGAGAGCCTGGCGAACACGGCGGCGTTGACGAAGCCAAGCACCAGGCAGGGCAGCAGCAGCCCGGCCGCCCAGGCCGCCGGGTCCTCGCCCGGCGGGGTGTAGCCGGGCAGCGGCAGCCAGCCGGTGGAGTACACCAGCAGGTATTGCAGCGCGTAGCCGAGGAAATAGATCTGCACGCTGGCGCCGATCAGGGTGCAGCAGGAGAGCAGCCGGTCGACGGCGGAGCCGCGGCGCAGCGCGGAGACGAAGCCCGCGCCGATGCCCGCCACCAGGATGACGGCGAGCGCGCCGCCGGCCAGCGACAGGGTGACGGGGAAGCGGCTGGTGATCGCGGAGAGCACCGGTTCGTGCAGCGTGTACGAGTAGCCGAGGCAGGGCGCCGCGCAGTCGATGGCGCTGCCGTCCACGTCGCTGATGGTGCGCCCGGCGACCAGGCCGCGCAGATAGTCGGCGTACTGGGTGAGGATCGGCTGGTCCAGGCCCATGCTGTGGCGGACCGCCGCGATCTGGGTGGCGTCGCACTTGGGGCCGCAGGCGATGGTCGCCGGGTCGGACGGCGCGGCGTAGAAGAGGGCGAAGGCGGTGGCGGAGATGGCGAGCAGCACCCCCACCGCCTGGAGCGCTCGTCTGATCAGGTAGGTGAGCATGGGTCAGGACTTCTTCAGGTACAGCCAGGCGGGGCTGATGGTGCCGTAGATGGGGTGGATGAAGGCGCCGCCGACGTTCGCGCCACGGGCCTGCTGGACGCGCTGGTGCAGGAACGGGACGAGCGGCGCGTCCTTCATGATCTTGTTCTTCTCCAGTTCGATCAGCGCGTCGGCCTTCTTCTTCGCGTCGCCGATCTCCGCGATCCGGTCGAGTTCCTTGTCGACGGCCGGGTTCTTGTAGCGCAGGGCGTTGTCGAAGGAGTCGCGGCGGCTGTCGAAGTTGTAGGGCACGCCGGTGGCGGGGGTCGGCCAGTCGACCGAGCTGCCGGACATCCACAGGTCGTACTTCGGGTCGGCCGAGCGCAGCACCTCGTTGGTGTAGGCGGGCAGCGGCATCGGCTTGGTGACCAGGGTGATGCCGGCCTTGGCGAACGCCTCGACGAGGACCTGGGCGACGCGGTCGTTGGCGGCGTCGGACTCGTAGGCGTAGCTCAGGCTCTTGACGGGCTTCGCGGCCTTGGCGAGGTGTTCCTTGGCCTTCTTGATGTCGCCGGTCGGCGCCACCGGGTAGGCGTCGTACTTCTTGTAGCCGACGATCGCGGGCGAGGAGTACGTGGTGGCGATGTCGCCCACGCGCGGGCCGCCGAGCGCCTGGCGCGCCTGCTGCCTGGGGAAGAGGTAGTGGATGGCCTTGCGGACCTCGGGGTCGGCGATCCGGTCGTTCCTGGCGACCAGGTGGGAGCTGAAGGCGCCGCGCCGCCCGTCGACGACGAGGTCCTTCTTCTCCGGGTCGCGGCTGGCCTCGCCGTACAGCTCGGGCGGCAGTTCGTTCTTGGTGGTGACGGTGTTCGCGCCGTCACCACGCCCGTTGAGGATCTCCTGCGCGGAGTTCAGCTCCTTCTTCTCGAAGGTGAACTCGAACTTGTCGGCGTACTGGTGGCGGATCGGGTCGGTCGCCGCCTTCCAGTGCGGGTTGCGCTCCAGGGTCATGCGCTGGTTCTGCCGGTGCTCGACGATGCGGTACGGGCCGGTCGCGAAGGGCTTGAGGTCGTACTTGGTGCCGGTGTCCTTGTCCGGGCGCACGGGCGACGAGGAGGACTGCGCGGCCATGAACGGCACGTCGGACTGCGGCTGCTTGAAGTGGAAGACGATGGTCCTGTCGTCCGGCGTCTCGATGCCCTTGAAGTCGCCGTCCTTCTCGGGGCCGCCGTAGACCTTCCTGGCCTGGGCGAGGTCCTGCTTGCCGGTGAGCCACTGCGGCCAGTAGGGCGGGCCGATCTCGAAGCCGGGCGCGAAGGTGCGCTCGATGCCGTACTTGATGTGCTTCGAGGTGATCGGCTTGCCGTCCTCCCAGGCGATGCCGTCCTTGAGCCGGTACGTCCAGGTGCGGCTGCCGTCGGAGGGCCTGCCGGTGTCGGTGGCGAGGTCGCCGACCAGCTTCGCCTTGCCGTCGACGATCTGGTACTGGGTCAGCTGGCGGCCCCAGAGCAACGAGGTGTTGTAGGCCTCGCCCGCGTAGATCTTCTGCGGGTCCAGATGGGAGGAGTCGCGCAGGTTGGCGACGTGGAGGGTGCCGCCGCGCCGGGCGCCCTCGACGGCGGGCGCGGGGCCCGCGCTGTCCTTCGCGGTGCCGACGCTCGCGGTGAGGTTCGCCTCCTCGGCCACCGACGGCGCGTCGTCCGCCTTCGCGCCGGCGCCCGACGAGCACGAGCAGAGCACGAGCATGGCGGAGACGGCGGCGAGGGCCGGTACGACAGCGCTGCGCGGGCTGCTGATTCTGGGCATGGCGAACTCCCTTGAGCGGGTGATGAGTTGGTGAGGAGTGAGGCGAGGGGACAGCGGAGCTCAGCGGCGCGTACGGGGATCGAGCGCGTCCCGTACCGAGTCGCCGAGGAGGTTGAAGGCGACGACGAAGACGAGGATCGTCACGCCGGGGAAGAACATGTACGTCGGGTCGTCGTAGAAGACCTCGGCGCCGCGGGCGATCATCCGCCCCCAGTCGGGGATGGGTTCGCTGATGCCGACGCCCAGGAAGGAGAGCGCGGCCTCGGCGGTGACGATGCCGGGCAGCGCGATGGTGATGTGCACCAGGACCGGCGCCCAGACGTTCGGCAGCAGTTCGCGCAGCACGATGTGGCGGCGCGATGCGCCCACGGCCCGAGCCGCGTCGATGAACTCCCGCTCCCGCAGCGAGCGCACGGTGGTCCGCAGCATCATGGCGAGCGGCACCCAGCCGAAGGCGGCGAAGACCAGCACGAGCACGGTGAACTGCATCCACGCGGGCTCGTTCTCGCCGGGCCCGACGAACCGCGTCTGGACGACCGGGCTGAGGGCGAGGAGCAGCAGCAGCGTCGGGAAGGCGAGCAGGACGTTGCAGACGAAGGTGAAGACGCGGTCGGCGAGGCCGCTGAGATAGCCGACGGTCACGCCGAGCACGACACCGAGTACGGCGATCAGCGCGATGGAGGCGACGGCGACGAGGAGCGAGGTGCGCACCCCGTACAGGAGCTGGGTGAACACGTCACGGCCGAGCCCGGGTTCGAGGCCGAACCAGAAGTCGCCGGAGATCCCGCCGTTGGGCAGCACCGGCAGCCCTTCGGCGCTGAGCAGCCCTGGCTCGTTCTGCCCGTAGTGCTCGGTCGGATTCCTGCCGTAGAGGCGGGCGACGAGGGGCGCGGCGACGGCGAGCACCACGAAGAGCAGCACGACGCCGCACGAGGCGAGGCCGACCCGGTCCCTGCGGAACGACTTGAGGGCCACGGCGAACGGGCCGCGGGGCTCCTGCGTCTGTACGTCGGCCATGCGCTGCCGTGCTCCTGGTGCTCGGGCCCGCACCGGGTCGCGGATGCGGTTCGTGGAATACGTTCCGGCGGCTCGGAATGGGTGGTCCGCGCCGGGTTGCGGAGAATTACAACACCGTGGGAACGAGCCCTGCCACACGCATGGATGGCGCCGTCGATGAATGTGATCGGTACGTTTCAGGAGCCTTTCCGGGGCGCGGGAATTGTTCATGGCGCGGCAACAAACACCGAAATTACTTCCGACAAAGCCTGATATACGCCCCACTCGGCTCCATCCGGACGTTACTTTGTGAGCTCACCCACATCCCTTCACATTACAGCTCAGCAGATCGTGCACCCAATGATTTGAAGATCAGAAGCGAGTGACACCCCACCAACCTTCCTGAGTGCATCGCGCGGGCGCGCGAACGCATCCCGTATGGCCCAACACTCATCCTTTGCAGTGCTCTTCGTATGAAGCGCGGATCGGTTCAACGGCGGAGAGCGGCATTCGTGCGAGCCTCCTGCACATCTCTTTGTCCATGTGAGGAGCTGATGTACACGTGACCCTCCCCTCCCTCGTCCATTCCGGAATGAGGTACCTCTGCCTCCTGGGCATCGTGGCCGGGACCGGTCTGACCGCCGCGCCGGCCGTCGCGCACACCTCGGCGGACCCCGGCCGCGCCCCCGCCGCCCCCGCCGCGGTGGCCGCCGCGAAGCCGCTGCCCGGCGGACTCGGCCCGTGCGTGCCGGGCAACTGCCCGCCCGGCCCTTACCCGCCCATCAACAACGGGTCGATCCAGTACCGCGACGACGCCATCAACGTCTACGTGGGACAGGACTTCCTCGTCCGTGAGAAGGCCGCCGAGGCCGAGGGCCGCGTCGTGGTGCTCGGCGACTTCGACCAGGACAAGACCGACGGGGTCAGCGGCATCTACAACGTCGGCGAGGCCGGCGTCGGCTCCCGGGTCACCCCCTCCGAGGGCTCGGACTGGCTCACCACCGGAGGCAACGTCTCCATCGCCTCCGGGGAGCGGCTGCTCGCCGAGAAGGGGGTCGTGCGCCACGCGGGGGACGCCACCGGGACCATCGTCGGCACGGTGACCAAGGACCCCGACGCCGCCAGGCCCTACATCCCGCTGCGGAACCAGCTCACCGAGGCGAGTCAGTGCTACGCCCACCCGACGGGCCCCGGCAGCACCCGCAAGGCGACCGGCACGGCCACGCACGCGGGTGGCGAGACGCTGTTCAGCGGCGACAACACCTCCAAGATCCAGGTGTTCAACGTCGACTTCGACCTGATGGGCGGCAGCGGCGGGCAGGAGGGCATCCGCTTCGAGGGGATCCCCGACGACGCCACGATCCTCGTCAACATCCTCGGCACCAACCGCACCATCAACACCTACAGCGGCACCATCGACGACAGCAGCCAGCTCAACAAGCTGCGCAGCCGGCTGCTGTGGAACTTCCCCGACGCCACGTCCGTCGAGATCAAGGGCACAGGGCAGTTCCAGGGCAGCGTCCTGGTCGGCGACCAGGGCTCGATGACGACCGTCAGCGTGCCCGGCATGAACGGCCGCTTCTTCACCACCGGATCGCTCACCCACACCAGCGCGGCGTCGGGCGGTGGCGGCCAGGAGTTCCACAACTACCCCTTCGAGGGCGACCTGCCGGACTGCAACCTCGCGCCCACCGTGGGCGAGGTCAAGGTCGTCAAGAAGGACGAGGACACCGGCAAGCCGCTGTCGGGCGCCGAGTTCGAACTGTGGCGCGAGACCAACGGCGTCGACGGGCTCCAGACCGAGGGCGCGGACCCCGACCGTCAGGTCGGCAGCCCCTGCACCACCGACCGGCCCGGCGAGTGCGTGCAGAACGTGCCGCTCGGCACGTACTACTGGCGCGAGACCAAGGCCCCGAAGGGCTACGACCTGCCCTCGCCGAACGTGTTCGGACCGCTGGAGCTGACCGAGGGCAACTGCGAGAAGGGCGTGTCGGTCACCGCGACCAACAAGAAGAAGCCGGTCGTCGTCAAGGGTGACGTCACGGTCGTCAAGAAGGACAGGGACACCGGTGCCCCGCTGGCAGGCGCCGAATTCCAGCTGTGGCACGAGACCAACGGCGTCGACGGCCTCCAGCGGGACGGCGCCGACCCGGACACCGAGGTGGGCGCGCCGTGCACGACGAGTGCCACGGGAACCTGCCGCAGGAACGTCGCCGTCGGGACGTACTACTGGGTCGAGACCAAGGCCCCGGTCGGCTACGACCTGCCGCTCCAGCCGGTCTTCGGGCCGCTCGTCCTGACCGCGTCGAACGCCTCGAAGGGTGTCTCCGTCGAGGCGCGGAACACCATCCACCGCCGGCCCGGCGTCACCGGTGAACTCACGGTCGACAAACGGGACGCCAAGACGGGCAAGCCGCTGTCCGGCGCCGTCTTCCAGCTGTGGTGGGACAACAACGGCAAGCCGGGGCTCCAGACGACCGGTGCCCACCACGACGCGCTCGTCGACGACGGCTGCGCCACGGACAGCCGGGGCCGCTGCGAGTACCGCCACCTCGAACTCGGCACGTACTACCTGAAGGAGACCGCGGTCCCCGACGGATACGTCCTGCCGAAGAAGACGGTCAGCGGTCCGCACAAGGTGACCGCGGGCAACGCCGCCAAGGGCGTCACGGTGAAGCTCAGCAACCAGCGGGGCGGGGGCAAGAAGGGCAAGTGATCCACCTGGGGGCCGGGTGATCCACGGGGGAACCCGGTGATCCACCAAGTGGCCGGGTGAAACAGCACCCGGCCCCGCTCCCCCGCACCGGGCACGGACGGCGTCAGCCGCCCGTGCCCGGTTTCGTTCCCCAGATGTAGAGCCGGTCGCCCTTCTTCAGCAGGGCGTAGAGCCGCTTGGCGTCCCCGAGCGCCATGTTCACGCACCCGCCGGAACCGGCCGAGAACAGATCGGCACGGGTGCCGTGCAGGGCCTGTCCGCCGTTGAAGAACTGGGCGTACGGCATGGCCACGTGATAGATCGTCGAGTAGTGGTCCCGGTTCTTCCAGTAGATCCGCTGCCAGCCCCGCCGGGTCTCCAGACCGTCCCTGCCGGTCCGGATCGGCACCGGCGCGAAGACCAGCCCGCGGCCCTTCTGCACCCACAAAATCTGCCGGTTCAGGTCCACACAGGTGACGCGGAACGACTTGACGGGGCAGGCCCGCCGGGCCGCGGGGTCGCGCTTGACCCGGTCCGCGACGACGAGGCGGTACGTCCGCAGGGTCGCGCGGCCGTCCGCGGGACGGATGCCGAGCCGGAGCTGAAGCCGCCTGATGGCCGCGCAGTCCGCCGTGGACTGGCGGCCGTCGACGGGCAGTTTCAGCTCGCGCTCCAGCTCGCGTTGGTAGGGGGCCGTGCCCGCACGGCACGGCGCGTCGGCCGGAGCCGGGGCCGCCGACGCGTGCGCGGCGGGGACGAGCAGGGACAGGGCGGCGATTGACGAGAGAACCCAGCGCATGTCCCCAGCTTCACCACGGACCACGGCCGCGCACGTCGAGGGCCGCGGACACGCCCGCGACCGGCGCGGGCGTCAGGCCGCCGCGCCGTCGAGCACCCCGATGTCGAGCCCGTCCAGGCGCGCACGGTCCGCGATGACGTCGACCTCGGTGATCGTGTCGCCGGCGAAGGTGAAGCGCAGGGCGACGCGCAGCCGGCCGAGCGGGGCCATGACGAGCCCGACCGTGCCGTCGACGAGCGCGATCCCGGTGCTCCTGGCCCGGCCCATGGCGGCCATCGCGCCCTGGGCGACGACCTGGTCGCCGCGGACCACGACGGGTTCGGGCGTGGGGATGACCGAGGCGTCGGCGTGCAGCACCACACCGGGGTGCAGCAGGGTCACGAGCGCCTCGAAGTCGCCGCCCCTGGTGGCCGCGAGGAAGGCTTCCACGACCACGCGGCGGCGGGACAGGTCGGCGTCGGGCGCCGGGGTGCCGCCCTTGACCCGGCGGCGGGCGCGGCTCGCCAGCTGCCGGGTCGCGGCGGGGGTGCGCTCGATCATCGGCGCGATCTCGTCGAACGGCACGGCGAACGTGTCGTGCAGGACGAAGGCGAGCCGCTCCGCGGGCGCCAGGGTGTCGAGGACCACCAGGAGCGCCTGACCGACGGAGTCGGCCATCAGCGCCTCCTGCTCGGGGTCACGGCCCTCGTCGCGCACCGTGGCGGAGTCGGCGGCGAGCGAGTCGAGCGGCTCCTCGCTCCGGTGCGTGCGCGAGCGCAGCATGTTCAGGCAGATCCGGCCCGCGACCGTGGTCAGCCAGCCGCCGAGGTTCTCCACGTCACTGATGTCGGTGCGGCTCAGCCGCAGCCAGGTCTCCTGGAGCGCGTCGTCGGCCTCGCTGAGCGAGCCGAGCATGCGGTAGGCCACAGACCGCAGGTGCGGCCGGTGTTCCTCGAAGCGTGCCGCGAGCCCCGTTATGTCGTTCACCGTTTCTCTTTCCTCCGCTGCGTGGGCTTTCGCGGCGGCTCCGCGAAAGCCCAGGTGAAGGTACCCCGGCGCGGTGAGGGACTCTGCTGCCGCCCGGCCGTACGCCGTGCCGTGCAACCTCGTTGCAACGTCCCGCGCGCTGTGCTGGGTTCATGGCCCACGAAGAGAACGACCCGGACGAGCCGCACGGCAGCCCGCGCGTGGAGTTCACCCCCGACGCCGCCGACCTGGTGCGGCGCCTTACCCAGGACCACGGGCCGCTGATGTTCCACCAGTCCGGCGGCTGCTGCGACGGCAGTGCGCCGATGTGCTACCCCGAGGGCGAGTTCCGCACCGGGGCCTCCGACGTGCGGCTCGCCTCGCTGACGGTCGAGGGGGTCGCCGCGCCCGTCCCGTTCTGGATGTCGAAGAGCCAGTACGAGGTGTGGAGCCACACCCGGCTGATCGTGGACGTCGTTCCCGGGCGGGGCAGCGGCTTCTCCCTCGAGGCGCCGGAAGGCGTGCGTTTCCTGATCCGTTCCCGGCTGGTCGGCAGCTAGCGTCCGCGCCGGAAGCGGCCCGTCACCGCCCTCTGGTGCACTCCTCAACGGCCCCTCACACTGGGGCCGTTGACGGCCCGGAGACACCGGGGAACACCGGAGTACACCAAGGGTGGGACAGTGACGAGACGACGTGGAAGTCGGTTCAGAGCGGTCAGAACGGCAGTCACCGCACTGACCGCACTCGGCACCCTGGCCGGTGCCGCTCTCACCGGAGCGGCACCGGCCAGCGGCGCTTCACAGGGGGTCGCGGCCGGTACCGCGGCGCCCAGGACGTCCGCGATAGCGCCGGGCGTGTCCTACGGCTACTTCGACATACCGACCGCGCGCGGCACGGCCCGTGCCCATGTGCTCGACGTCGACCTGCGCGATCCGCGGGCGAGCGTCGGGCTGCTCTACCCGGGCAAGGTCGCCGCGCGGGCGCCCGTCTCGACGCTCGCCGACGACGTCGGCGCGGTCGGCGGGATCAACGGCGACTTCTTCAACATCACAGAGACCCAGCATCCGGGCGTGGAGGCGACCGGCGCCCCTGTCGGCCCCGCCGTCGCGAACGGTCACGCGCTCAAGGCGGCCGTACCGGACGGCCAGCGCTTCGGACCGGCCATGCCGCCGGGCGTGACCACCAAGGCCGTACTGGGAGTCGGTTACGACCGGCGTGCGCGCATGGACGACCTGACGCTTGACGGGCGGATCCGCACCCGGGACGCGCGGCTGCGGCTCGGCGGGCTCAACCAGTACGCGCTGCCCGTCGGTTCCGTCGGCGCGTTCACCAGCGACTGGGGCGCCGTCTCCCGGGTGCGCGCCACCTGCGGCACCGACACCAGCCGCGGCGCGCCGTGCAGTACGGACACGCACGAGGTGACGGTCCGCGGCGGGCGTGTCGTGGCCTCGGCCGACGCGCCGGGCAGCGGCCCGATAGCCGACGGCAGCACCGTGCTGGTCGGCCGTGAGGCGGGCGCGCAGCAGCTGCGGAAGCTGTCGCTCGGCGAACGGGTGCGGGTCGACCACCGGCTGGTGGCGGCCGGTTCGCACATACCGTTCCGCTTCGCGCTCGGCGGCTACCCGGTGCTGCGCGACGGCGCACCGCTGCCCGGTCTCGACCCGACCACGTCGGCGGTGCGCACGGCGGCCGGGATCTCCGACCACGGACGCCGTCTACTGCTGCTCTCCCTCGACGGCTCGCCCGAGTTCCGGGGCGGCCTGACCATCGCCGAAATCGCCGACACGCTCAAGGGGCTGGGTGCTACGGACGGCTTCAGCCTGGACGGCGGCGGCTCCTCGACGCTGGTCTCCGCCACGTCGACCCTGGTGGCGCGGTCACCGGGCGCCGACGCCGTGACCGTGCGCAACAACCCCAGCGGCGGGGCGGAGCGCCCGGTACCGAACGGCATCGGCGTGTTCTCCCGTAAGTGACGGAGCCGCCCGGCGGGTCGCGTCATACCGGGCCGGTCGTCCCGGGTCGTGTCATTCCGTGTCGCGCACCGCGACGAGCCCGTTGAAGACGCCCACGTAGGCGGTCCCGTCGGGCCCCAGCGTCACGGGCGCCCAGTTGTTGTCATAGGCGATGCCCGTACCGGCGAGCCGCTTCCACTTGGTCCCGCCGGTACGGAAGTCGACCGCGGTCAGGTACCAGGCGTCGACGCCGAGGCTGTTGGGTTCCTTCGTGTAGAAGTACAACAGGCCGTTCGCGGTGGAGAGTTTGGGCACGGTGGACGGGGAGCGCACACCGCTCTCCCAGACCGTGTCGCAGCCGCTGCCGTCCTCGCGCACGTCGATCCTGCTGACCCCGCCGACGACGCTGCGCCCGAAGGTGAGCGAGGTGATGTTCTCGTAGCCGTAGTTGTTCTCGACGACGATGCTGTCGCCCCAGGTGATCAGGGAGTTGTCGGTGGTGGACGCGCCCGCGCCGAAGACTGGCACCTTGCAGACCAGCCGGTCGGCCGCGGGGACGTCCGCGCCGCGCCGGTAGACGAGGACGTTCATGCGGTCGTCGGCGTTGTCGGTGATCGCGACGTAGTCGTCGTCCTCGCCGAAGAGGTCGGGCGTGGTGCCCGAACCCTGGTTGACGGAACCGGGCTTGGTCCCGGTGCCCCGGTCGTACGTCTCGCGCCAGACGGCTCGCGGAGTGCCGTCGGGCCCCGCCCGGAAGCTGTAGAGCGCGTGGTCGGAGACGATCGACACGCCGTCGTCGGCGACGGAGAACGAGTTCTGGATCTCCTCGCCGTCAAGACGGATCGCCCGCACGGCATCGGTCCTGGGATCGACGGTGCCGATCCGCCCATGCCGCGTCACCCACCAGATGCGCCCCTCCCAGTCCGGCATCACCGAGGTCACCGGGTCACACTCCCCGCTCGGGTAGAGGTTCGTCCAGGTCACGCAGTCGTGCGGGACGTGCGCCGTGAGGTCCCACTCCTTGTCGACGACGAAGCGCCATCCGCCGTCGGCCGTCCGTTCGTGGGCGAGCCTGACGATGTGCTGGCGCGAGTCGGCGAGGACGAGCCTGTCCTGGTCGTCGAGGTAGGAATAGGCGCCGCCCGAGGTGTCCTTGAAGATCCTGGAGAAGTCGAGCCGGGTGATCGCCTCGACGGTCGAAGGGCGCTGCGGCAGCTTGTACTCGGCGAGCGTGTCGAGCGTCCTGGGGTCGAGCAGTTTGACCAGGAAGCCCGTGAAGGTGCCGCAGACGGTGACGATGCGGCCGTCCTTGTCGAAGGTGACCGTCGCGCACTCGCCGCCGAGCGCCGCCATCTTCTCGCTGTCGACGGCGGGCTTCGCCCCCAGCGGCCCGCTCCAGGGGTACGTGCCGCTGCCCGCCGCGTCGGCGTGCATCCCGCTGCGGCCGTTGGCCGCGAGGTAGGGGTGTTGGGGCGGCGGGGTGCCGGGCAGCGGACGGGCGGCGGCCGGCGCGCCATCGTACTGCTCGACGAGCCGGTGGCCGGGCGCCTTCGGGATGTCGTCGGCCCTCGCGGGTCCCGGGGCGACGAGGGTCGCGGCGGCGGCCGTCGCGATCAGGACGAGCATGCGTGGCGTACGAGGCGTGCGTGGCATGCGCCGAAGCTAGGGCCCGCCCCTTGAAGTGTCCATGAAAACATGAGAGTTGTTCACGAACCCGAAAGGAACGGCCCGTCCCCGACCCTCAGTGTCCGGAGCGCGGGCTCACGGGCGCAGTCCGCTGACGATGTCGGCCGTGGCCGTCAGACCGTCGTGGATGGTCGGCGCCATGCTCGAACCCGCGAGGAAGAAGCCGAGGAGCGCACAGACCAGCGCGTGCGAGAACTTCAGTGCGCCGCTGCGCAGGAAGACCACCGCCAGGATCACGAGCAACAGCACCACAGAGATCGAGACAGCCACCGGACGTACCTCCTCCGCCACGCGGCACGCGGCTTCCGGCCGTCAGTGTGGCGCAGCGGAGGGGCCGTCCGGGCGTCTGACCTGTGCTCCGAACGGGTGCTATTGGTGCGGGTGTTGATCCGTGATGGTCACCGGCCGTGCGCGTCGAGGAACGTCTCCAGGCCCGCGAGGTCATCGGTGTTGAGGTGGTCGACACCGGCGGCGAGCAGCTCGCCCCAGACGGCGTCGCGCTGCGGTCCCGCCAGGTCGGGCGTCGCCCAGAAGCGGACGCGCTGGCCGCGCGCGTGGGCCGCGGAGACGATGCCGCGCAGCTTGTCCCGCTCGGCGGCGGGCATCGGACCCGTGCCCTGCCAGCCGAAGTTGAGCGTCCAGTTGTCGCTGATCAGCGGGATGAGCGAGGCGGGCGCAGCGGTGCCGAGGTCGGTGAGGCGGCCGTCGTAGAAGGCGTGCCTGATCTTCTGCGCCTCCATCGGGGCGCGGGCCGCGCGGTCGCCCGAGACCACCGCGGTGATCGCGGAGCGGCGGACCTTGCCGTACGTGTACGTCGTGAAGAGGCGGCGGTAGGGCCGCAGATGGCGGTGGAGTTCGGCGTACGTCGACGCGCCCTCGGTCTTGATGTCGATCAGGAGCTGGAAGGGCGTGCGGTGAAAGCCCCGGTACACGGACCCGTGCTGGGCGCGGACGCGGGCCGCCAGGGGGTCCAGGTAGAGGGATTCGAGGGTGCGGGTGGGGTCGAGGTCCACCGGGTCGTGGGCGACGAGGAGTTGGCCGTCCACGAGGTAGATGTCGGCCTCGACGCTGTTGAAGCGGTGGTCGAGCGCGTCGAACAGGGGCCGGGGGTGGTCGTAGTCGTTGTGCGCGTGGGCGCGGACCAGCGGGCGGGGCCAGGGGTGGTGGCCGCGCTCGCCCGCCTGCGCGTAGGCGGGCAGCGCGATGCTGCCCGCCAGGGCGGCGCCGAGGGTGGTGAGGGCTCTGCGACGGGTGGTGAGTGCCATGTCTGCCTCCCGGGGGCGAGTGGGTACGGCGTCGGGGTGCGACGCGCGGGTACGACGATGGGCGGAGCCTCAGTGAGTATGCGGCCCCGCCCCTGCCCGGCAACCCTGCCCGTACGGGAGTTGGCGCTATCGATGCCGTGCGTTCACGCCCGGTCCGCGAACACCTCGGGGTTGGCGCAGTGCGCGAGCGGTTCGCCGCGCAGGAAGCGGCCGACCTCGCCGGCCACGATCCGGGCGGCCTTGTGCGCGACCTCCTGGCTGGCGCCCGCGATGTGCGGGGTCATGACGATGCCGGGTGTCTTCAGGAGGCGCGAGTCGGCGGGCACCGGCTCCTGCGGGTAGACGTCGAAGGCGGCGCCCGCGAGCTGCCCGCAGTCCAGGGCGTCGCAGACCGCTTCGTAGTCGAGCAGCGCGCCCCGGGCGCAGTTGACGAGGACGGAGCCGCGCGGCATCTTCGAGAGCTGCGCGGCGCCGATCATGCCGGTGGTCTCCGGCGTCACGCGCGCGTGCAGCGAGACGACGCGGGAGCGGGTGAGCAGCTCGTCCAGGGACACCTGCTCGGCGATGCCCGCGAGCGCCTCGGGCCGTACGTAGGGGTCGTGGACCAGGACGTGCGCGCCCATCGCGACCAGGACCTTGGCGACGCGGCTGCCGATGGCGCCGTAGCCGATCAGGCCTACGGTGGCGCCCTCGATCTCGATGCCGCAGTTGTCGTAGTCGTAGTAGTCGCCGCGCCAGACGCCGCGCCGCAGGTCGCTGTGCGTGTCGCCGACGCCGCGCGCGGCCGCGAGGAGCAGGGTGAGGGTGTGCTCGGCGGTGGCGACGGCGTTGCGTCCGGGGGCGTAGCAGACGGCGACGCCGTGCCGGGTCGCCGCCTCCAGGTTGGCGTTGACCGGGCCGCCGCGGCTGATGCACATGAGCTTCAGGTCGGGGCAGTTGGCGAGGACGCGCTCGGTGAGGGGCGCCATCTGCGTGACGCAGACCTCGACGCCCTGGAGGGCCGCGATGAGCTCGTCCTCGGTGCCGGACGCCTCGTCGACCTCGCCGACAGGGCCGAAGGGGGTGTGCGGCCAGGGCAGCGTGATCTCGCGGACGTCGACGGCGCTGGTGCCCTCGGTCGCCCCGCGGACCTCTTCGGTGAGCAGGCGGGGCAGGACGAAGTGGTCTCCTGCGGCCAGGACGGTGGTGCTCATGGGGGGCTTCTCTCTGCGAGGTGGTGCGGGGCGAGGTCGTGCGGGGCGTTACGCGAGTACGGGGGCGACGGCGGCCGGCGCGTTGAAGCGGATGAGCGACATCTGGCCCTCGCGCAGCCGCAGTTCGGTGAGGGTGCCGTTGTGCAACGCGGGGAAGACCCGGCGGTAGTCGGCGAGCGGGATGCCCAACTGGCGGCACAGCAGCAGCCGTACGAGGGTGGAGTGCGCGACCACGAGGATCCGGCCCTCGGGGAACTCCGCCGCCAGGTCGGCGAGGCTCTCGCCCGCCCGCTCCGCCGCGGCGCGCGGGTCCTCGCCGCCGGGCAGGTGGTGGGCGACCGGGTCGCGCAGGAAGGCGGCGAGCTCCTCGGGGAACCGCTCGCGCATCTCGTCCCTGGTCAGCCCCTCGCCCCGGCCGAAGTCGACTTCGATCAGCCGCTCGTCGATCCGGGGCAGGAGGCCGAGCGTGTCGGCGGCGGGCGCCGCGGTGAGCCGGGCGCGGCTCAGCGGCGAGCTGACCACGGCGTCGATGCGCTCCCCCGCGGCCCAGGCGCCGAGCGCTGCCGCCTGGAGGAGGCCGCGCGAGGTGAGGTCCACGTCGGTGCGTCCCGCGTAGCGGTTGCCGTCGTGCCAGACGGTCTCCCCATGGCGTACGAGAATGAAGTCGGTCACTGCCCTGCCCTTTCCTGTGTGGCGCGCGTGCGGTGCGCGCGTTCCCGTGCGTGTGCGGCGACGGCCGGGTCCAGCCAGCCGCGCCCGACGAGCGCGTCGACGAAGCCGAGGTAGACGGGCGCCCAGCGGGCGGTGCGCGCGGGGTCGGGGAAGATCTCCTCGCCGGAGCGGACCATGGCGGCCGCCGCGTCCCGCACGGTCGCGCCGTCGGCGGTGGCCGCGAGCACCGCCATGCCGATGGCGCCCTCGGCCTGTTCGGGGACCCAGACGGGGCGGCCGAGGACGTCGGCGCGCAGCCGGTTCCAGTAGCGGTTGCGGGCGCCGCCGCCAGTGAGGGTGAGGGGGCCGTCGACGGGGGCGCCGATCAGGTCGAGGTAGTCGAAGCAGAGCCGTTCGACGCAGGCGACGCCGAGGAGGTGGGCGTGGAAGCGCTCGGCCTCGTCGGCGGGTTCGCCGATGACGAAGGGCGTGGCGTCCGGTGCGCGGAACGGGAAGCGTTCGCCGCCGGTGGACACCAGCGGGTAGGCGACCGCGTCCGTGTCGGACTCACTGGCCAGGACGGTCAGTTCGTCGAGGTCGGCGCCCGGGAATTCGCGGGCCACGACGCCCGCGCCGCTGCTGGACGCGCCGCCGGGCAGCCAGCTGTCGCCGGGGCCGCGGTGGCAGTAGACGACGCCGCCCGGGTCGCGCACCAGGTGGGGGCTCATGCCCTTGAAGACGAGGGTGGTGCCGAGCACGGAGTTCCAGGCGCCCGGGGTGAGGGCGCCCGCGCCGATCTGGGCCGCGCAGCCGTCGGTCATGCCCGCGACGACGGCGGTGCCCTCGGGGATGCCGGTCGCCTCGGCGGCCGCCGCGCAGACCGCGCCGAGGACGCTGCCGGGTCGTACGACGTCGGGCAACAGGCCTTCGGGGACGCCGAGTTCGGCGAACGCCTGCTTCGGCCAGTGCTCCTCGATGAGGTGGTAGCCGGTCTTCAGGGCGTGGCTCGCGTCGCTGGGCACCTGGTGTCCGGCGAGCCTCCAGGTGATCAGGTCGGGCTGGTGCAGCAGCCGGACCCCCGTACCGGCCGCCGCGGTCCCGTGCTCCAGGAGCCAGAGCAGTTTGGGCAGCGCCCAGGACGGCTGCATGGAGCGGTAGCCGAGCTCCCGCCAGATGTCCCCGCCCGCCGCGTTGGCGCGTACGGCCTGGTCGGCGGCGCGCCCGTCGTCGTACATCAGGCCCGGCGTGAGCGGGGTGCCCGACGCGTCGGCGAGGAGGATCGTGCCGGAGGTGCCGTCGATCGCGAGCCCGCGGACCCGTCCCGCGTCGATGCCGGAGAGCGCCTCGCGGCAGGCTTCGGCGAGCGCGCTCCACCACTGCTCGGGGTCCTGCTCGTGCCGGTTGCCCTCGCGTCGGCTCGTCAGCGGCCTGGACGCGGCGGCGAGCACCTCGCCGGCGGAGTCGACGGCGACGCAGCGGGCGCTCTGGGTGCCGAGGTCGAGCCCGAGCCAGACGGCGTCCGGGGGCAGTGTGGCGCCCTGGGGTGGTTGGTCAGGCACGGTGTGCTCCTTGCTGTGCTTGCTGTGCTGCCGTACGGGGTCCGGGGAAGGGGGCGGCGCCCGCGGCCCAGCCCGCGTCGCGGGCGAGGGTCCGCCAGGTCAGGAACGACTCGTAGAGGTCCGCGTAGTAGCCGGAGCGCTCCGGGTTCGGCTCCCAACTGCTGCGCATCCGCACGTACTTGGCGGCCGCGCTGTGCATGCTCGACTCGGCGCCGCTGAGGACCAGACCGGTGAGGAAGGCGCCCTTGGCGCCGAGTTCGGTGTCCGAGGAGCGGGCCGTGGGCACGCCGGTCGCGTCCGCGATGAGCGCGCACCACTCGGCACTGTTGGCGCCGCCGCCGCACAGCCGCAGTTCCGTGACGGCCGTGCGGGAGGCGACGAGGGAGTCGCGCAGCACGAGGGAGAGCCCGTCGAAGACGGCGCGGGCGATGTCGGCGCGGGTGTGGTCCAGGGAGAGTCCCCAGAAGGCGCCGCGGGCGCGCGGATCGAGGAAGGGTGCGCGCTCGCCCGCCGGGGAGAGGTAGGGCAGGAACATCAGGCCGCGGGCGCCGGGTTCGGAGGCGAACGCCAACTCGGCCAGTTCCGGGGGCCCTTCGAGGTGCAGGGTGCGCGCCGCCCAGTTGAGGACATCGGCGCCGTTGAGGGTGGGGAAGGCCCGCAGGACGCGCTCGCGGCCGCGGTAGGCGATGTTGATGCCGGACGGCTCGCCGCTGGTGTCGACGTCCTTGCGGACGATCTCCGTGCACAGCGTGGTGCCGAGGATGCTGCACGCCTGGCCCGGGTTGACGACACCGGCGCCACGGGCCGTGGAGGCGATGTCGTAGGGCGCCATGACGACAGGCAGCCCCGCGGGCAGGCCGAGTTGGGCCGCCGCCTCGGAGGTGATCTCGGCGATGCGCTCCTGTTCACCGAGGACCTTGGGGAGCAGCCTGGCGTAGGAGCTGAGGCCGAACAGGGCGACGGTCTCGGGGTCGTAGTCGCCGGTGGCGTGGTCGAGGAAGGGAGCGGAGGCGTCGGACTCGTCCATGGCGGCCACGCCGGTCAGGCGCAGGAACAGCCAGCCCGCCGCGGTCAGCGAGGCGGCCGAGCGCGCGAGCCGCTGCGGGTCGTGCGAGCCGAGCCAGCTGAAGATCGCGTTGGGCATGCCGCTGCACGTCAGGGAGCCGTTGCGGCGGAACGCCTCTTCAAGGACGCCCTCGCGTTCCCAGCGGGTGAGGATGTCGCCCGCGCGCCCGTCGGACCAGAGGATCGCGGGCCCGGTGGGCCGTCCCGCGGCGTCGACGAGCCAGGCGCCGTCGCCCTGCGCGGTGAACGTCACCAGCCAGACGGGGTCGGTGACGTCGGACAGCGCGTTGCGGACGGTGTAGACGACGGCGTTCCACACGGTGTCCATGTCCTGCTCCGCCCAGCCGGGGTGGCGGCGGTGCACCTCGGTGGCCAGGCGCGAGACGGCGAGTTCATTGCCCTGGTCGTCGAAGACGACCGACTTGATCATCGTGGTGCCGACGTCGATGGCGAGTACGGACATGGTTCACAGTCCCTTCGTGGCGGATGCGCCGACGGGTCCCTGGGCGTCGGCGGGAAGCGGCTGTGGCAGGCGTACCGCGGAGTCGGCGGCGGGGGTAGTGGTCCGCAGCGCCAGGGTGAGTACGGCGCTGACCGCGTGGAACCCGGCGAAGATCCATACGACGCCGCCGACCCCGAGCGGTCCGAGGAAGAGGCTGACGACGAGGGGTCCCACGAAGGTCGAGGCGCCCGCGCCCAGGTTCAGGGCGGCCATGGCCTGCCCCTTGTGGGCGGGCGCGATGGCGGTCATCAGCGCGGAGAGCGGCACGTACCCGGAGAGCGTGGCGCCGTAGAACACGGCGACCAGGACGCACAGGGCGTACTGCGAGCCGACGGCGGACGGCACGTAGTACAGGACGAGCGTGGACAGGGTGCAGCCGACGCCACCGAACCAGGCGACGGTGGCGCGCCAGCCGACCTTGTCGCCGACGACCCCGAAGAGCAGGTTGGTGACGATGTTGGTGGCGAACATCAGGGCGAGCAGCCGCAGCCACTGCGCGTTGCTGAGCCCGATCTCCGAGACGAACCAGGCGGGCAGCATCACCAGGAAGCCGAACTGGGAGGCGGTGTTCAACATCCGCACCGCCGCGCCCGCGCCGACCCGGGGCTCGCGGTAGAGGATCGTCAGGCTGCCGACGAGCCCGGCCATGGGGCTCTCCCCCGCGGGCGCCAGGCGCGCGGAGCCGGTGCGCTCGCGGATCAGGAGCAGCGGTACGAGCCCGCCGACGACGACCACGCCGAGCGCGGCCCACAACGTGCCGAGCTCGCCGACGTGCGGGATCAGCAGGCTCGCGGTGAGGGAGCCGAGGGTGGGCAGACCGGCGGAGAACGCCGACCAGAACCAGCCCATGGCGCTGCCCATCTGGCGCTGCGGGGCGACCGCGGCGATCCACACGAGGAAGGCGTACGCGAAGAGCGGGAAGGCCAGGCCGCGCAGTCCGTAGCCGAGGAGCAGCAGCGGATACGCCTTGCTGGGGATGGCCACCGTCAGGAAGAAGACGTGGGTGACGGCGAAGGCGACGAGGCCGAGCCACATGACGCGGCGCGGGCCCCAGAGGTCGGAGAGCGCCCCGGCGAACCAGGCGGCGACCGCGCCCGTGACGCCGTACACGGTGAAGACCATGGCGACGTCGGCTGCCGGGATGCCGAGGCCTTCCAGGTACGGCGAGAGGTAGCCGGCCTCGACGCCGACACCTGTCATGAAGATCAGGAGTCC
Source organism: Streptomyces sp. NPDC087300 (assembly GCF_044744425.1). Taxonomy (NCBI): domain Bacteria; kingdom Bacillati; phylum Actinomycetota; class Actinomycetes; order Kitasatosporales; family Streptomycetaceae; genus Streptomyces; species Streptomyces sp. NPDC087300. Next base: position 879,589 of record NZ_JBIUYI010000001.1, read on the forward strand.
CAGGTATCCCCAGGAGAGGGCGGGCGGGATGCCGAGTCGTGTGAAGACGGAACTCGGGGTGTTTGTCATTGAAGCTCCCCTACGACAATGGCGGCGACGAGTGCTGGCAGGACCGAGCTAACAATTGGCCGAAAACCCACGTCAAACACGTGGGGACATCTCCCGTGACGAGGGTCTTTCGCCGTGTGAGGAGGGCTTAGGTCCCCGGGCTCCGAGCAGCGGGGCGGCCCGGCCGCCGCCCTGAGGGACTGTGAAATCCATGAGATCATCACTTGGCGATTTCACACGGGCATGACGCACAGGGGCCGATACAGCGGCCGGCACACGGGGCGCCGCGGGGCGCCGGACGAGGAGAGCGGCATGGCGACGGCCGACCGGGCGGACGTCCGCGAGGAGCGGCGCGGGCACATCCGCGAATCGGTGGTCGCGAACGGTTTCGTACGCGCGGCCGACCTCGCCGACGAGTTCGGCGTGAGCCTCATGACGATCCACCGCGACCTGGACTTCCTCCAGTCGCAGGGCTGGCTGCGCAAGGTGCGCGGCGGCGCGACGGGGCTGCCGTCCGCGCAGTTCCACGGCAGCGTCGCCGAACGCATGTCGACGATGGCGCAGACCAAGCAGCACCTCGCGCGGGCGGCCGCGCGGGAGCTGGTGCCGGGGCAGACGGTGCTCCTGGACGACAGCACGACCTGTCTGCACCTGACGCGCCTGCTCACCGAGCGCACCCCGCTGACGGTGATCACCAATTCGCTGCCCGCGATCACGGCCCTCGCCAAGGAGCCGGGCGTCTCACTGATCGCCCTCGGGGGCAGCTACTTCCCCGCGTACGACGCCTTCATGGGCCTGCACACCGCGGACAGCGTCGAGGCGTTCCGCGCGGACGTGCTCTTCATGTCGACGACCGCGGTGACGCGCGGCCGCTGCTACCACACGTCTCCGGAGACGGTGCAGGTCAAGCGCGCGATGATGGCGGCGGCCACCCGCCGGATCCTGCTGGCCGACCACACCAAGTTCACCCGCGACGGCCTGTACGCCCTGGCGCCCCTGACGGACTTCGACCTGCTGGTGGTGGACGACGGGCTCGCGCAGGACGAGGTCCGGGCGATCCGGCAGGGTGGCACGGAGGTGCGGGTGGTGCCACGTGGCTGACGCGGGTCGGGCCCCGTCAGGGGCGCGGGGAACTGCGCGACGAGCCACGACGCGCCCGCGGCCGCGAACCAGCCTCAGGAGGCACCCCTAGGCGGCCAGTTCCTCCCACCGCACGGTGCGCCCGCACCACCGTTCGAGCAGCACGCGATCATGGCCGACGGCCAGCAGGCCCGCCCCGGACTCGCTCCGGTACTCCTCCACGGCGCCGACCAGCGCGGCCGTCGTGGAGGCGTCGAGCATCGCCGTCATCTCGTCGCAGATGAGCCACCGCGGCCGCAGCACCAACGCGCGTGCCAGACAGGCCCGTTGCAGCTGTCCGTCACTGACCTCGTGCGGCCGCCGCCCCAACAGGTCCGCACCGAGCCCGACGACGGTCGCCAACTCGGCGACGCGGGACGCCGCTTCGGAGCCGCGCCCCACCGCCCGCAAGGGCTCGGCGATCAGATCGGTCAGCGAGAGCCGGGGATCCGCGGAGAGCCTGGGCTGCTGGAAGACGACACCGAACGCGGTCCGCTGCGCGCGCGGCGCCGTGTGCCGCCATCCGCCCGCGGGCTCCCCGTCGATGACGACCCGCCCGGCGTCGGGCCGGTGCAGGAGCGCCGCGACCCGCGCCAGGGTCGACTTGCCGCAGCCGCTGGGCCCGAGAAGCCCGACGGACTCGCCGGGCGCGATGGTGAGGTCGACGTCCCGGACGACGGGGGCGCGCCGGTCGTATCCGGCGGTGATGCCGCGCAGTTCAAGCACGGGGTGCCTCCAGCACGTCCGCGTGGGGGTGGTGACAGGCCGCGGATCCGGTCAGCGCGGGGACCGCGGCGCACGCCTCGTCCGCACGGTCGCAGCGCGCGGCGAACGCGCACCCGGCGGGGAGCGCGGACAGTTCGGGCGGCATGCCGGGGATGGGCGTGAACTCCCGCTCGGGCAGGGCGTTCAGGAGCCCCCTGGCGTACGGGTGCCGGGGTCCCGGCGCCCCGAAGAAGCCTGCCGCGTCGGTGAGTTCGACCACGCGGCCCGCGTACATCACCGCGACCCGGTCGGCGATCCGCTCGGCGGCGGCGAGGTCGTGGGTGATCAGGAGCATCGCGCGGTCCTCGCCGACGTGCCTGCGCAGTTCGTCGACGGTGCGTTCCACGAGGTCCCTGTCGAGTCCGGTGGTGGGCTCGTCGGCGAGCAGCAGCGGCGCGTCACCGATGAGCGCGAGCGCGGTGGCGGCGCGCTGGGCGAGCCCGCCGGACAGCTCGTGCGGATAGCGGTCGAGGTGCCCCGCGGGGAACGCGGCGCGCTCGGCGGCCGCCACGGCCGCGGCCCGCAACTGCGGCCTGCGCACGCCCATGAGCTCGCGCAGCGTCTCCTCCAGTTGGGAGCGCACGGTCCGTACGGGCGTCAGATGCGCGGCGGGACTCTGCGGTACGAGGCCGACGCGCCGCCCGCGTACGGTGCGGGCAAGGGTCGGCTCGTCGGCGGTGAGCAGGTCGGTGTCGCCGAGCAGCGCGGACCCGGCCGTCTCCGCGTTCTGCGGGAGCAGCCCGAGCAGCGCGGAGGCGAGCACGGACTTGCCGCAGCCGCTCTCGCCGACCAGGGCGAGGCACTCCCCCGCCGCGAGGTCGAAGGTGGCGTCGGTGACGGCGGCGACGTGGCGGCCACCGCGCATGCGGAACCGTACGGAGAGGCCCTGTACGGACAGGACGGGGACCGTCACAGCATGAGCTCCGATCGGCGCCGGGGGTTGATGCGCTCCCGCCAGGCGCCCGCGAGGCCGGCGATCGCCAGGGTGGGCACGATGATGAACAGGCCGGGGAAGAGCGTCGGCCACCAGTCGCCCGCGAGCAGCGAGCCGCGCGCGCTCTGCACCAGGGTGCCGAGGCTGGCCTGGTGGGAGGGGAGCCCGAGGCCGAGGAAGGACAGCGCCGACTCGTGCCAGATGGCGTGCGGCACCATCAGGACGGCCGCGAGTCCGGCCTGCGGCAGGACGCCGGGCAGCAGGTGCCGCACGGTGACGCGCAGCCGCGACGCGCCGCCGGAGATCGCCGCGTCGACGTAGGGGCGCGAACGCAGCGAGAGGACCTCGGCGCGCACGATGCGGGCGGTGGAGAGCCAGTGCGTGAGCGCCACGGAGACGACCACGGGCCAGACGCCGGGCCGGAACATCGCGACGATGAAGATGCCGAGCAGCAGGTGCGGCACGGACGCGAAGACGTCCACGAGCCGCATCACGACCCGGTCGACCCAGCCTCCGGAGGCGGCCGCGAGGGCGCCCACGGCCGTGCCGATGACGGTGGCGACGACGGCCGCGACGACTCCCACCAGGAGCGAGACGCGCAGTCCGTAGACGCAGCGCAGCAGCAGGTCGCGGCCGACGTCGTCGGTCCCGAAGGGGTGCTCCCAGGACGGCGGCCGCAGCTTGGCCGCCAGGTCGACGGCCTGTTCGTCGAGGTGCACGAGCGGCGGTACGACGAGGACGGCGAGGACGACCGCGGCGACGAGCACCGCGGAGGTGCGCATCCGCCACGCGCGCGTGGAGCGGCGCGCGCTTCCGTGCGCGCGCCAGACGAGGTCAGCCATCGAAACCCACCCTGGGATCGGCGAGGCCGTACAGGAGGTCGGCCACGAGGTTGCCGAGCAGGACCGCGGCGGTGGCGAGCGCGGTCAGCGCGGCGAGCAGCGGGAAGTCCACGGCGGTCGCGGCCTGCACGGTGGCCGCGGCGATGCCGGGCCAGCTGAAGACGGTCTCCACCAGGAGCGCCCCGGTGATCAGTTCGGGCACGCGGGAGCCGATGAGCGTGAGCACGGGCAGCATGCCGGAGCGCAGCGCGTGCCCGAGCAGGACGGTCCGCTCGGCGAGGCCACGCGCGCGTGCCCCGCGTACCGGGTCGTCGCCGAGCGCGTCGCCGACTCCCTGGCGTACGTAGAGGACGAACCAGGGCAGCTGGGAGACGGCGAGCACCCCCGCGGGCAGCACCAGGTGGCTCGCGACCTGGCCCGCCGTCACGGTCGAGCTGGCCGTGTCGGTCAGTCCTCCGGAGGGCAGCACGCCCAGTTTGAGGGCGAACAGCCAGACGGCGAGCAGGCCGAGCCAGAACGGCGGCGCGGCTTCGAGGGTGTACGCGAGGGAGGTGACGGCGCGGTCGAGCCAGCCGCCGGGGCGGCGCGCGGCGAGCACGCCGAGTGTGGTGCCGAGCAGGATCGCCACCAGGAACGCGGTGGCGGCGAGCAGCACGGACCAGCCGATCCGCTCGCCGATGACGTCGGCGACGGGCTGGCGCAGCGTGCTGGACTTGCCGAAGTCGCCGGTGAGGGCCGAGGTGAGCCAGTCCCACCACTGGCCGACGAGCGGCTTGTCGACGCCGAGGTTGGCGCGCAGCTGGTCGAGGTTCTCCTGCGAGGCGGTGAGTCCCGCCGTGCCCGCGTACGCCTTGACGGGGTCGAAGGGCGACGCGGCGGCGATGGCGAAGACGCCGAAGGTGACGACGAGCATCACCGGCACGGCGAACAGCGCCCGCCGTGCGGTGAGCCGGGCCATCGGCCCCCAGGGGAGCCGGCGCGCGGCCGGCTCCTCCGGAGCCTTCGATATCGCGGAGGTCACTTCTCCGGCTGCCAGTCCTCGACGTTCCACCAGGGACCGGACGCGAGGCCGTGGTCGTGCGGCTCGACCTGGGTGCTCAGGTCGCCGAAGCGCTTGTCGACGACGTAGAGGTGGTCGATGTGGGTGAGGAAGGTGTAGCCGGGGTTCTTCACCAGTTCGCGCTGGACGGTGTCGTAGGCCGTCTGGCGCTCGTCGCGGTCGCCGCTCTTGCGGGCCTCTTCGAGGGCCTTGTCGACCTTGGCGTTGTCGTAGTGCGCCATGTTGTTGAAGCCGTCACCGGCGAGGGAGGACTTCAGGAGCGTGTACTGGTCGAAGTCCGGGTCGGCCGGGGAGCCGCCGCCGCCGAGGACCGCGTCCTTGGGCATCCGGGGCTCGATGACCTCCCACGTGCCGGACTGCACCTCGACCTTGATGCCGAGCTTCTTGGCATCGGAGGCGTAGGCGAGGGCGTGGTCCTGGCGGAGCTTGTCGCCGGAGAGGTACCAGAGCGGGAACTTCGCCTGGACGCCGCCCTTTTCGCGGATGCCGTCCTTGCCCGGCTTCCACCCGGCGTCGTCGAGGATCTTCTTCGCCTTGGCCGCGTCGAACTTGCGCTCGGTACCCTTGGTGAACCAGGGGCTGTCGGTCGGGACGGGCCCGTAGGCCTCCTTGCCCGCGCCGTCCAGGATCGAGTCGACCATGGCCTTGCGGTTCACGCCGACGTCGAGGGCGCGGCGGACGTCGGTGTCGCCGGTGACCTTGTTGCCGGTGGGCAGGGTCACCACGCGGTAGTCGAAGGTCTTGGCGGCGTACGTCTTCTTGTCGCCGTCGTTCGCGTACTTCTTGGCGAGGTTGGGCGGCAGGATGGCGCCGTCGAGCTCACCCGCGTCGAGCCGGGTGGCGCGGATGTCGTCGTCCTTGATGATCGCCATCGTGAAGTTCTTGACCTTCGGCGCACCGCCCCAGTAGCCGGGGTTGGCCTTGAAGGTGAGCTTCTCGCCCTTGGACCACTTCACGAGCTCGTAGGGGCCCGTGCCGACCGGCTTGGTGGTGAAGTCGCCGGTGTTCACGTCCTGCTTGCCCGCGATGTGCTCGGGGGCGATCGGCAGCACGGTGCGCTCGGCGAACGGCGCGTAGGGGTACTTCAGGTGGAAGACGACGCCGTCCGCGCCCTTGGCCTCGACGCTCTTGAGGGCGTCGAGCTCCGTCTTGGCGGCGTTGTTGGTCTTCTTGTCGAGGATCGTCTCGTACGTGAAGACGACGTCCTTGGCCGTGAAGGGCTTGCCGTCGCTGAACTTGACGCCCTTGCGCAGCTTGAACGTGTAGGTCTTGCCGTCGTCGGCGACCTCGGGCAGCGCGGCCGCGAGCGCGGGCTTGAGCTTCATGTCGGCGTCGTGCGTGAGCAGTCCGTCGAAGATCTTCGAGTTGCCGTCCTTGCCGTAGCCGAGGAGCGGGCTGAGGGTCTCCGGCTCGTACGCGATGCCCACGACGGCCGAGTCCTTGGCGCCGCCGCCCGCGCTGTCACCGGGCGACGAGCAGGCCGTGGCCGCGACCGCTATCGAGACGGCCGCAGCCAGTCCACCCGTGCCCCGTATCGATCGGGCCCTCATTCCACACCCCTACTGAAGATCAAGTGTTATTGCGAACAGCTCGCAATTATGCCTTACGTAATGGGGGCGTAAAACGCGCAGCCCGGACCCGGTACGTGCATAACACATCAAATACGGACCACGAGTGACACCGCCGGGTCCCGATCGGACGCGACCCTTCCGCCGTGCCCGTTCGGTCATGCCTCTCTGCCCTCCGGAACCTGGCCCCCGGGCGGCCCGCCGCGTATGCATGGAGGGACTTCATGGCAGCGTGGGGAGAGGTATCTTGCACGAGCACGACAACGCACGGCAGCGCGGACCCGGCCGGGGGAACGCGCCCGCGCGCAAGGCCGGGACCGCACCCGGAGCCCCCCGCGAGCAACTGCTCGCCCTCCAGGCCGAAGCGGGCAACGCCGCCGTCGTCCAGATGCTGCGCGCCGCGGGTCACGCACAGGAGCAGGAGGAGCACCGGCACGGCGCGGGATGCGGACACCAGCAGGCCGAACCGGCCGTGCAGCGCTCCGCCGTCCACGACGTGCTGCGCGGCAGCGGACGCCCTCTCGACGAGGGCACCCGCACCGACATGGAGGCCAGGCTCGGCGCCGACTTCTCCGACGTGCGCATCCACGACGACAGTGCCGCCAAGTCCTCGGCCGCCGAGGTCGGCGCCCGCGCCTACACCTCGGGCAGCCACGTCGTCATCGGCGACGGCGGCGGCGACCGGCACACGCTCGCCCACGAGCTGACCCATGTCATCCAGCAGCGCAGCGGCCCCGTCGCGGGCACCGACAACGGCAGCGGACTGCGCGTCTCCGACCCCTCGGACCGGTTCGAGCGCGAGGCGGAGAGCAACGCGCACCGGGTGCTCTCGGGCCCGGCTCCCGAGGTCGCGGAGGCCGACACCGATGTGCAGCGGGCCTCCGCCACGGCGGGCTCGCCCGCCGTCCAGCGCGTCGCCGACGCCCCCTGGCGGGCTTCGAGCGGCACCAGGATCCTGGACATCATCGTCGGCGGGGGCAACGACGCGGAGAGCCCCCGCCGGGTGCTCGGCGGCTTCGACTTCGGCCCCGAGTGCCGCAACAACGGCGGCAACAACCTCATCTCACGCCCCAAGACCGTGACCGTCAGCCACGAGGGCAAGACGGCCAAACTGGCCGTGCACCTCAACGTGATGCTGGTCCTCGGCAACGAGACGGGAAACGGCAACTCCTCGGCCGTGAAGATCAAGGGCACGCACTTCCACCTGACCGCCCGCCCGCTGGACGGCCAGAACCTCATCGACGACGCGGGGGCCTCCGCCCTCACCGCCCAGGACTCCATACACGTCGGTCCGGGCAACGCCGCGACCGGCTGGGACAGCAGGCCGCCGAACACGGCCAACCTCGCCGCGGCCGTCGGTGTGCCCGCCGCGCAGGTCGTCGCCGCGCTGGAGGACCGCTTCCCCGCCGCTGACACCGTGGGGATCGCGCAGTTGTTCGCGCGGGACGCGGGCCGCGCCGTCATCCACGGCCTGCTGCCCGAGAAGGTCACCGTGACCTGGGAGGGCGACAGCTCCTTCCCGGTGTGACAGGTTCCTGCCGGGCCGCCCGAAAGCGGCCCGGCAGGGACACGGGACGCTCAGGGAGCCCGCAGGTCCACCAGCTCCGCCAGCGCCTCGCGGTGGCGTCCCGCCGTGCCGAAGGCGATCGAGTCGGCCTTGGCTCGCTTGAGGCACAGATGCACGGGGTGCTCCCAGGTCATGCCGATGCCGCCGTGCAACTGGAGCGCCTCCTCGGCGACATGCACCGCGACGGGCGCCGCGTACGCCTGCGCGAGCGACGCCGCGACCTCCGCGTCCGCGCTCCCGGTGGCGAGCGCGTCGGCCGCGTTCCTGGCCGCCGCGCGGACGCCCACGACCTCCAGCCAGAGCTGGGCGAGCCGGTGCTTGAGCGCCTGGAAGGAACCGACGGGCCGGTTGAACTGGTGCCGTTCCTTCGTGTAGCGGACGGTCTCGGTCAAACACCATTCGGCCAGGCCGAGTTGCTCGGAGGCGAGCAGCGCCGCACCGGCCCGCAGGCCCGCGCGCACCGCGGTCCGCGCGTCGGGCGTCAGCTCACGGGCGCGTGCCGCGTGGAAGGTCACCGTGGCGAGCGGCCGCGTCAGGTCGAGGGAGACCTGCGGGGTGACGGTGACGCCGTCCTGCGCGATGTCGACGGCGTACAGGGCGCCGTCGGCGGGCACCAGCAGCACATCGGCGCCCGCGGCGTCCGCGATGCCGGTCAACTCGCCCTGGAGCGCACCCCCTTCATGCCGTACGCCGCCGGTCAGCGGTGCGCCGGGCGCGACGGCGTGGCCGACGGCGAGCGCGCCGATCACTCGGCCGGAGGCGAGCGCGCCGAGCAGCTCGGCGGCCTCGCCGGCGCCTGTGTCCGCTTCCGTGTCCGCTTGCGTCCCCGCCTTCGTGTGCGCTTTCGCGCCCACGCAGGCCAGCAGCGCCTCGGTGGCGACCACGGCACTGGTGAGATAGGGCACGGGCGCCACCGCGCGGCCCAGCTCCTCCAGCACGACGGCCGCTTCGCGGTGCGAGGCACCCTGGCCGCCGAGCCGCTCGGGGACCAGGAGCCCGGCAAGGCCCATCTCCCCGGCGAGGGTCTTCCACAGCTCCAGGTCGTGCGGCCGGTCGGTCTCGACGCGCGCGAGCACGGCGGCGGCGTCGCAGCGGTCGTCGAGGAGGCCGCGCACGGCGGCGCGCAGCGCGTCCTCCTCCTCCGTGTAGAGAAGATCGCTCATCGGGCCAGGTCCTTCCAGGCGACGTCCTTGTCGGTACGCGGTTCGGAGGGCAGCCCGAGGACCCGCTCGGCGACGATGTTGAGCAGGACCTCGCTGGTCCCGCCCTCGATGCTGTTGCCCTTGGCGCGCAGATAGCGGTAGCCCGCGTCGCGGCCCACGAAGTCGACGAGTTCGGGCCGCCGCATCGTCCAGTCCTCGTACAACAGGCCTTCCTCGCCCATGAGTTCCACCTCCAGGCCGCTGATCTCCTGATTGAGGCGGGCGAAGCCGAGCTTCATGCCGGAGCCCTCGGGTCCCGGATGGCCCGCCACGAGCTGCTGGCGCAGCCGCTCGCCGGTGAGCCTGGCCACCTCGGCCTCGACCCAGAGCTTGAGGAGGCGCTGATGGAGGTCGTGGGTGCGCAGTTCGGGGCGCTCGCGCCAGGTCTTGGCGACGATGCCGATCATGCCGCCCTCGCGGGGGATCCGCGCGCCGCCGATCGAGACGCGCTCGTTCATCAGCGTGGTCTGGGCGACCTTCCAGCCGTCGCCGACCTCGCCGAGGCGGTGCGCGTCGGGGATGCGCACATCGGTCAGGAAGACCTCGTTGAACTCGGCCTCGCCGGTGATCTGGCGCAGCGGCCGCACCTCGACGCCCGGGTCGGTCATGTCGCACACGAAGTACGTGATGCCGCGGTGCTTCGGCGCGTCGGGGTCGGTGCGGGCGATGAGGATGGCCCAGCGGGCGACGTGGGCGCTGGAGGTCCACACCTTCTGCCCGTTGACCACCCAGTCGTCGCCGTCCCGGACCGCGCGGGTGCCGAGCGCGGCCAGATCGGATCCGGCGCCGGGCTCGCTGAAGAGCTGGCACCACACCTCCTCGCCGACCCAGAGCGGCCTGAGGAAGCGGCGCTTCTGCTCCTCGGTGCCGTAGGCGAGGATCGTCGGCGCGGCCATGCCGAGGCCGATGCCGATGCGGCGCGGGTCGTTGTCGGGGGCGCCCGCGGCCTCCAGTTCGGCGTCCACGACGGCCTGCGCCGAGCGGGCCGCGCCGAGCCCGCCCAGGCCCTCGGGGTAGTACACCCAGGCGAGTCCGGCGTCGAAGCGGGCCTTGAGGAAGTCCGTGCGGTCCGTCGTGGCGGGCGGGTGCGCGGCGAGCAACTCCTGGGTGCGGATGACCAGTTCGGCGGCGTCGGTCATGCTGCTCCTCCGTACGGCAGGACGGCGACGCGTCCGGTGGTCACTCCGTCGGCGACGCGCTGGACCGCGGCGGCGGCCCCTTCCATCGGGACGCGCTCGCTGACCAGCGGCTTGATCGCACCCTTGGCGGCAAGCTCGGTCAGCTCCTCGTGACAGCGCAGGATCAACCGCGGGTCCTTGCTCGCGTACAGACCCCAATGCAGGCCGAGGATCGAGTAGTTCTTCACGAGCGCGTGATTCAGCGCGGGCGTCGGGATGGCGCCGCTGGCGAAGCCGACCACGACGATGCGGCCCTCAAAGGCCACGCACTTGGCCGACTTGGCGTAGGCGTCGCCGCCCACCGGGTCGTAGACGACATCGGCGCCGCGGCCGCCCGTGGCCTCCTTCACCGCGCCGACTACGTCGTCCGCGCGCCGGTCAAGGACCAGGTCGCAGCCGAGATCGCGGGCGACCGCGGCCTTCTCGGCGCCCCCGACCACGCCGATGACCGTGGCGCCCGCCGCCTTGCCGAGCTGTACGGCGGCGCTGCCGACGCCGCCCGCGGCCGCGTGCACCAGGAGCGTCTCGCCCGCCTGGAGGTGCGCGCGCCGGTGCAGGCCGAACCAGCCGGTCTGGTAGCCGATGTGCAGCGCGGCGGCCTCGGCGTCGTCGAGCGCGTCGGGCGCGGGCAGCAGGGCCGTGGCGTCCGCGACGGCGTACTCGGCGAAGCCGCCGTACGGCAGTGCGGGGTTGGCGATCACGCGGCGGCCGTCCTCGGTCTCGCCGCAGATCTCCACGCCGGGCGTGAACGGCAGCGGCGGCCTGATCTGGTACTGGCCACGGCAGAGCAGCGCGTCCGGGAAGTTGATGTTCGCGGCCCTGACCTTGAGGAGCAGCTGCCCCTCGCCCGGCTCTGGCCTCGCCACCTCGCCGAGGCGCATCACCTCGCCCGGCTCGCCGTTCTCGTGCACTTGCCATGCCTGCATGCGGGGCCTCCACGGGGCTGTCGTAGACCGGGCTCCACCGCATACTAAGCGGTCGCTTGCCCTGGGGGAATGCCCTCGGGAGAATGCCCCCAGGGGGGAACCGTCAGTCCCCCTTCTCCTTGCGGGTGGGCCGCGCCCGTACGTGCATCCGCTCCCCCTGCGGCCCGAACAGGCTGATGAACTCCGCCCCTCCCTCACCCGTCGCCCCGAACCAGTGGGGCACGCGCGTGTCGAACTCCGCCGCCTCACCGGGCCCGAGGACCACGTCGTGGTCGCCGAGGATCAGCCGCAGCTTCCCGGAGAGGACATACAGCCACTCGTACCCCTCGTGCGTCCGGGGATCCGGCGCGGGCGTCGTCCGCGGGGGCTCGACCACCTTGTACGCCTGGAGGCCGCCGGGCTGCCGGGTCAGCGGCAGCATCGTGCGCCCATGCCGGACGATCGGCTTGGCCCGCACGCGCGGGTCGCCGACCGGTGGCGCGCCGACCAGCTCGTCCAGGGGGACCTGATGGGCGCGGGCGATGGGAAGCAGCAGTTCGAGGCTGGGCTTGCGGTGGCCCGATTCGAGCCGGGAGAGCGTGCTCACCGAGATGCCGGTGGCCGTGGAGAGCGCGGCCAGAGTGGCGCCGCGCTCCTTGCGGATGCGGCGCAGCCGCGGGCCGACCTCGGTGAGGACCTGGTCCATCTCCTCGGGCGCCTCGGCCGCTCCCGCCCCCTCCGGCTCCGCCGCCTCCTCGTGGTCCTTCGGTTCCTCGCGCGCTTTTCTCATGCCGTCATCATGACGCAGTTCTTGCGGTATCGGCAATGCCGCTTGTCGATTTCGCAGTATCGGGCCGATGGTGTCCGTGGAGGTGGTCACCATGACCGGAAAGAACAGCAGCCAGGACAGGGCAGCCGACGCGCGGTACCCGTACGAGGTCGTCGTCGTAGGAGGCGGCGCGGCGGGCCTGAGCGCGGCCCTCGTGCTCGGCCGGTCGCGGCGCCGGGTCCTCGTCGTCGACGCGGGCGAGCCGCGCAACGCGCCCGCCGCGCACATGCAGGGCTACCTCTCGCGGGACGGCATGCCGCCCGCGGAGTTCCTCGCCGAGGGCCGTGAGGAGCTGGCGAGCTACGGCGTGCGGATCGTGCGGGACCGGGTGACTTCGGTGGCGCGGGACGGCTCGGGCGGATTCACGCTCACCCTCGCGGACGGCGCCCCCGCACAGGCCCGCAGGGTGATCGTCGCCACCGGCCTCGTGGACGAGCTGCCCGAACTGCCGGGGCTCGCGGAGCGCTGGGGCAACGACGTGCTGCACTGCCCGTACTGCCACGGCTGGGAGGTGCGCGACCAAGCGTTCGGCGTGCTCGCTGCGGAGCCCTTCACCAGCCATCAGGCACTGCTCGTCACCCAGTGGTCCAAGGACGTCACCCTCTTCCTGCACACCGTGCGGGAGCTGCCGGACGCCGACTGGGAGCGCCTCGCGGCCGCGGGCGTCTCCGTGGTGGAGGGCGAGGTCGCGGGCCTGGAGGTCGAGGACGACCGGCTGACGGGGGTGCGGCTCGCCGACGGACGCGTCTTCCCGCGCTCCACCCTGTTCGTCGCCGCGAAGCCGGTGGCCAGGACCGGCCTCCTCGCGGAACTCGGCGCCGACACCGAGGACACGCCGTTCGGCCCGTACCCCGTGGTCGACGAGATGGGCCGCACCAGCGTCCCCGGCGTCTGGGCGGTCGGCAACGCCGCGAGCGCGATGGAGCAGGTCATCAACGCGGCGAGCATGGGCTACCGGGCCGGCCTGACGATCAACGCGGAGCTCCTGATGGAGGACGTCGACGCGACGGTGGAGCGGCGCAGGGCCGGGGTGTTCACGGCGGAGGCCGAGGCGGCGGTGTCGCGTGCGGTGATGGGCGAGCGGGCGCACGGGCTGCCGGTGTAGGGCTGCGCCGCGTGTGTGGGGCTGCGCCGCGTGCGGACTCGGGGCCCCGCCGAGTCGGGGCCGTGCGGGCCCGCCGTTCGGCGTCGTGCGCCCCAGGAGCCGTACGCCCCTGGAGCTTTGGACCCGTACGCGGTATCGATGCGCACACCAGCGGGCCGGGCTCTCGTGCGGGCCCGCGTGCGACGGAGGGATGCGCGGATGACGGACCACGCGGAGGACGCGGCGGAAACGGGCGCGACAGGGCCGGACGCCACGGGGCCGGGCTCGACGGGGACGGGCGCGACGGGGCCGGCCGCGACGTCGGACGGACCGGGTGCCGACCTGCGCGGGCTGCCCGCCCCTCCCCCGTCCGGCGCGAGCGCGCTGCCGCCCGGCACCTTCGACGGGACGGTCGTCCTGGTCACCGGCGGCGGGACCGGCCTCGGCAAGGCCGTCGCCGCGGAGTTCGCGCGGCTCGGCGCCGACCTGGTGATCGCCAGCCGCAAGGAGGACCGGCTCGCGGCGGCGCGCGACGAACTGGCCTCCCTGGGCGGGCGGGTGACGGCCACCGGGTGCGACATCCGCGATCCGGAGCGCGTCGCCGAGGTCTTCGACGTAACAGGGCGCGCCTACGGCCTCCCCGACGTCCTGGTGAACAACGCGGCCGCCAACTTCCCCGTCCCCTCCGAGGACATGTCCCCCAACGCCTGGCGCTCGGTGGTGGACGCCACGCTCAACGGCACGTTCTACATGACGCGGGAGTTCGGCCGCCGCCATCTGGCCGCGCGCACCCCCGGCTCGGTCATCAACGTCGGCGCGTCGTACGCCTGGACGGGCGGACCCGGCTTCGCGCACAGCGCCGCGGCCAAGGCGGGCGTGAAGAGCCTGGTCGAGAGCCTCGCGGTGGAGTGGGGCCCCTACGGCATCCAGGTCAACGGACTGGTGCCGGGCCTGATGCCGCACGACGACATGACGGCGGACATCCGCGGCAACCTCGATCGCGCCCACGACAAGGCGGCCCGCCAGCCCGCCCTGCGCGTCGGCCACCCCCGCGAACTCGGCTGGGCCGCCACCTTCCTCGCCTCGCCCTACGCCCGCTTCATCACCGGCCACACCCTGGTCGTCGACGGCGCCAACTGGCAGCGCCGCGCCCTGGTGAGCCCGCCGGTGGTGACGGTCAGGGAGCAGATGGGGCGGGGGCCGTTCACGGGGTGACCAGCACGGGCCCCGCGCCCTACTTCCCCTCGAACGCCGCCGGCCGCCCCGCCCCCTTCGCCCCGTACCCCTCCCGGGAGTCCTCCGACGTCAGCGTGATCGCCGCGTTCATCGCGACCCGGTCGAGGGCGCCCGCCATCCCCGCGTCCGCGTACGCGTCGATGCCGCGCTTGATGCCCTGCACGGCCAGCGGCGCGTTGTCGGCGATCTCGGCGGCCACCGCACGGGCGGTCTTCGTCAACTCGTCGACGGGTACGACCTGTTGGAGCAGCCGTAGGCGCTCCGCGGTCGGCGCGTCGATGCGGCGTCCGGTGAGCGCGAGCAGCTTGGCCCAGCCCGCGCCCGCCTCGCGGGCGATGCGCAGATCGCCGCCCGCGTCCACGGCGACACCGAGCCGGGCCTCCGGCAGGGCGAACACCGCGTCGTCGGCGGCGATCCGCACGTCCGCCATCAGCGCGAGCTCGAAGCCGAAGCCGAGGCAGTACCCCTGCACGGCCGCGACGACCGGCTGCGGCAGTCCGGCGAAGACGCGGAAGCGCTCGTGCACCCAGCGCATCGCCTCGTAGTAGTTGCGGGTGCGCTCGGCACCGGAGCGGCCCGTGATCGCGCCGCCCGGCGCCGTGATGTCGATGCCCGCGCAGAACGCCCGGCCCTCGGCGCGCAGCAGTACCACCCTGATCGAGTCGTCGAAGCGGATCCGGTCCGCGAACAGGCCCAGCTGCCGGGTCGACTCCCAGCTCCACGCGTTGAGCTTGCGCGGGCGGCAGAGCGTGAGGATGCCGATGCCGTCCTCGACGTCGAGGCGCAGCCGCTCCTCGCCGTCCGGGATGTCCGTGCCGATCGTGTCGATCATCGGGCCCCAACTCCTCCACGGCCATACGTTTCTGATGACCCGTCAGAGTAGGGGCGACGGCCTACCGGCTGAAGACCTCGAACGCCACCGCGGGCCGCCCGCCGAACCGGGGCGCCGCCGCCTGGGCGTTCCCCAGCAGGAAGGTCCTGCAGTACTTCTCGGGGTCCTCGTCCGTCAACGCCTCGATGTAGGCGCGGTGTTCGAGCAGGGAGAGCACGGAACGATCGAGGCCCGCGGTGGCGTCCGCCGCATGGGTGGGCGACGCGGA
Organism: Streptomyces sp. NPDC087300; assembly: GCF_044744425.1. NCBI lineage: Bacteria > Bacillati > Actinomycetota > Actinomycetes > Kitasatosporales > Streptomycetaceae > Streptomyces > Streptomyces sp. NPDC087300. Next base: position 895,026 of record NZ_JBIUYI010000001.1, read on the forward strand.
ACCGGCCACGGCGACCCACCGCACGCCGTTCCACGGTTCGAGGCCCTGCTCCTCGATCAGCTCGGGGAAGATCCAGCGGTTGCCCGCGTCGGACGCCGCGTCGAGCGTGGCGCGGCCGACCGCCACGTGGTCGGGGGTGTTCCAGGCGACGCCGCCCCAGGTGTCGCGGTGGTTCAGGGTGATGACCAGCTCGGGGCGGTGCCTGCGGATCGCGGCGGCGATGTCGCGGCGCAGCGCCGTGCCGTACTCGATCACGCCGTCCTTGTGGTCGAGGAACTCCACGGTGTCCACGCCGACGACGGCCGCGCTGGCCCGCTGCTCGCGCTCGCGCAGCGGGCCGCAGGTGGCCGGGTCGATCGTGTCGATGCCCGCCTCGCCGCGGCTCGCCAGGAGATAGGCGATCTCACGGCCGCCGTCGGTCCATCCCGCGATCGCGGCCGAGCAGCCGTACTCCAGGTCGTCCGGGTGGGCGACGACGGCAAGGGCCCGCTGCCAGTCCTCGGGCATGGGCGTGAGTTGCGGGGGCGTGGCGGAACTCTGCTGCTCGGTCATGATCCTCAGACTAGCGCCGGGGTCCGACAACGGGCAGGTTCCGATGCGGCTTCCGCCTCACGCCTCGCCGCGGGCCAGTGCGAGCAGCCGGTCGAGCACCCTGGGCCCTTCGGCCCTGAGCCCGTCGTGCTCGAACTCGTCGGTGACCCAGGTGCGCAGGCCCTTGACGGTGCGGGCGGTGGCCAGGGAGTGGTCCCTGTCGACGTACATGTCGTCGTGGTAGACCGCCGCGGCCACGGGCACCTCGTTGGCCGCGAGCCGCTCCGGGTCGTACAGGCGCGGCCAGTCGGTGCGCGCGGCGAGCAGCTCGGCCGTCTCGCGCAGCGGGCGCAGGGCCGGGTCGCTGTCGAACATCCAGCGCTGTACGGCCTCGCCGGTGAACAGCAGCGGCGCGTCGCCCGCGAGGCTCTTCTCCCCGTCGAACTGCGGGAACTCGCCGCGCACCCGCTCCGAGGACCAGTCGGTGGGCCGCTCGCCCTGGCCGTAGATCGCCTCGTGCAGGACGGCGAAGAGCGGGTTCGCCGCGTAGCTGAGGGTCGAGAGGACGTTCTGCTGGAAGGCGTCGGAGAGCGCGGGTCCCGTGGGAGTGCGGACGAAGGCGTCCTCCATGAGGTAGTGCAGCTGGTGGCTGCCCGCGCTCATGCCGAGCAGGATGCCGAGCGACTGGAAGGCGGGGACGGTCAGCCGGTAGCCGCCGGGCAGGACCGGCTCGTGCTCGGCGAGATGCGCGGCGATGGCCCTGGCGCGCTCGACGTCCTGCGGGTAACGGGCGTAGTGCGCGGCGGTCTTGCGTTCCATGCGCGGGTAGGCGGCGCGGTACACGTCGTCCGCGTGGCCTGCGAGCGTGGGCAGACCGCCCGCGATGAGCGCCGTGTCCAGGCCCTCGGGGGCGGCCGAGAGGTAGTGCGTCACGCAGAATCCGCCGAAGCTCTGCCCGAGGACGGTCCAGGGGGCGCCACCGGTCACGGCGGGACGGATCGCCTCGCAGTCGCGCACGATGGAGTCGGCGCGGAAGCGGGCCAGGTAGTCGGCCTGTTCGCGGGAGCCGCCGCGCAGCGGGAGCGTCTGGCGGTTGGCGGGCGTGGAGGCGCCGGTGCCGCGCTGGTCGAGCAGCAGCACCCGGAACTCGGCGAGTGCGCGGCCGAGCCAGGACTCCTTGCCGTTGAAGCGGGTCGCGCCGAAGCCGGGGCCGCCGGTGAGGTAGACCAGCCACGGCAGCTCCGCGCCGCCCGGCGCCGCGGACACCACCTCGCGCGCGTAGACCTCGATCCGCTCCCCCGTCGGGTCGTCGTGGTCCAGCGGCACGCTGAAACGACGGTCGGTGAGGACGACTCCGGGCTGGCGGTACGTGGCGGTCAAAGCGGCTCCTCGGCAACACGGAAGGGGCGACGGCGCGGACGCGGGTCCTTCGCCCCAGTTCAGCACATGCGTCGCGGACGTCCGCCGGGGGGCGTGCGGTCAGCGGCCCGGCAGGCTGGAGCGCCGTACGACGAGTTCCGGGGTGAGCACCACGCGGCGGTGCTCGTGCGTCGCGGGGTCCCCTGACTCGGTCTCCTCCATGAGCAGTTCGGCGGCCATGGCACCCATGGTGACGGCGGGCTGGCGCACGGAGGTGAGCGGCACGACGGCGGCCGCCGCGAACTCGATGTCGTCGTAGCCGACGATCGCCACGTCCTCGGGGACGCTCACCCCCGCCGCGTACATCGCCTGGAGCACGCCGAGCGCGAGCAGGTCGTTGGCGCAGAAGACGGCGGTGGGCCGCTCGGCGAGGCCCAGGATGCGGGCGCCCGCGTCGCGTCCCGCGGCCACGTCGAGCCGCTCGGTGGGCAGCTCCCGCAGCACCGACGCGTCGAGGCCCGCCTCCGCGAGCGCCTGCGACGCCCCCACGCGGCGGTCCTTGACCTGGTTGAGTCCCGGTGGCCCGCTCACGTAGGCGATGCTGCGGTGCCCGGTGTCGACGAGGTGGCGCACGGCGAGTTCCCCGCCCATCACGTCGTCGACGGAGACCGAGCACTCCGTGGTGCCCTCGGCGACGCGGTCGACGAGGACGAACGGGATGCCGTGCCTGCGGAAGGCGTCGATGTTGCGCCCCGTCGCGTCGGCGGGCGTCAGCAGGACGCCGCGCACCCGCTGTTCGGCGAAGAGCGACAGGTAGTCGGCCTCTTCGGCGGGGCTCTGGCCGCTGTTGCAGACCATCACGCAGAGCCCCGCCTCGCGTGCGGCGCGCTCGGCGCCCCGTGCGACGTCCACGAAGAAGGGGTTGCCCATGTCCAGGACGAGCAGCGCCATGATGCGGCTGCGCCCCGCGCGCAGCTGGCGCGCCGACTCGCTGCGGACGTAGCCGAGCCGGTCTATGACCGCCTGCACCTTGTGCCGGGTCCCTTCGGAGACCGTGTCCGGGCGGTTGATCACGTTCGACACGGTGCCGACCGACACGCCCGCGTGCTTCGCCACGTCTTTGATCCCGACCATGCGTTCCCGGCGCTCCATCCCGCTGTTCGGCCGTCACCGGCCGTGAGGACCAGCCTACTTAAGGCTCAGAACCTGTACTTGTCGATGTTCGCCTTGTCGAACACGGTCGGCGCGCCGAGATCGACGACGCCGTCGTCGCCGATGGTGAAGCGGCCGAGGTCGCCCGCCGAGAACGTCTCGCCCTTGCGCCCGGTGATCTGCCCGGAGGAGAGCGCCACGGCGGTGTGCGCGGCGAGCGCGCCGAGCTTGGCCGGGTCCCAGAGCTCAAAGCCCTCCACGGTGCCGTTCTTGACGTACTTGCGCATGTCGTTGGGGGTGCCGAGGCCGGTGAGCCGGACCTTGCCCTTGTACTTGGAGCCGGACAGGTACTGGGCGGCCGCCTTGATCCCGACCGTGGTCGGCGAGATGATCCCGGCCAGCTTCGGGTGCTCCTGGAGGAGGCCCTGGGTCTGCTGGAAGGACTGCTGCGCGTCGTCGTTCCCGTAGGCCGTCTCGACCAGCTTCATGTTCTTGTACTTGGGCTTCTTCAGCTCGTCCTTCATGAAGCCGATCCAGGTGTTCTGGTTGGTCGCGGTCTGCGCGGCGGACAGGATCGCGATCTCGCCCTTGTAGTCGAGCTGTTCGCCGAGGAGCTGCACCTGGGTGCGGCCGAGTGCCTCGGCGCCGGACTGCGAGACGAAGACGTGCCGGCAGGCGGGCTTGGTGTCGGAGTCGTAGGTGACGACCTTGACGCCGTTCTTCATGGCCTGCTTCAGGGCGGTGCACAGGGCGCCCGGGTCCTGCGCGGAGACGGCCATGGCGTCGACCTGCTGCTGGGTGAGCGTGTTGACGTAGCTGACCTGACCGCTGGTGTCGGTGGCGCTGTTGGGGCCCGTCTCCTTGTACGTGGAGCCGAGCTCGTCGAGGGCCTTCTCGCCGCCCTTGTCGGCCACGGTGAAGTAGGGGTTGTTGACCTGCTTGGGCAGGAAGGCGACCGTCAGCCCCTTCTTGGTCTTCGCTCCGGGGTCGGCCTTGGCGCCGGACGTCCGCGCGCTGTCGTCGTCCTTCGCCGAGTCCTTGGTGGTGCCGCCGCAGGCCGTGGCGGCGAGGGCGAGCGTTACGACGGCGGCGAGGACGGCACCGGTCCGGTGGGCGGCCGGGCGTCGGCGGGGTGCTGGTGTGGACATCGTCGGTCCCTTTCAGGGGGTTCGGGAGGGCGGGGTGCGTCGGCGGTGCACGGTCAGGGGCTCGGTGCCGGGCTGCCTCGGGAGGCGCGCGCGGTGAGCAGGCGCCGGGCCACGCGCGGCCCGAGCACGGACACCACGAGCAGCACCCCGGTGACGACGATCTGCGACTGGGCGGAGACGTTGAGCAGACTCATCGCGTTCTGCAGGGCGCCGAGCAGGAACACGCCCGCGACGGCGCCGCCGAGGGTGCCCTTGCCGCCGTCGAAGTCGATGCCGCCGAGCAGCACCGCGGCCACGACGGAGAGTTCGAGCCCGGTGGCGTTGTCGTAGCGGGCGCTCGCGTAGTGCAGTGCCCAGAAGACGCCGGTGAGCGAGGACATCAGGCCGGTCGCGACGAACAGCCACAGCTTGTGCCGCTTGACGCGGATCCCGGCGAAGCGCGCGGCCTCCTCGTTGGCGCCGGTCGCGAAGAGCGAGCGCCCGAAGGGGGTGGCGTGCAGGGCGACGACGGCGAGCGCGAGCAGCACGAGGAAGGGCAGGAACGCGTACGGCAGGAAGGTGTCGCCGACGCGGCCCGCGGCGAAGTCGAGGTACTGGGTGGGGAAGTCGGTGACGGCGTCCGAGCCGAGGACGATCTGGGCGATGCCCCGGTAGGCGGCCATGGTGCCGATGGTGACGGCGAGCGAGGGCAGTCCGAGACGGGTGACCAGGAGGCCGTTGACGAGGCCGCAGACGACGCCGAGCAGCAGACAGAGCGGGATGATCGTCTCGATGGCCAGGCCCGCGTTCCACAGGGCGCCCATGACCGCTCCGGACAGGCCCGCGGTGGAGGCCACCGACAGATCGATCTCTCCGGAGACGACGAGCATCGTCATGGGGAGGGCGATCAGCGCGATGGGCAGGGTGTTGCCGATGAGAAACGACAGGTTGAGGGCGTTCCCGAAGCCGTCGACGAAGCCGAAGGAGAGCAGGAGCAGCACGATGAGGAGGGCGCCGACGACGGTGTCCCAGCGCACGGCGCGGGTGAGCGGTCCTTCAGCCATGGCCGGCACTCCTTCGGTTGGGCGCGGCCCGCTTCTTCAGGGCGTCGGCGACGCGCAGGGCGACGATCCGGTCGACGGCGATGGCGAGGACCAGCAGGACGCCGTTGATGGCGAGCACCCATACGGAGCTGACGCCGAGCGCGGGGAGCACGCTGTTGATGGAGGTCAGCAGGAGCGCGCCGAGCGCGGCTCCGTAGACGCTGCCCGAGCCGCCGGTGAAGGCGACGCCGCCGACGACGACGGCGCTGACGACGGTGAGTTCGTAGCCGTTGCCGGTCGCCGAGTCGACGTTGCCGAATCGGGCGAGGTAGAGGGCGCCCGCGAGTCCGGCGAGGGCTCCGCAGGCGGTGTAGGCGGCGAGGATCCGCCGGCGTACGGGGATGCCCGCGAGCCGGGCGGCCTCGGGGTGGGAGCCGATGGCGTAGAGCTCGCGGCCGCCGCTGAAGTGCCGCAGGTAGTACGCCACCGCGACCAGTACGACGAGGGCGATCATGGCGAGCCAGGGCAGTGCCGAGAGGCCGCCCGAGCCGAAGTCGACGTATCCGCCGGGCAGATCGGACGCGGTGATCTGCCGGGAGCCCACCCAGATCGAGTCGAGCCCGCGGATGATGTAGAGCGTGCCGAGGGTGACGACGAGCGCGGGGACCTGACCGAGGCTGACGAGCGCGCCGTTGAGCAGCCCGCAGCCCACGCCGAGGGCGACGGCGAGCAGCACCGCGACGAGGGAACTGCCGCCGCTCTGAAGGTGGTTGCCCGCGGCGAAGGCGCTGACGCCGAGCGTCGAGCCGACCGAGAGGTCGACGTTGCGGGTGATGACGACCAGGGCCTGTCCGGTGGCGACCAGGACGAGGATGGTCGCGTTCAGGAGCAGGTCCTTGATGCCCTGTTCGGACAGGAACTCGCTGTTGCCCGCCCGGGTGACGGCGATCATCGCCAGGAAGACGAGCAGGATGGCGAGTTCGCGCATCTTGAAGACGCGGTCGACGAGCCGGGTGGCGCCCGCCCCCGCCGGGTCGACGGCCGGTGCGGCTCCGCGCGTGGTGGTGCTCATGCCGCCCTCCCCGTGGCCGCCGCGAGGACGCTCTCCTCGGTGGCGTCGCAGCGCGGGATCTCCGCGGTGAGCCGCCCCTCGTGCATGACGAGGACCCGGTCGGCCATGCCGAGGATCTCCGGCAGGTCGGAGGAGATCATGAGGACCGCGACGCCGTCGGCGGCGAGGCCGGAGAGCAGCCGGTGGACCTCGGCCTTGGTGCCGACGTCGATCCCGCGCGTCGGCTCGTCCACGATCAGCACGCGGGGGTCGGTAGCCAGCCACTTGGCGAGCACGACCTTCTGCTGGTTGCCGCCGGAGAGGGTGCCGACGGCGTCGGCGATCCGCGCGTACTTCACCTGGAGCCGGACCGCCCAGTCCCGCGCGCGGCTGCGTTCGGCGCGGCGGTCCACGAGGCCCGCGCGGACCGTGGTGCGCAGTCCGGTGAGGCCGATGTTGCGCTCGATCGACATGTCCATCACCAGGCCCTGGGCGCGCCGGTCCTCGGGGACCAGCGCGAGGCCCGCCGCCATGGCGACGCTCGGCGCGCCGTTGGTCAGGGCCCTGCCCTGGACCTCGACGGTGCCGGCGTCCCAGCGGTCGACGCCGAAGACGGCGCGGGCGACCTCGCTGCGTCCCGCGCCGACCAGTCCCGCGAGTCCGACGATCTCGCCGTGCCTGACGTCGAACGACACGTCGGTGAAGACCCCTTCGCGGGTCAGCCTGCGCACGCTGAGCGCGATGGCGCCGGCCTCGGTGGCCTGCTTGGGGTAGAGCTCGTCGAGGTCGCGGCCGACCATGCGGCGCACCAGGGCGTCCTCGGTGAGGCCGGCGACGGGCTCGCTCGCGATCAGGCCGCCGTCGCGCAACGTGGTGACGCGCGTGCAGAGTTCGAAGATCTCCTCCAGGCGGTGGGAGATGAAGAGGATCGCCGAGCCCTGTTCGCGCAGCGTGCGTACGACGCCGAAGAGGCGGGCCACTTCGCTGCCGGTCAGCGCCGCGGTCGGCTCGTCCATGATCAGGACGCGGGCGTCGAAGGAGAGCGCCTTGGCGATCTCGACGAGCTGCTGGTCGGCGATGGACAGACCGCGTGCGGGCCGCTCGGGGTCGAGGTCGACGCCGAGCCGTGCGAACAGCGCCCGCGCTGCCGAGTCGACGGCCTTGTGGTCGACGCGGCCGAGCGAGCGGCGCGGCTGGCGTCCCATGAAGATGTTCTCGGCGACGGACAGGTCGGGAAAGAGCGTCGGCTCCTGGTAGATGACGGCGACTCCGGCGTCGCGGGCGTCGGCGGGGCCGTGGAAGACGACCGGTTCGCCGTCGAGCGTGAGCACTCCGGTGTCGGGCCTGTGCACCCCGGCGAGGGTCTTGATGAGGGTGGACTTCCCCGCGCCGTTCTCACCGGCGAGGGCGTGCGCCTCGCCGGCGTGGAGTTCCAGGGAGACGTCCCGGAGTGCGCGCACCGCGCCGAAGGACTTGCTCAGACCCCGCACGGCAAGGACAGGGGGCTCTCTCATGGGCAGCACCGATCGGTGAAGGGGGCACGGACGGGGGATCACGGGCGACGCGCCGCACACCGGGGCCGCACTCATGAAAGGTTTCAATCAAGTGCCACGGAAGCTAGGCGTGCGCCAACTGGCCCGTCAATAGGGTGGGATGGAAAACCTGCCGGTTCCGCAGAATCCACCGGGAGAAGGCCGATATCCCTTGACAGGTGCGAGCCCTCTCCCTAGCTTCGCCTCTCGTGAAACGATTCATTGCCGAGTCGTTACGGAGTGAAGTAGTGATCAGCAGAAGACGACTGCTCAGCACCACCGCCACGGCCGCGCTCGGAACGGCCGTCGCGGGCACCACGTCCCCCGCCACCGCGTCGGCCGCCGCACCGGCCGCCGCGGGCAGCCCCGAGTCCCTGCGCGTCACCGCGCCCACCGTCGAGTACGTGAGCCATCCCCTCGGCCTCGACACCCCACGCCCCAGGCTGAGTTGGCCCCTGGCATCCGACACGCCGGGGCGGTCCCAGAGCGCGTATCAGATCCGTGTCGCCACCGACCCCGGCCGCCTGGGCAAGCCCGACGTCTGGGACAGCGGCAAGGTCGCGTCCGCCGACTCGTCCCTGGTGCCGTACGGCGGCCCCGCCCTCAAGTCCCGTACGCGCTACCACTGGTCGGTGCGCGTCTGGGACGCCGAGGACGAGGCATCCGCCTGGAGCGAGCCCGGCTGGTGGGAGACCGGGCTCACCGCGGCGGCCGACTGGTCGGCGCGCTGGGTCGAACCGCCCGCCGCCCTCGTCGACGCCCCGGGCCTCGACGAGGCCTCCTGGATCTGGTTCGCCGAGGGCGACCCGGCGAGCGGCGCACCCGCGGGCACCCGCTGGTTCCGTGGCCGCTGCGACGTCCCGCGGGGCCTGACCCGGGCGCGCCTGGTGCTGACCGCCGACGACGGCTTCACCGCGTACGTCAACGGCGCACAGGTCGCCCACACGGACGCGGAGGGCACCGCCGACAACTGGCGCCGCCCGGTCCTCGTCGACGTCACCGCACAACTGCGCACCGGCGCCGCGGTCATCGCCGTGGCCGCCACCAACGCCTCGCAGAGCCCGGCGGGGCTGCTCGGCCTCCTGGAGCTGACGACCGCCGACGGGGTGCGCACCGTCTCCACCGACGCCTCCTGGAAGTCCGTCGACAAGGAGCCGTCGGGCGACTGGCGGTCCACCGGCTACGACGACGGGTCCTGGCCCGCGGCCAAGGCCGTCGCCGCCTGGGGCGCGGGCCCCTGGGGCAAGGTCGTGCCGAGCCACTCCCCCGCGGCCCAACTGCGCCACGCGTTCCGCCTCAAGGGCAGGAAGGTCGCGCGGGCCAGGCTGTACGCGACGGCCCTCGGCCTGTACGAGGCGCACCTCAACGGCGAGCGCGTCGGCGACGACCGCCTCGCGCCCGGCTGGACCGACTACCGCAAGCGCGTCCAGTACCGGACGTACGACGTGACGGACCTGGTCACCTCCGGCACCAACGCACTCGGCGTGACGCTCGCCGCCGGGTGGTACGCGGGCAACATCGGCTGGTTCGGGCCCCATCAGTACGGTGAACGCCCGGCGTTCCTGGGCCAGTTGGAGATCACGTACACCGACGGGACGACCGAGCGCGTCCTGTCGGGACCGGGCTGGCGCGCGGCCACCGGGCCCGTGCTCGGCGCGGATCTGATGTCGGGCGAGGAGTACGACGCCCGCCGGGAGACCGCGGGCTGGACCGAGGCCGGGTTCGACGACTCCGGCTGGGTCCCCGCGGCCGCCGTGGAGAAGGTGAGCGCCACGCTGGTGGCCGCCGTCGACGGCGCCACGCGCGTCGAACGCACCCTCGCCGCACGGAAGATGACCGAGCCGAAGCCCGGCGTGTTCGTCTACGACCTCGGCCAGAACATGGTCGGCGCGGTCCGGCTGACCGTGTCGGGGAAGGCGGGCACGACCGTGCGGCTGCGGCACGCCGAGGTGCTCAACCCCGACGGCACGCTCTACACCGCCAACCTGCGCACGGCCCGCGCCACCGACACCTACACCCTGAAGGGCGGCGGCAAGGAGACCTACGAACCGCGCTTCACCTTCCACGGGTTCCGCTACGTCGAGGTCACCGGCTACCCGGGCAGGCCCCCGCTGGACGCGGTCGCGGGCCGGGTCGTCCACACGGCGGCGCCGTTCACCATGGACTTCGAGACCGACGTCCCCATGCTCAACCAGCTGCACAGCAACATCACTTGGGGACAGCGCGGCAACTTCGTCTCCGTGCCGACCGACACGCCCGCGCGCGACGAACGGCTCGGCTGGACCGGCGACATCAACGTCTTCGCGCCCACCGCCGCCTACACCATGGAGTCGGCGCGGTTCCTCACCAAGTGGCTCGACGACCTGCGGGACGCGCAGTCCGCCGACGGCGCGTTCACCGACGTCGCGCCGTACCTGGACGCCGTCGGCAAGGGCGTCGCGGGCTGGGGCGACGCGGGCGTCACCGTGCCGTGGGCGCTCTACCAGGCGTACGGCGACACGCGCGTCCTGGAACAGGCGTGGGACTCGATGCGCAAGTGGCTGGCGTACCTGGAGAAGCACAGCAGCGGTTTCCTGCGGCCCGCCGAGGGCTACGGGGACTGGCTCAACATCCAGGACGAGACACCCAAGGACGTCATCGGCACGGCCTACTTCGCCCACAGCGCCGACCTCGTCGCCAGGTCCGCCGAGGCGCTCGGCAAGGATCCCGGGCCCTACCGGACGCTGTTCACGAGCGTCCGTGACGCCTTCCGCGCCGCGTACGTCACCTCCGGCGGGCGCGTGAAGGGCGACACCCAGACCGCCTACGTGCTGGCCCTCTCCATGGACCTGCTCGCCGACGCCGACCGGGGGCCCGCAGCGGACCGCCTCGTCGACCTCATCAGGTCCAAGGACTGGCACCTGTCCACCGGCTTCCTCGGCACGCCGCGACTGCTCCCCGTGCTCACCGACACCGGCCACACCGATGTCGCCCACCGGCTGCTCGCCCGGCGGACCTTCCCCGGCTGGGGCTACCAGATCGACCGGGGCGCCACCACGATGTGGGAGCGCTGGGACTCCATCAGGCCGGACGGCAGCTTCCAGGACGCCGGCATGAACTCCTTCAACCACTACGCGTACGGCTCCGTGGGCGAGTGGATGTACGCGAACATCGCGGGCATCGCACCGGCCGCACCCGGCTTCCGGAAGGTGCGGGTACGGCCACGCCCCGGCGGCGGCGTCACCCGGGCCGAAGCCCGCTTCGACTCGGTGCGCGGGCCGATCAGCACCCGCTGGCGGACGGGCGACGACGGATTCCGTCTCACCCTCACGCTGCCCGCCCACACCACCGCCGAGGTGTGGATACCGGCCGACGAGGCGGCCGACGTCTCCCACGGCAGCGCGGAGTTCCTGCGGATGGACGACGGCTGCGCCGTGTTCGCCGTGGCCTCCGGAACCCACCGTTTCGCCAACTGACCCACCTCGACCGACCACCCGGAAGGGCTGCGCGATGACCGCCGGAACCAGCAAGGACGCCGTGAAAGCGGCACTCACCACCCAGACCCTGGAGACACCGTCCTGGGCGTACGGCAACTCCGGCACGCGCTTCAAGGTCTTCGCGCAGCCAGGCGTCCCCCGCACGACACGCGAGAAGGTGGACGACGCCGCACGCGTGCACGCTCACACGGGCGTGGCGCCCGCCGTCGCCCTGCACATCCCCTGGGACCGCGTCGACGACTACGGAGCGCTCGCCGGCTACGCGGCGGAACGCGGTCTGCGGCTGGGAGCGGTGAACTCCAACGTCTTCCAGGACGACGACTACAAGCTGGGCTCCGTCACCAACCCGGACCCCGCGGTCCGCCGCAAGGCGGTGGCGCACCTCCTGGAGTGCGTCGACATCATGGACGAGACCGGCTCCAGAGACCTCAAGCTGTGGTTCTCCGACGGCACCAACTACCCCGGGCAGGACGATCTGCGCGCCCGCCAGGACCGGCTGGCCGAGGCGCTGCGCACGGTCCACGACCGGCTCGGCGACCACCAGCGGATGCTCCTGGAGTACAAGCTCTTCGAACCGGCCTTCTACGCCACCGACGTCCCCGACTGGGGCACCGCGTACGCGCACTGTCTGGCGCTCGGCCCCAAGGCGAAGGTCGTCGTCGACACAGGCCACCACGCGCCCGGCACGAACATCGAGTTCATCGTGGCGACGCTGCTGCGCGAGGGCAGGCTCGGCGGCTTCGACTTCAACTCCCGCTTCTACGCCGACGACGACCTGATGGCCGGCGCCGCCGACCCCTTCCAGCTCTTCCGGATCATGTACGAGGTGGTGCGCGGCGGCGGCTTCACGGCGGACGTCGCCTTCATGCTCGACCAGTGCCACAACATCGAGGCGAAGATCCCCGCGATCATCCGCTCGGTCCTGAACGTGCAGGAGGCCACCGCGAAGGCACTGCTCGTGGACGCGGACGCGCTGGCCGGCGCGCAGCGCACCGGCGACGTGCTCGCGGCGAACGAGGTGCTGATGGACGCGTACAGCACCGACGTCCGTCCCCTACTGGCCGAAGTCAGGGCGGATATGGGGGTGGACCCGGATCCCATGGGGGCCTATCGGCGGTCAGGATGGCAGGAGTCGATCGTCAAGGAGCGCGTCGGCGGCGAGCAGGCCGGGTGGGGGGCATGAGCGAGATGGAGCAGCGGGACCACGAGGGGCGACAGCGGGATCGGCGGGGACCGCACCCGTGCGTGGGTGAACTCCTCGCCCGCGCCCACGCGCTGGGCGCCGACCCGCGCAACACCAACTACGCGGGGGGCAACGCGTCGGTGAAGGGCACCGCCGTCGACCCCGTGACCGGCGCCGACGTCGACCTCATGTGGGTCAAGGGCTCCGGCGGCGACCTCGGCACGCTCACGGAGCCCGGCCTCGCCGTGCTGCGCCTCGACCGGCTGCGCGCGCTGACCGGGGTGTACGGGGGCGTGGCGCGCGAGGACGAGATGGTCGGGGCCTTCGACTACTGCCTGCACGGCAAGGGCGGCGCGGCACCGTCCATCGACACCGCGATGCACGGTCTGGTCGACGCGGCGCACGTGGACCACCTCCACCCCGACTCGGGCATCGCGCTGGCCTGCGCGGCCGACGGCGAGAAGCTGACCGCCGAGTGCTTCGGCGACACGGTGGTCTGGGTGCCCTGGCGCCGCCCCGGCTTCCAGCTCGGCCTGGACATCGCGGCGGTGCAGGCCGCGCACCCCCGGGCCATCGGCTGTGTCCTCGGCGGCCACGGCATCACCGCGTGGGGCGACACGAGCCAGGAGTGCGAGGCCAACTCCCTGCACATGATCCGTGCGGCGGAGCGGTTCATCGCCGAGCGGGGCGGTCCCGAGCCCTTCGGCCCGGAGCTCGACGGGTACGGGGCGCTCGCCACTGCGGAGCGCCGCGCCCGCGCCGCGGCACTGGCCCCCGTGATCCGCGGCCTGGCCTCCCAGGACCACGCGCAGGTGGGCCACTTCGACGACTCGGCGCCCGTCCTGGACTTCCTCTCCCGCGCCGCGCACCCCCGCCTCGCCGCCCTCGGCACGTCCTGCCCCGACCACTTCCTCCGTACGAAGGTCAGGCCCCTGGTCCTCGACCTGCCGCCGACGGCGCCGCTGGCCGACGCCGTCGCCCGGCTGCGTGAGCTGCACGCCGCCTACCGCGCGGAGTACGCGGCGTACTACGCCCGGCACGCGGAGCCCGGCTCCCCCGCGATGCGCGGCGCCGACCCGGCGATCGTGCTGGTCCCCGGCGTGGGCATGTTCAGTTTCGGCAAGGACAAGCAGACCGCGCGCGTGGCGGGCGAGTTCTACGTCAACGCGATCCAGGTCATGCGGGGCGCCGAGGCCGTCTCGTCGTACGCGCCGATCGAGGAGTTGGAGAAGTTCCGCATCGAGTACTGGGACCTGGAGGAGGCCAAGCTGCGGCGGCTGCCCGCACCGAAGCCGCTCGCCACCCGGGTCGCCCTGGTGACCGGCGCGGGCAGCGGCATCGGCAGGGCGATCGCGCACCGGCTCGTCGCCGAGGGCGCCTGCGTGGTCGTCGCGGACCGCGACACGGCGAACGCGGCGGCCGTCGCCGAGGAACTGGGCGGCCCCGACCGGGCGGTGGCGGTCACGGTCGACGTGACGAGCGAGGCGCAGATCTTCGCGGCGTTCGAGGCGGCGGCGCTCGCCTTCGGCGGCGTCGACCTGGTCGTTAACAACGCCGGGATCTCCCTGTCCAAGCCGCTCCTGGAGACCACGGCACAGGACTGGGACGTCCAGCACTCCGTCATGGCACGCGGTTCCTTCCTGGTCTCCCGCGAGGCCGCCCGCATGCTGACGGCGCAGGGCCTGGGCGGCGACATCGTCTACATCGCCTCCAAGAACGCGGTGTTCGCGGGCCCGAACAACATCGCCTACTCCGCGACCAAGGCCAACCAGGCCCACCAGGTGCGCCTCCTCGCCGCCGAACTGGGCGAGCACGGCATCCGCGTCAACGGAGTGAACCCCGACGGGGTGGTGCGCGGCTCTGGCATCTTCGCGGGCGGCTGGGGCGCGCAGCGGGCCGCGGTGTACGGGGTGCCGGAGGAGGAACTCGGCGAGTTCTACGCCCGCAGGACGCTCCTCAAGCGGGAGGTACTCCCCGAACACGTGGCGAACGCGGTGTTCGCCCTGACGGGCGGCGACCTGTCCCACACGACGGGGTTGCACATACCGGTGGATGCGGGGGTGGCGGGGGCGTTTCTGCGGTGAGGTGGCCGCGGTCGCACCGCCGCGCGGCACGCGGCCGCAGCACCAGGGCGCCGAGGACCCCGTACCCAACCACCCGCATACGCACGCACCCACGCATCAACCCGTCCCACCCCTCCCCCAGGAGAGCCATGCCCCTCAACCCCGCCCCCCGCTTCGCCGCCGTCGACCTGGGCGCGTCCAGTGGGCGCGTCATGGTGGGGCGGGTCGGGCCGGGGCGGCTCGTCATGGAGGAGGTTCGACGGTTCGCCAACACTCCCGTGCGGACGGGCTCCACGCTGCGCTGGGACATTCTCGCGCTCTACGCGGGCGTGCTCTCCGGGCTGCGGGCCGCCGGGCCCGTCGCGTCGGTCGGCATCGACAGCTGGGCGGTCGACTACGGCCTTCTCGACGCCGACGGTGACCTGCTCGGCAACCCCGTGCACTACCGCGACGGCCGGACCGAAGGGGTCGCCGAGAAGGTGCGGGCGAGCGTCCCCGCCGCCGAGCTGTACCGGGCGACGGGACTTCAGCACGCCCCGTTCAACACCCTGTACCAACTCATGGCCGCGCGCGGGACCGCTCAATTCAGCGCGGCGCGGACCGCGTTGCTCATCCCCGACCTGATCGCGTACTGGCTGACCGGGCAGGCGGGCACCGAGCTCACCAACGCGTCGACCACCCAGCTCATCGACCCGGGCACGCGCGACTGGTCGTACGAGACGGCAGGGCGGCTCGGCATCGACCTCGGCCTGTTCCCGCCGCTGCGCCGCCCCGGCGCCCCCGCGGGGGAACTACTGCCGCACGTCCTGGCCGAGACGGGGCTCGCGGGCCCCGTGCCGGTGACGGCGGTCGCCTCGCACGACACCGCGTCGGCCGTCGCCGCCGTCCCGGCCAGCGGCAGCGACTTCGCGTACATCTGCACCGGCACCTGGTCGCTCGCCGGGCTCGAACTCGACGCCCCCGTGCGTACGGAGGAGAGCCGCGAGGCCAACTTCACCAACGAACTCGGCGTCGACGGCACCGTCCGTCATCTGCGCAACATCATGGGCCTCTGGCTTCTCCAGGAGTGCCTGCGCGACTGGGGCGACCCCGATCTGGCCGCGCTGCTCGCCGCGGCGGCCGACGTGGCGCCGCTGCGCTCCGTCGTGGACGCGGGCGATCCCGCCTTCCTCGCGCCGGGCCGGATGCCGGACCGCATAGCGGCGGCCTGCCGCGCCACCGGTCAGCCCGTCCCCGGCACGCCCGCCGAGACGACCCGCTGTGTCCTGGACTCCCTGGCGCTCGCTCACCGTAAGGCAATCCTGGACGCCCGTCGGCTGACCGGACAGCCGGTCGGCGTCGTCCATCTGGTCGGCGGCGGCGCACGCAACACACTGCTGTGCCAACTGACCGCGGACGCCTGCGGACTGCCCCTGCTGGCCGGTCCCGCCGAGGCCGCCGCGGTGGGCAACGTCCTGGTGCAGGCGCGGGCGCACGGTGTCGTGGCCGACGGCGCCGAGGCACGGGCGCTGGTGGCCCGCGCCATCCCGCCGACGCGCTACGAACCACGGGGCGACACCACCGCCTGGCGGACCGCGCAGGAACGGCTCGATGCGAGATGAGGACGAGGCGAGCGCGGAGCGAGCGCGAAGCGAGTGCGAGGCGCGCATCGGTGGCCGTGGGCGACTCCCGTAACGCCACGCGCCCGCGTACCCTGCACCCATCCGATGATCGACGAGGAGGAACCCGCGATGCGTGTCGCCCTGTTCCTGACCTGTGTCAACGACACGCTCTATCCGGACACGGGCCGCGCGGTGGTGAAACTGCTGACCAGGCTGGGAGTTGAGGTCGACTTCCCGATGGCGCAGACCTGCTGCGGGCAAGCCCACTACAACACGGGCTATCGCCATCAGGCGGAACCAATGGCGCGTCATTTCTCCGATGTATTCGGTTCGGACACGTACGACGCGATCGTGACGCCGTCCGGGTCCTGCGGGGCGATGGTGCGCGAGCTGTATCCCCGCATGGGTGAGCGGGCCCGCGCGGAGGGCCGCGGCGACGGCCTGGCCCGCACCCTGGCGCCGGTGGTGCCCAGGACGTACGAACTCACCGAATTCCTGGTGGACGTCCTGGGGGTGACGGACGTCGGCGCGTACTACCCGCACAAGGTCACCTACCACCCGACCTGCCACGGCCTGCGTTCCCTCGGTCTCGGCGAGCGGCCCGCGCGGCTCCTCCGGGCGGTCGCGGGACTCGAACTCGTCGAGCTGCCGGGCGCCGAGGAGTGCTGCGGCTTCGGCGGCACGTTCGCCGTGAAGAACTCCGATGTCTCGGCGGCGATGGGCGCGGACAAGGTGCGCAACGCGGAGTCCACGGGCGCCGACGTCCTGTGCGCCGCCGACAACTCCTGTCTGATGCACATCGGCGGCACGGCGGCCCGGCTGCGCACGGCGGTGCGGCCCGTCCACATCGCGGAGATCCTGGCCAGCACGGAAGAGGAGCCCCTGTCATGAGCGGCGGCACATTCGTCGGCATGCCCGCCTTCCCGAAGGCCGCGCACGAAGCCGTGGCCGACACGACGCTGCGCGCCAACCTCCGGCACGCCACCCACACCATCCGCGACAAGCGGGCCCGCGCCGTCGCCGAGCTCGACGACTGGGCCGAGCTGCGCGAGGCGGGGCGGCGCATCAAGGACCACACGCTGCGCCATCTCGACCGCTACCTGGTGCAGTTGGAGGAGTCGGTCGTAAGCGCCGGGGGCACCGTCCACTGGGCGGCCGACGCGGACGAGGCCAACCGGATCGTCACGGCCCTGGTGAAGGCGACGGGCGAGAGCGAGGTCGTCAAGGTCAAGTCGATGGCGACCCAGGAGATCGGCCTCAACGAGGCACTCGAAGCCGAGGGCATCCGCGCCTACGAGACCGATCTCGCCGAGCTGATCGTGCAGTTGGGCCACGACAGGCCCTCGCACATCCTGGTCCCCGCCATCCACCGCAACCGCGGCGAGATCCGCGACATCTTCGCGAAGGAGATGGCCGGGTGGGGCCGCCCGGCCACGGAAGGTCTCACCGACACGCCCGCCGAGCTGGCCGAGGCGGCCCGTCTGCATCTGCGCGAGAAGTTCCTGCGCGCCAAGGTCGGAATCTCAGGGGCGAACTTCATGGTCGCCGAGACCGGCACCCTGGTCGTCGTCGAGTCGGAGGGCAACGGCCGGATGTGCCTCACGCTCCCCGAGACCCTGATCTCCGTGGTCGGCATCGAGAAGACCGTGCCGACCTGGCGCGATCTGGAGGTCTTCCTCCAGACGCTGCCGCGCTCCTCGACGGCCGAACGCATGAATCCGTACACGTCGATGTGGACGGGCACCACCGACGCGGACACGGCCGACGGCCCGCGCACCTTCCACCTCGTCCTGCTCGACAACGGCCGCACCGACACCCTCGCCGACGAGGTCGGCCGCCAGGCCCTGCGCTGCATCCGCTGCTCGGCCTGTCTCAATGTGTGCCCGGTGTACGAGCGGGCGGGCGGCCACGCGTACGGCTCGGTGTACCCGGGCCCGATCGGCGCGATCCTCAGTCCGCAACTGCGCGGCACGCAGAGCGAGATCGACGCCTCGCTCCCCTACGCCTCCTCGCTCTGCGGCGCCTGCTACGAGGTGTGTCCGGTCGCCATCGACATCCCCGAGGTCCTCGTGCACCTGCGGGAGCGGATCGTCCAGGGCGGCGAGGTCACCCGGCACGGCGTGAAGGTGACCCTCAAGCCAGCCAAGGGACATGCGGCGGAGCGGGCGGCGATGCGCGCCGCGGGCCTGGCGTTCGCCCGGCCGGGAGTGCTGCACGCGGGCCAGCGTCTCGCCTCGCGCACCCGCGCACTGCATCCGCGCACGCTCCCCGGTCCCGGCCGGGCCTGGAGCGCGACACGTGACCTGCCGAAGCTTCCGCCGGAGCCGTTCCGCGACTGGTGGCGGCGGACGAACGGCGGCAAGGACAGCGGGAAGGGCGGCACCAAGTGAGCAACAGGGACCGGATCCTGGGCCGGGTGCGGCGGGCACTCGCCGACGTACCGGACGAAGGGCTCACGGGCGAACAGTCGTACGAGGTGTCGCTGGACCGCCGGTACGCGCGCGAGCACGGCGACCGCACCACCGAGCAGACCGTGGACCTGCTCGCGGAGAACCTCGCGGACTATCGCGCGATCGTGCATCGCTGTACGGCCGATGAGCTGTCGGAGCTCCTGATGCGGCTGCTGGCGGAGCGCGGCGCGCAGACGGTCCTCGTGCCGCCGGGCCTGCCGCCGTACTGGCTCAAGGCGGCGGACCCGGTCCGCATCCACGACCGCGCCGCGAGCACCCCGCACCAGCTCGACGAGGTCGACAGCGTCGTCACCGGCTGCGCGGTCGCCGTCGCCGAGACCGGCACGCTCGTCCTGGACGGCTCCCCCGACCAGGGCAGGCGCCGCATCACCCTGGTGCCGGACCACCACATCTGCGTCGTACGGGTGCCCGATCAGGTCGTCTCCTCCGTCCCGCAGGCCCTCGAACGGCTGGACCCGGTCCGTCCGCTCACCTGGATCTCGGGCCCTTCCGCGACCAGCGACATCGAGCTGGACCGGGTCGAGGGGGTGCACGGACCGCGCACCCTGGAGGTGGTGCTGATGAGCGGGGAGTGACGGGCACGGCTAGCGTGAACGCATGATCCGGTTCGAGCAGGTGACCAAGCGCTACCCGGACGGCACGACGGCCGTGGACGACCTCTCCTTCGAGGTCGCCGAGGGCGAACTGGTCACGCTCGTCGGCCCCTCGGGCTGCGGCAAGACCACGACGATGATGATGGTCAATCGCCTCATCGAACCGACGTCGGGCCGCATCTTCGTGAACGGCGAGAACATCGCCGACATCGACCCGGTGCGCCTGCGCCGCCGCATCGGCTACGTCATCCAGCAGGTCGGCCTGTTCCCGCACCGGACCATCCTCGACAACACGGCGACGGTTCCCGCGCTGGTCGGCTGGAAGAAGGCGAAGGCGCGGGCCCGCGCCGCCGAACTGCTCGACCTGGTGGGCCTCGACCCGAAGACGTACGGCTCCCGCTACCCCGAACAGCTCTCCGGCGGCCAGCGCCAGCGCGTCGGGGTGGCACGGGCGCTCGCGGCCGATCCGCCGGTGCTCCTGATGGACGAGCCGTTCGGCGCGGTCGACCCGGTGGTGCGCGAGCAGCTCCAGGACGAGTTCCTGCGGATGCAGGCAGCCGTCCGCAAGACGGTGCTGCTCGTCACGCACGACATCGAGGAGGCGGTCCGGCTCGGCGACCGGATCGCGGTGTACGGGCAGGGGCGCATCGAGCAGTTCGACCCGCCGGGAGCGGTGCTCGGGACGCCCGCGACGCCGTACGTCGCCGAGTTCGTGGGCGCCGACCGGGGCCTCAAACGGCTCTCGGTCACCGAGATCCAGTCGGACGACCTGGAGGAGCCGCCGCTCGCCCGCCTCGACGAGCCCGCCGCGCAGGCCGCGGCCAGGATGCGCGAGGAGGAGGCCCGCTGGGCGGTCGTCCTGGACGCGGACGGGGATCTGCACGGCTGGGTGGGCGTCGACGAGGTGGCGCTGGCAGGCGCGGGCGGCACGGTCGGCGATCTGGCGCACCGCATGAACTCCTGGGTCCCGGTCGGCGCCCCGCTCAAGCAGGCGTTCGGCGTGATGCTCCAGCACGACGCGGGCTGGGTCGCGGTGCTCGACGGTGCGCGGTTCCTGGGCGTACTCACCCCGGCGAAGCTGCACGAGGCGCTGCGGCGCTCGGTGGACGCGGACGCGCAAGGGGTCGCGCGGGACCAGGTGGAATTCGACTCGGTCGCGGACGCGTGAGGGAGCCCTGTAAGGGGCGCCCTCAGAGCAGTCCCTTCTTCTCCAGATAGGTCCGTGCCACGTCCTCGGCCAGCCGACGCCAGCTGTCCACCTGCTCGTTCATGGACGCCAGGTCCTCCGTGGTCAGCACGGGATTGAGCCGCCCGAGCGCCGCCGCGACGCGGTCACTGCCCGCCCGGGAGCGGTTGACGACCGGGACGATGTAGTCGGCGTTCTGCAGGTGCTTGTCGTCCTTGAGGAGCACGAGCCCGAAGTTGTCGAGCGTCGCGTCCGTGGAGGTGGTGAGGACCATCTGGTCCTTGCCGTCCTGCACGGCCTTCTTGGCCTGGGTGGTGCCCACGCCCTTCGGGTCGACGCCGGTGACGTCGATGCCGTAGACCTTCTTCAGCCCCGGGGCGCAGTAGGGACGCTGTACGCATTCGTCGCCCGCGGCGAGCCGCACCTTCAGGCCCGACTTCCCGAGGTCGCTGAGGGTCTTGAGATGGTGCTCCTTGGCGTACGAAGCGGCGACGGCGAAGGCGTTCTGGTCGACGGCCTTGCCGGGATCGAGGACGGTCAGGCCGCGCGGGGCGGCCAGGGAGCGCAGCGCCTTCATGGTGGTGTCGAGGTCGGGCGAGCCGACGGGCGGCGCGTCGGCGCCGTTCTTCTTGGCGTTGAGCCAGTCCGCGAAGGTCGCCGCGTACTCGGGGACGACATCGATCTGGCCGGACTCCAGGGCGGGTTCGTAGAGCTCCCGGTTGGCGACGGAGAGGATCTCGGCGCCGTAACCGGCCTTCTTCAGGAGCAGCAGATACATCTGGGCGAGCAGATCGCTCTCGGTGAATCCCGCCGAGCCGACGACGAGGTGCTTGCTGTCGCCCGGCGGCGCGGTGACCGCGCCCTGGTTCTCCAGCGAGGGCCCGCCGGTGCAGCCGGTGAGCAGGGCGAGCAGCGTCATCGCCGCCCCTGCGCGCCGCCGCATCACGCCCTCCCCCGGGTCCGCGCCCACCCGGGCGCCAGCCGTTCGGCGGCCTCGAAGACGCCCTCGACCAGAAGCGCGAAGACGGCGACGAGGACCGCGCCCGCGACCACCTGGGCGGTGCTCGCCAGGTTGAAGCCCGCCGTGATGATCCGGCCGAGTCCGCCGCCGCCCGCGAGCGCGGCGATGGTGGCGGTGGCGACGAGCTGCACGGCCGCGATGCGCACCCCGCTGAGCACCAGGGGCAGCGCGAGCGGCAGTTCGACCCGCCAGAGCATCTGCCGCCCGGTCATCCCCATGCCGCGCGCCGCCTGCACGATGCTGCGGTCGACGCCGCGCATCCCGACGTAGGCGTTGGTGAGCAGCGGAGGCACCGCGAAGAGGACCAGGGCGACGACCGTCGGGCCTTCGCCCCACTTGCCGAGCGGGGTGAGGAGCAGCAGCACGAGGACCGCGAAGGTGGGCACCGCGCGCCCGACGTTGGAGATGTTCACGGCGAGTGCGCCGCCCTTGCCGAGGTGGCCGAGGACGAGGGCGACGGGCAGCGCGATCAGACAGCTGAGCAGCAGGCAGACGACGGTGAGGACGAGGTGCTGGGTGAGCCGGTGCCAGATGCCGTCGTCACCGGCCCAGTGCGCGGCGTCGGTGAGCCACGACCAGGCGTCGCCGAGTGTCTTCATGAGCGCACCGCCCTGGTCCAGGGAGTCAGCACGCGCTGTACGCCGAGCAGCAGCAGATCGGCGGCGACGGCGATGACCACGCAGAGCACCGATGCGGTCAGTACTTGCGCCTTGAAGTAGGTGTTCATGCCCGCGTAGATCAGATTGCCCAGGCCGCCGAAGCCGACGATGGCGCCGACGGTGACGAGGGAGACCGCGGAGACCATGGCGATGCGCAGCCCGGCCATGGCGGCGGGCAGGGCGAGCGGGAGTTCCACGGTGAGCAGCAGCCGGATCGGGCCGTAGCCCATGCCGCGGGCGGCCTGCCGGGTGTCCTCGGGGACGGCGCGCAGCCCGGCGAGGATGTTCCGCACCAGCAGGGTGAGCGAGTACAGGACGAGCCCGGCGACGACGAGGGACGCGGAGAGGCCGTACACGGGGAGCAGCAGCGAGAACATCGCGAGCGAGGGGATCGTGTACAGGATCGTGGTGAGCGCGAGCACGGGTCCCGCTGCCCAGCCCCAGCGGCGGGCGACGACGGCGAGCGGCACGGCGACGACGAGCGCGACGAGCACGGAGACGGCGGTCAGCTGGAGGTGCTGGACGACCGCGTCGATCAGGATCTGGCGGCGGGTGCTCAGATACTCACCGCAGATCCATTCATTGCGCGCGAGGCAGTCGTCGGGGGTCGCGGTCACGCGTCCATTCAAGGCTCAGGTGCCGGTCGACGGCTCGTTCTGGTGACCCGTACGGGGCCGACCCTGAGGTATCCCTGATCCGACCCTGATACGTATCAGGTCCTCGCCGTCCTGATCTGGCTGTTGCGGGCGCTGGTCTCGCCGGTGCTTCTCCTGGGCATCGACTACAACATCTTCCTGATGCACCGGGTCAGGGAGGAGGCCGTGCGACTCGGGCACCGCCGCGGCGTACTGGAGGGCCTGACCAGCACCGGTGGCGTCATCACCGCGGCGCGGCTCTTCCGCTCCCTGGGCCGGCACCAGGAGGTCACGTCCGAGGACCGCCCGCGCGAGCCGTCACCGGTCCCGCTCCGGTAGCTACGCCGCCGTGTCGGGGATCCACGAGCCGTGGATCCCCGCCGGCACGCGCCGGGGCAGTTCGACGGCGGCTATCGGGGCGGCGGTGATGTCCTTGGCGTCCAAGATGAGCAGTTCGGAGGAGTCACGAGTCAGGTCGCCGACGAGGGTGAGGAGGTAGCCGTCATCCTCCGCCGCTCCCTGGGCCGCGGGCACGAAGTACGGCTCTCCGTACATCCGCCCCGGTCCCGCGTCGGCGATCTGCCGCTCGCCGGTCCTCGCGTCGTACTTGACCAGGGCGTACCGCTCAAGTCCCGCGCCCGGGAAGGCGACCGTGTACGTGTAGCGGTGGGCCGCGCCGATCAACGCCTCGTTGATGGTCGCGAATTCGGTGACCAGGGAGTCGAGCGGTTCCTCGCGCGCGGTGCCGGAGGCCGGGTCGAGGATCCAGCGGTGCCGCATCGAACCGATCACGGGTACGGAGGGGTGCCCCGGCGCGCCGGTCCACCACTTCCAGCTGCTCTCCCAGGAGGACCGGTCGTAGCGGGGCCCCTCGACGACGACGCGCCCCTGGGCGTCCTCGTAGGCGTTGGTCACATGGATCAACGCGCCCGCCTCGACCTCGAACCACATCGGATCGGCCCCTCCTTCGCGCGGCAGCACACCGATGCGCGGACGGTGGGTGTCGCTCCACCGGTACGGGACGCCGGAGTGCTCCGCCGCGTCGAAGACCACGGGCAGGTCCAGCCAGACGGTGTACCGAGCGGTGAGGCCGAAGTCGTGCATGAGGGTGGGGCCCGCCCCTGGCACGATCTGGCTGTGCGTCAACTCGCCCTTGGCGTTGGCGATGTAGTACGTCAGATAGGGCGGGACCGCCGCGTAGCCGAAGAAGTGCAGCTCGCCCGTGACCGGGTCCTCCTTGGGGTGTGCGGTCATGGCGGTGGTGAGCCGGCCCCGGAAGTCGTACGCCCCGATCGTGTCGAGCTCCGGGGTCATCTCGAAGGGCAGGTTGGCCTCTTGGAGGGCCAGGATGCGGCCCGCGTGCTCGATGACGTGGGTGCCCGCGATGCTGGCGGCGAGGTCGACGCTCCCGTCGTCACGGACGGTCGGCGCGCCGTCCAGGGCGGGGGTGCGGACCCAGCGGTTGCGGTACCACTCGGCGCGGCCCCCGTCGATGCGTACGCCGTGCAGCATGCCCGCGCCGCGGAACCAGTGGGTGGGGACGTCGCCCGGCTTGGGATTGTGCCCGTTACGGAAATAGCGGCCCGACAGCTCCGGCGGGATGGTGCCGCGGACGGTCAGATCGCGAGCGGTGAGCTCGTCGGGAACGGGAGTGAAGTGGCCGGAGACGTAAGGGACTTGGCCGAGGGTGTCGCTCATGACGGGAGGCTCCTTGGGAGGCGGGCTGGCACAGGTTCGAGGCGAACGGGGTAGGAGGACAACTCGGGGCAGGAGGACGGCTCAGGGCGTGAGGACGACCTTGCCGCTGACCGTGCCGGACTCGGCCAGCCGCATGGCCTCGGCGATGCGCGCCAGCGGCAGTTCGGCGGCGATGCCCGGGGTGATCTCGCCCCGCTGGAGCGCGGCGAAGACCTGGCCCAGGTCTTCACGGAGCCGGATCCGGAAGCTGTCCTTGGCGAACGCACGTCCGGCCCAGACGTTGAAGAAGTACGCACGGCGGCGGTTCGGCAGCGCGTTCCACACCCAGACCCTGCCGAGGATCTTGAGGACGGGCCACTGCTTGGAGCCCGTGTCGTCGCGGGTGGCGGCGCTGCCGTACGAGACGAGGGTCCCGCCGGGTGCGAGCAGCCGCCACGAGTCGGTGACGCTGCGGCCGCCGATGTGGTCGAACACCGCGTCCACACCGCCGGGCACGAGCTCGCGCACCCGGCGCGGGACGTCCTCGGCGCGGTAGTCGACGGGGGTGACGCCCAGCTTCGACAGCGCTTCGTGGTGGCGGGCGGACGCCGTGCCGATCACCCGCACTCCGGCGCTGAGGGCCAACTGGACGAGGAGCGAACCGACGCCTCCGTTGGCACCGTGCACCAGGATCGTCTGCCCCGAACGCACCCGCGCCTTGCGGTGCAGCATCTGCCACGCGGTGATGCCGTTGACCACCGCGGTCTCCGCCTCCGCCGCGCCGACACCCTCGGGCACCTCGACGACGTCCGCCGCGTCGAGCGCCACGTGGCTGGCCCAGCCGCCGGTCTTGGTCATCGCCGCGACGCGCTTGCCGACCAGGTCGGGGGCCGCGCCGGGTCCTGCCTCTATGACGGTGCCGACCAGGTCGTAACCCGGCACGAACGGGAAGGGCGGCTGGTCGTAGTAACGGCCGCGGCGCATCTGCTGCTCGGCGAACGAGACGCCGGTGGCCTCCATCGCGACGACCACCTGCCC
The DNA here is from genome assembly GCF_044744425.1 of Streptomyces sp. NPDC087300. Classification (NCBI taxonomy): domain Bacteria; kingdom Bacillati; phylum Actinomycetota; class Actinomycetes; order Kitasatosporales; family Streptomycetaceae; genus Streptomyces; species Streptomyces sp. NPDC087300. Next base: position 920,424 of record NZ_JBIUYI010000001.1, read on the forward strand.
GGCTTCCGCGACGGGAAGCGGACCGCGCCGCAGCTGGAGCTCCTCCGGCTCGGCGAGACCCGGCAGGACGACCTCGACACGCTCGATGGATCCCGCACCACTCATGACAACCTCCGTCGGCCCGGCCGGCCCGTCCATTCGGGCTAGCTCTTCTTGCGTTGGTTAGAAGCTATAACTTTCGCGACAGCCAGTCAAGAGGTTCGGTGATAGGTTCTAACGCAAGCACCAAGACGTAGCCATCCAGAGCGTCACGACGAGCGGAGACCGGACATGGCGAAGGCCGCCGGCACGGCATCCCCCCGCGAGCGGTACCGCAGCCAGGTCCGCGCGGAGATCAAGGAACGGGCGTGGGAGCAGATCGCCGACGCGGGCGCGTCCGCGCTGTCCCTCAACGCGATCGCCAAGCGGATGGGCATGAGCGGCCCCGCGCTCTACCGCTACTTCGGCAGCCGTGACGAGCTGATCACCGAGCTCATCAGGGACGCCTACCGGGGCCTCGCCGACACCGTCGGCGCGAACGCCAGGGACGGCGCGGACCTCCCGGAGCTGGGGCACGTCCTGCGCCGCTGGGCGCTGGAGGACCCCCATCGGTATCTGCTGATCTTCGGCACCCCGGTGCCCGGATACCACGCCCCCGAGGACGTCACCGCGATCTCCCAAGAGATCATGTCGGCGCTGCTCGACGCCTCCGCGAAGCTGCCGGACGACTCCCCGGAAGCCGCCGGTCCCGGCCCCGGGGACCCCAGCTCGCCCGACTCCCCCGGCTCGCCCGACGTGGACTTCGAGCAGCACATCGAGGCGCACCGGCAGTGGGCGGGCGACCACCCGGCCACCCCCGTCGAACTGCACCGCGCCCTGTCCTTCTGGACCCGCGTGCACGGCGTGCTCTCACTGGAGCTCTCGGGCCACTTCAGCGGCATGGGCTTCGACCCCGCCACCCTCTTCGAAGCGGAACTGGCGGCGCTGCTCAGGCGCTAGAAGTCCGCCGGGCCGCCGCGGCCGATCTGCGGCGTCACCCGGCGATAGGCGGCCCTGGCGCTCACGATGCGGCTCGCCACCGCGCCCGTGAGGCCCGCGACGAGCAGATAGACAAGCCACTCGGGGTCGCGGTGCCCCGCCCAGCTCACCTCTCCGGTGGGGTGCGTCGCGAAGACGTTGAGCACCAGCCAGCACAGCACCGCCGTGCCCGGCGCGGCCGCGACCCTGCCGCGGGTGCTGAGCACCGCGGCCAGCGAGCAGAGCACGGCGAGCGCGAGGCCCGTGCGGTCGAGCACCCCCAGCGCGCTGAGCACGCCGACGAGCAGCAGCGCGCCCGCTCCCGCCCCCGTCCAGACGACGAGGTTCGCGATCGGCCGCGGGACCGCCTTGGCCCCGGTCCTCATCTGCCGCCACTCCACAGCCACATCGGCCCCCACCCGCCAGGGACGCGCTCGAAGGTGCCCGTCGCCGTCTTTGCCGACCGGATTCTTTCACCGGCAGGGGGCACCATCCACCCCGACGGCGGAGAGGTCCGCACTTGCCCCCTTACGTCACGGCTCTCGGCTTTCCCGGGCCGCCGGGCCTGGACGTTTTACGGTTCCTTTACAGTAGGTGTAGAAGCATTCGTGCTTCACGATCCGCCGTTTCGCGCGAGGACACCCTCGTGCGAGGAGAAGAAGGAGCCCCGGCCCACGATGGGTGAGCCTCCCAGTACCAGCCGTGCCGTCCCCTCACCGCTTCGCATGCGTACGGGATCGGGGGTGGCACGGTGACCGAGGTCCTGCTGCTGTTCCTGGCCCTGCTCCTCACGCTGGCCTGCGCGCTGTTCGTCGCCGCCGAGTTCTCGCTCACCACCGTCGAGCGGGCCGACCTGGAACGGGCCGCCGCCGCGGGTGAGCGGGGCGCGGAAGGCGCGCTGAAGGCCGTGCGCCGCCTCACGTTCCAGCTCTCCGGAGCCCAACTGGGCATCACCGTCACCTCCCTGGTGATCGGCATGCTCGCCGAGCCGTCGCTCGCGGCGCTGCTGCGCGGCCCGTTGGAGGCCGCCGGCCTCGGCGGCGCCGCGTCGGCCACCGCCACGCTGCTCGGCGTCGTCCTGTCCACGGTCGTCCTGATGGTCGTCGGCGAACTGGTGCCGAAGAACTGGGCGATCTCTCGGCCGCTCGCGGTCGCGAAGGTGGTGGCGGCCCCGCAGCGCGGCTTCACCGCCGCGTTCGGCCCGTTCATCCGGCACCTCAACAACACCGCGAACCGGTTCGTACGCCGCTTCGGCCTGGAGCCCGCGGAGGAGCTGGCGTCCGCGCGCGGCCCCGAGGAACTGGTCGCCCTTGCCAGGCACTCGGCGGCCGAGGGCGCCCTGGAGGCGGACTCCGCCGAACTGTTCGTCCGCACGCTGCACTTGGGCGAGCTGAGCGCCGAGAACGTGATGACGCCCCGGGTCGACGTCCAGGCCCTGGAGGCGCATGCCACCGCCGCCGACGCCGCCAACCTGACGTACGCGACGGGCCTCTCCCGCTTCCCCGTGTACCGGGACTCCCTGGACGAGGTCGTCGGCACCGTCCACATCCGCGACGTCCTCGCCCTGGACCCGGACAAGCGCGCCGCGACCCCGGTCACCGCGCTCGCCACCCGGCCGCTCCTGGTGCCGGACAGCCTGACCGCCGACCGGCTCCTTGAGCAGCTGCGCACCACGCGCACCATGGCGGTCGTCATCGACGAGTACGGCGGCACGGCCGGCGTCGCGACCATGGAGGACATCGTCGAGGAGGTCGTCGGCGAGGTCCGCGACGAGCACGACCCGATGGAGGTCCCCGACCTGCTGCCCGCCGCCCCGGCCGACGACGGCCGCAGGGCCTGGCGGGCCGACGGCAGCGTACGGATAGACCAGCTGGCCGGGATGGGCATGGCCGTCGAGGACGGTCCCTACGAGACGGTCGCGGGCCTGGTCGCCACGCGGCTCGCCCGTATCCCCGTCCAGGGCGACAGCGTCGACGTCGACGGCTGGCGCATCGACGTCCTGGACGTCGACCACCACCGCGCGGACCGCGTGCACATCACCGAGCCCACGCACCACAAGCGGCTGGAGGACGCCCGATGACCGCGCTCCAGCTCACCATCGGCGCCCTGACGCTGCTCACCAACGCCTTCTTCGTAGGGGCCGAGTTCTCGCTGATCTCCGTGCGCCGCAGCCAGATCGAGCCGGGGGCCCGCGCGGGCGACAAGCGCGCGAGGACCACGCTCTGGGGCATCGAGCACATCTCCGCGATGATGGCCACCGCCCAACTGGGCATCACGGTCTCCTCGCTGGTGCTCGGCGCGGTCGCCGAACCCGCCATCGCGCACCTCATGGAGCCCGCCTTCGAGGCGGCCCGCGTCCCGCACGCGCTGGTGCACCCGATCGCGTTCGTGATCGCGCTGACGGTCGCCACGTATCTGCACATGCTGATCGGCGAGATGGTCCCCAAGAACATCGCCCTGGCCGCGCCCGCCCGTACCGCGCTGCTCCTCGGCCCGCCGCTCGTCGCGCTCACCCGGGCGCTCAGGCCCGTCATCTTCGGAGTCAACGCCTTCGCCAACGCCCTGCTGCGGCTCCTGAAGGTCGACCCGAAGGACGAGGTCGAGGCCGCCTTCACCGACCACCAGCTGGCCCGCATGGTCGCCGACTCCAGCGAGGCGGGGCTGGTCTCCGCCGCCGACAGCGAGCGGCTGCGGGACGCCCTGGAGCTGGGCACCCGGCCGGTCGGCGAGATCCTCGTCCCCCTCGTGCACATGCACACCGTCCACCACGCCGTCACCCCGGCCCGCCTCGAACGCGTGGCCGCCACGGCAGGCTACTCGCGTTTCCCGGTCATCGGCCCGGACGACGCGCTGCTCGGCTATCTGCACATCAAGGACACCCTCGGTGTCGCCGACCGGGACGCGCCCTTCCCCGCCGACGCCCTGCACCCCGTCACGCGCGTGCGCATCGACACCCCGCTCGACGACACCCTGACCGCGCTGCGCGCCGAGGGCAGCCATCTGGCGGCGGTTCTCGGCGAGGGCGGCGCGGTGCTGGGCTTCGTGACCATGGACGACGTCCTGTCCGAGCTGGTGGGACCGGCCCCTGCGGCCGCTTCCGCCGTCGCCCCCGCCTGATCCGCCCCGCCGGGCGCGGTCTCCCCCGTCAGCTGTGGCGGGGGAACCGCGCCGGGCCGAGAATCGTTCACTGAGTCCTCATACGAGAACGGAGCCACCCTGTGTCCGCCAGACCGACGGACCCTCCGGGGCACAGTCCCCGACCATCCCGCCTGAAAAGGATTGATCGCGGCACGCGACGGGGTGGTGTTCGATGAGTGCCGTACTCGGCCTGCTGGCCGTCCTCGTCCTGACCGCGGGCACGGGCTACTTCGTGGCCCAGGAGTTCGCCTACGTCGCCGCCGACCGCCTCGCCCTCGCGCGTGAGGCCGCCGCGGGCGACAAGAAGGCCGCCCGCGCCCTCCAGGTCCTGGAGAAGCTCTCCTTCATGCTGTCCGGCGCGCAGCTGGGCATCACCGTCACCGGTCTGGTCGTCGGCTTCCTCGCGGAGCCTTCCGTGTCCGCGCTGCTCAAGCCCGCACTCGACGGCACGGGACTGTCCGAAGGGGCGGTCTCCGCGATCTCCGTGGTGGTGGGCTTCGTGGTCGCCACCGTGGTGCAGATGGTCCTCGGTGAGCTGGCCCCGAAGAACCTCGCGCTCGCCGTTCCCGAGCGCCTCGCCAAGTCCCTGGCAGGCTCCACGCTCGCGTACCTGAAGGTCGTCGGACCGCTGGTGCGCGTCTTCGACGGCGCGGCCAACCGCATCCTGCGCAGGATCGGCATCGAGCCGGTCGAGGAGCTGCACCACGGCGCGACCCTGGAGGAGCTCAGCCATCTGATCGGTGAGTCCCACAAGGAGGGCGAGCTGCCCCGGGAGACCGCCGAGCTGCTCGACCACGCCCTGGAGTTCTCCGAGCGCACCCTGGACGAGGTCATGGTGCCGCGCGCGGACGCCGTCTTCGTCCGCAAGGACGCCAGCGCCACGGAGGCCGTGGAGCTGATCGCCAAGCACGGTCACTCCAACTACCCGGTGCTCGGCGACCACCCCGACGACGTGGCGGGCGTCCTCGGCGTACGCGAACTGATGCGGCTGCCCGCCGCCCGCTTCGAGCGCACCGCGGCGGGTGACGCGGCCCGGCGCCCGCTGTTCCTGCCCGACACGCTGCCGCTGCCCGAGGCCGTGACGCAGATGCGCGAGCGCGACGACGAGTTCGCCGTGGTCCTCGACGAGCACGGCGGCGTCGCCGGGATCGTCACGTACGAGGACATCGCCGAGGAACTCGTCGGTGACATCGCCGACGAGTCCGACACGGTCGTCGCCCCCGCCGTCGCCGACGGCGCGGGATGGCTGGTGGCCGCGGGCCGCCGCCTGGACGAGATCGCCGACGCCACCGGCATCGAACTGCCCGAGGAAGAGGACTACGACACCGTGGCCGGACTGATCGTCGACCGGCTGGGACGCTTCCCGACCGTCGGGGACCGACTCACCGTCGCGCTGCCGGACGGCGGCACGGCGGCCATCGCCGTACTCGCCCTGGACCGGCACGTGCCGGAGCGGGTGCGGGTGGAGCGGCTGGCGGATGACGGGGGCGCGGGGGCCGGGACCGGCACCGGCACCGGCACCGGCACCGGCACCGGCAGCAAGGGAGCCACCTCATGAGCTTCCCCATGGCTCTCTTCGTCACGCTGCTGCTCCTCGTCGGCAGCGGGTTCTTCGTCGCCGCCGAGTTCGCCCTGGTCGCCGCCAGACGGCACCGCGTGGAGCAGGCGGCGGCCCGCGGCCAGCGCGGCGCGAAATCGGCGCTCGCGGGCATGCGGGAGCTCTCCCTCATGCTGGCGGGCGCACAGCTCGGCATCACCGTCTGCACCCTGGGCCTCGGCTCCATCTCCAAGCCCGCGATCTCGCACGAACTCGATCCGCTCCTGGAGAAGCTGGGCCTGCCCGCCGGACTCAGCTACGGCATCGCCTTCGCCCTCGCGATGACCGTCGTGGTGTTCCTGCACATGGTGGTCGGCGAGATGGCGCCCAAGTCCTGGGCCATCGCGCACCCCGAGCGTTCCGCGATGCTGCTCACGCCGCCGTTCCGGGCCGTGGTCAAGGTCGTACGGCCGTTGATCTGGCTGCTCAACAAGGTCAGCAACGCGCTGGTGCGGATGTGCCGGGTCACCCCGCGCGACGAGCTCGCCTCGGTCCACAACCGCGAGCAACTCACCTACCTGGTGGCGGAGTCGGAGCGGCTCGGCCTGATCAGCGGGGCCGACTCGGAGCTGATCACCAGCTCGCTGACCGCGCCGCTGAGCCCGGTGGGCGACCTGCAGACGCCAGCGGACCTGATCACCTCGGTACCCGCGACGGCCGGTCTCGACGAGATCCTGGAGGTGGCGTCGGGCAGCGACCGCACGCGCCTCCTGGTCCGCGACGGCGCCACTGTCGTCGGCTCGGTGCACGCCCGCGACGTGCTCGTCGCCCGTGCCCGCGGCCGGGCGGGCACCGCCCGCGAGCTGGCCAGGCCGGTGCCCGAGCTGTCCGCGCACGACTCGGTGGCGCACGCCGTCGAGACGCTCCGCCAGCGCCGCGCGACGCTCGCCGTGGTCGGCGACGACTCCGGCAGGCTCACCGGGCTCGTCAGCCTGGACGACCTGCTGGCCCGCCTGATGGAGCCGGGCCGGGCGGCATGACGTGAGGAGGGGGCGGCCGGCGGAGTGATCTCTGAGCGCACACACTTCTGAGCGGAAGCACTTCTGACCGGCCGTCAACTTCCGCTCTGCGCAAGGTCGTCTCCTTGCAACGCCCTCTGCGCTCCACGTCCCAAGCCTTACCCTTGCTGAACGTCACGCGGGACGGGGAGCGGGGGAGCAGTGACGCAGGGGGCAGCACACGGGGCACAACAGGGGGATCTCGTCGCGAGCCGCTACCGGCTCATGCGCAGCCTGGGCGTGGGCGGCATGGGACGCGTCTGGGAGGCGTACGACGGGCGGCTGGACACGCACGTGGCGCTCAAGGAGCTGCGCCTGCCGGCCGATCTGACGCCCGCCGAACGCTCCGAGCGGCTCAAGCGCGCCGAACGTGAGGCGCTCAGCGCCGCGAAGCTGCGCGACCACCAGAACATCGTCACCGTCCACGACGTCGTCATAGAGGACGGCATCCCGTGGATCGTGATGCAGCTCGTCACCGGCGGCACGCTCCAAGAGCGCCTGAAATCGGGCCCGTTGTCGCCGCCCGCGGCACTGCGGCTGACCAGGGCGCTCCTCCAGGCGCTCGACGCGGCGCACAAGCAGGGCATCGTGCACCGCGACATCAAACCGGCCAACGTGATGGTCACCGAGGACCGCCACATCCTGCTCACGGACTTCGGGATCGCGGCCAACGAGGCGGAGACGGGCCTCACCGCGACCGGCGTGGTCATCGGCTCGGCGCCCTACCTCTCCCCCGAGCGCGCGCACGGCGAGCGGGGCGGCCCCGAGAGCGACCTCTTCTCGCTGGGCACGACGCTGTACGAGGCCATCGAGGGCGTCTGCCCCTTCCACCGGGACACTCCGGCGGGCTCGCTCCTCGCGGTCGTCAGCGACGAGCCGCAGCCGATGCGCCGGGCCGGGAACCTCGCTCCCCTGGTCATGGCCCTGCTGGTCAAGGACCCGGCCGACCGCCCTTCGATCCCGGAGGCCATGGCCCTGCTCAAGGCCGCGAAGCCGACGCGGACAGCCCCGAAGACGACCACGAAGACGAAGACGAAGGCCGAACCGCTGCCGGGGAAGGCGGCGAAGGCAGGTGCGCCGGGAAAGGCGGCGAAGCTGCCGAAGCCGAAGTCCACCTCGGGCCCGAAGCCGACCCCGAAGCCGACCCCGAAGGCGACCCCGAAGCCGACTTCAACGCCCTCGGTCAGCCCCGCCCCCGCCCCCGCCCCCGCCAAGCCCACGACGCCGAGCAGCCCGGCGAGCAACTCCTCGAACAGCGCGGCAGGTTGGGGCTGGCTGCTGGTCGCCGGCGTGGTCCTGCTGCTCCTGTACGGGCAGAACGAGGAGTTCGCCAACTGGGTCAGCTCCAAGCTCAACGGGGACGTGGCGTCCGCCGGGGTCGGCGACTGTGTGCACTGGGCCCAGGAGGAGAAGGACACCTGGCGCGGGGAGTGGGTCGAGGTCCCGTGCTGGTCCGCCGCCACGAAGAACGTCGTGGTCTCGGAGCAGGCCGTCGCCTGCGCCACGCCCGGGGGCACCATACGGCTCACCGACGGCTACCTCTGCACCCGACCCGAGTGACTCCGACCGCGATCTGACCTGCCCCCGGCCGTCCGAGGCTTCCTCCAAGCGGCTTCCTCCGAGCGGCTTCCTCCGAGCCGCGGAGCCTCCCGGAGCGCGACGCGGAGCTTCCCCCGCGACAACTGTCCGACGATGCTCGATCCTGGGCACGGGCCGGTCAGGGGCTGACCGGCCCGTCCGACCCAGATCGTTCGCTTCACTCGGATTTCTCGGAGGTACGCATGAAGATGCTGATCAACGTGGCAGAGACCGTCGTCGCCGACGCCTTGCGCGGCATGGCGGCCGCGCACCCCGAGCTGGCGGTCGATGTCGAGAACCGGGTGATCGTGCGCAAGGACGCCCCCGTCGCGGGGAAGGTCGCCCTCGTCTCGGGCGGCGGCTCGGGGCACGAGCCGCTGCACGGCGGCTTCGTGGGCCCCGGAATGCTGTCGGCGGCCTGCCCCGGTGAGGTGTTCACCTCTCCGGTGCCCGACCAGATGGTGCGGGCCGCGGCCGCCGTGGACAGCGGCGCCGGTGTGTTGTTCATCGTCAAGAACTACACGGGTGACGTCCTCAACTTCGACATGGCCGCCGAACTCGCCGAGGACGAGGGCGTCCAGGTGGCCAAGGTTCTCGTGAACGACGACGTCGCGGTGACCGACAGCCTGTTCACCGCGGGCCGACGCGGCACAGGCGCGACCCTCTTCGTGGAGAAGATCGCGGGCGCCGCCGCCGAGGCGGGCATGCCGCTCGAGCGGGTCGAGGCGATCGCTCGGCAGGTGAACGAGAACGCCCGCAGTTTCGGCGTCGCGCTCAGCGCGTGCACCACCCCGGCGAAGGGCAGCCCCACCTTCGACCTGCCGTCGGGGGAACTGGAGTTGGGCATCGGCATCCACGGCGAACCGGGGCGCGAGCGGCGCCCCATGATGACCTCGCGCGAGATCGCCGACTTCGCCGTGCACGCCGTCCTGGAGGACCTCGACCCGCGCAATCCGGTCCTCGTCCTGGTCAACGGCATGGGCGCCACACCGCTGCTCGAACTGTACGGATTCAACGCCGAGGTCCAGCGCGTACTCACGGAACGTGGCGTACCGGTGGCCCGCACCCTCGTCGGCAACTACGTGACGGCGCTGGACATGGCGGGCGCCTCCGTGACGCTGTGTCAGGTCGACGAGGAACTGCTGCGACTGTGGGACGCACCGGTACGCACGGCCGGGCTGCGCTGGGGTATGTGACCCCCCGACACACGTAGACACACCCTAGAGACACGTACACACACGTACACATACCTAGAGACACGTACTACGCAAGGAGATTCTGTGCTCGACGCCGACTTCTTCCGCCGCTGGCTGACGGCCGCCGCGGCCGCCGTCGACCGTGAGGCGGACCGGCTCACGGAGCTGGACTCACCCATCGGCGACGCCGATCACGGCAGCAATCTGCAGCGCGGCTTCACCGCCGTCGCGGCCGTCCTGGCGAAGGAGGCACCGGACACGCCCGGCGCCGTCCTCACCCTGGCCGGGCGGCAGTTGATCTCCACGGTGGGCGGCGCGTCGGGGCCGCTCTACGGCACGCTGCTGCGCCGCACCGGCAAGGCGCTCGGCGACGCCACGGAGGTCGACGAGGCCACGTTCGCCGAGGCGCTGCGCACCGGCGTGGACGCGGTGGCCGCGCTCGGCGGCGCCGCGCCCGGCGACAAGACGATGCTGGACGCGCTCGTCCCCGCCGTCGACGCGCTCGGCGAGTCCTTCGCCGCCGCGCGGGACGCCGCACGCGAAGGCGCCCTCGCCACGACGCCCTTGCAGGCCCGCAAGGGCCGCGCCAGTTATCTGGGCGAGCGCAGCGTCGGGCACCAAGACCCCGGCGCCACCTCGTCCGCCCTGCTCTTCGAGGCGCTCGCCGAGACGGGAACCGGTACCAGCACCCCGGAGGCCGACCGTGGCTGACGACGCGAACACGGGCGACGGCGCAAAGCTGGTCGGCATCGTCCTCGTCTCGCACAGCGGCCCCGTCGCCGACGCGGTCGCCGCGCTCGCGAAGGGGCTCGCGGGCGGCGCCACCGCGCCCGTCGCCGCGGCGGGCGGCACGGCGGACGGAGGGCTCGGCACCAGCTCCGACCTCATCGCGGCGGCCGCCGCCGAGGTGGACCGCGGCGCGGGCGTCGCGGTCCTTACCGACCTCGGCAGCGCGGTGCTCACGGTGAAGGCGCTGATCGCGGAGGGCGACGAACTCCCCGACGGCACACGCCTGGTGGACGCCCCCTTCGTGGAGGGCGCGGTCGCCGCCGTGGTCACCGCGTCGGCGGGCGCCGACATCGCCGCCGTCGAGGCGGCGGCCGCGGAGGCGTACTCCTACCGGAAGGTGTGAGCCGCCCCGCGGAGCCCGATCCCGGAACCCGATCCGGGAGGCGGAGCCAGGAAGAGAAACGGGGTCGGGGAGGCGCGCCGGTGGGACTCCGGCGCGCCTCCCCGCCGTACGGCGTACCGCTCAGTTCTGCCGCACGAACCGCCGCGCCAGCGCCTCGCCCCTCGCGACCGCCGCCGGGTGGCTCTCGATCGGCGCGGCCTTGGGACCCTTGAAGAAGATGTACGTCACGCCGGAGCCCACGCCGCCGCTCCTCGGATCGGGCCGGATGCCGAGCGCCTTGGCGGTCGCGTACGACGCCTCGCCGATGAGGTCCGTGGGCCCGGTGTCGCCGACGACGGCGTACTGCACCCTGCCCCGGTAGATCACGGCGGCGACCGTGCCGCCGGTGATGCCGTGGGCGGCGTGCTTCCAGCGGCGACTGGCACCCGGCACCACGACGTAGGGCAGGCGTTCCGCGTTGAGCTGGCGGCCGTCGGACTGCTGGAACGCCGTGGCGTGGAAGAAGAGCGGGTCGGTGCGTCGGTTGCACGCCTTGGTCGGCTGCCCGTCGCAGTCGATGTCCATGTCGGCCTTCCAGAAGACCGCGCCGCGTTTCGCGCAGACCGGGACGGTGGCGCGGGCGCCGTCGTCCGTACGGAACTTGCCGTGCGAGATCTGCTTGCAGGAGCCGGTCCTCGCGAGCAGGTCGGCGGCGCGCACGGACCCTTCCCTGCCAGGAGTGGCCGGGGCGCCCGGAGCCCCCGGAGTCCCGGGCGTGCGCGCGGTTCCCGTGTACCGCCGCCCCTCGTACGCCCCGTCCCCGTACGACGCCCCACCGCCGTCCTCCCCGCCCTGGTCCGCCCCGCCCGCCCCAGCCTCACGCCCCGAACTCGCCGCTCCGCCAGGGGACTTGACGACCGGTTCGGCCAGCGGCTGCTGTGCCGCGGCGGGGAACGAGGCGGGGGCCAGCAGGGCGGCCCCGGCAGCGGCGGCCAGGGCCGCCGTTCTGGTACGCACGAGAAGAAACCCTTCATAGGGGACATTTGACGGCTTGTAGACCAGATATCCCAATCTGTGCCCCGACGTATGCACCGTCCCGCGTTCGGGGCCCGGACGGCGGACGCCTCCGCCGCTCCGGACGCCGACCGCAACCGGTCCACCGCGCCTCTTGATGTGCCCCCGTCACCTGTGTGGAATAGGTCCGGACCAATGCCGTCGAGTGGAAGGCAGCACCGTGCGACGGACCCCGCACCTGTCCACCCCCCTGACCCTGCTCACCGCCCTGGCCGTCGCCGCGCTCGGCGGCTGCGCGTGGGGCGGCGGCGAGGGCAAGGACACCAAGCCGCCCGCCGCGCCCCGGGGACTGACCGTGCAGGCGGGCAGCGCCACCACCGCCCACGTCATGTGGAACCAGGCCACCGACAACACCGCCGTGACCGGGTACGAGGTGTACCGCGACGCCAAGAAGGTCAAGCAAGTGCCGGGCGGACAGCACATGGTGGACGTCGTCGGCCTGGAGCCGAGCACCACGTACGCCTTCACCGTGCGGGCCCGCGACGCCGAGGGGAACGTCAGCGAGGACAGCAGAAAGCTCACCGTGACGACACCCAAGTCATCCGTGGCCGACCACAAGGCACCGTCGCGGCCCGGACGACTCAGGGGCGAGGCGGCGGGGAGCCGGGCGGCCCAGCTCTCCTGGGGGAAGTCGTCGGACGACCAGAAGGTGGCCTCGTACGAGATCTACCAGGGCACCTCGAAGATCCACAGCGTCGGCGGGGCGCAGACGGCGACGCTGGTCACCGGTCTGCGGCCGGGCACCACGTACGTCTTCACGGTCAAGGCGCGCGACGCGGCCGACAACTTCTCACCCGCGAGCGAGAAGGTCAGGATCACCACGGCGGCGGGCAAGGACAGCGGGCGCGCCACCGCGCCGTCCGGCTTCCGCGCGACGACGCACCGCGCCGACGGGGCGTACTACATCGATCTGTCCTGGACACCGCCGGACACGGGCGGCGCGGTGACGGAGTATCAGATCCAGCTGGACGGCCGCGCGGCCACCGCGCTCGTCTTCGGCGGCACGGCGCCGCGCGACAAAGCCGAGCACAGCTTCTACATCGGCGAGAAGGCCGGGGAGCGGCACCGGATACGGATCCGCCCCAAGCTCCCCGACGGGACGTGGGGCGGCTACTCCGCCGAGCGGACGGTCATCACCGGGCGCTCCTGAGACCCGCGATGCGAGGCGTGAAGGGGCCAGGCAGCCGCGGCCCCTTCAGCGCCGCCCTCGCGCCGCCGCCGACCGCGCGGTGAGCAGGTCTGCGGCGCGCCGGCACCAGTCGCGCGACTCGCGCTCGAAGGCCAGGCCGCGCAGACAGGTCAGATAGGGGCCGACGCGCTCCCCGGTGCGCAGGAAGTCGTCCTCGTCGGCGCCGCCGCGCAGCTTGACCAGGAGTTTCTCCAGCACCTCGATCTTCGCGTCGGCGATCGCGGCCCGCTCCGTGAGCTGCTCGATCACCGGCGCGGCGGCGACGCCGTCGACGGCCTGCACCTTCACCAGGAGGTCGTCGCGGATGAACGACGGTTTGGCGGCGCGGGCCGCGAACCGCTCCATCTCGGCGAGGCCCTCGCCGGTGACCCGGAACAGCCGCTTGTTCGGGCGGCCCTCCTGGACGACCTCGCGCCCGGCGACCAGGCCCTCCGCCTCCAGCTTGGCCAGCTCGGCGTAGAGCTGCTGCGGCAGGGCGTGCCAGAAGTTGGCCACGCCGATGTCGAAGCCCTTGGCCAGCTGGTAGCCGCTGTACTCGCCGTCGAGCAGCGCGGCGAGCACCGCGTGTCGCAGAGCCATCGTCCGGTTCCCCTTCCCTTTCGCCGTCCCACACCCCCATCATAGTCATCGATCTGACTACTCAGATTGATGACTATGGAGGATCCATGACGCACCCCACCGCCGCCCGCTTCCGTGCCGTCGTCGAGAAGGGCGACCTCGACGCGCTGGAGGAGCTGTTCACGCCGGACATCCGCTTCTACAGCCCGGTGAAGTTCACGCCCTTCGAGGGGCGGCCGATGGTGCTCGGCCTGTTCGGCGTGCTCCTGCGGACCTTCGAGGACTTCCGGTACGTGGGGTCGTTCGCCGGGGAGTCTCGGACGAGCTCCGACGGCAGCGAGGCGGAATCGGCCGTCCTGCTCTTCCGCACGACGGTGGCGGGCAAGGAGATCCACGGCATCGACCTGCTGCACTTCGACGACGAGGGCCTGATCAAGGAGTTCACCGTGATGGTGCGCCCGCAGTCCGCGGTCCAGGCGCTCGGGCAGGCCGTGTACGCGGGGCTCGTCGCCGACGGGCTTGCCCCGGCGCCCGAGGCGGGCTAGCCCCCCGGCGGGCCGTGACGCCCGGTCAGCTCTCCGCCGTACGAAGGATTTCGTCACCTGCCCGGAGGCCGTCCGCATGCGGACCGCGCCGACGGCACGTTGGCTCTTCCTCAGGTAGCACGGGCGTTCCCCAATCCTCGGCGGCGCATGGGTTGTACCGCCTCCCGTGTCACCGGAGGGCAGACTCATGCGTACCACTCAGATATTCGTCCGCTCCGGCCTGATCGTCGCCGCCGCCGCGCTTCCGCTGACCACGGCCGCTCCCGCGTCCGCGGGCGGCGGCATCACCGTGACGGCCACCGGCTCCACCGTGCAGGTCACGGGGGCCTGCACGGGTGGCACGGCCTCGTTGATGGGCGGCAACAACGCCAGCTTCGCCGGCGGCCAACAGGTGCAGATCAGCAACGGCGGCGGTGCCTGGCACAACGTGAGTCCAGGTTCCTACACCGTGCTGGTGAGCTGTCCGGACGGCAGCAACGCCGGACCTCAGACCGTCACCGTCGGCAGCACGCCGACGACCTCCTCGACCACCGCGCCCGCGCGCGGTGTCCGCGGCGGACTCGGGGGCGGTACGGAGGACCGGGGCACGCTCACGCTCGTCACCGGCGGGGCCCTGGTGGCCGCGGCGGCGACCGGCGGATTCTGGTACCTGCGGCGCCGGAGCGCCGGCCACCGGGCCTGACCGAGGGCCACGGACACGACACCCGCACCACCGGCTGCCGCCCACCCGATCTCGCTCCGGGTGGGCGGCGGTCGCACGTCCGCGGTGCGGGACCGGCACCGCCCGCCCGGCCAGGGGCACTCTTGCCCGCCCCGGTGAACGGACTTACCGTCCTCCCAGCCGACAGGGAGGGCGCGCTCATGCCACGACCGCTCAGCGTTCAGCTCTACACCGTGCGCGATCAGCTCGCCGCCGACTGGCAGGGGACGGTGCGCCGACTGGCCGGACTCGGCTACGGCGCGGTCGAGCCGTACGACGTGCTCTGCGACCCCAAGGGCCACCGCCTGATCCTCGACGACCTGGGTCTCAGCGTGTCCGGCGCGCACGCCGCGCAGCTGCTCGCGCCGGATCCGGGCCCCGCCCTCGACGCCGTGGCCACCCTCGGGACCGACCTCGCGATCGTCCCCGCCGGTCTGCCGCCCGAGGACTTCACCACGCGCGAGGGCCTGGCGCGGGCCGCCGACCGTCTCAACTCCCTGGTGGAACCGGCCCGTCGGCACGGTGTCCGGGTCGGCTACCACAACCACTGGTGGGAGATCGAGCCCCGCTTCGGTGTGAACGGCTCCCCGGACGACGGGGGCGGGGACGACGGAGGCGGGAACGACGGGGGCGACGCCGGATCCGGCACCCGCCACGCCGTCGAGCTCCTCGCCGAACTGCTCGACCCCGCCGTGTTCCTGGAGATCGACACCTACTGGGCGGCGGTCGGCGGCGCCGACGTACCCGCGCTGCTGCGCAGGCTCGGCGACCGGGTGGTCGCGCTGCACCTCAAGGACGGTCCTGGCACGAAGGAGGACCCCAACGTCGCCGTCGGCGAAGGCACCATGGGCGTGCCGGAGATCGTCGCGGCCGCGCCGCGGGCCCTGCGCGTCGTCGAGTTCGACGCCTGCGCGGGCACGGCGGACGACCTCCTCGACGCGCTCGCCGCGAGCCGTGCGTACCTGACCTCCTTGGCGGCGGCATGAGTTCGGGCCCGGTCGGCACGGCCGTCATAGGCGCCGGGGTCATCAGCGCCCAGTACCTGCGCACGCTCAGCGGCTTCCCCGACGTCGAGGTGGTGGCCGTCGCCGATCTCGACGAGGCGCGGGCGGAGGCCGCGGCCCGTGCCCACGGCGTCCCGGTGTGGGGCAGTCCCGAGACGGTGCTCGCGCTCCCCGAGGTCGAACTCGTCGTCAACCTCACCGTGCCCGCCGCGCACGCGCAGGTGGCGACGGCGGCGCTGCGCGCGGGCAAGCACGTCTACGGCGAGAAGCCCATCACCCTCGTCCCCGCCGAGGCGGAGAAGCTCCTCGCGGAGGCGTCGGAGCGGGGGCTGCGGGTGGGCAACGCGCCGGACACCTTCCTCGGCGCGGGCCTCCAGTCGGCGCTGCGGGCCGTGGCGGCCGGGCACATCGGCGCGCCCGTGGCGGCGACCACCGTGACACAGAGCCTCGGCCCCGAGGGCTGGCATCCCGACCCGGCGTTCTTCTACCAGCCGGGCGCGGGCCCCTTGTTCGACCTCGGCCCCTACTATCTGACGTCGCTGGTCGCCCTGTTCGGCAGCGTGTCACGGGTGGGGGCGGTCGCGGCACGCGCGCGCCAGGAACGCTCCGTCGGCTCGGGGCCGAAGGCCGGGCAGGTGTTCCCGGTGGACGTGCCGACCCACGTCAGCGCGCTCGTCGAGTTCGCGTCAGGGGTGCGGGCCAACTCGACGTTCAGCTTCGACTCGGCGCTCCCCCGCATCGGCTTCGAGATCACCGGGACCGACGCCACCCTCGCCGTGCCCGACCCGAACACCTTCGGCGGCCCGCTCAAGCTGCTGCCCAACGGCTCCGGGGACTGGCGCGAACTGCCCGTCCACGGCCGCCTCGACGGGCGCGGCATCGGCGTGGTCGACATGGCGCGGGCGCTGCGCGGCGGCACCCCGCACCGGGCGTCCGGCGCGCTCGCGCTGCACGTCCTCCAGACGATGACGGCGATCACGCGCTCGGCGGACCGCGCCGAGTTCGCCCCGCTCGCCACCCAGCTCGTGCCGCCGGAGCCACTGCCCGTGGAGTGGGACCCCCGGGAGGCGACCCTGAGCTAGCCGCAGCGCCAGGGTCCTTCTGACGGAGATCGGCCAGAAGGACGGACCCTAGGGCGCCTCCAGCTCCTCGATCGTCCGCTCCAGCCACTGCGTCCAGAACGTCTCCAGGTCGATTCCCGCGCGCAGGACCACGTGCCGCAGGCGGTCCTCGACGGCGTCCTTGCCGGGCGGGAAGTCGCGCCGCTCGATCTCCTCGTACTCGGCCAACTGCTGGCGGTGCAGGCCGAGATGGCGGTGCAGATCCGCCTGGACGCCGTCCGTGCCGACGACCGCGGCGGCGCGCAGGCGCAGCAGGAGCGTGTCGCGCAGCGGCTTGGGGTCCTGGCTCGCCGCGGTCCAGCGGGCCAGCTCGTCGCGGCCCGCCGGCAGGACCTCGTACTCCTTCTTCTGCCCGCGCGTCGCGCCCTGCCGGGGCAGGGCGCGAATGGCCCCCTCGCGCTCCAGGCGGCCCAGCTCGCGGTAGATCTGCTGGTGCGTGGCCGACCAGAAGTAGCCGATGGACTTGTCGAACCTGCGGGTCAGTTCGAGCCCGGACGACGGCTTCTCGAGGAGCGCGGTGAGGATGGCGTGCGGGAGTGACATGGCGCCAATCCTAGGGACAGGGTGCCTCAGAGGGCGGCGGCGAGCTCCGTGCCCTGCTTGATGGCCCGCTTGGCGTCCAGCTCGGCCGCCACGTCCGCGCCCCCGATGAGATGCACGCTGCGGCCGGACGCGAGCAGCTCCTCGTACAGGCCGCGGCGCGGTTCCTGCCCGGTGCAGAGCACGACGGTGTCGACGGGGATGACCGAGGACTGCCCGTCGACGGTGACGTGCAGGCCCGCGTCGTCGATCAGGTCGTAGCTCGCGCCCGCCACCATCGTGACGCCCCGGTGGCGCAGTTCGGTGCGGTGGATCCACCCCGTCGTCTTGCCGAGGCCCTGGCCGACCTTGGAGGTCTTGCGCTGGAGGAGGTGCACGCTGCGCGGCGGTGCGGGCCGCTCGGGCTTCGCCAGGCCGCCGCGCTCGCGGAAGTCCATGTCGACGCCCCACTGCCGGAAGTACGTCGCCGGGTCGAGGCTGGCCTTCTCGCCGCCGTCGGTGAGGAACTCGGCGACGTCGAAGCCGATGCCGCCCGCGCCGAGGATCGCGACGCGCTCACCGACGGGTGCTTCGTCGCGCAGTACGTCGAGGTAGCCGACGACGCTGGGGTGGTCGACGCCCGGGATCTCCGGGACGCGCGGCGAGACCCCGGTGGCGACGACCACATCGTCGTACGCGGCTTCGGCGAGTTCGTCGGCGGTGACGACGGTGTTCAACCGGACGTCCACGCCGCGCAGTTCGAGCTGGGTGCGGTAGTAGCGCAGGGTCTCGTCGAACTCCTGCTTGCCGGGAACCTTGCGGGCCACGTTGAGCTGGCCGCCGATCTCGGCGGCGGCGTCGAAGAGGGTGACGTCGTGGCCGCGCTCGGCGGCGGAGACGGCGAAGGCGAGTCCGGCAGGGCCCGCGCCGACGACGGCGACGCTCTTCCTGGCGCGCGTCGGGGAGAGGATCAGTTCGGTCTCGTGGCAGGCGCGCGGGTTGACCAGGCAGGAGGTGATCTGGAGGTTGAAGGTGTGGTCCAGGCAGGCCTGGTTGCAGCCGATGCAGGTGTTGATGGCATCGGCCTGCTCGGCCCGCGCCTTGGCCACGAAGTCCGGGTCGGCGAGCAGCGGGCGGGCCAGCGACACCATGTCGGCGGCACCGTCGGCGAGCAACTCCTCGGCGATCTCCGGGGTGTTGATGCGGTTGACGGCGACGAGCGGCACGGCGACCTCGCCCATCAGCTTCTTGGTCACGAAGCTGTAGGCGGCCCGCGGCACCGAGGTGGCGATGGTGGGGATGCGCGCCTCGTGCCAGCCGATGCCGGTGTTGATGATGGTGGCGCCCGCGGCCTCGATCTCCTTGGCGAGGTGGACGACCTCGTCGAGGGTGGAGCCGCCGGGGACCAGGTCCAGCATGGAGAGCCGGTAGATGATGATGAAGTCCGCGCCGACGCGCTCGCGGATGCGGCGGACGATCTCGACGGGGAAGCGGATGCGGTTCTCGTAGGAGCCGCCCCAGCGGTCGGTGCGCTGGTTGGTGGGCGCCGCGATGAACTCGTTGATCAAGTAGCCCTCGGAGCCCATGACTTCGACGCCGTCGTAGCCCGCGCTCTTGGCGAGTTCGGCGGCGCGCACGAAGTCCTCGACGGTCTGCTCGACCTCGTCGTCCTCCAGGGCGCGCGGCACGAAGGGGCTGATCGGCGCCTGGAGCGCGCTCGGCGCGACGAGCTTGTCGTGGTAGGCGTACCGCCCGAAGTGAAGGATCTGCATGGCGATCCGGCCGCCCTCGGCGTGCACGGCGGCGGTGATGGCCCGGTGCTCCTCGGCCTCCGCCTCCGTGGTGAGCTTGGCGCCGCCGTCCCAGGGACGGCCGAGCTCGTTCGGGGCGATGCCGCCGGTGACGATGAGGCCGACGCCGCCGCGCGCGCGGGTCGCGTAGAACTCCGCCATCCGCTCGAAGCCGTTCGGCGCCTCTTCGAGGCCGACGTGCATGGAGCCCATCAGGACCCGGTTGGGCAGGGTCGTGAAGCCCAGGTCGAGCGGGTT
Source organism: Streptomyces sp. NPDC087300 (assembly GCF_044744425.1). NCBI lineage: Bacteria > Bacillati > Actinomycetota > Actinomycetes > Kitasatosporales > Streptomycetaceae > Streptomyces > Streptomyces sp. NPDC087300. Next base: position 939,796 of record NZ_JBIUYI010000001.1, read on the forward strand.
CAGCAGGTTCGGGTAACGGCTCATGCGGCCCCTCCGTACGCGGTGTCTACGGAACAGTTCTAGACGACCCGAGCCCCCTTGTGCAACTAGTTGCATAAAGACGGCGGCCTGAGTGCCATGTCCGAATCCCGCCAGCCGAGCCCTCGCGCGAGAGCCAGACTGGAGCCAGCAACCGAACGTTTGAGGAGAGTCCGATGACCGTCTACACGACGATCGACAGCCCGCTGGGCGAGCTGCTCCTGGTGGGCGAGGCCTCGGCCACCGCCAAGGGCGGCACCGCTCTCGCCTCGCTGTCCATGCCGGACCAGAAGGGCGGGGCCGTCGTGCGGGACGGCTGGCTCCGCGACGACGAGGCGTTCCAGGCGATCGCCGACCAGCTGCGCGCGTACTTCGCCGGGAGCCTGACCCACTTCGACATCGAGTACGTCGCGGGGGCGGGCACCGACTTCCAGCGCAAGGTCTGGTCGGCCGTCGACGCCGTGCCCTACGGCACCACGACCACCTACGGGCGGCTCGCCGAGCAGCTCGGCCTCTCCCGCGCCGCCGTCCGCGCCCTCGGCACCGCCATCGGCCGCAACCCGCTGCTCGTGGTGCGCCCCTGCCACCGGGTGATCGGCGCCGACGGCTCCCTCACCGGCTACGCGGCGGGTCTGGAGCGCAAGAAGCACCTCCTCGACCTGGAGACGGCGTGATCACCAAAGCCAGTCGGGCGTCCGCCGCAGTCGACGCCGCGGACTGGACCGCGCTCGCCGCCGAGCTGGACACACACGGCTGCGCGCTCACGCCCCGGCTCCTCACCACGGAGCAGTGCCGCGCCCTCGCCGATCTCTACGACGACGAGGCGCGGTTCCGCTCCACGGTCGACATGGCGAGGCACCGCTTCGGATCCGGTCAGTACCGCTACTTCACCGAGGAACTGCCGCCCGTGGTGGCCGAGTTGCGGGCCGCGCTCTATCCGCGACTCCTGACGGTGGCGCGCGACTGGGCCGCCCGCCTCGGCCGCCCCGCCCCCTGGCCCGACTCCCTGGAGGAGTGGCTGGAGATGTGCCGCGCGGCCGGCCAGACCAAGTCCTCGCAGATCCTGCTCCGCTACGAGGAGGGCGACTGGAACGCCCTGCACCGTGATCTCTTCGGTGATCTGGTCTTCCCGCTCCAGGTCGTCGTCGGCCTGGACGAACAGGGCGTGGACTACACGGGCGGCGAGTTCCTGCTCGTCGAACAGCGGCCGCGCGCCCAGTCCCGTGGCACCTCCACGGTCCTGCGCCAGGGCCACGGCCTGGTGTTCACCACCCGCGACCGCCCCGTCCGCTCCGCGCGCGGCTGGTCGGCGGGCCCGGTGCGGCACGGCGTGAGCACCGTGCGCTCGGGTCTGCGCAGGTCACTGGGGATCGTCTTCCACAACGCCTGAGTCACCCGGGGGACCGCCGTCGACGAGCCCGCTGACACGCAGGGTGATGTTCAGCCGTCCGGTGAGCCCGAGACCGGGCGGCGCGGTACCCGGCAGGACGCGCGGCACCCCGTGGTACGCCAGCCGCGAAGCCCCGCCGAACACCACCAGGTCCCCGCTGCGCAGCTCGACGTCCGTGTACGGCTTGGTCCGCGTCAGCGGATTGCCGAAGCGGAACACACAGGTGTCGCCGAGGCTCAAGGACACCACCGGGGCGCCGGACTTCTCGTCGCCGTCCCGGTGCATGCCCATGCGGGCGTCGCCGTCGTATAAATTGATGAGCGCGATGTCGTAGTCGTACGTGTACTCGTCGCCGTACGGGTCGCCGTGCGCGTCACCGCTCCCGGCACCCGTGCTCCCGGCCGCCGCCCGCGCCGCCCCCACCGCCGTACGGCCGAGCGCGGCGAGCCACTCCGGCAGCGGCTTCACCGGCGCGCCGTCGCCGTCGACCGCGCTGCGCGCGTACCCGTAGGGGAACCAGTGCCAGCCGAGCCCGACCTGGCGCGCCGTCATCGTCCCGCCGCCGGGCGTGCGCACCACGCGGAGACCGGCGGGCGGCCGCGCCCACCCGCGACAGGCCTCGACGAGCTCGCGCTGCGCCTCGCTCCCCAGCCAGTCCGGCACGTGCACCGCACCGGGACCGAGCGCGCGGGCGTCGCGCGGGAACAGCTCCTCACCCATCGGCGTGGGCCTCCTCGCGGCTGTGCTGCCAGTAGGTGACCTCGGCGTCGAGCTCTTCGTACGGCGTCTTGCCGGGCAGCGCGACGGTCACGGGGCGCCCTGTCGTGCGGCGCCCCGCGGCGTCGGCGGCGAAAGCGAGCGAGACGGTGTCGACGGTGACGAAGTCGTCGGGCTCCCAGGCCATGAGGATGCCCGCGTACGCGGACTCGCCGGGACCGAGGACCGCCGGCGTGCGCGGCGCGGTGCCACGGGCGGGATCGACGGCCGACGAGGAGTCCCCGGCCGTCAGCCGGGGCGCCCCGAAGGCCGCGCAGGGCGCGCCGCTCGTGTTGGTGGCGGTCAGCATCAGATCGCCCCCGGGGTCGTCCGCGACGCTCGCCTTCGTGCCGACTCCGGTGCAGGCGCGGACCCCTGTGGCCCGGTCCGTGCTCCTGGGCGTCGGGGAGGGCGAGGTCACCGGCGGCGGCACCTCGGACGGAGCGCGCGCCGCGTCATCGGTCCCCGCGCCCTCGTTCCCCGCTCCGCCGGACGACCCGCAGGCCGTCGCGGTGAGCGCGGCCGCCGCCAGGGCCAGGCCCACGGCCAGGCCCCGTCCCGCACCGGGCATCGTCCCCATCGCTGGTGTCCCCCTTCGCGCCGCTCCCGGCACATGATCGACGATTGCCCTCCTCACGGTGCCACAGGGGGCCGGAGCGGGCGGCCCTTCGGGCGCGGGAGGGCGTCAGTAGGGCCACGCCCAGTCGGCCACCTCGGGCAGGTCGGTGCCGTGCTCGCGGATCCAGGAGTGGTGGCGGGTGCGCGCGTCGGTCATGGCCTGGCGCACCCCGGTGGCCCGCACGGCGAGCCCGGGGACGCGGTCGACGACGTCCATCACGAGCCGGTAGCGGTCGAGGTCGTTGCGGACCACCATGTCGAACGGCGTGGTCGTGGTGCCCGCTTCCTTGTAGCCGCGCACGTGCAGCTGCTCGTGGCCGCCGCGCCGGTACGCGAGCCGGTGGATCAGCCACGGGTAGCCGTGGTAGGCGAAGATCACCGGCTTGTCGCGGGTGAAGAGGGCGTCGTACGCGGAGTCCGGCATGCCGTGCGGGTGTTCCTCGCGCGGCATCAGACGGGCGATGTCGACGACGTTGACCACCCGGACCGCGAGCTCGGGCAGGTGTTCGCGCAGCAGCGCGGCGGCCGCGAGGGTCTCCTGCGTGGGCACGTCCCCCGCGCAGGCCAGGACCACGTCGGGGTCCCGCGTGCCGTCCTCCGTACCTGCCCACTCCCACACCCCGGCCCCGCGTGCACAGTGTGCGCGGGCCTCGTCCAGGGAGAGCCAGTCGAAGCAGGGCTGCTTGCCCGCCACGATCACGTTCACGTAGTCCCGCGAGCCGAGGGCGTGTTCGGCCACGGAGAGCAGGGTGTTGGCGTCCGGCGGCAGATACACGCGTACGACGTCGGGGCTCTTGTTGAGGACGTGGTCGACGAAGCCGGGGTCCTGGTGCGAGAAGCCGTTGTGGTCCTGGCGCCAGACGTGCGAGGTCAGCAGGTAGTTGAGGGAGGGCACCGGGGCGCGCCAGGGCAGCGAGCGCGCGGTCTTGAGCCACTTGATGTGCTGGTTGACCATCGAGTCGACGATGTGCACGAACGCCTCGTAGCAGGAGAACAGGCCATGCCTGCCGGTGAGGGTGTAGCCCTCCAGCCAGCCCTGACAGAGGTGTTCGGAGAGGACCTCCATGACGCGGCCCTGGCGCGACAGGTGCTCGTCGGTGTCCAGGGTCTGTGCCTGCCACGCCTTGCCGGTCACTTCGTAGAGCGCGCCGAGACGGTTGGAGGCGGTCTCGTCCGGGCCCACGACGCGGAAGTCGCGCCGCCCGGCGGTGTCGGTCATGATCCGGGCGAGCAGCCCGCCGAGCACCCGGGTCGGCTCGTGCAGGGTCGTGCCCGGCTTGTCGACGGTGACGGCGAACTCCTCCAGCGGGCGCAGCGGCAGCGCGCGGGTCAGCACACCGCCGTCGGCGTGCGGGCTCGCGCCGAGCCGGTGGGAGCCCTCGGGGACGCAGGACAGCACGTCGTCGGCGGGCCGCCCCTCGGCGTCGAAGAGCTCGTCGGGGCGGTAGGAGCGCAGCCACGCCTCCAACTGCCGCAGGTGTTCCGGGTTCTCCCGTACGCCGGAGAGCGGGACCTGGTGCGAGCGCCAGGTGCCCTCGACGGGCTCGCCGTCCACCTGCCCCGGCCCGGTCCAGCCCTTGGGTGTGCGCAGCACGATCACCGGCCAGCGGGCCCTGCCGTCGTGCCCGCCTGCGGCGCGGGCGTCGCGCTGGATCCGGGCGATGCGATCGAGGGCCCGGTCCATGGTCTTGGCCAGATCACGGTGCACCTGGCGCGGGTCGTCGCCGGAGACGTGGAGCGGTTCGTGGCCGTATCCCTTGAGCAGCGCGTCTAGTTCGGCCTGGGGGAGCCGGGCGAGGACGGTCGGGTTGGCGATCTTGTAGCCGTTGAGGTGGAGGATCGGCAGCACGGCGCCGTCGTGGACGGGGTCGAGGAACTTGTTGGAGTGCCAGGAGGTGGCGAGTGGCCCGGTCTCCGCCTCGCCGTCGCCGATCACGCAGGCGACGAGGAGGCCGGGGTTGTCGAAGGCGGCTCCGTAGGCGTGCGCGAGGGAGTAGCCGAGTTCGCCGCCCTCGTGGATCGAGCCGGGGGTCTCGGGGGCCACGTGGCTGGGCACGCCGCCGGGGAAGGAGAACTGGCGGAACAGCTTCGCCATGCCCTCCGCGTCCCGGGTGACGTCCGGATAGATCCGGCTGTAGGAGCCCTCCAGCCAGGAGTTGGCGAGCACGGCGGGCCCGCCGTGCCCCGGGCCCCAGACGCACAGCGCCCGCAGGCCGCGCTCGATGATGACGCGGTTGAGGTGGGTGTGGACGAGGTTGAGGCCCGGCGACGTCCCCCAGTGTCCGAGCAGGCGCGGCTTGATGTGTTCGGGCCGCAGTGGCTCGGTCAGCAGGGGGTTGCTCATCAGGTAGATCTGGCCGACGGCGAGATAGTTGGCGGCTCGCCAGTGGGCGTCCAGGGCGGCCAGGCGGTCCTTCACCACGGGTTCTCCTCGGGACGACGGGAGCGGCGACTGCGCGGGACGCGCCCGCCGGAGTCACCGCTGCCGCGGGCGCACGGGCGCGGGTGCCCCCCGGCCGCCCGGTCAGTCCGGCACCGCGCCGCCGCGGACCACGCCCCTGGGACCCACCCTGCTCCCTCGGCCCGCGCCCGTCACCCGGGTCCTTCGGCCGTCACCGTCCGTCGCGCTCGCCCTTCACCGCCCGCAGCACCACGAACTTCGGGTCGCTGGCCATGACGCGCGCGTTCCCGAAGAGCTTGCGCAGTTTCAGGTGGTAGCCCAGATGGCGGTTGCCGACGACCCACAGTTCGCCGCCGGGGCGCAGTGCGGCGCGGGCGCCGCTGAACATCCGCCACGCGGTCGCCCCGGTCGTCGCCTGGTGGCTGTGGAAGGGCGGATTGTTCAGGACCAGGTCCACGGTGCCCGGCGGCACGGCGGCGAGCGCGTCCCCGGCCAGGAACTCGGCGGTGGCGCCCTCGGCCGCGTTGGCCCGGAAGGTGGCCTCGGCGGAGGCGACGGCCTGGAAGGACTCGTCGATGAAGGTGACCGTGGCGTCGGGGTCGGCGACGAACGCGGCGGTGCCGAGCACTCCGTTTCCACAGCCGAGGTCCACGACGTGGGCCCCGGCGCGGGCGCGCGGCAGGTGCTTGAGGAAGAAGCGGGTGCCGATGTCGAGCTTCTCGGCGCAGAAGATCCCGGCGTGGTTGACGACGGTCAGGCCCGCGCCCGCCCCGGAGTCGGCGGGCAGCATGTACGTGCGCGGCCAGGGGCTCGGGCCCGCCGCCAGGGCCAGATCCGGCGTGCTGAAGATCAGCCGCGCCTTCTGCCGGGCCAGTGAGGTCTTCGTCGGCCCGACGATCCGCTCGAACAGCTCCAGGGTCGAGGTGTGGATCTCGGTGACCATGCCGGTGCCGATGACGACCGTGTCCGCGCGCAGGGCGGGCGCGATCCGGTGCAGCTGGTCCTCCAGGAGCGCGAGGCTCTTGGGTACGCGGATCAGCAGGACGTCGATGCCGGTGCCGGGCGCGGGCGGGGCGTCCCTGGTCGTCAGGAGCCGCGCGGCGTCCGGCGTGTGCCCTGCCCTGGCCAGATTGGCCAGGGTCGCCTCGCGCGCCAGGAAGGAGTCGGTGATCTGCACGGGCTCGTGCCCGGCGAGCGCGGTGGTCAGCGCGCCCCACCGGTCACCGACGACGACCACCGTCCCGGTGAGGTCGACGGCGGGCGCACCCTCCTCGCCCGCCAGGTGGCGCAGCAGATAGGCGTCGGCCGCGGACCAGGCGCGCAGCTGGTCGCGGGGGTCGGCGGGGAAGCGGGTGAGGTCGTAGTCGCCCCATGACGTGCTCAAACGGTCGTTCATCGTGCCCAAAGGCTAACGGAGCCGCCGGCCCGGCCCGTCGACTGTCGCGGAGCCGATGCCGACTCCGATGCCAACGCCAACGCCAACGCCAACGCCAACGCCAACGCCGACGAACGGAGCCGGGCCCGCGAACCGGTCGCCCGGGGTCACTCGGCGGCGGTCTGCTCGAACCAGGTGGGCGCGTCGGACAGGGCCTGCTTGATGCGGTGCTGCGAGAACTCGTGGAGCCGGGGCAGCGCGTCCACGTCGAACCACGCCACTTCCAGCGACTCGTCGTCGTTGACCCGCGCCTCGCCGCCGACGGCACGGCAGCGCAGGGTGATGTCCATGTACTGGCAGGTGTCGCCGTTGGGGTAGGTGACGGGCTTCAAGGCCTGCACCAGGACCACCCGCTCCACCACGCAGCGCACCGCCGTCTCCTCGAACACCTCGCGCACGGCGCACTCGGCGGGCTGCTCCCCCGGATCGGGGATGCCGCCGATGACCGACCACCTTCCGTTGTCGGAACGGCGTCCGAGCAGCACCCTTCCCTCGTCGTCGAAGACGATGGCGGTGACGCCGGGCAGCCAGAGCAGCTGCTGCCCCGCGTCGGCACGGAGTGTGGTGATGAAGTCAGGAGTGGCCATGGACCGACCCTAACGGTGCCGCGCCACCGGCCGTGGCGGCGGCGGGTGTTACCCCTGCCGGGCCTTCCTGGCGCGCACCGCGGACGTCACGGCCCAGCCGAGTCCGCCCGCCGCGAGCAGCACGAGGATGCCCTCGGGCAGCACGCCGAGCTTCGTCGCGGGGGTCTGCGACGAGCGCAGCGGAACGTCCTCGACGAGCGTGTCGGCGGTGTACCACTTCGTCTTCGCGACCACCTCGCCGTCCGGCATGATCACGGCGCTGACGCCGCTGGTCACCGGGACGGTCACGGCGCGGCTGTGCTCGACGGCGCGGATCCGGGACATCGCGAGCTGCTGGTAGGTCATCTCGCTGCGGTCGAACGTGGCGTTGTTGCTCGGCACCGAGATCAGCTGCGCGCCGTGGGTGACGGTGTCGCGCACGGCCCAGTCGAAGGCCGCCTCGTAGCAGGTGGCGATGCCCACCTTGGTGCCCGCCATGGTGAAGACGCCCGGCTCGCCGCCCCGGCTGAAGTCCTGCCGCACCTTGTCGATGTCGCTGCTGAACAGGCCGATGAAGGAGCGCAGCGGGATGTACTCGCCGAACGGCTGGATCTGCCGCTTGTCGTACGTGGAGGTGGGGCCCTTGTCCGGGTCCCACAGGATCTGCTCGTTGAAGAGCTTGCCGTCCTTGGTCTCGACGACACCGCCCACCGAGAGCGGCACCCCGACGGCCTTGACCGCCTGGTCGATCTCCGCGCGGGCGTCGGGGTTGGTGAAGGGGTCGATGTCGGAGGAGTTCTCCGGCCACAGCACGAAGTCGGGGCGCTTGACCTTGCCCGCCTTCACCTCGTCGGCGAGCCGCTCGGTCTCGCGCACGTGGTGGTCGAGGACCGCGCGGCGCTGCGCGTTGAAGGCGAGCCCCGCGCGCGGGACGTTGCCCTGGACGGCGGCGACGGTCGCCGTGCCGTCCTCGGCCTCGTCGCTGACGAGCGGGCGCGCGGCGAAGGCTCCGGCGACCGGCACGAGCACGCTGAGCACCGCCGCGGCCGCTGCCCCGCGCCGTATGCCGCGTACGTCGAGGATGCCGTCGGCGTCGCGGGCTTCGAGGATCCTGCGGACGGTCTCGTAGAGGCCGAAGCCGCAGAGCACCACCGCGAACCCGAGGACGGGGGTGCCGCCCAGCGCGGCGAGCGGCAGGAAGACGCCGTCGGCCTGGCCGAAGGCGACCTTGCCCCAGGGGAATCCGTTGAAGGGCACGCGCGCGCGTGCCGCCTCGCCCGCGATCCACAGGGCCGCCGCCCACAGCGGGTAGCCGGGCAGCCAGGAGACGGTCGCGATGCCCGCGCCCACCAGGGCGACGAAGGCCGCCTCGACGGCGGCGAGCGCCAGCCACGGCCCCGGTCCGACCTCGACGCCGGTCCAGACGAGCAGCGGCAGCAGGAAGCCGAGCCCGAAGAGGTAGCCGAGTCCGAGCCCGGCCTTCCACGTCCGGCCGCGCAGACACCACGCGAACACGGCGAAGGCGGGCAGGGCCAGCCACCACAGGGTGCGGGGCGGGAAGCTTACGTAGAGCAGCACTCCGGAGAGGGCCGACGCGGCGGCGGGCACGAGACGACGCAGAACGCGCGTGGCGCGGGAGGCCTGTGCGGGCTCCGGGTCGAGCCGGTCCGGCTCGTCCACGGGAGTGGTGGTGGCGGTCACCCGGGGAGTGTACGGCGCCTCACCTGGGCGCCGACAGCGCGGTCGACAGGGCTCGGACGTGTGTCCGGCGTATCGTTCCTGCGCAACTGACTCCCGCACCGGGGCGCCAGCGGTTAGCGTGTGGCCGAGTCCCGGACGAACGGCCGGTCCGCCGCGGCGGACCCGCCCGCGCCGACCGCGCGGTCCGGGACCCGTCATACACCGGGGGGCGACGGGGTGGGGTCAACGGGGACGGCCGCTGCGGCCGGTCCGGCAGAGGCGTACGAACGACGGGGCTCGTCCGACGCCACGGGCATCGCGCTGCTCGGCGCCTGCGCGGCCTGGGCACTGATCACCGCGGGTGTCCACGGCGGCAGCCCCGAGGGCGTTCTCCTCGCCGTGCTCGCGGTGGCCGCGGGCTACGCGGGCGGCCGGATCTGCGGGGCGCTGCTCCCGGTCGCCGCTCCCTGCGCGGGCGCGCTCGCGGGCCTCGCCCTCGCCGCGGCCGCCCCGCACGTCCCGCTCGGACCCCCGTCCCCGCTCGGCCGGGCCGGTGCCACCGCCGCGCTGCTGATCCTCTCGGCGGGCGCGTCCTGCTGCGCCGCGTGGGCGGCGCGGACTCCCCCGGCGCGCCTGGCCCTGCGGCTGCTCGCGGTGGGCATCACCGGCGCGGCCGCCGCGCTCGGCTCGCTCTTCGGCTTCGTCGGCTGCGCGGTCGTGCTGCTCTGCTCGCTCGGCACGACCCTGATCCGGCGCAGGGCGCCCGCCCTCGCGGTCCTCGCGGTCGGCACGCTCCTGGTCACAGGGGTGTCCCTGGCGGTGGCCGACAGGACGCTGCCGGAGGGCCTGACGGCTCCGCTGGAGGGACAGCTCGGCCGGCATCGCGTGCTGCTGTGGCAGGACGCCCTCGACCTGGCGACGCGCGAGCCCGCCATGGGGGTGGGTCCTGGGCGGTTCGGCGAGGTCAGCCCGGTGCTCGCCGACGACGTGCTGGCCGACGGCAAACCGCACTCGGCACCGCTCCAACTGGCCTCCGAGCAGGGGATCGTCGGGGCAGCGCTGCTGGCCGCGGTGTTCTGCTGGCTGCTCTACGCCCTGTGGCGCTCGCCGCGCTCCACGCAGATCGTCCTGTCGGCGGGCGCGGCCCTCACCGCGCTGACGACCGTGGCCGCGGTGGGCAACGCGCTCAGCGTGACGGCGGTGACGACGGGCGCGGGGGTGCTCGCGGGGATCGCGACGGCACGTCCCCTCACGGACGAGCCTCCGGAGGGCACGGTGCCACGCGGACGCGTACGACAACGACGTTGAGCCGATCCGCTGTTACGCCGTGGTGGCGCGATGCCCCTCTGCCGCCCGGCGAGACCCGGGTGTTACGCCGCGTTGCCCGCGAGGCTCAGGCGGTGCCTGATGGCACGCACGGCCGCTTCGGCGTTGTCGACGGTGACCGTGAACTTGTGGCCGTCGCCGAGGCTGAGCACCACGCCCTCGCCGCGGCGGACCACGACGGCGGTGCCCTTCTCGGGCCGCCAGCGGTATCCCCAGCCGCCCCACTGCCGGGGCGTGACCGCGGGCGCGAATTCGGCGCCGACGACATGGGAGAGCGGAATGCTGCGGCGCGGCAGGCCCAGATGGCCGCAGCGCACTTCGAGGGAGTCCTTGTCGACCTTGACGGCCACATGGACGAAGGCGAGCGTCCCGAAGAGCATCAGGAGCCCGACGGCGATGCACCCGACGACGGACATCGCGAGCGGTGCCACGCCCGACGTCCACATGGAGTCGACCGCGAGCTCGATGCCGAGTGCCAGGCAGGCGGCGCCCGCGCAGGCCAGCAGCCACTGCGCGCGGTTGGTCGCGCGACCGGTCCATACGTCGGGCGGTCCTTCGGCGGTGGCCCGCTCCTCGGGGGCTTGGTCCCTCATGCCTTCGAGACTACTCACGTTCCGGTGTGAAGGCACCGCGTCGCGGAGGGTTACCCCGTCCGGGCCACGGCATCGCGCCGGTGCCCGCGCGCGGTCAGAGCGCCGTGCTGACCGCCGCGAGCATGCGCCCCTCCGCGTAGGTGAGCGCCGCCCGCGGAAGCTGCTCCTCACGCCCGCTGAGCAGCACCGTGAGGCCGGGCGACGAGGCGCCGGGAGTCGCGTGCGGGCGGTCACCTGCCCTGCGCAGCGCCTGGGCGGCGACCGCTCCGGCGGAACCGTGCAGGACGAGGGGCGGCAGGCCGGGCCGCTGCACGGCGGCGCGAATACGCTCCGCGACCAGCTCGTAATGGGTGCAGCCCAGGACGACGGCCCTTACATCGGGCGGGGTCAGGGCGGCCGCGGCGGCGATCGTCTCGTCGATGGCCCGCTCGTCGGCGTACTGCACGGCGTCGGCGAGGCCGGGACAGGGCACCTCGGTGACGGCGACGCCGCCCGCGAACTGCTCGATGAGGCCGCGCTGGTAGGGGCTGCCGGTGGTGGCGGGGGTGGCCCAGATGGCCACCGGACCGCCGCCCGCGACGGCGGGCTTGATCGCCGGCACGGTCCCGATGACCGGGAGACCGGGCTCCAGGCGGGCCCGCAGCGCGGGCAGCGCGTGCACGGATGCGGTGTTGCAGGCGACGATCAGCGCGTCGGGACGGTGGGCCGCGGCGGCCTCGGCGACGGTCAAAGAGCGCCCGGTGATGTCCTCCGGAGTGCGCGGTCCCCAGGGCAGTCCGTCCGGGTCGGAGGAGAGAACGATCTCGGCGTCGGGCCGCAGGCGACGTACCTCGGCGGCCGCGGCGAGCAGTCCGATACCGGAGTCCATGAGCGCGATCTTCACCCGGTCACCATAGTCGATGGGCCCCACGAGCCCCGTGGTGTGGGGCAGACTTCGGCGGATGAGCGCCGTTGCGTTGACCGCCACCGGATCGCTTGCCGCGTGGCTGTGGCTGTTGTTGGGGCAGGGCTTCTTCTGGCGTACGGACGTGCGTCTGCCACCGCGCGGGGAACCCTCCCGCTGGCCCTCGGTCTGTGTCGTCGTCCCCGCGCGCGACGAGGCGGCCGTCCTGCCCGACAGCCTGCCCTCGCTCCTCTCCCAGGACTATCCGGGGCGGGCCGAGATCTTCCTTGTCGACGACGGCAGTTCGGACGGCACCGGCGAAGTGGCGCGCGCCCTCGCCGAGCGGCACGGCGGCCTGCCGCTGACCGTGGGCTCGCCCGGTGAGCCGCCCCCGGGCTGGACGGGCAAGCTCTGGGCGGTACGCCACGGCATCGGCCTGGCACGCGCGCGTGAGCCCGAGTACCTGCTCCTGACGGACGCGGACATCGCCCATGAACCGGACAGCCTGCGGGGGCTGGTGGCCGCGGCGGGCACGGGCGGCTTCGACCTCGTCTCGCAGATGGCCAGGCTGCGGGTGGTCAGTGTCTGGGAGCGCCTGGTGGTCCCCGCGTTCGTCTACTTCTTCGCGCAGCTCTATCCCTTCCGGTGGATCGCCCGGCAGGGCTCGCGGACGGCCGCCGCCGCGGGCGGCTGTGTGCTGCTGCGCGCGGACGCGGCCGAGCGGGCGCGGATCCCCGACGCCATCCGGCACGCGGTGATCGACGACGTGGCGCTCGCCCGCGCGGTCAAGCGCTCCGGCGGCCACATCTGGCTCGGCCTCGCCGAGCGCGTCGACAGCGTCCGCCCCTATCCGCGCCTCGGCGACCTGTGGCGGATGGTCTCGCGCAGCGCGTACGCCCAGCTGCGGCACAACCCGCTCCTGCTCGTCGGCACGGTCGCGGGCCTCGCCCTGGTCTACCTCGCGCCGCCGGTGGCCCTGCTCGCGGGCCTGGCGGCGGGGGACGCGGCCGCGGCGACGGCCGGCGGGCTCGCCTGGCTGGTGATGACCGCGACGTATCTGCCGATGCTCCGCTACTACCGCCAGCCCTTCTGGCTCGCGCCGCTGCTGCCCGGCACCGCGTTCCTGTACCTCCTGATGACGGTGGACTCGGCGGTGCAGCACTACAGGGGGCGAGGGGCGCAGTGGAAGGGGCGCACGTACGCGCGCCCGGACACCACCTCGTCCGCGCCCTCCCCCGAACAGCATTGACCGGGTGCCGCCCGGCCGGGCGGCACGTTCCGCGGGGTCACTTCCTGCCGGGCGTCCAGTTCATGCCCCACCCGTAGGCGTGGTCGATGGTCCGCTGGGGGCTGACGCCCCGGTCGGGGACGAGGTAGCGGACCTCGCGCTGGACGACGAGGTCGCCGCCGTCGCTCGTGAGCAGGGCGAGCGCGCACACGGTGGAGGGGACCGTGCACTCGTCGAGGGAGAACTCGACCGGTGCGCCGTGCTGCGGCTGGAGGGTGACCGTGGCGTTGAGGTCGGCGAAGCTCCGCGCGCCTTCGTAGATGGTCACGAAGATGACGATGCGGCGGAAGTCCTTGATGTGGTCCAGGTTGATGGTGAGGTTCTCGCCGCTGCTGACCGCGCCGGTGCGGTCGTCGCCGTCGAGCAGCATGTACGGCGGCTGGTGCAGCGCTCCGAAGGCGTTGCCGAGCGCCTGGACGACTCCCTTGCGGCCGTCGGCGAGTTCGTAGAGCGCGCACAGGTCGAGGTCGAGGTCGGCGTGCATGGCGACGGCCCTGCCGAGCTTCGCGCCCCACCCCTTGAACTGCTTGCGCACCTGCCAGTTGAGGTTCACGCGCATGCCGCCCGAGGTGCCGCCCTGCTTCCTGAGCGAGACGGAAGGGGCGTCCTTGGTCAGCGTGACCTTGGTGAGGCGCACGGGCTCCGGCGCGGGGGCCGCCGGGGGCGGCGGAGCGGCGGGGGCCGGGGCCGTGACGGGCGGGGCGACGGGTGCGGGGGCCGCCGGGGGCGCGGGCGGCGCGGCCGGGACACTGGCCGCGACGGGCGCCGCCTGCTGCGGTTCGTCCACCGTGATGCCGTAGTCCGTGGCGAGTCCTTCGAGGCCGCTGCCGTACCCCTGGCCCACGGCGCGGAACTTCCAGGCGCCCTGGCGCCGGTAGAGCTCGCCGAGGACGAAGGCCGTCTCCACGGTCGCGTCGGCGCTGTCGTAGCGCGCGAGTTCGGCGCCGCTCGCCGCGTCGAGCACCCGGACGTACAGCCCCGGAATCTGTCCGAAAGTGCCCCCGTCGGCCGAGGCGGCGAGCACCACGGTCTCGATGGCGGGCTCCACGCGCGCGAGGTCGACGGCGAGCACGTCGGTCACACCGGTCGCGGTGCGCTGTTTGCCCTCGTGCCGCACCGCGCCCGAGGCGTGCGCCGGCTGGTTGTAGAAGACGAAGTCCGCGTCCGAGCGGACCTTGCCCGAAGAGCCCAGCAAGAGTGCGGAGGCGTCCGCGTCGGGCGCGCCGGGAGCGGCACCCCAGCCCAATTCGACCCGCACCGCCGGTGCGGGCACCGGCACATTCGATCCTTTAGACATTGTCATGTCCGCCCCCATCACAAGTCGACGCGTCCGGCGGGGCCGCCGATTCGTTCATGACCAACCTATTACCCGGACCCCGAAGTGCCGCACGGCGGCCTTCGACGGCTTTTCGATACCGCGTTCGAGAGGCCACTCGCCGCCCCGCGGTCAACCGCGGGTAACACGCCGGGAACTCGGCCTTTACACGATCCCTACGCCGTTCGGCGACCGATTTTGCCAAGTTCGCTCGCATTGGGGATCCGCAGTCACTGCCGACACGTAAAACAACCCTCTTATCGGTCTCCCCAACCAGCACATCAAGGGCTTAACTTATGGAGCATGACCTCCCCCCGCTCCACCTATGGCGGCGGTTACTACTCCGCGCCGTCCTTCCCGGACACTCCGATCTACGACTCTCTCGTCGCAGAGCGGGGCACTCCTCAGATCGCCCCGATTCGAGTTCCGTCCGCGTACGACACCGGCAGTCACCTGCCCGCCCTTCCGGCCGCGTTGCCCGCACTTCCGGCCGCGCCCTCCCATCCGAACCCGGCGTACGGCTACCAGTCGGCCCCGCAGCCCGCACCGCTGCAACAGGCTCCCGCGCCGTACATCCCGCAGCAGGCCGCCGCGCCCCGTGGCTATCCGGGCGCCCAGCCCCAGCGGCCCGCCACCGGCACGGGCTACGAGGCGATGCGCCCCGCGGCGCCCCGCCCGGCCCCGGCGCCGTACGAGGATCCGTACAACCGCCCCTACCGCGGCTACTGATCGCCCGCGGACTTTCCTGTCAGTGGCTGCTGGCAGGATGGCCGCATGCCGAATCCAGCACTGCGCTCGATCCACGTCCACCCGCTCAAGGCGGCCCGGGGGCACGCACCGCGTGAGGCCGTCGTCGAGCCCTGGGGGCTCGCGGGTGACCGTCGATGGCTGCTGGTCGACAGCGACGGGCGGTTCGTCTCGCAACGACCGCATCCGCGGATGGCGTTGACCGCCGTCGAGCAACTGCCCGACGGCGGCATTCGCGTGTCCGCACCCGGCCTGGAACCGCTGACGATCGCGGTGCCCGAGCCCGTCGGGACCGTCACGGTGGAGATCTGGCGGGACAAGGTCGAGGCGGTCCCCGCCGACCCGGTGGCGGACGCCTGGTTCAGCGCCCACCTCGACGCGGAGGTGCGTCTCGTCCACCTCGACGACCCCGCGAAGCGGCGCCCCATCGATCCGGCGTACGCCAAGGAAGGCGAGACGGTCAGCTTTGCCGACGGGTATCCGCTGCTGCTCACCACGCTCTCCTCGCTGGACGCGCTGAACTCGCTGATCGCCCAGGGCGATCACGCCGACGAGGGCCCGCTGCCGATGAACAGGTTCCGGCCGAACGTGGTGGTCGACGGCACCCCGCCCTGGGCCGAGGACGACTGGTCGCGCCTCGCCATCGGCGACGTCACCTTCCGCGTCACCAAGATGTGCGGGCGCTGCGTGGTGACCACCACCGACCAGGACACCGCGGAGCGCGGCAAGGAACCGCTGCGTACGCTCGCGCGCCACCGCCGATTCGGCGACCAACTCGTCTTCGGGCAGAACCTGGTACCCGAATCGACCGGTGTGCTGCGCGTCGGTGATCCGGTCACCATTCTTGAATGATCACCGCCCGGGTGGGGAACTCGAAGGCGGAGCACGGACGTTGAGCGACGTGGAATTATGGAGAAGGGCGACGAAGAGCGACGTCCGGAGTGATGCCGCTCTCTCTTTCCCCACCTGAGCGTGGGCCGTGCCGTTCGGTCGAGACGGACGCGGAAGGGGGTGCAGGACCGTGCGAGCGATCGCCGGACTCTGGCGCTGGCGGCACAATCCGCTGCGCCGCAGGACCGATCTCGTCGAGGCATGGGTGGCGTTCGCCGCCCTGGTGCTGATCGTCGTGGCCGTCCCGGTGGCCGCGGCGGTGACCACGGAGCTGACGCGCGACGCCCTGCTGACCTCCATCCGGCACCAGCGCGAGAGCCGCCACGAGACCGTGGCCACGGTCACCGCGAAGGTCGCCTCTCCCCCGGTCGACCCCGATCCGGAGACCTCGTCGGCGCGGGACTCGCACAGCCGCGTGCTCGCCCACTGGCTCGCGCCGGACGGCATCGAGCGCTCGGGGCTCGTCATGTCCGACCTCAAGACCCCGCGTCCCGGCGACCGTTTCACGATCTGGACCGACCGGAGCGGCCGCGTCGTCGGCACGCCGCTGGACGGCGCCACCGCGACGACCCATGCGGTGCTCGCCGGATTCGGCGCGGCCACGGCGGCGGCGGGACTTGTCGAGGGGACCAGGAAGCTGATCCTCTGGCGCATCGTCCGCGGACGTTATGCCCGTTGGGACCAGGCATGGGACAACGCGGGCCCGGACTGGGGCAGGACCGGCACCGGGTCCTGAGCGACCCACGGACGCGGTCACGCAGGTGAGAAGCCTGGGCATCGGGTCAACTCGCCCTGCCCACGCGCGCTACGGTGGACCGGCCGAACTCTTCGGCTCCTTGCGCGTCGCCGCGGCACGACACGGCCATCGACGCAAGATCCCGCGTACGACGAGGTGGGGGCAGAGCAACTCCATGGCACAGGGCACGGTCCAGGTGACGCACACCGGCACGTCGCGGTGGCGGCGCCGCACCGGCGAATACGCATCGCTCGCCGCTGCCTTGGAGGCCGCGAGCGACGGGGACGTACTGACCGTCAGCGCGGGCACCTACCGCGAGAACCTCGTCATACAGCGCGCGGTGACCCTGCGCGGCCCGGAGGGCTCCCCCGGCTCGGTGCGCATCGCGCCGTCCGAGGGCGTGCCGCTCACCGTCCGTGCCTCCGCCCTCGTCCAGGACCTGCACATCGAGGGCCAGGACTCCTCCGCGCCCGCGCTGCTCGTCGAGGACGGCGCCCCCGAGCTCACCGACATCCGGATCGTGACGCGCTCCGCGGCCGGTCTCGAAGTGCGCGGCGGCGCGCGCCCGACCGTCCGCCGCTGCACCGTGGACAACCCCGGCGGCATCGGCATCGCCGTGCTCGACGGGGGCGGCGGTGTCTACGAGGAGTGCGAGATCGTCGCGGCGGGCCAGTCCGGCGTCGCGGTGCGCGGCGGCGCGCATCCCCGTCTGGAGCGCTGCCGCGTGCACCACGCATCGGGCGCGGGACTCTCGGCGACCGGTGAGCACACCGGCCTGGAGGCCATCGGCTGCGAGGTGTACGAGGTCAAGGGCACCGGGGTGCAGATCACCGGGCGGGCCACGGCGCATCTGACCGACTGCGACGTGCACCGCACCACGTCCGACGGCGTCACGCTCGACACGGACGCCGTGCTCACCCTCGCCGACTGCCGCATCCACGACATCCCGGAGAACGCGATCGACCTGCGTTCGCGCTCGGTGCTCACGCTGACCCGGTCCACGGTGCGCCAGTTCGGGCGCAACGGCCTCTCGGTGTGGGACCCGGGCACGCGCGTGGACGCCAATCAGTGCGAGATCCACGACAGTACGGGCGACTACCCGGCGGTGTGGGTCAGCGACGGCGCGACCGCCGTCCTGGAGTCCTGCCGGGTGCACGACGTGCCCGACGCCCTGTTCGTCCTGGACCGCGGCTCGCGCGCCGACGTCGTCGACAGCGACCTCTCCCAGGTGCGCAACACCGCGGTGTCGGTGAGCGACGGCGCGACGGCGCAGCTCGACGACTGCCGCATCCGCGAGGCCGCCACGGGCGCCTGGTTCCGCGACCACGGCAGCGGCGGCACGCTGGCCAACTGCACGGTCGACGGCGTGCAGACCGGCGTGATCGTCACCAAGGGCGCGGACCCCACCCTGGAACGCTGCACGGTCGACTCGCCCGCCGAGGCGGGCTTCTACGTCTCCGCGGGCGGCCGCGGCACCTTCCACGGCTGCCGGGTCTCCGGCAGCGGCGGGTACGGCTTCCACGTCATCGACGGGTGCCGTACGACGCTGCGCAAGTGCCGTACGGAGCGGTGTGCGCGGGGCGGCTTCGAGTTCTCGGAGGAGGGGCCGCTGGTCGAGGACTGCACGAGCGACGAGAGCGGCGGCCTGCGCGCCCCCGGCGCCGCGCCGCAGGAGACGCCCGCCGTTCAGACGGCCACGCAGACCGCCGGGCTGCTCGGCTCGGTGCCCGCCCAGCAGGCCCCGCAGGCGGCCGCGCCCGAGCAGCCGGCCGCCCGCGCCTCGAACGAGGTGCTCGGCGAACTGGACGCGCTGGTCGGCCTGGACAGCGTCAAGCGCGAGGTGCGCGCCCTCACCGACATGATCGAGGTGGGCAGGCGCAGGCAGCAGGCCGGGCTCAAGGCCGCCTCGGTCCGGCGCCATCTGGTCTTCACCGGCTCACCCGGCACGGGCAAGACGACCGTCGCCCGGCTCTACGGCGAGATCCTCGCCTCGCTCGGTGTCCTGGAGAGCGGCCATCTCGTGGAGGTGTCCCGGGTCGACCTGGTCGGCGAGCACATCGGTTCGACGGCGATCCGTACGCAGGAGGCCTTCGACCGGGCGCGCGGCGGAGTGCTGTTCATCGACGAGGCGTACGCGCTGTCGCCCGAGGACTCCGGGCGTGACTTCGGCCGTGAGGCCATCGACACGCTGGTGAAGCTGATGGAGGACCACCGCGAGGCCGTCGTGGTGATCGTCGCGGGCTACACCGAGGAGATGCGGCGCTTCCTCTCGGTCAACCCCGGTGTGGCGTCCCGTTTCTCGCGGACCATCACCTTCAGCGACTACCAGCCCGAGGAACTGCTGCGGATCGTGGAGCAGCAGGCCGACGAGCACGAGTACCGGCTCGGCACCGGCGCGACCGAGGCGCTCCTGAAGTACTTCACCGCGCTCCCCAAGGGTCCCGCGTTCGGCAACGGCCGCACCGCGCGGCAGACCTTCGAGGCGATGGTGGAGCGGCACGCGGGGCGGGTCGCCCAGGTCGGCGAGCCGAGCACGGACGATCTCACCCTGCTGTATCCGGAGGATCTGCCGGAGCTGGTGTGACGGGCTGCGGAGCGGCGTCCGTGCCCGGCGGGCGCGGCGCGGGCACGCCGTGCTTCAGGCGGGCGAGCAGCCGGGCGCGCTCCTCGGCGAAGGCCGGGTCGGCCTGGTAGTCGCCGTGGCCGAGGATCGGCGCGGGCAGCGGGTGCGCCTCCGTACGGCCGTAGGCGAGCGGGTCCTTCAGGGGTGCGCGGTCGACCTGTGGGCCGCATTCGCCGGGCAGTCGTACGGGGCCGCCGATCGGGTCCGTGGTCCGGTACAGATTGCGCCAGCAGTCGACCTCGCGGTGCAGTGAGGTGAGGGCGGCCGGGCCGAAGTGGGCGGGGAACCAGCGGCCGTAGAGCCGCTCCAGGGGCGAGCCGTAGGTGAGCAGGGCGACGCGCCTGCGGACCGAGGGGCGCAGCTGCCAGGCGGCGGCCGCGGCCAGGACGCTGCCCTGGGAGTGCCCGGAGAGCACGAGCCTGCCGCCCGTGGAACGCGTCCAGGCCGCCATGCGCCAGGTGAGGTCGGGCACGGCGCGCTCGGCGTAGCAGGGCGGCGCGAAGGGGTGGGCGGCGCGCGGCCAGAAGGTGCCGACGTCCCAGAGGATGCCGATGGTGCGGCGGGCCGACGGGTCGCGGTAGGCGCGGCGGCCCCAGGTGACGAAGAGTATGAAGCCGAGGCCGATCAGCCAGGAGCCGAGCGCCTGCGCGGTCTGCGCGGCCGCGGCCACCACGTCGGGCTCGCCCCGCGCGGCCTTGCCCGGTACCTGCCCGGTCAGCCACGCGCCGACGAGGGCGGCCGCGCCGAGCAGCAGCGTCACCGCGGAGATGATGCCGACGAGCACGGGCCCGTGGTCGGTGAGGGCGGCACGCGCGCGCTTGCTCGCGATGCGCCGGGTGCGCTCGGAGTCCTCGCGCTCCTCCTCGTCCGGGTAGTCGAGGGCCACCTTCGCCATCTCGCGGTGCTTGAGCCGCAGCGTGCGCACGCCGAACCAGGCGCAGAGCAGCGCGACGACGACGAGGAGCGGCGGGATCACGGACGCCTGCCAGGTCAGCAGGACCGGCGGCCCGTCGATGGTGCCGCCCGCGCCGGGCGTGCCGGAGCCGTCCAGCCAGTCGGCGACGCGCTGGGCGCCGCCGCCGGACATCACGCCGCCGAGCGCGCAGGCCAGCATGGCGACGGCGGGACCGCCGAAACCGCGGATGGCGGTGCGCGCGTCGGGCGAGGTGCGGAACAGGACGTACGCGGCCACCGCGAGGGCGAGGACCAGCACGCCCTGCACGAGCGCGATGCCGCCGAACGTCGCGTCGCCGGGCAGCCGTCCCGTGGAGCGCCAGCCGGGGCGCGACCAGCCCGCGTAGAGCAGGACGAGGACGAGCAGGACGAGCGCGCTCACCGGCAGCCAGCGCACCAGGGTCTTGTCGAGCCTGCGGTCGAGCTTGTTCTCGCTGCGTCCCCTGCGGCACACCACCCACACCACGACGGCCCCGCCGAGCACCAGGGTCGAGTTCAGGAGCCAGCCGAGGGAGTCGAGCAGGCCGAGGCCGCCGGGGCGCCGGTCGGCACGGGCGGCCGGGGCGCCGACCGCGGCGGCGACGGTGAGGAATCCGGCGGCCGTGTGGGCCGCGCGCAGCCGGGCCACCAGCCTGCGGCCGTACCAGAACCCGGGCCTGCCGAGCGCGGTGCGGCTGGTCTCCTCCTCCGGGTCGGCCTGGTGGGGCAGCGGCTGCACGGACTCGTAGGCGCTCCAGGTGCGGTGCGAGAGGTACCAGAGGAGGCCGGTGAGCGCGGCGGGCACGAGGGCGGCGAGGGCGAGGCGGCGGCCCGGCTGGGACCACCAGCCGCCGTGTCCTGCCGCGTCGGTCGACAGGAAGCCGAGCCAGGCGCGGTCGGCGGTGCACCGGGGGGTGCCCGCGCACTGCCAGGCCGTCAGGTCGAGCGCGACCTCGCAGGCGGCGGCGACGAGCAGCACGGTGAGGGTGAGCCCGGTGAGGCGGACCAGGAGGCCGTAGGTGCGCACGAGGCGCTTGCGGTGGCGGGAGGTGGGGCGCATCCAGTGCGCGAGGTTGACCACCATGAAGGGCAGCAGCAGGAGCCACAGGGCGCGCGAGCCGTTGCCCGAGGTGAGGTTGCACCAGACGTACGCCTCGGGCACGGGTTTGCCGCGGTAGTCGTCGGGGCGCCGCTCGGCGTCGACGTCCTCCGTGCGGCGGAAGACGGCCGCCGTCTCGTCGCCGGAGACCCGCACGGTCCGCGGGTCGCCGAGCATCTCTTCCGGTGTGGTTCCCCCGACTCCATGGACCAGGAGTTCCAGGGCGGTCTCGTCCTGTGTCGCACGCTCCACTGTTCTCCCCCGAGATGCGTGATGTCTGGGGACAAGGATCCCGGCTCGCGGGTCCGTGCGCACCCACCGTCACGGAATCTCCCCCTTACCGTGTCGCGCCGTTCCGGCCGGTCACGCACTGCGGGCGGTGGCACGGGCGTGGGTGGCGCGTGCGAGGATGAGGCAGCGCGCCGGACGGGCGCGCGGGGTGTGACGAGGCGGAAGGGCCGGACCGGGATTGAGTGAGAATCAGAACCTCCTCGCCGAGCAGCGCCGTGCCCTGATCCTCGACGAGGTGCGCCGGCGCGGTGGGGTCCGTGTCAACGAACTCACCCGGAAACTCGGTGTCTCGGACATGACCGTCCGCCGCGACCTCGACGCGCTCGCCCGTCAGGGCGTCCTGGAGAAGGTGCACGGCGGCGCGGTGCCCGTGGTCGAGGCGAGCACGCACGAGCCGGGCTTCGAGGCCAAGTCGGGCCTCGAACTGACCGCGAAGGAGGACATCGCGCGGACCGCGGCGTCCCTGGTGTCGCCGGGCACGGCGATCGCGCTCTCCGGCGGTACGACGACCTACGCGCTGGCCCACCACCTCCTCGACGTGCCGGATCTGACGGTGGTCACCAACTCGGTGCGCGTCGCGGACGTCTTCCACTCCGCGCAGCGCAGCTCGGGCCAGCGCCAGGGCGCGGCGACGGTGGTCCTCACCGGCGGTGTGCGCACCCCTTCGGACTCGCTGGTGGGTCCGGTGGCCGACCAGGCGATCGGCGCGCTCCACTTCGACGTGCTCTTCCTCGGGGTGCACGGCATATCGCCGGAGGCCGGTCTTTCGACGCCGAACCTCGCGGAGGCGGAGACCAACCGGCGCCTCGTGCAGTCGGCGCGGCGCGTCGTCGTGGTCGCCGACCACACCAAGTGGGGCACGGTGGGCCTGAGTTCGTTCGCCACGCTGGCCCAGGTCGACACGCTGGTGACCGACGCGGGGCTGCCCGCGGACGCGCGTACGGAGATCTCCGAGCATCTGCACCGGCTCATGGTCGCGGGCGAGCCGGAGAGCCCGGCGGGCGCCGACGACGCCGCGGACGCGGCTGACGACCTGCCCTCCGCAGACATCTGACGGAACGCCAGCTATGGTGGCGTTGCCCGGTCAACCGCTCCATGCCGCTGGGGGGCAGCGTTCGATGGCACGCCAACTGAGCCCGGCAGGGCTTGAGTTCATAGAGTCCGCTCCGCTGCGCCTGGTCTTCGCGCGCGAGGTGAGCGCGCCGCCGGAGGCCGTCTACCGCGCGCTCGCCGACGAAGTGACCGACTGGCCACGGTGGTTCACCGCGGTCACCCTGTGCAACCCCACCGACGGCGGCAAGGGCCGCGAGGTCCACCTCAAGGGCGGCACCCGCTTCAAGGAGTCGATCCTCGCGGCCGAGAGCCCCGAGCGGTACGCCTACCGCGTCGACGAGTCGAACGCGCCGGGGCTGCGCACCCTCGTCGAGGAGTGGCGGCTCACCCCGGCAGGACCCGGCACCCGCGTGCAGTGGACGTTCGCCGCGGACGGGACGGCCGTGCTGCGCGGCACGCTCAAGCTGGGCCGCGCGGGCCTGGGCCGGGCGTTCCGCGACGCGGTCACGGCGCTGGACCGGCGGCTCGCGGCGGCCGAGGCGTAACACCGCCGAGGGCCGCCGACAGGGGGCAACGTCAGGGCCCACCACCCGGGTTCGTACGCCTACTCGGGCCACGCCCCCGTCGCGAGCAGTGTCTCGATCGCCTGCCCGTACGGTGCGATGTCCAGGCCCTGTTCGGCCAGCCACTCGTCGGAGTAGTACTTGTCCAGATAGCGGTCTCCGCCGTCGCAGATCAGGGTGACGACGCTGCCGGTGCGGCCCGCGGCGACCATCTCGGCGACGATCTTCAGGGCGCTCCACAGGCCGGTGCCGGTGGAGCCGCCCGCCTTGCGGCCGATCGCCTGTTCCAGGGCGCGCACGGCGGCGACGGACGCGGCGTCCGGCACCTTCATCATGCGGTCGATCGCGCCGGGCACGAAGCTCGGCTCCATGCGGGGCCGGCCGATGCCCTCGATGCGCGAGCCGCAGTCGCTCGTCGCGTCCGGGTCGTTCTTGGTCCAGCCGTCGAAGAAACAGGAGTTCTCCGGGTCGGGGACGCAGATGCGAGTGTCGTGCTGGTTGTAGTGCACATAGCGCGCGATGGTCGCCGACGTGCCGCCGGTGCCCGCGGTGGCGACGATCCAGGCGGGCTCGGGATAGCGCTCCAACTTCAGCTGCTGGTACATGGATTCGGCGATGTTGTTGTTGCCGCGCCAGTCGGTGGCCCGTTCCGCGTACGTGAACTGGTCCATGTAGTGGCCGCCGGTCTCGACGGCGAGGGCGGCCGACTCGGCGTACATCGTGCGCGAGTCGTCCACGAAGTGGCATCGGCCGCCGTGGAATTCGATCAGCCGGCACTTCTCAGCGCTGGTCGTGCGCGGCATCACCGCGATGAAGGGGACGCCGATCAGCTTGGCGAAGTAGGCCTCGGAGACGGCAGTCGAACCGCTGGACGCCTCGATGACCGGCCGCCCCGGCCGGATCCAGCCGTTGCACAGGCCGTAGAGGAAGAGCGAGCGGGCGAGGCGGTGCTTGAGGCTGCCCGTGGGGTGCGTGGACTCGTCCTTGAGGTACAGGTCGATGCCCCACTGTTCGGGCAGCGGGAAGCGCAGCAGGTGGGTGTCGGCCGAGCGGTTGGCGTCGGCCTGGACCTTTCGGACGGCTTCTTTCAGCCAGGCGCGGTACTCGGCGTCGCTGTGGTCCACGTCGAGTGTGGGCATCGGTTCGTCGGCTCGAACATGCTGTGAGGTGCTCACCGCGGGACTCCTTCGCGTCGTGCCGGACGCGATTTCGACGCGGCCGTACACCTCGATCTTAAACACCCTCCGCACGCTTCTCACCTGCATAAACACACCTTTGAGCACCTCAAAGGCACTGCTGGCGCAGCGGCTGGGCAAAGGCCAGGAGTAGCCTCGGCAAAGGTCTCACCGACCTGGCCGGACGTTGACATGCGTACTGGTGCTCGACGCCGGGTGCGTGCAGACTGCACCGCAGCGGGACGCCTGTCCCGATCGAGGCGATTCACCGAAACGCACAGATTCACCGAAGCGCACAAGGGGGCGGAGCGTCATGGCGGAGCCGGAGTTCACGGCCACGGGCGTGCGGATCGGGCGGCGGTTGCGCTCCCTCACCCGGGCGGGACAGGTCCGTATCACCGACGGCAGGCTGGAGTTGCTCACCAGCTACGGCAAGGAGATCGACAGCGCGCCCCTGCAAGCGGTACGCACGGGCAAGCCCTGGTTCGCCCCTGACGACAGGGCCCTCGCCGATGTCAACGGCAGGCGTTACCTGCTCACCCTCGGCGAGCACGAACCGGCCCCCGGCGAGGGCGGACCGCCGACGGTCCGCGGTTTCCTGGACGCCGTCCGCAGGGCCGCCGGGCACCGGCCGCGAGGCTGAGCGGGCCCGCGACACCCGCACGCGAGTTGCACGCCCGCACCCCCTGAGTCACTCTGGTCTCACAACATCACTCTGGGTTTACCGGCGATGACGCTGCGAACCAGCCCGCCGGGCACACAGCAGGCGGCAGACCACGCGGCCCCTGCCGGATCCGAACGTCGTCTTCTTCCGGACCTCAATTCGGGGAGTCGCAGCCGTGATGAGCCAGCCAAGCAGGCATTGCACGGTAGAGCTGCAAGCCCTGCCGTCGCGGATCGGCCAGGTCCGCAGAATCGTCTCTGCGCAGTTGCGCTACTGGCATCTCGATCCCTTGATAGACCAGGCAGCCCTCGGCGTGACCGAGCTGCTCACCAACGTCCACCGGCACGCCGAGCCGGACAAGGTGTGCACGGTGGAGATCGAGCTGATGCTCGACCGCCTCACGGTCTCCGTGCACGACCACGACCCCCGGCTGCCCCAGTTGCGCGACGCGGCGCCGTTCGCCACCTGTGGCCGCGGGCTCGCGATGGTCGCGGCGGTCAGCGAGAGCTGGGGCGTGCGCCCGCGGGGCGAGGCGGGGAAGGTCGTCTGGTTCACGCTCCCCGCGCCCTCCCCCGCCGTGGCCCTGCCCACGTATCCCGGCTACGGCGCCGTGGAACATGCTCCCGCCCGGTCGGCCGTTGCCGGCTGACCGGGCGGTGACGTCCCCTCGCACGGATCCCACCCCGTACGTCCCTTGCCGGACGCGCCCCCGCGCGGATCCCGGCGCGGGGGCGGGTGTCATTCGGTGGCGATGGCCCGCAGCACATCGAGGCGCGCGGCCCGCCGAGCGGGGCGCAGGCCCGCCAAGGCTCCCGCGCTCACGCCCACCAGGGCGACCACCACGAGCTGCACGGGCGGCACCGCGAACGCGAAGGCACTCTCGGTCGCACCGTCCGACGCCTTGACGAGCACCCAGCCGAGGAAGCCGCCGAGCGCGAGCCCGCCCGCCGTGCCGAACGCGGCGACGAGCACCGACTCCCAGCGGACCATGGCCCGCAGCTGCGCCCTCGTCTGCCCGACGGCGCGCAACAGGCCCAGCTCGCGGGTGCGTTCGTGGATCGCGAGGGTCAGCGTGTTGGCGATGCCGAGCAGCGCGATGAGCACGGCGAGCGCGAGCAGCGCGTAGACGAGGGTGAGCATCATGTCGATGCCTCCCGCCGCGGACCGCGCGTACTCGTCACGCGTCTGCACATCCGGATTCCCGTACGCCTGCGCGGTCTTGGCGATCGCCGCCTTGCCCTCGGCCGTGCTCACGCCGTCCTCGAACGTGACCGATACGAGGCTGTCGGCGTCCTGCGCGCGGTGCGGCGCCCAGGCCTGACGGGTGATGACGTAGTCGCCCGCGAGCTCGGAGCGCCCGAAGACGGCGCGCACGGTGAAGGTGTCCTTCGTGCCGTCGGCGAAGCGGAGTTCGGCCCGCGAGCCGACCTTCAGGTCCTGCTTGTCGGCCTCCGCGCGGGTGATCGCGATGCCGTGGTCGCCGAGCCCGGCCAGGGACCCGTCGACCTTGCCGAGGTCGAAGGACTTGGCGAAGGGACCCGGGTCGGTGACGGTCAGGGCGCGGCCCTCACCGTTGACCTCGGCGGCGCCCTTGCCGAGGCCGACGGCCGTCGCCACCTCGGGCCGCTCGGCGAGCGCGGGTGCCAGCTTCGGGCTCAGGCCGCTGCCGCCCGCGCCGAATCCGGGCGTGCTGATCGCGATGTCGCCCGCGAAGGAGCGGTTCACGGTCTGGTCCATGGTCGCCTTCAGCGAGGCACCGAAGACGGTGAACAGGGACACGACGGCGACGCCGATCATCAGGGCGCTCGCGGTGGCGGCGGTCCGCTTGGGGCTGCGCAGGGCGTTTCGCCTGGCCAGCCCGCCGGTGACGCCGCGGAACCGGTCGAGGGGCCCGCCGATGATCCGTACCGCCCGCGAGGACGCGACGGGGCCGAGCACCACGAACGCCACGAGGGCGAGCACCGCGCCCGCGCCCGCCAGCCACACCGAGGGGCTGACGAGGACACCGGTCAGGGCGAGCCCGACGGCCGCCAGCGCGAGTACCGCCCCCGCCACGGCCCGGCCGCGCGAGGCACCGGAGTGGTCCACCGCGGTCTCCCGGAGCGCGGCCAGCGGTGCGGTGCGTCCGGCCCGTACGGCGGGCAGCAGCGCGGAGCCGAGGCAGACCACGATGCCGACGGCCAGCGGCAGCAGCATGGAGAGCGCGCCGATCACCAAGTCGCCCTCGGGGAAGGGGAATCCGATGGCCGGGAAGAGGGCCTGGAGACCGGCCGCGATCCCGATGCCGCCCGCGAGGCCCGCGGCGGACGCCACGACGGCGACGGCGCTCGCCTCGACGAGGGTCGTCGCGGTGACCTGGCGGCGCGAGGCGCCGAGCGCGCGCAGCAGCGCGTTCTCGCGGGTGCGCTGGGCGACGACGATGGCGAAGGTGTTGTGGATGCTGAAGGTCGCCACCAGCAGGGCGACTCCGGAGAACACCAGCAGGAAGCTGGTGAACAGGGAGAGGAACTGGCCGGAGATGTTCTCGGTGTTCTCCGCCGCCGACTCCGCGCCCGTGATGGCCTCGACTCCCCTGGGCAGTACGGGAGTCAGCGCGTCCACGAGTTCCCGCTCGCTCACGCCGGGGCCGGCCCGCACCTGGATGGTCGAGGCCTCGCCGGGCTTCGGCGTCAGGTACTTCTCGGCGTCGGACCGCGTCATGCCGGTGAAGGTGGTCTGCGCCATGCCGTCCTCGCCGCCGAAGGTCGCGAGTCCCACGATCTTCACCCGCACCGGGTCGGGGGTGCGCAGCGTCGTCGTGTCGCCGATCTTCAGGTCCCCGGCCTCTGCGGCACCGCGGTTGATCACGACCTCGCCGGAGGCGGCGGGGGCGCGCCCCGCGGCGAGTTGATACGCGTTGAGCTGTGCGTCGTCGATCCAGTTGCCGGCCAGCGTGGGCGGGCCCTGGCCGCCGATGGGCTCGCCGTCCTTGCCGAGCAGCTGGCCCGCGCCCTGGATGTTCGGGGCCGCGGCCGCGACGCCGTCGGTCCGCTCGATCTTCCCGACCAGGGAGGTGGGCACGGGCTTGCGGGTGCCCTGGCTGTCGTCGGGGGTGGTGATGGTGTCCGCGCCGCGCACGACCGCGTCGGTGCCCTTGGTGGCGTTGCCGAACATCGTGTCGAAGCTGGCGCGCAGGGTGTCGCCCATGACGAGCGTGCCCGCCAGGAAGGCGACACCGAGCATGACGGCCAGGAAAGTGCCGGCGAAGCGGCGCTTGTGCCCGCGCAGCGAGGACAGGCTGATGCGCGCGGAGGCGCTGAGCGAGCTCATGGCCTCGTCCCTTCCGTGCCGCCGCGGCCCGCGTGCACCATCGGGTCGTGGCCCGCCGGGTCCCGGGCCGCCAGCGGGCCCCGGCCGCCGCCGGATTTCGTGTCGAAGGCCTTCAGCCGGTCGAGGACCCGGTCCGCCGTCGGGGCCTCCATCCGGTCCACGAGCCTGCCGTCGGCGAGGAAGACGACCTCGTCGGCGTGGGCTGCGGCCACCGGATCGTGCGTGACCATCACGACGGTGCGGCCCATCCCGCGCACGGCGCGGCCGAGCAGGCCGAGGACCTCCTCCCCCGCGCGCGAGTCCAGATTTCCGGTCGGCTCGTCGGCGAAGACGACATCGGGCCGCCCGGCGAACGCCCGTGCCACGGCCACGCGTTGCTGCTGCCCGCCGGAGAGCTCGGCGGGCCGGTGGTGCAGCCGGTCGCGCAGCCCGACGACGTCGATCAGCGTCTCGGTCCACTCGCGGTCGCCACGGGTGCCCGCGAGGTCCATGGGCAGGGTGATGTTCTCGGCGACGGTCAGCGTGGGCACCAGGTTGAAGGCCTGGAAGACGAAGCCGATCCGGTCGCGGCGGAGCAGCGTCAGACGCCGGTCGTCCAGCGTCCCGAGCTCCGTGTCGCCGATGAACGCGGCGCCCGACGTGAGCGTGTCGAGCCCGGCGGCGCAGTGCATGAGGGTGGACTTGCCCGAGCCGGACGGGCCCATGATCGCGGTGAAGCGTCCGGCGGGAAAGCCGACGTCCACCCCGTCCAGGGCCCGTACGGCGGTGTCGCCGCTGCCGTAGACCTTCACGGCGCCGGAGACACGGGCGGCGTCCGGGCCCGCGGTGTGCGCGGTCCCGGTCACCTGTCCGGTCGGGGCACTCATGCCGCACCGTCCTTGGCGGCACGGCCGAACTCCTCGTTCAGGACGCTCAGTCGGCGCCAGTACTCGTCCTCGTCGATCTCGCCGGAGGCGAACCGACGGCCGAGCACGGCGATGGGCGAGTGCTCCTCGATGCCCGTCGGCCGCCCAGCGGCCCGGAACGGCCCGCGGCGGCCGCGCCATACGGTGCGGCGGAGCAGAGTGACGGCGCCGACCACGACGGCCGCCCAGATCAGCGGGAAGAAGAGGATCCACGGGCCGGGCCCGCCGTCCCATTGCGCCAGGGTCTGCATCTGAAGTCATCTCCTCTGAAGCGGTTTCTCCGACGCCTCCAAGGTCGCTCCGACAGCACCCCCACGTCGTCGTACGGGCAGCGGCACCCCACGTACCACCTCGGGAGTACGCACGGCACGAGCGGCTGCTCCATCGATCGATGCACGGTCGATCCAGCTCTCCATCGACCGATCACTGGATCTCTGTACCTACTAGTATGTACAGTGTGCTCATGAGCACTCCGGAGCGACTGATCGAGGCCACCCGCGAGCTCCTGTGGGAGCGGGGTTACGTGGGTACGAGCCCCAAGGCCATCCAGCAGCAGGCAGGTGCGGGTCAAGGGAGTATGTACCACCATTTCACTGGAAAACCTGATCTAGCTCTCGCCGCGATCCGGCGCACGGCCGAGGAGATGCGCGGCACCGCGGAGGCCGTCCTCGGCGGGCCCGGTTCCGCGTACGAGCGGGTCGAGGCGTATCTGCTGCGCGAGCGTGACGTGCTGCGGGGCTGCCCGGTCGGCCGGCTCACCATGGACCCCGACGTCATCGCGAGCGACGAACTGCGCGCGCCGGTCACGGAGACCCTCGACTGGCTGCGCGACCGGCTCGCCGGAATCGTCGAAGAGGGGTGCGCTCAGGGCGAGTTCACGGACGCGCTCGATTCGCGGGAGACCGCGGCGACGATCGTCGCGACGGTGCAGGGCGGCTACGTCCTGGCCCGCTCCGCCGGCTCGCCCGCCGCGTTCGACACGGCGGTGCGCGGCCTCCTGTCCCTGCTCACGGCCGCCCGCCGCACGAGGACAGAGACGCCCTGACCACCCCTCAGTTCCACTGACACCTCTCGATTTTCGCGACCATCCCTGAGCCCAGTGAGGATCACCGCCTTGCAGACCACCCGAACCCGTCCGGACAGCGCGCGAGGCCCCGCCGAGCACTTCACCGGCACGGTCTGGCTCGACGAGATCGCCGCACCCGAATCCCCCTCCCGGCTGCGCATGTTCAGCGTTCACTTCGCCCCGGGTGGCCGCACCGCCTGGCACACCCACCCGCACGGTCAGGTCCTCCACGTCACCGAGGGCGAGGGGCTCGTGCAGCGCGCGGGCGGCCCCGTCGAGCCGATCAGGGCGGGCGACACCGTCTGGATCGAGCCCGGCGAATCGCACTGGCATGGGGCGGGACCGCGCACGTTCATGACGCATCTGGCGGTGGTGGAGGCGGCCGTGGACGGCACGACCGTGCACTGGGGCGAACTGGTCGACGACACCTGCCCCACGGATTGAACAGTCCGCCAACTCCCCCTTTTCCATGCATCAGTTGAGGAGGACGTCATGCACGCCCTGCAGTACGAGATCACCCTGCCCGCCGAATACGACATGGGGATCATCCGCCACCGCGTCGCGACGAAGGGGCACTTGCTCGACGACTTCCCCGGGCTCGGCATCAAGGCCTATCTGATGCGGGAGCGCGGCCGGGACGGATCACCCGTGAACCAGTACGCGCCGTTCTACCTCTGGAACGGCTCCGAGGGCATGAACTCCTTCCTCTGGGGGCCGGGGTTCAAGGGGCTCGTCGACGACTTCGGGCGGCCCGACGTACGGAACTGGACAGTTCTCGCGTACGAGGAGGGGGCGGCCGGGACGGCGACCCCCAAGGCGGCGATCCGGCGCAGGCAGCGGATAGCGGAGGGGACGCCGTTGCCGGAGTTCGCCGTCGAACTCGCCCATGAAGCGGCGCGGTTGGCCGGGCAGGAGGGTGCGGTGAGCGCTGCGGTCGCCATCGATCCGCACGCCTGGGAAGCGGTGCACTTCTCGCTCTGGGACCACGCCTCACCGCAGGGCGTCGGCGACGTCTTCGAAGTACTGCACCTGTCGGCGCCGGAGCGCGAGAAGCTGGCACGGGGGCGGCAGTGGTGAGCGTGCCTCTCACCGTGCGGACGGTCCTCGGCGACATCGCCCCGCAGGAGCTCGGCGTATGCGACGCGCATGACCACCTGTTCATCAAGAGCCCTCAACTGCCCGGCCAGGAGCTGGACTCGGCGGAGGCCGCAGCCGGTGAACTGGCCGCGTTCGCGGCGGTCGGCGGACAGAGCGTCATCCAGTGGACTCCGTACGGGATGGGGCGCCATGCCGGACGCCTGCCCGAGCTCGCCGAGGCGTCGGGCGTACGGATCGTCGCCGCGACGGGTCTGCATCAAGCGGCCCACTACACGCCGGAGTTGCTGGCGAACCTGCGGGCCGAAGGCCTGGCGGACGTCTTCGTCCGGGAACTCACCGAAGGGATCGGCGGGTCGGGGGTACGGGCCGGACTCATCAAGGTGGCGGGCGGATTCCACGGACTCGACGCGCACGCCCGCTGGACCATGCGCGCGGCGGCCGACGCACACCACGCCACGGGCGCGCCGATCACCGTCCACCTGGAACTGGGCACCGGCGCCCTGGACGTGCTCGACCTGCTCTGCGGCGAGTGGGACGTACCGCCCGCCCGGGTGGTCCTGGGCCACCTGAACCGCTCCCCCGATCTCCTCACCCATCGCCAGGCAGCCGAGATCGGCGCCTACTTGGCCTTCGACGGTCCGTCCCGCGCCCACCACGCCACGGACTGGCGCATGCCGGACGCCGTGCGTGCCCTCGCCGACGCGGGCTTCGGCGACCGTCTACTGCTCGGCGGGGACACCACGACGGCAGGGGCCCGTTCGGTGAACGGCGGTCCCGGCATGCCCCATCTGCTGCGCAGGGTGCGTCCGCGCCTCGAACTCGCCGTGGGCAAGGACCTGGTGGAACGGATCCTCACGGTCAACGCGGGGCGGGCGTTCGGGGTGCGGTGGGCGTAGCCGGGGCGTCTCCTGCCGCGCGTCGGCGTCGTTACTAGTTAAGCGTCGATGCCGGTAACGTCGACCGGTACGCACCCCTGGCCAGGCGTCCAGTGGACGAGAAACGCGTATTGCACCGCACGTTCCAAAACAGGTACGGTCTCTCCATGGCCCGACCGAGGACTTTCGACGAGGAGCGGGCCCTGGACGCGGCGATGCACGCCTTCTGGGCGAAGGGCTACGAGGCCACCTCGACCCAGGACCTGTGCGACGTCACCGGACTGGGCCGCAGCAGCATCTACAACACGTTCAGCAGCAAGCACGACCTCTTCCGGCGGGCCCTGGCCCGCTACATGGACACGATGAACGCCGCCCAGATCGAGATCCTGGACGACGCGGAACGGCCCGCCATGGACCGGCTGCGCGCACTGCTCACCCGGGTCGTCGACGGGGAGTTCGAGACCCGCCCTGACGGCCACAGCATCGGCTGCCTGACCGTCAACACGACCGTCGAACTCGCCGCGCGCGACGCCGAAGCGGCCGAAATGCTGGCGCGCGACCAGGAGTTCCGGCTCACGGCACTGCGCACCACCATCCGGTCGGGGCAACTCGACGGCGACATCACGCCGAAGCGCGACGCCGACACCCTCGCCCGCTACGTCAACGCCGTCATCGGCGGCATGCGCGTCTCCGCGCAGGGCGGCGCCGATCGCGCGACCCTGGAGGCGATCACGGAGACGGCGCTCGACGCGCTGGCGGTGCGTTAGCCTCCGGCGGCCAGTCGCCGCTCACCACCTGTCACCCGTCACTCACCCGTCACCCGGCACCTGCCACCTGCCACCTGCTTCGCGGACCGCGCGGCCCCTCGCGTCTTAGCGCGCCCCTTCACGTTCTTTCACGTTCCATCGCGTCCCCTAGCGCGCCCTCACGCCCATTTTTTGTACTGATCAATCCAATACTCACACCCGACAGGAGCTCACCCATGCCCCGCGCCGTATACGTCCTGGCCGCCGGCATCTTCGCCATGGTGACCAGCGAATTCGTGGTCGCAGGACTGATGCCCCAGATGGCCGACGGGCTGGATGCCACGATTCCCGAGATCGGCTATCTCATCACCGCCTTCGCGGCCGCGATGGCCTTCGGCGGACCCTTCCTCACCGTCGCGTTGCTGAAGATGCGTCAGAAGTCCGCCCTGATAGTGCTGTTCGGCATCTTCCTGGTGGGCAACGTGCTCGCCGCGGTCGCGCCCGACTACCGCACCATGCTGGTGGCCCGCGTACTCACCGGCATCGCCTCCCAGGCGTTCTTCGGCGTCTCCATCTCGCTGGGCTCACGCATCACCCGTCCCGAAGTGCGCGGCCGTGCCGTCGCGGTGGTCCTCAACGGACTGATGCTGGGCACGCTGCTCGGGCTTCCGTTCGCCACCGTCGTCGGTGAACACCTGGGCTGGCGCGCCGCGTTCTGGGCCATCACGGTGCTGACCGTCCTGGCCGCGCTCGCCACGCTCGCCTTCGTGCCGCACACGGAGGGCGAGACCGAGGAGAGCGGCGGCGGACTCCGCAAGGAACTCGTCGCCTTCCGCCGGCCTCGGCTGTGGCTGGTCATGACCACCAGCACCTTCACCATCGGCGCGACGTTCTCGGCCTTCAGCTACCTCAACCCGATCCTCACCGAGGTCACGGGCTTCTCCACCGGCAGCGTCCCGCTGCTGCTCATCGCGTACGGCGCGGCGACCGTCGTCGGCAACACCGTGGTGGGCCGGCTCGCCGACCGCCGCGCCCTGCCCGTACTCGTGGTGGGCCTCGCGCTCAATCTGGTCTTCCTCACCGGGTTCGCGCTATTCGCCCAACTGACCTTGCCCGCCGTGCTGTTCATGCTGGGCGTCGGCCTGGTCGGCGTCACGATGAACCCGGCCCTGATCACCCGGGTACAGCGCGCGGGCAACACGGGGCCGCTGGTCAACACCGTGCACTCGTCCTTCATCACGCTCGGCATCATCGTCGCCACGTCCGTCGGCGGACCCGCCATCGACGCGCACGGACTGCGGGCGCCCCTGTGGATCGGCGCGGGCCTCGCCGTGCTCGGGCTCGGCACGCTCCTGCCCGACCTGCTGCGCCGCCGTACGACGGAGGGCTCCGGCGTCTCCACCGCCCCGCTCGGGGACGACGACGCGGCGGACAGGGCCACGACCGCGGGCCGCCCCGCCGGCGAAGTGACCCAGCCCGTCTAACCCAGCGCCGCAAGGGGGTCGTCGAGCACCGGCTGCCATGCCAGCTCGGCGGCCCCCACCAGGCTGTTG
Source organism: Streptomyces sp. NPDC087300 (assembly GCF_044744425.1). NCBI lineage: Bacteria > Bacillati > Actinomycetota > Actinomycetes > Kitasatosporales > Streptomycetaceae > Streptomyces > Streptomyces sp. NPDC087300. The sequence continues at coordinate 974,392 of NZ_JBIUYI010000001.1, forward strand.
TAGTCCAGCGTGCACGCCAGGATCGGCACGCCGCCGCTGCGCCCCCACAGGCTCCGGTCGGCGACGACGGCGCGCAGCCGCTCCGGGTCCGCCTCCAGGAGCGTGCGGTGCAGACCGCCGAGGATGATCCGGTCGGGGTTGAGGATGTTGACCAGGCCCGCGAGTCCGAGGCCGAGGCGGTCGATGAGGACCTCGGCGGCCGAACGTACGGACGGGTCCGCGTAGGAGCCCTGGATCAGTTCGCGGGCCTGTACGAGCAAACCCTCGGGTCCTGGCGTGCGTCCGGCCTCCGTCAGGAAGGCCAGCGGGTCGGTCTCCACGTCGAGGCAGCCACGCCCTCCGCAGTAGCAGGGCTGCCCCGCGGAGTTCACCGTGAGGTGGCCGACCTCCAGGGCCAGGCCCGAACTGCCCGTGTGCAGACGGCCGTCGAGGACCAGCGCGCCGCCGACCCCGCGGTGCCCGGTCGCCACGCAGAGCAGATCGCGGGCCCCGCGCCCCGCGCCGTGCCGGTGTTCGGCGAGCGCGGCGAGGTTCACGTCGTTGGCGGCGAACGCCGGTCCCTCGATGCCCGCTTCGCGTACGCGATCGGCGAAGATCTCCCGCACGTGCGAACCGGCGGGCCAGGCCAGGTGCAGCGGATTGAGGGCGGTGCCCTCGGGCTCGGCGACCGCCGAAGGCACCGCGAGGCCCGCGCCCACACAGCGCCTGCCGGTCTCACGCAGCAGCCGCGCGCCCGCCTCGACGACCGCGCCGAGGACCTGCGCGGGGTCGGCGCCGACGGCCTCGCAGCCCGGCGCGGTCGCCACGATGTGGCCGCCGAGCCCGACGAGGGCCGCCCGGAAACCGTCCGCGTGCACCTGCGCGGCGAGCGCGACGGGACCCGTCTCCGCGACCGAGAGCCGGTGCGAAGGCCTGCCCTGCGAGCCCGCGGCCGCGCTCGGCTTCGCGTCGATCCTGATCAGCCCGAGCGCCTCCAGCTCGGCGGCGACGGCGCCCGCGGTGGCTCGGGTGACCCCGAGCTCGGCGGTGAGCACGGCACGGGTGGGGGCCCGCCCGGTGTGGACGAGTTCGAGCGCGGGACCCAGCGCGCCGCGCCCCCGCTCAAGGCGGGTACGCGTGGACACTTCCCCCTCGCCGCGGGGGGCAGCCTTGCCGTTCATGAGGGCGAGTCTCCCATGATCCGTACACGGCCTCGCCGTTCAGCCGACATCCGCTCCTCCTCCGCCCTTCGGCAACCGCTCATCTTCGGCCAACGCGGAATCGTGTTGTCCGCGGCCCGGAAGCACCCCTACTCTGACTTTGTGCCGCTACTAAACAAAATCGGGACCGCAGCGCCGCGGCCCACCGCCCCCGACCTCCGCCGCCTGCGCGTCGCGCTGACGGTCTTCTTCGCCCTGGACGGCTTCGTCTTCGCCGGCTGGGTCGTCCGCATCCCCGCGATCAAGGAGCAGACCGGCGCATCGGCGAGCCAGCTCGGCCTCGCCCTGCTCGCCGTCTCCGCGGGCGCGGTGATCACGATGACGCTCACCGGACGGCTCTGCCGCCGTTATGGCAGCCTCCAGACGACGGTGGCCTGCGGTGTGCTCCTGCCACTGAGCGTCGCGCTGCCGCCGCTGACCGACTCGATCGTCGTACTCGGCCTCGTCCTGCTGTTCTTCGGGGCGGCGTACGGCGGGATCAGCGTCGCGATGAACAGCGCGGCGGTCGATCTGGTGGCCGCGCTGCGCCGCCCCGTGATGCCCAGCTTCCACGCGGCGTTCAGCCTCGGCGGCATGATCGGCGCGGGCCTCGGCGGCCTCGTCGCGGGACACCTGTCCCCCACGCCCCATCTGCTCGGCATCACCGTCGTCGGCCTGGCCGTCACCGCGGTCACCGCGCCCGTCCTGCTGCGGGACGGCGCGGCGGACCGGCTGCGCGAGCACTCCTCGGCGCCGGACGGCGGTCCGCGAGGACCCAGGCCCGCGGATACGAAGCCGGCATCGCCCAAGGCCCACCGCATGGACCCCCGCACCCGCGGCCTCGTCCTGGTCTTCGGACTCATCGCGCTGTGCACCGCGTACGGCGAGGGGGCGATCGCGGACTGGGGCCCGCTGCACCTGGAGGAGGACCTCCACGCGCACCCGGGCGTCGCCGCCGCGAGCTACTCCTGCTTCGCCTTCGCCATGACCATCGGCCGCCTCTCCGGCACCACGCTCCTGGAGCGCCTCGGCAGGACCCGCACGGTGGTCGGCGGCGGCGCGACGGCCTGCGTCGGCATGCTGCTGGGCGCGCTCGCCCCTTCGACGGGGCTCGCGCTCGCCGGTTTCGCCGTCACCGGGCTCGGGCTCGCCAACATCTTCCCCGTGGCCGTGGAGCGAGCGGGCGCGCTCGCCGGTCCCGGCGGGGTCGCCGCCGCGTCGACCCTCGGCTACGGCGGGATGCTGGTGGGACCGCCGCTGATCGGCTTCATGGCGGACTGGTACTCGCTGCCCGCCGCGCTGACGAGCGTCGCCCTGCTCGCCGCCGTGGCCGCGCTCATCGGCTTCGCGACCCGGCACACCGAACGTACGGAGCGTACGGAATCGGTCTGACATCATCCGGAGGTTCCGGTTCGGGCCCGCTCCGTCCGACAGAATCTTCCGCATGACGACGATGGATATTTCCGCACACATCCAAGTGGTCGACGACGAGGGTGAGTTGCTCGCGCGGGCCGCCGAGGAGGCCGGGACCGACGCCAAGGTCCCCACCTGTCCTGGCTGGCAGGTGCGGGACCTGTTGCGGCACACCGGGATGGTGCACCGCTGGGCCGCCGCGTTCATCACGGAGCGGCGCACCTCGTACCGGCTGGGCGGCAAGGTGCCCGACCTCGAAGGGGACGCGCTCGTCGGCTGGTTCCGCGAGGGGCACGCCGCGCTCGTCGGGACGCTCGCCACCGCGCCGCCCGACGTGGAGTGCTGGGCCTTCCTGCCCGCCCCCTCGCCGCTCGCCTTCTGGGCCCGGCGGCAGGCCAATGAGACGACCGTCCACCGGGTGGACGCCGAGTCGGCGCGAGGGGGTACCCCCTCGCCGATCGGCACCGCGTTCGCCGTGGACGGGATCGAGGAGCTGCTGCTCGGCTTCCACGCGCGCTCCAGGAGCCGGGTGCGCAGCGACGTACCGCGGGTGCTGCGGGTGCGGGCCACGGACGCGCCCGAGGAGTGGAGCTGGACGGTGCGGCTCTCCGAAGGGCCGCCCGTCACCGAGCGCGGCGCGTCGGCCCCGGCCGACTGCGAGGTGTCCGGGCAGGCGGCACGGCTCTATCTGGCGCTGTGGAACCGGCTGCCGTTCCCCGAGGTGACGGGGGACCGTTCGCTCGCGGCACTGTGGCGGGAGAAGTCGGCGATCGTGATGGGGTGAGCCCGTCCGCGCGGCGGACCCGAGTCCACCAGGGCCGTCAGCCCGCGACCCCTTCGAGCATCCGCTTGAGGACGGCCCGCTGCAACGGCCGTACCTCCGCGTGGAGTTCGCGGCCCTTCCCGGTCAAGGACACCCGTACGCCGCGCCGGTCCTCGCTGCACATGCCGCGCTCCACGAGCCCGTCCTTCTCCAGGCGTCCGATCAGCCGGGAGAGCGCGCTCTGGCTCAGATGGACCTGCGCGGAGATCTCCTGGACGCGGAACGTGCAGCCCCCGTCGTCCGACGAGCCGTCGGCGAGGACGTCGAGCACCTCGAAGTCGCTCGCCCCCAGGCCGTGCGGATGCAGCTCACGATCGAGCTCGCACAGGGTGCGCGCATGCACCGCGAGGATGTCGCGCCATTGGTTCACGAGCCCCTGCTCGGCCGTTTTCGCCGCCATGAGATCGCACGCTAGCAGAGAATCCGCATGTTGTTGCATCGGCATTAAATGCATGTACACATACCCTGTGCCTGCGCACACCTACCCGTCCGCCCGTCAGCCCAGCCAGCCGGGGCGGACCAGACCCGACTCGTAGGCCAGGACGACCAGTTGGGCCCGGTCACGGGCGCCGAGCTTCACCATGGTCCTGCTCACATGTGTCTTCGCGGTGAGCGGGCTGACGACGAGACGGCGGGCGATCTCCTCGTTGGTGAGGCCGACGCCGACCAGCGCCATCACCTCCCGCTCCCGCTCCGTGAGCTGACCGAGCGCGTCGGCGGCCGCGGGCTCCTTGGAGCGGGCCGCGAACTCGGCGATCAGACGGCGCGTCACCCCCGGCGAGAGCAGCGCGTCGCCCTCGACCACCGCCCGCACGGCACGCAGGAGTTCGTCCGGCTCGGTGTCCTTGACGAGGAAGCCGGACGCCCCGGCGCGGATCGCCTCGAAGACGTACTCGTCGAGCTCGAAGGTGGTCAGCATGACCACCTTCACCCCGTCGAGACCGGGCTCCCCGGTGATCCGCCGGGTCGCCGCGAGCCCGTCCAGCAACGGCATGCGGATGTCCATCAGGACGACATCGGGGCGCAGTTCGCGTACGAGGCGCACCGCCTCCTCGCCGTCCGCGGCCTCGCCCGCCACCTCGATGTCCGCCTGGGCGTCGAGGAGCGCCTTGAAGCCTGCCCTGACCAGGGACTGGTCGTCGGCGAGCAGTACGCGGATCACTGGTCCTCCGGAGGTGCGGTACGGGTGGTGGCGTCCCGGTCGGCCGGGGGTGGTGCGGCGGTCACGGGCAGTACGGCGGTCACGCGGAAGCCGCCGTCCGGACGCGGGCCCGCCTCGATCGTGCCATCGAGGGCCGCGGCGCGCTCCCGCATCCCGGCAAGTCCGTTGCCGCTGCCGCCCGCGTCGGTGCCGGTGGCGGGGCCGTCGTCGTCGATGCGCAGGGTCAGCGCGGCGGCGGCCCCGTGCCCGGATCCGGCAGGAACCCCGTAGCGCACCAGCACGCGCGCGTGGCGCGAGACGGAGTGGCGTACGACGTTGGTCAGCGCCTCCTGGACGATGCGGAACGCGGCGAGGTCGAGTCCAGGCGGCAGCTTCGCGCGGGCGCCCTCGGTGGTCACGTCGACGGTGAGGCCCGTGCTCCGCGCCTGCTCGACGAGTTCGGGGAGCCGGTCGAGTCCCGGCGCGGGGGCGCGGGGCGCGGCGCCGGGGGCCCGCAGCGTGTCGAGGACCTGGCGCACCTCGCCGAGCGCCTCCTTGCTCGCCGCCTTGATGGTGGTCAGCGCGGTGCGCGCCTGTTCCGGGTCGGAGTCGAGCAGGGCGAGGCCCACGCCCGCCTGCACGTTGATGACGGAGATGCTGTGGGCGAGTACGTCGTGCAGTTCGCGGGCCATCCGCAGCCGCTCCTCGTCCGCGCGCCGCCGGGCGGCCTGCGCCCGCTCCGCCCGCTCCTTGACCCACTGCTCGCGGCGTACGCGGGCCAGCTCGGACACCGCGACGATCGCGACGACCCAGACGGCGACCGCGACCTCCTCGCTCCAGGGGCGCGCCCCGTCGTCACCGGGCGGCAGCCACCGGTAGAGCCAGTGCGCGATCACCAGATGCCCTGCCCACAGCGCGCCCACCGCTCCCCACGCCGCGCGCCGGTGGCCCGCCACGACCGCGGCGAAGCAGCCCACGGCGACGGCGAGGAAGACGGGGCCGTACGGATATCCGGCGCCGATGTAGACCAGCGTGAGCCCGGAGGTGGCCCATACGACGGACAGCGGGAAGCGGTGCCGGAACAGCAGCACGCCCGTGGCCAGGAGCAGGAGCACCCGGGCGTACGGGTCGAGCGCCTCGCGCCCGGTCTGCGCGTGCCCCGCGAAGCCGGAACCGATCTGGACGAACACGGTGAGCGCGAGCGTGGTCAGCCAGGGCAGCCGCCGACCACGGCCCGTGTCGTCACCCTGGTTCCACCACGGCGGCCCGTGCCGCCACATCGACCGACCACCCCATCCCGGGAACGGCCCGCCCCCTCCGGGGAACGGCCCCCTCTCTCCGGGGACCGGACCGTCGGCCCCGCGTTCACGCTGCTCGTCCATGGCGGCCACGCTAGACGCCGGGGCGCGTCAGGGACGTCCGCCGGGCGTGGTGATCACGGGTACTCCCCCGGGAGTAGGTAGGGGTGGGTGAGGGTGACGCGGGGCGGGCGTCTCGGGGGCGCTACGGGGACGCAGGTATCGCCGGTAACGCCGGGAGCTGAGCTGGCGCCCGCCGGGCGTGCGGCGTGGACCACCGCCGCCCCAGCCCTCCGCCGCGCGCAGCTGCCGGCCCTCAGCCCTCAGCCCTCAGCCCTCAGCCCTGCGACAAGATGCCCACGCCCTGCGCGAGTTGCGTCACCGCGTGGGAGAAGAACGCCTCACGCTCCTCGACGATGCGGTTGAACTGGCCGAACACCTCGAAACCCACCAGCCCGAACAGCTGCGCCCACGCCGCGACCATCGCGGTCGCGGCCGCCGGGGGAAGATCGGGCGCCACGTCCGCCGCGAGCCGCTCACCCTCCGCGCGCAACGCGCCGGGCAACGGCTGTACGGCGATCCCCCGCCCCCGATGGGCGTCACGCACGATGTCGATGAGCAACAACCCCACCCGCGCGGCGGCCCGCACCGTGGATTCCGGCGCGCTGTAACCGGGCACGGGGGAGCCGTAGATGAGCGCGTACTCGTGCGGATGCGCCAGCGCCCAGACCCGTACCTCCTCGCACACCGCCGTCCACCGCCGCACGGGTTCCTGCCCGGCGACTCGCGCGTGCGCGGCCTCGGCGGCGGCGCCGAGTGAGTCGTAGGCGTCGATGATGAGCGCGGTCAGCAGGTCGTCGCGGCTGGGGAAGTAGCGGTAGAGCGCGGACGAGACCATGCCGAGCTCGCGGGCGACGGCGCGCAGCGAGAGCTTGGCGGCGCCGTCGGCGGCGAGTTGTCTACGGGCCTCGTCCTTGATGGCCGCGGTGACTTCTTCGCGGGCGCGGGCCCGCGCTCCCTTGATCACGCTGTCGCTCATGGGGATCAGTCTGCCACGGGAGCGGAGCGCTGCACACTGTCGCGATCGGCGCACATAGTCACGAGCGCCGCACCACTCATTACACGTCGCACCGAAACTGGAGCGGCTGAACTTTCCGAGAGCGCTGCTCTTGCTTTGGATCATCAGACTCGTGCACACTGCTCAACAGCGAGAGCAGTGCTCTCGCATCGCACTCGCACCGCTCTCACGCCGTTCCCGCACGGCACCACACCGTTCCGCACCGCCCCCGAAACCCCGCCCCACTTCTCCCCTGGAGGTCCCCATGTCCGCGACCACACCCGAGCCGACCGGGGCCCCGATCCCGCCCCGCTACTACCTCAAGGGCGGCCCGCTCAGCGTCCGCCTCAACGGCGTCATCGGCTGGCTCGCGCGGTGCGGCGTCAGCCTGATGGGCAGCGCCGAGCTCTCCGTGCGGGGCCGCAAGAGCGGCAAGATGCAGCGCATCCCCGTGAACCCCTATACGCACACGGGCGAGGGCAAGCGCGGCGAGTACCTCGTGTCGGCGCGCGGGCACTCGCAGTGGGTGCGGAACATGCGCGTCGCGGGTGGTGGGGAGTTGCGTGTGGGGCGCAGGGTGAATGCGTTCACCGCCGTGGAGGTGCCCGACGGCGAGAAGCTGGCGCTGCTGCGCGGCTATCTGGAGCGGTGGGGCTGGGAGGTCAACCAGTACTTCCAGGGCGTGACCGCCAAGTCCTCCGACGCGGAGATCCTGGCGGCCGCTCCCGACCATCCCGTATTCCGGATCACCGTGCTGCGCCCCGAGAAGGTCGGCACGGAGTAAGCGCCGAACCGAGTAAGCGCGACACCGAGTAAGCGCCGCACGGAGCAGGCGCCGCACCGAATAAGCGCCGCGCGGAGTAGTGGAGGGCCGGGCTAGGCCCGGCCCCCGCCGCGCCCCTAGCGGTCCAACGCGTTCAGCGCGCGGCCCGCGAGCGGGTTGGTGCGGACCAGTTCGGCCAGTGTCGTCGAGCCTCGGGTGATCCTCGCGAACGCGTTCCACGCGGGGCGGAACCCGGTGATCGCCGCGTGCAGCATGCCGGGGCGGCGCTCGAAGATCTGGAGCATCTTGCGGCCCACGCTCATCTCGACGCCGAGTCCCGCCTTGATCGCGAAGGCGTAGTTCAGCGCCTGGCGCCGCGCGTCGACCGCGTCGTGCGCCTCGGCGACGCGTACCGCCCACTCCCCCGCGAGGCGGCCCGAGCGCAGCGCGAACGAGATGCCCTCGCGGGTCCACGGCTCCAGAAGGCCCGCCGCGTCACCGCAGACCAGGACCCGGCCACGGGAGAGCGGCGAGTCGTCGGCACGGCAGCGCGTCAGATGCCCGGAGGAGATGCTGGGCTCGAAGCCGGCGAGGCCGAGCCGGGCGATGAAGTCCTCCAAGTACCGCTTGGTGGCGGCGCCTTCGCCGCGTGCGGAGATCACGCCGACCGTGAGGGTGTCGCCCTTGGGGAACACCCAGCCGTAACTGCCCGGCATCGGGCCCCAGTCGATGAGGACGCGGCCCGCCCAGTCCTCGGCGACGGTCTTCGGCACCGGGATCTCGGCCTCCAGACCGAGGTCGACCTGGTCGAGCTTCACACCGACATGTGCTCCTATGCGGCTCGCGCTGCCGTCGGCGCCGACCACCGAGCGGGCGAGGACGGTCTCGCCGCCCTGGAGCATCACGGCGACGGTGCGCCGGTCGGGCACGTCGGGACCGTGCTGCTCCACGCGCGCGACGGTGACGCCGGTGCGCAGCTCGGCGCCGGCCTTCTGCGCGTGCTCGACGAGCTGCTGGTCGAACTCGGGGCGGTTGATCAGGCCGAACAGCATCTGCCGCGACTTGCGGGTGCGGCTGAACTTGCCGTCCAGGGAGAACGTGACCGCGTGCACCCGGTCCTGCAAGGGCAGGTCGAAACCGGGCGGCAGCGAGTCGCGCGAGGGGCCGATGATGCCGCCGCCACACGTTTTGTAGCGGGGCAGTTCGGCCTTCTCCAGGAGCAGGACGCTGCGTCCCGCGACGGCTGCCGCGTAGGCCGCCGAGGCCCCCGCGGGGCCCGCTCCGACCACCACGACATCCCACACGTGCCGGGCGTCGTCCGCTGTGTTCTCGCTGCTCACGTTGGTCTACCGCTCCTGATCCAGCTGTTGGCCGCGCTTTCCCCAGGCATCCTACGGCGACCCCTTCGGCGCCCCTCCTGTGGGAGGATCACATGTACCCACACGTACAACGTCGCACCTACGAGGAGCGTGCCCATGTCGCCGGATCCGATCGCCGAGACCGTCGCCTCACTCATGCCGAAGGCGAAGGCGGAGCTCACCGAACTGGTGGCCTTCAAGTCGGTGGCGGACTTCGAGCAGTTCCCCAAGAGCGAGAGCGAGGCCGCCGCGAACTGGGTGGCCGACGCTCTGCGCACCGAGGGCTTCGAGGACGTCGCACTGCTCGACACCCCCGACGGAACGCAGTCGGTGTACGGCTTCCTGCCGGGCCCCGAGGGCGCCCCGACGGTGCTGCTCTACGCGCACTACGACGTGCAGCCGCCCCTCGACGAGGCCGCCTGGGCCACCCCGCCCTTCGAGCTCACCGAGCGCGACGGCCGCTGGTTCGGCCGCGGCAGCGCCGACTGCAAGGGCGGCGTCATCATGCACTTGCTCGCGCTGCGCGCCCTGAAGGCGAACGGCGGCGTTCCGGTGCACGTCAAGGTGATCGCGGAGGGCTCCGAGGAGCAGGGCACCGGCGGCCTTGAGCGGTACGCGGAGGAGCACCCCGAGCTGCTCACCGCCGACACCATCGTGATCGGCGACGCGGGCAACTTCCGGGTCGGTACGCCGACGGTGACCTCGACGCTGCGCGGCATGACGCTCGTCCGCGTCAGCGTCGACACCCTCGAAGGCAACCTGCACTCCGGGCAGTTCGGCGGCGCGGCCCCGGACGCCCTCGCGGCGCTGGTGCGGGTCCTGGACTCGCTGCGCGCCGAGGACGGCTCGACGACGGTCGACGGTCTGACCGGCGACGCCGACTGGGACGGTCTCCAGTACGAAGAGGCCGCCTTCCGCAAGGACGCCAAGGTGCTCGACGGCGTCGAGCTCATCGGCGGCGGCACCGTCGCCGACCGGATCTGGGCCCGTCCCGCCGTCACCGTGCTCGGCATCGACTGCCCGCCGGTGGTCGGCGCGACGCCGTCCGTGCAGGCGGCCGCGCGGGCGCTGATCAGCCTGCGGGTGCCGCCGGGCGTGGACGCCGTCGAGGCGACGAAGCTGCTCCAGGCGCACATCGAGGCGCACACCCCGTGGGGCGCCCAGGTGCGCACCGAGCAGATCGGGCAGGGCCAGCCGTTCCGCGCGGACACGGCGAGCCCGGCGTACGCGGCGATGGCCGAGGCGATGGGTGAGGCCTACCCGGGCGAGGAGATGCAGTACGCGGGCCAGGGCGGTTCGATCCCGCTCTGCAACACGCTCGCCTCGCTCTACCCGGAGGCGGAGATCCTGCTGATCGGTCTGAGCGAGCCCGAGGCGCAGATCCACGCGGTCAACGAGAGCGTCTCGCCCGAGGAGTTGGAGCGGCTGTCCGTCGCCGAGGCGCTGTTCCTGCGGAAGTACGCGGCGAGCTGACCGCGGCGCCTCATCGGCGCTCATGACGACCTCGCCCCTCGCGGGAACTCGCACGCGGTGACGTACGACCACTGATACGTCAACTGCTGTCTGAGCGAGGGGCGTTGGTCGGTCATGAGTACTGATGGGGTCGGGCGTGAGCCGAGCCGTCGTGGGCTGCTGCAGGGCGCGGCGGCGGGCGCCGTGGGAGCGGGGATCGTCGCCGCGGGTGGTGCCGCGGGCACCGCGAGCGCGGCGTCCGGCGACGGCGCGGCCGCCGGTGACCGGCGCGTAGAGGTCGCGATCCTGCTCTACGACGGGTTCACCGCGCTGGACGCGGTGGGCCCGTACGAAGTGCTGTGCCGCGTGCCGGACGTACGGGTCACGATGGTCGCCCGGGAGCGGGGGCCGGTCCGCACGGACACCGGTGAGCTCAGCCTGGTGGCGGAGCGGACGCTGCGTCAGACGCGCCGCCCGGATGTCCTGCTGATCCCGGGCGGCGGGGATCGCGGCGTCCTGGCGATGATGGACGACACCGCGGTCCATGAGTGGATCCGCCGCGTCCACCGCGATTCGGCGTGGACGACGTCGGTGTGCACGGGCTCGCTGATCCTCGGGGCGGCCGGTCTGCTGCGCGGGCTGCCCGCCACCACGTACTGGGCGTCGCGCTCGTTCCTCAAGGACGCGGGGGCGACGTACACGCCCGGTCGTTTCGTGGAGGCCGGGAAGATCATCACGGCCGCCGGGGTCTCCGCGGGCATCGACATGGGGATCCACCTCGCCGCGCGGCTGGCCGGCGAGCCGGTGGGCAAGGCGATGCAGCTCGCGGTCGAGTACGACCCGGAGCCGCCGTACGACACCGGGAGCCCGGAGAAGGCCGACGCGGCGACGCGGGAGCTCGCGCTGAAGCTGCTGGCCGACGCGGCCGTCTGACGCCGCGTCTCACGCCGCTTCTCACCCGCCGACCGGAACGCCCGCCTCCAGGTACAGCGCGGCGCCGCGCTCGCGTGCCCGCAGGGCCCAGCGCAGGCGTTCGTAGCGGACGGGGGGCAGCAGCACGGCGGCCTCCTCCTCGGTGACGAAGCGGCAGTCGCGCAGTTCGGGGCCGGGGAGCAGCATGTCGTGGGCCTGCTCGCTGTCGAGGCGCCCGCCGTCGAAGAGGAACCGCATCCCTCCGTAGCCGGGCGGCGCGGGCGGCTCCCAGTCGGCGACGAGCAGCCGGGGAGTGCCGGTGAGCCGGATGCCGGTCTCCTCGGCGACCTCCCGCACGCCCGCGCGCGCGGGTGCCTCCCCCGGTTCGACGACACCACCGGGGAACTCCCAGCCCGCCTTGTACGTCGGGTCGACGAGCAGCACCCGGTCCCGCTCGTCGAAGAGCAGCACGCCCGCGGCGACGGTCTCCGCGGTGGGTTCGGGCGTCTGCACGATGTCGCAGACGGCGGCGGTGCCGGTGCGGACCGCTTCGGCGACGCATTCGGCGGTCTCGTAGGGGGTGAGGGCGCTGGTGTCGACGCGGAGCGCGTCCGCGCCGAGCCAGCCGGCGAGCGCGGCGCGGTAGGGCTCGATGTGGTCGAACGACCACTGCCGCACGCGCAGGTCGCCGTCGGGCAGGTCGAGCGGCACGTCGCGGCCGGTTATTCGGGCGCGCAGGATCGTTTCGTCCGGGGCGAGCAGGACGTGGCGTACGGAGATCCGGCGCGATGCGAGACCCCCGAAGATCTCGTCGCGGTACTCCTGGCGCAGCAGCGTCATCGGCACCACCAGAACGCCGCCCACCTCCGCGAGCAGCGCGGCCGCCGTGTCGACGACGAGGCGGCGCCAGATCGGCAGGTCCTGGTAGTCGCTCACCTCGGAGAGGCGCTTGGGAGGCAGCAGATGCGGCAGCGCGCCGCCGATGACCTCGGGGTCGAGGAGTGTGCTGTTCGGGATCAGCTCGATCAGTTCCCGTGCGGCGCTGCTCTTGCCCGCACCGAACGCGCCGTTGATCCAGACGATCATCAATTCTCCAGCACCGGAAGGCCGCTGAACAGCGGCGGAGGCTCATTGAGCAGATCATCTGGGGACGGGATGGGTCACGATGATATCGACAGCCCGGCCCCCACTACCTCCTTCTCCCAAACAGACTGGAGGTACTCCACGATCCGCTCTTCCATGGTGAGCGTCACTTCACTGTACGTGCACTCGACAAGGGGCAGTTCATGCCCGTCCGCGACGGCGGAGCAGACAGGACAGGCCCATTCCGGTGAGTCACGGAGCGGCGTGGGCCGTGTGGGGCCGTGGTCGGTGGACGTTGGAGTCCTCCCCGTGTCCGCCGTGCCGGCCCGGGGTGAGCGACGCGCCGTGAGCCGCGCGTGCCGAGGTCCGCAACGTAGAGGAGAGCGCATGAACCCGCCCACCCGAGTTCCCGCCGAGGAACCCCGCATTGTCGTCTCCGCGGGCGGGCGCGCGGCCGGCTACTGCTGGGACCAGAACCCGACCGGGCCTGGCCGGTGCACGTGGCCGCCGGGGCACCACAGGGATCTGGCGCATCGGGACACGTACTCCAAGACGACCTGGCCGTGCCGGTAGGGACGCCGTTGCCGGTCGGCCGCCCCGTGGCTACATCGGCCGCATCGGTCCCGGTTCCATCGCGGTGCGCACCAGTTCCGCGTAGGTGCGGCGCAGCACGATCAGGGACTCCTGGGCCTCGCGGTAGGCGTCCGCGTCGGGGCCGCTGCGGTGTGCGAGCGTGCGCAGCGGGGCGCAGTCGCGGTCCAGCGTGGAGAGGCGGCAGCGGTGTCCGGCGGGCAGGTGGCGGCGCAGTTGGGGGCGGCTCGTGCCGCCGGTACGGCCGCCGATGCCGAGGACCGTGTCCGCCGCGAGGAGCACCGGCGGTTCCAGCGCGCCGCGCTCGGCGAGCGCGAGCAGTACCGCACGCTGCTGCTCGGTCGTCGGCGCCATCGCCAACTTCACCGCCTCCGTGCGCAGTTGTCTGCGCAGTACGTGCTGGATGCGGGTGAACCGGCACAGCGCCATCCCCACGGTCTCGTCACCCGGCCCCCGGCCCGCGAGGCTCTCGGCGATGCGCAGCAGCCAGATCCCCTGGCCCTCCAGGCGCACCGCGGCCAGCATCAGCCGGTCGATCCGGGACAGCGGCCGGCCCGAAGGCGACCAGCGGACGATGGGCACCAGGACCTCGCCGCGGGCCAGTTGGTCGGTGGTCCTGGCGCGCTGCGGCTTGTGCCGCGGGGCCCAGTTGAGCAGGGCCAGCGTGGGCAGCGCGACGAACCTCTCGTGGTCGCCGCGGTGCGCCAGCGATGTCCACAGTCCGAGGAAGTCGTCGGGCGCGGACCGCCGGGACTCGGGCGCGAGGGGGTCCAGGGCGGTCCAGCCGCACGCCGCCGCGATGACGGCCACCCGCATCGCGGCGGCCCTGGCCCGCGGCGGCGAGAGCCGGCCGACGCGCTGCCGCAGGACCGCGAGCTCACCCGCCCCGCCCGCCTCCTCCACCAGCAGGCGGGCGTCCTCGGGGGTGCGGGCCACGGCCGCGGCGTGGGCCAGGACGTCCAGGTCGGTCCACGCGCCCGCCAGGACCTGGACGGGCAGGCGTTCGGGCAGAAACCCCAGCGGGCGCGGCGCGTACGAGGGGTCGTGGGCGCGGGCCGCGGCGGAACCCGCCGGGAGATCCATCGCTGTCGACGCCATGAGGAACTGCCCTTCTACCAGGAGCGAGGGAACTGGGGGGTGGAGAACTGGGGGTAGGGAACTGGGAGCGGGGTGCCTGCTGTGCGGCTCTTTGATGATGTTGTGCGGTTCCTGAACGTCCGCTGAGTTTCCTGAGGCGGCGCCCGCCGACGCGCACGTCAAACCCGTCATCGCAACCGCAGCCCGGTCAGCACCGGACGGTGATCGCTCCCGAGGTCCGGCAGGACCTCGGACCCCGTCGCCTCGAGACCGCGCGTCAGGACGTGGTCGATGCGGACCACGGGGAACGCGGCGGGCCAGGTGAACCCGGGCCCCCGGCCCGCCCGTTCCCGCGCGTCCGTGAGGTCGCGGGTCAGCGGGGCGAGGCCCCGGTCGCGCAGGCTGCCGTTGAGGTCGCCGAGCAGCACCACCCGCCGCACCGGGTCGGCGCCGATCCGCTCGGCGAGTTCGGCGGCGCTCGCGTCCCGGTCGCGTACGGCGAAGCCCTTGCCCGGCGTCACCCGCACCGAGGGCAGCCGCACCGCGTACACGGCCGTGTCACCGCCGGGGGTGCGGGCGACGGCGCGCAGCGCGTGCGGCCAGGCCCCGCCCAGGTTCAGCGCCTCGACGCCCTTGAGCGGGTAACGCGACCACAGACCAAGGGTGTTGCGGGTGACGTGGTGGGGATAGGCGGCGCCGAGCCGCTTCTCGTACTCCTTCATGGCGGGCCCTGGGACCTTCTCCAGGGCCACGACGTCGGCGTGGGTGCCGGTCACCTGGCGGGCCACCTCGCGCGGGGCGGTGCGGTCGCCGCCGACGTTGAGGGTCAGGACCTTCAAGTCGGCCTGTGAGGCGCCCTGTTCGGGCAGGAGGGCCGGGCCGAAGAGGGCCGCCCAGACCGTCGCGGGGACCAGCGCCGCGGCCAGGCCCGTGCGCGAGCGGCGCACCGCCGCGGCCAGGACGAGGAGCGGGATGCCCACGCCGAACCACGGCAGGGCGGTCTCGACGAGACTGCCCAGGTGGCCGGGGGTGTTGGGCACCACACCGGGGAAGGCGAGCAGTCCGGCCAGGAGGAAGGCGGGGAGGACGATACGCATGTCTGGTGGTGCCGCCCGCCGCCCTCAGAGCCCGCCGCCTGCCGCGCGCCGCGAGCAGGCGCCCCAGCCCGTGAGGGCGAACCCCACGGCGGTCGCCGAGGCCCCGAGCAGCGCGCCGCAGATGAGGTACGCCGTGCTGGGCGGGGCGGCGGTCACGGCGGCGAGCAGCACGCCCGAGGCGCAGGTCAGCGCGACCGCCACCGGCCCCGACCGCGCGAGCAGCCGCTCCGGCTCGCGGCCAGGGGTCAGGCCCGGCCGGGCGGTGCGGTGCGGGTGGGTGGAGTGCGGGTTCCCGGGGCGGGGCCTCGCGGGGTGGGGATTCACGCGGTGCGGGTCCATGCGGGGCGGGTCCACGCGGTGCGGATCCACGCGGTACGGATCCACGCGGTACGGATCCACCCGATGCGGCTTCCTGAGGTTCGGATTCATGACGTGCGGCTTCATGACGTGCGCCTCCAGTGGCGTATGCGGGGTGGGTCAGGCGGTGTGCTCGGGGCGGCTCTCCGCGGGCAGCAGCAGGACGCGGTCGCGGGCGTCGTACTCGAAGAGTTCGGCGTACCTGCCCCAGGCGATCGCGGTGTCGAGCCCGCGCGCCTGGGCGTGCTGCGCGCCGCTCGCGCCGAGCCGGTCCAGCAGATAGCGCTCGCGAAGGCGTCCGCTGTCGGAGGCCGTCAGGAGCGTGCGGACGGTGGCGATGAGCGGCACGTTGGCCAGCGCGGCCGCCGCGAAGAGGTGCTTGCGCGTGAGGATGTCGGCGCGGGCGAAGCCCCGTCCGGTGGCCGTCAGGGTCAGCTTCCCCGCCTCGATCCTGGCGTAGGCGAGCAGCTGGGCCGCCTCGACGAGCGGCATCAGGTCGTCCACTTCGTACGACAACACGTCGGCCAGGACCGGGAGTTCGACGGCGCCGCCGCGCCCTTCGAGCTCTTCGAGGAGCCCCGCGAGGGTGTCCACCTCCGCGCGCGGCAGCGGCGCCGAGCCCCACAGCGGGTCGTGCCCCTCGTTGCCCGCGCTGTCGGAGCGCTCGCCGGTCAGGGCCTCGTAGGCGTCCTCGATGAGGGTGCTGAAGCCGGGCGTGTGGCGGTTGCGGGGCCGGGGCAGGTCCACCGGCAGCACGCGCTGGATGGTGCCGGGGTCGGTGCCGAGCACGAGGATCCGGTCGGCGAGCTGGACGGCCTCCTCGATGGAGTGGGTGACCAAGAGGGCGGTGCGGGTGGGGCTTTCGGGGTGGGTGAGCAGTTCGAGGAGTTCGTTGCGCAGCGTCTGCGCGGTCAGCACGTCGAGCGCCGAGAACGGCTCGTCCATCAGGAGCACGTCCGGCTCCACGACCAGGGCGCGGGCGAACCCGACGCGCTGGCGCATGCCGCCCGAGAGCTCCTTGGGGTAGGCGTTCTCGAAGCCGTCGAGGCCGACCATGTCGATGGCGGCGAGCGCCCGCTTCCTGCGCTCGGTGGCCCCCACTCCCCTAGCCTGGAGCCCGAGTTCGACGTTCTGCTGCACGGTCAGCCACGGCATCAGGGCGAACGACTGGAAGAGCATGGCCGTGCCGGGGTTGGGCCCGTTCACCTGACTGCCCCGGTAGTGGACGGTCCCGGCGGTGGGGGCGAGGAGCCCCGCGATGTGCCGCAGCAGCGTCGACTTGCCCGAGCCCGACTTGCCGAGGAGCGCGACGACTTCGCCCTCGTGCAGCGTGAGGTCGATGTCCTGGAGGACGGGCAGCCGGTCACCACCGGGCGCGGTGAAGTCCTTGGAGAGGCCGGTCACGGTGATGACCGGGGTGCGGGCGGCGGGGTCCCGCCGGGCGGCGCGGGCCTGGGCGGTGACGGCGGACGTGTACGTGGGCATGGGAACGCTCCTCGTGGGTGCGGTGGGGTGAGGGAGACGGGTGGGGGTGGGGTGAGCGGAACGGGTGGTGGGGTGAGGGGGACGGGCGGCCGGGCGCGGGCCACTAGAGGCGACCCGGAGCAGGCGGCTAGAGGCTGCCGATAGAGGGCCGGTACAGGCGGCCAGGCGCAGACCGTCCCGGACAGCCGGGCGCGAGCCGGTGGAGACAGTCGGGCGCGGGCGGCTAAAGGCGGCCAGGCGCACGCCGTGCCGGACAACCGGGCGCAGGCCGACGGCCAAGCGCACGCCGTGCCGGACAGCCGGGCGCAGGCCGACGGCCAGGCACGTGCCGACGGCCAGGCGCAGGCCGTCCCGATCGCCGCGGTCCCGGCCGCGCGGGCAAGGCCGGATCACAGCGCACACCGCCTCTGCGCGTAGCGGTAAAGACGGCGCCAGAGCAGCCGGTTGATGACGACGACGTACACGCTCATCACGACCGCGCCCAGGAAGTTGCGGGCGAAGTCGCCGGAGTCCGTGGCCTGCGTGATGTAGGCGCCGATGCCGACGGCGGTCAGCGTGGTCGTGCCGTACGACACCAGCTCGCCGGGGATGGAGGCGTTCCAGGCGCCGCCGGACGCGGTGAGGGCGCCGGTCGTGTACGAGGGGAACACCGCGGGCAGGATCAGCCGCTTCCAGCGCAGCCAGCCCTTGAGGCCCAGGTCGTCGGCCGCCTCGCGCAGATCGCCGGGGATGGAGCTGGCGCCCGCGATGACGTTGAACAGGACGTACCACTGCGCGCCGAGCGCCATCAGGGCGATCGCGCCCCAGTTGAGGGAGATGCCGGAGGCGCCGAGGACCACGACGGCCAGCGGGAAGAGGAAGTTGGAGGGGAAGGAGGCGAGGACCTGCACGAGGGGCTGGGCGATCCGGTTGACCTTGGGGTTCATGCCGATCCACGCGCCGATCGGCACCCACACCAGGGTGGAGAAGACCACCAGGGCCATGACCCGGCCGTAGGTGATGAGCGCCAGCCAGGCCGCGTGCCCGATCTCGCCGACCGGGACGTTGTCGAGAATGTAGGTGAACGCCTGCCACACGATCAGGCCGACGGCGACCGTGTAGAGCACGTGGAAGACCAGGTCGGCGCACCTGCGGCGGACCGGGTCGTGGCGCAGCGTGCCGGGGCTCGTGCCGAGGACGCGCATGGCCCGGTCGAGCCGCTCGCCGGCCGGGCGCAGCATCCGGCCGAGCAGCGCGGGCAGGGTGGAGCGGCGCAGCAGGTTCAGGAACCAGCTGCGGGGCTGCTCGGCGATCTCGCAGTCCTCGGTGCGGAACCGCTCGGCCCACGCGGTGACGGGCCGCCAGAAGAAGAAGTTGACGGAGACGACCATCGTGATCATGACGACGACGGCGAGCGCGACGCGGCCGCCCTGGCCGTCGTCGAGGGCCTGCGCCACGTAGGAGCCCACGCCCGGCAGGCCGTTGTCCTTGCCGTTGACGCTGATCGTCTCGGACGCGGAGAGCGCGAACCAGGCCGCGCCGAAGCTGATCATTCCGTTCCAGACCTGGGCGATCATGCCGCTGGGCACGTCCACCTTCCAGAACCGCTGCCAGCGGGTGAGCCGCATCAGCCGCGCGGCCTCGTCCAGTTCCTTGGACTGGGTGGTGAGTGACTGGTAGAAGGCCATCGCCATGTTCCACACCAGGGCGGTGAACACCGCGAAGATCGAGGCGAGTTCGAGCCCGATCGTGGAGTGCGGGAACATCGCGATGAACCCGGTGACGGTGATGCTCAGGAAGGTGAGCACCGGCACCGATTGAAGGATGTCGATCGCAGGCACGATGACCTTCGCCGCGCGCCGCGAGCGGGCCGCCCAGGTGCCGAAGACGATGGTGAACAGGACGGCGGGCACCAGGCCCGCGAACATCCGGAGCAGCGATCGGCCCGCGTAGTAGGGCAGTTGACCCGGATCGGTGGAGACGACGGGCGGCTCGGCGGAGTCGTACGGCTGGTCGGCCGACGCGCCGATCCGGGCCGCGCAGTAGAAGACGGCCACGACGCCGAGCAGGACGAGGATGTCGACGGGGCGCATACGGGCGACGCGCACGGCGCCGCGGGAGGGGAACTGACGGAGCTTCGACATGAGGGAACCCGGTGGGTAGTGCGGGCGTGGCAGCGACGGTGCGGCGCGTCATCGCGTGACGGCGCGGCGGTACGGCTGCGGGCCCGCGCGGGGGCGGGGTGTCGCGGAGACCGCGGAGAGGCGGAGTCCGCGGAAAGCGGTGGGGGCGCGGGGCGCCGCGGGTCGGAGCGCGGGCGGCGGGGCGGGCCGCCTCGTCGGCGGGGCGGTCCGTCTCGTCGGCCGGGCGCCGGAGGGGGCGCGGCGGCGGGAGGAGTACGGCGGCGAAACGCCATGCCCTGGGGGAACGCGCTAGCGGACGCGGCGGCGGGGCGCGCGACTAGGAGGGTCGCCGTACGGCACAACGACCACCTCCTCGGCTCCTCGGGCGGCCGGGACACCGGGCCGCTGGCACGGCACGCTCCTCGCGCCGCCCCTCCACCATGCCGAAGGGACGCTGAAGGCCGCCTGAGCGACCTGAAGCCCTCTTCAGGCGCGTGGGCCCGGCCCCGGCGTCGTTCCTGAACGTGTCTTCCTCGTTCCTGAACGCGTCTTCAGGATCTTCAGAGAGGGCTCAGCGGGCCCGCTCTACCCTGGCGGTTCTCACCCCATTTACTAGATATGTGATATTTGAGCCGTGAAGATCCTGGTCATCGAGGACGAGCACCCGCTCGCCGACACCCTGCGCCGGGCCATCTCTTCGGACGGCCACTGGGTCGACGTCGCCCACGACGGACACTCCGGGCTCGAGCTTGCCCTGACCGGCGGCTACGACGTGATCGTGCTCGATCTGATGCTGCCCGGCCTCAGCGGTCTGGAGGTCTGCCGGCGGCTGCGGAGCCTGGACGACCACGCGCTCGTCCTGATCCTGACGGCCAAGGACGGCGAGTACGACGAGGCCGACGGGCTCGACGCGGGCGCGGACGACTATCTGACCAAGCCGTTCTCGCTCGTCGTGCTGCTCGCGCGGCTGCGGGCGCTCGGCCGTCGCGCCGGACGCGAGCGGGCCTCGACGCTCCAGGTCGGCGATCTGACGCTGGACGTCGGCGCGCGTCTGTGCAAGCGCGGCGAACGTACGGTCGAGCTGACCGCTCGCGAGGTCGACGTGCTCGGCTGTCTGATGGCGGCGGGCGGCGGCACCGTCTCCAAGCAGGGCATCCTCGACGAGGTCTGGGCCTCGCCCGCGGACCTCGACCCCAACATCGTCGAGGTGTACGTCAGCTCCCTGCGCAAGAAGATCGACGCGCCCTTCCACCGCCACACGATCCGTACCGTGCGCGGGGTGGGCTACCGGCTGGCGCCCGATGCGCCCTGACACGGCCGACCCGGAGCCGACGGGCCCACCCCATCCGGCGCCCCGCCCCCGCCGCTCCCGCCTGCGCCGTCTCCCGCCGATCCACCCCCGCCTGCCCTGGCCCCGCACCCTCCGCGCCAGGGCCACCGCCGCCGCCGTACTGACGATGGTGCTCGCCCTGGCCGTCGGCGGCGGCTGGCTCTACCTCACGCTGCGCGACAACGTCCTGGACAACGCCGCCGACCGCACCGAGCTCGCCGCCCGGCAGACCGTCGCGGCCCTCATGACCGGGACGGACAAGCTCCCCTCCGACCTGCCCGAGCCGGACGACGGCGTCGACGCCGTGCTCGTCCTCGACGCCGACGGCCACGCCCTCGCCAGTACCGCCCCCGATCCCGCGACCCGTGCCGCGCGCCTCGCGGACTTCCGCCCCGATCCCGGCGAGGACTCCGCGGTGCGCGAGCTCTCCGAGAGCGAGGCGGCGGCCAGCCACCGCAGCGTGGTGGCCGTGGTCCGCGCCCCCTCGCCGCAGGGCGAGCGCGGCGACCGCTACGTCTACGCGCTGACCATGCTGAACGCCGAGTCCGACGCCAGTCGCGCGCTCGCCGTCACCCTCCTCGTCGGCGGCCCGCTGGTGGTCGTCCTCACCGGCCTCATCTCGTGGGGCGTAACCGGCTCGGCGCTCCGGCCGGTCGAGGCCATCCGCAGGGAGCTCGCCGCCGTCACCGCGGACCGGCTCAGCCGCCGGGTGCCCGCGCCAGGCGGCAAGGACGAGATCACCCGTCTCGCACGTACAGTCAACGACACCCTGGAACGCCTGGAGCGCTCGGTCACCCTGCAACGCCAGTTCGTCGCCGACGCCTCGCACGAGCTGCGCAACCCCATCGCCGCGGTCCGCGCCGAACTCGAACTGGCGCTCCTGCGCCAGGACCCCGAGGAGACGGTGGCCTCGCTGCGGCAGGCGCTCGCGAGCACGGTCCGGCTCGAACGGATCGCCGCCGACCTGCTGCTCCTGGCCCGCCTCGACACACAGCAGGCCCCGAAGGCACAGCAGACCTCGGCCACTCCCCTGGTGGACCTCTCACTGCTCACCGCCGAGGAGATCGCGCGGCGCCGTTCGGCCCGGGTAACGCTGCGCCTGGAGGCCGACGACTCCGTCTCCGTACGCGGGGACAGCGGTCAGCTGGAGCGGCTCCTGGCGAATCTGCTCGACAACGCGCAGCGCTTCGCGGACTCCGAGGTCCGCGTGACCGCGCGGACCGATCCCGCGAGCGGCACGGCCGTCCTCGAAGTGGCGGACGACGGGCCCGGCATCCCGCCCGAGGCCGCCGAGAAGGTCTTCGACCGGTTCGCCCGACTGGAGGAGGACCGCAACAGGGACCGGGGCGGCACCGGTCTCGGTCTGGCCATCGCCCGGGAGATCGCGCAGGCCCACGGCGGTAGCCTGCGCGTGGCCCCTAGTCCGCGCGGCGCACTCCTCGTCCTGCGCCTCCCGGCGGCACGCATGTGACACGGACGCGGCGTCCCGTCCATTCCTTTCCTGAAACCCTCTTCCGGTTCCTCAGAATGCGCTCAGCAAAGGGCCCGCAGGATCGTCCCCATGTCCCTGCACCGAGCAACCGGCCCCCGACACCGCGCGCATCACCGTCCCGCGCGCCAGCGACGGCGTTCGCGCCGGGTGCGGCTGCTGCGCACGCTCTTCGCGCTGGCCGCCGTGCTGGTGCTCGGCGGCGGCGCCGCGGCCTGGTACCTCTACCGCGAGCTCGACAGCATCGGCTCGTCCGCGGCCCTCGGCGACGATGCGCCGAAGTCCACGGACGGCTCGACGAACATCCTGCTCATGGGCCTGGACACCCGGAAGGACCAGAACGGCGACGAACTCCCCAAGGACGTCCTGAAGAAGCTGCACGCGGGCAGTTCGGAGATCGGCGGCTACAACGCCAACACGCTGATCCTCCTGCACGTGCCCGCCGACGGCGGCAAGGCCAAGGGCTTCTCCATCCCGCGCGACGACCTCGTCGACATACCGGGGCACGGCAAGGACAAGATCAAGAAGGCGTACGGCCTGGCCAAGGCGGACGAGGAGGAGCGGCTCCTCAACAGCGGAGTGAAGGACAGGCACGAGCTGGAGCAGGCGGGGCGGGAGGCGGGCAGGCGCTCCCAGATCGAGACGGTGCGCACCTTCCTCGGCGTGCCGGTCGACCATTTCGCCGAGGTCAATCTGGCGGGCTTCTACCATCTGGCCGACGCGCTCGGCGGGGTGGAGGTCTGCCTCAACCACGCGGTCAAGGACCGCTATTCGGGCGCCGACTTCCCCGCGGGCAAGCAGAAGCTGAACGCCCAGGAGGCGCTGGCCTTCGTACGGCAGCGGCACGGTCTGACCCGCGGCGACCTGGACCGCACACGCCGCCAGCAGGCGTTCCTGGCGTCGGCGCTGCACCAGGCCAACAGCCTGGGCACGCTGACCAACCCCGGACGTCTCCTCGACCTGAAGGACGTGGTCAAGGACAACGTGGTGCTCGACAAGGGCTGGGGCGTCTTCTCCTTCGTCGAGGAGGCCAAGAACCTGACGGGCGGCAAGGTCGAGTTCACCACCCTGCCGGTGGAGTCCTTCGCCAAGCACAACGGCGAGGACGTCAACATCGTCGACCGCGACCTGGTGCGCCGGCGCGTGCAGGAACAGACAGGACAGCTCAAGCCCGAGCACAAACCGACATCCGGCTCGTCCGCCAGCGGCGCCGACGGCAGCGATGGCGCCGGCAAGGACTCCGGGCATGACGACCCCAAGGTCTCCGGTGGCGGTGTGCCGTGCGTGGACTGAACCCCCGCCGCGCCGAGGCGGGACTCCTCTCGCTCGCCGTCGCCGTCCTGGTCCTCGGCCACGCCAGCACGGGCCTGGCGCTCAACGGCGAACTGCCCGGCGAACTACCGGGCTTCGCCGCGTCGTTGGTCTGTCTGGCGGCCGCCGCCCAT
This sequence comes from Streptomyces sp. NPDC087300, assembly GCF_044744425.1. Lineage (NCBI taxonomy): Bacteria > Bacillati > Actinomycetota > Actinomycetes > Kitasatosporales > Streptomycetaceae > Streptomyces > Streptomyces sp. NPDC087300. Next base: position 997,843 of record NZ_JBIUYI010000001.1, read on the forward strand.
CTCGCCGTACGCCGCTACACGCCGTACGCGGATCCGCTCATCCTCCCGCTCGCCTTCCTGCTCACCGGCCTCAGCCTGGTCCTCCTCGCCCGCCTCGACCCGGCGTACGCCGCGCGCTACGACTCGGCGCCCGCGAGCACCGGTCAGCTCGTGTGGACCGTCATCGGGGTGGCCGCCGCCGTCCTGCTGCTGAAGTTTCTGCGCAACTACCGTCTGCTGCAGCGCTATCAGTACGTCGCGATGGCGGTGTCGCTGGCCCTGCTGATGGCGCCAGCGTTCTTCCCCGGCGACACCTACGGCGCCAAGCGGTGGGTCTTCCTCGGCCCGTTCTCCTTCCAGCCCGGCGAGTTCGCGAAGGTCACCATCGTGATCTTCTTCGCCGCCTTCCTGGTGCCCAGGCGCGACGCGCTGGCCCTCACCGGCCGCCGCGTGCTCGGCCTGACCCTGCCGCACGGCAGGCACTTCGGCCCGATCGCCGCGGTGTGGATCCTGAGCCTGCTCGTGCTGGTCTTCGAACGCGACCTGGGCACCTCGCTGCTCTTCTTCGGCGTGTTCATCGTCATGCTCTACATCGCCACGGAGCGCACCAGCTGGGTGGTGTGCGGGATCGCCATGGCGGCGGTCGGCGCCACCGCGGTCGGCGCGACGGAACCGCACGTACGCGGCCGGATCCTCGCCTGGCTGCACCCCTTCGACATCTATCTGCCGCCCGACCAGCGCCCGCCGGGCCTGGTGTCGGACCAGGCGGCGCAGGCCCTGTTCGGCTTCGGCAGCGGCGGCATCACGGGGACGGGCCTCGGGCAGGGCCACCCCGAGCTCATCGGGTTCGCCGGGCGCAGCGACTTCATCCTCACCACCGTCGGCGAGGAGCTCGGACTCGCCGGGATGATGGCCGTGCTGCTCCTCTACACCCTGCTCGTCCAGCGTGGCCTGCGGACGGCCATCGCCTGCGACAACCCGTTCGGGAAGCTGCTCGTCGCGGGCCTGTCCCTGGTCCTCGCGCTCCAGGTCTTCATCGTGACGGCGGGCGTGACCGGTCTCATGCCGTTCACGGGCAAGGCGTTGCCGTTCCTCGCCCAGGGTGGATCGTCGATGGTCGCGAACTGGCTCCTCGTGTCGCTGCTTCTGGTCGTCAGCCATCAGGCGGGCGCGAAACACCGGGCGCGGGCGGAACAGCTCCACCACGACCTACAGGATTCAGCCAACGCGTCACCTGAACTGTCAAGGACTTAGACGCCACTTCACCCCATCGTGTGGTGCGGCCCTTCCATGAATCGTTCCGGCACGCCACCGTGCGCCGGTCCCCGCTAGCGTGATCCGCACAGACGCCCCGGCCCCCGGCGATCCCAAGGAACTGACAGTCCCGATGCGCCGCCGCTCCGCCCAGGAGCCCGGCGCCGGCGCTGGGGGGATGGATGCGACAGACGGAGCTGGGCAATTACGCACGCGAGGATTCCGGCCAACCGCCGTGCGTGTACGGGCTCGACGGAGCCATCGTGGTCGAACTGCACGGAGACATGGACCTCGTGGCGTACCAGCGGACGGTGTCCCTGATGGACGCCGTGGCCTCGGGCCCCGAGCCGCTGGTCGTCATCGACCTCACCCGGGTCACCTTCTTCGACTGCTCCGGCATCTCGCTGCTGATGCGGACGCGTCGGCGGGTGCGGGGCAGGGGCGGGCGGCTGCGCGTCGTGTGCACGGATCCGCTGACGCTGCGGATGCTGCGCATCACGCGGCTGACGTCGACCCTGTACCCCGTGCCGTCGCTCGACGCGGCACTGAGCGGGCCGTCCGACGAGGCTTGATCCGATCGCGGAGAGCTGACGGGAGCCGGGGTCCGAACGACCCGGCTGCGTCAGCCGGTGCGCAGCGGCCGCCGCCGCGGCTTCGCGCCGCCCGGCGCCGGTGGTTCGTGGCGACTCTGGTAGCGGCCGCGCCAACTCGGCGTCGCGGCGCCGCCCATGACCGTCATCACCACGTCGTGGGCGAGTGAGTCCGTGACGGGCAGGTGGCCGAAGAGCACCCGGTGGTACGTGGTGGCACCGAGCATGTCCAGGAGCAGGTCGATGTCGGCGTCGGCACGGATGTCGCCGCGCTCGATGCCGCGGCGCAGCGCCGCCTCGGTGGTCGCCCGCCGTGGATGGAAGATCGTCTCCGTGAACACGCGGTCCAGTGCGGGGTCGTCGGCGAGATCGGCCATGAGCGCGGGCAGCGTACGCCGCCCGAGGCGGCCGCCGAAGGCGCGGCTGAGGGTGTCGATCCCCTCGATCAGGTCGCAGTGCGTGCAGCCGGTGTCCGGCGTGGGCGCCGTGCCCACCGTCTCGGCGAGGGCCGCGATGACGAGGTGCTGCCGCGAGGGCCAACGGCGCCTGATCGCGGGCTTGGTCGTGCCCGCGCTCCGCGCCACCGCCTCCATGGTCAGGCCGGGATAGCCGACCTCCTCAAGGAGTTCCTGCGTCGCCGACAGGATCGCCTCGTCGAGCCGCGTGTCGCGCGGGCGTCCCGCGGGGCGGGGGGCACGGGACGCGGGATCGGGTGTTGCCATGCGAAGCAGTATAGGTAGCATGTGCTTTCGTTCCGGTCCGGATCGGAATGCAATGCGCGACCCCACCTTCACATGCCACCCGAGGAGCGTCACCTTGTCCGAGCAGGACGTGTCCGCGCAGGAGTCGACCGCGCAGGAGTCGACCGCCGATCGCGTGCGTACGAAGCCGGAGCCCGGGGGCTTAACCGGCACCGGCGACGGGACTGCCCCCGGGGCCGCCCCCGAGAGCGTGCTCAACGGCCGCTACGCCGCGCTGACTTGGGGCATCGTGCTCTCCGTCGGCCTGGTGGCCTTCGAGTCGATGGGCGTGGCCACCGTCCTGCCCGAGATCGCCGGACACCTCGGCGGCCTCGGCGCGTACGGCTGGGGCCTGTCCGCCCTGATGCTGGCCAACCTGATCGGCACGGTCGCGGCGGGCCGGGAAGCCGACCGGCGCGGCCCCGCGCGTCCGCTGGCCGTCGGCCTCGCCGTCTTCGCCGTCGGCTGCGCGGTCGCCGGGTCCGCGCCCAACTGGCCGCTCTTCCTCACCGGGCGCTTCCTCCAGGGCCTCGGCGTCGGCGCCGTGATGGCCCTCGCGTACACCGCCATCTCCCTGGCCTATCCGCAACACCTGCGGGCCCGCATGTTCGCGCTGGTCTCCGGCGCCTGGACGCTGCCTTCCCTCATCGGCCCGACCGTCGCGGCGGTCATCGCCGACAGGATCTCCTGGCGGGGCGTGTTCGTCCTGCTGCTCCCCCTCGTCGCGCTGGCGGCGGCCCTGGCGCTGGCGCCGCTGCGCCGTCTCGGCGGCCCCGAGCGGCAGCCGGTCAGGGCGGACGGCCCGTGGTGGGCCACGCCGGTCGCGCGCAGCGTGCTGCTCGCCGCTGGCACGGCCGTGTTCCTCACCGGGCTCGAACTCCGCACCGTCGCCCTGCTGATCCCGCTGGCCGCGGTCGGCGCCGTCGTCGCGATCGGTGCGCTGCGCTCGGTCACCCCTGCGGGCACGCTCACCGTGCGACGCGGGGTGCCGACGGGCGTGGTGCTGCGGTTCCTGCTGTGCGGCGCGTACTTCGGCAGCGAGGCGTTCCTGCCGCTCGGCCTGGTCGAGTTGCGGGAGTTGAGCGCCACGCAGGCCGGGCTCGGGCTCTCGGCGGGCGCGATCACCTGGGTGGCGGGCGCGGCCTGGCAGGGCAGGGCGGACAGCCGCTGGACGGGACGGTCGCGCGCGGTGCCGATCGCGGCGGGCTTCGCGGTGCTGCTCGTCGGCGTCGTCGTCATGGCGCTGGGCATCCTGGTCGACGCGACACCGGCTCTGACGGCCGTGGCGGGCTGGGCGATCGGCGGCGCGGGCATGGGCGTGGCCTTCAACGCGGCGACCACCGACGCCATGGAACAGGCGCCCGCCGACCGCCAGGGCGAGGCGAGCGGCTCGATGCAACTGGCCCAGACCCTCGCGGTCGCGGTCCTCAGCGGCCTGGGCGGCGCGGCGGTCGCCCTCTCCGACGCCTACGGCTCCTCGGTCTCGACGGCATTGACGGCGACGTTCACGCTGACGGGCGCGCTGGCGGCAGCCGGCGTGCTCGCGGCGCACCGGATCAGGCCGCGGACGCACTGAGCCGGCGGCCCTCCCTGCCTACCCCTTGCTCGCCCCCAACGTGAGCCCCGCGATGAAATGCCGCTGGAGCAGCAGGAAGACGAGGACGGTCGGCAGGGCCACCAGGACCGAGCCCGCGGCCAGCAAGTTGTAGTCCGTGAAGAATTGGCCGCGCAGGTTGTTCAGGGACGAGGTGATCGGGAGTTTGTCCGGGTTGGAGATGAAGATGAGGGCCCAGAGGAAGTCGTTGTAGATCCAGGTGAATTCGAGCGTCGCCAGGGCCGCGAGGGCCGGGCGGCAGAGGGGCAGGGTGATGCGCCAGAACTGGGTCCAGACGCCCGCGCCGTCCACGATCGCCGCCTCCAGGATCTCCTTGGGCAGCGTCCGCATGAAATTGGAGAGGACGAAGACGCAGAAGCCGATCTGGAAGCCGACGTTGACGAGGATGAGCGCCCAGAACGAGTCGTAGAGGGTGAGTGAGTCGGACATCCACCAGGGCAGCGGGATCTTCAGGAACAGCGCGTAGAGCGGGGTCACCAGGACCTGTGGGGGCAGCAGGTTTCCCGCGGTGAACAGCATCAGCAGGACCAGTCCGCCGCGAATCCGCACCCGTGAGACGGCGAAGGCGACGAACGACGCGAGGAACAGCGTCAGGAGCACCGCGGGGACGGCGATCAGCAGGGTGTTGGTGAAGTACTTCCCCATACCGGATTCGGTGTAGGCCTGGCGGTAGTAGTCGAAGGAGAGGTGCTCGGGCCAGGAGAAGTAGCCGTGTTCCGCGGTCTCCTCGTAAGGGCGCAGCGACGCGTAGACGGCGAGGAACAGCGGCGCGAGGAAGGCGAGGGAGACGGCGGACAGGAAGAGGGGGACGCCGAACCGTCCGCGGCGGCGCGGGGGTTGGGCACGTGGCGGCTCGGTGGGACGGGTGGACGCGCGGTCGGGAGACGCGGGACGCAGGTCTGCGGTCATCGGTCGCGCGCACCTCGCAGCTCTTGGACCAGGAACGTCACGATGAATCCCAGGGAGACGGTGAGCAGGACGACCGCGATGGCGGAACCGAATCCGATGCGGCTCGCCTCGCCGATGATGTTGTCGGTGATGAGGACGGAGAGGAGTTCCAGGCCGTTGCGGCCCTTGTTCACCGCGTACACGATGTCGAAGGCCCGGAGCGCTTCGATGACGGTGATGACGCCGACGATGACATTGACGGGTCGCAGCGTCGGAAAGACGACGCGGAAGAACGTCTGGCGGGTGTTCGCCCCGTCGATCGCGGCCGCTTCCTTCAGCGCGGGATCGACCGATTTGAGCCCGGCCAGATAGAGGATCATCACGTATCCCGTGTGCCGCCAGCTCGCCGCGATCATCATCATCCAGATGTTGAGATCGGAATCGCCGAGCCAGTCGATGGGGTCGTTCTGATTGCCGAGCGCGGTATTGATCACGCCCTGGTCCGTGCCGAGGAGCAGTTGCGCCATGAATCCGACGACGGCGAGCGAGAGCACCACCGGCATGTACAGCACGGACTGGTAGAAGCGGCTGAACCGTACGCCCCGGTCGATCAGGACGGCGAGCAGCAGTCCGAACGGCGTGGCCACGAGGCCGAGAAAGGCGATCCAGAGGAGATTGTGTCGGACGGCGGGCCAGAAGGCCGGATAGTTGTCGACGAGGCTTTCGTAGTTCTTTCCGCCCACCCAGTGAATGTCACCGATGCCGTCCCACGAGGTGAAGGACAGGCCGATGGAGGCGAGGGTCGGCCCCCACACGATGACGGCTTCGAGCAGGACGGGAATTCCCAGGAGTACGCCGAGGACGACGGTGTCGCAGCGCGTGAAACGCCGCGGGCCCCGTCGCCCGGCGCGTCCGGCGGCTTTCGACGGCACGGAACGCGGTCCCCTCATGGTCAGCCGACGGCCTGCGCGAAGATGTCCTTCTTCTGCCGCTCGATGCGGCCCACGAGCCCGTCGACGTCATTGGGGTCGTCGATGAAGTCCTGCAACGCCTTGATCATGACGGTCTGCGCGAAGTCGGGCCGGGTGTCCCTGTCCAGGAACTGCGAGATCTGCTTGGCCCCGGAGACCAGTTCGGCGGACTTCTTCTGCAGCGCGCTGTACTTGGAGGTGTCCGCCTTGTCGTTGACCGCGACGTTGTTCGGGTCGCCGGCCAGATAGACCTCTTCGGCACCGGGTGTTCCCAGCCATTTCAGGAGGTCTTTCCCCGCGTCGACGTTCTTGGCCTTCTTCGCGATCAGGAAACCGTCGATGGGTGCCTCCACGGCGTCCTGTCCGTGCGCGGGATCGATCTCGGGGAAGGCGAAGAAGTCGATGTCGTCCCGTTCGTCGGCCGGGAACTGCTGGCCCGGGTGCGGCATTCCGAAGACAGCCATGCCCGTCCGCCGCTTCTGCAGCCCCTGCCCCGCCTCCTCCCAGGTCCGGCCGAGCGCGCCCTTCTGGTAGTACGGCATGAGTTCGCGCCACAGGTCGAAGACCTTCTTGACCTTGTTGTCCGTCCAGGCTTCCTCGCCCGCCATCAGGCTCTTGTGGAAGTCGTATCCGTTGAGCCGCATGTTGATGTAGTCGAAGGTGCCCATGGCGGGCCAGCCGTCCTTGTCGCAGAAGGCGACCGGAATCCCGTCCTTGTGCATCTTCTTGGCGAGCGCGATGAACTCGTCCCAGGTCCTGGCCTGTTCGTACCCCTGTTTCTGGAAGAGACTCTTGCGGTGGAAGACGGCCCACGGATAGTAGTAGTACGGCACGAAGTACTGCTTGCCGTCGTGCGTGGACTGATCCTTCAGCGCCTGGGAGAAGCCACTGAAGCCCTTCCATACGTCGCTGATGTCGACCAGCAGGCCCTTCTCGGCGAAGTACTGCATGCGATAGCCGGCGAACCACATGAAGACGTCGTCCGGGGTGGCCCGCAGATAGCGCGTGATGTTCTGCTGGAATTCGTTGTGCTCTGTGGTGTGGACGTCGACGGTCTTGCCGGTCTTCTTCTTGTACGCGTCAAAGGCGTCCTGGAACGCCTTCTTCGGCACCGCGTCCGAGGAGTTGGAGCCCATCGAGACTTCGTTCTTCTTGCCGCCGGGCCCGTCGCCGCAGGCGCTGAGCAGCGCGGGGAGCGTGACCGCCCCGGCGCCGACGGCCGCACCACGCAGGAGATTCCGTCGGGACATCCGATGTCCTGTCATGCTCCGGGGCGCGACGGGACCGCTGAACGATGACTGTGCCATGTCCCCCTCCTCGGGGTGCAACCAAACACAACCGAACGCGAGGGTTGGATCTCACTCCCAAGAGGCACCGCCGTCAAGGGTTTTGGCGCCAGGCGGCCGAACCGTTACCGCTCCCCTTCCAACAGACTCCAACACGCCCTACCGTAAGCGCGCACGCATGACACGGACATGCAAACCCCCCATCTTTCGCGAGTACGGAGGAACGTAACGATGCGTCATCCCCCTTCCCGCACAACCCGCCGAAGAGTGGTCGGATCGTTCGCCACCGCACTGCTGTGTGCCGCGGGCCTCGCCGCGCCCGCGGCCGCCGCCGCGGACCCCGCGCCTTCGACCGGCTCCGCCGTCGCGCGCGCCGCCTCGGACCGACCGTCGGCCGACCCCGCGGCCGAGCTCGCCGACGGTCTCGCGCTCACCCCTCCCATGGGCTTCAACAACTGGAACTCCACCCACTGCCGTGCCGAGTTCGACGAGGCGATGGTCAAGGGGATCGCGGACATCTTCGTCGAGAAGGGCCTCAAGGCCGCCGGATACCAGTACGTCAATCTCGACGACTGCTGGGCGCTGCCCGCGCGCGACGCGAACGGCAAGTTGGTGCCCGACCCCAAGCGGTTCCCCAACGGGATCAAGGCAGTTGCCGACTACGTCCACTCCAAGGGCCTCAAGCTCGGCATCTACACCAGCGCGGGCACCAAGACCTGTAACCAGGCCGGCTTCCCCGGCGCGCTCGGCCATGAGCGCAGCGACGCGCAGCAGTTCGCCGACTGGGGCGTCGACTACCTCAAGTACGACAACTGCAACAACCAGGGTGTCGACGCCAAGCAGCGCTACATCGCGATGCGCGACGCGCTGAAGGCCGCCTCCGAGTCGGTCGGCAGGCCCATCGTCTACAGCATCTGCGAATGGGGCGAGAACAAGCCCTGGGAGTGGGCCGCCGACGTCGGCCAGCTGTGGCGCACCACCGGCGACATCAGCGACAGCTGGGGCTCGATGCTGTCGATCATGAAGCAGAACCTGCCACTCGCCAAGTACGCGGGTCCCGGCCACTGGAACGACCCCGACATGCTCGAGGTCGGCAACGGCGGCATGAGCGACACCGAGTACCGCACGCACTTCTCGATGTGGTCGATCATGGCCGCGCCGCTGCTCATCGGCTCCGATCTGCGCAAGGCGACCCCGGCGACCTTCGAGATCCTCGGCAACAAGGAAGTCATCGCCGTCGACCAGGACCCGCTGGGCAAGCAGGGCGAGGTCCTCTCCACGCAGAACGGCCGCTGGGTCGTCGCCAAGGAGATGAAGGACGGCAGCCGCGCCGTCGCCCTCTTCAACGAGACCGGCACCGCCCAGTCCATCTCCACCACCGCCAAGGCCGTCGGCCTGCCCGCCGCCGACGGGTACACGCTGCGCGACCTGTGGCAGCACAAGAGCTACAACACCGCGGGCGCCATCTCGGCGACCGTGCCCGCGCACGGCACCGTACTGCTGCGCGTGTCGGCGGACGGCAAGTGGGCCAAGAACCCGCCGGCCGTCGAACTCGGCGCGGACGCAGCCGCGTTGGTGGAAGCGGGCAAGCAGACCACACTCACCTCGAAGGTCACCGACCTCGGCCGCACCGCCGCCAAGAACGTGTCGGTCACGCTCACCGGACCCTCGGCCTGGCGCCTGAAGGCCACCTCGCCGACCACCGCGAAGTCGCTGCGCACCGGCGCGTCACTCGCCACGTCCTGGGCCGTCACCGCACCCGCGGGCACGGCCCCCGGCAAGTACGACCTGACGCTCAAAACCACCTACCGGTCGCCCCAAGGCGTCCGCGCCGAGAGCGTCCTGCCGCTGACCGCCGACGTGGTCGTCGCGCCGCCCGCGGGCAGTTCGGCCCTCGGCGACCTGCCGTGGATCACGGCACTCAACGGCTGGGGTCCCGTCGAACGCAACACCAGCAACGGCGAGAACGTCGGCGGTGACGGCAACCCGATCACCATCGGCGGCAAGGTGTACGCCAAGGGGCTCGGTGTCCACGCGGACAGCGCGGTGGAGTACTACACCGGCGGCACCTGCGAGAAGGTCACCGCGCAGGTCGGCCTGGACGACGAGAAGCTCCTCAAGGGCACGGTCGTCTTCGAGATCTGGGCGGACGGCAAGAAGGTGGCGAACACCGGGGTGCTCACCAACGCCATGCCCGCACAGGAACTGTCGGCCGACGTGACCGGCGCCCGACTGGTCCGCCTCGTCGTCACGGACGGCGGGGACGGCAACGACTCGGACCACGCGGACTGGGCGGACGCGACGCTGAGTTGCTGAGGAGGGACGCGTGGCGGATCGTGGCGGGGCACTGAGTCGCCGAAGCGAGACGCGTCGCGAATCGAGGCGGGGCGCTGAGTCACTGAGGCGCGGCGCACCGCGAATCGAGCTGGCCCACTGAGCCACTGAAGCGCGGCGCCGAGTCACTGAAGCGCGGCGGGCCGGACAAGCGCCACACCGCCCCGCCTCACCCCGCCCCCGACCCCGCCTACGCGGGCCGCAGTTCCACGGCCGCGCTCGGCCCACTGCCGCCGAGCGCGGCCGCTGCCGCGCCGACCAGGCCCGCGTCCGTGCCCATCAGGGCGGGGGCCACGGCGAGTTGACGTACGAAGGAGAGCGTGGCGTAGTCGCGCAGGGCGCGGCGCAGCGGGGTGAAGAGCACGTCGCCCGCCTTCGCCACTCCCCCGCCGATCACCGCGATGTCGATCTCGACGAGCGTCGCCGTGGCGGCGATGCCCGCGGCGAGCGCCTGGGCCGCGCGCTCGAACGAGGCGAGGGCCACCGGGTCACCCGCGCGCGCGGCGGTCGCCACCGCGGCCGCCGACGTGTCGCCGTCCGGTCCCGGCACCCAGCCGCCCTCGACGGCGCGGCGTGCGATGTTCGGGCCGCTCGCTATCCGCTCGACGCAGCCGCGCGCGCCGCACGGGCACGGGTCACCGTCGAGGTCCACGCTGATGTGGCCGATGTGGCCCGCGTTGCCCGTGGGGCCGGGGTGCAGTGCGCCGCCGAGGACCAGACCGCCGCCGACGCCCGTGGACACCACCATGCACAGCGCGTTGTCGTGGCCGCGGGCCGCGCCCTGCCAGTGTTCGGCGGCGGTCATCGCGACGCCGTCGCCGACCAGGGCGACGGGCAGGCCGCCGGTGACCGCGCGGACCCGGTCGACCAGCGGATAGCCGCGCCATCCGGGGATGTTGACGGGGCTGACCGTACCGGCGGACGCGTCCACGGGTCCCGCGCTGCCGATGCCCACCGTGCCGACCCGGCCCCAGAGTTGACTGGCCGTCAGCTCGCCGAGAACCTCCTCGACCGCCCGCATGACCGTGTCGCCGTGCTCGCGCGAGGGCGTCGGCCGCTGGGCACGCAGCACGATCCGGCCGTGGCCGTCCACCAGGGCTCCGGCGATCTTGGTGCCGCCGATGTCGAGTGCGGCGACGAGGTCCATGTGCATCTGTGTCGGGTCTCCTGGTGTATGGGCAGGCCGGAGAGTGCGATGGACAGTCTCTCTCGCATCTGACAACGTTGTCCAGGCTCTATGCTCGACGCCACATGCTCATGGACCACCTCATGGACGACAGGACAGGACAGCGCACCGTGGCCGAGACCGCCCGACGACCCGAAAACCGCTACGGCAACCGTCCGACCATGAAGGACGTCGCCGCGCGCGCGGGCGTGGGCCTCAAGACGGTCTCACGTGTCGTGAACGGAGAGCCAGGTGTCACGCCCGACACCGAACGCCGTGTGCAGGAAGCCATCGAGGCGTTGGGCTTCCGCCGCAACGACAGCGCGCGCGTGCTCCGCAAGGGCCGCACCGCCAGCATCGGCCTGGTGCTCGAAGACCTCGCCGACCCGTTCTACGGCCCGCTGAGCCGCGCCGTCGAGGAGGTCGCGCGGGCCCACGGCGCGCTCCTCATCAACGGGTCGAGTGCCGAAGACCCGGACCGCGAGCAGGAGTTGGTGCTCGCGCTGTGCGCCCGCAGGGTCGACGGGCTCGTGGTCATCCCCGCCGGTGACGACCACCGCTATCTGGAGCCGGAGATCGCCGCCGGGGTCGCCACGGTCTTCGTCGACCGGCCCGCCGGGAAGATCGACGCCGACGTCGTGCTCTCCGACAGCTTCGGCGGTGCGCGGGACGGCGTCGCCCACCTCATCGCACACGGCCACCGCCGCATCGGCTTCATCGGCGACCAGCCGCGCATCCACACCGCCATAGAGCGACTGCGGGGGTACCGGGCGGCGATGGAGGACGCGGACATCCCCGTCGACGAGGCGTGGGTGTCGCTCGGCGTCACCGATCCCGAGCGGGTCCGCGCCGCCGCCGAGGCGATGCTGACCGGCCCCGACCCGGTCACCGCGGTCTTCGCCGGCAACAACCGCGTGACCGTGACCGTCGTCCGCGTCCTCGCCGCGCTGGACAGGCCCGTGGCCCTGGTCGGCTTCGACGACATCGAGCTCGCGGATCTGCTCAACCCCGGCGTGACCGTCGTCGCGCAGGACGCGGCCCAGTTGGGCAGGACGGCGGCGGAGCGCCTCTTCCGCCAGCTCGACGGCGCCTCGGAGACGCCGCAGCGCATCGAGCTGCCGACGCGGCTCATCACGCGCGGCTCGGGGGAACTGCGGCCCGCGGACTGAACGCGCGGGCCGACCCGTCATCCGGGGCTCAGTCCTAACTCAGACCCAGAACACCACCGCGACCGCGATCAGCGTCCCCACGGCGATCGCCCCGCCGATGATGCCGAACACCTTCGCGACCTTCTGGCCGGTGGGCTTGAGTTCGCGCCAGCCGAGGCCCTGCGCCACGCTCCTGATCAGCCGGTGGCCCGCGGTGGAGGAGAAGCTCTGGCGTTCGGCGCCGTCCGGGGCGGCGCCGCCCGTGACCCAGTATCTGCTCCGGCCCGTCTCGACCGAGCGTTCGCGCAGCGGTCCTGGGCCCGTCGTCTCGGTGCGGACGATGTCCGTCATGACGAAGGTCAGCTCGCGGGGGTCCAACTCGACGCGGTAGGTGTGGACCTGGGTGGTGTAGCGGCTCGTCTTGGGGACGTCGGCGACCAGGTCGAAGCCGTGGTCCCTGTGCTGCATCCGGTAGTCCGTGGGCGCGGCCGTGCTCGCCGCGAGGACCCGGGCGCGGAACTCGTCCGTGTCGCCGGTGCGCTGGGCTCCGCTCATGAGGGCGCCCCTTTCCGTGTCCGTGAGGTCAGCAGGTCGGCAGGCCCGGCAGCGGCTTGTCGTTGTCGCCGCCGGTGATGTAGACGTCGCTGACGAAGACGTTCCTGTTGCCGCTGTCGTCGTCCGTCCTGGCCCACCAGACGTTCGTCCAGCGGCCGTACGTCTCGCGGCGGCCCAGGTTCTGCTGGCAGTAGAAGTAGTTGGTGCCCGCGTTCAGGCTGCCCGCCTCCGCTCCGGAGGCGGTGTAGGACTTCGCGGTGCGCCACACCGAGCAGTTGTACTTTCCGCCGCCCGCCGCGTGGCAGACCGGTGCGGGCGCGGAGCCGCCGTCGCCGCCCGAAGGGCCGCCGGTCGGCTTGGTGGTGGGGTCGGGGCCCTTCGACGGTGTGTCGCCGCCCTTGCCGCCGCCGTTCCCACCGTCCCGCTTTCCCTTCTCCTCGCCCGCGCCCTGGTTCCTGTCCTGCTTCCCCGCGTCGTCCCCGTCCTTGTCGGCGCCGGGCTTCGCGTCCGGCTTCCGGGGCTTCTCGTCGCCCTGCTTCGAGGGCTTTGAGCGCTCGGAACCGCCGCCGAGGGGGCCGTTGCTGTCGTCGTCGGCCCGGTCGACGCCACGGCTCTGGTCCCTGCTCGCCCCGGCCTGACCGGCGCTGTCGTCCTTGCCGTTGAGCAGGGCCACCGTCGTACCGGTCGCCGCGAGGACGACGGCCACGGCAGCGGCGGCGAGCCAGGCCCGCCCCTTGCGCCGGCGCCGCGTGGTGCGGGTCGCACCGAGGTCCACGGCGGGCGGCGCCTGAGGCGACGTGCGCGGCGCGTGGTGGGGCGTGGGGCCAGGCGCGGACGCGGGCACGGGTGCCGGGCCCTGCGGACTGCCGAAGTGCCCCTGCGCGGCAACCGGCGGCGGCCCGAACCCCGGCGGCGGGGCGCTCGAAATGCTGCGCTCCGTACGCTCGTACGGGCCGGGCGCCATCTCCCGCAGCGGCGCCGTACCCACGTCACCCGCGGACCGCGCCGCGACCTCGGCGAGCAGACCGCACGCCGCGGCCGCGTCGGGCCGCGCCTGCGGGTCCTTGTGCATCAGCTGCCGCAGTACGGGCGTCAGGGGGCCCGAACGGCGCGGCTCGGGCAGCGGGTCGACGACGATCGCGGTGAGCGTCGACCACGTCGACGTACGGCGGAAGGGGGAGTCGCCCTCGACCGCCGCGTACAGGGTGGCGCCGAGCGCCCAGACGTCGGACGCCGGTCCCGGGTCGTGGCCCTGGGCGCGCTCGGGCGCCAAGTAGTCCAGGGAGCCGATGAGTTCGCCGCTGCGGGTCAGGTGCGTCGCCGAGCCGTCGCCGGGGTCCTCCATGGTCGCGATGCCGAAGTCGGTGAGGACGACGCGGCCGCCGGTCTCCAGGAGGATGTTGCCGGGCTTCACGTCACGGTGCAGGACGCCCGCGCGGTGCGCGGCGGCCAGGGCCTCCATGACCTTGGCGCCGATGGCCGCTGCCTCGCGCGGGTCGAGGGTGCCGCGCTCGCGCAGCACGTCGTCCAGGGACGGGCCCTCGACGAGCTCCATGACGATGAGGGGGCGGCCGTCCTCGTCCGCCACGTCGTGCACGGCGACCACTCCCGGGTGGCGCACCCGGGCCGCCGCGCGCGCCTCGCGCTGCATCCGCAGCCGCAGATCGGCCAGTTCGCCACCGGCCGCGTCCGTGAACGTGCGCAGTTCCTTGACCGCCACCTCGCGGTGCAACACCTCGTCGACCGCGCGCCACACGACGCCCATGCCGCCGCGGCCGAGCTGCGCCACGACGCGATAGCGCCCGGCGAGCAGCCGTCCGGCCCCGCCCGTCTGTTCCTGATCCCCCGAAGACACCGCTGCCCCGTTCCTGCGACACCACGTTCCGTGGCGTACAGAGTACGGGGCAGCTGTGACAGCCAGTGGCCGGTGTTACTTGCCCGACACCGTGAGGTCGCCGCGGCGCGGTCCCGAGAAGCCCTGGAGGCGGGCCAGGGTCAGGCCGGTGAGCCGGGTGACCTCGCCGGCGTCGAGTGCGCCGCAGTCCAGGCCGCGCAGCAGATACCCGGCGAGCGCCTTGGCCGACGCCGGCTCGTCCGCCACGTCGCCGCCCTCGCGGTGGGAGGCGTACGCGGACAGGCGCGCGGCGGCCTGCTCGAAGCCCTCGCGGTAGAAGGCGAACACGGCGGCGTAGCGCGTGGGGATGTGGCCGGGGTGCATGTCCCAGCCCTGGTAGTAGGCGCGGGCCAGGGCGCGGCGCGTGAGGCCGTAGTGCAGCCGCCAGGCGTCGTGGACCTTCTCGGTGGCGCCGACGGGCAGGACGTTGGTGGAGCCGTCCGAGACGCGGACTCCGGTGCCCGCCGCGGCGACCTGCATGATCGCCTTGGCGTGGTCGGCGGCCGGGTGGTCGCTCGTCTGGTAGGCGGCGCTGACCCCGAGGCAGGCGCTGTAGTCGAAGGTGCCGTAGTGCAGTCCGGTGGCGCGGCCCTCGGCGGCCTGAATCATGCGGGCCACGGTGGCGGTGCCGTCGGTGGCGAGGATGGACTGGCTGGTCTCGATCTGGATCTCGAAGCCGATCCGGCCAGCCTCCAGGCCGCGCGCCTTCTCGAACTCCTCCAGGAGGCGCACCATCGCGGTGACCTGCTCGGGGTACGTCACCTTGGGCAGCGTCAGGACGAGCCCGTCGGGCAGGCCGCCCGCCTCCATGAGGCCGGACAGGAAGACGTCGAGGGTGCGGATGGCGCGGTCGCGCACCGCCTCCTCCATGCACTTCATGCGGATGCCCATGTAGGGGGCCGCGGTGCCGTTCTTGTAGGCCTCGGCGATCAGACGGGCCGCGCGGGCGGCGTCCTGGTCCTCGTCGGCGCCCTTGTAGCCGTCCTCGAAGTCGATGCGCAGGTCTTCGATCGGCTCACGCTCCAGCTTGGCCCGCACGCGCGTGTAGACGGCGTCCGCGAGGTCGTCGGCCAGGCCGAGGACCGCGGCGAAGGAGGCGGCGTCCGGGGCGTGCTCGTCGAGCATCGCGAGGGCCTTGTCGCCCCAGGTGCGGATCGTGCCGGCGTCGAACTGCTCACCTGGTACGTACACGGTGTGGACGGGCTGGCGGGTGCCGGGGTCGCCGGGGTAGCGGCGCTCGAGCTCCGCGTCCACCGGGGCGAGGGAAGCGCTGATGCCCTCGCTGACCGCACCGGCGAGGCTCGTTGCCACCTTCTCTTGCTGACCCATTCCTGCACCCTCCACACACTCGGTGTTGCTCGGTGTTTCCGCTTAACGATTCTTGCGTTTCCGCTTAACGGAATCGAGAATCCGTATGGTGAAGTTATCCGTCGACTTCCCGCCGGTCAACACCCGTCTCGACGCTCGACCGCTTCTTGACCGGTCTCCGACAATCGCCGTTCACGCCTGTCTCAGATCCCGCTTCCACACTTCGGTCCGCGCAGCCCATCCTGACGCCACCTACCGAAGGAGACCGCGTGGACACCACCCAGTCCGCCCCTCCCGCCAGCGCGGTAGAACGCCCCGGCCGCCGCCTGGAGGTCATGTCCTTCAACCTCCGCTACGCGGGCACCACCCCGCCGAACACCTGGGCGGAGCGCCGCCCGGTCACCCGCGAGCTGCTGCGCCGGGCGCGGCCGCACGTCATCGGCAGTCAGGAGGGGCTCTACCAGCAGGTGCGCGACATCGCGGCCGACCTCGGGCCGCACTACGACTGGATCGGCACGGGCCGCGCGGGCGGCAGCCGCAACGAGTTCGAGACCGTCTACTTCGACACCCGCAGGCTGTGGCCCGTCGAGTACGACCACTACTGGCTCTCGGACACCCCGGAGCTCATCGGCTCCAACACCTGGGGCGGCGGTTCGATCCGCATGGTCACCTGGGTGCGCTTCCGCGATCTGCGCACGGACGCCGAGCTGTACGTCCTCAACACCCACCTCGACGACTCCAGCCAGTACGCACGCGCGCGTGCCGCCGCCGTGATCGTCGAGCGCACCGGCCGCCTCGACCGGTCCCTGCCGCTCGTCGTGACGGGTGACTTCAACGTCGGCGCGCACAAGAACCCCGTCTACGACACCATGCTGGGCGCGGGCGTCGTCGACACCTGGGACGCCGCGGAACGGCGGAGCAAGGCGTACGCCACCTTCCACGGCTACCGGCCGCTGGTGCCGGACGGCGACCGCATCGACTGGATCCTGGCGAGTCCGGGGACCCGTGTGCACGAGGCGTCGATCAACACGTTCTCGCTGGACGGGCAGTTCCCGAGCGACCACCTGCCGGTGCAGGCGAGTCTGACCCTGTGACGCGCCGAGGCCCCCGCCCCCGCGCGCCGCGGGAACGAGGGCCTCGGACGGCCGACGGGCTCAGCCCTTGCGGGACTTGACCTCTTCGGTGAGCTGCGGGACGACCTCGAAGAGGTCGCCGACCACGCCGTAGTCGACCAGGTCGAAGATCGGGGCCTCGGCGTCCTTGTTGATGGCGACGATCGTCTTCGAGGTCTGCATGCCGGCCCGGTGCTGGATCGCGCCGGAGATGCCAGAGGCGATGTACAGCTGCGGGGAGACCGACTTGCCGGTCTGGCCGACCTGGTTGGAGTGCGGGTACCAGCCGGCGTCGACCGCGGCACGCGAGGCGCCGACGGCGGCACCGAGCGAGTCGGCGAGGTTCTCGATGACCGAGAAGTTCTCGGCGCCGTTCACGCCGCGGCCGCCGGAGACCACGATGGCGGCCTCGGTCAGCTCCGGGCGGCCGGTCGACTCGCGCGGGGTGCGGGCGACGACCTTGGTGCCGGTGGCCTTCTCCGAGAAGGTGACGGCGAGCGCCTCGACGGCACCGGCGGCCGGGGCGGCCTCCACGGCGGCCGAGTTCGGCTTGACCGTGATGACCGGGGTGCCGTTGGAGACACGGGACTTGGTGGTGTACGAGGCGGCGAACACGGCCTGCGTGGCCACCGGGCCCTCGTCGCCGGCCTCGATGTCGACGGCGTCCGTGATGATGCCGGACTTGATGCGGACCGCGAGGCGGGCCGCGATCTCCTTGCCCTCGGCGGAGGAGGGGACGAGCACGGCGGCCGGGGAAACGGCGTCGTACGCGGCCTGGAGCGCGTCCACCTTCGGTACGACGAGGTAGTCGGCGAACTCGGGGGCGTCGGCGGTGAGGACCTTGACCGCGCCGTGCTCGGCGAGCGTGGCGGCGGTGGCCTCGGCGCCGGCACCGAGGGCGACGGCGACGGGCTCGCCGACGCGGCGGGCCAGGGTCAGCAGCTCGAGGGTGGGCTTGCGGACGGCGCCGTCCACGTGGTCGACGTAGACGAGAACTTCAGCCATGGGACTTCAATCTCCTGCAAGTACGAAGAAGTTGGGCGGTTGAGGGGTGACCGGAGCTCAGATGAACTTCTGACCCGCGAGGAACTCGGCGAGCTGCTTGCCGCCCTCGCCCTCGTCCTTGACGATCGTGCCGGCCGTGCGGGCCGGACGCTCGGTGGCGGAGTCGACGGCGGTCCAGGCACCCTCGAGGCCGACCTCTTCGGCGTCGATGTCCAGGTCGTCCAGGTCGAGGGACTCCACCGGCTTCTTCTTGGCGGCCATGATGCCCTTGAACGACGGGTAACGGGCCTCGCCCGACTGGTCCGTCACGGACACGACGGCCGGCAGGGACGCCTCCAGCTGCTCGCTGGCGGTGTCGCCGTCACGGCGGCCCTTGACGACGCCGTCCGCGACGGAGACCTCGGAGAGCAGCGTGACCTGCGGGACGCCCAGGCGCTCCGCGAGGATCGCGGGCAGCACGCCCATGGTGCCGTCGGTGGAGGCCATACCGGCGATGACCAGGTCGTAACCGGTCTTCTCAATGGCCTTGGCGAGCACCAGCGAGGTGCCCATGACATCGGTGCCGTGCAGATCGTCGTCCTCGACGTGGACGGCCTTGTCGGCGCCCATGGAGAGCGCCTTGCGCAGCGCGTCCTTGGCGTCCTCGGGGCCGACGGTCAGCACGGTGATCTCCGCGTCGTCCGCCTCGTCGGCGATCTGCAGTGCCTGCTCGACGGCGTATTCGTCGAGCTCCGAAAGGAGGCCGTCGACGTCGTCGCGGTCGACGGTCAGGTCATCGGCGAAGTGCCGGTCGCCGGTGGCGTCGGGCACGTACTTCACACAGACAACGATCCTCAAGCTCACGCCGGCTCTCCTACTGCATCGTCTTTACTGGGCTGCTGCCTTGGCTTATGGCTACTGCCTTCTTGCAGGCAGCATAGGCGCCTGAAGCGGCGGATCCCGGTCGGGGCGGCCCCCGCTCCGACCGAAATATTACTCATGAGTACACCCAGTTCATTCCCCCTGAGCAAGCGCTTTGAACTGTGACCTTCCCAACGCTCCGTAATCGGCCCCGGGGGACGCCGGACGGGAACTCTCAGTCGCGCAGGGCGTTGAAGCGCCCCTGGTGGTACAGGAGCGGGCGGCCCTCGCCCGCGGGGTCGCCGTCGACGACCTCGGCGAGCACGATGCGGTGGTCGCCCGCGGGCACCCGGGCCACGATCCGGCAGACCAGCCAGGCGAGCGTGCCGTCCAGGACGGGGACGCCCTGGGGCCCTTCGTGCCAGCGGGTGGGCGCGCCGAAGCGGTCGGCTCCGCTCCGCGCGAACGTGCCGGCGAGGTCCTGCTGGTGCTCGCCGAGTATGTGCACGCCGACGTGGCCGGCCTCGGCGATCGCGGGCCAGCTGGAGGCGCCGGTGCCGATGCCGAACGAGATCATCGGGGGCTCGGCGGAGACCGAGGTGAGCGAGGTGGCGGTGAAGCCGACGGGGCGGGCGTCACGCGCCGCCGTGATCACGGCGACCCCGGCCGCGTGCCGCCGGAAGACCGAGCGGAGCAGATCGGGGTGGGAGGTGCCGGGAGCGGTCGATGCCGTCAGGGAGGCGGTCGATGCCGTCATGGAGTTGTCCTTCTGCCGGAGGTACGAGCGGATCCGTCGGTGCTCAGCAGTGCGGACAGCGCGCGCTGGCATGGCGCGCGAGATCCACATGGACGCGCTCGTACAGCAGAAGGTCCCGAGGCATGGAAGCAGGCTGGCGACAGGTGCCGCGTACAGTCAAGCCCATTCCGGGATATGAAAGATGCATCACGGGCGCCACCGCCCCCGACCTGCCACGACGGGCCGCCCCCCAGGTCACACGGCCTCCCCGAGAGCGGCGATCACGTCGGCTCTGCGGGGCTGCCCGGCCGCGCGGCGCACCTCGCGCCCCGCCGCGTCCAGGACGAGCACCATCGGCGTCCTGTCGACGCCCAGATCGCGCACGAGGGCCAGGCTCTCCTCCGCGTCGATCTCCACGTGGGCGACGCCGGGGACCATGCCCGCCACCTCGGCGAGGACCCTGCGGGTCGCGCGGCAGGGCTGGCAGAAGGCGCTGGAGAACTGCACGAGCGTCGCGCGCTCGCCGAGCGGCGCACCGATGTCCGCCGCCCCGACCCGCCGCCCGGTCTCGCTTTCCCGCACTCCAGCCTCCCGCCCCGGCATGCAGATCCATGCCCCGTTCCGTTCGCTCCCCAGTTCAGCGCACATGCACCCGCAAAGATTCCGACGTGACGAGAATCTCCCGCAATGGCGGCACCAAGGGTGGTCACTCGTCCGTTCTTGGGGCACGATCTGCGCAACGCCGAAAAACCTACGGCTGCGTAACCTCCCGCCGGGAGCCCCCTCCCCAGGCAGAAACGAAGGGCCCTCCCCACCCATGGCAGAGCTTGTCTACCGTCCGGTCATCGGTGCCGCGAGAACGCTGTTCAAGGCATGGGACCTGAAGATCGACTGCAAGGGGTCGGAGAACATCCCACGCTCCGGCGGTGCGGTCCTCGTCAGCAACCACATCAGCTACCTGGACTTCATCTTCGACGGCCTCGCCGCCCTGCCGCAGAAGCGTCTGGTGCGCTTCATGGCCAAGGAGTCGGTGTTCCGGCACAAGATCTCCGGACCGCTGATGCGCGGGATGAAGCACATCCCCGTCGACCGCACCCAGGGCGAGACGGCGTACGCGCACGCGCTCGACTCGCTGCGCTCCGGGGAGATCGTCGGGGTCTTCCCCGAGGCGACGATCTCGCAGTCCTTCACCCTGAAGACGTTCAAGTCGGGTGCCGCGCGGCTCGCGCAGGAGGCCGGGGTGCCGCTCATCCCGATGGCCCTGTGGGGCACGCAGCGGCTGTGGACGAAGGGGCACCCGCGCAACTTCAAGCGCAGCCACCTGCCGATCACGATCCGCGTGGGCGAGCCGGTCGAGGCGCCCACGGACCAGTACGCGGGCGCGATCACGCGGCGGCTGCGCGAGCGCTGCCAGGAACTCCTGGAGGCCGCCCAGCGCGCCTACCCGGTGCGCCCGAAGGGTGCGGACGACACGTGGTGGATGCCCGCGCACCTCGGTGGCACGGCGCCCACGCCCGCCGAGGTGAAGGCGGCGGAGGCGACGGAGGCGGGCTGAGGCCCTCCCCCGCGCCGTCGTGCCGCGGCCGGGCTACTCCGGCGCGCGGACGGTGATCCGCGCGCCGGGGCTGACCTTCTCCAGGAGCTCGGCCAGTTCGGCGCCCGCGGCCGCGAGCCCCGCTTCGGGGCCCATCCCCTCCAACAGGAAGATCGCGTTCACCGACTCCTCGGTGAGCCGGGTGCGCGGGCCCTGGCGCCAGTTCCAGCGCCGGCAGGTGACGCCCTCGTCGTCGCACCAGACGACCTCGCCCGCATCGGGGTGCTCGACGACCGTCTCCCCCGCCGCCGCGGTGACGAACTCCTCGTCGCCGGCGGCCCGCAGCAGTCGCATGCCGCCCTTGATGTGGTCCAGGTCCTCGCCGCCGACCGGGATCAGGTGGGCCACGCTGATCGCGTTGTAGAGGTCCACGAGGACGTTGATGCGCGGCAGGCCGCCGTCGGCGAGCGCCCGCTTGGCGAGCGCCTCCGCCGAGTTCCGGGTGCGGGAGGGCTTCGCGCCGAAGGCCGTGTAGGCGGCGCGCCAGGCGGCCATGTGCGGGTCCTCGTGCGGTGCGCGCCCGGCCAGGCGCCCGGCGAGCCGTCGCGCGGCGTCGTCGAGGAGGGCCGAAGTGGCTTCGGTGCTGGGGCCGTTGACGAGTCCGTGCGCCTCGATGGCGACATGGGTGAAGCCGGGCGCGAGGGCGCGGACCTCGTCGGTGACGGTCAGGTCGATGGTCATGGTCCGTCGTGCCTCACAGTTCTGAGGGGTAGATCTGCCAAAGGTGGAGCCGGTCCCGGGCTTCTTTGAGCACGCGGAGCACCACCGGACTCGGTTCAGCATATAGGACTGGGTAGTCCACTTCATTGGACTCGGGATCCACCGGCCAGGCAAGCCGCTCCTCGCCGAGGCGGAACTGGGCGTCGACGCCCTCCGGGACGTTGCCGCGCGGGTCCTGCCGGTGCCAGGCGCCGTCGAGCCGTACGGCGACGAGGCCGTGCAGGGAGTAGCCGCTGGTGTTGTCGTCCCGCAGCCGCTGGTAGCAGAACGCCGTCGGAATGTCCTCGGCGCGCAGCAGGGCGGCCAAGGCGTGCGACTTGGCGGTGCAGATGCCGGTGCGCTCCCGCAGGACGTCGGAGGCGCGCCAGGTGACCTCCATGCGGCCCGCGTCCTGGGAGTGCGTGACGGCGTCGCGCACGAACTCGAAGGCGGCGCGGGCGTACGCGTACGTGCCGGCGGACGACTTCGCGAGACCGGCCGCCGTCTCGCGGACCAGCGGGTGCCGGTGGTCGACGACGTCGTCGGCGGCCAAGTACGCCGACAGGTCGGGGTTCTCCTGGATCAGCTCCATGGCACGGGAGCCTAGGAATACGACCGACCGCGAGTCAATGCAATTGCGGTCGGTCGTATATCTATGCACGCGTTGGGGTGGTGGCGCGGGTCAGCGCGCCATTTCCTCCTTGAGGGCCGCGAGGAACCCGTCGACGTCCTCCTCGCGGGTGTCGAACGCGCACATCCAGCGGACGTCGCCCGCCGCCTCGTCCCAGAAGTAGAAGCGGTAGCGCTTCTGGAGGCGCTCGCTCACGTCGTG
Source organism: Streptomyces sp. NPDC087300 (assembly GCF_044744425.1). NCBI lineage: Bacteria > Bacillati > Actinomycetota > Actinomycetes > Kitasatosporales > Streptomycetaceae > Streptomyces > Streptomyces sp. NPDC087300. The sequence continues at coordinate 1,020,388 of NZ_JBIUYI010000001.1, forward strand.
CGGCAGCCGGGCGAAGACGGCGTTGGCCTGCACCGGGTAGAGGATCTCCACGCCGTGCACCGAGCGGACGCCCTCCGCGAGGCGCTGTGCCATCTCGTTGGCGTGCCGGGCGTTGCGCAGCCACAGGTCCTTGGCGAGCAGCGCCTCCAACTGCACGGAGACGAAACGCATCTTGGAGGCGAGCTGCATGGACATCTTGCGCAGGTGCTTCATGTGGCGCACGGCGTCCTGGTTGATGACCACGACGGCCTCGCCGAACAGCGCGCCGTTCTTCGTGCCGCCGAGCGAGAGGATGTCGACGCCGACCGCGTTGGTGAACGTCCGCATGGGGACGTCGAGCGCGGCCGCCGCGTTGGATATCCGCGAGCCGTCCAGGTGCACCTTCATGCCGAGCTGGTGCGCGTGGTCGCAGATCGCGCGGATCTCGTCGGGCGTGTAGAGCGTGCCCAGTTCGGTGTTCTGCGCGATCGAGACGACCTGCGGCATCGCCCGGTGCTCGTCGTCCCAGCCGAACGCCTGCTTGTCGATCAGCTCGGGGGTGAGCTTGCCGTCGGGGGTGGGCACCGTGAGCAGCTTGAGGCCGGCCATCCGCTCGGGGGCGCCGCCCTCGTCGACGTTGATGTGCGCGGACTCGGCGCAGATCACCGCGCCCCAGCGGTCGGCGACCGCCTGGAGCGCGACGACGTTGGCGCCGGTGCCGTTGAACACCGGGAACGCCTCGGCCGTCGCGCCGAAGTGGCCGCGGATGACCTGCTGGAGGTTGGCCGTGTAGTCGTCCTCGCCGTACGCGATCTGGTGACCGCCGTTGGCCAGGGCCAGGGCGGCGAGGACCTCCGGGTGCGCCCCGGCGTAGTTGTCGCTCGCGAAGCCCCGTACGTCCGGGTCGTGATGGCGCCTGGCGTCGGTCTTCGGCGGGTTCACCGCGGTCCGCGGCGCGTGCGCCGCGTCTCCGTCGCGAGCGGTCACGGCTTCTCGGTCAGCCACAGGCGGTTTCCGTTCACTTCCGCGGCGGGCCGCTCCCAGACGCCCGCGATGGCCTCGGCCAGCTCGTTGACGTCGGTGAAGCCCGCGAACTTCGCGTTGGGCCGCTCCGCGCGCATCGCGTCGTGCACCAACGCCTTGACCACCAGGATCGCAGCCGCCGCGCGCGGGCCCTCGTCGCCCCCCGCCTTGCGGAAGGCGTCCGCGAGGGCGAGCGTCCAGGCCTCGGCGGCCGCCTTGGACGCGGCGTACGCGGCGTTGCCCGCGGTGGGCTTGGAGGCGCCCGCCGCGCTGATCAGGAGGTAGCGGCCGCGGTCGCTGCGGCGCAGGCCGTCCTCGAAGGCGAGGGTGGTGTGCTGAACGGTGCGGATCAGCAGGTTCTCCAGGAAGTCCCAGTCCGCGAGGTCGGTCTCGGCGAAGTTCTTGCTGCCGCGCCAGCCGCCGACGAGGTGCACCAGGCCGTCGATCCTGCCGAACTCCTTCTCCGTGCGCGTCGCCCACTCGCGGGCCGCTTCGAGGTCGAGGAGGTCGACCGTGTCGCCGACGACGGTGGCCCCGCCGTGCGCGTACCGCGCCGCGTCCACGGCTTCCGCCAGGCGCGCCGCGTCGGCGTCGGACGCCACGACCGTGGCGCCCGCCTCCGCCAGCCTGAGCAGCGTGGCCCGGCCCGCGGGTCCGGCCGCTCCGGCGACCGCGATCACGGCTCCATCGAGTACGGACATCTTCCTCGCCTCCTCCTGGCGGCCGCTCACGCGGCGGCCTTCTCGGCGCCCGTGGAAGCGGTGATCCCCTTGGTGGAGGCGATCACGTGCTTCAGCTTCTTGGAGAGCGCCTCATAGAACATGCTGAGCGGAAACTCGTCCGGAAGCACCTCGTCCACCAGTTTGCGCGGCGGCAGGGAGGTGTCCAGGGCCTCCGGACCCTTGGCCCAGCGGGAGCCCGGGTGCGGGGCGAGGTACTGCGACACCAGGTCGTAGGCGGCGAACCAGTGGACCAGCTTCGGGCGGTCGATGCCGGCCCGGTAGAGGTCCTCGATCTCGGCGCACAGCTGGTTGGTGACCCGCGGGGCGCGCTCCCAGTCGATGGTGAGCTTGTTGTCCGTCCAGCGGACCACGTCGTGCTTGTGGAGGTAGGCGAAGAGGAGCTGGCCGCCGAGCCCGTCGTAGTTCTTGACGCGGTCACCGGTGACCGGGAAGCGGAACATCCGGTCGAACAGGACGGCGTACTGCACGTCGCGGGCCTGCGGGACGCCCTCGTCCGCCAGCTTCACGGCCTCCTTGAAGGCGGTGAGGTCGCAGCGCAGCTCTTCGAGGCCGTACATCCAGAACGGCTGGCGCTGCTTGATCATGAAGGGGTCGAAGGGCAGGTCGCCGTGGCTGTGGGTGCGGTCGTGGACCATGTCCCACAGGACGAACGCCTGCTGGCAGCGGTCCTGGTCGCCGACCATCGCGCGGATGTCGTCGGGCAGTTCGAGCCCGAGGAGGTCCACGGAGGCCTCGGTGACCCGGCGGAAGCGGGCCGCCTCGCGGTCGCAGAAGATGCCGCCCCAGGAGAAGCGCTCGGGGGCCTCGCGCACGGCGATGGTCTCGGGGAACAGGACCGCGGAGTTCGTGTCGTACCCGGCGGTGAAGTCCTCGAAGGTGATGCCGCAGAACAGCGGGTTGTCGTAGCGCGTGCGCTCCAGCTCGGCCAGCCAGTCGGGCCAGACCATGCGCAGCACGACCGCTTCGAGATTGCGGTCGGGGTTGCCGTTCTGCGTGTACATGGGGAAGACGACCAAGTGCTGCAGGCCGTCCTCGCGGTGCGCCGCGGGCTGGAAGGCGAGCAGCGAGTCCAGGAAGTCCGGCACCTGGAAGCCGCCGTCGGACCAGCGGCGCAGGTCGGCGGCGAGCGCCTGGTGGTAGGCGGCGTCGTGCGGGAGCAGCGGGGCGAGCTGCTCGACCGCCGATATGACGCGGTCCACGGCGAGTTCGGCCACGGCCTTGGCCGGGGCGCCCTCCGCGGCGAAGTCGATCGACCCGTCCTGGGACTGCCAGGGCCTGATCTCCTCCACGGCGTCCTTGAGCACCGGCCACGCCGGGTGGTCCACCACCCGCCCAACAGCGGAAGGAACCGCACCCTCCGTACCCGAACGCACAAGAATTTCCGTCATGACCCACCTTCCACGGGAGAACCTCGCGTATGAACACCGTATGCATGCGAGGTTCTCCGCGACAAGGGGGGTATCGGGAAATTATCCTGCGGCACCCCCTCCTTCACCGCTGTTTTTCCTGCCTTTCACCGTCGATGCGATTGCTTCTGCCACGGCGGCCACCGCCGTCTCCGCCTCGTCGAGCAGCCCCGGGAAGCCCAGGAAGCCGTGGAACATCTCCGGGTGGTGGCCGTGCGTGACCGGTACGCCCGCGGCGCGCAGCCGGTGTGCGTAGGCGAAGCCCTCGTCGCGGAGCGGATCGCAGCCCGCGGTGACCAGGTGCGCGGGCGGCAGCCCGGTCAGCTCGGCGCCGAGCGGCGAGGCGTGCGGGTGGGCGCCGTCGCCGTCCGGGCCCAGGTACTGCCGCCAGAACCACCGCATGTGCGCGGCGGTCAGGAAGCAGCCCTCGGCGTTCTCGCGGTACGAGGCGGTGTCCTGGCCCGCGTCGAGCACCGGGTAGATCAGCACCTGGAGGGCGACGGCGGGCCCGCCACGGTCCCGCGCGGTGAGCGCGGCGACGGTGGCGAGGCCACCGCCGCTGCTGTCCCCCGCGGTGACCAGGGCGTCCGGGTCGCCGCCGAGCGAGGAGATCTCGCGCGCGCTCCAGCACAGCGCCGCGTAGGCGTCGTCGGCGGCCGCGGGGAAGCGGTGCTCGGGGGCGAGGCGGTAGGCGACGGAGACCACGGCGGCGCCGGCCCGCGCGCAAAGACCACGGGCCGTGGCGTCGTGCGAGTCCAGGCCGCACAGGGTGTAGCCGCCGCCGTGGAAGAAGACGACGGTCGGGCGTGGGCCAGGGAAGGTCTCCGGGTCCGGCAGATAGACGCGTACGGGGAGTTCGGGCGCGCCGACGGGACCCGCGATGGCGCGGTCCACGACGGAGCCGACGCTCCGGGATGGCTTGGGCGGCCGCTGGGGGCCGGTTCCTGCCGCCAGGATCCGGCGGGCCTCCACGGCATCGGTGACGGTGCCGCCGAGGTCGGGGAAGGCCGCGGAGAGGGCGGCGACGAGGGGGCGGGCGGCGGGGGCGAGCCGGTCGGCCGGTCGCGACCCTGGCCGCTGCGCCGGATGGTCCGCGGCCATCAGCCGGAGGTCGCTTCCTGGGGCTGTTGGGGCTGCTGGGACTGCTGGGATTCCTCGGATTCCGCGGATTCCCGGGACTCCTGGGCGCGGAAGTGCGGGATGACCTTCTCGCCCCACTGGCGCAGGGTCTCCAAGCAGGCCTCCTGCGGCACGGTGCCCATCTGGATGAGGCACATGATCTCGTCGGCGCCCGCGTCCCTGAGGCGTTCCACGTAGGCGATGGCGTCGTCGGCGGTGCCGTACGCGTGGTCCGCGTTGAAGGTGGCGGTCGACGTCGGGCGCACCGGGATGTTGTGCTCGTGCAGGCGCGCGACGACCTGTTCGGCGGCCTTGCGCATCTCGGCCGCCTCGTCGCTGCCCTCGACGACCGCCTCGTCGGGGATGCCCGCGCCGCCGTACCAGTGCCCGATGGACTGGGCGAAGAACCGCTGCCCCCGGATGCCGACGCGCCGCGCGGTCTCCCGGTCGTCCAGGACGATCGTCGGGCAGAGCACCGAGAAGTGGTCGTTGACGACGCTCGACACCAGGCGCGCTTCGGTGCGGGCCGCGATCGCGCCGTCGTACGCACGGCGCATTTCGGCGATCGCATCGGGGCCCGCGAAGCCCATCACCAGGGCGCCGATCCCGAGTTCGGCGGCCTGGGTCAGGGTCTCCGTCCGGCTACAGGCCAGGAAGAGCGGCGGGTGCGGGGTCTGCGCGGGGCGGGGCAGGATCGGGTGCGGGTCGATGTCGATGAGCTCGCCGTGGTGTTCCAGCTCCTCCTTCTCCCAGGCCTTCCCGATGATCCGCAGCGCCTCCTCGACCTCCTGGGTGGTGCGCTCCTTGTCGACCCCGCACAGCGAGGTCTCCTGCGCGGTGCCGCCCCTGCCCGCGCCGAGGTCGAGCCGCCCGCCGGAGAGCAGGTCGAGCATCGCGGCGCGTTCGGCGACGCGTGCCGGGTGGTTGAAGTTGAACGGCATGCAGACGACACCGTGCCCGATCCTGATGGTGCTCGTGCGCGCGGCGACCCAGGTCAGGAAGATCTCCGGGGCACTCATGTGCGCGTACCACTTGAGGGAGTGGTGCTCGACCGCCCAGATCCGGTCGAACCCCATCTCCTCGGCCAGTACGGCCTGTTCGACGCTGTCGTGGATCAGCTGGTGCTCGCGCTCGACGGTCGGGTCGGCGAGTTGGGCCTCGAAGATGACGGAGAACTTCACTGTGCCTCCTGGGAGTTGAGCCATGACGGCCCAGTCCGGTCTACCTAGTAGCTATATGACTAACCGTCATACCTAGAAGACGCAAGGGAGTCACACGGCGAAAATCTCGGAGCGGGACCAGCAGGGCGACCACGCCGAGCCGTTCGGGACGCCGGAGGCGCCAGACAGAGGACGGGGATCCGACGGGCAGCGGGGGCGCTCGGGGCGCGGGGCAGCTGACTTACCGTCACATCGACCATTGATGCCCGCGCACCACCTCGACGCACTGAATAGACGCGCCCCTAACCCCCCTTCATGATCCACGTATGTCGCGCGGCATTGGGCCCTGACCGGACCGCGGTGGCTTCCCACGCGCCGATACACAACGGCATCAGGAAGGCTACAGAAGGCGTACAGACACCTTGCAGAACCACTGCTGCAAACTGACGAAGGTTTCATCGGAGACCACTCGTTCCAGCTCCGAGCTCCGTTCTCGGAACCACCTGACACCCATTCTGGGAGGTCCCTCAATGCCGTCTGCTCTCTATGGAGTTCCTGACGAATTCGATGTTGTCGTCATCGGCGGTGGACCGGCGGGGGCGACAACCGCCGGACTTCTGGCGCAGCGCGGCCGCCGAGTCCTCATCATCGACCGTGATCGCTTCCCTCGATATCACGTCGGCGAGTCACTCATACCGGCATTCATGCGGCCCATGCAGGAGATGGGCATCACCGAACGCATGGACGCGCGCGGCTTCGAGCGGAAATACGGCGGAACCCTGGTGTGGGGAAACAACCAGGTGCCGTGGAACTTCTCCTTCGTGGAGGGCGGTGGCCATGAGTACGCCTTCCACACGCGACGTGCCGATCTGGACGCACTGATCCTGGACAGGGCGCGGGAGCTGGGCGCGTTCGTGATCGAGGACGCCACCGTCAAGGAGCACATCGAAGAGGACGGCCGCGTCAAGGGAGTCCGCTTCTCGCTGCGCGGGCTCGACGGGCTGCACGAGGTGCGGGCCTCACTGGTGGTGGACGCGTCGGGGCAGGCCCGCGTGCTCGGCCGTCGGCTCACCGAGGTGGAGTGGCACGACGACCTGCGCAATGTGGCCGTGTGGACGTACTTCGACAACTGCGAACGGCTGCCGGACGACGAGTACACCAACATCCTCATCGAGGGGCTCGACGACGGATGGTTCTGGGCCATCCCCATCGACAAGGGCACCATCAGCGTCGGGTACGTGACCCGCTCCGCGACAGCCGGTGAGAACGGCCAGTCGCTGGAGGAGTTGTTCCACGCCGAACGGCAGCAGACCACCAAGCTGAAGAAGATGCTCGCCGGAGCTCGACAGTCGGCGGGGTTCCGCACCGCGCGCGACTGGTCGTACCACAGCAACCAGTTCCACGGCGACGGCTGGGTCCTGGTCGGGGATGCCGCCGCCTTCGTCGACCCGCTGTTCTCCACCGGCGTCGCCCTCGCGACCCTGGCGGGGAGCACCCTCGCCCGGATCGTGGACCAAGTCATCGAGCACCCGCAGATCGAGGAGAAGGCACTCGACCGCTACGCCACCGCCTACTCCGGGTTCTTCGATGAGATCAAGACTTTCGTGGAGCGGTTCTACGACCGAACGAAGTACAAGGACTTCTACTACAGCCTGGCCCAGGAAATGGTCGACCCCGAGCGCACCAACGAACCCTCGGCGGACTTCGTGACGCTCATCTCCGGGCTCAGTGGCCGGCACCCGTTGTTCCACATCGATCTGGACGACTTGATTGCCGATGCCGCCACCCCCGAAACGGACAGCGCGGGAACCCCTCGTACCTGACCTTCTGGACAAGGCAAGATGATGAGCCGGGCGGCCTCGACATGACCAGCCACCAAGTGCAATTCCTTTTCGCGGATCTCGCGTTGATTCTTTTACTCGCCCGGGGGTTGGGCCAATTGGCCATCCGGCTTCGCCAACCCCCTGTAGTAGGTGAGATCTTCGCCGGCATACTGCTGGGACCGACACTCCTGGATGGCGCGATCGCGCATCATCTCTTCCCCACCGATGTGCGACCACTGCTCTCCGGCATGGCCAATCTCGGGGTCGCCCTGTTCATGTTCTGTGTCGGCCTCGAGATCAACACGGACTCCCTCCGCGGCCGTGGACGCGTGACGGCCATCTCGGCCCTCGGTTCCACGGCCGTGCCGTTCGTCCTGGGTGTCGGCCTCGCGCTGGGCCTCCCACAGGGTCGGCACAGTGAGCATCACGTGGCGTTCGTGATCTTCATCGGGCTCACGGTCTCCGTGACCGCCTTTCCGGTGCTCGCCCGGATACTCGCCGACCGGCTCCTGGCCCGCACCACGCTGGGCAGCATCGCGCTGGCCACAGCGGCCGTGGTCGATCTCGTGGCCTGGACGGCGCTGGCCATCGTCCAGGCGTCCGTGACGGACGAGGGACACCACTGGACGGTGACACTCATCCTTCCCTACGGCCTGCTGATGGCTCTCGTCGTGCGGCCGCTGTTGCGCAGGGTCCTGACACCCGCCGGACAGCCGGCGCCCATGACCGCGCACCGGTTCGCCATCGTTCTCACCGGCGCACTCCTGTCGGCCACGGCCACCGAGGCGATCGGCATGCACTTCATCTTCGGAGCCTTCGTGTTCGGCCTCGCGATGCCTCGTCGCGGCGCCCAGGAGCAACTCACGGACGTGCTCGACCAGACCACGCGGCTCACCTCGTTGCTGCTGCCCGTCTACTTCGTCATGGCGGGGCTCCAGGTCGACCTCGGCGGAATCGACGCCGCCCAGGTTCTCCAGCTCGGTGCGATCCTGGTGGTCGCCGTGGTCGGCAAGTTCGGCGGGACCTATCTGGCCGCGCGTACGCAGGGCCTTGCCGCCCGCCCGGCCGCGGCACTCGGGGCGCTGATGAACACCCGTGGCCTGACCGAACTCGTCATTCTCGGCGTCGGTCTCCAGCTGGGCCTTCTCGACGGCCCGTTGTATTCCCTCCTCGTGGTCATGGCCGTGGTCACGACTGCCATGACCGGGCCACTGCTCACCCGTATCTACGCCAAACCGGTCGAGGTGCCCCTGCCTCCCCAGACCCGGTCGTCGGAGCCAGCGGCCTCGTCCCGGTCCCGATGAGCACGGCATGCCCGAACCCGACGAGCCCAGAAAGCGAATTGGTTCATGCGGCTGATCGAGCGCGGCAAGGAACTGACCGAGCTGGCGGATCTCCTCCAGGCTTGCGCACAGGGCGACAGCGGCGCCGCGGTCATCAGCGCAGGCATCGGGTGCGGGAAGACCGAGCTGCTCACCACGGTCGAGGACCTCGCCACTGAACGGGGCTTTCTGGTGCTGCGCGCCGTCGGCTCCTGGGCCGAGCGCGAATCCCCCGGCAGCGTCCTCGGCCAGCTCATGCGCAGGGCGGACGACCGTCTGGGAGAACGGCACGAGATCGCCGCGCTGCTCGACGCGGTGACGCGCGGACCTGGCGCGGCCGGCGACGAACACGGCCTCGGCCACGGCTTCGCACAGCAGACCCTCGCGTCCGACACGACCGGCGCGCTGCATCGACTGTGCCAGGAGGTGGCCCGGACAGCGCAGCGGGTACCGGTACTGATCTGCGTCGACGACGCTCAGTTCACCGACTCGCTGTCCCTGTACTGGCTACTGCAGCTGTTGCGTCAAACCCGGTCCATGCCGATCGGACTGCTGGTCGCGGAGTGCACGCTGTCCAAGCCGGCTCATCCACAACTTCACGCCGAGCTCCTGCGTCAACCCAACTACCGCCACCTCTCGCTGGAGCGGCTGACCAAGAGCGGGGTGACCGCGCTCCTCACCGATCAACTGGGCCCGGACACGGCACGCTCGCTGGCCTCCGACTACCACCGGGTCAGCGGTGGAAACCCCCTGCTGGTCCGCGCCCTTCTGGAAGACCACCGGCGGGCCGGGGCGCCGCTGGAGGGAGCAGCTCCCCGAGCGCCCGTCGGTGACGCGTACGGCGAGACCGTGCTCAGCTGCATTCATCGTGGGCGGCCCGTCCTCTTGCGGCTCGCCCGGGCACTGGCCGTGCTCGGAGCGGATGCCGATCCCGGGCTGCTGGCCCGGCTGTTGGACGAGGACGAAGCCACCATGAGCCGCGGCGTGTTCGCGCTGGCGGCCGCGGGCCTGCTGACCTCGGGGCAGCTGCATCCCGTGGCCCGAACGGCCATGCTGGCGAGTGTGCCTCCGCAGCAGCGTGCGGCACTGTACGGGCGGGCCGCGGAACTGCTCTACCAGGACGGGGCGGCCGCCACCCGGGTGGCCCAACTCCTGGTCGAGTCCGAGGTGCGCAGCGGACCGTGGGCCACGGACGTGTTGTGCCAAGCGGCGGAGCGGCATCTGGCCGCCAACCGCATCGCCGACGCGCACGCCTCCCTCGAGGCGGCTCTGCGCGTGTGCGAGGACGACCACGCGCGCATGAGCATCAAGGCGCTCTACGCCAGTACGGCATGGATGCTCAATCCGTCCATCAGCGCCCGGCACCTCGGGGAGCTCGCGGTGGCCCTGCACGACGGCCGGCTGCCCCACCGGCATGCCCTGCCGCTCGCCAAGTTCCTGTTGTGGCACGGCCGCTTCGACGAGGCGCTCGATGCCGTTCACCGCATCGTCGACGCACCTGCCGACAGCTCCGCGCCGGATCCCGCGACGGCGGCGGAGATCCGGGCGACACGGGAGCTCCTTTCGACCACCTACCCCCTCTCCGTGCGGATGTCGTCCCGTGACGGCGGCCGGGCGTCCCGTCTGCCGCGTCGCTCGGAGGAGGATCCTCGGGTCCTGGGGGCCACGGCGCTGTCCCACGTACTCGCCCATGGGCCTGACGACGAAGCCGTAGCCGACGCCGAGACCGCGCTGCGCTCCATGCGGCTGAGCAAGAGCACTCAGGAATGGATCGTCTGCGCCACCTCCGTCCTGGAGTTCACGGACCGCCTCGACGCGGCCGCCAACTGGTGCGACCACTGGCTGGAGCAGGCACGCACGCGGCGCGTCCCCCTGTGGGAGGCCGAGTTCGCGTCCCTGCGGGCCAGGGTCGCCCTGCGCCAGGGGCGGCCCAAAGAGGCCCGGCGACTGGCGGAGGCGGCTCTCACGCAGGTACCGGCCGAGAGCTGGGGCGTGTGCATCGGAGGGCCGCTGGCCAACCTGGTGCACGCGGCGACCTGGACGGGTGACTACGAGGCTGCTGCCGCCTACCTGGAAGTCCCGGTGCCGCACGGCATGTTCAGGAGCCGCTTCGGGCTGTACTTCCTCCATGCCCGCGGCTGCCACTACCTGCAGACCGGGCGCCCGTACGCCGCCCTGGACGACTTCACCGCCTGCGGGGACCTGATGCGGGACTGGGATTTCGACCAGCCGACGCTCGTGCCGTGGCGTTCCGAGTCCGCCCGCGCGCAGCTGGCCCTGGCCGATCCCGTACGAGCCGAGGAACTCGCCCGCGAGGAGCTGGCGCTCACGGGCGAAGGCTCGTCGAGGGCCCGTGCGATCGCGTTGCGGGCGCTCGCGGCAAGCAGCCCGTCGTCCGCGAGGGGCGCACTGCTCACCGAAGCCGTGACGCTTCTGCGGGACTGCGGCGACCAGCTCCAGCTGGCCTGCGCACTGGCCGAGCTCAGTCGCACGCGCCTGCCCGAGGGCAAGACGGCTCAGGCCCGGCGGGAGCTCCAGGCGGCCGGCCGTCTGGCCGAGGCCGCCGGCGCGGCGCCCCTGGCCCGCGAGATCTCCGGACAGGGCTTTGCCGCACCACTGCACGGCGCCACCGTCCTGGCCCCACCGAGCGGCCTCGAGCTGCTCACCGCGGCGGAGCGCCGGGTGGCGGGTCTCGCGGCCGGGGATCTGACCAACCGCGAGATAGCCAAAAGGCTGGCCGTCACGCCGAGCACCGTGGAACAGCACCTCACCCGGATCTTCAAGAAGCTCGGCGTACGCACGCGTAGGCAGTTGCCGTCGGCGTCCGTCGCGTCCGACCAGCCCAACAGGCGCATCGATCTCATGGCAGAAGGGCAATGACCTTGCAGAACAACACCAGCGCGCCACGGCGCGCGAACGAATACGACGTGGCGATCCTCGGCAGCGGCATGGCCGGCGGCATGCTGGGAGCAGTCCTGGCGCGCAACGGTGTGCGGGTGCTGCTGCTCGACGCCGGCGTCCATCCTCGGTTCGCTGTCGGTGAGTCCACCATTCCCTACACCTCGGGAATGACACGGATCATCGCCGACCGGTACAAGGTTCCCGAGCTCAAGCCCCTCTCCAGCCACAAGGGCATCAGTCGGCACGTGTCGCGGTACTGCGGCCAGAAGCAGAACTTTGGCTTCGTGTATCACCGCGAGGGAGCGTCGCAGAACCCGGAAGAGATCAACCAGTTGGTCGTGCCGTCGGCCATTCGCACGGAAACCCATCTCTTCCGGCAGGACATCGACTCCTACTTGTTCAATGTGGCGGTCAAGTACGGCGCGGTGCCGCGACTCAACACACGGATCGCGGACGTGGACATCGACCCGGACACGGGTGCGGTGCTGCGCACCGACAAGGGTGAGGAGTTCAGGGCGAGTTATGTGGTCGACGGCAGCGGTTTCCGCTCGCCGTTGGCGGAGAAGCTCGAGCTTCGGGAAACACCGACCCGGGCCTGTACGCACTCCCGGACCCTGTTCACGCACATGATCGGCGTGCAGCCGTTCGACAAGGCTCCGGCGGCCAAAGCACACCAGCAGCCGAACCCCTGGCATCACGGAACCCTGCACCACGTATTCGACGGCGGCTGGCTCTGGGTGATCCCCTTCGACAACCACGCCGATTCCATCAATCCGCTGTGCAGTGTGGGACTGACCCTCGATCCGCGGGTCTTCCCCAAGGACGACACACCCGCCCAAGAGGAGTTCGACGCTTTCCTCGGCCGATTCCCTGAGATCGCCTGGCAATTCCGGAACGCCAAGGCGGTACGACCTTGGGTGTCAACCGGACGGCTCCAGTACTCCGCCAAGCAGGTCGTGGGTGAACGCTTCTGCCTCACCTCGCACGCGGCCGGGTTCATCGACGCGCTGTACTCGCGCGGCCTGACCAACACCATGGAGCTCGTCAACGCCCTGGGCTGGCGACTCATCGCAGCCTCACGCGACGGCAATTGGTCACTGGAGCGTTTCGCCTATCTGGAGGCACTGCAGCAGGGCTTGTTCGACTTCCACGACGATCTGGTTTACAGCTCCTTCGTGGGATTCCGCGATTTCGAGCTGTGGAACGCGGTGAACCGCACCTGGATGCTCGGCACCATGCTCGGCAACGTGATGCTCGAAGACGCCTACTACCGGTTCACGCGCAGCGGGAACACCAATGTCTTCCGGGAACTCGAGGACTCCACCCTGCCCGGCTCGCCGCTTCCCGTGAGCGACGGTTTCAACGCGATGAGCAAGCTCACACGAGAGCTGTGCCAGGCTGTGGACGAGTCGCAACTCGCGCCGCACGCAGCCGCTCAGCAGATACTCGATTGCATTCGTGACGCCGATTTCGTCGCGCCGTCATTCCGGCTCGGGCTGCGAGATACCCGCTGCTTCAACATGTCACCCGGAAAGATGGCGAAGAACGCCGTCTGGTGCCGCAGGGACGCACCACCGGAGATCGGACCGCGAATGATCAACGCAAGCAAGGGACTCGTCCGAATGCGACTCATCGGAGGGTAGAGGAAGGACTCTCGACCACACCCCCCCTACTCCCTGATAGGGGGATTCGTGGGGTGCGCATCACAGAAATTGGGGGCTCCTAGGAGAGAGGGCGACGGATTAGGGTTTCCAGTGGCGCTACAGGAAACTCTCCGCAGCAGGAAGTGAATCAGCCATGGTTGCGAATCCCGCTCAGGATCCATCGAACCTCATTGCCGTTGTCGGAATGGCTGGACGCTTTCCGGATGCCCCTGACACCGACGGCCTCTGGAAACTCCTGATGGACCGCGGGGACGCGATCCATCCCATTCCGGCCGACCGTTGGGACGCCACAGCCCAACTCGACCCGGAGCGGGAGATCCAGGGCGTGGGCGGTCTCATCGAAGGCGTTGACCAGTTCGACGCGGGGTTCTTTGGCATCTCGCCCCGTGAGGCCGCCGCCATCGATCCCCAGCAGCGTCTCCTCCTGGAAATGGGCTGGCGCGCGCTGGAGGACGCGGGGCAACGAGTGTCCGACCTCGCGGACTCACGGACCGGGGTATACGTCGGCGCCTCGTGGCACGACTACGAGTTGCTGCGCGAGGAACACGGTGCCCGGCCGACCCCGCACAGCCTGGTCGGCAACGCCCTCGATGTGATCGCCGCCCGACTGTCGTACGTGTTCAAACTGCGTGGGCCCAGCATGACGGTGGAGACCGGCTGTTCGTCTTCGCTCGTCGCCCTGCACCTGGCCGGCCAGGCCCTGCGACAGGGTGAGGTGGACAGTGCGATCGTCGGCGCCGCCAATCTGATGCTGCACCCGCACGTGTCGGTCGGCCTCACTCACTTCGGGGCGCTCTCCCCGGACGGACGTTGCAAGACCTTCTCGTCCTCGGCCGACGGCTTCGTCCGGGGCGAGGGGGTCGCTGCGCTCTACCTCAAGACACTGCGCCGAGCCCTTGAGGACGGCGACCGCATCCACGCCGTCGTGGCACGCACGGTCGTCAACAACGACGGCGGTGGCGAGAGCCTCGTGACGCCGAGCCCGGAGGGCCAGGAAGACCTCCTGCGCAGTGCCTACTGCGACGGTGCGGTGCCGGTGGGCGCCCCCACCTACATCGAGGCACACGGCACCGGGACCGGTCGCGGCGATCCGATCGAGACCACGGCCATCGGACGGGTCCTCGGCGGCGACCGAGCCCAGAATCCCGTGCTGGTGGGTTCCATCAAGTCGAACATCGGCCACCTGGAAGCCGCGGCTGGCATGGCCGGACTGTTCAAGCTGCTCCTCTCCCTGCGCCACGGAGTCCTGCCGCCGAGCCTGCACGCGGAACAGCTGAATCCGGAGATCCCTTTCGACGACCTGAATGTGCGCGTGGTACGGGAACCGCAGCCGCTCCCCGAGTCCGGCCCCGTGTATCTGGGTGTGAACTCCTTCGGCTGGGGCGGCACCAACGCACACGTGGTGGTGACCGGGCCTCCCGAGCGCGCGAGCCTGTCCAGGGACCCGGCCGGGTCCGGCCGCACCGGACTCCCGCACCTCGTACCCGTATCAGCGAAGGACACCTCCGTCCTGGCCCGGCGGGCTGCGGAGTTGGGCTCTTGTGTACCGGACGACGCCGACGGGGTGCCGGCCATGGCCGGGACGCTCGCTTGGCGAAGGGATCACTTTCCCGAGCGGGCCGCGGTGCTCTCCGCGACCCCGGATGAACTCCGTACCGGTCTGGCCGCACTGGCCGCGGCGGACGATGCCGACAGCCAACAGGAACAGCCCGGTGTGGTGCGGGGACAGGCGCGGCGGGTTGGCCGCACGGCGTTCGTCTTCCCCGGCCAGGGGTCCCAGTGGGAGCGCATGGGCCAGGAGCTCTTCCGCGAGAGCCCGCTGTTCGCCGAAGTCATAGAACGCTGCGCCAAGGCACTCGATCCGCACATCGACTGGGACCTCGTCGCGGTCTTCACCGGCGAGGCCGGGGACACCTGGATGACGCGCATCGACATGCTCCAGCCCGCGCTGTGGGCCATGTCGTTGGGGCTCGCGGAGCTGTGGCGGGCCGCAGGAGTGGAATCCGACGTGGTACTCGGCCACAGCCAGGGTGAAATCACCGCGGCCACGCTCGCGGGCATCCTCACCTACGAGGACGCCGCACTGGTGATGGCCCGGCGCAGCGCGATCGCGCGCCGCACCTCCGGCCGTGGCCGGATGCTCGCGGTGGATCTGAGCCGGGAAGCGGCGCTCGCCGCGCTGGAGGGTTTCGAGGACAGTGTCTCGCTCGCCGTGCACAACGGACCCAGCTCCTGTGTGCTGTCCGGCGACGAAGAGTCCGTGCTGATGCTGCGTGAGCTCCTGGAAGCGGACGGAACGTACTGCCGACTGGTCAACGTCGACTACGCCTCGCACAGTCCGCAGATGGATGAGCTGCACGAGGACCTGCTGGCCGCGCTCGATCCCGCCGAGCCTCGTGCCGGCTCCGTACAGCTGATGTCGACGGTGCGTCGGGAGATCCTCGACGGCCCGGAGATGACTGCCGCCTACTGGGTGGAGAACCTGCGCAGCCCGGTCCAGTTCGCCGATGCCATGACCGCTCTCCTCGACTCCGATGTCACCCACGTCGTCGAGATCAGTCCGCATCCAGTCCTGGCACCGGCGATCGAGCAGCTCGCCGCGGCCGGAGCCGAGCCGCCGGTGGTGCTCACCACTCTGCGCCGTCAGCACGGTTCTCCTCAGGATGTGGCGCTGGCTCTCGCCCGCGGTTACGTCTCCGGGCTGGCTCCCTTCGGGCTGCTCCCCCGGAACCGGCCCGTTCCCCTGCCGGGCCACCCTCTTCGGCCGGAACGGCACTGGGTCGCCGAGCCCACCCGGCACACCGGAGGCACGCGCGGCTTCGAGGCGCCGCTCGTGCCTGCCCCGGGCGCCGCGGGCACTTGGCACTCGGCCCTGGAACTCTCCACGATCGACGTGCCCTGGCTCGCGGACCACCAAGTGCACGGCACTCCTGTGGTGCCGGGGACGGCCGTGCTGGCCGTCGCCGTCAACACGGCGCGGGCCCGCTGGGGAACACTGCCCCTCAGGCTGGACGACGTGGTCTTCCGCAAGGGAGTCGGTGTGGGCGAAGCCCCCTCCCGTCTGACGGCCGAGTGGCGCGACGAGCGCGTGGACGGCGGCGTGTTCCGACTTCTGTCGCTGTCCGAGGGCGACAGCTCGTGGCAGGTGAACGCCGAGGCACACGCATACCGCTGGGCCGCTGAGGCGCCGCTGCCGCTGTTCCCCGACTGGGTCGGCTCTGCCCAGTCCGTCGAGGTGGACGACTTCTACGACGAGTGGGCCGAGCGGGGCCTGGAGTACGGAACCACCTTCCGCAACATTCGACGGCTCCACCGGCACGGTGATGGCTCGCGGGCCGTGGGCGAGGTGACTCTGCCGGATCCGCTGCGCGCCACGAACCGACAGCACGTGCTGCACCCGGCACTGTGGGACGGCGCACTCCAGGTGTCGCTCGCGCTCTGTGCCGACCGCGGCGACGGCGCTGCTCTCGTGCCCACGGGCATCCGCTCGCTTCGGGTACTGCACGAGAGTGACCAGCCCGTTGAAACCGTGTGGTCCCATGCGGTGCGGCTCGCGGACGGCACGCTCGACATAGACCTGTTCGACGGCGCCCGGACACCGTTGCTGTCGCTCAGAGGACTTGAGCTGGAACCGCTGCGGGCGCAGACGGCGGACAGCGGCGACACCACGCGGCTGTATCACCTGAGGTGGCGGGAGCTGGCTCCCCTCGATGTTCCGGACAAGGACATCCCTCATGGGGGGCACGGCAGTTGGGCCGTGTGCACGGAGGCGTACGAAGCAGGTGACGCGTTGGTGTCGGCCTTGAGCTCCGCCGGCGTCAAAGCCACGCTGGTACCGCTCGGCGACGAGGTGGCGCCGCGGGATCAGCTCGGCGAGGTGCCGGATCTCGAAGGAGTCGTCTACCTGGCCCCGCGGGGGTCGGACGGCGTCGAGGCGCAGCGGCTCGGTATCGGTCGGCTCACCGCGCTCGTGCGTGCCTGCTCGGAACGGAGCGTGCTGCCACGGGTCACCGTCGTGACCGCGGGTGCCCAAGCGGTGGACCACATCGACGTACCCGACCCCGAAGCGGCGTTGTACTGGGGCTACACCCGCGTACTGCGCCGTGAACACGGGGAGTTGAATCCTCGGATCGTCGATGTGGCCACTGCGGACACCAGGTGGGCACAGCAGTGCGCGGCCGAGGTCCTCGTCGATGACAGCGAGGATCAGATCGCGTTGCGCGAAAGCCGACGCCTGGGCGCCCGGCTCGTCCGCGGGCCCGTACCCGACGAGCTGCTCGCCGCCCTGCCACCACAGCACACCGGGACGCAGCCGTTCCGGCTCTCGGGGCAATCCGTGGACGGGTCGGCTCAGTATGTCCCGCTGACCCGACGCCTGCCCGGACCCGGCGAGGTGGAGCTCGAGCTGCTCACCGCCACCCTGGACCCGGTCGACATGGCACCGGGCTCCGGCACCGCCGAAGGGCCGCACGCTGTGCACGGCTTCGCGGGCCGCGTGAGCGCGGTCGGCCCCGGTGTGGAGCGCTCGCTGGCCGGCGAACTGGTCGTCGCCTGTGGGCTCGACGGTCCGGCCAGTCATGTGGTCGTACGTGCCGAGCACACGTGGCCGGTTCCCGAGGGCACCGACATCGTCGACGTCACGGCTCTGCTCCCGACGGCTGTCGCCGCCCGGCACGGCCTGGACCGCGTGGGTCGGCTCTCCGAGGGCGACACCCTGTTGATCCACTCCGCGGTTGGCCCTGTCACCGACGTCGCCCTGCGGATCGCCCGTGCGCGGGGTGCTCACGTCCTCGTCGTCAGCGTCGACGCGGCGCATGACGAGGCCCTGCGGACGCTCGGGGCCGAGCATGTATACGACGCCCGGGATCTGTCGTGGCCGCAGGCCGTGCGCACGGACACCGGCGGCCTGGGGGCGGATGTCGTCCTGTGTCCGACCGCTGGCTCCGAACTCGCGTACGCCCTGGACGCGCTCGCCCCCGACGGGCGTCTGATCGCTCTCACCGGCATCGGTGCCGCGGTCGGTTCTGCCGCTCAGGGGACGCGGCTCAACGCGACAGCTCTCAGCGGCGGGGCCAGTGTGGCCTCGCTGGATCCGGTCGGCCTCCTCCAACGTCGTCCCGAGCAGTTCGCCGAGGCACTGGAGGAGGTCCTGCGGCTGGTTTCGGAGGGCTTGCTGCCCACGGCGGAGGTGCGAAGGCTCACCTTCCAGGAAGCGACGTCGCGAACGCCGCGTTCGGAAGCGGCCGCTCACCCTCACGTCCTCTTCGACCCGGCGACGGTAGAGAGCGTGGCGGCGCTCCCCATGCCCGGTGGCAGCTTCCGGTCCGACGGTACGTATTTGATCACCGGAGGTCTGGGCGCGCTGGGTCTGTCGCTGGCCCGGTTCCTGGCGGAGAACGGTGCGGGTTCACTGCTCCTCGTCGGCCGTTCCGCGATCCAGGGCGACACCGCCGCGCAGGTGGCGGCGCTGAGGGCGGACGGGGTGCTGGTACGGACAGCCCGCTGCGACGTCACGGACCTGATGGAGCTGGGCCGGACACTGGCAGACGCGCGAAGGGAACTGCCGCCGCTACGCGGAGTGTTCCATGCCGCCGGTGTGCTGTCCGACGCCACGGTGAGCGCGCTGACGCCGCAGC
Organism: Streptomyces sp. NPDC087300; assembly: GCF_044744425.1. Taxonomy (NCBI): domain Bacteria; kingdom Bacillati; phylum Actinomycetota; class Actinomycetes; order Kitasatosporales; family Streptomycetaceae; genus Streptomyces; species Streptomyces sp. NPDC087300. Next base: position 1,039,164 of record NZ_JBIUYI010000001.1, read on the forward strand.
AGACAGCGGAAGTCGTACGGCCCAAGGTGGACGGCGCACGAAATCTTCAGGCCGTCACAGCCGACGATCCGCTGGACTGTTTCGTGCTGTTCTCCTCCGCCGCAGGCCTGTTCGGCAACGCGGGGCAGGCAGCGTACGCCGCGGCCAACGCCGCCCTGGACGCGTTCGCCGAAGCGCGCCGCCGTCGAGGGCTGCCCGCGCTGAGCGTGCAGTGGGGTCCGTTCTCCGACATCGGCCTGGCCGCGCAGGACAGCCTGCGCGGCGCCCGGCTCGAAGAGCGCGGCATGGGCGGCTTCCCAGCCGATGAAGCCTGGCCCGCGCTGTGCCGCATGTTGCGTCGCGGCGAGGCGGTGACGGGCTATGTCCCCCTGGCTCTGCGGCAGTGGTTCGACGCCTACCCGGACACCGCGGCCTGCGGCAGCTGGCAGGAACTGCGCGTCACAGTCACGCAGGACAACGACCGAAACGCCTCGGCCACCGAGCTCCGCGCTCGCCTCGCCGCAGCTCCCATGGACGAACGGATCGCGCTGATAGAGGCGTCCGTACGCGAGTTGGCGGCCCGGGTGCTCCGCCTCGATCAGGCGGCGGTCGGCAGGGAATCGACGTTCAAATCACTCGGACTCGACTCCCTGATGAGCCTCGAACTGCGCAACCGGCTGGAAGCCGCGTTCGGCCTCCGGCTCTCGCCCACCCTCCTCTGGGCGTACGGCGCGCCGAAGGGACTGGCCAAGGCGCTGGGCGAACAGCTGTCGGCGTCCACGGAGAGCGGCTGAACCGGCGCCGCGCTCCACCTCAACGCTGTGTCGGCTTCGATCACAAGGAACCCAGCTCATGGCTCACAGCAACACCAATGACAGCCCGGCGAACGACGCCTCGGCCATCGGCCCCCAGCAGAAGCAGACCCCTCTCACCCGCGCACTGGACACGATCAAGACCTTGCGCCGACGGCTCGACGAGCAGGAGGGCAACCAGGCGGTCGCCATCGTCGGTATCGGTCTGCGTCTGCCTGGCGGCATCGAGGACCTGGACGGTTACTGGACGGCGCTGGCCGAGGGACAGGACCTGGTGCGTCCCCTGCCCGAGGCGCGCAAGGGCCCCTTCGCCGCCGATTGGCAGGGGCTGCCGCAGCGAGGCGGATTCCTCGACGACGTCCTCGGGTTCGACGCCGAGTTCTTCGGCATCAGTCCTCGCGAGGCCCGCCATCTCGACCCACAGCACCGGCTGCTCCTCGAGGTCGCGTGGGAAGCCCTGGAGAGCGCGGCGATCCCCGCGCGGCGGCTCGACACCGTCACCGCCGGGGTCTACCTGGGCATCATGTGGCAGGACTACCGGGAGTGGCTCGAGTCCGAGCCCGACGCCTACGCCACCACAGGCAACGGCCACAACTTCGCGGCCGGACGCATCGCCCACGCCCTCGGGCTGCGGGGACCGGCGGTCGCTGTGGACACCGCCTGTTCGTCCTCCCTGGTCGCGGTGCACTTGGCCGCGCAGGCCCTGCGCCGCGGGGAATGCGAGGTCGCCTTCGCGGCGGGAGCCAACCTCATCATGTCCCCCCGCTCGATGCGCCTCGTGCAGGAGACCCGGTCGCTCGCGCCCGACGGCCTCTGCAAGACCTTCGACGCCCGGGCCAACGGCTTCACGCGCGGCGAGGGCTGCGGTGCGGTCGTACTGAAACTGCTGGAGCACGCACGGCGCGACGGCGACCGGATCCATGCCGTGCTGCACGCGACGGCCGTCAACCAGGACGGACGCTCCGGCGGTTTCACCGCGCCGAATGTGCTCTCCCAGGTCTCGCTCATCGAGGCGGCCCTGGCCCAGGCCGGCCTCGAGCCCTCTGACATCGGCCATGTCGAGGCGCACGGCACCGGCACCGCGCTCGGAGACCCGATCGAGATGGAGGCGCTCGCCACCACTCTCGGGCGGCGCAACAACGGCTCGCCCCTGCCGGTGGGATCGGTGAAGACCAACTTCGGCCATCTGGAGAGCGCAGCCGGCATCGCGGGGCTGATCAAGGCCGTTCTGACGCTGCGGCACCGCCTCATCCCTCCCCTTGTGCACTTCCGCACGCTCAATCCGCGCATCGACCTGTCAGGGACGAACATCACAGTGCCGGACGAGTTGCTGGCATGGCCGACCGAAGCGGGACGCTTCGCAGCCGTCAGCTCGTTCGGGATGAGTGGCACCAACGCCCACGCCGTCCTGGGGCCACCGCCCGTGGCGGAAGCCACGCCGGCCGAGGCCACCGCCCCGGTCACGGGCTTCGACCTGTCGGCCCGCACCCCTGAGGCACTACGAGAGCTGGCGAAGCGCTACGCGGACCATCTCGAGTCCCCTGCTGCCGCCTCGGACGGCTACGCCGCCTTCGCCTACACCACGACCCACGGCCGCAGCCACCACCTGGTGCGCGCCCGGGTGACGGCCGGTGACATCACCACGGCATGCGCCGCCTTGCGGGCGCTGGCGAGCGGGATCCCCTCGGACGCCGTGGAGCTGACGGAGACGGCCCCCGGGGACAGCCCGAGCCAAGAGCCTGCGCCCGCGCACGGGATCCCCCGGCGCGTCGCCGGTCTGCCGTCGTATCCGTGGCAACGCCGGCGCCACGCGCCGGACGCACCGGCTCAGGCCGCGCTCCCGGCCCCGGCGGTGTCGCCGCCGACCGGGGAGAGCGGTCCGCCGCGCCCCGTCGCCCACGAGGTGGTCTGGGAGGCCCTGCCGGCCGTCGGCGCCCCCGTGGAACGGCTCGTCATAGCCGGTGACGACCACGAACTGCTCAGCCTCCTGATGGCTCAGGCCGAGTGCGGGACCGTGCTCGCCCCGGAGCCCATAGCGGTGCCGGACGGCTGGCAGCAGGCCCCCCTGCCCACTGACGCCGACGGCTGGGCCGCGTTCTTCGCAGACCTGGCAGGGCAGTCCCCCTGCCCGCTTCTGCTGGCGCCGGACTCCCCGTCCGTCACGTCCGCCGACGGTCGCAAGGATCCGGTGACCGATACCGCATCGCTCTGCGCGTCCGTGACCGCGGCGGTACGAGGGCTTGCGCGGGCCGGTGGCCCGCATCGCGTCCACGTACTGACCCGCGGCACGCTCCGCGTCGTCGAAGGCGAGCGGACGAGGCACGCGACCGGCCACGGCGCGCTGCACGGGCTCGCTCCCGTGTTGGGCCTCGAACTCGGCTCCTCGTGGGGCGGGATCGTCGACCTGCCGGCCGTCCCGACGGCAGCGGACGCGAGCGCCCTCATCGGCTTCATCGGAGAACAGACGCAAGCGCACGCGATGGGCAGCGGCACGCCTGTGGAGGACGCGGCGGCCATCCGCGCGGGCCAAGTGCGCGCGGCACGGCTGCGGACCGCAGACCGACACAGGAGCGCGCTCACGGTACGGGCGGACGCGACGTACCTGGTGACGGGCGGACTCGGCGCCGTCGGTCGCGAGCTGACGCAGGAGCTGGTGGCACGCGGAGCGCGCCACCTCCTGCTCATCGGCAGGCGACCGGAACAGGAACTGCCCGCGGAGGCACGCTCCTTGCTGACCCGGTTGCGCTCCCTCGGCGCGGAGGTCGTCTACCGCTCGGGAGGCTGCGACACGCGGGAGAAGCTCGATGCGGCCTGCACCCCCTTGCGGGACATGCCTGCCGTACGGGGCATCCTGCACGCGGCAGGCACCCTGGAGCGTTCCCCGGCGGCCGAGACGACCCGACAGGACTTCGCGGTCGCGCTCAGTGCCAAGGCCGCACCTGCCTGGTTGCTGCACCTGGCCTCCGCCGACTGGCCGTTGGACTTCTTCGTGCTGGTCTCCTCCGTCTCGGCACAGTGGGGCACCGAGGGGTGCGCCGCGTACTCCGCCGCCAACGGAGCCTTGGACGCGCTGGCGGCGAGCCGCGTCGGCTCCGGACTGCCGGCGACCAGCCTGGCCTACGGGCCTTGGGCGCTGGACGGCCTGGGCATGGCCGACGACGACGCACGAGCACGCTTCGCCCGTCTGGGCGTGGGCGCGCTGAGCCCCGAGGCCGGACGCGCGGCACTCACGGGCCACGCCACCTCGCCCTCGGGCCACGTGGTGCTCTGTCCCCTCGACCCGCCGCGGCTCGCTCGCGTGATGTCGGGCCTGCGGTCCCGGGGTCTGTTCGCCGACGCGGCCGCGACGGGCGCGTCCGGCCCGGCCGACGCTCCCGCGGCCGAGGAGCCCAAGGCGCGGAGCTTGGCCGACGAACTGGCCTCGCTGACGCCGAAGGTGCGCGAGCAGACCGTGCTCCGTCACGTACGGCTCCTGGTCGCCGAGCAGTTGGGCCACGCGGACCCGGGCGCGGTCCAGGACACCATCGGGTTCCTCGACCTCGGACTCGACTCCATCATGGCGATGGAGCTGTCGGTCCGGCTCTCCCAGGTGTTCGGCCTCCGCTTCCAGGTCGCGGACGTCTTCAACTACCCGACCGTCCATGAACTCGCTCGATTCCTGCTGGACGAGCCCGCCGGGCAGGAAGAGCCCGTGACGCAGACTGCGTCTCCGCTCCCTGCCGCGGCGGCCCCGGCCTCCGCCGGCGCCGATGCCGGTCAGGAGCAGTCGGCTCGATCCGGCGCACGGAATCAGGAACCCATCGCCGTCGTCGGTATGGCCGGCCGCTTCCCCGGAGCGGACTCGGTGGACGAGCTGTGGGAGTTGCTGAAGGCGGGCCGTGACGGAGTCGGGACCGTCCCGTCCGGCCGCTGGGACGAGGCGATCACGCGTGGTGCGGGCCCGCTCACCACCGACCAGGGCGGCTTCCTGCGCGACCTGGACCGGTTCGACGCGGCCTTCTTTGACATCCCGGCGCGGGAGGCGGCGAACCTCGATCCGCAGCAGCGGCTCTTGCTGGAGTCCGCCTGGCACGCGCTTGAGGACGCGGGCATCGACCCGAGCGGGCTCCGCGGCTCGCGCACCGGCGTGTTCGTCGGCCTCAGCTACGCCGACTACGCCCGGCTGCTGGCCGGAGGCGGAGCCGACGAGGTGGACGCCTACTACACCACCGGCACGGCGCTGAACGCCGCTGCCGGACGCATCGCATTCACGCTGGGTCTCCACGGCCCGGCCATGGCAGTCGACACGGCCTGCTCGTCCTCGCTGGTGGCGCTGCACCTCGCCGTGCGCTCGCTGCGCTCCGGCGAGACCGACACGGTGTTGGCGGGCGGAGCCAACATCCTCCTCGACCCGCTGTCGTCCATCGCGGTCAGCCGTGCCCATATGCTCTCGCCGCGCGGTCGCTGCCGGACCTTCTCCGCCGACGCGGACGGCTTCGTGCGCTCCGAAGGGTGCGGGGTGCTCGCGCTCAAGCGCCTGGGCGACGCTCGTCGCGACGGGGACCGGGTGCTGGCGGTGATCCGCGGCAGCGCCGTGAACCAGGACGGCGCGTCATCGGGGCTCACGGCCCCCAACGGACACGCCCAGGAACTGATGCTCGCCACGGCCCTCGCGGATGCGGGCGTCGCGGGTCACGAAGTGTCGTACCTGGAAGCTCACGGGACCGGCACCGCGCTGGGCGACCCCATCGAACTGGGCGCCGCGTGGAAGGTGCTCGGCCCCGGCAGGCGCCCCGAGGAACCCCTCCTCGTCGGCTCGGCCAAGAGCAACGTGGGTCACTGTGAGTCAGCGGCGGGTGTCGTAGGCGTCATCAAGACCGTCCTGGCACTGCGTCACGGGGTAATACCCGCCAACCTCCACTTCGACCGGCCCAACCCACATGTCCCGTGGGACGACATGAACATCCGCGTGGCGGACGAGGCGGTCCCGTGGCAGGCCGGTGAGCGGCCCCGTCTCGCCGGTGTCTCCGGGTTCGGGTTCACCGGTACGAACGCACACATCTTGCTGTCGGATCCGCCGGACTCCTGCCCTGTCCCGCCGGCGGTCCCGGAGCCGGCCACGGCCCACCTCGTGCCCTTGTCCGCCCCCGATGCCGAGGGCCTTGAGCGGCTGACCACGGCCTGGGAGCAGCGGCTGTCGCATGCCTCCGATGACGAACTCCCCTCCCTGGCCGCGGCTGCGACTGCCGGGCGTGCGCATTTCCCTTACCGACGGGCCCTGTTGGGAAGCTCCCGCGACCAGCTCATGAAGGCGTTGCGGGGCTCCACGCCGGATCCGGCGCCCTCGCGTCCTCCCCAAGTCGCCTTCCTCTTTTCGGGGCAGGGCAGTCAGTACTTCGGGATGGGCCGGGAGTTGTACGAGAACGAACCCGTTTTCCGCGAGGTGTTCGACTCCTGCGATCAGGTGGTCGCTCCGCGGCTCGGTGCCTCCCTGGCCGAGCTGACGTTCTACGGCAGTGACCACCAAGCGATCAACGAGACACGTGTGACGCAGCCCGCCCTGGTGGCGCTGGAAGTGGCGCTCGCCGCCCTGTGGAAGTCCTGGGGCGTGACACCGGCAGTCGTCTTGGGCCACAGCGTCGGCGAGATTTCCGCGGCCCTCCACGCCGGAGTCATGGACCTGTCCACGGGGTTCGAGTTGGTCCTCGAGCGGGCCCGGCTGATGCAGGGGACCGATCGCGGCAGCATGCTGGCCGTCGTCGCGTCCGAGGAGGCCGTACGGGACTGGATCGACGGTACGGGCCTGGATGTCGCGGCGGTCAACGGCCCCGAGTCGGTCGTCGTCTCCGGTGTCCCGGAAGCAGTGCACGCCCTGGCCGCCGGGCTGCGGCAGCAGGGTGTGCGGACCCGGCCCCTCAGCGTCTCCCACGCGTTTCACTCGCGTCTCCTGGACCCGGTACTCCCCGACTTGGCCGAGGCTCTGGGTTCGTTCACCTTCCGGGAGCCGACACTGCCCATCGTGTCCAACGTGACGGGCCGCCTCGCCGACGTGCGGACCTACGACGCCGCCTACTGGTGTGAGCACGCCCGCAACCCGGTCCGCTTCTACGACAGCGCGCGGCAGTTGGCCCCACTGGGGATCGACGTGTGTCTGGAGATCGGCCCGGACCGCACCCTGATCAATCTGGTACGAGCCGCGGGCCGGGGGCCGGCCGGCGGGCTCGCGGCCTCCTTGCGACGTGGTGGGAGCGATCGCGAGTCGCTCCTGACCGCGGCCAAGACCCTCTACGAGCAGGGGCAGGACCTCGACTGGAACGCCGTGCATCCGCGTGGCAGCGCCCCTCGTGTGGGTGCACCACGGTACCCGTTCGCCACGTCGCGGCACTGGACGCGTGCCCGGAGCACGCCGTCGCCGGACGTTCCGTGGACCCACGGTCCGGCCTGGGGCACCGAGTTGCGCTCGCCGGCGCTGCGCGGTCGGGTCTTCGTCTCGGAACGCAGCACCTCACATCCCCCGCACCTGACCGACCATCGGCTGTTCGGCACGGTGTCGGTCCCCGGGGCCTCCCAGACGGCGACCACCCTGTCGGCGCTGGGCAGCGGTGGCGTGCCCATCGCCTTGGCAGACCTCCACTTCCCGCGTGCGCTGGTCCTGCACGAAGGCGAGCGCTACGAACTGCAGACCGTCTCCTTCGAGCAGGAGGACGGCGCCACGACCGTGAGCGTCCAGAGTCTCGTGGACCCGCAGAGCAACCGATGGCAGGAGCACTTGGCCGCCCGTGCCGTACCCGCGGTGCCGGGACCGTCCCGTTCCGTGCCGGATCGCGACGCCTTCGTCGCCACGGCCGAGCGGCATCTGACCGGCGCCGCCTTCTATCGCCACCTGCGTACGCTCGGCTACCACTTGGGCCCCTCCTTCCGCTGGCTGGCGGAAGCCTGGATCAAGGGTGACGAGGCGCTCGTCCGCTTCGTCGAGCCGGAGCACATGAACGAGCCCTCGTCGGCCTATGAGATCCACCCGGGGCTCCTGGATTCCTGCCTTCAGAGCACCGTGGCGTTCGCCGTCGATCAGCACGGCGAGACGGCGGCGGCCGAGGCGTCCGAACTCGCCATTCCCTTCGCTGCCTCCCGACTCGACTTCCCCGGCCGACCGCCTCGGGGCGAGGATCTGTGGGGTCATGTGCAGGCCGTACGCAACCGTCGGTCGGGCGACTTCCTCCAGGTCGAGTCGGCGGACCTGCATCTCTTCCGGTCCGACGGTTCAACGGTCCTGGCCGTGGACGACTTCCGGTTCCGCCTCGCTCCGCGGGCGCTCTTGGAGCGCTCACTGCGCAGGGGCACGGAGCACGCGTACGGCATATCGTGGAAACCGCTCGAACCGGCCCTCGCCTCTTCCGGCCTGCGGGTCGTCGCCCTCCTCGGCGCCGAAGGAGAGACGGGCCGTACGGTCAAGGGGGCGCTGGAGGACCTCGGGCACCAGGTGTTCTCCGGTGAGCCCTCCGGGCCGCTCGGCGCGGATGTCATCGTCGACGCCCGCTTTCACCTGCCGGACGACGCCGGGGACGCCGAAAGCGCCTTGGCCGCCGCCTTGGACCTCTCGGCGTCGCTGCGGTCCGTACCGGGCGACGTCCCGTATGCCGTGCTCTCCTCGGCCACTGACTCCGGCGCACCCTTGCGTGAGGCGCTGTGGGGAATGCTGGCCTCGCTGGCGGCGGAGCAGCCGGGCCGCCGCCTGTTGCGGGTCGGCCTCGGCGAAGACTGGGACGCCAAGGCGCTGGCCCGCACCCTGGTGGACGGGCCGCGCGAGGGTGTTCTCGAAATGACCGCGGAGTCGGTGCGCACGGCTCATCTCACGCCGCTCCAGGAATCCGCCCCGCCCGCGGCGAAGGCAGCGGGTCAGGCCAAGGAGCGAGGCTCCGTCCTGATCACCGGAGGACTGGGAGGCCTGGGGCTCAGCGCGGCGGCCTTCCTGGCCCGGCGCGAGGTTTCGTCCATCACCTTGATGTCACGCTCCGATCCGGACGACGCCGCACGGAGCGCACTCGAGGAACTCGAGGCCTCCGGCACACGCGTGCACGTACTGCGCGGTGATGTCACCGATCCGGAGGACTGTCGAAGGGCCGTGGACCACGCCGCCCAGGATGCTCCGCTGCGCACGGTGCTGCATCTGGCCGGAACCACGGACGACCACGCTTTCGAGCAGCTCACGCCCGATTCCTTCAGGGCCGTCTTCGAGGCGAAGGCCCACGGAGCCGACGCCCTCGTCCGAGCCCTGGGCGAGCAGCCCTTGGACGCCTTCGTGCTCTTCTCGTCCGCCGCCAGCGTGCTGGGCTCGGCCGGCCAGACCAACTACGCGGCGGCCAACGGGTTCCTGGACGGCCTGGCCCACCGGCTCCGTCGTCGGGGTGTCCCGGCCACCAGCATCAATTGGGGCCCGTGGCTCCCGCGTTCGGGGCGTGGACTCGCCGCGAACGACGTCGTCGAAGGAGCCACGGCCGGGCTCGGCATCCGGCCGATCGCCGACGACGAAGCCGAAGAGCTGCTCGCCCTGGCTCTCACCGGGCAGCGGGAGAGGCTCGTCGCCGTCGCGGTGGACCGTTCGCGATACGGCGCGGCCTTGTCGGCCCAGGGCCGCAGCAGCATGTTCGACGGCGCCGTGCGGCAGCCTGCCGCGAAGCAGGAGCCTGCCCGTGGCTGGCTCCGCGGTGAGCTCCACGCCCTCTCAGCTGCGGACGGCGACGCCCGCCTGCGCGCCGCTCTGCACACGCTCACCGGTGAAGTGCTCGGCAGCGACTCCACGGACGACGACCTCGGCTTCGGCGACATGGGACTCGACTCCATCATGTCGATCGACCTGCGGACCCGGCTCGCGCACGCCCTGGGCACCGACCTGCCCGCGACGGTCGCCTTCGATCACCCCACGGTCGCTCAGCTGGCCGCCTACGCCGCCCGTGGGCTCTATCCGGCGTCGGATCAGCCGCCCGTGAGGACGGAGCACACGCCACCGCCACCCGTCGTCCCCGACGCTCCGACCGATGACGGTTCCCTGCAGAGCCTGTCCTTCGACGAACTCCTCCACACCGTGCAAGCGGACGTGGCAACAGAGAAATGAGGGCACAGACCATGGACACCGCGCAGATACGCGCCTTGATGGAGGATCAGCTGAAGCTGTCCCGTCGGCTGCGGGCCAGGGTGGAGGAGCTGGAGGAAGCCAGGCACGCCCCCATCGCCATCGTCGGGATGGGCATGCGGCTGCCGTCCGGCACCGCCGAGGACATCGACTCGCCCGAGAGCTACTGGGACTTCCTGCGCAGCGGCACGAACGCCCAATCCGAACTGCCCGACGACCGTCCGGGCCTGCGAGCCGTGTACGACCCGACGCCGGGTACGCCCGGACGGTCGTACGTGTCACGGGCGGGGTTCCTCGCGAACATCGCCGACTTCGACGCGGACTTCTTCGGGATCTCCGCTCGCGAGGCGACATTCCTGGACCCGCAGCAGCGGCTGCTCCTGGAAACGGCGTGGGAGGCACTGGAGCGTGCGGCCATTCCGGTACGACGCTCTGAACGCCTCGACGTGGGCGTGTACTTGGGCATGATGGCCTCCGAGTACAGCGAACGTCTCGAGGACCGCGCGGACACCACAAGGATCGATCCCTACTACACGACGGGCGGAGGGCTGTGCTTCGGCGCGGGGCGCATCAGCTACGTGATGGGCTTCTCCGGACCGGTCGTCAGCGTGGACACAGCCTGCTCGTCGTCACTGTCCGCGCTGCACCTCGCGGTGCGCGGCCTGCGCGGCGAGGAGTGCCGCTACGCATTGGTGTGTGGCTCCAACCTGCTGCTCTCCGCCAACTTGATGGTCTCGCTGTCGCAGACACGGGCTCTGTCCCCCGAAGGGCGCTCCAAGGCGTTCATGGCTTCCGCCGACGGGTACGGGCGAGGGGAGGGCGTGGGTGCGCTTGCGCTCATGCGCCTGGCCGACGCCCAGCGGGAGGATCGGCCGATCCTGGCCGTCATCCGCGGCACGGCCATCAACCACGACGGCGCCGCGTCCGGGCTGACCGCACCCAACGGCCCCGCGCAGCAGGAGGTGATCCGCGCGGCGCTGGCCGACGCCCGCACCGATCCGTCGGAGCTCGGATGGATCGAGGCGCATGGGACCGGAACCGCTCTCGGCGACCCCATCGAGATCGGCGCCCTCCACGAGGTGGTGGGCGAGGCCGTACGGGACCGAGACGCCCCACTGGCGCTGGGCAGTGTGAAGTCCCGCCTGGGTCACTTGGAGGCCGCATCGGGGGTCGCCGCGGTGATGAAGGCGGCCCTGATGCTCAAGAAGGGCGAGATCCCCGCTGCGGCGGCGGACGAGGACGGTGAACTCAACCCTCATATCCCATGGAACCAGCTGCCGTTCGAGGTGCCCCGCAGCCCTCGTCCTTGGCCGCGGTCGCTGACGCATCGAGTCGCCGGCGTCAACTCCTTCGGGATGAGCGGCACCAACGCGCATGTCGTCCTTGCCGCGCACGAGACCGACGTACCGGTGCGCCGTGCCTGCCCCGCGGTGTCCGCCGATTCCGGCGGCGCCCGTCAGGAGCTGCTGACTCTCTCCGCCAAGGACGAAGAAGCGCTGCTGAGGCTGGCCGAGCGGGTCAGGACACATCTGAAGGGCACGGACGGCTCGATGGTGTCCTCGGTATGCCACACGCTTCGGACGGGACGCGCCGTCTTCCCGCACCGACTGGCTGTCACGGGCACGACCGTGGCCGAGCTGGCCGACGCTCTGCAGATGGCATCGGAGCAACGGCCCCAAGCCCCCGGCAGGCTCCCGCGACCACCGGCCGTCGACCGGGTGACGCTGCACGTGACCACGGACACGGACCGGCTGTCCGCGGGAATCACCGAACTCGTCGATGCTCTTCCCGGGCTGGCCGATGCCGCTGCGGACGGCGCGAGCGACCCGGTCCAGGCCTTGACCCTTGTAGGTCAGGCCCTCGGGTTGGGCGTGTCGGTGGTACCGGGTGAGCTCTCCCAGCAGGCGCCGGCCGTCCTCTCCTGGGGCTCCGAGGAACGGCACGTCCTCGTCTCGGAACGCCCTGGCACCACCGTCACCCACCTGCTGGACGCACTGGCCGCGCTCTTCGCAGCGGGCGCGAATCTCCAGTTCGACGCCATCGCGGCTCCTGGCACGCACCTGCTCGGCGACCTGCCCACCTACCCGTTCACCCGCAGGCGCCACTGGCTCGATGAGCCCTCACCGGACACGGTGGCCGAGAGTTCGCGTCCCGGGAGCACCCCACCACACCCGGCTCTGCCGTCCCCGGACGACCGCGAGGCTCTGCGTGCCTATCTGCGCGCCGAGATGACCGACGTCCTGCAGTCCCCCGACCCCGTGGATCCAGACCTGTCGTTCCTGGAGACCGGCGGCGACTCACTCCTGTCGACCCTCTTCATCACCCGGGTCGAGACCCACTACTCCCTCAGCCTCACGCCCGAAGACCTTCCTCTCGACCTGCCGCTCGCCGAGCTGTTCGACCGGCTCTCGGACAACATCGCCGCCACCGCGGCCCGGACAGGGGCGGAGGTGCCCCGCGGGTGACTGCCTTCATACGCCCACGCAAGCTGGACACACCTACGCTCCGCCTCGCGGTGTTCCATCACGCCGGAGGTTCGGCCTCGGGCTATTTCCCGCTGACCCGCGGTCTCCCCGACGGCTGGGACCCTCTGCTGGTGGATCTGCCGGGGCGGGGCAAGCGGCACACGGAGCCGCCGTCCACCGACGTGGCGTCCCTCGTCTCCCGGACGGTCGAAGACCTGCTTCCCTGGAGCGGGCCGGCGCCGCTGGCCCTGTTCGGCCACAGCCTGGGCGCGATCATCGCGTTCGAGGTCGCGCACGCACTGGAGCAACGAGGCGTTCCGGTGGTGTGGTTGGGAGTGTCCGGCCGGGTGGCGCCGGACGCCTCGGTCCCGGGTCCGCGCCTCAGCCCGGCCATGCCCGACGAGGAGTTGCTGCACGGTCTCGACCAACTGGGCGGGCTGCCTCCTCTCCTCCACGAACTCCCCGACTTCCGCCGACGTTTCCTCCGGCTGATCCGGTCCGACTTCGGCGCCCTTGGCGCCTACCGCCCGGACGCCGCCCGCCGCCCCCTGGCAGCTCCGGTGACGGCCTTCGGCGCCGCCGAGGATCCGCTTGCGCCACCGCGGTATCTGGACTCCTGGTCGCGCGAGACCTCGCGGGGGTTCACCAAGTGCCTGCTGCCCGGCGGGCACTTCCACTTCCTCGACGACTCCTTCGCCCACTTCACGCGCGTACTGGTCGCCGAAATGCGCCCATGGCTTCGGATGCCGCCGGCCGCCCCTCCGTTCGCCACCGCAGAGCCCGCCGCGACCGCGGTATAGGCACGCCGCGACACCCCTCATTCCCCCCAGGAGGCAATGCCATGACAGGCCGCCATGCCACAGGAAGCCACCCACCAGGCGATCTTCGCTCGCTGATGACAGCGTTTCCCACCGGCGTCTCCATCGTGACGACGTCCACACAGGACGGCGCGCAGTGGGGCATGACCTGTACGTCTCTGTGCAGTGTCTCGCTCGATCCGCCCGTGCTCCTCGTCTGTCTGCGCGGCAACAGCCCGACACTCAACGCCGTGCGGGACAGCGGCCGGTTCGCCGTCAACCTGTTGCACGAGCAGTCACGCCCGACGGCGGAGCTCTTCGCCTCCGGCGCCCCGGACCGCTTCGATCGGGTCGCCTGGTACGCCCACGCGGGCGCCGCGGGACCACACCTGACGCACTCGTCCCACACCATCGCTGACTGCTCCGTGGTGACCACACACGAGGTGGGGGACCACTGCGTGGTCCTGGGCAAGCTGGACGTCGTCACGCAACTCCGGGCACAGCGGCCCCTGTTGTACGGGATGCGCCGCTACGCCTCGTGGCCGCCGTTCGACGAGGAACAGGAATTCATCAAGAGGTTCCCCAGAGCGAGGCGTCAGGCTTGCGCCGTCCCCTATCCAAAGGAAGCACCGTGAGGACCGACCAGATGGCGCCACCGCGCCACACCCGTGCCGTCCAGCCGTCTCACGCAGCGTTCCCCTCCCGAACGACCCATGCCACGGTCGGAGCCCGAGCGGTCGATACGGCCCTCCCGCCGCCTGCCGACACCCTCGACGGTCTGTTCACGCAGACCGCGAGGCGTCGGCCCGACGGCATCGCCGTGCAGGACGCTCGCGGCGTCCTGCGCTTCGCCACGGCGGAGAGGCGGGCCACGCAACTGGCATCGCTGCTGATACGCAACGGCGTCCAGCTCGGCGACCCGGTGATCATCCACTGTGACGACCACCAACAGGCATTGGTCGCGCAGTTGGCCGTCCTCAAGGCGGGAGGGGTGTGCGTCCCCACGACGCACGACCTGGGACAACGGGAGCTGCGGACGGCAGCCGCCCTCAGCGGCGCCCAGTTGGTCCTGTGCAGCCGATCGACCCACACCCTGTGGCCGCGCGGCCACGCCGTGCTGCCCCTCGACGACGAGCAGACATGGCGCTGGGCCACCGCCCAGCGGTCGGACCGGGCGCTGCCGCTCTCCCAAGCACGGGAAGCCGCCTATCTGCTGATCTCCGAGGGAAGCCCCGACGAGCCCACCGGGCAGCTGATCGACCACCGTGCCTGGCAGCTCTCCCTCGGAGCCAGGGCCCGCGCCGCGGGCCCCGCTCCCCGCCAGGTCTTCGTCTCCGGGCCGCCGGCGGGCACGAGCGCCCTGTCCGGCATGTGGTGGGCGTTCACCTCCGGCGGGGCACTCCGCACGTTGCCCCGCCCCGGCTCCCCGGTGGTACGCGGTGGACCGGCGTGCGCCACCGTGTTCAGTCCCGAGGAGTACGACGCCGTCGTCGACGCACTGCCCGTCCGCCCCCGCCTCGTCCAGCTCATCGGCCGACCGGCCCCCGGCCCGCTGGTGGCCCGGCACTTCGAGGCCCTGCCGGGTACCCGGCTGCGCGCCGACTTCGCGCCGGCAGGGGGCGTCCTGCCCTGGGCCTCACGCGAGTTCACGGCTCAGGGAGAGGCCCGTCTGTCCGCCGAAGCCTTGGGCACACCGGTACCCCAGGTCCGCGTGCACGTGATGGACCCGCTCGGCCGTCCTGCGGCAGCCGGGCACACCGGTGAGCTGTGCGCCGCCGGATCCGCGCTCCCGTTCGACACCATCCGTCGTTCCGAGCGCGCGCTGCCGTCCTGGGGCAACGCGCCGCTCCTGCGCTCTGGAGTACTCGGGCGACGCACCCTCGACGGTGCCCTCGAATGGGGCGAGGAGCTTCCCCGAGCCACCGCCTGAACCCCACCCCCTCACCCGCTCACCCTGGTCGTCGCTTCGGAGAAAGGAGACCGGCATGTCGACGAAGTCCGGTCAGCACGGACTCGTACTCGGCGGTGGTTTCGCCGGTATCCTCGCGGCCCATGTCCTGGCCGCCCACATGGACTCCGTCACCGTCGTGGAGCGCGACGTCCTGCCGAGCCGCCCGGAGCCCCGCAAGGGCGTGCCGCAGGCCCGTCACTCGCACCTGTTCATGGGGGCCGGTGCCCGCACGGCCGATGCGCTCGTTCCCGGGCTCCTGGATGCCTGGACGGAAGCAGGCGCCCAACTCCTCGCCGCACCGTCCGATGTGGCGTTCCTGACGAAGTACGGGTGGCTGCCGCGCACGGCTCACGACGAGTTCGTGCTCTGCTGCAGCCGGGGCCTCCTCGACTGGGTGATGCGCGACAGGGTGCTGCGCAACGAACGCATCACGGTCCTCACGGAGACCGAGGCCGTCGGCCTCACCGGTGACGCCCGCCGGGTGACCGGCGCCGAACTCCGCCACCGGACCTCCGGAGAACGCACGGTGCTGGAAGCCGACTTCATTGTGGCGGCCACGGGCCGCTCGTCCCGGGTCGACGACTGGCTGGCTCCCCTGGGAGTTCCGCGCATCCCCGTGGAGGTCGTTGACGCGGGTACCGCCTATGCCACCCGGCTCTTCCGCCCCACCCCGGAGATGCACCGGGACACCCCAGGCATCGTCATGATCGCCAATGTGACCGGTGAGGCGACGGGCGGTGTGCTGCTACCTCTGGAGAACGGCCTGTGGACGGCCACGGTGATCGGCATGCGCGGCAGTGAGCCTCCTACGAGCGATGAGGAGTTCCAGGACTTCGCGAAGCGGCTGTCCCACCCGGCGATGGCCGAACTCATCTCAGCGGCCACCCCGCAGGGGACCGCTCGTGGATTTCGGGGGCTGCTGAATCGCCGCTTGCGATTCGAGAAACTCCCCCGGCACCCCGAAGGACTCGTCGTACTCGGCGACGCCGCGTGCACCCTCAACCCCTCCCATGCACACGGCTTGACCGTGGCCGCCTCCGCCGTCGCGGCCATGCGCGCCCACCTGCGGCGGCACGGAGCCGTCCCCGCGGTCGCCGGGCGGGCCCAGCGGGCCGTCTCCCGATCCGCCGTCACGGCCTGGCAGCTGTCGGTCAACGACGATCTACGCCATCCCGATGTCGTCGGCCCCCGGCTCTCCCCGATGGTCCGCGCCCAGAACTACTACGCGGACCGAGTCATGCTCGCCGCCACCCGCCAACCCGACGTGACCCGAGCCCTGTTGGATGTCATCGCACTGGCGGCGCCCGTCACGTCGCTCATGCGGCCGCGCGTGCTCACCGCCTCGTTCCGAAACGCGGGCGGCTCCCCTACCGACTCTTCCGCCGACCCTCTGTTCCAGCCCCGTGGTGCCTGATCGGTCAGGCCTCATTCCCCGGATCCTGTTGAGTTCCTCTCCGTCGATTCAAGGAAGCCGCATGCCCCGTCATCACACTGTCGAAGTCAACGGCATACGTTTGCACGTCGCAGAGGAGGGCGAAGGGCCGCTCGTCCTCCTCCTGCACGGATTCCCGGAGTTCTGGTACTCCTGGCGCCACCAGCTCACGGCACTCGCACGGGCCGGCTATCGAGCCGTCGCACCGGACCAGCGCGGCTACGGAAGCAGCGACTGCCCCGATTCTCAAGATGCCTACTCCATCCTGCACTTGACCGGCGATGTCATCGGACTGATCAACGCCCTGGGCGAAGACCAGGCGTACGTCGTCGGTCATGACTGGGGCGCGCTGGTCGCCTGGTCCACCGCCACCCTGCGGCCCGACGTGGTCCGAGGGGTCGCAGGACTCAGTGTCCTGCCGCCGCACGGCCGCGGGCCGGTGCCGCCGCTCCAGCAGATGCACCAGCGGTTCGACGGGCGGTTCTACTGGAACTACTTCGAACAGCCGGGCATCGCCGAAGCGGAGTTCGGCAAGGATCTGGACCGCACCTTCCGACGCATGCTCTACGGCGCCTCCGGCGACCGTCCGCTCAGCGGGCCCCCCGGCCCGCCGCTGGTGCCCGAGGGCAAGGGTTTTCTGGATCTGGCCGCGGACCCCGAGCGTCTTCCCTCCTGGCTGACCGAGGAGGACATCGCCGCGTACGTCACCGCGTTCGGACAGTCCGGCTTCACCGGTCCGCTGAACTGGTATCGCAACCTCGACCGCAACTGGGAGCTGACCTCGGCCTGGGACGGCGCGCGCATCGAGGTACCCGCTCTGTTCGTGGTCGGCGACCGCGACCGGGCGTTCCCCGGCCACGACAACATCGTGTCCGCCCTCGCCCCGGTCGCCCCGCACCATCACGACCCCGTGGTGGTCGCCGGCGCCGGTCACTGGGTGCAGCAGGAGCGGCCCACCGAGGTCAGTTCGGCCCTCCTCTCGTTCCTGGCATCGCTCACCTGACCATCGCCCCCGCTCCCACCCAGGAGTTGCCTTGACCACTCACACCCCCCTCGATCTCGCCGCCCTCGGCGAGGACTTCGCCAGGGATCCGTACCCGGTCTACGAACGGCTGCGCACCGAAGGGCCGGTGCACCGGGTCTGGATGCCGGAGGGAGCCGAGGTCTGGCTCGTCGTCGGATACGAAGAGGCTCGGGCGGCGCTGACCGACCCACGGCTCTCCAAACAGTGGAGCAACGCCGCCGAGTCCTTCCCGATCAAGAGCCCCTCGGGCAGCCACATGATGAACTCGGACATGCCGCAGCACACCCGGCTGCGCAAGCTGGTGGCACGCGAATTCACCTCGCGCCGGATCGAGGCACTGCGTCCACGGGTCCAGGAGATCTGCGACGCATTGCTCAGCCAGATGCTCGCGGCGCCCGAAGGACGAGCCGACCTCGTCGACTCGTTCTCCTTCCCCCTGCCGATGTCGGTCATCTGCGAGCTGCTCGGCGTCCCGTTCTTGGATCAGGCAGAAGTGCGACGTTGGGCGGACGCGGCCATCTCGTCACAGGACCCCGTCGAACGCGCGGCCGCCGCCGCGGACGCCGCTCGCTTCATCGCGACGCTCGTCGAGCAGAAGCGCACGCGGCCCGGCGCGGATCTGCTGAGTGCCCTGATTCGGACCGTCGACGAGGAAGGGGACCGCCTCTCGGTGGACGAGCTGATGGGGACGGTCTTCCTACTGATTGTGGCGGGCCACGAGACCACCACCAATCTGATCGGCAACGGGGTCCACGCACTCCTCACCCACCCCGACCAACTCAGCCTGCTGCGCTCGGACTTCAGCCTCATGGACGCGGCGGTGGAGGAGATGCTGCGCTATGACGGAGCCGTGGAGAGCGCTACCTTCCGGTTCGCGACCGAGTCATTCGAGCTGGGTGGACGGTTCATCACGGCCGGGGAAGCGGTGATGGTCGACCTCAACGCCGCCAACCGTGACGCCGCGCGCTTCGCGACCCCCGACCGGTTCGACATTCGCAGGTCCACCGCCGGCCATGTCGCCTTCGGGCACGGCATCCATCACTGCCTGGGCGCCCCGCTGGCCCGCATGGAGGCACGGATCGCCATCCGGTCCCTGCTGGAGCACTGCCCCGACCTGGCCCTCGACCTGTCCGCCCCCGCGGTGCGGTGGCGCCACGGCATCCTCGTACGAGGTCCGCACCATCTGCCGATCCGCTTCGCCGCGAACTGACGACGCGCTGCCGCATCCGGGCATGAGGGAGGCGGGAACCGGCAACGGTCCCCGCCCCTTCTCATGCCCTTACGTCAGTGCGTGGTGGCGTGCGGCAAGCAGTTCTCCTGCAGCGGCGCCGGTGCCTGGTGCGGTACGAAGCCCCACCCTTGCTCTATCAGGCTGTTGAGCGCCGATTCCCGGTTGGCCAATGGCTCACGCTGGGCGCATTCGGCGGCGTAGAGCCCCATGAGTCCGTGGAATCGGTAGTGGCCTCTCGACGCCTCTTCCAGCATGTGGTTGTCGACGAGCACATCGAGCAGTTGCCGGGCCATCGCGTGACTCGTGCCCACCAGAGTCGCCGCCAGGTGCACCGTGATCGGACTCTCCGAGTGCAGGCCCAGATAGCGGAACATCCGAGCCGCCGGCGCGGGAAGTGCCTGGTAGGAAGTCTCGAACATCGCGCGCAGGCTCGCGGCGGCGTCGCCCTTCACCGTGAGGCGATCCAACAGCACACGTTCGTCGGCGTACCGCTCGACCATGGCCAGCGGTGGGACATCACGTGTCGCGAGCATTCCTTCGACCGCGCTGCGCAGCGCCAGCGGCACCCCTCCGCAGATGGCCGCGAGGCGCATCACGGCCGTCCTCTCACCGTGGAAGCGGTGCCCTCCGAGGTAGGTGATGAGGTCTGCCGATTCGCCGTCGGACAGCGGTCCGATGTGCAGAAGATGGGCGCCGTCACGGATGGCAAGGCCGGAGAGCCGCTGGCGGCTCGTGGCCAGTACGCAGGACGAACCGCTGGGCATCAGCGGCCGCAGCTGGTTGGCGGAGAGCGCGTCATCGAGGACGACGAGCATGCGCCGCCCGTGCAGCAGACTCCGGTAGAGGGCTCCCCGCCCGGCCAGGTCATCGGGGATCCGCGCCTCGTCGACACCCAGGCTGCGCAGGAGCTGGGCCAGTGCCTCCAGGGCGGAGAGCGGCTTCTCCTGCAGGCCCGTACCGCACAGGTCGACGAACAGCTGACCGTCCGGGAACCGATCGCGCAGCCGATAAGCCAGTTCCAGGGAGAACGCCGTCTTGCCCACACCCGCGAGACCGTCCACGACCGCCACTCGCGTGCTGGCGTTGTGCCGCCCGTCGTCGTCGCCCAGTGTCCGCTCCAGCTCGGCGAGTTCCGCCGCGCGCCCGACGAATCCCCGTGCCAGCGGCGGTAGTTGAGCAGGACGTGGGGTGTCACCCAGAGCTCCGTCGGCGAGGTCACCCTCGCCCCCTGGCGCAGTGGGCGGCTCACGGCGGGCCGCAGCCTTCGGACTTGGACTCCCCAGCAGGATCTCTTGATGGAGGTTGCGCAGCTCCGCACCCGGTTCTATGCCCAACTCGCGATTGAGCAGGTCTCGTGTCTTGGTGTACACGGCGAGTGCGTGCGCCTGGCGATCGCAGCGGTACAGGGTCAGCATCAGCAGCCAGCGCAGCTTCTCACGCAGCGGCTCCTCCATCACCGCGGCGGACAGGTCGGCGACGGTTTCGGCGTGCCGCCCTTCCTCCAGCATGTCCGACGCCCACTCCTCCACGGCTGTCAGCCGCAGATCCTGGAGCCTGGCCCGTTCCATGGCAGCGAAGGGTCCCGGAACGCTGGAGTACGCCTCTCCGTGCCAGAGCGTCAGGGCCTCCTCGTACAGCCCGACGGCCCTTTGCGCGTCACGTTCGGCATGCGCTTTTCGGGCTTGTGCGTGGCTTCGCGTGAACCGCGTGACGTCCACCGCGTCGGGGTCGATGCGCAGACAGTAGCCACCGGAGGCGGACGCGAGGACGGAACTGTCTCCTCGCCTGCTGCGGCCGGGCTCCAGCGCGCGTCTCAGCCCGGCGACGTAGGTGTGCACGCCATTGGCGGCCGTCTGTGGAATGTCGCTTCCCCAAACAGCGTCGATGATGCGCTCGATCCCCACGACATCGCCGACCCTGCTGGCCAGAAGGCCGAGGACAGCCCGCTGTTTCGGTGGCCCGAGCGGGACTTCGGTACCGTCCCGCCACACTCGTATGGGCCCCAGGAGCTGGACCCGTATGGACTCCCCCGTTGTCAGCACAGTGCGGTCACCTCCAGAAGTTGTGGGGCTGGTCGTCTGTCAACGCACGTGCCCGGCGTGACCGGAACCGACCAGGGCAGCGGCGTCCGCGGGGCCTTCGGCCGGCGCCAGTACCGACAGGGCCACGCATCGCAGCTTCTCCCGTGTCTCCTCGAGTTCACGCTCGGGACGAGAGTGCTCGACGATGCCCGCGCCGGCCTGCAGCCACGCCTGGCCGTCCTGCGCGTAGACACTGCGCAGGACCAGAGCCGCATCCATGGCGCCCGCCTCGGTCACCTTCAGCACGGCGCCCGCGTACGGTCCACGCCGGAACTGCTCGTACCCGCGAATGGCTTCGTACGCGGCGTGCTTGGGCACACCGGACGCGGTGACAGCCGGAAAGACCGCACTGAACGCGTCCCAGGGGGTGCAACCTTCGGGCATCCGTCCCGCCACCCGGGAGGCCAAGTGCTGAACGGAACCTCGTTCCTTGACGGTCATGTACTCCTCGACGACGACCGACTCCAGGGCGCAGGGCCCGGCGAGTTCATCGACCGCGACCTTCACCGAGATGGCATGTTCGTGCAACTCCTTGGGGTCGGAGATGAGCTCCTCACGGAGCTTGCGATCCACATCGGCGTCGCCCGTCAGAGCTCGCGTGCCGGCCAGCGGCTGACTGACGACCCGGCGGCCGGGACTCACCTCGACGACCGTCTCCGGACTGAACCCGAAGCAGCGCAACCCGCCCATGTCCAGGAGGAAGGACCGTGCCGGCGTGTTCTCACGGCGGCCCTTCCGGTAACTGGCGGGGAAGTCGACCTCGGCTTCGACCGGCACGCGGCGGGAGAGGATGGCCTTCTGCAACTTGCCCGAGCGGATGTCCCCGACGAGAGACGCGACACCGTTGCGATAGACCTCGGCGCCCTTCTCCAGATCCACGGGAACCTGCTGTCGCCGTTCGGCCGGATCCATACGATGCGCCGTCACATTCGCCTGGATCCGGTCCAGAGCGACTTCCACGTCCGCCAACGAGGCGCTGTCCAGGCCGCGCACGACCATGCGGGACTCCGAGAGCAGG
This sequence comes from Streptomyces sp. NPDC087300, assembly GCF_044744425.1. NCBI lineage: Bacteria > Bacillati > Actinomycetota > Actinomycetes > Kitasatosporales > Streptomycetaceae > Streptomyces > Streptomyces sp. NPDC087300. The sequence continues at coordinate 1,061,063 of NZ_JBIUYI010000001.1, forward strand.
ATCTCCGTCTCAGGGACGACGAGGTGCAGCAGTACCCCGGGGTCCACGGCCATGCCGGCGATGGCATGTGCGAGTTCGAAGGCGCTCCAGCCGTAGGCACTCCAGTCGGCGATGTGCAGCCGGGCCAGGAAGTCTTGGACCTGCCGCAGCGGATCCCCGTGCCAGCGTTCCTCACGGCTCTCTCCGAACTCCGTACATCGCAGGCGATCGGCGCTCAGTATCACTTCCGCGGCGACGCCCCCGGCTATGGACCAGCCCTCCGAGGATTCGTGGACCATATAGGTCTCAAAGATGCCTGAGGAGGCAACCTCAGCAGCGATGTCCAGCGGTTCACATGTGGTTTCCACCACGACGGTGCGGTAATGGGCCTTCATTTCACTTCCTCCATGCGTAGAGCGACAGCGCAGCAGCTATTGCGACAGATACATGACGGATTGAGCAGACCGAAAGACGCGCACAGAAAGGCGTCGAGGGTACGCGGAGACGGGCGATTACCCTAAGATTGAGTGAGATTCCCCAGCAAGCGAACACAGCCTTGAGCGCGACCGCACGCTGACGCCATGCCGCCGCACCCACAGCAAAGGGAGAAGAATCAAGACAGAAGGCAGAGCGCACCACACTGCACGCTCCGGCGCAGGCCACACGCCCACGCACCCCTCAGATCTACCGAGGCCGCTCCGCGTTGATACCCGGGATTATCATTGCCGGGCAATTAATGAGCATAATACAAAAACGACTGTTCCCGTGATGGGCAAGCAGTCGTCGTCGCCTATTGCGCAGCATCCATTATGCATCGCCACCTCGGCAAGATAAACGCCCCCATGCCGATCCGGTTAACCGGATCGACCGAACTGGATGCGAGTCTACCTAGCGGTGAGTGCCGATTCAACACAACTTTAAAACGAGTTCTAGATTTACTCGATGTTCACCCTCAGAAGAAGCAGCCATCTGGCCATCGTCCAGCAAAAGCAAGCCATCACCCCCCGAACAGATCCGTTAAATTCCACACCCCAATTGGACAAATCGTGCAGAGCGCAATGGAACCCAGCGGCGGCGGGAGTCGGCGGGGGATTGCGGCTCCCGCCGCCGCAGCTTGAGTCCCCTGACAGGGGGGGGCACATCTCAGCGCGTGTCTGCCGTCACATTGGGCTGCACCGAGGTCGTGGAAGGCGGTGACTGGGTCGCCTGCCTGCCTCCGCGCACCTGTCCGGGCAGCACGAAGATCGCCACGAGCAACGCGACCAGCAGGAAGCCTCCGGCCAGGAGAAATCCCAAGGCGTACCCGTCAGCCGCCGCCACCTGTTGCCCGGCGCCGGCGTCAAGACGGCTGTCGGTGCGAGCGGTCTGCACCGTCACGAGGACGGCGAGACCAATGGCGCCACCGATCTGGCGGGAGGAGTTCAGCAGTGCCGATGCCATGCCCGCTTCCTGCGGCGGGAGCCCGCCGGTGGCGGCAGCCGTGAGCGGCACGAAGGAAGTCCCGATGCCGAGCCCGGCCACCAGAGAAGGCCCGAGGACGTCCGTCACATAACTCCCCGACGCGTCCACCAGCCCGAACCAGCCGAACCCCGCGGCCGCGAGCACGGCAGCCGGGATCAGCAGCATCTTCACGCCGACCACGGGCAGGAGGCGTGTGGCCAGCCGGATGCCCAGTACCACGATCAGACACAGCGGCAGGAACGCCAGGCCCGCCTCAGCGGCCCCCAGCCCCAGGGTCCGTTGCAGATAGAGCGAGAGGAAGTAGAAGACGCCGAACTGACCGGCCACGAGAAGCGCCATGTAGAGATTGGCGCCGCCGACACTGCGCCTGCCCAAGAGGCTGAGCCGGATCAACGGGTCGGGCATGGGCCCGAACTGCTCCCACAGGCCGAAGGCGACCAGCAGGATCGCGGCAGCCGCCAAGGTGACCACGGTGGTACCCGACGTCCAGGCGAGCTGCTCCGTACGCACCACACCAAGGATCAGGAGGCCGATACCCGCGGTGGCCAGTATCGCGCCGACGACATCGAGCCGGCCGCGCTTGTTGCCGAACGTGCCGGCCGGGATGCTGCGCATCGCGAGGACCACGACGCCGAGCACCATCGGAAGATTGACGAGCATCACCCAGCGCCAGCCTGCGTATTCGGTGAGCAACCCACCGATCAGGACGCCCGCTCCACCGCCCACGGCGGAGACGGCGGCATACACGCCAAGGGCCTTGGTTCGCTCCTTCCCCTCGCGCTGAGTCAGTGTCAGCACGGCCAGCGCCGCCGGTGCCATCACCGCCGCGCCGACGCCCTGCACGGCACGGGCGACCACCAACTGCCATGGCTCCTGGGCGAGTCCACCGACCAGGGAGGCCACGGCGAACACCGTGGCCCCGGACAACAGGATGCGTCGCTGCCCGAACATGTCCGCGGCCCGACCACCCAGGAGGAGGAAGCCGCCGAAGAGCAGGGCATAGATGTTGACCACCCAGGGAAGCTGGGCCGGATCGAAGTCGAGACCGGCGCCCATGTCGGGCAGCGCGACGTTCACGATCGTCATATCCAGGGTCACCATGAACTGGGCCAGGGCCACTGCGAAGAGAGCCCTTCCCCGGCTCAGACCCGCCTGAGACATCTACCCTCCAGAGTTTTTGTACCCGTAAGACGTACGCGTAAGATAACCGTAGCCCAAGGCCGGTTGACTGTCACCCCCGCTCCGCGTCCGCTGCCGCACAAGGGCTTCTGGCCAGGCAAGACGGACCGAATCCGATCTTCCGGCGCACGGCGCGGGGACAGATGAGGAGGCGAACGCAGTGGAGTCGAAGCGGCCGGACAGCAACCGCAGACGTGGCCCCCGCGCGCGAGGCAGGACCTCGCTCTCACAGGAGGTGATCGTCGCCGCGGCCCAGCAGGTCATCGACGACGAGGGCGAGGGCAGTCTGTCCATGCGGCGATTGGCCCGGGAGCTGTCCATCACCCCGATGGCCCTCTACCACCACGTGCGCGACAAGCACGAGTTGCTGTTGCTGCTGCTGGAGGCCAAGGCGCAGAACGTACCTCGGCCCACGTTGCCCCATGACCCGCGCGAGCGGCTTGTCGTGAGCTCCCAGCTGCTCTACGACACGCTGAGCGACTGCCCGTTCCTCGGCGAGATCCTGACCTCCGAGAACCTCATGACGGCCTCGAACCTCTGGATCATCGAGACCCTGGTGGAATCCGCCGTCCAGTGTGGTTTCGAGCTCGCCGAGGCCGTTCACATCTATCGCATCATCTGGGACTACACCGCCGGTGAACTCTTGATCCGCTACGCCGGCGAGCGACGCCTCGCCCAGCTGGATCAACCTCCCTACCGGGAGCGCGTCTTCGCCGAGATGGACTCGCGCACCCACCCGCGGCTCCACTCCCTGGCGGACCGCTGGACCGGTCTCACGGCGCGGCAGACCCACCGTGAAGGGCTTGAAGCGCTGGTCGAGGGGTTCCTGCGCGGCCGCGATCCGATACTGCGCCGATCCACGTCCGCCGACGGGCCCACCTCGACGGATGGATCGCCGCGTACGGCGGTGGACGGGGTGTTACCGTGTCGGCCAGATGCCACGGGGCGTCAACCCCTCTGACTCCAGGAACGGGTTGCCACTCGGCCGCCGCGAGCGCCCAGGTGGGTTCCCGTCCGCTTTACGATGCTGCCACCAGGGTCCCTTCGCCTCACCGCACAGCGGTCGCGGCGCCATCGGCTCCCTCAAGCGCCAGTGAGGCGACGGTAGGAGCCACGGACCTCAACCGCATGACAGACGCACCACAAGTGCGGTCGTTGAGACGTGAAGGAAAGGGACGGATGCAGCCCCGATCGAAGCGCACCGGAAGGACCGGACGTCCGCCACGGTTGTCGCAGCAGGCGATCATCTCAGCCGCAGAGCAGCTGCTGGCGGCGGAGGGCGCCGACGCCCTGTCGATGCGGCGCCTGGCGAAGGAGCTCGCCAGCACGCCCATGGCCCTCTATCACCATGTGCGCGACAAGGACGAGCTGTTGCTGCTGCTGTTGGAGGCACACGCGCAGCGCATGCCCCGTCCCGAACTCCCGGAGGACCCTCGCGAGCGTCTGATCGCCGCGGGACAGGTGCTCCACGATGTCCTCGCCGACTGCCCCTGGATCGTCGAGGTGCTCGCATCGGACGACCTCATGGCAGTCTCCGCGCTGTGGATCGTGGAGGCGATGGTGGACGCCGCGATCAAGTGCGGACTGACCCCCGAGCAAGCCGTCGACGCCTACCGCATCATCTGGTACTACACGGTCGGCGAGCTGATGGTCCGCGTGAGCCGTGAGCGGCGCCAGGCCGATGCCGACCGCCCCTCGTATCGCGACCGTACCTTCTCGATGCTCGCGGCGGACGAGTACCCGCGTCTCGCGGCTCTCTCCGACCGTTGGGCCACACTCACCGCCCACGACACCCACCGCCAAGGCCTTGAGACGGTGGTCGAAGGGCTCCTCGCACGCGCTTGACCCGTCATCGGTGAAGCACACGTGTGCGTGCGCAGTGGTTCGGTACGGAGTCACGCTCCGTACCGAACCCATGGGCGGGACCTCAAGAAGTGGTGTGGCCCTGGAGCACCCTCACGCGCAGGCTCTTCTTGTCGATCTTGCCGACGGCGGTCATCGGGAAGTCGGAGACCACCTCCAGAAGGTCCGGCAGCTTGTAGGCGGCGATGCCACGCGCCCGGAGAGCGGACTGCACCTCCCGCAGCGTCGGGGGGCGGTCGGGATGCCGCGGCACGATGCACGCACACGTCCGCTCTCCCATGAGGTCGTCGGGCAGCGCGATGACCGCTGCGCCCACAATGCCCTCGTCGCCGAGCAGATGCTCCTCCAGCTCCTGCGCCGGGACCTTCTCCCCTCCCCGATTGACCACATCGTTGACCCGCCCGACCACTTCGAGATTCCCGTCAGCGGTGCGAATCACCACATCGCCGCTGCAGAAGTAGCCGTCATCGGTGAATCGGGTCCGATTGTGTTCTGGCGCACGGTAGTAGCCACGCAGGGTGTAAGGACCACGGGTCAGCAACTCGCCCGGTTCGCCGTAACCGGCCGGTCGGCCGTCCTCTCGGATCACCAGCAGCTCGTCCGCCGGCGACAGCGGGCGTCCTTGCGTGCCGCAGACGACGTCCCACGGATCGTCCAGGCGCGTGTAGTTGAGCAGCCCTTCGGCCATTCCGTAGACCTGCTGAAGCATGCAGCCGAGTCCAGCCGGCACCTGCCGTGCCGTGTTCACATCGAGCTTGGCGCCCCCCACCTGAAGCAGCTTCAGCGCGGAGAGGTCACGCTCGTTCCACTCCGTCGCCTCCAGCCACAGGGGCAGCAGTGGCGGCACCAGGGAAGTGGCCGTCACGCCGGCCCTCTCGATGAGCGGAAAGCAAATCTCCGCCGTCGGCGCGGGAGCCAGCACGGCCGCTCCCCCGAGCCGCAGCGCACCCAGCACGCCGGGGCAGGCCAGGGCGAAGTTGTGCGCCATCGGCAATGCCGCCAAGTAGCGGCTCTCCGGTCCGAACCCGCACAGCCGGGCGCTCTCGCGTATCTGATACGTGTAATCGGCATGGGTGCGCGGTATGAGCTTGGGCTGGCCCGTGGTCCCGCCGGAGAGCAGGAAAAGTGCGACGTCGAGCGGGTCGGGCGCGGGGAGTTCGAGAGGTTCCGCGTCCACCTCACCGAGGGCGGTGAAGGGTCCGGCGTCGCCCGCCACGAGCACTTCCCGCAGGGTGGAACAGCGAAGCGCGACGTCCTTGGCCAGTCGGCCGTACTCACTGTCCATGGATTCGGCAGGGCACACGTAGACCACCGCCTCGGAGGTGTCCACGAGGTGCGTGATCTCCGCCGCCCGGTGCGCCGGAAGCGCGAACACCGGAAGCGCACCCAGCCTGAACAACGCCAGACTGAGCACCACCAGGTCCGGTGTGTTCGGCAGTTGTACGACGACGCGCTCACCCGCCCGTAGTCCTCGACCCCACAGCCCCGCGGCCATCCGGTCGGCGGCCAGGTCGACTTCGGCGAAGGTCAGCCGCTGGTCGGGAGTGATCAGTGCTGTTCGATCGGCGCGCCCCGGAACGCCCGCAGGCCACACTCCCAGTGTTTCATCCGTCCAGTACCCGCGTTGCCGGTACCGCAGGACCACCGGATCGGGCCAGCTCACAAGGTCTTCACTCATCGGGGACACTCCTTCGGCTCAGATGCGAGTCGAGGGCTCGGCCCCCGTCTCGCAGTGCGTTGATACGTCGCAGGTCAAGGCATGGCCAACCGGCCCGCGGATGTACTGGTTCCGGCCGCACGCGCCTGGCCCACGACGATGTCGAGCACCTCCCGGCGGTGTGTCTCGAGATAGAAGTGTTCGCCCGGGTAGGCGCGTACCTCGCACGGGCCTTCGGTCGCTTCACGCCATGCCGTGGCCTCCCGCTCGTCGACCTCGGGATCCCCCTCGCCGTACAGAACGGTGACCGGAACCCGCAGTGGGGCCCCGGGCAGCGGCCTGTACGTCTCGATGAGTTGGTAGTCGCGGCGGATGGTGGGAAGCACGGCCGCCATCAGAGACGTGTTGCCCAGAACGCCGCTCTCCGTGCCGCCGAGGCGACGCAGATCGGCGAGCAGGTCGTCGTCGGTCCCCAGGTGCACCGTGCCCGGCCGGGACAGCGGTGGAGCGGGACGCCCCGAGGCGACCAGGGCCACGGGAGGCAGGCCGGCGGCGGTGAGCCGCCGGGCGACCTCATAGGCGACAGCGGCTCCCATGCTGTGGCCGAACAGCACAGTGGGCAAAGATGCTCCCTGCGCTGCCTCGGACAGCATCTCGGCGGCGATCGACCCCGCCAGGTCCGCCATCTCAGTGGGTGCCGTCTCCTCGTACCGCTCCTCACGGCCGGGGTACTGGAGCACGGCGAACTCCACGTCCCAAGGGGCTTCCACGGCCCACCTGCGGTAGTGGCTCGCGGAGCCGCCGGCGTGCGGGAAGCAGAGCACCCGGGCGCGGGCACAGACACGCGGCGCGGGGCGCCGCACAGCCGGGCCACCCCGGGCCGGTGCCAGGGAATCGGAGAACATCTATGCCTCACTCACTGAGTACGGGTTCCGAAGAGAGCTGCCAGAACCGGGCATAGGCCCCGTCCCGGCCCAGCAGTTCGTCATGGGTGCCCTGCTCGACGATCCGGCCACGCTCGACGAACGCAATGTGGTCGGCCCGTTGGACCGTCCGAAGTCGGTGGGCGACCACCACCACGGTGCGCCCCTCCAGCAGTCGACCGATGCCTTCCTGGACGGCCGCTTCGTTCTCCGGGTCCAGCGCGGACGTCGCCTCGTCCAGCAGCACCACGGGAGAGTCCTTGAGCAGTGCCCGGGCGATCGACACACGTTGGCGCTCCCCGCCCGACAGCACGGCGCCCCCCTCCCCCACGTTGGTCGACCAGCCCTCGGGAAGCCGTGCCACCACCTCGTCCAGGCCTGCGGCCGTGGCGGCGGTGTGCACCTCGGCATCGCTCGCGTCAGGGCGCCCGAGGCGAATGTTGGCCTCGATGGTGCCTTCGAAGAGATAGACACTCTGGAAGACGATGGAGATGCGGCTCATCAAGCGCTCGGTACTGATGTCGCGCACGTCCGCCCCGCCCAGGCGCACCGCTCCCGCGTCCACATCGTGGAAACGCGCGATCAGCTGGAGCAGCGTGCTCTTCCCGGCACCGGACGGGCCCACGATCGCGAGACACCGCCCCTCGGGCACGTTCAAGGACAGCCCGTCGAACACCTTGCGGCCGCCGCGGACAAAGTCCACCGAATCGAACGCGAGGTCATTGCCGAGCGGTTCGGCCGCGACCTCGGGCTCGGGCAGCGGCTCCTCACGGAGTACCGCGTCGAGCCGCTCCAGTTCACCTCGCGACGCCCTCATCTGACCGGACAGATCAGACAGAGACAGCAGCGGATCCACGCATCGGGCAGCCAGGATCAACAGCGCCAGCACCTCTGCCGGTTGAATCCGGCCGCCGAGCGCAAGGGCTGCGCCAAGGACCATCAGCAACGTGAACACGGCCTGCACGGTGAACGACAGTCCCAGCACGCCCGGCAACGCGGTCATGGCGGAACGGCGCACCGCGCTTCGCTGTCCGCTCAGCGCGTCGTCCAACTTCCGGAATCCCTCGGTCGTCCGGCCCCCCACCCGCAGCACCGGCTGCGCCCGCACGTATTCAATGACCCGGCCGGCCGCCTCGTCTCCCATGCGTGCGCGTTCCGCGTCCTGAGCAGCCGTGGCTCGCCCGGTCCAGATCTGCGTCGCCGCGACGACGGGAGCGGCGGCAAGGGCGGCGAGGCCCATCCGCCAGTCGTAACAGAGCAGGACGACCACCACGGTGAGCGGCGTGGCGCAGGCACCGATCAGTGGCTGGAGACGGTGCGCCGGGACGGCCATCACCTGCAGCACACTGCGGCTGGCGAGCACGGAGACGTCGCCGACTCGCTGCGGCGTGAACCAGCCCAGGGGCAGCCGGGCCAGATGGTCGCCCAACCGGTGGTGGAGGCCGCGTGAGAGCGTGGCGCCCACGCGGAAGCCCGACACATCCCCGAGGTAACGCAGCACCGCGCAACCGATCGCGGCGGCCGCGAAAGCACCCAGCCATGGCCAGGCATTGTCGGGTGTGTCGCTGAAGAGCGCGTTCAGCATCGGGACCAGCAGCGCATAGGACAGGCCCTCGGCGACCGCCGTCGCCGTCATCAGGGCGATGGTGCGGCGCAGCAGCCGGGCGTCCTCGGCCCTCAGCAAGCGCAGAAGCAGACGTGTCATCGGAGCTCGCTTTCCGGCATGACCGCGCCGCGGCCGTCCGGCGTGGTGTCACGCCATGCCTGTTGGGCCTGCCACATCGTGGCGAACTTGCCTTGCCTCGCCAGAAGTTCCTGGGGACTGCCGCGCTCCGAGATCCGTCCGGCCTCCAGTGTGACGACGGTGTCGGCGTTGATGATCGTCTCGAGCCGGTGCGCGATGACCAGTTGGGTGCGATGCTCCTTGAGCGTGTCCAGGGCCGAGCGCACTTCGTGCTCCGTACGCGGGTCGGCGGATGCGGTGGCCTCGTCGAGCACCAGCACGGGGGCGTCGGTGAGCAGGGCTCGGGCGATGGAGATGCGCTGCGCCTCTCCCCCGGAGAATCCGGCGTCCTCACCGATCACGGAGTCGTAGCCCCGGGGCAGTTCCAGGATCCGATCGTGGATCCGGGCGAGCCTGGCCGCGTGTTCCACCTCCTGTCGATCGGCGTGCGGCACCGCGAGCGCGATGTTCTCAGCCACGGTGGCGCGCAGGAGCCGCACGTCCTGAAAGACGAAGGAGATCAGCCGGTGCAGATCCTTGGTCGCGATGTCCCGGAGATCGACACCGCCCAGCAGAACGGAGCCGCGCGTCGGGTCGAAGAACCGCGGCAGCAGTTGAGCCAGGGTGGACTTCCCACCGCCCGAGGGGCCCACCAGCGCCGTGACCGTCCCCGGCTCGAGGACGAGGTCGATACCACGCAGGACCTCGTGACCGGGCTCGTAGCCGAATCCGACGTCACAGAGCTCCACCCGGTGGCCCTGCGGAGTACGTGGGGCGGAGGGCTCGGGCTGCACCGGCACCTCGAGCAACGCACGGATCCGGCCCGCGGCCCGCTGCGCGGCCTGCACGTCGTCGAGCCCGTGGCCGAGAGCGGCGACCGGCGCGGTCAGACCGAGGGCGAGGAGCACGAAGGGGAGCAGGTCCGCGGGCGGCATGCCGTCGAAGGTGATCAGTGCCGTTCCACCGGAGAGGACGACCAGCATGACGAACGGAGGTGAGAGCACCAGTGATGCCATGGCTCCCAGACCTGCGACGCCGAGCACCCACCCGAGGAAGTACTCGGCGAAATCGTCGGCCGCCTTGATGAAGGCGCGATGCGCGCGACCGGAGCTGCCGAACGCCTTGACCACCGCAACGCCCTCGACGAACTCGACGGCGGAGCCGGCGATCCGGCCCATGGCCATGTCCAGCGCCAATTGGTCACGGCGCCGGGAGTCCGACATGAGCATGAGGTTCAGGACCAGACCGAGCGCCACCGGTACCAGGGCGATCAGGGTGAACCGCCAGTCGATACAGAACAGGTAGACCAGGGAGGCCAGCGGCACCACCACGGCAGAGGTGATCTCTCCCGGAGTGTGAGCCGTCAGCGGGTGCAGGTCACCGACATCGTTCTGTACCACCTGCCCGAGTCCGCCCGCACTGCGCCGGGAGTACCAGCCGATGGGTACGCGGCCGAGGTGGGATGCGATCAACTTCCGCAGGGACAACTGGAGTTCGCCGTCGACGACATGCCCGATACCGGAGGACAGCGCGCTGAACAGCACGCGAACCAGCAACCCCACCGCGCCAAGGGAGATGACGGTCCACACGCGGCCCTCGTCGATCGGCCCGGACGACAGGAGCGCACGGCCCAGTTCGACCACGGCGATCAGCGGCGCGAGACCCGCGAGTGCGCCGATGGTCTGCAGGAGGAGGACAGCGGCAAGGCTGAAGCGGTGCGGGCGCAGCAGGCCAGTGAGCGCCTGCCATCCGGCCGGCCCGGCGGCCGACTGTTCGACGGACCCCGGGTCCTCTTCTGCGGCCGCGCCGGCTTCGGTGGAGGTCACTGCCGTGCCTCCGTCGCCGGGGCACCCGCACGGTCGGACGGCGCCGCGGCGGGGGCCGCGGCGGTCTCGCGGGCCCTACTGGGCAGCACGAAGGCCGCGGTGAGCGCCGCCACCGCGAGGATCGCTCCGGCCAGGCCGAGACCGAGACCGAAGCCGCTGGTCATCGCTTCCTTGGGCGCGTCCCCTGCGGCGAGGCCGTCCTCGGTGTGGCGGACCTGGACGGTCACGAGAGCGGCGAGCCCGATCGCCCCGCCGATCTGTCGTGCGCTGTTGAGCAGCGCCGAGGCCATTCCCGCCTCATGCGGCGCGAGTCCGCTCGTGGCGGCGCCGGTCGGCGGCACGAAGCAGACTCCGATACCGAACCCCGCGACCAGGGACGGCCCGAGGATGTCGGCAACAAAGCTGCCGGACGCGCTGATCAGGCCGAACCAGCCGAAGCCGACGGCCGCCAGCAGACCACCGGGCACGAGCAGGGCCTTGGATCCGAGGGTGCCCAGCAACCGGGTCGAGACGGCGCTGCCCGCGATCATGCCGGCACAGAAGGGCAGGAAGGCGGTACCGGCGGCGACCGGCTTCATCTCGAGCACCTGCTGGAGGTAGAGCGAAACGAAATAGAAACCGGCGAACTGGCCCGCGCACACCAGGAGCATGAAGAGATTCGCACCGCCGACGCTGCGCCGGGCGAGCAGCCCGAACCGCACCAGCGGGTCCGTTGCCGATGGGCGGGTTTCCACCATGACGAAGGCCACGAGCAGCACCACCGCGCCCGCCAGCGTGCCCAGCGTCATGCCCGAGGTCCAGGCGTACTCATTGGTGCGCACGACGCCGAGCACGAGCAGGCCCACGCCGCCGGTGCCCAGGATGCCGCCCAGCACATCGAGCCGCCGGCCCCCGCCGGACGCCCCCTGGGGAATGTGACGCATGGCCAACCAGACCACTGCCAGCGCCATCGGGACGTTCACGAGCATGACCCAGCGCCACCCTCCGTACTCGGTGAGCAAACCACCGAAGAGAACGCCCGCCGCCCCGCCCACGGCCGATACCGCGGCGTAGACGCCCAAGGCCCTGGTGCGCTCGCGCCCCTCACGCTGAGTGGTGGTCAGAATCGCGAGCGCGGCGGGCGCGAGGGCAGCGGCTCCAAGGCCCTGCACCACGCGCGCGACGATCATCTGGACCGGGCTCTGGGCCAGTGCACCGCCGAGCGAGGCCACCGCGAAGACCACCGCGCCGCTGACCAGCAACCGTCGCTGGCCGTACACGTCCGCGGCGCGGCCGCCCAGCAGCAGCAGACCTCCGAACACCAGCGAGTACGCGTTGACAACCCAGGACAACTGGTCCGGGGCGAAGCCCAGACCGGTGCGGATGGCGGGCAGCGCCACGTTCACGATCGACATGACCATCGTGACCGTGAACTGGGCCAAGGCCACTGCGAGAAGCACTCGCCCCCTGTTCATACCTGCCTCGTTCACAGCTCCTCCAACTTTTCGTACGCGTTATTTGTACGCGTACAAGAATGTACAAGGAGCAAGCTGCCTTGTCACCCTGCCTCCGCTGGTTCACCGGAGACCGACAGCAAGTCCGCGGCGGTGATCGGAGGGCCGGTGCGGGGACTGCTCGCCTGCGGGAACCCCAGTGCGTCCGTGAGCTCCTGCCAGGCGTGGGCCACCGTCAGATGCCGCTGGGCACCCTGAAGTGGATCGCCGCCCGCGGCCATGCGCGCCCCCAGCTGGTCCAAGGCGCGCAGGACACCTTCCGGCCACACCTCTTCCAGGACCGACCCCCACGCCGGTGCCTCGATGGGTCCCAGTACCTCGGCGCTGGCCTCCGGCACGTCACCTGCCCGGGGCCCTGCCCCGCCAGGACCGGCGAGGAACCGCCCCACGGCATCCGAGGGAACCCGCAGGACGGGGCTCCAGATGACCGGGCCGTGGGTACTGACCAGGGTCAGGTTGCCCGCGTCCGTACCGACGGTGACGCGGTGCAGCAACAGACTGCTGCTGTCGTCTCCGGGCTCCATCCGGTTCTCCACACGCAGCGTCAACGGCACTCCGGCAACCGTCGCGTCCACAGCGGAGAGTGGGCGCCCCGCGCCGTCCGGGGGCGCGGTGAGGGACCAAGGACGGACGCCGTCAAAGACCTCGCTCAGGATGTCCAGGAGGTCGAAGGAGACCTGCACGGCGCACATGGCGTCCACGAACACCGCGGGCCGCCGCGCCACCAGGCGTCGTGCCGCGGCGATGAAGCGGCGCACGGGCTCGAGGTGGGGGTAGAAGGTGTTCAGTTGATATTGCGTCCCCGTCCTTCGCGCGGTGCGCAGGCAGTCCGCCAACTCGCTGGGGTGGACGGGGTGTTCCTGCAGCACGTGTATCCCACGCTCCATCAGCCGGGTGGCCAGCTCCACGCCCTGGCCACCCCCGACCCCGCTGGACACGACGACGCAGGCGACGTCCACGCCGTCAGGCAGCTGGTCGACCGACGCGTACAGCGGAACCCCGTACTCCTCGGCGAGGGACACGGATCTCGCGCTGCCCTGCGCGACGATGCCGACGAGCCGATACCTCTCCGGGCAGCGGCGGAGTGCCGACAGATACACCTGCCCGAACCGTGTGCCGCACACCACGACCCGCAGGGGGGCGCTCATCGCCGCACCCCGGCACGTGCCGTGATCGCCTCGGCGGTCCGTGACACGTGCGGCGCCTGGATGCACGTGAAGTGGTCACCGGGCACGTCGACGACCGTGAACTCACCCAGACACAAGTCCTTCCAGAAGTGCGTCATGTCGTCCGCGAAGCCGGGGATGAAGTGCGTGGGCGCCAGAGGTCGAAGGAAGGTGATGTCCCCCGCATACGGCAGCGGCTCATAGCGGGTGACCGCCTCTACGGTGTGCGCGAAGACGCGGTGCAGAGCGGTCACATGGCGAACGTCGCCCAGGCCCGCCTCGGTCGCGGCGAGCTCCCGGTACAGACCGTCCTCGCGCTCGTCGTCCGTGAGCTTCTCCAACGCTCGGAAGCGCTCGGCGACGGAATCCAGCCGCTCGTCCCCACCGACGCGCGCCAGGGCACCGGGCTCCAGCGACCGGGGAGAGCGGTGCAGGGCCGCCGACAGGGCCTTCCCCATGTCACTCTCGTCCACGGGCCAACCGAGCGTTCCCAGGTCCCCTCCCATGACACGGGCGAAGGCGTAGTCGACCATGAGCGGGTCGCGCAGCCGATACGGGATGCGGTAGCTGGAGACCACGGTCAGGCGCCGTACGTCGGCTCCGCCCTCGCTCAGCGCGCGGGCCAGCTCTGCGGCGATCAGCCCTCCGGAGCAGTAGCCCACGATCTCCACGTCGCGATGCCCTGCGGCCAGCACCTCACGCGCGTATCCGGCGGCCAGGTCCTCCACCACTCGCTCCGGCGCGATTCCGAGATAGCCGTCACTGTCAGGTACCGCGAGTCCCAACAGGGTTCCGTCTTGGGCGAGTTCACGGATCAACGGACGGTACGGCGCGAGGGTGCCGAGGCCCTCGTGCACCAGTACCCGCACCGGGCCCCGTCCTGAGCCTCCCAGATCGACGAGGGACGACGGCCTGCCCTCAAGGGGCCTCCCGCGCCCACTCGGTTCCCCGCTCCCATCGGCCGGCGCCTCGATCCGGGCGGCCAAGCCCGCGACAGTGGGCGTGTTCAGGAGGGTGCGCAGCAGGACGTCGAAGGTGACGGCCGACGCCTCGGGCACCAGCTCACGCACCCTGCCCACCAACCGCGCCGCCAGCAGGGAGTCACCCCCCGCGTCGAAGAATCCCTGGTGTCGGGACGGGAGTTCGCCACCCAGCAGTTCCGCCCAGAGTTCAGCCACGCGTCGTTCCACACCGGGCCGGGGCGGTTCAGCCGCCCGGTCCGCGGTTCGCTCGCCGCGCTGCGGCACCCAGCCGAGCAGACGCTTGCGGTCCACCTTGCCGTTCGACGTCAACGGCAGTGCGTCGACGACCTGGAGGTGCGCGGGAATCATGTAGGCAGGCAGCCGATCGGCCACCCATTGAGTGATCTCCTCGGGGTGGGTCACCACCCGGTCCTGCTTGAAGGAGGCCGCCAGCACGGACTGGCCCAGCTCCGCGAACGGATCGTCTGCGTCCGACAGTACGAGTACCTCGGACGCGCCCGCGTCCGTGAGGAGGTCACGCCACTGATCCTCGTGGACGAACAGGTTCCCCCGCTCACGCCGCGCATCCTCGGGTTCCTCCATCATGAACGCCTGTGTCGCGGTGATCTCCGGGTGTTCCCGCACCATCTCGAGCAGGCACAACCAGCCCTGCGGGGCGAGCAGTGCGCGCAGCCGGGAGATCACCTGCGGGGTGTCCCGTGCGTTGTTGAGAGCTCCAGCACTCACGATGACGTCGAAGGAGTTGGGGAGCAGGCCCTGTGCACGCGCGTCTGCGTTCATGTCGAACAGGCCGAAACGCACCCCCGGACGGGCTCCGAACCGCTCCCTGGCGTCCGCGAGGAAGTACTCCGAGACGTCGGTGAACAAGTAGTCCACCGGCCGGTCCCCCAGTGCGTCCAGGACCGGTCCCGTGGCCGCCCCGATGCCACCGCCGACCTCGAGCACCCGCAGCGGCCGACCGCCCTGCTTCCCGTGCGCCGCGCCGCGTACGGCGGCACCGAGCGTCGCCAGTAGGCGCCGTGAGGCGAGGTTGTCGGCGTACCAGGCACGCGCGATCTCCTGGCTGCCACCGGGAAAGAACAGCCTTACGGCCTCCTCTTCTCCCCGCAGGAGAGCGGGCAGCGCGTCCGAGTGCGCTCGGAAGTACGCCAGCAGGCTGGGCGGGCAGACATCGTCATGGGCGTGGGCCGCGAGTTCCTTCCAGGCACGGCTCACCTCGGCCGTGTCCGGTGCCCGAAGTCCTTGCCAGGTGTCAGTGGCCGGTTCGTGTCGTACGTACCCGGCCGTCGCCAGGGCCGAGAGCCAGCGCCGCAGCAACCCCAGGTGTGACTCGGCCACCCGCAGCCGACGGCTGAGCTCTGCCTCCGACCGGGCCGTGGCGCCGTCCGCGAAAAGTCCGGACACAGCCAGCGTCTCAGCCATGGACAGCAGGAAGGCACGGTTCAAGGTGCGCACATACGCGCGTACTTGCTCCGCGGTGGGAGCGTCCGGCGGGAGCGGCACGGCCGACTGGGCTGCGGCCTCGTTCTGCACGGCCAGCGCGGCCGACTCCTCCGGCGGATCCATCCGGACGGCGGGTTCCACGAAGGCGATGAGCGAACGCTCGAGCACGTCCGCGTCCTCCACCAGGACGGCGCTGGAACCGACGGCCGGGTGTTCGCCGAGGACGGAGTCGATCTCGCCGAGTTCGATGCGGTGCCCGCGGATCTTGACCTGCTGATCGGCGCGGCCGAGGAACTCGATCTCGCCATCGGGAAGATAGCGGCCCAGGTCACCGGTGCGGTAGAGCCGTTCACCTGTCTCCGGATGCCGTGGAAAGCGTTCCAGGGTGCGCTCGCGGTCATTGAGGTAACCCTCCGCCAGACCGGTGCCCGCGATGTACAGTTCGCCGGCGACCAGGTCCGGGCGGTCGCGGAGCGCGCCGTCGAGCACGTGGAAACGCTGGTTGGCGAGCGGAGTGCCGTAGGGAATGCTCCGCCACTGCGGCTCGACGGAGCGAATGGGCCGGTAGATCGACCAGATCGCGGCCTCCGTCGCTCCCCCCAGGCTGACCAGTTCGGCACAGTTCAGATGTCGGCCCACGTGCTCGGGCAGGGCGAGCGGAATCCAGTCGCCCGACAGCATCGCGAGCCGCACCTGGTGGAGTGCTCGCGGTTCCGCGTCCAGATAGTGCGCCAGCATCTGCAGCTGAGCGGGAACGGAGTTCCAGAGCGTGACGCCATGGCGTTGCATCAACTCGGCCCAGTGCGAGGGGTCACCGCGGCGGGCGGATTCGGGCAGCACCAGGGCGGCGCCGAGGGCGGGCGGCCCGAACAGGTCGTAGACGGACAGGTCGAAGCCCAGTGCGGCGAGGCCGAGCACCTTGTCCGAGTCACTGACCGCGAAGCGCTCGTTGATGTCGTGCACGGTGTTCGCGGCGGCTCTGTGACTGATCATCACGCCCTTGGGCTCGCCGGTCGAACCCGACGTGTGAATGACATAGGCGAGGTCACCTGAAGCAACCGCGCTCGCATCAGGCAGCTCCGCGGGCGCCAGCGGCTCAGCGCCCGTCACATCCACGGGCCGGACCGCAGCCGGCAGCGTCCGGCTCAGACTCTCGTCCGAGAGCACCGCGTAGCGAGCGCCGCAGCCATTCAGGATGCGGTCGCGCCGCGCTTGGGGCTGGCCCACATCCACGGGTACGTACGCGCCGCCGGCCAACAGAACGCCCAGGACGCCGATGGCCTGATCGCGTCCCTTGTCCATGAGCACGGCAACGAAGTCCCCGGGGCGGCATCCCACCGCGTGCAGCTCGCGCGCCACCCAGGCCGCCCGGCCCAGCCAGTCCTCGTAGGTCATCGACCCGGTCGCGTCGATCACAGCCGTGGCGCCGGGGAACTTCCTCGCGTACTCCACCAGTGGTGCGTGCAACAGACCACCGGGTTCCGGTGCCGCGGTGGCGTTGACGGCGTCTCTTCGGGACCGCTGGTACTCCGGCAGTCCCAGCGGGTCGACCTCGCGCCAGGGAGCGTCCTCCTCCGCGATGCGATGCAGCAGGCGAGAGAACGCCGCGAACATGTCGTCCACCAGACCGTCGGGGAAGACCCCTTCCCTGACGTCCCAGTTCACTTCCAGACCTCCGAACTGGTCGGTGGCCTGGCAGTCGATCCACACCTGCGGTGTCTGGCTGATTCCGTAGACCGGCCGCAAGTTCTCAGCGCCGGCGACGGATCGGTCCGCGACACCGATGCCTCCGGTGAAGACCACCGGCATCAGTGCGGCTTCGCGCCCCCGGCGGCGGGCCAGCTCGCGCAGCACCTCGACTCCCCCACAGAGCCTGTGATCGAGATCCTCGAAGAGCCGCTCACCCACGCCGCGCGCCCGCTCGGCGAAGGACGCTCGTGCCGACTGGTCCACGCCCAGCAGGCTGACGGAGGTGAAGTCTCCGAGCAGCCGGTCCACATCCGGATGCAGCGGCATGCGATTGAGGATGGTCAGCCCCAGGCAGAACCGCTCCGTGGCGCTCCAGCGGCCGATCGTCTCGGCATACGCGGCGAGCACCGCGTTGGCCGGGCTGCTGCCGTGTCCCGCGGCACGCTTCTTCAGCGCCCGCCACGCCTCAGCACTCAGCGACGTACCGAGACGGCGGAAGCGGGGCGGCACGTCGGCCGGGTCATGGCCCTCGGTCAACGGCAGGGCCGGAGCGGCCGGCAACTCGTCGAGCCGGTTCCACCAGTAGGCACGATCACGCTCGTAGCGCTCCGTGTCGCGCAGGCGGCGTTCGGCGCAGACGTAATCGCGGAACGTCGCGTCGACGGGCGGTAGTTCACAGTCGGGCTGCTCGCATCGCCGGTCCAATTCGGAGAGCAGCAGCTGGATGCTGATCCAGTCCAGCACCATGAAGTCCATCGACAGGTGCAGCAGGCTGTGGTCCGTCGTCCGCGTCAACCTCAGCTCGTACATGGGGCGTTCGCCCGCGGGGTGAACCCGGTGCGACAGCTCGTCACGGACGGCGGCAAGCGTGGCGGACACCGATTCGTCCGAGGCGCCCCGTACGTCGGTGACCCGGATACCGGTGTCCGAGAGTGCTGGGGCGATGCGCTGGGTCCCGTCGGGCGAGATGACCGAACGCAGCATGCCGTGGCGCTCGACCAGGCCGTCCCACGCGTGCTGCAGACGCTCGGGGTCGAGGTCGGCGGAACGCCGGAACTCCAGGTAGATGTGGCAGGAGACGCCTCCGTAGTCAAAGGCATCGTCCCGGCCGAGCAGGTACGCGGACTGGATGTCCGTCAGCGCGAAGGGCTCGTGACGGGACTCCGGCTCGGCCACCCAGACGGGCTCGCGGGCGGCGGAGCCGTCGGTACGGACTCCGTCCGGTGCCGCCCCGTCGGGCAATTCGGCGAGGAGCTGGTCCTTGCAGCGGCGCAGGGCCGCGAGGCGCTCCTCCGTCATGACGCCGCGCGGTGCCCGGAACCGCAGTTGCTCGCCCTCTCGCCAGACACGGATCCCGGCGGTCTTGAACTCTTCGACCAGTTGGCTGGGGTTCACAGCACACCTTCCTCGAAGTCACCACCGGCGGCGTACGACCCCGGCATCTCGTCGTGGTCCGTGGACAGCAGACTCTCGATCAGCGCGCTCAAGCCGGCGACGGTCGGCGCACGCATCACATCGCGCATGGGAAGTTCGACGCCCAGGGCCGTGTGCACCTCCGTGACCAGGCGGGTGGCGAGGAGGCTGTCACCGCCCAGCACGAAGAAGCTCTCGTCACGTCCCACCGAAGTCAGACCGAGCAGGTCGGCCCACAACCCGGCGACCGACTGCTCCGTGGCGCCTCGAGGCGGGTCGGACTCCTCGCGGGAGCGCGGGGACATGGATGCCAGGACGTCCTGCACCCGCTGCCGGTCGACCTTGCCGTTGGCGCTCAGGGGCAGCGCGGGAAGCACCGCGAAGTGGGCAGGAACCATGTGGCCGGGCAACCGTTCGGCCGTCCACCGACGGAGTTCGTCCGGATCGACCCCGGCCGCTCCGTGGGGCCGGCGAGCGGTCAGCAGGACTTCGCCCGTCGCGTGAGAGCGCACCACCCGGATGTCGACGAGTCCGGCGACCGCGCAGGCCCGTGCCCACTCCGCTCCGGAAGGCAGCCAGGTCTTGCCCGGCCCACCGTGCTGAAGCCGACCCGCCTGTGCCTCCAGCGGCAGGGCGACCACCAGAGCGAGCGGGGACAGGCGGGTGCGCTCCAGCACATGCAGTCGGCCGCCTGGCTTGAGCAACAGTGCCATGGTCATCGCGGCGGATTCGGAGGTCGGCATCCGGTGCAGCACGTTGTTGGCCACGACGGCGTCATAGGCATGCACACGTTCGGCGGGTACCGCGGAGCTGCTTTGGTGCACGGTGCGCACCCGGTGTCCCGAATCCGCCAGCCGTGCCTCGGCCGTGCCCAGGTGCGCCGTCGAGGTGCCGAGCAAGGTGTAGTCGACCGTGCCGGGTTCCAGCCCTGCGAGAAGACGCGCGGCGCCGAGCCCGCTCGTCGCGTCCCACTCGGCGATCGCCGGCACACCCGTGCCGTCGCACAGCGACGCTCGCAGGTCGGCCGCGACGGCCGCCACGCACTCCCTGACCGCGGGCATGGCGTCGTTGAGCCCCTCCGGTGACAGCACCGGGTCGTCCAACAGCACCGAGGCGTGCGCCTCGCCGCCCAACACCGCTGTCAGGACGGGTCCCGCCCAGGCCAGCGCGGTGGCCACGGGCTCCAGATGGGTGCCTCGCGCCCGGTCACGCAGCCGCTGCGCCCGTCCTTGGTCGCGAGTCTCCGCCCAGCGCGCACCTGGGCGGACAGCGCGGCCGTCTCGGCGCACCACGTCGGTCCCGGCCAGATGAGCGATCCAGGCCTCCAGCACAGGCCGCTGCTCCTCCGTCACCGACAGCGTCTGTGCGGTGCCGGGCGCGGCCACGACCATCGGCGAGAGAACCTCGGCCAGCAGAACGTCGACCAGGTGGTGTTCGAGCGCTTCGGCGTCCGTCGTCGCGGCGGCCGGGTCCACGGTGAGGGCCCGGCCCGCGGCCTGGGCAGAGGCGTCCGCCTCGTGAGTGATGACTCCCTCGTTCTGCATGACGCGCTCGACCACGGCCGCGGTCAGCTCGTTGCGGCGCTCTCCGGCCCGCACGACGACGGCGCTCGCGACCTCGGGGTGCCCCTGGAGGCCGGCTTCGATCTCGCCGAGTTCGACGCGGAAGCCATTGATCTTGACCTGATGGTCCAACCGCCCCAAGAACTCCAGGTTTCCGTCCGGCCAATAGCGGCCGAGGTCCCCCGTGCGATACCACCGCTCGTCGTGGTGCTCGACGAAGCTCTCGGCCGTCAACCCGGGTGCACCTCGATAGCCCAGGGCTACGCCGGCGCCGCCGATCCACAGCTCGCCCGGCACCCAGTCCGGGCAGTCCCGGCCCCGACCGTCCACGACGCGGAATCTCTGGTTGCGCAGGGGTTTCCCGTACGGGATCGACCGCCAGTGCTCAGGTATGTCGGCGACCTCGTACGCGTTGGACCAGATCGCCGCCTCAGTGGCGCCACCGAGCCCGACGAGCTGACATCGCCCGGCGGTCGCGGAAGCGAGCCGGCCGGGCAGATCCATGCCGATCCAGTCGCCTGACAGCAGGGCCAGGCGCATCGACGCCGGCAGCTCCGCCTCGGCCGTGGCGGTGAGCAGCATGTCCAGGAGCGCGGGCACGCTGTTCCACACCGTCACTTCGTGCCGGGAGCACAGGCTCAGCCAACGGCTCGCGTCCCGCCGGTCGGACTCGTCCACCAGGACGAGAGCGCCACCCACGGCCAGCGGCCCGAAGATGTCCCATACCGACAGGTCGAAATCGAGTGCCGAGACAGCCAGTACGCGGTCGCTCGACGAGACGGCGAACCGCTCGCAGATGTCCTCGACGGTGTTGATCGCGGCCCGGTGACTCACCTCGACACCCTTGGGCGCGCCGGTGGAACCCGAAGTGAAGATGACGTAGGCCGTGTCGTCCGGCTCCGCACGCAGCGGCGCGTCGAGCGGTTCCGCGCGCAGCGCCTCGGCGACGGACAGGACGGGGGTCGCCGTTCCGGCTGAGCGCGAGAGAGAGCCGCCGACCAGAACAAGCGCGGCGCCACTCGTCTCCAGGATCCGGGCACACCGTGCCTCGGGCTGATCGACGCCTATGGGCACGTAGGTGGCGCCCGCCGCGAGGATGCCGAGCACGGCGGCGATCTGATCCGGGCCCTTGGGGACGGTGACGGCCACGGTCGAGCCACGCCCGACGCCCTGTCCCTCCAGCGCCGCGCCAATACGCAGGGCTTGTTCGGCGAGTTCGCCATGGGTCAGCTGCCCGGTGTCGCCCCACCTCAGTGCGGTCTGCCGGGGCCTGCTCCGCGCCGAGTCGAAGAATGCCGAATGCAGGAGGTGTCCGCTCTCCTCTCTGCAGGCGGAGTTCACCTCGTCGCGCCGTGTCCGCTGTGCAGCGGGCAACGCGAGGCACGGGGCGGTCCGCAGCTCCCCGGCCACAAGGTCACCGAGCAACTTGGCGTACGCGGACATCATCGCGTCCAGCACACCCGCCGGGAAGAGTTCCTCCACGGCGTCCCAGGCCAGCAGCAGGCCGCCGGCCCTGGTCCGGTAGACCTGGTGGTCGAGCCAGACCTGGGGAGTCTGGGACACCATCCAGGTCAGCTCTCCGAACTGTGTGGCGCAGGCATCGGGCACCAGGGGCGCGTCCAGGTTGCAGGCGAAGACCACCGGCGCGCCGCGCGGCGAGTCGGTGTCGGCGCGGACAAAATCGCGCAGCACATCCACCCCCGTGTAGGCGGAGTGCGCCACGTCCTCATGCAATTGCTTCTGCACGGCCAGGGACCGCTCGGCGAAGGTGCCGCCACGGGTCAGGTCGACCTCCAGCAGGACGAGGCTCGTGAAGTCGGCGACGACGCGCTCGATCTGCGGGTGTGCCTCGACGTCACGGTCGAAGAGCGGCAGATTGAGCAGGAACCTCTCCTCGCCGCTCCACCGCGCGAGGACCTCGGAGAAGGCGGTTGCCATCAGCACAGCCGGTGTGATGCCGGCCCTTGCCGCCTTCCCTTGCAGGGTGCTCCACGCTTCTGGTGACAGTTCATGGGTCCGGCGCACGAAGCGGACAGCCTCGATGTCCGCGGGCTCGACGGCCAGTGGCAGCCGAGGGCCTCCCGGCATTTCGGGCAGCCGACGCTGCCAGTACGCCCGCGCGGCCTCACGCTCGACGTTCCTGCTCCCGGCCTGCTCGGCCAGGTATTCGCCAAAGGTGTACGTCAGTTCCGGCACGGCCGAGGGGTCCTCGTACAGTGCGGCCAGGTCCGCGAGGAGCAGCCGGATGCTGTGGACATCGGCGACCAGCAGGTCGACGTTGACGTGGATCCGGTCACGGGACCCGCGCAGCCGACTCAGCTGCACGTCCAGGACGTCACCCGCACCCACGTTCAGGCGACGGTGCGAGAGCCCGTCGCGCAGGAGGTCCAGCTCCTGGTCGGCGGCCTCCGCCGGGTGAGCGCGGAAGTCGTGGACGGTCAGGCCGGCCCAAGGAGACCGCGTCAGCACACGCTGGGTCGCGTCCGATTCGAACCGGGCCCGCAGCATGGGGTGTCGGTCCAGAAGGGCGCGCACCGCGGACTCGAGACACTGGGCATCGACGTCAAGGGCATCAATCTCCAGATAGGCGTGGCAGCCCACACCACCGAGCGGTTGGTCGCTTCTGCGACCGATCCAGTACGCCTGCTGCACGGCGGTGAGCGGGAAGCCGCTGCCCTCGTCGGTGGACGATCGCGTACCGGGACCCCTGTGCTCATCCACGGCGGACGCGAGCTTGTCCGGCACTGGGGCGGTGAACCCGTCCGAGCCCTTCAGCAGCGCACACCATGCCGACAGACGAGGATCATCCGCCAGCTGTGCGAAGTCGACCCGGCTGCCGGAACGGTTCAGACGGTTCGTGAGCCGCATCAACTGCAACGACTGGAGCCCCAGTTCGATGAGGTTGACGTCGTCGTCCGCAGGACTCAGTTCCGCGCCCAGCAGACGAGAGACCTCCCCCCGCAGAACCTCCGGTTCCCAAAGGGGCGCCGCTGCGGCGGCGGCCTCGGCGGGCCGGGGCGACATGCTCTCCTGTGACATCCCTCAACTCCGGTTCGTCGGTCTGATGCGAGCGCCTCTCCGCCCCCTCTGCAGTGCAAAGGTTGGACTCAGGGGCAACCGAAGGCCCGAATCAGCCTCACATCCGCAGCTGGGCAGAGTCTGGATGCCTTCTGGGCAGCGCCGAGCGGGATGACCAGGCAACGTGTGTCGAAACGGGAGCAGCCCATCCGCCGCGACGACGGCCGTCCGCGCTCAGGCGCGCGCCGACGCCGCGGGGAAGTCGCGGAGCGTGCGGAGCGGGGCGCCGAGCAGGAAGCCGTTCGCCGCGACGAGGGCGGTGGTCACGATCAACATCGTCGGGCGCGCGCCGAGGAGCGAGCCGAGGGCGCCGCCGAGCAGCGCGCCGAGCGGGATGGTGCCGTAGTTGAGGAACAGCGTGGTCGCCGTGACCCGGCCCAGCATCTCGGGCGGGCAGTACGACTGGCGGAAGCTGACGATGATGACGTTGCAGGCCACCACCCCCGCGAGTACGACGACGGAGCCCACCGCGAACAGCGCGAGGCCCGCGCCCGGCCGGGTCAGCGGGATGAGCAGCCCGAAGGGCGATGCGGTGAGCTGGACGACGAGCAGCCCCCTGGCGGTGCCGAGCCACCGGGTGAGCCGTCCCGCGAGCAGTCCGCCCGCGATGCCGCCCACTCCCCCGAAGGCGACCAGCGCGCCGAGCGTGCCGGAGTCGACGCCCACGGAGCGGACGAGGAAGACGACGAGGACCGCCTGGTAGCCGGCCAGGGCCAGATTCACCGCCGCGCCGTACGCGGTGAGGATCCGCACGTGCGGATCGCGCAGCACGAAGCGCAGGCCCGCGGAGATCTCGGCGCGCAGTCGGCGCCCTGACCTGACGGCGGGGCGGGGCTCGACGCCGCGCACGGCGAGCAGGCACATCGAGGAGACGACGAACGAGAAGGCGTCGAGCAGCAGGCCGCTCGCGCTTCCCACCGTCTGCGCGAGGAGTCCGCCGACGCCGGGCCCCGCCACCTTCGCGGCCTGCTCGCTGCCCTGCAACTTCGCGTTGCCCTCCATGAGTTCGGACGTGTCGACCAGGGACGGCAGGTACGCGGAGTACGCCGTGGAGAAGAAGACGGCGGCCGTGCCCGAGAGCAGCGCGACGGCCACCAGGTGCCAGATGCCGAGGACGCCGAGCCAGGCCGCGACCGGCACGCTCGCGAACAGGACGGCGGAGACCGCGTTGGCGCAGAGCATCACCGGGCGGCGGGGCAGTTGGTCGACCCAGGCGCCCGCGGGCAGGCCGATCAGCAGCCAGGGCAGCCAGGTCGCCGCCGTCAGGAGGCCGAGCAGGAACGCCGGGGCGTCGAGCGTGGTGACCGCGACGACGGGCAGCAGGACGGAGGTGACGCTCGTGCCGAATTTACTGGTGGTCTCCCCGATCAGGAGCAGCCGGAAGTTCCGGTGGAACAACAGGCTCCGGCTTTTCGCCGACCGTGCGCCGCCGGGCGGGGAGGGCTCGTCGACCACGCCGGGAACGTCGGCGGCACCCTCGTCGCTCATGGCGCGCGACCCCTTCGCAGAAGTCGTTCCGACCGGGATTCGCGCGATCATACAAGATCGGATTTTTGAATACCAGTGTGGGAATTCAACGACCGCCGCCCTAGGATTATTCGCGCTCGTCACCGCAGTAACACGCCTTGGGTGAAAGCGAGTCGATTTCGGATGGCGCATCCGTTTGGGACGTTTGGGAATGGATTCGGCCGGCCCCCGGCCCTCATGAATGGCGGGGTTCCGCGCGCTGTCCGAGCGCGGGAATTGAGCATTCCTCTTTACTCGGGGGTCACTGGGGTCACTCGCGGGTCGGCGCCGCAGCACGCGCCCTATTCGGCTCCGCGCTAGCGAAGGGCCGTACGCGCGTCCCGCGATTCGCGGCGGCCGCGACGCGGCAGCGGCCATGGTTCCACCTCACGAACGAGAGCCCGAGGAGCCCTCCGTGACAGGCAGCGCGACCGATCTCCTGAGCCGATTCCACCGAGGGGCCGCCCGGCACCCCGGTCGCATCGCCGTCGCCACGCCGACCGAGCGCCTCACGTATGCCCAACTGGCCGTCCGGGTAAATGAGCTGGCCACCGCGCTGCGCCGCGCGGGTGTGACGCCCGGATCCGCCGTGGCGGTGTGTCTCCCCCGGCGCCCCGACCTCGTCGCGGCGCTGCTCGCCGTCTGGCAGGTCGGCGCGGCCCAGGTCCCGCTCGACCCCGCCCATCCCGCCGGACGCCTGCGGCTGCTCGTCGAGGACTCCGGTGCGCGCGCGGTCGTCGTGGCGGGCGGCCACGTTGACCCCGATGCCTGGCCGCCGAGGGCCCGCGTCCTCGAAATCGACATCGACATCGACATCGACATCGACATAAGCCTCTCCTCGGAAGCGACGCCCTACGGAACGGCAGGACCACGGACGACATCCATCGCGTCCGTCCCCTGGTCGGCCCCCGCGTACATCCTCCCCACCTCCGGCACCACCGGCCGCCCCAGGGGCGTGACCGTCACCCGGCGCAACGTCGCCCATCTGGTCCGCGCCTTGGAGGAGAGCGGGGTCTATCCCCCGGAGCCCGCCCGCGTGGCGTGGAACGCCGGGCCGGGGTTCGACGCGTCGGTCCAGCAGTGGGTCCGGGTCTGCCGGGGCGACACGCTGATCCTGCCGACGGACGAACTCCGTGCTGAGCCAGGCCTGTTCACCGACTTCCTGCGCGCCCAGGGTGCCACCGACCTGGACGCCACCCCGTCGCACTGGGCAGTGCTCCGCCCGTATCTGCCGACGGGGGACGGCGCGGACGGGCCCGCGTTGCGGCTCTTCCTCGGTGGTGAGCCCGTGCCGCCCGCCATGTGGGCCGACCTGACCGAACTGTCGCGGCAGGGCCGGGTGAGCGCGGTCAATCTGTACGGGCCCACGGAGTGCACCGTCGACGCGACGGCCGCCCGCGTCACGGGGGCGGGACCGCACATCGGGTCGGCCCTGCCCGGCGTACGGACCCTGGTCCTCGACGACCGGTTGCGCCCGGTGCGCGAGGGGGAGGCCGGTGAGCTGTATCTGGCCGGTGCCGGGGTCGCCCAGGGGTACGCGGGTCTCCCGGGCGCGACGGCGGCGCGGTTCGTGGCCGATCCGCTGGGGCCCGCGGGCGGCCGGATGTACCGGACGGGCGATCGCGTACGGCCGCTGTCCGGTGGGGTGTTCGCCTATCTGGGCCGTACCGACGACCAGGTCAAGGTGCGCGGCCACCGGATCGAACCGGCCGAGATCGAGGCGGTCGTCGGCCGCCATCCCGCCGTCACGAGGGCGGTGGTCACCACGCGCAGGGACCCGTACGGGGACCGTCGCCTCCTCGCGTACGTCACCGCGACCCCGCCCGCGCCCCACGGACTGTCCGACACGTTGCGCGCGCACTGTGCCGCGCGGCTGCCCGAGGCGATGGTGCCGTCGGCCTTCGTCGTCCTCGACGCCTTCCCGCTGACGCCGAACGGCAAGACGGACCGCTCGGCGCTGCCCGCCCCGGCCCCCGAGGTCACCACCCCCGGCACCCCGTCGCACGCGCCGCGCACGGCGAGGGAACGGACGCTGCGCGCCCTCTTCGCCGAGCTGCTCGACGCGCCACGGATCGGCGCCGACACCGGGTTCTTCGCTGCGGGCGGCCACTCCCTGCTCGCCATGCGGCTCGTGGGCAGGGTCCGGGCCGACCTGGGCGCGGAGCTGACGGTGCGCGACGTCTTCGAGGCGCCGACGCCGGTGGCCCTCGCGCGGCGCGTGGACGCCGCGATGGCCGTACTCGCCGGCGGAGCAGAGGTCGGCGCCGGATCTGAGGGACGCGGTCGCCCTGTGCCCACCCGTTCCCGGCCCCCGCTGCGCCGGGCGCCCCGCCCCGCCCTGCTGCCGCTCTCCCGCGCCCAGCACCGGCTGTGGTTCCTCGACCGGCTGGCAGGGCCGAACTCCACGTACAACGAGCCGATGGCCTTCCGCCTGACGGGCGCCCTGGACGTGCCCGCCCTGCGGTCCGCGCTGCGGGACGTCGTGGCGCGCCACGAGTCGCTGCGCACGGTCTTCCGCGAGCACGCGGGCGAACCCGCGCAGCACGTCCTGGCGCCGGAGGCCGTGCGCTTGGACCTGCCGGTGCACGAGATACGCGCCGCGGAGCTGGCCGAGCGGCTGGGTACGATCGTCGCTCTCCCCTTCGATCTCGTGGCCGAACCACCGCTGCGCGCCGCCCTGTTCGCGACGGGACCCGACACCCACGTACTGCTACTCGTCACCCATCACATCGCCAGCGACGGCTGGTCGCTCCGGCCGCTCGCCCGGGACCTGGCCACGGCCTACCGGGCGCGGCGCGCGAGCACCGCGCCGGACTGGCCCGAACTCCCGGTCCAGTACGCCGACTTCACCCTCTGGCAGCGCGCCGTCATGGACGGTGGTGACGGCCCGGACGAACCGCCGAGCCGACAGCTCGCGTACTGGACCGACGCGCTCAAGGGGCTCCCGGACGCCCTGTCGCTGCCCGTCGACGGACCACGGCCCGCCACGGCGGCCCATCGGGGCGGTGCCGTGCCCCTGGCCTGCGGCGCGGATCTGCACCGCGCACTCGTGGAGCTGGCGCGGAACAACGGCTGCACGCTCTTCATGGTGGTGCAGGCGGCCCTCGCCACGGTGCTGACCGGGCTCGGCGCGGGGCACGACATCCCGGTCGGTGCGGTGGTGGCGGGGCGCGGCGAGCCCGCGCTCGACGATCTGGTCGGCTTCTTCGTGAACACGCTGGTGCTCAGGACGGACACCTCGGGCGACCCGTCGTTCGAGAAGCTGCTCGCGCGGGTGCGGGACACCGATCTCGCCGCGTTCGAGCACCAGGACCTGCCCTTCGACCAGCTCGTCGAAGCGCTCAACCCGCCACGCGTGACGGGCCGTCAGCCGCTCTTCCAGGTACTGCTCGCCTTCCAGAACAACGCCGTTCCCGTATGGGACTTGGCGGGCACGGACATGCGGACGGAGGCCGTGGAGCCGCGCACCGCCAAGTTCGACCTGTCGTTCTCGGTCGCCGAACTGCGCGCCGACGACGGCACGCCGGGCGGTCTCGACGGCCACCTCCAGTACTCCGCCGACCTGTTCCGCCCCGCCACGGCCGAGGCGATCGCCGCCCGGCTGATGGCCACGTTACGGACGGCGGCAGCCGAACCAGGCCTGGCCATCGGAGAGTTCGCCGCGCGGGCGGGCCGGGACGTGTTGACCGTGACCGCCGGATGTGAGGCGCGGCAGAGACACGACGGAGCTGGCGACGGGGACGGGGACGGTGTGGAAGCGCAGTCGTTCATCGGCCTCTTCGAGGGGCTGGCCGCGCGGGCCCCGGACCGTACCGCCGTCCTCTTCGAGCAGGAACGTGTCTCGTACGCCGAACTCGACGCCCGCGCCGCAGGGTTGGCCCGTCGGCTGCGCTCCCGGGGCGTCGGACCCGAAACGGTCGTCGCCTCGGCCGTGCCCCGGTCCCCCGACCTCGTCGTCGCGGTGCTCGCGGTCCTCAAGGCGGGTGCCGCCTATCTGCCGGTGGATCCCACGCACCCGGCCGACCGCATCGCGTACGTCCTCGGCGACGCCGCTCCCGCGCTGCTCCTCGTGACTCCGGGGACCGAGGCCGCCTGCGCCACGGCTCGGGGCGTGCCCCGGCTCGTCCTGGACCCGGCGGAGACCGGCGCTGCGGAGCGGGAGACACCGGCGACCGGCCGCCATAGCGGCTCCGGGTCCGGGTCCGTGCACCCGGAACATCCCGCGTACCTGATCTACACCTCCGGTTCCACCGGCCGCCCCAAGGGTGTCGTGGTGACGCGCTCCGGCCTCGACAATCTCGTCGCCCACGAACTGCGCACGATGGCGGTGCGACCGACGAGCCGGGTGCTCCAGTTCGCCTCGTCCGGCTTCGACGCGTTCTTCTGGGAGCTGACCCTGGCGCTGTCCGCAGGGGCCGCGCTCGTCATGGCCCCCGCCCGCCGGCTGCTCCCCGGGCCTGGGCTGCTGGACGTCGTCGACGAACACGGCGTCACCCACGCCACACTCACCCCTTCCGTACTCCGCGCGCTGCCGCCCGGCGCCCTGTCCGGCGTCGGCAGCCTGGTCGCCGCCGGTGAGGCGCTCGGCGCGGCGGAGGCCGGGCGGTGGGCGCGGGGCCGGACCTTGATCAACGCGTACGGGCCGACCGAGACGACGGTGTGCGCCACCATGAGCCGCCCGCTGCCGGAGTCCCCGACGGGCACGGCTCCGCCGCCGATCGGCGGTCCGATCCGCCGTACGCGCCTGTACGTGCTCGACGAGCGGCTGCGCCCCGCGCCGGACGGCGTGGTCGGCGAGCTGTACGTCGCGGGGGCCGGGCTCGCCCGGGGATACGCGGGCCGGTTCAGCCTTACCGCCGAGCGGTTCGTCGCGGACCCGTTCGGGCCGCCCGGGTCCCGGATGTACCGGACCGGTGATCTCGTGCGCCGCACCACCGATGGCGAACTGGAGTTCGCCGGGCGCGCCGACGACCAGGTCAAGGTGCGGGGCTTCCGCATCGAACCCGGCGAGATCGAGGCGCTGCTCGCCGGTCATCCGCACGTCTCGGGCACGGCGGTCGCCGTACGGGAGGACCGGGACGGCGACCGCAGGATCGTCGGCTACGTCGTACGGGACGGCGGCGCTGCCCCGCCGGGCACGCCGACGGACGGCGAGCGGGTCGCCGACTGGCGGCGCATCCACGACGCGGTGCCGGCCGATGCGGCGCCCGCGCCCTTCGGTGAGGACTTCGCCGGGTGGCACAGCGGGTACGACGGGACCGCCCTGCCGCTCGGCGAGCTGCGGCAGTGGCGGGACGAGACGCTGCGCCGCATCCGGTCGCTGCGCCCTCGCCGCATCCTCGAACTGGGCGTGGGCAGCGGCCTGTTGCTCGCCCATCTGGCTCCCGAGGCGGACTCCTACTGGGGGCTCGACCTCTCGCCGCGCGCGATCGAACGTCTCCGGCGGCACATCGTCGAGCGGCCCGCGCTCGCCGACCGCGTCGTCCTGCGCGATCAGCAGGCCGACGACGACACCGGCATCCCCCAGGGGCACTTCGACGTGGTGGTGCTCAATTCCGTGGCGCAGTACTTCCCCAGTGGCGATTACCTCGTCCGGGTCCTGCGGCACGCGGCGCGGGCGCTGGCTCCCGGCGGTTCGGTGTTCCTCGGCGACGTACGGCATCTGGGGCTCCTCGACTGCTTCCACGCGGCGGGGGCGGCGCGCAGGAGCGGTGCGGTGCCGGGCGGCCCCGCGCATCGGCAGGCCACCGAGCGGAGCATCGCCAGGGAACCGGAGCTCCTGGTCGACCCGGGGTTCTTCGGCGCGCTCGTCGCCTCCCCCGGTCCCTTCACCGCGTGCGACGTACGGCTGAAACGCGGCGGTGACCACAACGAACTGACCCGCTACCGGTACGACGTCGTGCTGCGCACCGGACCGAGCGCTGCCGCAGGTCCGGCGCCGGAGGAGCGGGCCTGGGGCGCGGACGTGCGCTCGCTCGACGACGTCCGCGCGCTCCTGCGCGACCGGCCCGCAGGCCGCCTCCGGATCACCGGGATCCCCAACGCTCGGCTCACCGCCGACCTGGCGGCCGTGGGGCAGGGGCACGCCGACGCGGTGGACCCCGAGGAACTCGCGCGGCTCGGCGAGGCACTGGGCCGTGAGGTCGTGCCGCGCTGGTCGGGGGTGGCGGGACCGGCGTGCTTCGACGCGGAGTTCGGGGGCGGAGGCTTCGGGGGCGGGGAGCTCGGGGCGGAGGATGCCGAGGACGTCCGCGGCTCGCAGGCTCAGGCCGAACACCGGCTCGATGTCGCGCGCTACGTCAACGTCCCCTCGGCCGCCTCCGCCGACGCGCTGCTCAAGGACGCGGTGACGCGCCACGCCCGCGCCTTCCTGCCCGCGTACATGGTGCCCTCGGCGATCGTCGTCCTGGACCGTCTGCCGCTGACCCCGCACGGCAAGCTCGACCGCGCCGCGCTGCCCGATCCACGACCCGGCGGGGACGCCGCGAGCCGTCCGCCGCGGACGCCACCGGAGGAGTCCCTGTGCCGGATGTACGCGGAGGTGCTCGGGCTCGACGCGGTGGGCATCGACGACAGCTTCTTCGAACTCGGCGGCCATTCGCTGCTCGTCACCCGACTGGTGAGCCGCATCCGCGCCGAGTTCGGCGTCGAGGTGCCGGTCGGTGCGGTCTTCGACACCCCGCGCGTCGCCGACCTGGTGACGCGTCTCGCCGGTGCCCGCAAGGCGCGGCCCGCGCTGCGCCGGATGCGCCGGCGTGACTGAGGGACCGTGCCGTCGCCGACCGCACGCCCCGGACCACTGCGCCCGCCCGCCCGGCGGACGCCGAACGACAAGGGTGCCCCATGGACTTCAGCCTCTTCTACTTCGCGGACGACAGCGGCCCTGCGGGGGACGCGGGACGGTACGAGCTGCTCCTTGAAGGGGCGCGCTTCGCGGACCGGAACGGGTTTCGCGCGGTGTGGACGCCGGAGCGGCACTTCCACGCCTTCGGCGGGCTCTATCCGAACCCGGCCGTGGTCGGCGCGGCGCTCGCCACCGTCACCGAGAACATCGCCATCAGGGCGGGCAGCGTGGTGGCTCCCCTGCACCATCCGGTCCGGATCGCCGAGGAGTGGTCGGTGGTGGACAACCTGTCCGGGGGCCGGGTCGGCATCTCGTTCGCCTCCGGTTGGCATCCCGTGGACTTCGCGCTGGGGCGGGCGTCCTACGGCGAACGCAAGCGCGTGCTGCTGGACAGCGTCCGGCAGGTGCGGGGCCTGTGGCGCGGCGAGAGCCACGAGGTGACGGACGGGAACGGGCTGCCCGCCACCGTGCGGGTCTTCCCGCCGCCGGTCCAGCGCGAACTGCCGGTGTGGGTGACGAGCGCCGGGGACGCGGGCACGTTCCGCGCGGCCGCCGAGGCCAGGGCGGGTGTGCTGACCCATCTGCTCCATCAGGACGTCGACGACCTCGCCGCCAAGATCGCCGAGTACCGTGCGGTGGCGCGCGCGGCGCACGGGGGCTGGGACGGACACGTCGTACTGATGCTGCACACGTTCGTCGGGGAGAGCCGCGACGAGGTGCGCGAGACCGTGCGCGGGCCGCTGACGGAGTACTTGAAGAGCTCGGTCCACCTCATCACCCGGTCATTCGGCGAGACCGATCCCGATTTCGATCCCGACGACCTCGACGAGGAAGACGTCGAGTTCATCATCTCCCAGTCGTTCGACACCTACTTCGGCGAACGGGGGCTCTTCGGCACGGTGGCCGAGGCGGCACGGACGGTGGAAAGGCTCCGCGCCGTCGGCGTGGACGAGATTGCCTGCCTGATTGATTTCGGCGTGGACACCAAGACCGTACTGAGCGGATTGCGTTATGTGAACGCGCTTCGCGAAGCGTGCGCATAAGGCTGGGAGGCCGAGGCATTCATGATCCCACTGTCGTTTTCACAGCTGCGATTCTGGTTTCAGGGCGAGTTTCAGGGCGAGTTCCAGGAGGGTGAGTTCCAGGGCGCGCTCCAGGGCGAGTCCGGTGACGGCTCCCCGGCGGAGCGGAACAGTGGGCGGGAATCGCCCGTCGCCTCGGTTCCGCTGCACCTGTCCGGGCCGCTGGACACGACCGCCCTGCGGGCGGCGCTGCGGGATGTGGTGACGCGCCACGAAATACTGCGCACGGTCTTTCCGGTGACGGACGGCGTGCCGCGCCAGGAGATCCTGGACGCGGCCGCGGTCCGCCTGGACCTTCCGGTCCGTGCGGCCCGGCCGGAAGACCTGCCGCGGCTCGTGGCCGAGGCGCAGGAGGAGCACTTCGACCTCACGGAGGAACTCCCGTTGCGGGCGGTGCTGTTGAGTACGGGCCCACAGGAGCACGTGCTCGTGGCGACGTTCCACCACATCGCGTTCGACGGCTGGTCGGCGGCGCCGTTCGTCCGCGATCTGGCGCTCGCTTACCGGGCGCGGACGGACGGCAGCGAACCCGAGTGGCCCGAACTGACCGTCCAGTACGCCGATTTCACCCTCTGGCAGCGCGAGGTCCTCGGCGACCCCGCCGACCCCGACAGCCACTTCTCCCAGCAACTCGCTTACTGGACGAAAGCATTGGCCGGAGCTCCGGGGGAACTGGCCCTGCCCGCCGACCGGCCCCGTCCCGCCACCGCGTCGCACCGGGCGGGCGCGGTCCCCTTCCGGCTCGGTGCCGAGGTGGGGCGGCGGATCGACGCGGTCGCCCGGACGTATGACGCGAGCGTGTTCATGGTGCTGCACGCGGGGCTCGCGGGGCTTCTGCACCGGCTCGGCACGGGCACCGACATCCCCGTCGGCAGTCCCGTCGCCGGGCGCACCGACACCGGTCTGGAGGACCTGGTCGGCTGCTTCGTGAACACCGTGGTGATCCGCACGGACACCGCGTCCGACCCGGCCTTCGGTGAGCTGGTGCGCAGGGCACGGTCGGCGGTCCTGACCGCGCTGGACCATCAGGACGTGCCGTTCGAGCAGGTCGTGGGGGCGGTCAACCCGCCGCGTTCGGCGGCCAGGCACCCTCTGTTCCAGGTCATGCTCAGCCTCCAGAACAGCACGTCCGAGCCGCCCCGCATGCCGGGCCTCGCCGTGCGGACGCTGGCGCAGGGCAGGGACCGGTCGCTCACCTTCGACCTGCTGCTCGACGTGACCGAGCGGGCGGGCGGCATCGAGGGACGCCTCGTCTACGCCGAGGACCTCTTCGACCGCGCCACCGCCGAGCTCCTCGCGCACCGCCTGGAGAGTTTCCTGACACAGGCGACCACCGACCCCACGCTGCCGATCGGCCGCCTCGGCGTCGTACCGCCCGCCGAGCGCCACACGATCCTGACCGAGTGGCAGGGCCCCTCGCTGCCGCTGCCCGCCGCGTCGGTACCGGAGCTCTTCCGGCGGCGCGCCGCCACCGCACCGGACGCCACAGCCGTGCTCTGCGGCGGCAGCCGCCTCACGTACGCCGAACTCGACGCGCGTGCGGAGCGGACCGCCCGCTGGCTGATGCGCCACGGGGCCGGGCCCGAACGGTTCGTCGCCGTCGCCATGGAGCGCTCCGCCGATCTCGTCGTCGCCCTGCTCGCCGTCCTCAAGGCAGGCGCGGCCTACCTGCCGCTGGACGCGCGGAGTCCGGACGCCCGCCTGCGCACGGTCCTGGACGGCGCACGCCCCTGCCTCCTGCTCACCGACGCCGCGTCCCACGAGCGCGCACGCGAGGTGGCCGCCCCCTTCGCCGACATCCCGGTGCTGGCATTCGGCGACGTCCCCCAACAGTGCTACGAGGACTTGGAGTTGCCGTCCATCACCGGGGGCCTGGCCGCGTACGCGATGTTCACCTCCGGGTCCACCGGCACCCCCAAGGGCGTGGTGGTGACGCACCGGAACATCGTCGCTCTCGCCGCCGACCCCTGCTGGGCGGACGGCACCCACGCCCGGGTCCTCGCGCACTCCCCGCACTCGTTCGACGCGTCGACGTACGAACTGTGGGTGCCGCTGCTCGGCGGCGGCACCGTCGTCGTGGCACCGGCCCGCGATGCGGCCGCCGGGGCGCTGGAGGAGGCGGTGGCGGAGCACGGGGCGACGGGCGCGTTCCTCACCGCCGCGCTCTTCGACTCCCTTGTGGCGGAGGGGAGTTCCGTCCTGCGGTCGCTCGGCCACATCTGGGTGGGCGGCGAGGAGCCGTCGGCGGCCACCGTGCGCCGCTTCGTGGAGGAGTACCCGGACACGGCTCTGACCAACGCCTACGGGCCGACCGAGAACACCACCTTCACGACCAGCCAGCCGCTGCGGCCGCCCGACCACTCCGGCGGACGCCCGCCCATCGGACGCCCCATGGCGAACACACGGGTGTACGTCCTCGACGACGCCCTCCGCCCCGTGCCGCCCGGTGTCGTCGGCGAGCTGCACCTCTCCGGCGCGGGCCTGGCGCGCGGCTATCTGGGCCGCCCCGACCTCACCGCCGAACGCTTCGTCGCCGATCCCTTCGGCGCCCCGGGCACCCGGATGTACCGCACCGGGGACCTGGTTCGCTGGACCCGCGACGGCAGGCTCGCCTTCGTCGGACGCGCCGACGAGCAGGTCAAGATGCGGGGCTTCCGCATCGAGCCCGGCGAGATCGAGGCGGTACTGACCGGCGATCCTTCGGTCGCTCAGGCGGCCGTGGTGGTGCGTGAAGTGACTTCGGGCGAGCGCCAGTTGGTGGCCTATGCGGTGCCGAAGGACGCGGCAGACGCCGAAGGCCTCGGCCAGGCACTGGCCGCGCGGGCGGCGGAGCTGCTGCCGGAGTACATGATCCCGGTCGTGGTCGTCCTGCCCGACGGGCTGCCGCTCACCCCGAACGGCAAGCTCGACCGGGCGGCACTGCCCGCCCCGGAGAGCACCTCTCCAGAACCGGCGCGCGAGCCCCGTACCCCTGCGGAGCGGACGCTCTGCGAGCTGTACGCCGACGTCCTCGGGCTGCCGCACGTCGGTGTCGACGACAGCTTCTTCGATCTCGGCGGCCACTCGCTCCTCGCCATCCGTCTGGTGGGCAGGCTCCGCGCGGTGCTCGGCGCGGAGGTCGGCATGCGCACGATCTTCGAGGCGCCGACGCCGGCCGCGCTGGCCGAACGGTTCGCCCCGGCGCCTGAAGCCCCGAGCCGCCTCGTCGCGCGACGGCCCCGACCCGACCATCTCCCGCTCTCCTTCTCGCAGTTGAGGTTCTGGTTCCAGGGCGAGCTGGCGGACGGAGCCGATGAGCACACCATCACTCTGGGCCTTTGCCTGGCGGGGCGGCTCGACCGGACGGCATTGCAGAGCGCCTTGCGGGACGTGGTCGGGCGGCACGAGAGCCTGCGGTCGGTGTTCCCGGCCAGGGACGGGGTCCCGTACCAGGTGATCCTCGACGAGGAGGCCGCGCGCCTCGACCTGCCGGTACGGGAGGTGACCGCCGACGCCTTGGCGGCGGCCGATGGGGCGACAGCGGCCGAAGTCGTGGCGGCGGCGCAGGCCGCCGCGTCCAGTCATGTCTTTGACCTGGCGCACGAGCCACCACTGCGAGCCGAGCTGCTCGCCATGGGACCGGCCGAGCACGTCCTCCTGCTCACGGTGCACCACATCGCCTTCGACGGCTGGTCGGCGGCGCCCTTCCTCGGCGATCTCTCGACGGCCTACGCGGCACGCCTGGCCGGGCACGCGCCGGACTGGTCGGAACTTCCGGTGCAGTACGCCGACTTCACCCTCTGGCAGCGGGAGAAGCTGGGCGAGCAGGAGGCCCCAGAGAGTGCGCTGTCCCAGCAACTCGCACACTGGCGTGAGGCGTTGGAGGGGATGCCCGAGGAGATCGCGCTGCCCTTCGACCGTCCGCGGCCGCCCACCGCGACCCACCGGGCGGGGTCCGTGGCGCTTCGTGTCGGAGGGCGTGAGCACCGCCGACTGGCCGAGTTCGCCAGGGAGCGGGAGGCCAGCCTGTTCATGGTGCTGCACGCGGGGCTCGCGGGCCTTCTGCACCGGCTCGGCGCGGGCACCGACATCGCCGTCGGCAGCCCCGTCGCCGGGCGCACCGATGCCGCCCTGGAGAACCTGGTCGGCTGCTTCCTGAACACCGTGGTGATCCGCACCGACGCCTCGGGCGACCCGTCCCTCGGTGAGCTCACCGACCGGGCCCGCACCGCCGTGCTCGCCGCGCTCGACCACCAGGAAGTGCCCTTCGAACGCGTCGTGGAGGCGGTCGATCCGACCCGTTCGGCCGCCAGGCACCCCCTCTTCCAGGTCATGCTGAGCCTGCAGAACAACGCCGCCGCCGCGGCCGAGCTGACCGGCCTCGACGTGACGTCGCTCGACGACGGGCAGGATCCGTCGGTCCCGTTCGACCTGCTCTTCGACGTCGCCGAGTCCGCCGACGGGCCCGGAGGCCGTCCCGACGGGCTCGCGGGCCGACCCGACGGGCTCGCGGGCCGGCTGATCTACGCCGAGGACCTCTTCGACCGCGCCACGGCCGAGCGCCTCGCCCGCTGCTTCGAACGCTTCCTCGCCGACGCCGTGGCAGCGCCCGCACGGCCGGTGGGACAGGTCGGGATCATCTCCCCGGACGAGCGGGACGCCGTGCTCGGCGAGTGGAGCGGCCGCGCCCGCGAGCGGACGCCCGGATCGGTGCCGGGATGGTTCCGCGCGCAGGCGGCGCGGACGCCCGACGCGCTCGCCGTGATCCACGGCGCGGACCGGCTCACCTACCGCGAGCTCGACGACCGCGCCACACGCCTCGCGCACCGGCTGCTCGCACACGGCGCGGCGCCCGAGCGCCTGGTCGGCGTGGCCATGGACCGCTCCCCCGCCCTGCTGGTGGCCCTGCTGGCCGTGCACAAGGCGGGTGCCGCCCAACTCCCCCTGGACCCACGGCACCCCAAGGCCAGGATCGACACGATCCTCGCGGACGCGGCGCCGGTACTGGTGCTGTGCGATCCGGCCGCGCGCGCGTCGCTGGGCGGGGAGGGCTGGCTCACCGTCGACGAACTCGAACTGACGTCAGGCGCTGGCGACTTGGGCACGGATGTCGTCGGAACGGACATCGCCGCCGACACCGCCGCGTACGTCCTCTACACCTCGGGCACGACGGGCAGGCCCAAGGGGGTCACCGTCACCCACGGCAATCTCGCCCAGCTCCTCGACGCGATGCGCCACCGCACGGTGCCGGAGGAGCGGGACCGGCTGCTCGCCGTCACCACGGTCGCCTTCGACATCGCGCAGCTCGAACTCATGCTGCCGCTGCTCGTCGGCGCCGCGGTCGTCATCGCGTCCGACGACGACGTAAGGGATCCGCATGCGCTCGGCCGGCTGATCGGACGGCACGGGGTCACCGTGCTCCAGGCGACCCCGTCGCTGTGGTCGGGGCTGGTCGACAGCGCGCCGGAGGCCGTACGCGGGCTGCGCGTCCTGGTCGGCGGCGAGCGGCTGCCCGGCGCGCTCGCCGCGAAGCTGCGCGCCCTGACGGCCGACGTCACCAATCTGTACGGGCCCACCGAGACCACCATCTGGTCCCTCGCAGCGCCCGTCGACCGGCACGACGAGCAACGCCCGCCGATCGGGCGTCCGTTGCCCAACACCTATGTGCGCGTGCTCGATCCGGGCCTGGGGCTCACGCCGGTGGGCGTCGTAGGCGAGCTCTACCTGGCCGGTGCGGGCGTCGCCCGCGGCTATCCGGGCCTCCCAGGCCGTACCGCCGAACGTTTCGTCGCCGACCCCTTCGGCGCGCCGGGCACCCGGATGTACCGCACCGGGGATCTGATGCGGTGGACCCCGGGCGGCGACCTCGACTTCGTCGGGCGCGCCGACGACCAGATCAAGATCCGCGGGTTCCGCGTGGAGCCCGGCGAGGTCGAGGCCGTCCTGAGCGGCCACCCCGCCGTGGCCCGAGCGGCCGTACTCGTACGCGAGGACGGGACCGGGACGGCCCGGCTGACCGCGTACGTCGCCCCGGCCACGGGCGCCGCGACCGAGGACCTCGCCGGGGAACTCGCGCGGAGGGCGGGCAAGTTGCTGCCGGACCACATGGTGCCCACGGTCGTCGTCCTGCCGGACGGCCTGCCGCTGACCCCCAACGGGAAGCTCGACCGGGCCGCCCTGCCCGCACCCGACTTCGCCGCCGTCGCCACCGCGCGTGGACCGCGCACCCCGACCGAGACGCTGCTCTGCGAGCTCTTCGCGGGCATCCTCGGCCTGCCCCGCGTCGGCGTGGACGACAGCTTCTTCGACCTCGGCGGCG
Source organism: Streptomyces sp. NPDC087300 (assembly GCF_044744425.1). Taxonomy (NCBI): domain Bacteria; kingdom Bacillati; phylum Actinomycetota; class Actinomycetes; order Kitasatosporales; family Streptomycetaceae; genus Streptomyces; species Streptomyces sp. NPDC087300. The sequence continues at coordinate 1,100,231 of NZ_JBIUYI010000001.1, forward strand.
ACAGCATCGTCGCGATCCGCCTGGTCGCGCGGGCCCGCGCACGCGGCGTCGGCATCTCCGCGCGGGACGTGTTCCGGCACAAGACGGTGGCCGAACTCGCCCTGCACGCAAAGGAACGAGCGCCCCGCGCGGCACGGGCGAAGGCACCGATGACGGCAACGGCCGCGCGCGCCGAGGCCGCCGGTTCCGTGCCGCTCACCCCGATCATCCACTGGCAGCGGGAGCGCGGAGGCCCCGTCGACGGCTTCCACCAGTCCGTGCTCCTGCGGACCCCCGCCGAACTGCGGCTGCCACGGCTAGTCGCGATGGTGCAGTCCGTACTCGACCGGCACGACGCGCTGCGGATGCGCCTGGACCGCGACGGGCCGTGGCAGCTCCACGTCCTGCCGCGCGGCTCGATCGACGCGTCGGGGCGTGTCGTACGGGTCGACGCCGACAGCCTGACCGACGAGCAACTGGCCGAACTCGTCCGCGTCCAGGCCCAATCGGCGCGCGGACGGCTCAGGCCCGGCGAAGGAAACATGGTCCAGGCGGTGTGGTTCGACGCCGGGGAGCGGCGGTCCGGGCGGCTGCTGCTCGTCATCAACCACCTGGTGGTGGACGGCATTTCATGGCGCATCCTGCTCCAGGACCTGCGGACGGCGTGGGAGTCGGGGAGCACCGCCGGGCCGGACGCGCGCCCGACGGGCATCTCCTTCGCCGACTGGGGCGCCCTGCTCACCCGTGGGGCGGCCGGGCGCCGCTCCGAACTCCCCTTCTGGAAGGGGACGATCGAGGGTGCTGAGGATCTTGTGCCAAGCCCCGGGCTCGATGCGGCGCGCGACGTCCTGGGGTCGCAGGGCATCGTCACCAGGACCCTGTCCCGCGAGCTGACCGGCGCCCTGCTGACGCGGGCACCCGCCGCGTTCGGCACCGGCATCAATGCCGTACTGCTGTCCGCCCTCGACCTGGCCGTGCGGCGCTGGCGGGCCGCGCACTTCCCCGGGAGCACCGCGCCCTTCCTCGTGGACGTCGAAGGGCACGGGCGGGAGGAGGTGGCCGAGGAGCTCGACCTGTCGTCGACCGTCGGCTGGTTCACGAGCATGTTCCCGGTGCGGCTCGGGCGACCGGAGTCCGGCTCGGAAGGTGACGTGGCCGCACTTCAGGCGCAGTTGAGCGCCATGCCGGACAAGGGCGTCGGCTACGGGATGCTCCGATACCTCGATCCGGACGCCGGCCCTGAGTTGGAGAAGCTGCCCCGGGCGCAGGCCCTCTTCAACTATCTCGGCAGGTTCGAGCGGTCCGGCGACGCTCCTTGGGGGCTCGCCCCGGAGGCGGGGGCGGTCGGCGGGGGCGGCGATCCTGACATGCCGCTCACCCATCTCCTGGAGATCTCCGCGGTCGCCCTCGACACCGCCGACGGGCCCGAGCTGCGGACCACGTGGGCGTACGCGAGCGCGCTTCTCGACGAGCGGCTGGTGGCGGAGCTCGCCGACGGGTGGTGCACGGCCCTGGAAGCCATGACGGTACGCGCCGAGGGAACGGGAAGGACGGCATGAGCGCCGCAGATCACGAAGGCTCCGGGCGGCGCATGAGCGCCGCCGATCACGAAGGTCACGAAGGCTCCGCGCGGCCCGCGCCGCTCCAGCAGGGACTGTTCTTCCACACCGCGTTCGACCCGGAGGGCCAGGCCGTCTACACCACGCAGCTGACCCTCGACTTCGAGGGCCCGCTGGACCCGGAGACTCTCCGGGCCGCCTGCCGGACACTGCTGGACCGGCACGACAGCCTGCGCTCCGGCTTCCGCACCGACGCGTCCGGGGCACCCGTCCGCTTCGTCGTGCCCGACGTCCCGCTGGACTGGCGCGAGGTGGACGTCCAGGCGCCGGATCCGGCCGGGCGGGACGCAGAGACCGACCGGATCATGGCGGAGGAGCGGGCCCGCCGCTTCGACCTGGCGCGGCCCCCGCTGGTCCGCTTCCTGCTGGCGCGCGTCGACGCACGGCACTGGCACTTCGCGCTGACGAACCATCACATCATCCTGGACGGCTGGTCGACATCGGTCCTCCTCGACGAACTCTGCGACATCTACGACCAGTTGCTCGGCGACACCGCACCCGAGCTGTTCCCCGCGCCCGCCTACGGCAGCTATCTGGACTGGCTCGCCGACACCGACGCCGACGAGGCGCGGGCCGTCTGGTCCGAGGCGCTCGCCGGGATCCAGGGGCCCACGCTCGTCGCGCCACGGGCCGTCGGCACCGTCCTGCCCGCGCGCGTGACGTCCACCCTGCCCGCCGCGCTGTGCACCGCGCTCAGGGGGCGGGCACGGGAGTGCGGCGTCACTCTCAACACCGTGGTGCAGGTGGCCTGGGGGCTCGTGCTGCGGCAGCTGACCGGCGGTGACGACGTGCTCTTCGGCATGACGGTCTCGGGCAGGACCGCGGACGTCGAGGACATCGACACCATGGTGGGCCTGCTGGTCAACACCCTCCCGGCCCGGGTCCGGCTGCCCGCGGGGGACACCCTCTCCGGTGTGCTCGAACGGACGCAGGACACCCAGCTCGACCTGTTCGACCACCATCATCTGGGGCTCACCGAGATCCAGCGCGATGCCGGGTACGGGACCCTGTTCGACACGACGACCGCCTTCGAGAACTACCCGGTGAGCGGCGGCGACCACGCGCTGGGCGACGCGCTCCTGGTCGGCACCGGCGGCTTCGACGCGACGCACTACCCCCTCTCCCTCATCTGCACGCCCGGTGAGGAACTGGGCGTACGGCTCGACTACCGGCCCGATCTGTTCGAGCACGCGGAGGCGGCGCGGATCCGCGACTGGTTCGTACGCATCCTGGAGACGATCGCCGACGACCCGGGGCGCACGGTCGCCTCGGTGTCCGTCCTGACACCGCGCGAGCGCCACCGGATCCTCGTGGAGTGGAACGACACCGCGCGCCCTGTCGCCCCCGCCACCCTGCCCGGCCTGATCGAGGCGCGCGCGGCACGGCGGCCCGACGCGCCCGCCGTCACACACGCCGGGCAGGAGCTGACCTACGGGGAACTCAACCGGCGGGCCAACCGGTTCGCCCGGCTGCTCCTCGAACACGGGGCCGGGCCCGAGGCGCTCGTGGCCCTCGCCCTGCCCAGAACGCCCGACATGGTCGTCGCCGTCCTCGCCACCCTCAAGGCGGGCGCCGCCTACGTTCCCGTCGACGTGCGCCACCCGGCCGGCCGGATCGCGCGGATGCTCGGTGACGCGAGCCCGCTCGTCGTGGTCGTCGCCGACGGCACCGGGATCGTGCCGCCGGACGGCGCGACGCTCGTCGTCATGGACGCCGAACAGGTCGTGCGGCACACCGCGGCCAAACCCCACGGTGACGTCACGGACGCCGAGCGGCCCCGGCCGCTGCTCCCCCGGCACGCCGCGTACGTCATCCACACCTCGGGCTCAACCGGTACACCCAAGGGCGTGGTCGTCGAACACGCCAACGCGGTCGGTCTCGTCGCCACGGTCGAGGACCAGTTCGGTCCCGAAGGGATGGCGCGGGTCCTGGCGTCGACGTCCCTGAGCTTCGACGTGTCGGTCCTGGAGATCGTCACGACGCTGGCGACCGGCGGGGCCGTCGAACTCGTCGACGACCTGTTCGCGCTCCTCGAACGCGACGGCTGGCGGGGCAGCATGCTCAGCGGCGTGCCGTCCGCGGTCGCGAGCGTCCTGGCGGGCGGCGACACCCGCCTCGCCGCGCGCGACGTGGTCCTCGGCGGGGAGCCGATCCCGCGCGGTCTGCTGCGCGAGATACGCGAACGCGTACCCGGCAGCGTGGTCACCAACATCTACGGCCCGACCGAGGCGACGACGTACGCCACGACCTGGCGCGACGACGGCGAACCCGCAGACGCCGAGCCGCCCATCGGCCGCCCGGTCCCCAACTGCCAGGCGTACGTGCTCGATCCGTGGCTCAGGCCCGTGCCGGTGGGGCTGCCCGGTGAGCTGTACCTCGCGGGGGCGGGCGTCGCGCGCGGCTATCTGGACCGGCCCTCGCTGACCGCGGAGCGCTTCGTGGCCTGCCCGTTCGGCGCGCCGGGACGCCGGATGTACCGGACGGGCGACCAGGTGCGGCTGCGGCCGGACGGCCAACTCGACTTCCTGGGGCGGCTCGACGGCCAGGTGAAGGTCAACGGCTTCCGGGTCGAACCCGGCGAGGTGGAGTCCGCGCTGCTCCGCCACGAGCGGATCGCGCAGGCCGTCGTCGTCACGCGCGGCGAACGGGCCGATGACCGCAGGCTCGTCGCCTACGTGGTGACCACGCCGCCGGGAACGACGCTCGACGTGGCCGACCTGCGCCGCTTCGCAGGCGACCACCTGCCCCGGCACATGGTCCCCTCGACGGTGGTGCGGCTGCCGCGCTTCCCCCTGATGCCCAACGGCAAGCTCGACCGGGCCGCGCTGCCCGCACCTTCGTACGCCCGCTCGGCTCCGCGCGCACCGGCCGACGAGCGCGAGCGGGCCTTGTGCGCGCTCTTCGCCGAGGTGCTGGGCGCGGACGTCGTCGGGCCCGACGACGGGTTCTTCGACCTGGGCGGCCACTCGCTGCTCGCCACCCGCCTGGTCAGCAGGGTCCGCGCGGAGCTCGGCGCGGAGATCTCCGTCCGTACGCTCTACCAGGCACCGACGCCCGCCGCGCTCGCCGCCCGCACCGACGCCACGGGACCGGGCAGCGGCCTCGACGTGCTGCTGCCGCTGCGGCGCACGGGAGGGCGTCCGCCGCTGTTCTGCGTGCACGCGGCGAGCGGCCTCGCCTGGCCGTACGCGCGGCTGCTCCCCCACCTGGACGCCGATCTGCCGGTGTACGGCCTCCAGTCGCCCGCCGTCGACGACCCGGACACCGGCCCGCCCACACCGGGCGGCACGGCCCGCGACTACGCCGCGCGGATCCGCGCCGTACAGCCGCACGGTCCCTACCACCTGCTCGGCTGGTCGGTGGGCGGCAACATCGCCTTCTCGGTCGCCGCGGAGCTGGCGTCCGCGGGTGAACAGGTCGCGTTCCTGGGCCTGTTGGACTCCTATCCGCCGGAGCCCGCGCCGCTGCCTGACCGGGACACGATGCTGCGCGGGATCCTCGACGGCATCGGCTTCGCCGCCGACGGGACACCGCCCGAGCAGATCGCGGCACTCGGCCCGCGGGCGGTGGCGGGAGTGCGGGCGGCCGCGCACGGCGCCCTCGACGTGCTGCGGACCGTGCCGCCGCTCGCCGCCGACGTCGACATCGTGCACTTCCGGGCGGCCGCCGAAGGGCCGGGGGCGGGCGCGGAGCCGAAGTCCTGGCAGGCGTTCACCGGCGGCCGCCTGACGACGTACGACATCGGGTGCGGCCACCACCGGATGCTGGACCCCGTGCCGCTCGCCGAGATCTGCGCGGCGCTCTCCGAGGTGCTGAAGGGGCGGGCCACCCGATGACGGACTTCTCCAGGAGCGACGACATGACCGACGGCGTGACCGATGGCATGACCGACGACACGGCCGATGACGTGACAGCCGGCACGAGCGACGTCACGGCCGACGGCGTCGATCTCGCCGATCCCGCCGTGCACGCCGAGCGTGACCTCGCCGGGCTGTGGCGGCGGCTGCGCGCCGACGAGCCGGTCCACCGGCAGCCGGAGCGGGACGCGCGCCCGGGGTTCTGGGTCCTGACGCGCCACGCGGACGTCGCCGCCGCCTACCGGGACACCGAGCGCTTCCGCTCCGACCGGGGCAACGTCCTCGACACCCTCCTCGGCGGCGGCGACTCGGCGGCCGGTCTCATGCTGCCCGTGATGGACGGGGCCCGACACGCCGCGCTGCGCGGCCAGTTGATGAAGGCGTTCTCGCCACGGGTGCTCGCCTCGGTGGTCGACAGCATCCGGCGGGCGTCGCGCGAAGTCGTCGTGGAGGCCCTGGACCGGGGCAGGTTCGACTTCGCGCGGGACGTCGCGGGCCAGCTGCCGCTCCGCGCGATCTGCGACCTCCTCGACGTGCCCGCCGCCGACCGGCAGCGGCTGCTCGACATGACGTCGTCGGCGCTCGGCGCCCAGAGCGAGGCCGAACTGCGCGAGGCGTCCTGGGTGTCCAAGGCGGAGATCCTCCTGTACTTCTCCCAGGTGGCGGCGGACCGGCGCGCCGATCCGCGCGAGGACGTCATCAGCCTGCTCGCCCAGTGCCGGATCGACGGGGTGCCGCTCACCGACGAGGAGGTGATCCTCAACTGCTACAGCCTGATCCTCGGCGGCGACGAGACCACGCGCCTCGCGCTGATCGGCGCGGTCGCGGCCTTCGTCGACCACCCCGAGCAGTGGCACGCGTACCGGGAGGGGAAGGTCGCCACGGAGACGGCCGTCGAGGAGGTGCTGCGCTGGACCACGCCGACGCTGCACGCGGGGCGGACGGCGGCCGTGGACATCGAACTGCACGGGCGCACGATCAGGGCGGGCGACGTCGTGACCCTGTGGAACGCGTCGGCCAACCGGGACGAGGCCGCCTTCCACGACCCCGACCGCTTCCTGCTCTCGCGAGCGCCGAACCCGCATCTGACCTTCGCGCACGGTCCGCACTTCTGTCTGGGGGCGTTCCTGGCGCGGGCGGAGATCGGTGCGGTCCTCAGGGACCTGCGGGAACTCGTCGGGTCCATCGGCGCGGCGGGGCCCCCGCGCCGCATCTACTCGAACTTCCTGACCGGCTTCGGTTCGCTGCCGATGATGTGGGAGCCGCCCGGGGCTCTCAACAGGCCCTTCCTCACGCGCTCTTGACGCGGACACGGCGACCTGTATGGTCTAGGCCAACTAGGAATTCCCGTTCCGGTTGCCTCGCATTCCGTTGTGCTCCCGGGCGTGAACTCCGCCTCCTTTCGCGCCTCTTGGCCCCACCCTCGAGAGGACGCCCTGTCGCATTCGGGGTTCCCCACACCCCCGTACGCACGGGAAGACCTGATGTGAAGGAGCACATATGCGTTCCAGCAGAAAAGTCGCCGCTCTCATAGGCGCCGCGCTCGCCCCGGTCATCGCGGTCAGCCTGCCCGCGAGTTCGGCGAGCGCCCACGGATACATCTCCAATCCGCCCAGCAGGCAGGCACAGTGCGCGGCCGGAACCGTCAGCTGCGGCGAGATCAAATACGAGCCGCAGAGCGTGGAAGGGCCCAAGGGGCTCACCAGTTGCAGCGGCGGAAACAGCCGGTTCGCCGAGCTCGACGACGACTCCAAGGGCTGGGCCGTCACCCATGTCAATCGCACCACCCAGTTCCAGTGGACGCTGACGGCCCGGCACTCCACCAGCACCTGGCAGTACTACGCGGGCGGCCAGAAGATCGCCGAATTCGACGACGGCGGCGCACAGCCCGGCGCCACCGTCACGCACGACGTGGACTTCGGCGGTCTCAGCGGAAAGCAGAAGGTCCTCGCGGTGTGGAACATCGCGGACACCTCCAATGCCTTCTACGCCTGCATCGACGTGAACGTCGGCGGCTGAAGCCCCCGTTCCGCCCCGGCCGCACCCCCCACACGGTCGGCGGCCGCACTCCCCCCACCCCCTCCAACGGCCGCCGGTCACCGGCGGCCGGCCAAGGAGTGAGCCCATGCGCTCCCGCATCATCGGGCTGCTGACCGCCATCGCGGCCGCCGCCTCCCTCGCCCTGCTCACGCTCGCGTCGCCGGCCTCCGCGGAGAAGGCGCCGAAGAGCGCGGCGGACGCATTCGTCGTCAGTGAATCGCAGTTCAACGAGATGTTCCCGAACAGGAACGCCTTCTACACGTACAGCGGTCTGACCGCGGCGCTCAGTGCCTATCCCGGATTCACCCAGACCGGCAGCGACACCGTGCGCAAGCAGGAGGCCGCGGCCTTCCTCGCCAATGTGAGCCACGAGACCGGTGGCCTGGTGTACGTCGTCGAGCAGAACACCTCGAACTATCCGCATTACTGCGACACGAGCCAGCCCTACGGCTGTCCCGCGGGCAACGACAAGTATTACGGCCGCGGACCCATCCAGCTCAGCTGGAACTTCAACTACAAGGCGGCAGGGGACGCGTTGGGCATCGATCTGCTCAACAACCCCGACCTCGTGCAGAACGACGCGGCCGTCGCCTGGAAGACCGGACTCTGGTACTGGAACACCCAGACGGGACCCGGCACCATGACGCCGCACGACGCGATGGTGAACGGCGCCGGATTCGGCGAGACCATTCGCAGCATCAACGGAACCCTCGAATGCAACGGAGGAAATCCCTCCCAGGTGCAGAGCCGCATCGACAGCTACAAGCGGTACGCGCAGATCCTCGGCGTGGACCCGGGCGGCAATCTCAGCTGCTGATCCGCCGGTCATGGCGAGAGGCGGGGCGGGCTCTCCGTGGGAGCCCGCCCCGCCTCTCGCGTTCCGGCCCGCCGCTCGCGTTCCGGCCCGCCTCTCGCGTTCCGGTCGCGCGGTCAGCCGTTCGGCAGGATGACGGCCCTGCCGTGGACCCGGCCCGCGTGCAGGTTCTCGTACGCCGTGGGCGCCTCGTCCAGCGTGTACGTCTCCACGTGCACGTCGATCGCGCCCGCCCTCGCGAGGTCGAGGACCTCCACCAGCTCCGCGCGGCTGCCCCAGTAGGGGGCGCGCACCGCCACGTCGTACGCCGTCGTGCCGAAGCCGACGGACGCGGCGCCGCCGCCGATGCCGACGATGGCGACATCGCCCTCCACCGCCGCGCAGGCCGCCGCCGTGGTGGCGGTGGGCGGCGCGCCGACGAAGTCGAACACCGCCTGGGCGCCGAGCCCGCCGGTCAGCTCGCGGACCTTCGCCGCCGCCTTCTCGTCCGAGAGGACCGCCTCGTGGGCGCCGACCTCGCGGGCCAGGGCCAGCTTCTCCTCGGTCACGTCGAGGGCGATCACCCGCGCCGGGGTCAGCGCGCGGAGCAGCTGGATGGCGACGTGCCCGAGCCCGCCCGTGCCGATGACCACGGCGGTGCTGCCGGGCGTCAGCTTGGGCAGCGAGGTCTTGACCGCGTGGTAAGGCGTCAGGCCCGCGTCGGTGAGCGGCACCGCGGTGACCGGGTCGAGGTCGCCGAGCGGCACCAGGTGGCGCGCGTCGTCCACCAGCAGGTACTCGGCGATGGCGCCGGGCGCGCCGAGCCCGGGCGGGCGGATGCCGAGCTCGGCGGCGCGGGTGCAGTAGTTCTCCTTGCCCTGCGCGCACATCAGACAGGAGCCGCAGCCCCACGGCCCGTACACGGCCACGGAGTCGCCGAGCGCGAAGCCGGTGACGCCGTCACCGAGGGCCGCGACGGTGCCCGCGCCCTCGTGGCCGAGGGTGAGCGGCAGCGGAAAGGTGAGCGCCTCCGTGGGCATGCCCATCACGGCGATGTCCGAGTGGCACACTCCGGCGGCGGTGACCTTGAGCAGCACCTGACCGGGTCCCGGCGCGGGGCGCGGCACGGTGACCACCTCGGGGTGGGCGCCGACGCTGCGGTACTGCAGGGCCTTCATCTCGGCGGGCAGGTCCGACATCTGGGGTGCCTTCTTTCTGACGCTGGCTGGCGCTTCCTTGCGCTGTACGTTCTTGGTCTTCCTGTCCCCGTCACTCCGCCTCAACGTGCGGCGTAGCCACCGTCGACCAGGTGGTAGCTGCCGTTGACGAACGAGGCGCGGTCGGAGAGCAGGAACAGGGTGAGCTCGGCGACCTCCTCCGCGGTGCCGAGGCGGCCCTGCGGGTGCAGCGAGATCAGGTGGTCGCGCTGGGACTCGGCGCCCTGGAGCAGCGGGGTGTCGATGAAGCCGGGGGCCACGGCGTTCACGCGGACGCCCTGGGCCGCGTACTCCACGGCGGCGGTCTTGGTCAGGCCGACGACCGCGTGCTTGGCGGCGGAGTAGGCGGGCGATCCCGCGAAGCCGTTGGTGCCGAGGATCGAGGACATGTTGACGACCGCGCCGCCGCCGGAGGCGAGGATGTGCGGCAGCTCGTGGCGCAGGGAGTAGAAGACGCCGTTGAGGTTGGTGTCGATCACCCGCTGCCAGTCCTCGATGCCGTACTCACCGGTCGGGGCGGAGGCGCCCGCGATCCCGGCGTTGTTGACGGCGAGGTGCAGTCCGCCGAACGTCTCGACGGTGAACTCGACGGCGCCGCGCACCGACTCCGGGTCCGTGACGTCGACGCGCACGGCGGCGGCGCGGCCGCCCGCCTCGGTGAGGGCCGCGGCGACGTCCTTCGCGCCCTGTTCGTTGAAGTCCGCGACGACGACGGCGGCGCCGGCCTCGGCGAGGCGGCGGGCCACTTCGAGGCCGATGCCGGAGGCGGCGCCGGTGACCAGGGCGGTCTTCCCTGCGAAGCCCGCCGCGGGGTCCTGGCCCGCGGCGACGGCGGTGCTGGTGCTGGTGTTCGTGCTGGTCCCTGTGGACATGGTGGTACCTGGTTTCACTTGCCGGTGGTGCGGGGTGCGGGCTCGTCGGCGAGGGCGGCGAACGCCGCGTCGATGAGCCGCGGGAGGGGGGTGGTCGCGCCGGGCGCGATCCAGAAGCGCACGGCGGTGCCGAAGGCGCCGACGGCGAGGGAGACGGCGAGCGCGGGGCGCAGATCGCGCCCGGCGTCCAGGCCCAGGCGGCGCGCGACGATCGCCACGGACTCGCTCTCGGCCTCGTCCCGCACCCGCAGATAGGCGGGCAGCAGCGAGGGCTCCGCGTGGAGCAGTCGCAGCAGGTCGCCCGAGCGGGGCTCGCGGTGCCAGGCGGCGGGATCGTCGTCGAGCCAGCCGCGCAGGGCGCGGTAGTAGGCCGTGAGCGGGCCCTCGTCGGCGGGGCGGGCGGCGAGCGCCGCGTTGATCCGGGCGTAGTCGGCACGGAGCGCGTCGACCACGGCGTCCTCCTTGCCGGTGAAGTACCGGGAGAAGGTGCGGCGGGAGACGTCGGCGCGTTCGCTGATCGTCTCGACGGTGACCCGGTCGAGGCCGTGGGCGAGGACGAGGTCCACGGCGGCGCCCGCCATGGCGTCCCGGCTCTCCTGGACCTTGCGGGTCCTGCGGCTCTCCTTGGTGCTCATGGCTTCGACTGTACTCCTCGAAGTGTCCCAATGGGACACATGGCCCGGCGGGACAGTTCGGGAGGCGTCTCGGATCCGCTCGGGGAGGCCTCTCGCATCCGCTCGGCAAGGCCCTCTCGTATCCGCGCGAGGCACCCCGGAGCCCCGCGGACGCCGTCAAGCCGCGGACATCCTCAAACCTCCGCCACCCTCAAGACGCCGCCCCCCCTCAGCCGTCCGTCACCTGGACCTCGTCCGACACCGCCACGACCAGGACCCGCGCCCCCGCCTCCGTGGCCCGCCAGCGGTGCCGCACTCCGCCGGACAGCAGGATGCTGTCGCCGCGCCCGAGACGGTGGACGCGCCCCTCCGCCTCCACTTCGACGGCCCCGTCCGCGACGTACATCATCTCGTCGTTGCGGTGAAGGAATTCACGGCCCGCGTCCGACTCACCGGTGAACTCCAGGGCGTGGAGCTGATGCTGACCCCTCGTCAGCGGCCGTACGCCCGCGCCCGGCGTGAGTCCGCCCGCGTCACCCGCCCGTACGACGTCGACCACCCGACGCTCGTCGGAGGCCGCGAGCAGTTGGACGGCCGTGGTCTCCAGCGCGTCGGCGATGCGCTGGAGCGAGCGCATGCTGGGGCGGGCCCTGTCGTTCTCGATCTGGCTGAGGAACGGCACCGAGAGGCCGCTGCGCCCGGCCACCGCCGCGAGCGTGAGGTCCAGGCTCCTGCGCCGCCGCCGGACGGCCCCGCCCACGCGCGGCGTGCCGTCGCCCGCACCCTTGCCGCCCGCCCGGTCCGCACCCGCGCCCGTCCCCTCACCCATGTCCGCGTCCGCCCCCAAGTCCGTGCCCATGCCCATGGCCTGCACCCTATTTCGCCTCCTTACGCGCCTCCGTGCCCGGCTTCGTACGGCTGTCACACGCACGACACATCACACCCCTAGCTTCAAAGTCGTTCGTTCTCATCAAAGAAACTTTGACAGGGGGATCCGTCATGCCCGCCGTGGACCAGAACTCGCGCCGCCGCCACGCCACCGGACTCATCGCGCACGACCCGGACACCGCCTTCGCGGGCTACACGCTCTTCGCGCCGCTCACCGGGCCCGGCGAGGTCCACCTCGTCGACATGGCCGGGCGCCCCGCCCACCGGTGGACCTTCCCCTACCGGCCGGGGCGGCACGCCCGGATCCTGCCGGGCGGCACCCTCGCGTACAACGGCGTCCTGCCCGGCGAGGAGGCGCTGTTCCCCATGTGGCACAAGTACCGGGGCGGCGTGATGCTCCAGGCCGCACCTGACGGCACCGTGCTGCGCGAGCACCGGGATCCCCTCCAGCACCACGACGCCCACCACCTGGACAACGGACACATCCTGTACACCGGGCTCGAACCGCTGCGGGGCGCGGACGCGGCCGGGGTCGTCGGGGGCGTGCCGGGATCCGAGGCGGCGGACGGCGTCGTCTGGGCGGACACGATCAGCGAGGTCGACGCCGAGGGGCGCACCGTGTGGTCGTGGCGCGCCGCCGACCACCTCGACCGGGACGCCTACGCGCTGCACCCCGCGTACGCCCGCGAGCACTGGCCGCTGATCAACAGCGTCACGCCACTCGCCGACGGCAACGTCCTCGCGAGCCTGCGCAGCGTCTCCGCGGTCGTCGTCATCAGCCGCGCCACCGGCGGGATCCTGTGGCGCAGCGAGCCCGGCACGGTCTCGCAGCAGCACGCGCCGACCGAGTTGCCCGACGGGAACATCCTCGTCTTCGACAACGGTGTGTTCCGGCCCCACCACGACGTCCCCTACTCGCGGGTGATCGAGATCGAGCGGGCGAGCGGCAAGGTGGTCTGGGAGTACCACGACCCGGCGCGGGAGTTCTTCTTCGCGCCGTTCATGGGCAGCGCGCAGCGCCTGCCGAACGGGAACACGCTCGTCACCGACTCGCCGTCGGGCCGCCTCTTCGAGGTGACGGCCGAGCGGCAGCTGTGCTGGGAGTACGTCGTGCCGTACTTCGCCGGGTACCGCGAGTCGGAGGTGCGGGGCCTGTTCCCCGCCGAGCCGAACGCCGTCTTCCGCGCCTACCGGTACGCGGCGTCCGAACTGCCCTGGCTCGACGGCTCCGGGCGCGCGGAGGACGCGTCGTGAGCACCCGCGTCGCGGCCGACGCGGTCTCCCCCGTGGACGAACGGGTGCCGCTGCGCCGCCTGTTGCCGCTCTCCGCCCAGCACGTCCTCGCGATGGTCGCGGCGCCCGTGTCGACCGTCTTCCTGACGGCGGGCGCGCTGCGGCTCTCGCCCGGCGACACCGCGTCGCTGCTCAGCGCGGTGCTCGTGCTGTGCGGGGCGGGCGCGCTGCTCCAGTCGCTCGGGGTGTGGCGGATCGGCGCGAAGCTGCCGTTCGTGATGCTGCCGGGCGGCGCGGCCACCGCGCTGTTCCTGCAGATCGCCGAGGACCACGGGGCGGCCACGGCGACCGGTTCGGTGCTGCTCGCCGCGGCACTCCTGCTCGCCGTCCTGCCGCTGTACGCCCGCGTCGTACGGCTCTTCCCACCGCTGGTCATGGGCGTGACGGTGCTGCTCATCGGCATCGCGATGGTACGGGTCGCCGCGCAACTCATCGCGGGGCACGGCGGGCAGGCCGCGCCGCCGCGCGCCGTGCTCCTCGCGGGGCTCACGGTGGCCGCGACCGTGGCGGCGTACGTGCTGCTGCGGGGCGTGTGGCGGCAGACCGCCGTGCTCATCGGCATGGCGGCAGGGACGCTGCTCGCGGTCGTCACGGGCCTCGGCGAGTTCCGTCCGGCGGCGGGCTCCGGCTTCTCCCTGCCCGCCCTGCTGCCCTACGGCGCACCACACTTCGACCTGCTGGCCGCGCTGCCGCTGCTGCTCTTCAGCCTCACCACGCTCGCCGAGATCACCGGGCAGACCGTCCTCAACAGCGAGTCGGCGGGCCGCGCGCCCGATCCGGGCCGTGACGTGCCACGGGTGGCCAGGGCCGACGCGCTCGTCTCGCTCGTCGGCGGCGTCTTCGGCACCTCGCTGATGGTGACCAGCGCGGAGAACATCGGCATCGGCAGGCTCACCGGGGTGCGCAGCCGGTTCGTGACGGCGGGGGCGGGCGCGCTGCTCGTCCTGACCGGGCTGCTCGCCCCGGTGTCACGGGCGGTCGCGGGCATCCCTGCGGCGGTGGTCGGCGGCTCCTCTCTCGTCGTGTACGCGGTGATCGCGGTGCTCGGCGTGGAGATGCTGCGCCGCGCGGACCTGGGCGCGGGTCCCGGCCAGGGCACGGGTTCGATGGTGGCGGCGCTCGCCCTCGCCATGGGCCTCCTGCCGCTCCTCTCCCCCGGCCTGTACGACGGATTCCCGTCCTGGGTGCGCACGGTGCTCGGCAGCGGAGTGGTCGCCGGGACCCTGACGGCGGTCCTGCTCTCGGCGTTGCTGCGCGGCCATGCCAACGACAAATCCCCGTAAGGGACTGGTCAGTCGCTGTGCAGCGCGTCCCGCATCTCGTCGTCGACGGACCGTCGGGGCGCGTCGGCCGCGTGTGCGGCCGTCGTGTCGATGACCACCTCGTGCAGCGTGCCGCGCCACGGGTACGGCGGCTGGTAGGTCACGGTGTCCACCGCGAGGCCGCTGTCGTGCCCGATGCGCAGGCCCGCGCCGCCGTGCTGGAAGGTGAAGGGGAACGCCCCGCCGAGCGGCACCGAAGCGACGTCCGCGCCGTCCACGATGAGGGTGAACACCCCGTACTCAGAGGCCTGTTGGGGCCCGGCGGCGTCGAACCGCACCCCCACCAGGTGCCTGCCCGCGGGAAGCGGCACATCGGCTACGACCCGGTCCAGGTCACCCGCCCGCGAGCAGCTGAAGGCGAGTGCGCCCCCGTGGGCGTACAGGGCGAAGCCGCCGTTGAGGTCGCCGAGCGCGCACAGCACCCCGGACGCCTCGCCGGCCCCGGGGATCTCCGCGTCGGCGGTGAGCGTGAAGCCGGCGAAGAGCAGCGGCAGCGCCTCGTCGTGCACGGGTGAGCCGCCCGGCAGATAGACGGCGCGGGCCCTCGGCGGCCAGGCGGGCGGGATCATCGCACTCAGCCGCTCCTGCATGCGGTCGTCCAGGGGCAGCACGTCGTTGCGTACGGCCTCCCCGTCCCACAGGTCAGCCATTTTCCGTACGACGTCCGGGTGTTGGTCGGCGACGTCGTGCGCTTCGGCGAAGTCGTCGGAGAGGCGGAACAGGGACCAGCGGTCGGCGGTGAAGTCGCGGCTGCCGGGCAGCAGCCGCTCCTCGTCGGCGACGCCGCGGGACACGTGGTCCGTGGTGGCCTTCCAGTCGCCGTGCACGATCGAGCGGGAGCCCAGCATCTCGAAGTACTGGGTGGGGACAGGACGTTGGGCATCGGCGTCGTCGATGAGGGGCAGCAGGCTGCGGCCGTCGACGGGCTGCTGGGGCACGCCGTCCACCTCGTCGGGGGCCGGGATGCCGCAGGCGTCGAGGATCGTCGGCATCAGGTCGACGACGTGCGTGAACCCGGTGCGGACGGCGCCCGCGTCGCGGATCCGGCGCGGCCAGTGGGCGATCAGCGGGGCGCGGGTGCCGCCGAGCCAGGTGTAGCGCTTCCACAGCCGTAGCGGGGTGTTGCCCGCCCAGGCCCAGCCCCAGGCGTAGTGCGGATAGGTCGCGGGGCCGCCCCAGTCGTCGAGCGCGGCGAGGTTGCGGGCCGCGCTGTCCTGCGAACGGGCCGTGAAGCGGTGTTCGTTGAGGGTGCCGAGGCGGCCGCCCTCCGCGCTCGCGCCATTGTCGGACAGGACCAGGACGAGCGTGTCGTCGAGGCGTCCGATACGGCGAAGGAAGTCCAGGAGGCGCCCGATCTGGGCGTCGGTGTGGGTGAGGAACCCGGCGAACACCTCCTGCATGCGGGCGAAGACGCGCCGCTCGTCGGCGGCCAGGCCGCGCCAGTCCTGGATCCAGGGCGGGCGCGGGGTGAGGGTGGTGCCGCCGGGGACGACACCGAGGTCGGTCTGGCGCGCGAAGGTCTCCTCGCGCCAGCGCTCCCACCCATGGTCGAAGCGGCCCCGGTAGGCGTCGCTCCAGGCGCGGGGCACGTGGTGCGGGGCGTGGGTCGCGCCGAGCGGCAGATAGAGGAAGTACGGCTTGTCGGGGGTGGCCTGCCGCTGGTCGAGGATCATGCGGATCGCGCGGTCGGCGAGGTCCTCGCTGAGGTGGTAGCCGTCCTCGGGGCCCGCGGGCGGTTCGGTGTAGTGGTTGTCGCTCACCAGGTTCGGCGCGTAGTGGTTGGTGTCGCCCTGGAGGAAACCGTAGAAGCGCTCGAAGCCGTAGCCGAGCGGCCAGCGGTCGAAGGGGCCCGACGCGGTGCGTTCCCAGCGGGGCGTGAGGTGCCATTTGCCGACGGCGAGGGTGGAGTGGCCCGCGTCGCGCAGCAGCCGGGGCAGCGGCGCGGCGGATCTCGGCGGGCGCGCGGTGTAGCCGGGGTGGGCGATCGGCAGGTCGACGAGGAAGCCCATGCCGACGGCGTGGTGGTTGCGCCCCGTGAGCAGGCTCGCGCGGGTCGGGGAGCACATCGCGGTGACGTGGAAGCGGTTGAAGCGCAGCCCGTCGGCGGCCAGCCGGTCCAGGTGGGGGGTGGCCATGTCGGCTCCGTAGCAGCCGAGTTGGGCGAAGCCGAGGTCGTCGAGGACGATGACGACGACGTCGGGCGCGCCGGGCTCGGGGCGGGGCCCAGCGAGGTGACGGGGATCTGCGGGGTGGCGGGGATCTGCGGGGTGGCGGGGGTCAGTCATCCGCGGTGCCTCCTGGATCCGGGGGAAGGGGGTCGCGCGCGGCGCCCGCCGGATCCTGCCGCACGAGCAGCGCTCCGGTGGCGGGTGAGACGGGCGCGGTGAGCAGGGCGACGGCGGCGTCCACGAGGTTCGCCACCAGCAGGTCCGTACGGTGCCCGGGGGCGGCCGCGCCCGATTGCAGGGCCCGTTCGTGGTCGGCGAGCGTGTGCAGCGTGAGACCGACGAAGACGCGCCACCGGTCGGCACGGACCGGGGCGGGCAGTTCGGCGAGGCAGGCGTCGATGCGCGGACGCAACTGGTGCAGGGCGCGCGTCCAGGGCTCGGCCGCCAGATCGTGCGGCGCGATGCCGTCGACGTACAGGGCCTGGGCGACGAAGCGCAGGAAGTGGCTCGGCGGGGCGTCCGGGTCGGCAGCGGCGCGGCTGATCCGCTCGGCCATGGGGTGCACGAACACCTCGACCAGCGCCCGGAGTTCCTTGCCGCGACCCTCCGCGTCGAGTGCCGCGAGCCTGCGCAGCCGCGCCTCGTTCGTCGGCCCGAGCCGGTGCGCGTACACGGCGGTGACCAGGCCGCTCTTGTCACCGAAGTGGTAGGCGACGGCTGAGGTGTTGCGCTGTCCGGCCGCCGCGGCGATCTCGCGCAGCGACACCGCGTGGACGCCGCGCTCGGCGAAGAGCCGTTCGGCGGTCTCGATCAGCCGGATCCTGGTGGCGGCGGGGGTCCGAGGTTCTTCCACGTCGGTCAGTGTGCGGCCCTTGCCCCTTCAACGCAACTGCGTTAAACAGTGAACTTCCCTGATCCGCGCACGAGTTGACCGAGCGGTGGTGCGACCCAGGCCATGCACTCCGATCCCGCGCGCTCCGTCCCGCTGCCCGACGACCGCTCCCCCACCTCGTACGCCCTGCTGCTGGCTCCGCTCATCCTGCTCACCGAGGTCACCGCGCTCGAACTCACGCTGGTCTACCCGGTGTTGCCGCTGCTCTCCGACGCCTTCGACACACCGTCGATCGGGTGGACGCTGACCGTGGTGAGCCTGACGGGGGTGGTGGCGCAGCCGCTGCTCGGCAGGGTCGCCGATGTGATCGGGAAGAAGCGGATGATCCTGTACGCGGCGGGGGCCTTCGGCGCGGGCTCGCTGATCTGCGCGCTCGCGCCCTCCTACCCCGTGTTCCTGGCCGGCCGCGCCGTCCAGGGCACCTGCCTGGTGATGGCGCCCGCCGCGTACGGCCTGATCCGCGACATCTTCCCGGCCCGTGTCGTGCCGGTGGCGCTCGGCGCGGTCACCACCGGGATCGGGCTGAGCGCCATCGTCGGACCGCTGACCGGCGGCGCGCTCGGGCAGGCCTTCGGGTACCGGGCGGTGTTCTGGTTCGCGCTCGGCTACGTCGCCGTGCTCACGCCGTGGTTCGCGCGCACGCTGCCCGAGTCGCCGGTGCGGCGGCCGCGCGCGGAGCGGCACGGATTCGACGTGTCGGGGGGTCTGCTGCTCGGCGCGGGCGCGGGCGGTCTGCTGCTCTTCGTCGGGCAGGGCGCGGCGTGGGGCTGGGCATCGGCGGCCACCCTCGCCGCGCTCGGCGGTTCGCTGCTGCTGCTCCTGGCCTTCGTACGGCGTGAACTGCGCGCGCCCGAACCGCTGATCGACCTCCGGCTGCTGACCGGGCCCGCGCTGCGCTGGACGCTGCTCGCGGCGTTCGCCGGGGCGTTCGCGATCGGCGGTACGGCGTTCGCGATGCCGATGCTGGTGCAGACGCCGACGTCACTCGGGTACGGATTCGGCATGAGCGTGCTCGGCGCCGCGGTGTTCCTCGTGCCGCAGGGGCTGATCGGCGCGGCCTGCGGACCCCTCGGCGGACTGCTCGCCCGGCGGGGCGGGCCCCGGCACACGCTCATGGTCGCCCTCGCCGGACTCACCGCCACCACCCTCACCCTGGCCCTGCTGCACACCGCGCTCTGGCAGTTGCTGCTCGCGGCGCTGTTCATGGGCGCGGGCTTCGGCTGCTTCTTCGTCGGCGTCTCCAACCTCGTCGTGGAGGCCGTCCCCGCGGAGCGCACGGCGGTCGGCGCGGGCCTGATGGGCGTCGCCAACAACCTGGGGCAGGCGACGGGCGTGACCGTACTCGGCGCGATCCTCGCCCGGTACGTGGTGGACGACTCCGACAAGGACCGCATCCTGTACGCGGAGACGGGCTACGCCCTGGCCTTCGGCATCGCGTCGGCGGTGACCTTCACGGGCCTCCTGGTGGCCACGTCGATGCGCCACGGCCGCGAGCCCGCGACGGGTGGGGTGCTGCGGATCGCGGGGGCGGAGGCCGAGGCGGGGCGGGGAGCGAAGGGGGCGTGAAGCCTCGGGGATGCGGGGGCGCGAGGCCTCAGCCACACAGGCAGGACGTGACCCCTCCGCCCCACAAGCCCCACAGGCCCCACCCGAGGAGCCCTCAGCCACGCCCCCGTGCCGCCCGCCACTCCGGTGCCAGGACCGACCAGATCTCCTCGTCGTGGCGCTTGCCCCGGTACAGGTAGGACTGGCGGAGCACGCCCTCCTTCGTCATGCCGAGCCTGCGGGCCACCGCGATGCTCGGCTCGTTGTCCGAGGAGACCCACCAGTCCACGCGGTGCACGCCCCGTTCCTCGACGGCCCAGTCGATGACCACCCGTACCGAGCGCGTCACCAGGCCCTTGCCCACCGCCGAAGGCTCCAGCCAACAGCCCGCCTCCGCGGTGCCCTGCACCGTGTCGAGCGTCCGCAGGATCACCGCGCCGACCAGCGTGCCGTCGACCCTGATGCCGAAGAGGCGCCCCGTGTCGGCCGCGGCCTTCTCCGCGTACGCCTGGAGGTAGGCCCGGCTCGACTCCAGGTCGGTGACGACGTCGGGCAGTCCGTTGTGCCGCCCGATGAACTCCCTGCCCCGGTCCATGTGGGCCAGGAACTCCCCGGCCTGCCACGGTTCCAGCGGGCGCAGCTCCGCCCCGTCGTCACCCAGCGATATGGCGTACATCGTCACCTTCCAGCGTCGTCCGGTCCCGGCGTCCGGTGCCCCGCGTCCGACGTCCGGCAGGAAGGGATCCTCGCACGCCGGAGAGTGGCCGCGGTCGGTCCGGAAGTGGTTGCGGGCGGCACGACTTCACAGCCCCTCCACGCCCGCGCTCCGGCGCACGTCCCTTCCCCGGTGTGCTGGTCGGTAGGAGTGGGCAGGCGTCCCTCCGGGAAGTGGCCGTCCGGCACCGGCCGGGCCGACGCGACCGGGCCGACGCGACCGCACGGGCGCGAACGTTCCGCCGGGCCGTGGCCATCGGACGACCGAGTTCACGTGAGGGAACAGGACATGTCTCTGCCTCTGCAGGAACCCTCGGACGCCGCGGCCCTGCTCGTCCTGGTCGACGGGGCGGGAGCGGACGAGGAGGATGCGCGCACCCTGGAGCGCCTCGCCAGGAGCGCGGCCGCCGTCCCCGGCGTCGACGCGGCCAGCTGCACCATCACGGCGCCGCCGGGCGTCGCCCCCTGCTCCGCGGCCTCCGACCTGGTCGCCGCGCAACTGGAGCGGGTGCAGCAGGAGTTGGAGGAGGGCCCGTGCCGCGACGCCGCGCGCACCCGCACGGCGCTCAACGACGTCCCCATGGTGCATCCGCAGAGCCGCGTGCGCTGGCCCGCGTTCACCCGGCACGCCCTGGACGCCGGGATCACCGCGGTCACGGCCCTGCCCATCAGCTACCGGGGGCACCTCACCGGCTCCCTCGACCTCTACCACCAGCACCGTTCCCTGGGTCCTTCGGACGCCCAGTGGGGGCAGTTGCTCGCGCGGGCCGCCGCCATCGGCCTCGCGCACCGCACCGAACTGCGCGGCGCGCGCACCCACCGCGATCAACTCCAGACCGCGCTGTCCAGCCGCGTCCTGATCGAGCAGGCCAAGGGAATCCTCGCCGAGCGCCTCGACTGCACCGTCGACGACGCCTTCGACCGGCTGCGCAGACACGCCCGCGCCCACCGGATGAAGCTCAGCGACCTGTCCCGCGAGGTCATCACCAGCCCGCACTGGGCCACGCCGTTCAGCCGGCCCTGACGGCGGGCGCCGCGCGGGACGAGGTCAGCCGGGCAGCCCGGCGAGCCAGTCGGTCAGGATGCGGTTGACCTCGGCGGGCCGCTCCTGCTGGACCCAGTGCCCGCAGCCCTCGATGACGTGCGAGGCACGGAGCCCCGGCAGCGTGACGGGGAACGCCTCGATCGCGTCGGCGAGCCAGGTCGTGGAGGCGTCGAGGCCGCCGCCCACGAACAGCGCGGGCTGAGTGACCGGCGCGCCCGCGTGTCCCGCGAGGTCCGCCCAGTCCGTGTCCATGTTCCGGTAGCGGTTGAGCGCCCCGGTCAGGCCGGTCCTCTCGAACTCCCCCGCGTAGAAGTCGAGTTCCCGTTCACCGAGCCAGCCGGGCAGCCGCCCCGCCGGGAACCGGTCGCGCAGCAGGCCGCCGCGGCTCACGAAGTGCGGGTCGGGCGCGTCGGGTCCCGGCATGGTGTCGGCGGACAGCGCGGCGTAGAAACCGGCGAGCCAGCCCCGCACGTCGGGCTCGATCTCGGCCTCGGCGCGGCCGGGCTCCTGGAAGTACGAGACGTAGAACTCCTCGTCCCCTCCCATGTGGGCGAACACGTCGCTCGGCCGTGGACCGCCCGGCGGCGTGTAGGGGACGCTCAGCAGTCCGACCGCGCGGAACACGTCCGGCCGGAGCAGCGCGGAGTGCGCGGCGACGGTGGCGCCCCAGTCGTGACCCACCACCACCGCACTCTCCTCGCCGAGTGCGCGGACCACGGCGACGTGGTCGTCGACCAGGTCGAGCATCCGGTACGCGGCAGGCTCCGCGGGCCTCGACGACCGGCCGTAGCCACGCTGGTCGACGGCGACCGCGCGGTATCCGGCGGCCGCGAGGGCCGACAGCTGGTGGCGCCAGGAGTACCAGGACTCCGGGAAGCCGTGCACCAGCAGGACGAGCGGCCCGCTCCCCTGTTCGACCAGATGGATCCGGCCCGCGGGCGAGGGAACCATGCGGTGCCTGCGGTCCTGGGTGGCGGGTGCGGTCGCGGACATGGACCCTCCTGGGGTGCTCCGGGGCGGCCGGTGATCGGCCGCCGACAGTCCCGAGCATGGTGCGGTCCCGGCGCGCGGGACGACGATCGTTGCCGCTTCGGCAAATCGGGGCCGTCGTGGGCCCCCGTCCGCCAGAAGGACTCTCCAGAAGGACCCTAGGGAGCGATCGAGTCCACGTACCCGCCGTCGACCCGCACCGCGCCGCCCGTCGTGGCGGACGCCAGCGGGGAGCTGAGGTAGACCACCATGTGCGCGATCTCCGCAGGCTCGATGAGCCGCTGGATCAGCGACTGGGGGCGGTGCTCGGTCATGAACTTCCGCTGCGCCTCCTCCCACGGGAGCGCGCGGTCGACCAGTTCGTAGACGAAGTCCTCCACGCCGCCGGTGTGCGTCGGCCCCGCGATCACGGAGTTGACGGTGACCCCGGAGCCCGCCGCCTCCTTGGCGAAGCCCCGCGAGACGGCGAGGAGCGCGGTCTTCGACATGCCGTAGTGGATCATCTCGGCGGGCGTGGCGAACGCCGAGTCGCTGGCGATGTTCTGGATCCGCCCCCAGGAGCGGTCCTTCATGCCCCGCAGGTAGTGGCGGATCATCCGCACCGCGGTCAGCACGTTGACCTCGAAGTAGCGCCGCCACTCGGCGTCGGTGATGTCCAGGGCGGGCTCGGCGCCGAAGACGCCGAGGTTGTTGACGAGGATGTCCGCGCTCGGCACGGCCTCGAAGACCTGTGCGGCGCCCGCGTCGGTGGAGATGTCGCCGGGCGCCGCGACGAACTCGGCGCCCTCGCACTCCTCCGCGAGGCGTTTGACGGCGGCGTCCACCGAAGCGGCGGACCGCCCGTTGACCGCGACCCGGGCGCCCGACCCGGCGAGACCTGCGGCGATCGCCGCGCCGATCCCCTGGGTCGATCCGGTCACGAGCGCGGTCCTGCCCGAGAGATCGATGAGCACGGTACGTACCTCCACACACTTCGGCGAGTACTGCGACGCGGCCCCACGGGACCCGTACGCCCCTATTCTCCGCCCCGGTCTCCGCCCCGCTCGATGACCTGGACGAGGACCCGCACATGCCCGTGCGGCAGGTCCTTCGTCGCCGTGAGGAGGGTCAGGCGGCCCGCGCGGGCGACGGTGCGCAGCCGGTCGAGTCCGGTGCTCCGCTCCGGTGCGGCGAGTTCGTGCCGGTAGCGCTCGGCGAACTCCTCGTAGCGGTCCGGGTCGTGGTCGTACCAGTGGCGCAGCTCGGTCGACGGCGCGAGCTCCTTCTCCCAGGCGTCGAGCCCCGCACGCTCCTTGGAGACACCGCGCGGCCAGAGCCTGTCGATCAGGACGCGGGTGCCGTCGTCGGGCGACGCGGGGTCGTAGACGCGCTTGACCTGAACGTCCAGGGGGTGGCTCGGCGTCATCGCGGCGTGCTCCGTCCGGTCGGGGGTGCCACCCCAAGGCTGCGGGTGAGACCGCTCCCGCGCCAGCCAGCGGCCGGCTCCCGGCCTGACCGGCGTCCGGCGGCGGCGCGGGCCGCCCGGCCGCGACCCGTTCGGGCGAGCAATTTGGGCCTTTGCCCCGCCATCCTGTTCGATTGGGATCATGACGGGACGTATCGGCAGTATCGATCAGCGGTGGTTCGAACGGGTGGCGGCGGCGCGCCTGCCCGGCGCGGAGCAGGTGCTTCCGCCGCTCAGCGCCGCGGCGAACCACGGGCGCCTCTGGTTCGGCACGGCGGCGGCCCTCGCCGTCGCGGGCGGCCCCGCCGCCCGGCGTGCCGCGTGGCGCGGCGTCGGCGCCCTCGCGCTCGCCTCCCTGACGACGAACGCCGTCGCCAAGTACGCCGTACGCCGCCACCGCCCCGTCCTGGACACGGTCCCGAGGGTGCGGCGCCTCACGAGCGCGCCGTGGACGTCGTCGTTCCCCTCCGGCCACGCGGCCTCGGCCGCCGCGTTCGTCACGGGTGTGGCCCTGGAGGCGCCCCGGTACGGCGCGCTGCTCGCGCCGGTCGCCGCAGCCGTGGCCTTCTCGCGCGTGTACGTGGGGGTCCACTATCCCGGCGACGTGCTGGCGGGCTGCGCGCTCGGCGCGGCCGCCGCCGCGGTGAGCTGCTACTGGTGGCCGCCGCGCCCCCAGCCCGCGCAGATCCGGCGCACCCGGGTGGCGGCGCCCGCGCTCGCCGACGGGGAGGGCCTCGTCGTGGTCGTCAACTCCGGTTCGGGCAAGGGGGTTCCTGGGCGCCTGCCCGCGCGCGAGCACCTGGAACTGCTGCTGCCGCGCGCCGAGATCGTGGAGCACGGGCCGGGGGACGACCTCGGCGACGTCCTCGACAAGGCGGTGGCGCGGGCGGCCGACGCCGCCGGTGTGCTCGGTGTCTGCGGCGGCGACGGCACCGTGAACGCGGCCGCGCTGCGGGCCGCGGCCGCCGGACTGCCCCTCGCGGTGTTCCCCGGCGGCACCCTGAACCACTTCGCCCTGGACGCGGGCACGCCCACCTTCGAGGACACCGCGTACGCGGTGCAGCGCGGCGAGGCCGTCCGGATCGACCTGGCCCGGGTGCGCGACGGTGACGGCGCGGACGTCACCGGGTTCGTCAACACCTTCAGCATCGGCCTCTATCCGGAACTGGTGCGCAAGCGCGAGAAGTTGGAGGGCCGCATCGGCAAGTGGCCGGCGGCCGCCGTGTCGTTCGTGGAGGTCCTGCGCACGGCCGAGCCGCTGCGGATCAGGCTCGACGGCCACGACCGCGTCCTGTGGCTGCTCTTCGCGGGCAACGGCCAGTACCTCCCGGACGGCCTCGCCCCCACGCACCGGCCCCGCATGGACGACGGTCTTCTCGACATCCGCACGGTCGACGCGCAGGCGCCGCTGGCCCGCACCCGGGTCGCCCTGTCCGCCCTGGGCGGCGCGCTGCGGCGCTCCCGCGTCTTCCGCACCGAGCGCGTCGAACAGCTCAGGCTCAGCGGCCTCGACCAGGTGGCCGCCCTCGCGTACGACGGCGAGACCGCACCGGCACCTGACGCCCTGGTCCTCGACAAACGGCAGGCGGCGCTGACGGTCTACAGCCCGGCAGTAGCACTCGACGAGATCGCCCAAGGGGCCCGCACGGCGATGCTGGCGGCGAGTCGGGGGCGCCGCACGCGTCAGGGATGACCGCCGCGCGACAGGGCCGGGCCGCCCCCCTGGCCCTGCCCTTCGGCGCCGTCACCGGGTACCGTGAGACCAGCGATGATCGATCATCACTCATTCATGCCTCGGAGAGCCCAGATGACCGCCGACGTACCGCCCCGCATCCCCTCCGTGCCCGCCCCCGTGGCGCGCGTCCCGCTCAGCGACCAGGTCAGGAACTTCGTCCTCGAAGGACTCCTCGACGGCCGCTGGCAGCCCGGCGACCGGATCGTGGAGCGGCGCATCGGCCTGGAGCTCGGCGTCAGCCAGACCCCGATCCGCGAGGCGCTGCGCGATCTCCAGGCCATGCAGCTGGTCGAGTCGATCCCCAACAAGGGCATGCGCGTCAAGGAACTGACGCCGGGCCAGCTCACCGAGGTCTACCCGGTGCGGGCCGCCCTGGAGAGGCTCGCGGCCGAGCTCGCGGTACACCGGATGGGCGGCGACGTGACCGTCCTGGCACACCATCTGGGCAGGCTGCGGGAGTTGGCGGAGGCGAACGACGTGGACGGGCAGATCCACCACGGCGTGGAGTTCCACCGGGAGATCGTCCGGGCGGCGGGCAACCAGGTGCTGCTGCGCAACTGGGAGTCCCTCGCCATCGAGTTGTGGACCCGCCTCTCCCTGAAGTGGCTGCGCACCGAGCCGCACGAGAACGCCTGCGACCACGAGGCGATCGTCGACGCGTTCCGCAGGCAGGACCCGTACGTGGGCCGGCTCGTGCAGTTGCACGTCCTGAACTACGCGGCCCCGGCGGGTTCTGCGGAACACAATTGATCGATCATCACTCATCTACTCACCAGTAAGTGTTGACCACACCTATATCGGCTCCTAGATTCGCCATACGGAACCGATGTTCCACATGACGGAACTCGCGTGTACGCGAAAGGGGATCACCCGTGTCCCAGCTCGACCAACTGCCCGACCAGGACCCGACCGAGGTCGCCGAATGGCGCGATTCACTGGACGGGGCCGTCCGGTTCGGGGGCGCGGACCGCGCGGCACACCTGCTGCGCCGTCTCACCGAGCACGCCCGGCAGAGCGGGATCGACCTCCCGCCCCTGCTGGAGACGCCGTACGTCAACACGATCCCCACCGCCGTCGAACCGGACTTCCCCGGTGACGAGGCGATGGAGGCCCGCATCACCGCCTGGAACCGCTGGAACGCGGCCGCGATGGTCACACGCGGCAACCAACGCGGGGGCCTCGGCGGCCACATGGCCACCTTCGCCTCCGCGGCCTGGCTCTACGAGGTCGGCTTCCAGCACTTCTTCCGCGGCAAGGAGGCCGATCACTCAGGCGACCAGCTCTACGTCCAGGGCCACGCGTCGCCCGGCATCTACGCCCGAGCCTTCCTCGAAGGACGCCTGAACGAGGGCCAGTTGGACCGCTTCCGGCAGGAGGCGGGCGGTGCCGGACTGCCCTCCTACCCGCATCCCAGGCGGCTGCCCTGGCTGTGGGAGTTCCCGACCGTGTCGATGGGCCTCGGCCCGCTCTCCGCCATCTACCAGGCGCGGTTCAACCGCTATCTGGAGCACCGCGGCATCAAGGACACCTCGGCCTCGCACGTCTGGGCGTTCCTCGGCGACGGCGAGATGGACGAGCCGGAGGCGACCGCCGCCCTGGCGCTCGCCTCCCGCGAGAAGCTCGACAACCTCACCTTCGTCGTCAACTGCAACCTCCAGCGCCTCGACGGCCCGGTGCGCGGCAACTTCAAGATCGTGCAGGAGCTGGAGCGCCAGTTCCGCGCCGCGGGCTGGCACGTCGTGAAGTCCCTGTGGGGTTCGGCCTGGGACGAGCTGCTCGCCCAGGACACCGAAGGCGCGCTCGTACGGCAGTTGGGTCGCATCCCCGACGGACAGTTCCAGACGTTCGCCGCCCGCGACGGCGCGTACATCCGCGAGTACCTGACCGGCGCGGATCCCGTGCTGCGCCCGCTGACGGACCGGCTCACCGACGCGCGCCTCGCGGAGATCGTCGGCACCTCGCGCGCCGGCCACGAGCCCCGGAAGGTGTACGCCGCCTACCGTGCCGCCGTGGAGCACGAGGGCGCGCCCACCGTCGTCCTGGTCCAGACGGTCAAGGGCTGGACGCTCGGCCCCGGCTTCGAGTCGCGCAACGCCAACCACCAGATGAAGAAGCTCTCGGGCAAGGAGTTCCGTGCCATGCGCGACCTGCTCGAACTCCCCATCCCCGACAGCGCGTTGAACGACGAACTGGTGCCGTACGCGCATCCGGGCAAGGACTCCCCCGAGCTGGCCTATCTGCGCGAGCGGCGCGCGGCGCTCGGCGGTCCCGCCCCGGCCCGCAAGGTCGTCGCCAAACCGCTGCCGGTCACCGGATCGGCCGTCGCCGAGAAGGCGTTCGCAGCACTCAAGAAGGGCTCGGGCAGCCAGGAGATCGCCACCACCATGGCATTCGTACGCCTGGTCAAGGAGCTGATGCGGGACAAGGAGACCGGTCGGCGCTGGGTGCCGATCGTGCCCGACGAGGCCCGCACGTTCGGCATGGAGTCGCTGTTCCCTTCCGCCGGCATCTACTCGCCGCTCGGCCAGACCTACGATCCCGTCGACCGCGACCAGCTCCTCTACTACAAGGAGGCGCGCGACGGACAGATCCTCAACGAGGGCATCACGGAGGCCGGTTCACTGGCCTCGCTGACCGCGGCGGCCACGTCGTACGCGACCCACGCCGAGCCGATGATCCCGTTCTACATCTTCTACTCGATGTTCGGCTGGCAGCGGACGGCCGACCAGTTCTGGGCGCTCGGCGACCAGTTGGGCCGCGGCTTCGCCGTCGGGGCGACGGCGGGGCGTACGACGATGACCGGCGAGGGCCTCCAGCACGCCGACGGGCACTCGCATCTGATCGCCTCGACCAATCCGGCGGCGGTCAGCTACGACCCGGCGTTCGCCTACGAGGTCGCGGTGATCGTCGAGGACGGTCTGCGCAGGATGTTCGGGCCGGACGCGGAGGACGTCTTCTACTACCTGACCGTCTACAACGAGACGAAGGTCCAGCCGCCGATGCCGCCCGGCGACGACGTGGCCGAGGGCATCCGGCGCGGCCTGTACCGCTACCGGGCGGCCGGGTCCGCGCCCGCCGACGCCCCGCGCCTGCAACTCCTGGCCTCCGGCACCGCCGTCCACTGGGCCCTCGACGCGCAGCGCCTGCTGGCGGCGGACTGGTCGGTGGCGGCCGACGTCTGGTCGGCGCCGTCCTGGACCGAACTCCGCCGCGACGCGCTCGCCTGCGACGCCGCGAACCTCGCCGCAGCCTCCCACGACACGGGCGCGAGCGACCGGGTCCCGTACGTCACCCGGGCCCTGGCGGGCGCCCCGGGCCCGGTGGTCGCGGTGAGCGACTGGATGCGTGCCGTGCCCGACCAGATCAGGCCGTGGGTCGAGCAGGACTGGACCTCGATCGGCACGGACGGCTTCGGCCTCTCCGACAGCCGCGAGAACGCCCGCCGCCACTTCGGCGTCGACGCGCCCTCGATCGTGGTCGCCGCACTCGCCGCGCTCGCCCGGCGCGGCGAGGTCAAGCCGGAGACGGTGCGGGAGGCCGCCGCGCGCTACGGCCTGTAGCCCGCGCCCGGCAGCCCCTTGCGTACGGAGCGCGCCGTTCACTTCAATGCGGCCTATGACAGCCCGTCGAACGACATCACCACGGCATGAAGTCCCTTCCGGCGACGGGCTGCCACCGACCGCCTGGGCCGTACTCGGTCTGCTCTCCTTCCCCGGGGAGCGGACCGGCTACGAGCTCAAGAAGTGGGCGGACGCCTCGCTGCGCTTCTTCTACTGGTCGCCCGCGATCAGCCAGATCTACGCCGAACTGCGCCGCCTGGAAGCGCTCGGCTACGCCTCGTCGCGCCGCTCGGGCCCCGAAGAACCGCGCGCGAAGCGTTCGTACGCGATCACGGACGAGGGCCGCACCGCCCTCGCCGCCTGGGCGGGCGGCGCGGCGGACGCGGGTCCGCCCGTCCTCAAGCACCCGCTGCTTCTGCGGGTCTGGCTCGGTCACCTCGCCGACCCCGGTCAACTGCGCGCCCTGGTCGGCGAACACATCGCGCGGACCCGGGGCGACCTCAAGGAGGCGCGGGACGCGCTGGCCCGCGCGGAGGGCACCGAGGAGTGGTCCCATCCGCACATCGCGCTGCGCTGGAGCGTGCGGCGCCTGGAGTCGGAGGTCGAGCTCGCGGAGGCGATGCTGACCGATCTCGACGCGGCGGGACCACCGCCCGGAACGGACCCTTCCGCGGCCGGTCAACCCGTGGGGGACTCGCCCACCCCCGGGTGACGCGGCTCGCCCCGACCGTGTCCGCAGGAGTAGGACGGACGGGGTCAGCCGTCCCCGCCGTACGGAGCAACGCCCCTGTGAGCACCCGCGCCGTCCTTGTCGCCGCCCTGATCACCGGACTCATCCTCGGCATCGTGGGAACCAGAGCGGACGACTCCGCTCACCCCCGTCCGGCCGGTTCCATCGCGGAGGCGGGCCGTTAGGCTGCGACAGCCGCGCGGTTCCTCCGTCCTCGCCGTGCGGCCGCCGAGCCGCCCTCGACGGAAGCGAGTGAACCTTGAACTTCCTCACCATCGGTCATCGCGGGGTCATGGGTGTCGAACCCGAGAACACCCTCCGTTCCTTCATCGCCGCGCAAGCCGCGGGCCTGGATCTCATCGAGCTCGATCTGCATCTGAGCAAGGACGGCGCCCTCGTCGTCATGCACGACGCCGACGTGGCCCGGACGACCGACGGCAAGGGACCGATCGCCGAGAAGACCCTCTCCGAGCTTCGGGAACTCGACGCGGGACGCGGTGAGCGCATCCCCGTCTTCGAAGAGGTGCTCGACGCGGTGAAGGCGCCGTTGCAGGCCGAGATCAAGGACGCCGCGGCCGCGCGCGCCCTCGCCGACGTCATGCACCGGCGCGATCTGGTCTCCCGCGTCGAGGTCATCTCCTTCCACGACGAGGCGATCGCGGAGATCGCCCGCCTGGTGCCCGGGGTGCGCACCGCGCTCGTCGCCAGCCGCTACGGCACCGACGTCGTGCAGCGCGCCACCGCGGTCGGCGCCACGACGCTGGTCCTCAACATCAGGCGGCTGACCCTGGAGATCGTCGAGCACGCCAGGAAGGCCGACCTGCGGATCATCGGCTGGGTCGTGAACACCCAGGACGATCTGCGCCTGGTGCGCGCCCTGCAACTGGACGGCGCGACCACCGACTACCCGGAGATCAAGCGCACCGGACGCTTCACGGCGTGAGCCGCCCCGCGCCGCCCGTGCGCGGTCTCCTCGCGCTCAGTCCAGGTCCTTGACGAGGAGCTCGAACGCCAGGTCGTCGCGCTGCGGCAGGCCGAACCGCTCGTTGCCGTACGGGAAGGGCGTCATCTCTCCCGTACGGCGGTAGCCCCGCCGCACGTACCAGGCGATGAGGTCCTCGCGCGCGTTCAGCACGGTCATGTGCATCGCGCGGGAGCCCCACTCGGCCCGCGCGACCCGCTCCGCCTCGGCGATGATCGTCTTGCCGAGGCCCGCGCCCTGGAGGGCGGGGCTCACCGCGAACATGCCGAAGTAGGCGTGGTCGTCCCGGCCCTGGAGCTGACAGCAGGCGACGACGGCGCCGTCGTACTCGACGGTCATCAGACGGGTCCGGGGCGCCGCGATGACGTCGGCGACCTCCTGCGGGTCGGTGCGCTGCCCCTCCAGGATGTCCGCCTCCGTCGTCCAGCCCGTGCGGCTGGAGTCCCCGCGGTACGCCGACTCGACGAGGGCGACGAGCACGTCGACGTCGGCGACGGTCGCATCGCGGAAGGTGAGGTCGGCGGGGGTGGGACGCGGGGCGGTGTCCATGGCGCTGTTCTCCGATCTGGCGCGACGTGCGGCTCCGCCGAGCCTAACGCGGCACTAGGGTGCGGCTGCATGGTGCATGTACTGAGCAGCAGGACCCTCCTCCGTCCCACCGACCCGGAGCGCTCGCGCGCCTTCTACGGCGGGGCGCTCGGGCTCGCCGTGTACCGCGAGTTCGGCACGGGTCCCGAGCGCGGCACGGTCTACTTCCTCGGCGGCGGCTTCCTGGAGGTCTCGGGGCGCTCCGACGCCCCGCCGTCCCCCGCCCTCCAGCTCTGGCTCCAGGTGCCGGACGTACGGGCGGCGCACGCCGAGCTCGTGGAGCGGGGCGTCGGGGTGGTGCGGGAGCCGGTGCGCGAGCCGTGGGGGCTGGTGGAGATGTGGATCGAGGATCCGGACGGCTGCCGGATCGTGCTCGTCGAGGTCCCCGAGGACCATCCGATCAGGTACCGCCCGGGAATCTGACCCTCCTGGTCCTGCCTGACGACCCTTGGATCGCGAAATGTGAACCACGTCACACGACCAATCCATCCGGGATGCAGGGGTACAAGGCCACAGGTACGGTCCACACAAGATCTCCCACAGCCCTGAAGTCGATCTCCCACAGCCCAGGAGAGACATCACATGGCAGCCCCCCGGATCCTCATCGTCGGCGGCGGATTCGCCGGCATGGAGTGCGCCCACAAGCTGGAGCGGAAACTCTCGTCCCACGAGGCGGAGCTACGGCTCATCAGCCCCATGGACCACCAGCTCTACCTCCCGCTGCTGCCCCACGTGGCCTCCGGGGTGCTCACCCCGCAGTCGGTCGCCGTGCCGCTGCGCAGAATGCTGCGCCGCACGGCGATCGTGCCCGGCGGCGCGGTCGGCGTCGACACGAAGGCCAAGGCCGTGGTCGTCCGCAAGATCAACGGCGAGGAGGTCGTCGAGCGCTACGACTATCTGGTCCTGACGCCCGGCAGCGTCACGCGGCAGTTCGACATCCCCGGGGTCGACCGGTACGCGGTGGGCGTCAAGACGCTCGCCGAGGCCGCCTGGATCCGTGACCACGTCATCTCCCAGCTCGACCTGGCCGCCGCGAGCTCGCACCAGGAGGAGCGGGAGCAGCGGCTCCAGTTCGTCGTGGTCGGCGGCGGCTACGCGGGCACGGAGACGGCCGCGTACCTCCAGCGCCTGACGAGCGCCGCCGTCAAGCGCTACCCGGGCCTCGACCCGGCCCTGATCAAGTGGCATCTCGTGGACGTCGCCCCGAAGCTGATGCCCGAACTGGGCCCGCGCCTGGGCGACAAGGCGATGGCGATCATGCAGCGCCGAGGGGTGAACGTCTCCCTCGGCGTCTCCGTGGCGAAGGTGACCGAGGACACCGTGACCCTCACCGACGACCGCGTACTGCCCTGCCGCACGCTGATCTGGACCGCCGGGGTCGCGCCCAGCCCGCTCGTCGCCACACTGGGCGCCGAGACGAACCGGGGGCGGCTCGTGGTGCGGGCCGATCTGACGGTGCCCGGACTCGACGGCGTCTTCGCGCTCGGCGACGCGGCGGCCGTGCCGGACGTCGTCAAGGGCGGCGACGCGATCTGCCCGCCCACCGCGCAGCACGCGATGCGCCAGGGGTGGGCCGCCGCCAAGAACGTCACGGCCGCGCTGCGCGGCTTCCCGCTCGCCGACTACCGGCACAAGGACCTCGGGCTCGTCGTCGACCTGGGCGGCATCCAGGCCGTGTCGAAGCCGCTGGGCGTGCAGTTGACCGGCCTGCCCGCCCAAGTGGTGGCGCGCGGCTACCACTTGGGGGCGCTGCGCACCATGACCGCCCGGTTCCGCACGGCGGCCAACTGGGGCCTGAACGCGGTCGCGGGCGACGACTACGTACGCACCGGCTTCCAGGCCCAACGCCCCGCCACGCTCAAGGGGTTCGAGATGACCGACGCCTATCTGTCGCCCGAGGAGATCAGCGACCGGGTGGAGTCGGCGGCCGTACGGCCGGGTGGTCACACCGACGGGTCGTAGCGTCCGTCGACCGCCGTCCAGCCGCCGTCGACGGTCAGCACGCTGCCGGTGACGAAGGTCGCCGCGTCGGAGACGAGGTAGGCGACGGCTCCGGCGATCTCGTCGGGCCGCGCCCACCGCTTGAGCGCGGACGCCTGGGCGTAGGCGTCGAACCAGGCGGGGTCGGCCGCGATCTGGTCGGTCAGCGCGGTGCGCACCACGCCGGGCGCGATCGCGTTGAAGCGCACGCCGTGCGGCCCCCACTCGGCGGCCGCGGTCCGCAGGAGCTGGATCAGCCCCGCCTTGGCCGCCGCGTAGGCACCCTGCCCCGGCTCGACCTGGAAGGCCCGCATCGACGCGAACCCGACGACGCTGCCGCGCCCGCGTGCGGCCATGCCGGGGGCGACGGCCTGCACGAGGGTGAGGTAGGAGCGCAGGTTGAGGGCGATGACGCGGTCGAACTCGGCGAGGCTGTAATCGGCGATGCGCTTGCGGACGTTGACGCCGACGGTGACGACGAGCCCGTCGAGCGGCTCCCACCCGGCGGCCGTGGCCCGTACGGCGTCGGGGTCGAGGACGTCGAGCTCCTGCGCGACGGCGGTGCCGTGGCCGGGCCCCGCGCCCTCCTCGGTCGCGAGCCGCACCGTCTCCGCGGCGCCCGCCCCGTCCCGGTCGGCGACGACCACGTCGGCGCCCTGGGCGACCAGCGCCCGCACGGCCTCGCGGCCGATGCCGCCCGCGCCGCCGACGACCGCGACGCGCCGCCCGTCCAGCCGGAACAGCCGCGCGTAGGCGGCGTGTTCGGTCCCGCCTCGCCCCTCCGCGCCCTCGCGCCCTGCCCGCGCGCCGCCTGTCTCGCTCACGGCCGGATCACCGCCATCCGCGTCACCGTCAGTTCCTCGATCGCGAAGCGCGGGCCCTCGCGGCCGGTGCCGGAGTCCTTGACCCCGCCGTACGGCGCGATGTCGCTGCGGTAGCCGGGTACTTCGTTGACCACGACGCCGCCCGCCTCCAGCTCCTCCACGGCGCGGAGCGCGGTGTTCAGGGCGCGGGTGAACACCGCGACGTGCAGGCCGTAGCGGCTCGCGTTCACCAGATCGTACGCGGCGGTCAGATCCGGCACCACGCGCAGGCAGACGACCGGCCCGAAGATCTCCTCCTCCCAGGCCGGTTCGCCGTCGGGCACATCCGCGAGCAGCGTCGGCACCAGGCACCGGCCCGCGCGGACGCCGCCGCGCACCAGGCGGGCGCCGGCCGCCCTGGCCCGCGCGACCCGGTCGAGCACCCGCTCGGTGGCCGCCTCGTCGACGAGCGCGGACACCCGGGTGCCCGCGTCCCGCGGATCGCCCACGGTCACCTCGGGCAGCCGTGCCGCGATCCGCTTCTCCAGTTCACCGGCCACCTCGTCGACGGCGACGACCCGCTGCACGGAGATGCACGCCTGCCCGGACGCGTAGTAGCCGCCGCGCACCACGGCGTCGGCAGCGGCGTCCAGATCGGCGTCGGCGGCCACGACGAGCGCGGCGTTGGAACCCAGTTCCAGGACGGTCCTGCGGGGCGCCGCGTCGCGCGCGATGCGGTGTCCCACGGCGGCCGATCCGGTGAACGAGACGGCGGCGACTCGCGGGTGGGTGACGAGGGCGCGGCCGACTTCCGCGTCGCCGGTGACCAGTTGGACGGCTCCTGCGGGCGCCCCCGCGGCGGCCAGCCGCTCGCGGACCAGGTGCACGAGCCGCAGGGTGGCGAGCGGGGTCGCGGGCGCCGGTTTGACGATCACGGGGCAGCCCGCGGCGAGGGCGGGTGCCATCTTGTGGGAGGCCAGCAGGACGGGGTAGTTGAACCCGGTGATGCCGACGACGACCCCGACGGGCCGCCGCGTCCAGAACCCGAACAGCCCCTCCCCGGACGCCTGGATGTCCAACGGCACGGTCTCGCCGTGCAGATGGGCCACCTCGTCGGCCGCCGCCTGCCAGGTGGCCACGGACCGGCGCAGCTCCACCTCACAGTCCACGCGCGGCTTGCCGGTCTCCAGGACGAGCAGCTCGACGAGTTCGGGCAGCGCGTCCGCGAGATCGCGCGCGACCTCGCCGAGCACCTGGCGCCGGACGTGCGCGGGCAGCGCGCCGACCCGCCTGCGGAGCCGGTCCGCGTGCTCGACGGCGCGCAGCGCGAGCGCCGCGTCGCCGACGGGGGCGCGCCCGATCTCCGTGCCGTCGTACGGGAAGGTGACCGCCGCCGTGCCGGGCGCGGGGACCCAGCCGTCGCCCACGGGGAGCCCTTCGGGGTACGTCATCGGGCGCCTCCGGAGAGGAAGGCGCGGGCGGCGGCCGCGTACACGCGCGCGTACTCGCCGATCTCGCGCACCTCTACGTACTCGTCCTTCTGGTGGGCGATCCACTTGCCGCCGGGACCGTAGACGACGGTGGGCAGACCGGCGTCGCGGGTGAGGATCGTCCCGTCCGTCGTGCCCGGCACGGCGCCGAACGGCGGTTTCTCGCCGTGCACTTGGCGGTGTGCTTCGACGAGCGCGGTCACCACGGGGTGGTCCTCGGCGAGCTCGATCGCGGGCCGGTCGTCGACGACGGTCAGGGTAACGTCCACGCCGACGCTCGCGGCCGCCCGCACCGCCGACTCCCTTACCCGGCCGATGAGTTCGGCGTGGTCGGTGCCGGGGACGGTGCGCACGTCGACGCCGACGACGCCGTGCGCGGGGATGACGTTGAGCTGGTCGGGGTCGCCGCCGATGAGGACGGTCGGGGTGACCGTGACACGGCCCGCGTGCGGGTGGGCGGCGTAATGCTCCTGGGCCCACTCCTGGACCCCGGCGAGCGCGTCGACGACGCGGGCTCCGGCCACGACGGGGCTCCTGGCCTCCTGCGGCATCGCGCCGTGCGCCATGACGCCGCGCAGATCGAGCCGGAGCCTGATCCCGCCGCGCGCCGACGTGCACACCTCGTACCCCTCGGGCTCGCACACGACGACGCCGTCTACGGTGCGCGCCAGCGGCGTGGCGGCGAACGCCTTGGCGCCGAGCATCAGGCCCTCCTCGTCGCAGAGGACGCCGACCACGACGCGGCCGGGGAAGGGCCCGGCGAGCTGGAGGGCGCGTACGGCGTAGATCATGGCGGCGACGCCGGACTTCATGTCGGCCGCACCGCGTCCCCACAGCCTGCCGTCCCGGATCTCCGCGCCGTACGGGTCGACGCGCCAGTCGGCCGGATCGCCCTCGGTGACGACGTCGATGTGCCCCTCGAACATGAGGGTGGGCCCCGGGCCCCCGCCGCCCTCGACGACGGCGACGGTGTTGGGCCGGCCGGGGGCGACCTCCACGACGTCGTAGGTCCAGCCGAACGAGTCGAAGAGCCGCCGCACGAGGAGCGCGGCGGGTCCCTCCACCTCGGTGGCGCCCGCGGCGTTGACGGTGCGCAGCCGCACCAGCTCCCGGGTGAAGGCGATCGCGGCGTCGGTGTCCACGGCGGGGAGGGCCGGGGGTGCGGTGGCCATGGAGAACCTCCAAGTCGTCCGGCCGACCGCGGCATCGGCCTTCGGCGCCGTTCGGCACCGCGGGACGGCCGGCTGGTCGGACCAGCTGAACTTCCGCACTCTGCCCGCACGCCGGGCCCGGGTCAACCGTCAGATCTTGGCCGTTCCGCGCCGCGCGGCCACCGTGGCCCGTCAGACCCTGCGCACCCCGAGCCGCCCTTCGAGCTGGCCGAGCAACTCGCCGAGCAGTCCGCTCAGTTGGCCCTGGCCGCCCGGGTCGAGCACGGACAGCACCACGGTCTCGTAGGCGAGTTGCTCCGGGAGCAGCGCGTCGACCAGGTCGCGTCCGGCGTCGGTCAGCCGGACGTGGGCGACGCGCCGGTCGCGGGCGTCGGTCCTGCGGTCGACCAGTTCGCGCTCCTGGAGCTGCTTGAGCCGTTTGGTGACCGCGGCTCCCGAGGAGAAGGTCTCGCGGGCCAGCTCGCCGGGGGTCAGTTCGTGCCCGGTGCGGCGCAGCGCGCCCAGCAGGTCGAACTCGGCGCGGGTCAGCCCGGCGCGGCGCAGCGGGGCGTCCTCGGCCTGCTGGAGGAGGGCCGCACAGCGGTTGATGCGGCCGATCACCTCCATGGGCCCGGTGTCGATGTCGGGGCGCACCGTCTGCCACTGCCGCACCACCGCGGCCACGGTGTCGCCACCGAAGCCCGCCACCGGACCGTTCTCTTCTGTCATGCTCGTGCGCCCTCCCAGGCGTCCGCGACCCTTTCGCGGGGCCGCGTCCCCTGACCGTTCTCACCGCTCTGTCGTCGGACCGTCGCCGCGAGCGTACGGTGTCCGGCGCGCTCGGCGTCGACCAGCCGCTCCTCGGGCAGGGCCCGCTGCCACCATTCGCCGGCCGCCGCGTCGGCCGCGGCGCGCAGGTCGACGAGCGCGCCGGTCAGCGAGCGGCGCGCGGGTTCGAGGGGTCCCGTGCCCGCGAGCGAGGCCTCGGCCCGCTCCCTGGCGAGCACCGCCGTGTCGATGGCCCGCTCGATGTGGTCGCCCGCGCGCCGGTTGGTGACGGCGAACGCGGCGATGATGCCGAGCAGCGCGCCCACCAGGGTGTCCACCACGCGGTCGACCATCAGTTCGCCGGGCTGCTGGAACCTGGCGAACTCGGTGACGAGCAGCGCCATCGGCGTCACGCACACCGTGCCGAGCCAGTAGTTGCGGCCCATCAGCGCCTCCGCGCCGAAGGCGAGCACCAGGCAGCTGACGATCAGTTCGGCGTGGCCGAGGTGTGCGAACGGCGCGACGGCGGCGAAGGCGAGGACTCCCACGAGATTACCGACCACACGCTGCACACCGCGGTTCCAGGTGAGCGTGACGTTCGCCTGATAGAGGGACGCGGCGGTCACCAGGGCCCAGTAGGGACGGCCGATGCCGAGCGCGAGCGACGCGTATCCGGCGAGCGCGCAGCCGACCCCGGTGCGCAGCGCGATGGGCAGCAGCGGGGAGCCGGGGGCGAGCCGCCGCCACAGGGGCGTCGCGGGCCCCGCGAGTCCGGCGTCGACACCGAGGATCTCGTCGCGCTCGCCGGGGCGTACGGCACGGGGGCGCGGGACGGCGCCGGTGCCGCGCAGCCCGGCGGCCCAGGCGCGCAGCGCGACGGTGTCCGCCTCCGCGGGCACCGCGAGGGCTTCCTCGGCGCGCACGACGAGGCGTTCCATGGCGCGCCGGGCCGCACCGCGCGATCCGGTGGCGAGCAGCGACTGCCAGGCGGCGTGCACGGCGCCCGCCGCGGCGGCGCGGGCCCGCTCGGCCGCGGGCCCCGCGGTGTCGGCGCGCGCGGCGTCGGCGTAGGCGGCCGCCGCGTGCAGGGCGCGGGCGGTGGCCCTGCGCTCGGGGCCGTGCGGGCGCACCAGGGCGGGCGCCATGCCGACCAGCCAGGCCACGGCGCCCCCGGCGAAGGTCAGCGCGAGGTGCCAGGGGACCTGGCCCAGGCTCTGCGGCGCGAAGAGGCACGCGGAGCTGATGAAGGTGAAGATCAGATGTCCGGGCGGCCCGATGCGGGTGGCGTCACAGAGCGTCTTCTGGACGGCGGCGAGCACCGCGCCGACCGCGACGAGGACGACGGCGGACCCGGTCAGCGAGGCGGTGACCAGGGCGACGCCGATGCTCGCGGCCATCCCCAGGACGACCCAGGCGAGCGCCTTCGCGCGCGCGGCGTACGGGAGGTGGTGGGCGTACAGCGCGCAGAACGAGCCGGCCATCGTGTACATCACGAGATCGAGCCGGCCGAGGGCGAGCAGCGTCAGGTTCGGTATCGCGGTGGCGACGACCACGCTGGACGCGGGTTTGAACCAGATGTCGGACGGCCTGCCGGGGCGCAGCACACCGGCGAGCGGGAGGCGGCGGACGCGTACGGGGCGGATCGGGGAGGGCGGTGCACTGCTCATACCCAAAACCTTAGCAAGTGTTTTACCTGCAAAAGATCTGGGGTGCGGAACGCCACACCTCGCACCGCGCCGCCCCCGCCCGCTCCCCCCGTGCTCCCGGTGCACCCCCGTGCGCTCGCGTACGGCCCCGCGTGCCTGGGCATCGACCCGACGACACCGTCGACTGGGGAGGTGCGCGGTGCACGGACCGGCGCAGGCCGGCTGGCTGCTCGTCGTGCTGTGCGCGGCGACCGGGGCCTACTGTCTGCTGCGGATGCGCAGCCGGATCGAGGAACAGCGCAGGACCGCGGGCGGCGAGGCGCTCATGGGGTTCGGCATGGCGGTGATGGCCGTGCCCGCCGCGGTGGTGTCACCACCGCGCTGGGTCTGGCTGGCCTACGCGGCGGTGTTCGGCGCGGCGGCCCTGCGGTCCCTGTGGTCGGCCCGCACCAGCCGCCACCATCTGCACCATCTGATCGGCGCGTTCGCCATGATCTACATGTCCCTGGCGATGACCATGACGCCCATGGCGCACGCGGGCCACGGCAGTTCGGGGGCGCCCGTCCTGACCGGCGTGTTCCTCGTCTACTTCGCGGCCTACGTCCTGCACTCGGGCACCCGGCTCGCCCCGGCCCGCACGGCCGCGGCCCCGGCGGGCCCACCCCCCGTACCGCTGGGCTGGGCCGACCGTCCCGAACTCGCCCTCGCCTGCCGGTTGTCGATGGGCATGGGGATGCTGGCGATGCTGCTGACCCTCTAGGGTCTTTCGTTTGGATCAGGCCGGATCAGGGAGCGGGGTCTGGTGCGTGCGATCGCAAGGCGGAGGAGGGCGGCAACGCGGAGCGTTGACAACCGACGACAACGCCGCAGGGGGCACCTCCCTGCTCGAGCGAAGCCGAGAGCTTGGGGGAGGGCGTGCCAGACCCCGCGAGCCCGACCTGATCCAAACGAAAGACCCTAGGGGCGGCGCTCAGCGCCCGATCAGCGAGGCCAGCGTGGTGAGGGTGTCGATCTGCCAGTCCGCGGCCTCCGCCACGGCCTGGTCGTCCGCCCACAAGTGACCCCACGGCCCCCTGCGGATGTGTGCCGTGCGCAGACCGGCCTGCTGGGCGGGGAAGATGTCGTCGGCCGGATGGTCGCCCACGTAGAGCGTCTCGCGCGGGCCCGCCTGGGACACCTCGAGCACCCGTGCGAAGAAGGCGGGATCGGGTTTCGCCACGCCCCAGTCGCCCGAGGTGACGACGAGGTCGGCGGGCAGGTCGAGGTCGCGCAGGAGCTCGGCGGCGCGCGAGGTCTGGTTGCCCGCGACGATGACGCGGACACCGAGCTTCTGGAGGCTGCCGAGGGCCGGGCGCACGTCCGGGTAGAGGTCG
This sequence comes from Streptomyces sp. NPDC087300, assembly GCF_044744425.1. Classification (NCBI taxonomy): domain Bacteria; kingdom Bacillati; phylum Actinomycetota; class Actinomycetes; order Kitasatosporales; family Streptomycetaceae; genus Streptomyces; species Streptomyces sp. NPDC087300. The sequence continues at coordinate 1,140,329 of NZ_JBIUYI010000001.1, forward strand.
GTCTCGGCCAGGTGTTCGCCCCGGCCCGCCGCCTCCCGGGCGTGGTAGGCCGATGCGACGTCCATGTCAGGACTGATCAGGCGCAGGGCGTCCGCGCTGTTGCCGCCGCGCGCGACCACGGCACCGACCAGCGCGGAGACGGTGTGGCGCGGCACCTGGAGCCAGTCCGCCCAGGCGGCCCAGTAGCGGTCGTCTTTGGTGAGGGTCTCGCCCACGTCGAACACGATGGTCTCGATCGTCATCACAGGGACATTACGGCGTCGCGGGGCCCCGGCGGCCCGCACCACTCGGCCGCACGGGTGAGGTGGCACCGAAGGAGCACCCGCGCTCGCGCAGGTGTTTGAAGCGAAGGGCGAGCGAAGGACGAGCGAAGGGCGCCCGGGAGGCGGCACACCCCCGGCGCGCCCCGGCCGAGCAGGCACTCCGTACACTCCGCACCCGTTTCGTCCGTGGCGTCCGTCACTTGAGCGGGCAGTCCATACCCTCGGGCTGCCCGGCCCTCATAGGCTGACGGCATGATGGTCCCCGTCGCCCTGTTGCTGCTGGGCGCGCTGACCGCCCTCCTCGCCCCGCGGATGCTCGCACGGGCCGACTGGCCGGAGCGCGAACCGGTCGTCGCGCTGTGGGCGTGGCAGTGCGTGGTGGCGGGTGTCCTGCTCTGCTGCGCGCTCTCGATGACGCTGAGCGCCGCCGCCGCGTGGCAGGCCGTGCGCGGCCATCTCTTCGCCCCCGCGCCGCACGCCGTCGTCGAGGCGTACGCGCTCCAGGCGTCCGACGGCCCCTGGGCCGCGGCCACCGCCGTGGTGCTGGCCTGCGGCGGCGTCTGGACCGCGGCGATGCTGACCCGCGAGATCGTGCTCGCGCGCGCCCGGCGCGCCACGCGGCGTGCCGAACTCCTGGAGCGCGCACCGCTGTTGCCCGGTGAGGAGCCCGGCGCCGACCGGCTGGTCGTCCTGGAGGGCGAGCGCCCCGACGCCTGGTGGCTGCCGGGGCAGGCGCCCCAACTGGTCATCACCACAGCCGCGTTGCGCCGCCTCAAGGGCCGCCAGCTGGACGCGGTGCTCGCGCACGAGCAGGGCCACGCGCAGGCCAGGCACGACTGGCTGCTGCACTGCTCCGGCGCGCTCGCCTCGGGGTTCCCGCAGGTACGGGTGTTCGCGGCGTTCCGCGACGAGATGCACCGCCTGGTCGAACTGGCCGCGGACGACGTGGCGTCGCGCCGCTTCGGCCGGCTCACGATCGCCCTCGCCCTGGTCGAACTCAACGAGGACCGCGGCGTGTTCGGCCCGTGCCCGACCCCGCAGGCACACGTCCCGCAGCGCGTGCACCGGCTCCTGACGGCCCGCCCGCGGCTCACCGCGGGCCGCAGGCTGCGCCTGACGGCGACCGCCGCGCTGGTGCCGGTGATCCCGGTCCTGGTGACGTTCATCCCGGGGCTGCGGGCCCTGGGCTGACCGGGCACGCGCCCCTGGACCGACTCGCGACGCGGCCTGGACCGACCGGCAACGCGACCCTGGACCAACCGGCACCGTGACCTGGGCCGACCCCCGCGCTCATCTGGCCCGGTCGGCCATGCGCCCACGCGACCTCGCACCCCCGCACCCCCGCACCCCCGCACCCCCGCACCGACCTGGCCACACGACCCGTTTCCACCGAAGACGCCACCCCGGACCACACCCCGATTCCCGCCGCACCCCTCCCCGGCATGGCCCCGGCCCCGCCCCGTCGGGGAGGATCACTTCATGTACCCCGCGCCGCTCGACTCCCCCACCCGTCCCCCCGGTAGCCGGGCCGCCCTCGTCGCCGCGCTGCTCTGCGTCCCTTCCCTCCTGCTGTTGCTGCTCGTCTCGATGAAGTGGCGCCCACTGCTGACCCTCGACGGCGACATCGCCCGTACGACGCACCGCTGGGCGGTCTCCGACCCGGACACCACCCAGACCTTCCGGGTCCTCACCGACTGGGTGTGGGACCCCTGGACGATGCGGGCGCTGTGCGCGGTGGCCTGCGTGTGGCTCGCGGTGCGCGGGGCGTGGTGGCTCGCCGTCTGGCTGGCCGGCGCCTGTGCGGTGGGCTCGGCCCTGCAACAGTCCCTCAAGGCGGCGGTCGACCGGCCGCGCCCTGTGTGGCCGGACCCCGTGGACTCCGCGCACTACGCGGCCTTCCCCTCGGGCCACGCGATGACGGCCGCGGTGGTCTGCGGCCTGCTCCTGTGGCTGCTGCGCAGGTACCAGGTCAGCACCGCCGTGTGGCGCGTCGCGCTGGTCATCGCCGCGGTCTCCGTCCTCGGCGTCGGCCTGACCCGGATCTGGCTCGGTGTGCACTGGCCGTCGGACGTGCTCGGCGGCTGGCTGCTCGGCGCCATGACGGTGGCGCTCGCCATCGCGACGTACGCGTACTGGCCGGGCAGCCGCGGCGCCGACGGCACGGCGGCCTCGGCCGCGCCCCGCTAGGGTCATCCGGGTGAAGGCCGCACTGTTTGACTTCTCCGGGACGCTGTTCCGCGCCGAATCGACCGGTACCTGGCTCGCGTCGGTGCTCGACCGCGCCGGACTCGCCTTGCCCGAGGGCGAGTTGAGGGACACGACCGAGGCATTGGAGCGTGCGGGCGCGCTGCCGGGCGGGGCGTCGCCGGAGGCGGTGCCCGACCACCTCGCCGAGCTGTGGGCCACCCGCGACCGCGACGCCCACCTGCACCGCGCCGCCTACACCGGCCTCGCCCGCCAGGTGCCACTGCCCGATCCGGCCCTGTACGACGCGCTGTACGAGCGCCATATGACGCCCGCGGCCTGGGCGCCGTACGGCGACGCGGCGGACGTGCTCGCCGGGCTGCGCGAGCGGGGCGTGCGCGTCGCGGTGGTCAGCAACATCGGCTGGGACCCGCGCCCCGTCTTCCGCGCGCACGGCCTCGACGCCTACGTGGACGCGTACGTCCTCTCCTACGAGCACGGCATCCAGAAGCCGGACCCGCGCCTGTTCGCGCTGGCCTGCGAGGCGCTGGGGGCCGATCCGCGCGAGACCGTGATGGTCGGCGACGACCGGCGGGCCGACGGCGGCGCGGCCGCGCTGGGCTGCGCGGTGCACTTCGTCGACCACCTGCCGGCCGACCGGCGCCCGGACGCCCTGCGTCCGGTCCTCGGCCTCGTCGGCTGAACCGCCGCCCGCGTCAGCCCTCGTCCCCGGCTCCCGGAGCCCCGCACGGCCCTGCACGGTCGCAGTACGGCTGGTTGCCGCTGTGGCCGCAGCCGCACAGCGTCACCCGTGTCTCGTGCGTCGGCGCGGCATCCCCGGCGCGCACCAGCAGGTCGCCCCGCAGCACGATCCGGCCGTCGGCGCGGCGCGCCACGGACGTCCGCGCGGGCGGGGTCTCCGTGGACCCGTCGGCGAGGGCGTAGTGCAGCGCGCCCGACGGGCAGCGCCCGACCACCTCGGCGACCTCGGCGGCGGGCGCCGCGTCGGGCAGGATCCAGGGGCGCCGCCCGGTGTCGAACACCTGCGGCAGGCCGCGCACGCACTCCGCGGCGTGGATGCAGCGCGCGGCGTCGAAGGTGACGGTGACGGCGTCGCCCGGGTACGGCTTGCCCCGCTCGGTTCCCATGGCGGGCACCTCAGTACGGCCGGGCGCTCACGACTGGTACCCCTCGACCTCCGAAGCGGGCCGCACCGCCGCCTCGTCGGGGTCCTCGCCGAACTCGGTCTTGGCGCGCCGCTGGCGCAGGAGGTCCCAGCACTGGTCGAGCTCGCGCTCCAGGGCGCCGAGCCGCTCGTGTTCCGTGGGAGCGTCGATCTCTCCTGCGGCGAGGGACGCGCGGAGCTTCTTCTCGTCGTCGACCATCGCCGTGATCCGGGACAGGATCTGCTCTTGGTCCATGTCGGTCACCCTCCTCGGCCCCCCGGCCCACTGTAAGGAGGCCGGGCCGGATCGGCGAGGAGAGCGGGCGCGAGGGCCCGGAAGCGACGTGCGAAAAACCTGCGGCGCGGCCCTGGGCAGCGCGCGTAGAACGGCTGCGGAACGACCCGTGGGCAGGCAACACTCCCCCGCGGTGCTGCCTGCCCCAGGCCTGTCCGCCCCGTACGGGATCCCGTACCGAGTCCCCGTGGCGGGCGGTCTGAGTATATTGGCTCAGGGCCAGTCAACGTAGGAGTTACAGAATGTCCCCCCGTAGCCCATCGGTCAATGAAGAGTTGCGCAGGCGTTCCAGGGAGCGGCTGCTGCAGGCCACGGTGGAGCTCGTGAGCGAGCGGGGCTACGAGGCCACGAAGCTCGGCGATATCGCCGACCGGGCGGGCGCCGCCAGGGGCCTGGTGTCGTACTACTTCCCCGGCAAACGCCAGCTCCTGCAGTCGGCCGTGCACCGTCTGATGCACCTGACCCTGGCTGCGGCGCTGGAGCGGGAGCCGCTCGCGGACGACGGGCAGGAGCGCCTGGCGCGGGCCGTCGACGCGATCCTGGGCCTTGCCGTGGACCGGCCGCGGCTGATGCGCACGCACATGGCCGGGATCCTCCAGGCGGAGGGCTTCGTGCAGTGCCCGGAGCAGCAGCGCCTCGCCGAACTGCTGCGCGACACCGTCGAGCGCTACGGCTCGGACGACGTCGAGCGGGAGTATCCGCTGCTGCGGGCCCTGCTGATGGGCGCGGTGTTCGCCCTGCTCATGCCGGGGGCGCCGATGCCCATCGAGGCGCTGCGCGCCGAGCTGTTCCAGCGCTACGGCCTCGACTGGGGCCTGGGGGTCCCGCCGGGCGCGGCTCCGCCCGGCGGGACACATCCGCGTACGGCGTCCCGGCTCGCGGCCGGGACGCCGTACGCGGTCGAGACTCAGTCGAAGTAGTCAGGCTGCGTCTGGACGTTGAGCTCGTGCAGCCTGACCCGCTGGCCGGGGTCGGTCCGCTTGTCGTTGATCTTCAGGACGTCGAGGCCCTTGGCGATGTCGTTCGAGTAGATTCGGCCGTTGTAGTAGTACGCCGACCACGAACCCGCCGTGGTGATCTTGTCGGTGGTGAGCGGGCCGCGCTCGAAGTAGCCGATCTCCTTGGGCTTGTTGGAATTGGTGAAGTCCCAGACGGAGACGCCGCCCTGGTACCACGCCTGGACCATCAGGTCCTTGCCCTTGACCGGGATCAGCGAGCCGTTGTGGGCCACGCAGTTCTCGGTGTCGGCCTGGTGGCGCGGGATCTTGAAGTAGCTCTTGAAGACGAGCTTGCGCTTGTCGCCCTTGCCCTTGATGTCGTAGATGCCGTTGGCACCGCGCTCGGGACCCGTGGCCTCGTTGCAGGTGGCGCCGGAGCCGCCGCCCAGCTCGTCGGTGAAGACGACCTTGTCGGCCTTCTGGTTGAAGGTCGCCGAGTGCCAGAACGCGAAGTTCTGGTTGTCCTGGACCCGGTTGATGACCCTCGGGTTCTCCGGGTCCTTGATGGAGAAGAGGATGCCGTCGCCCATGCACGCGCCCGCCGCCAGGTCCTCCGACGGCAGCACCGTGATGTCGTGGCAGCCGGTGGTCTTGGAGACGCCCGGGTTGGTGGGCCCGCCCGGGTTTCCGCCGCCGTCGGGACCCTCACCGGGGAAGAGCACGGGGAAGTTGACCACCGCGGCCTTCTGCGGGGCCTTGCGCGGCACCTTGATGACGGAGATCCCGTCGTGCGGCGGCTGGCAGTCGGGGAAGGTCGCGCTCGGGGAGTACGAGGAGACGTAGATGTAGACGTTCCGCTTCTCCGGCACCAGCGTGTGCGTGTGCGAGCCGCAGGCGGTCTCCACGGCGGAGACGTACTTGGGGTTCGCCTTGTCGCTGATGTCGAAGACCTTCATGCCCTCCCAGGAGGACTTCTCCGTCGCGGGCTGCGTGGTGCTGTTGCAGGAGTTGTCGCTGCGCGAGGAGTCGGTCGACAGGAAGAGCAGGTTCCCCGAGACCGAGACGTCGTTCTGCGATCCCGGGCACAGGACCTGCGAGACGGTCTTCGGCGCCTTCGGGTTGCTGATGTCGTAGATGCGGAAGCCGTCGTAGTTGCCCGCGAAGGCGTACTTGCCCTGGAAGGCGATGTCGGTGTTGAGACCGGGCAGCGCGTCCTTGGGGATGTTGGCCAGGTGCTCGATGTTGGCGGAGTGGACGACCTCGTCGGGCGCGGGTATCTCGCCGCGCTCGATGGCCTTCCTGGCCTCGGCGGCCTCGCTCTTGGACACGCTCTTCGGGGCGGCGGGCGAGTCTCCGGGGTCGGGGGTCGCCCCCGCCGGCGCGGCGGTGAGCAGCGCGGCGAGCAGTCCGGCCGCCGCCGCGCCGATGCCCAGGCGTCTGCGCCGGGTTCGGGATGTGTTCAACAGGGTCACTGCGTCCTCCCTTGTCGCCGTTCGCACTCGAACGGTTCACGGACACCCGCAGTATCGTGCTCATCATGCACAGATCAACAGATGGCAACGCACTCGTAACGAGAGTTTCCGATCACCAACGCTCATGAACGTGCTAATACGGACCTCAACTCCCCCGCGTGCCACAGGAGGTTGCCGTGCCCTACCGTCGTACGTCCGCCGTCACCGCGCTCATGACGACCGCCGTCCTCGTCCTCGGGGGCTGTGACTCCGACGGGGGCGGCGGCTCGGAACCGAAGTCCGGGAGCCAGGCGTCACCGGGCCCCTCGGTGATCGCGCCGGGCAAGCCGGGCGAGAAGGCGGCGACCCTGTCGGCGGAGGAGGCGGCCAAGCGCAGGACCGACGACGACCGGCCCAACTCGGCCGACTTCACCTATACGCAGATGATGATCGTGCACCACGGGCAGGCACTCACCATGACCGAACTCGCCCCGAAGCGGGCCGAGTCGGGGAAGGTGAAGCGGCTGGCGTCCCGCATCAGCGCGGCGCAGAAGCCGGAGATCGGCGCGATGGAGCGCTGGCTCAAGAGCCACGGCGGGCCGCGCGAACACGCGGGCCACGACCACGGCTCGATGCCCGGCATGGCCACCGGGGCACAGCTGAAGCAGCTGCGCGCCGCGAAGGGGAAGGCGTTCGACGAACTCTTCCTGAAGCTGATGATCACGCATCACAACGGCGCGATCACCATGGCCACCGACCTCCTATCGGACGGCAACAACATCCAGGTCGAGGAGATGGCGAACGACGTGGTGGCGCAGCAGACGAGCGAGATCGGCAGGATGCAGCAGATGGAGTGAGCGCCGCCGGGCGACGCCCACCACCTCGGCCCAATTGGTCCACTCTCAGCGGCGGTTGTGGCGCGGCGGCAGATGACCGGCGTCCCTGGACGCGGCGATGAGCTTCAGCGACCTGCGGCGGCTGCGGCCCGTCGCGCACATCACGGCGAGCACCGGGTCCCGGCCCTCCCGCTGTGCCGCGCGGTAGGCCTCGGCGACGGTGCGCCGGCCTTCGCTGCCGCGCGGCCAGGAGGGGCGGGCGCGGTTCGGCGGGGGCGACGGGGCCGGTGTGGCCGGCAGCTCCGGGGCGGCGGGCAGCTCCGGCGCGGCTGACGTCGGTGCGGCGGGCATCGGTGGGGTCGGCGCGGGCGGCTCCGGTGCATGGCCCGCCGTCTCCTCGCACCAGGGCGGGCGACCATCGAAGCCGGTCGCGTACGGCTCCTCCTGGGCGGGCGCGACGAAGGTGTCGGGGGAGATCGGCGGCCGCGCGTACGGGTCCCCGAACGCATACGGGTCCCCGAAGGGATTCCTGCCGTCCGCCACCATCGCGAGGGCGTCGACGGCCGCCCCGTCACCGAACAGCAGCCGCACCTGGAACCAGGGCGGCGGAGAGCCCTCGCCGCCCCCACCCCACCCCGCCGTATCCACGGTCGGAGCCGCGTCCCGCCACCCGCCAGGACCCGCGTCCTGCCACCGCCACTGCCACTGGCCTTGGCCCTGCGCCGACCCCTGGGCCTGCGCCGGACCGCTCCGCGCCGCCGCTGTCGTGCCGTTTTCCTGCAACTCCCACGTCGGCCACATGGAGGCAGCGGCATCCGGTCGATAGTGTTCAGAAACGTCAATAGATGACCTATTCAGCACAGAAGCACGCTATCCGTGCGATCGCATTTGAACAGGAACGGCACGCACGCGGACGCGGGGCGGGGCACCCTGACAGCGGACCCCTGAGAGCCCGGCCCGCCCGGCCCACCTGTCCGGCATCTCCCCCTGGCAGGGCCGGGGTGCGATCCTGGGACCGTCCCGAGGTCACCTCGCGGAAGGAGCACCACCGTGCTGCAGGTCGCCGTCGTCGGTTCGGGCCCCAGCGGGGTGTACACCGCACAGACCCTCGTCCAGCGGGACGGGGCGCCCGAGGTGCGGGTCGATGTGCTCGACCGGCTGCCCTGCCCGTACGGCCTGGTCAGGTATGGCGTCGCGCCGGACCACGAGAAGATCAAGTCGCTCCAGAACAACCTGCGCACGGTCCTCGAACACGAGCGCGTGCGCTTCGTCGGCGGCGTCGAGATCGGCCCCGGCACCCTGCCGCCCGAACGGCTGCTCGGCCTCTACCACGCGGTGGTCTACTGCGTGGGCGCCGCCGCGGACCGCAGGCTCGGCGTGCCGGGCGAGGACCTGCCGGGCAGCCACTCCGCCACCGAGTTCGTCTCCTGGTACAGCGCCCACCCCGACGTACTGAGCGACGGCTTCCAGCAGGACGGTTTCGTACGCGGGGTGGAGTCCGCCGTCGTCATCGGGGTGGGCAACGTGGCGGTGGACGTCGCCAGGATGCTGGCGCGCGGCGCCGCCGAGCTGCTCCCCACCGACATGCCGGACGCGGCGCTCGGCGTGCTCGCGGACAGCGGGGTCCGCGAGGTCCACATGGTGGGGCGGCGCGGCCCCTCCCAGGCCCGGTTCACCACCAAGGAGCTGCGGGAGCTCGGCGCGCTGCCGGATACCGAAATCGTGGTGGATCCGGCGGAGTTGGCGCTCGACCCGGCCTACGCCGACCCGTCCGGCCTGCCCGCGGCGGCCCGCCGCAACGTCGAGGTCATGCGCGGCTGGGCGGCGAACCCGGCACCGCGGCGCACCCGGCGGATCCGGCTGCGCTTCTTCCTGCGCCCGGTGGCACTGACCGAGGGAGCCGGGGGCCGGGTGTCCTCGGTGCGGTTCGAACGCACCCAGCCCGACGGCCGGGGCGGAGTCACCGGGACGGGGCGGTTCGAGGACGTCGAGGCCCAGTTGGTGCTGCGCTCGGTCGGCTATCGCGGGGTGCCGCTCGACGGGCTGCCGTTCGACCAGGACCTCGGCACGGTGCCGCACGCGGCCGGGCGCGTGCTGCGCGACGGCGTCCCGTCACCCGGTGAGTACGTGGCTGGTTGGATCAAGCGCGGCCCGACCGGCGTCATCGGCACCAACCGGCCGTGCGCCAAGGAGACGGTCCTCTCCCTGCTGGCCGACGCGCCCGAACTCGCGCGCAGGACGGTTCCGGACGACCCGCTCGCGGCGCTCAGGGCCGCCGGCCTGCGTCCCGTCGACTGGGCGGGATGGCTGGCGATCGAACGCGCCGAGGCGGAGCTGGGGCGCTCGCTCGGGCGCGGCGTGGTGAAGATCCCGGACTGGGCGGGGCTGCGGGCGGCAGCGGCGCGAGAAGCGTCCGGATAACGATCCCGGACGAACGCATTCCGGAGCGCTGTGTGGCGCGACCGGGGCGGGGCCGAAGGACGGCCGGGGCACGGTGGCGACGCGGCCGGAGCACGGTGGAGCCGGAGCTGGGCCACGGTGGAGTGCGGCGGCGACGCCGGAGCGGAGCGAGGGCGGGAAGAGCGCGGGGTCCGGGAGCGAGCGAGGGGGCCGCCATGTCGCCCCGCCGGTCAACCGCCCCGTCCCGCACGGCGGTTCGATCCTGTCGGATCAGGTGCCGTCACCGTGCCGGTCCGCGTCCTTGGCCGCCGCGGCGAGCACGCTGTCGAGGAGCCCGGGAAACAGCGAGTCCAGGGTGTCGCGGCGCAGCACGCTGAGCTTGGCCGTGCCCCGGTATATCTGCCGGATCACACCGCTCTCGCGCAGCACCCGGAAGTGGTGCGTGCTGGTCGACTTGGTGACGGGCAGGTCGAAGTAGGAACAGGAGAGTTCCGCCCCCTCCTCCTTCGCCAGGTCCCGCACCACCCGCATGCGCATGGGGTCGGCGAGCGCGTGCAGCACGCCTTCGAGACGGATGTCCTTGGCTGCGGGATGGATCAGCGTTCTGCTGCTGGTGGTGGCGGCGATGGTCATGGCGGCTCCTCGTCGTGCGCCCGATCTCCCCGAGCGCTCCCGTCCGTACATCTGTACTGACGCACTCCGTGCTGGCGTACATCGAACAGCACCGAAGGGCGTCAGCGACCAGGTTTCCGACACGCGGCGCGTCCGACACGCCCGGCAGGCTTCTTCCAGCCATTGTACGAGATTCATCGTAGTTTGACATGCGCCGTACTACGATGGTTACCGTACGAGCAGCACATCAGCCGTGACGAATGGAGTCCGCCGTGAGCGCGCTGTTCGAGCCGTACACCCTGCGATCGCTGACGATCCCCAACCGGGTCTGGATGCCCCCGATGTGCCAGTACTCGGCGCTGTCCGAGGGCCCTGAGACCGGCGCACCGCGCGACTGGCACTTCGCGCACTACGGCGCCCGCGCCGCGGGCGGCACGGGCCTGATCATCGTCGAGGCCACCGCCGTGAGCCCCGAGGGCCGCATCAGCCCGTACGACCTGGGGATCTGGAACGACACGCAGGTCGAGGCGTTCCGCCGCGTCACGGACTTCCTCAGGAGCCAGGGCACGGTGCCCGGCGTGCAGATCGCCCACGCGGGCCGCAAGGCGTCGACCGACCGACCCTGGAAGGGCGGCGCCCCGCTGGACGCCGACGCGCACGGCTGGCAGCCGGTCGCACCGAGCCCGGTCGCCTTCGACGAGCGCCACGCGGTGCCGACGGAGCTCACCGGCGCGCAGATCCAGGAGATCGTGACGCAGTTCGCGGACGCCGCGCGGCGCTCGCTGGCCGCCGGGTTCGACGTCGCCGAGATCCACGGCGCGCACGGCTACCTGATCGGCGAGTTCCTCTCCCCGCACAGCAACCGGCGCACCGACGCCTACGGCGGCTCGTACGAGAACCGCACCCGCTTCGCCCTCGAAGTCGTCGACGCGGTGCGGGCCGTGTGGCCCGACGACAAGCCGCTGTTCTTCCGCATCTCCGCCACCGACTGGCTGACGGAGGACGGCTGGACGCCGGACGACACCGTCCGGTTCGCCGCCGAGCTCAAGGAGCACGGCGTCGACCTGCTCGACGTCTCCACCGGCGGCAACGCGGCGGGCGTGCGCATCCCCGTCGGCCCCGGCTACCAAGTCCCCTTCGCCGCACGGGTGAAGGCCGAGACGGAGCTGCCGGTCGCCGCCGTCGGCATGATCACCGAGGTCGAGCAGGCCGAGAAGATCCTCGCCAACGGCGAGGCCGACGCGGTGCTCCTGGGCCGTGAACTGCTGCGCGACCCCTCGTGGGCGCGGCGTGCGGCGCGCGAACTCGGCGCGGAGGTACGGGTGCCCGAGCAGTATCTGCGGTCCGTCTGACGATCCGTCACACTGGCCCGACGGGCCCGCCCGGGGTCCTCACCCACCTGACGCAGCCGCGAGTCCGGCCGGTCCGACACCGGCCGGACTCGCGGCTGCGGTCCTTGTGGCTGCGGTCTTTGTGGCCGCGGCCCTTGTTGGCGGGAGTTCACTCGGGGATGGCCGCCAGGGTGAAGGAGTGGCCCGCCGGGTCGGAGTAGGTCCGGGTGTCACGGGGGCCCGTGTTGTCCTTCGTGTCCACCGGGCGCGCGCCGAGGCCGACCGCCTCGCGCTCCGCCTCGTCCATGTCGGTACGGGCGACCATGATGCGCAGATGCGCCTGCTGCGAGTCCTCGGGCCGGGGCCAGCTCGGCGGAATGTAGTCGCGCTCGCGGTGCACGGACAGACAGACGCCGTCCCCGTGGGTGACCTCCACGTAGTCGGGGTCCTTGCTCAGCCGGACCTCAGCGCCGAGCAGGCCGGCGTAGAACTCGGCGAGCCGCTCGGGCTCCGAACAGTCGAGTACGAGCACGGTCTTCTTGTGGACGGTCATGCCCGGCGAGTCCCCCCGACCTGCCGTCTCAAACAGGTGGGAAGGAAGGGGGACGGCAGGGGGACGGCAGCGAGAAGGCCGCGGAAAGCGGCGGGAGGAACCTGCCGCACCCCCGCCGACCAGGTTTCCTTCCCTCCATCACGGGAACTCGCGCGCCCATGGACTGGTTGAACCGGGCCGCCTGCGCCGACGAGGACCCCGACTTGTTCTTTCCCTCCGGTGCGGCAGGACGTGCTCTGCAGAACCGCGCCGCGGCCAAACGCGTCTGCGCCCGCTGCCCGGTGAGCGGACTGTGCCTGGCCTGGGCCATGAACACCGGTCAGGCCACGGGCGTCTGGGGCGGCACCTGCGAGGAGGAACGAGCGGCCCTGCGCAGGCAGCTGCGCCGCTGAGACGCCGCCTCCCCACCGGTCCGAGGCCCCCTCTCCCCACCGGCTGGAAATCGATTGTCAGACCCCTCACCTACTGTGATCGACAGAGCAGGCAAGAGGTCCGGGAGGGGTCCTGACATGGGCTGGGTCGAAACAACGGGTGGGTACGCGGTCACCCTGGACGGCACTCGGGTGCGGTGCAGGAACGCCGCGGGCCGTGCGCTGAAGCAGGTTCCCGCCAAGCTCCGCGACGACGCGGAGGTGGTGCGGCTGCGCCAGCTCGCCGAATGGCTCGAACGGCACGAGCACGAGTGCCGTTCCCAGGTGGACGCCTGGCTGGTGCGCTCGCTGCCCGTCCCGGTCGGGCTGCTCGCGCGGGTATGGCCCGACGAGGCCTGGCAGGGGGCACTGCGGGACCTGGTCGTGGCGCCGGTGGGCGCGGACGGCAGGGCCGAGGCGGACCGTGCCGGATTCCTGCGCGACGCCGACCCCGAGCGCGGCCTCGGCATCGTCGACCTGGACGGCGACTCGGTCCGCCTGGACTGCGAGCAGGTCCTGATCCCGCACCCGGTGCTCCTCGAAGACCTCGACGACCTGCGGGAGTTCGCGACGGAGCTCGGCGTCGAGCAGGGCTTGGAGCAGCTGTTCCGGGAGGTCTGGCAGCGCCCGGAGACGGCCGGGGGCACCGCCCTGGAGTGGGGTGCGTACGCCGACGCGAAGTTCGAGGAGCTGCGGCACGCGACCGCACGCGCGGTGTCGTACGGCTACCGCGTGCGCGGGGGCTACGCGATCTGCCCGCTCACGGAGGACGGCCGCGCCCTGGAGGCGGCGTACTGGATCGGTGACGACTACCCGGAGGCCGAGGCGTACACCGGCGGCCTGGAGTGGCGGGTCGACGGCGGGCGGCGGCTGCCGATCGGTGAAGTGGGCCCGGTGGCCTGGTCGGAGGGGCTCCGCATGGCCGCTTCGGTGTACGCGGGCCGTGTGGTCAAGAACGAGGACGAGGAGGGGGAGCTGTGAGCGCGGAGCAGCGGCTGCTGGAGGCGGGTGCGGTCCTGCCGCCGCTCCGGGACCGGGCGCGGACGGATGCGGAAGCGGCGTCCGGGGACACCGGCAACGCGCCCGCGGAGGGGGACACGCTGACCGCGCGGGCGTACGGACACCCGGTGCTCGAAGGGCGCACGGTGGTCCGGCTGGTACCCGAGGCGATCGGGCCCGCCGAGGATCTCGCCCTGGAGTACCTGGGCTTCGGCGGCGGCACCTCGACGACGGTCGGCCGGGTGCGCCGCCGCTCGCTCGGCTTCCCGGCCTGGGCACTGGTCAACGACCCGGCGAACGGGCGGCACGCGCTCGCCGTGGTCAAGGAGATGGAGCGGCTCGCCCGCCTGGTGACGAGCAAGCCGGGCCAGGCCAAGGAGGGCTTCGACGAGATCGGGGACCGCCTGGACCGTTCGGTGCCGCACTTCCTGCCGACGTACTACGAACAGGTGGCGCGGCTCTTCCTCGCCGCCGAGTCGCGGCAGCACGCCTCAGTGTTCTTCGGGAAGGCGCGGTCGGCCGAGCAGCGGCACGCGCTCGACATCGACGAGGCGCGGCTGCGCGAGGTGTTCCTGGAGTTCGCGGGGGCGGGCGCGCTCAGCGGCAAGGTACTGCGCGAGCACGCGAAGGGCCTCGCCGCACGGCTCTCGGGACAGGAGGCGTACGAGCAGTTCAGGACGCTGTCGTCGCAGCGGTGCGCGGCGGGCATCGCGCCGTACGCCGGCATGCTGGAGGACCTGCGGCGCCTCGCGCGCGGTGCGGGGCTCACGGCGCGCGCCGAGGAGATCTCGCTGCTCGCGGAGATCATCCACTCCGGTGCGATGACCCGCGCGGCGGGCAGCTTCTGGAAGTCCGCGCTGCCCGCGCTCGCCGAGCTCGCCGCGGCCGAACCCGCGGTGCGGCGGCGGCTGTTGACGCTCATGCCGACGGCGGGCGGCGACGCCACGGAGGCCTTCGACGAGGCGTGGCTCGCGCTGCTCGACACCTGCGGGGCCGTCGGCCTGCTCCTCGACGGATCGGTGGGCGCGGCCGAGTGGCTCGGCTCCTGGGCGCGCCACCGTCAGCGCGGCTGGCGCCAGTCGGCCCGGCTCTCCGCCGAGCTGGCCCTGGTGGAGCGCCTCGCGCCGAGGCTGATCGCGGACGGCACCCCGGTGCCCCTGGTGACCGACGAGGGCTGGCGTTCCGAGGTGGACCTCGATCTGCTCGATGCCGTCCTCGCGGCGGGAGTTCCGGTCGCCGACCCACCGGCGAGCGCGGAGAACCTGGAGCTCAGGAACTGGCTGGAGGACGACGGCGAGGGCCGCAGGGACCTGGTGGCGGTCACCTCGGACGCCCGTTTCGTGCCGCTCCTGCACAAGGCGGTGGAGAGCCTCTCGCTCGCCGACGGCCCCGCGGCAGTTCCCTCCGCGCGCCTGGCCAGGCTCGCCGAACACCCGGCGCTGCGTACGGTGCTCGCGAGCTGGCTCGCCGACCGCGCCGCGGATCTCGCGCGCCCGGTCGGGCTGCCGGGACTCGACGAACTGCTGCGCGGCGTCGCGCGGTTCTCCAAGCCGTCGGTGCTGGCCACCGCGCCCGAAGCGGTCGGCCGCATCGTCTCCTTCGACCTCGCTCCCGTCCTCGCCAGGACGCTGCGCGCGGGCATCCTGGACGAGCTCGGCTGGCCCGCGCTCGACGAGGCCGTCGAAGCGCTCGGTGACCCCGCCAAGGCCGCGGCCCACCCTCCGCAGTGGTCCTCTTCGTACGGGGACGGGTACAAGTGCGCCGACGCCTGGCCCGCGTTGGTCGTCCGGGCCGGCACCCGGGCCGTGCTCGCCGGCCCCGACGGTGTCCTCGAACAGCGCACGCTCACCCTGCCCGCGAAGACCTCGCAGCACGGCGAGCCGACGGTGCGCTTCGTGGACGGCCAGTGGCTGGTCGCTTCGGGGTACGGCAACGAGCGGCGGGCCACCTGGTCGGGGAACCCCGCCGACGTGTTCAAGCCCGCGGGCCTCCAGGACGGCTGGTACCACGCAGGCACGGTCTCGCTCCCGCTGCCCGGCGGCGGCCGCAGCTACGGCGCGCGGCCCGTGCACCCCGGCGACACCTCCTTCGCCGAGCAGCGCCGTGAGATCGCGTCGGACGGCGTCTCGTACTGGGTGCTGCACGAGGACCGCTGGCACGAGTACGACCCGGCTTCGGCGCGCCGCGGCCGCGCCAGTGTGCCCGCCTTCTTCGACTCGGCGCTCGCCGGGACCGGAGCCGGTGCGGCAGACGGGACCTCCGACGTGCCGGGACGCGGCACGCGCCTCGCCGAGAAGGCCTGCCGTCTGCTGCCCGTCCAGGCGGGCCTGGAGGGTTCGCCGTTCGGCAGCAAGGACGGGCTGCTCGGCTGGTGGGTGACGTACGACGAGCGGGCAGGGACCCACACGGCCTGTTCCGTCGACGGCAGCCAAGGCCCCGCGACGGGCGACGGCCTGCCCGCGGCGCCGCTGCGGCTGCCCGCGGGTGCCGTGCTGCACCCCGTGCGGCAGGGCTGGAACAACGCGGTGGTCGAGCTGCGCGACGCGGACGGCGTGCCCGTCGCCCGGGTGCTGACCGGCGACCGGGGCAGCGCGTACTCGGCGGGCACCCGGTTCGTCCCGCCGCTCTGGTACTGGCACGCGCTGCGGCCGCGTGACGAGCGGGGCTCCGCCGCGCTGCGCGCCGTGACCGACGCGGACGCGGCCGCGCTGCTCGCGGCCGTCAAGGGCGGCGAGCGGCCCGAGGCCGCCGTGGCCCGGCTGCTGCCCGCGCTCACCCATCCCTCGCTGGCGCGGGGCGTAGCTGGTCTGGTCGAGGAGACCGCGCGCTGCGCCAAGCGGATCGCCACGCTCGCCGAGCACGCCGACCGGCAGGGGGCACGGGAGCAGGACACCGCACGGGTGCGGCACGCCTTCGACGGTGTGCTGCGCGCCGCGACGCAGGGCCTGACGGGCTCGCGGCACTTCTCCACCACGTTCCACTACGGCCGCGACGAGCAGGCCGCGACCGCCGTGGAGCAACTCGCCGCGTTCGGCCGGGTGGTGGGGGCCGGCACCCCCGCGGGCAAGCTGGGCCTCTCCGGAACGGCCGTGGCCTGGCTGACGCTGACCGGGCCCGGCATGACGGCACTCGCCGTCCGTGCCGCCGCGCCGACCACGGACGACGCGCACCGGGCGGCGCTCCTGGAACTGCTCGACGCGGTCCTCGCGGTGCGGGCCGACGACGACTCGGTCCTCGTCGATCCCCGCGGCAGGCTGCGCGTGGTGGAGCTCAAGACGTCGCGGTCCGCGCGCCCCGAGCGCGTGGGCGAGGTCCTCGTCTCCGGCGAGCGCCGCATGCTGATCGTCTCCTGCCAGCGGGTGGACGGCGACGACGCGTACTGGAACGGCATCGAGTACGACCCGGCGGGCGCGTTCGGCGCCTGGGACGGCTTCGCCCTCACCTCGGCCGAGGTGCACGGCACCCCGGACGCTCCCCGCCGAGCGCCCGCGCTGCGCCGACTCGTCGCACTCGTACGGGAGCGCGGGCCGCTGCCCTACCGCCCGGAGCAGGCACAGGAGTTCGCCGAGCGGGCCGGTGTCAGCCCGGTGGCCGGCGCCCTGCTGCAACTCGGTCTTCCGGGGCTTCGGGGGTACGGGCGGGATACCCTGCTGCCCGCCGAGTACCTCAAGCCGCTCGGCGCCAAGAGCGCGGAGGCGCGGGCCGCCCGGAGCGTGCTGGAGGACATCGAGGCCGGACAGCTCCAGGCGTTCACGGCCGCGCTCGTCCCGAGCGACCCCGAGCGCGTCGCCGATCTGTGGAGCACCGGCTTCGATCTCGACGACGCGGCCGGGCTGTGGGTGGACGTGCGCGGCAGGCACCGTGTCGCGCCGCCCGAGCTGGTCGGCCTGGTCGTCGGCGAACTGGGCCCCGGCCCGGTCCTCGACCACGTCCTCAACCCCGGCACACGTCCCGAACTGACCGGCCGCACCGAGCAGAAGCTCGACGACGGACTCAAGCCGGTGGACGCCGACGCGCTGCTCACGGGCTCCGCGCTGGTGTCGTACGTGGCCACGCTGCGCTGGCTCGCCTACCGCCTGCCGTACGGCGATCCGCTGCGCGCCGTGCTGCCCGAGACGCTGCGGATGCTCCGCGAGCGGCTCGCCGACCCCGGGCTGCTGCTCGATCTGCGGGTCAGCTGGGGCACGGACGGCAAGGCCACGGGTGAACGGGTGCGTGAAGCCTTCGGTCTCGCCGCGCGCGGCGGCGCCGACGACCGGGAGTTCGTCACCGCCGGTCCCGCGATCGTGCTCACCCCCATGTCGTACCGCCACGAGTGGGACGCGGTGTGGGTGCGCCCCTCCGCGCTCCTCCCGAGTGCGGGCGAGGACGCGGGACCCGACCACCCGGCGCTGCGGCTGCTCGCCGGGCTCGCCCGAGAATCCGAGCCGCTGACGGCCCTGCGCACCCTGCTCGGTGCGGAGTTCACCGCGCTGCTCACGGCGGACGGGCCGCCGGGGGCCCCGCAGCATCCGCTGATCGGCGCGCCCGAGGCGGTCGCCGCCGTGCGCGAGCGGCACGGGCTCTCCGAGGACGCGGCCGTGCTCTATCTGATGGTCCTCGCGCTGCCCGACCCCACGGACCGCCGCCAGGCGGCGTGGACCGGCTGGAAGTCGGCCCGGCTGAAGAAGGCAAGGGCCGAACTGGCCGCCACGGACCTGGTGGTGGAGGCCAAGCGCGCCCGCGCGGGCCGTTCGCTGTTCCTGCCGGGCGGCTGGCTCGACCTCAAGGCGCCGTATCTGCCGATGGAGAGCTGGAAGACACCGCTGCTGCCGCTGACGGGCTCGCGTGCCGTGGTGCCGCACCACACGGTGCCCGAGCTGTACGCGCGGACGTGGCAGCGGGTCGTCGACGGCGACGAGCCGGGCTACGAGGAGTTCAAGGAACGGAGCGGCCGAGGCGGCCGGGGCGGAGGCAGGCGATGAAGCGGGACGACCTCGGTGGGCGGCAGATGGAGCTGCCCGAGGACAGATTCGCCGGGGAGCTGGCGTTCCTCGCGGCGTACGACGACGGGCCGCGGCCGCCCGGCTGGCGGCTCACCCCGCGCGCGGTGGTGGTCTTCGTCTGCGGTTCGGACGGCGAGCCGCTGCGGTTCCCTGACGGGCGCCAGCTCGTCGTGGAGCGGAAGTTCGTGGGCGACCGGCAGCTCGTGGAGCGCTGCGTGGTGACGCTCGCGGGCGAGCGCGGACTGCTGCTCGTCGGCGAGCCCGGCACCGCCAAGTCGATGCTGTCGGAGCTGCTGGCCGCCGCCGTGTGCGGCACCAGTGCGCTGACCGTGCAGGGCACCGCGGGCACCACGGAGGACCAGCTGCGGTACGGCTGGAACTACGCGATGCTCCTCGCCAAGGGCCCGAGCCGCGAGGCGCTCGTGCCCTCGCCGGTCCTGACGGCGATGTCGCGCGGGGCGGTTGCGCGGGTCGAGGAGGTCACGCGCTGTCTGCCCGAGGTGCAGGACTCGCTGGTGTCGCTGCTCTCCGAACGCCGGGTCTCGGTACCCGAACTGGCGGGCTCCGACGGAGACGGCGCGGGGGACGGCACGGTGCACGCGGTGCCGGGATTCACCCTCATCGCCACGGCCAACCTCAGGGACCGGGGCGTCTCGGAGATGTCCGCCGCCCTCAAGCGCCGCTTCAACTTCGAGACGGTCGGGCCGATCGGCGACCTGGAGGCGGAGACGGACCTCGTGCGGCGGCAGGCCACGGCGGCGCTGGCCCGCTCCGGCGCCTCCTTCGCCGTGGACGACACCGTGCTCGCAGCGCTGGTCACCGCCTTCCGCGACCTGCGCTCCGGCCGCAGCGCGGAGGGCTGGGAGGTCGAGCGGCCCTCGACGGTCATGTCGACGGCGGAGGCGGTCCAGGTCGCCACGTCCATGGGCATCGGCGCCGCGTATCTCGGCGACGGCAGGGACGTCGCGCGCACGCTGCCCGGCCATCTCCTCGGCACCGTGCGGAAGGACGATCCGGCCGACCACGCGCGGCTGCTCGGCTACTGGGACGGCCCGGTGCGGCGCCGTGCGGAGAGCGGCGCGGGGCTGTGGCGCACCTTGTGGGAGCTGCGTGATGACCTCGGCTGAGGCGGACACCGGCCACGCGCCCGGGGAGGCGCTTGCCGCGCTGGCCGGGTGCCGTGCGCCGTCGCTGATCGGGGTGCGGCACCACTCCCCCGCGCTGGCGTCCGCGATGCCCGAGCTGCTCGCGGCGGCGGACCCCGAGGTGTTGTTCGTGGAGCTGCCCGAGGAGTTCGGGCCGTGGCTCGGGCACCTCGGGGACCCCGCGACCGTGCCGCCGGTGGCACTCGCGGGGACCGGCGCGGCGGGCGGCCCCGTGTTCCTGCCGTTCGCGGAGTTCTCACCGGAGCTGGCCGCGATCCGCTGGGCGCGCGGGGCGGGCGTGCCCGTGCTGCCCTTCGACCTGCCGCTGGCGGCACGGGAGGCGGAGTCCGCGCGGGACGACGCCTTCCCTCCGGTGCCCGAGCGCGGAGGCACGGCGCCAGAGGCGGGCCGGCTCGTCGCCGCGCTGCGTGCCGGATCGGGCCTGCGACCCCAGGACGACCTGTGGGACCGCCTCGTCGAATCGGCGGCGCCCGGCGGCACGGCGGAGGCGCTGCGCAGGGCCGCGCTCCTGGTCGGCTGGGCGCTGCGGACGGACACCGGCGAGGTCTCGGCGCACGACCTGGCACGCGAGGCGCACATGCGCCGCAGGCTCGCCGAGCACGCGGGGCGCCGCGCCGCGGCCGTGGTGGGCGCGTTTCACGCCCCCGCGCTGGTCGGGCGCGGGGAACCGGGCGCCGGGGCGGACGGCGACAGCGCGCCGGGCGGGCACACCACCACGTCGTACGGCACGACGCACATCACGGCACACGTCACGTCGTACGACTCCGAGGTGACCACCTCGCTCGTCCCGTACTCCTATCCGCTGCTCGACGAGCGGTCCGGGTATCCGGCGGGGATCCGCGATCCCGAGTGGCAGCACGGGGTGTTCCGGGCCGGGGGCGAGGCCGGGCGGATCGACGAACTGCTCACCGTCACCGCCGTGCGGATCTGCGCAGCCGTGCGCGCGGCGGGGCACCCGAGCGGGCCCGCCGACGCTCGCGAGGTCGTGCGGGTCGCCAGGGACCTGGCGACGCTGCGCGGGCTGCCCGCCGCGGGCCGGGGCGAGCTGGCCGAGGCCGCGCAGACCGTACTGACCCAAGGGCAGCTCCAGGGGCGGGGGCGGGTGGTGGCCGCGGCCATGGAGGAGGTGCTCGTCGGCGACCGGCACGGGCGGCTCGCCCCGGGGACGCCGCGCTCGGGCCTCGGACCCGCCGTGGAGGCACGGCTCGACGAGCTCTCCCTGCCCACCCCCGACTCCCCCGCCCGCCGCGAGCTGCGCCTGGACCCGCTCCGCTCCGAGCTGGACGCGCGCCGCGAGGTCCTGCTGCGCCGCCTCGCCGTCTGCCGGGTGCCGTACGGGGAGGAGGGCCAGGTCGCCGGCGTGGGCGAGACGGCGGCGCTCACCACGCGCTGGACGGTTCAGTGGAAGCCGTCCACGGCCGCGATGCTGGAGGTCACCGGGATCCACGGCGTGACGCCCGAGCAGGCCGCGGCCGGTGTGCTGCGGCGCCGCCACGCGACCGACGTGCGGCACGGCGGTCCGACCGCGGCCCAGGTGCTCACGGCCCTCGCGGACGCGGCCGGTTGCGCGCTGCCCGAGCTCGCGGCCGAGCTCCTCGAAGAGATGGCCGACCTGCTGCCCGCGTCCGGGACGCTGCCCGAACTCATCGCGGGCCTCGACCTGTTGGGCCGCGTCGGCGCGGGCCGGCTGCCCGGTCTGCCCGTGGACTGGTGTGCAGGCGAGATCGCCGAAGCGCGCGAGCGGCTCGGCGCGGCGGGCGTGCGCGCGCTCGACGGCCTCGCGGGCGCCACGGAGGTGGACGACGCCCGTGCGCTGGTCGATCTCGCGCTGCGCGCCGCCGACGAGGGCGGCGGGCTGCGGCTCGCCGACGCGCTGGCCAGGCTCGACACGGACGGCACCCCGCTGATCCGGGGCGCGGCGGGCGCGGCGCGGGTGCTGCTCGGACAGCGGGCCGCCGAGGACTTCGGCACGCGGCTCGCCTCCCGGGTGGACGGCGCGGTCACGCCCGAACTGCGGTCGGACCTCGGCGCGTTCCTGCGGGGCACGCTGGTCGCCGCGGGCCCGCTCCTGGAGACCGCGCGGGCCCTGCGGCCCCTCATGGAACGGGTCGAGTCCCTCGCCGACCGCGCCTTCGTCGACCGGCTTCCCACGCTGCGGTCCGGCTTCGACGCGCTGTCGCCCGCCGCACGCGCGCGGATGCTCGCGGCCGTGGAGGACCGCACGGGTCACTCCGCGGACGCCCTCCCCGCCACGGTCGCCGACCCGGCCCTCCTCGCCCGCCTCGCCGAGGCCGACCTGGCGGGACGCGAGGCACTGGCGCGGGCGGGGATCGCGGTGCCGACGCCCGGAGGTTCCGGAGCACCAGCTGTCGCCACGAAGGGCGCGGGCGACGGCCCACGCACACCCGCGCCGGCGATTCAGGAGCAGGACACTTCCCTCGTCCTGGGAGCCCATGAGCGCTGGCGGCTCCTGCTCGGCAGGGCCCGGGGGCTGACCGGCAGGGCGGGCCGGATGGCCACCGCCCTCGACGAGTTGTACGGGTCCGGGCGCGGCGAGGGGTCCCGGGGCGAGGACGGTACGCCCGGGTCCGGGGGCGGCACGGAGGCGTCCTTCCCTGATGTGCGCGGCTGGTCGGAGGAGTTGGCCGCGCTCTTCGGACCGGGCATCCGTGAGGAGGTCCTCGCCTCGGCGGCCGAGGCCGGGCGCATCGACGCCGCGGCCGAGCTCGACCCTGCGTCGGCACGCCCCTCGGTGGAGCTGCTGCGCACGGTCCTGTCGTACGCGGGAGGCATGCCCGAGTCCCAACTCGCCACACTCAGACCGCTGGTGGCCCGGCTGGTGAAGGAGCTGACGGAGACGCTGGCGCACCGTCTGCGGCCCGCCGTCACCGGCTTCGCCCATCCCCGTCCGACGTCGAGGCCCGGCGGCCCGCTGGACCTCGCCCGTACGCTGCGGGCCAATCTCGCGACCGCGCGCCGCGACCCGGCCACGGGCGCGGTGACGGTGCTGCCGGAGCGGCCGGTGTTCCGTACGCGGGCGCGCAAGGCCGCGGACTGGCGGCTGGTGCTCGTCGTGGACGTGTCGGGCTCGATGGAGGCGTCGACCGTCTGGTCCGCGCTCACCGCTTCCGTGCTCGCCGGAGTGCCCGCGCTCAGCACGCACTTCGTGGCGTTCTCCACGGAGGTCATGGACCTCACCGATCACGTGGACGACCCGCTCGGGCTGCTCCTCGAAGTGCGGGTCGGCGGCGGCACCAGCATCACGCGCGGACTGCGGCACGCCCGCACCCTCGTCACGGTGCCGTCCCGCACGCTGGTGGTGCTGGTCAGCGACTTCGAGGAGGGCGGACCCGTCGGACCGATCCTGTCGGAGGTGCGCGCGCTCGTCGACGCGGGCTGTCACGTACTGGGCTGCGCCTCGCTCGACGACGAGGGGCGCCCGCGCTACTCGGCGGGTGTGGCGGGGCAGTTGGTGGCCGCGGGCATGCCGGTCGCGGCGCTCAGCCCACTGGAACTGGCCCGCTGGGTGGGCGAACGCTTGGGAGGTACGGCCCGGTGACAGAAGTACGCGAAGAGGCGGAAGGGCCGAAGGGGCTCGGTGTGACAGGCTCGGCGGGGCTGCCTCCGGTGGCACCCGACGTGTGGGCCGCCGCGCTCGATCCCCTCCCCGCGCGGCTGCGCAAACGTGCCGACGCCACCGTCGCCAAGGCCGCGTCCTGGCCGGTCGACGTCAGCAGGGACGGTGCGGGCGTCGTGATCCGGGCCGTGGTCCGGGTCGACGACGACACGACGGTGACACTGACCGCCACGGCCGGTGTCATCGCGACTGCGGACGACGCGACGTGCACATGCCTGCTGGCACCGGCCTGCCTGCACCGGGCCGCGGTACTGTCCCTCGCACCACTGGCGGAGGCGGGGGCGGGGGCGGAGTCCGTTTCCGAGGCGGAAGCCTTGGCAGACAAGGACGTTGCGGACGCGGAGGCCCCGGCTGACATGACGGGTCCGGAGACCCCGGCACACTCCACCCCCGGCCCGAGCAACAGCACCAACTCGGCCCCGGACCCGGACCCGGACCTGGCCGTGGACCCTGACCCCCCAAAGCCCCACCACCCCCTCACCCCACCCCAACTGACCGCATCCCACACCCTCTTGACCGCCACCACCGAGATCCTGGTCGCCGGCATCTCCGGAGCGGGAGCGGTCCACCGGGCGCGGCTCCTGCACGCCGCGCACGCCGCCCGGATCGCGGGCCTGCACCGGGCCTCCGCGGCGGCCGTCCGCGTGGCCCGGCTCCTCGGCGAGGCGGCCACGGGCGACCCCGGCTTCCGGTTGTCCGGACTGACGGCGGAACTGGCGGAACTCCTCGGCACCACAAGGACGTTGACACACCCCGGCACCGGCGATGCCGACCCCTCCCTCATTGGCACCGCCCGCCGCCCCTACCGCCCCGAGCGCCCGCTGCGCCTGTACGGCCTGTTCACCGAGCCGGTGGTCACCGCGTCCGGGTACGCGGGAGTGGTCACCCACGCCCTCGCGCCCGAAGGCGGTCTGCGTACCGTGCCGGACGTGGCGCCCGGCGGACCGGAGCGGGTCGGCAGGGCGGCGGGCTCCGCCGTGCCCGGCGCCCGCGCCCTCTCGCTGCGCGAGCTCGGTGACGGCGGCGGGGCGATCCTCACCGCGCCGACGGTGTCGCGGGACGGCAGGATCGGCGGCGGCGGCAAGGTGCGTTCCGTCCCGGCCCCGGGCACCACCTGGCACGACGATCCGCTCGACGCACTGTGGCAGCGCGCACCGCATGCGCAACTGACGGATGCGCTCGCCTGGTTGGACACTCCCGCCGATGAGCGAACGACCGCGGGCGGCGACCTCCTCTTCCTGCGCGGAGCGGTCACGGCGGGCGGCGACCTCGCCGTCGTCGACGGTCCCGTCCTGCGTCTGCTCGCCCCGGACGAGCGTCCGGAGCTGCCGTACGCCGAGAACCTGCGTCTCATCGCCGCCCGCCACGGCCTGCCCGTCCGTGTCATCGGCCGGGCCGCGCCGGACAGGCCCGGTGGGATCCTCGTCCTCGCGGCCGCCTGGCCCGGTCGCGACGACACGCTGTACCGCGCGGACCTGGGCCTGCGCCGCCTGGACCGTACCCACTTCCCGAGCCAGCCGCCCAGGGCGGCCGAAGCTGATCCGACCGCCACCGGGCCCACCGAGCCCCCGGCACTCCCCATGGAACTCGGCGTGCTCCGCCGCGCCGTGGACCGCGCCGTGGCGGGCGGTCGTGCCGTCGCCGCGCTGGACACCGGGGGCGAACTCCCGCGCAGGCTGAGGGCGGTGGGGCTCGCCACCGGGGCCGCCTGTGCGCAACGGCTCACCGACGCCGCGGCCGACCGCCGCCACGACGTGCTCGGCCGGCTGCTCCCCGCCGATCCGCGCGCCTACGCCGAGGCGTGGCTCGCCACCGCCCGCTATGCGCGGGCCGCGTCCACGTCCCTGCTCACGGCGGCGTGGGAACCGCGTCCGCCGAATCCTCAGGAGGTGCCGAGGAATCCTCAGGAGGTGCCGACGCGACGGCAGTAGACCGGTGCGGGCGCCCGCCGCGCGCCCCGGCTCACTTCATCCACTCGTCCTCGTACCGCGCATACGTGCCGTCGTGCGTGGCGAGGTGCACGAACTGGTCGACGTACTCCTTGAACTGGTCGTCACCGCGCGGCGTCGCGTACGCCTTCTCCGAGAAGGTGAAGGGCTTGTCGGGGTGGAGCGAGCACAGTTCGGGGTGGATCTTCGACTGGTAGAGCGTCTCGCTCGCGTCCGTCATCATGACGTCCGCGCGGCCCTCGATGATCTCCTTGAAGATCGTGGTGTTCTCGGGGTGGAGCTTGATCGTCGCCTGCTTGATGTGCGCGCGGGCGAACTGTTCGTTCGTGCCGCCGGGGTTGACGACGACGCTCGTGCCCGGCTTGTCGATGTCCGCGAGCGCGCCCGCGCCGAACTTGCCCTTGTCGGCACAGCGCACGATCGGCGTCTTGCCGTCCTCGCGCGTGGGCTCGCTGAAGTACACCTGGCGGGCGCGCGGCAGCGTGATCGAGACGCCGCCGACACCGATGTCGCAGCGGCCCGCCGCGACGTCCTTGGTCAGGTTCGCCCAGGTCGTGGCGACGAACTTCGGCTTCGCGTCCAGGCTCTCGGCGAGGTCGCGCGCCATCGTGATGTCCACGCCGCTGTATGTGCCATCGGCGGGGTCGAGCTTGGTGAAGGGGGCGTAGTCGCCGGTCGTGCAGACCTTCAGGACGGCCTTCTTCGGGACCGAGTCGAGGAGGGTCCCGTGGTGCCGGTCCGGCCGGGCGCCCGACCGGGCGTCGCCGGGGGCAGCCGCCCCGGTGTCCGCGCGCCGGCCCGCGTCGGGGGACGCGGGCGCGGCGGCGGTGACGGCGAGCAGGCAGACCAGGGCGGTCAGGGTGGCGGCACGCTTCACGGGGGCTCCTCTGCGCGGTGGGCGGCTCGAAGGGATCACCTTCGCAGACCCGTTCCCGCGGCTGAACCCCCTTCTCACCTGGCGAGCGGCCCGCCGAGCCAGCCGGTGAGCGAACCGGCGAGCGGCGCGAGGCGGACGGGGGTGAGGTCGGGCGCGCCGCCGTCGTACGCGTCCTCGTCGAAGGGGTACAGCGGCCGTTCGACGCGGTGGTGTCCCAGCCGCGGCAGGTCCTGGTCGACGCCACCGGGTGTGAGGGCGAGCAGCCAGTCGGCCGCCATGTCGTGGAGCTCGGGCTCCAGGTAGCCGATCTTGACGACCACGAGATCGTACGTGCGGGGGTCGATGCCCAGGCCGCCGTGCTCGGGACCCATGAAGTCGGCGAGGGTGTGGAACGGCTTGCGGCGCTCGACGAGGATCACCGTGAGGCCGCCGCAGCGCACGGCCGCCATGTCGACGCCGCGGTCGTACGCGCCGCCCTCCGCGCGGTCACGCTGGTCGGTGGCGCGCTGCAACGCCACGACGGTGCCGGTGAGTTCGTAGGGGCCGCCGTGGTTGCTGTCGACCTTGCCGCCGACGCTCAGGGTGACCTCGGCGCCCACCCCTGCCTCGAAGCAGCGGGCGACGGCGACCGGGTCGGTGATGCCGGGGTGGACCGCGGTGACCCGGCCGGTGCGGACGTCCTCGTTCTCCAGGAGCTTGCCGAGCATGTACGCGAGGTCGCCCGCGCCGCCCGCCGTCGGGTTGTCGCCCGAGTCGCTGATCAGGAAGGGGCGCTTGTCCGATGCGACGGCCTTCTCGATGCACTCCTGCGCGCCGCCCGTGGGCCCGACGAAGACGAAGTCGCGCCGCGCCTCCCAGTAGCGCCGGGCGAGCTTCTCGGCCTCGGCTGCGGCGAGTTCGGCGTTCTCGCCGGTGACGACGATCGCGGCCTTGCAGCGCGGCTCGTCGGCCCAGGCGTAGCCGACCCACATCGCGGCGTCGAGGATGCCCGGCAGCCGCTCGACGTCGGCGAGCGAGGCGTAGAGGGACTTGGCGGGCTCCAGGCGGGTGCTGGTCTTCTCACCGGGCAGCAGGACGGGGACCTGCACCCAGGCGCGGTGCGGCCGGGTGCCGTCGAGGAGGCAGCACACGAGGTTGCGGGCGGCGCGCTCGCGGGTCTCCCAGGCGTCCTCGTGCGGGGCGAGGCGGTGGGCGGTGAGCAGGTCGATCGGCTCGGCGAAGCGGCGCGACACGTTGCCGTGCAGGTCCATGGCGGTGGAGATCATGGGGCGGCCCCTGCCGTCCGGGGTGCCCACGAAGTCGAGGGCCGCGCGGACCGCCTCGGTGAGGTCGGCCTCGGCGTCGGTGAGGCCGACGACGCTCATCGCGCCGTGGATGTCGTAGACGAGTCCGTCGAGCGGGCCCGCCTCCCGTATGCGCGTGACGAGTTCGTCCTTGAGCGTGAGGTACGACTCCGCTTCCACCGGGCCGCCGGGCAGCGAGGTCGCGTGCAGCAGGGGCACCCATTCCACGGCGTCGGCGAGGTCAGAGTCCGCCCGCGTCCAGGTGTAGCGGTCCAGGAGGTCCTGGCCGCGGGTCTGCCGGAAGTCGTCGGCGGTGGAGCGGTGCGGGCAGAACGTGGACGACTCGATGCCGATGCCGCCGATGCCGACGCGCAGGCGGCGGTGGTTCGCGGAGGGGGTCATGCGGGTGCGCTCTCTTCCTGGGATGCGGAGGCCGCGGATGCGGGGGCTGCCGGGGAGGTGGGGGCCGTCGGGGAGGTGGGGGCCGCCGGGGAGGTGGGGAGGTGGGGGCGCAGCGCGGTGAGGCCCGCACCGAGCAGGCCCGCGTCGACGCCGGTCACGGTGGTGGTGATCTCCAGGTCGGCGGTGGCCAGCGGCAGGCAGCGCTCGTAGAGGACGCCGCGCACGGCGGCGACCAGCGGCTCGGCGGTGGCGAGGACCCCGCCGAGGGCCACGGCCTGCGGGTTGAAGAAGTTGACGACGACCGAGAGGACGGTGCCGATGTGGCGTCCCGCGGTGCGCACCAGGGTGGTGGCCTGCGGGTCGCCGTCCGCGACGAGACGCAGCAGGTCCGTGGTGTCGGCCACCTCGACGCCCTGCCCGGCCAGTTCGCGGATCAGCGCGGCCCCGCTGGCGACGGTCTCCAGGCAGCCGATGTTGCCGCAGCTGCACGGCCGGTCACCGGCGGCGTCGACGCGGACGTGGCTGATGTCGCCGGCGCTGCCGTTGGCGCCGTCGTGCGGGCGGCCCGCGGAGATGATGCCGCTGCCGATGCCGCGGCCCGCCTTGACGACGACCAGGTGGTCGAGTTCGGGGCGCCCGACGCGGTGCTCGCCGACGGCCATCATCGTGGCGTCGTTGTCGACGGTCACGGGGATGCCGAGCCGCTCGGCGAGGACGTCGCGGAGCGGGTAGCGGTGCCAGCCCGGCATGCGGGACGGGCTCAGGACGCGGCCGGCCCCCGGCTGGACGGGGCCGGGGAAGGCGACGCCGAACGCGCGCACCGTGCGCCCCTCGGCGCGCTGGCGGGCCACGAGGGCGTCGGCCTGGCCGCAGAGCCAGCCGACGGCGGACTCGGGCCCCGCGGTGATGTCGTGCGGCAGGTCGACGGCGTCCGTGACGGTGCCACCGGCGTCGACCACGCCGAGCCGCGCGTGATGGCTGCCGAGGTCGGCGGCGAGGGCGACGCCGCCGTGCGCGGCCACCCGGAGCAGGCGTGGCCTGCGCCCGCCGCGCGAGGCGCCCTCGCCGGACTCGGTGAGCAGCCCGGCGTCGACCAGCTCCTGGACCCGCAGGGAGACCGTCGAGGGGGCGAGGCCCAGCTCGCGTACGAGATCGGCCCGGGAGGTGGCCGCCCCCGAGGAGACCAGGTGCACGATGTGCTGCGCCGAACCTGGCTCGCCGAGTGGTGTTCCGGCCATACCGCCCCCATTTACTTCGAAGCTTTCGTTCGAGAACGATACGAACTCTAGGTTCGGTCGAAGCAAGTTGGCTAGCCCTATCGGATTTTCCTCTTCTTGCCGAACGAAGCTATTGACTTGTTTTTCACCTGCGGCCTAGCGTTCGGGCGCCGCCCCGTCGTTCTCCGGCACGGGGCCGCCCACGTATCCCTTGGAGGCCCATCGCCATGCGCTCATTCAGGTCCACGGCGGCAGCCCTGGTCGTCCTCGCGGCGGCGCTGACGGGCTGCACCCGCGAGGGCGGCCGCATCGACATGGGCCCCACCGGCGGCACCCCGGTCGAGGGCGGCACCGCGACCATGGCGCTGCCGCCGGCCGCGACGCCCAACTGGATCTTCCCGATCGGCGCGCCCGGCTACGGCGCCTCGTACAACTACGGGATCCAGTCGCTGCTCTTCATGCCGGTCTACGACGCCGTGCAGGACAAGGCGAAGGGCGAGCTGACCACGCACGGCCCGAGCACGCTCGGCCTGGAACCGAAGTACAGCGACGGCAACAGGACCGTGACCGTGCCGCTGCGCGAGGGCGTGAAGTGGTCCGACGGGAAGCCCGTCACCGCACGTGACCTGGAGTTCTGGTTCCACCTGGTCAAGGCCAACAAGGCGGACTGGGGCAACTACTCGGTCGGCACGATGCCCGACAACGTCAAGCGCTTCGAGACGCTCGACGACCACACCGTGCGGCTGCACCTGACGCGCGCGTACAACCCCGACTGGTTCACCGCCAATCAGCTGACCCTGATGCGGGCGCTGCCCCAGCACGCCTGGGACGCGAAGACCGACGGCGGGAAGATCGGCGACTGGGACCGCACCCCCGCGGGCGCCAAGGCCGTCTTCGCCCGGCTCACCAAGCACGCCAAGAGCCTCGGTTCGTACGGCTCCGATCCGCTCTGGAAGACCGTCAACGGCCCTTGGAAGCTGGCCGGTTGGCGTGACAGCGGCCAGGTCACCATCGTGCCGAACGAGAAGTTCACCGGTCCGAAGGCGGAGCGCCCGCACCTCGACAAGGTCGTCTTCAAGCCCTTCACCACGGCCGACTCCGAGTACAACGTGCTGCGTTCGGGCGGCGTCGACTACGGCTACATCCCGCCGTCGGTGATGGCGCAGAAGGAGAAGTTCGAGGACAAGGGGTATCGCGTCGACCCGTGGGAGGGCTGGGCGGCGACGTACATCGTCTACAACTTCAACTCCACCCACGCGGGCCCCCTGATGAGCCAGCTCTACATCCGCAGGGCCATGCAGCACCTCGTCGACCAGAAGGCGATGAGCGACGTCATCTGGCAGGGCAGCGCGACGCCGACGCTCGGTCCCGTCCCTGTCACGCCGAAGAGCCAGTACCTCTCCAAGGCGATGGAGCGCGATCGCTACCCCTTCGACGTGGCCGAGGCCAGGCGGCTGCTCGCCGAGCGCGGCTGGCGCACCGACGACGGCACCGCACGCTGCGTACGGCCTGGCACGGGCGACGACGAGTGCGGGGCGGGCATCGACAAGGACGACCCGCTCGAACTCACCCTGCTCTCCCAGTCGGGGTCGACCGAGACGACGAACATGATGCAGGAGCTGAAGTCGTCGCTCTCCAAGGCCGGTATCCAACTGACCGTACGGCAGCAGCCGTTGAACTCCGTCCTCGGCAACTCCGTACCGTGCAAGGCCAAGGACCCCGGCTGCGACTGGGACATGTCCTTCTTCGGCACCGCGGGCAGCTGGTACTACCCGCTCAACCCCAGCGGCGAACAGCTCTTCTCCACCGGCGCGTCCGCCAACTTCGGCAACTACAGCGACAAGAAGGCCGACCGCATCATCCGGGGCGTGCAGTACTCCCCCGACATGAAGGCCGTGCACGAGTACGGCGAGTACCTCGCCGACCAGCTGCCCGTGATGTGGATGCCCAACCCGGCATACCAAGTCTCGGTGATCCGCAACGACTTGCGCGGTGTCGACCAGAACCCGACGGTCACCTTCGCGCCCCAGCACTGGTACTACGTCAAGAAGAAGGGGGCCGAGAAGTGACCGGCTTCACCGGCTTTCTGGTCAAGCGTTTCCTCCAGGCGATCGTCGTCCTCTTCCTGGTGTCGGTCATCGTCTTCGTGCTCCTGCACCTGCTGCCCGGCGGCCCCGCGCGCGCCATCCTCGGCCCCAAGGGCACGCCGCAGCAGATCGAGCACTTCAACCACCAGCAGGGGTACGACCGTTCGCTGCCGATGCAGTACGTGATGTATCTGAAGCGGCTGCTCACGGGCGACCTCGGCGAGTCCTTCAAGCTCAACTCGCCGGTCTTCGAACTGCTCAAGCAGCGGCTGCCCAAGACGCTGCTCCTGACGGTCCTGTCCACCGCGCTCGCCGTGCTCATCGCGGTGCCGCTCGGCCTGCTCCAGGCCGTGCGGCGCGGCAAGGCGTCGGACTACGCCCTCACGGGGCTCGCCTTCCTGCTGTACGCGACGCCGGTGTTCTTCCTCGGCCTCATCATGATCATCCTGTTCGCGCAGGTCATGCCGGTCTTCCCGGCCGAGGCCCCGCAGGGCGAGACCATCGGTGAACTCCTGCGCGACGCGAGCGGGTTGGTGCTCCCCGTGGTCACCATGGCGTTCGGCATCATCGCGATGTTCAGCCGCTACATGCGCTCGGCGGTCCTCGACAACCTCACCGAGGAATACGTCCGCACCGCGATGGCCAAGGGCCAGTCGAGCCGCCGGATCATGGTCAGGCACGTCCTGCGCAACGCGCTGATCCCGCTGGCCACCCTGCTCGGCCTCTATCTGCCGACCCTGTTCAGCGGCGCCCTCGTCGTCGAGTCGATGTTCAACTACCCCGGCATGGGGCTGCTGTTCTGGAACGCGGCGCAGGGCTCCGACTTCCCCGTACTGCTCGGCGTGACGCTCGTCGTCGGTGTCGCCACCGTCGTCGGCTCACTGCTCACCGACGTCCTGTACGCCGTCCTCGACCCCCGGATACGGAGCGTGGCATGAGTACCGCGGTCACCCCTGGCATCGCCCCCGGGCAGGAGGAAGCGGCGCGGGCCACCCCCTCCCTCGCCCGCCGCACGCTCCAGGTCTTCACCGGCAACAAGCTCGCCCTGACGGGCGTCGTCGTCCTGGTGCTGCTGCTCGCGTTCAGCTATCTCGGCCCGCTCCTGTACGACACCGAGCAGGTCCACACCGACCTCTCCCAGGCCAACCTCCCGCCCGGCAGCTCCGGCCACCTCCTGGGCACCACCGACCTCGGCTACGACATGATCGGCCGGCTGATGGTCGCCGGTCAGACGTCGCTCGAAATCGGCCTGGCGGCAGGCCTGTTGGCCACCCTCTTCGGCACCGTGTACGGCGCCGTCGCCGGATACTTCGGCGGCTGGGTCGACGCCACGATGATGCGGATCACCGACGCGGCGCTCGCCATCCCCGCGATGTTCCTGCTCGTCGTGGTCGCCGCGATCATCACCCCCAGCAAGGGCGTCCTGATCGTCATCATCGCCTCGGTGGCCTGGCTCTCCCCCGCCCGCCTGGTGCGCGGCGAGGCCCTCTCGCTGCGCAACCGCGAGTACGTCCAGGCCATGCGGATGATGGGCGGCGGCGGTGCGCGGGCCGTCTTCAAGCACATCGTGCCGAACGCGATCGGCACGGTCATCGTCAACTGCACGTTCCAGATCGCCGACGCGATCCTCTACGTCAGCTACCTCGCCTTCCTCGGGCTGAGCATCCCGCCGCCGTCCGCCGACTGGGGCTCGATGCTGTCGGCCGGCATCACCTACACCCAGAACGGCTACTGGTGGCTGATCTTCCCGCCGGGCATCGCGATCGTCCTGGTCGTCGCCGCGTTCAACTTCATCGGTGACGGGCTGCGGGACGCCTTCGAAGTACGGCTGCGGAAGTAAAGGGAGCCCCGTAGACATGACCCAGACACCCCACACACCCCAGACGGCCGAGCCCCTGCTCACGATCGACGACCTGCGCGTCGACATCACCTCGCGCGAGCGCACCGTGCACGCCCTGGACGGCGTCAGCCTCCAGCTGGCCCCCGGCGAGGCCCTCGGCATCGTCGGCGAGTCCGGCTGCGGCAAGACCATGACGGCGCTCAGCGTCCTCGGCCTGCTGCCGCCCGGCGGCGACATCACCGGCGGACGCGTCCTGTTCGACGGCCAGGACCTGGCCGCGGCCCCCGCGCCCGTCCTCCAGGACGTCCGCGGCAACACCATCGGCATGGTCTTCCAGGACCCGCTGACCTCCCTCAACCCGACGATGACGATCGGCGCGCAGGTGGCGGAGCCGCTGCTGCTGCACCGCGAGGGGATCACGCGGAAGGAGGCCTGGGCGCGCGCCCAGGAGATGCTGCGCCTGGTCGGCATGCCGCAGCCCGCCGAGCGCATGAAGGCCTATCCGCACCAGCTGTCCGGCGGCATGCGCCAGCGCGTGGCGATCGCCATGGCCCTGGTCTGCGAGCCGAAGCTGCTGATCGCCGACGAGCCGACCACGGCGCTCGACGTGACGACGCAGCACCAGATCCTGGAGCTCGTCGACGATCTGCGCGAACGCCTCGGCATGGCGATGATCCTGGTCACGCACGACCTCGGGGTCATCGCCAACCGGGTGGACCGGGTCGCGGTGATGTACGCGGGCAAGGTCGCCGAACAGGCCGACGTACAGGACCTGTTCGCGCGTCCCAGGCACCGCTACACCGAGGCCCTGTTCGCCGCGCTGCCCGAGCGCGCGGCAGGGCGCGGCACGGAGCTGCACACCATCCCCGGTCTGCCGCCGAACCTCGCCGTGCGCCCCACCGGCTGCCGCTTCGCGCCGCGTTGCTCCTTCGCCACCGACACCTGCCGTACGGAGGAGCCGCCGCTCGCGGACGACGCGGCAGGGGGCGCCGGGCACCGGTTCGCCTGCTTCCATCCGGTGCCGGACGAGGTCACGTCCCCCGACGAGGTGGTGGCCCCCGCGGTGGTCCCCGCGCCCGCGGCCCCCGGTGACGTACTCCTCGAACTCGACGGGCTGGTCAAGGAGTTCCCCCTCAAGGGCGGCGCGTTCTCGCGCAGCCGCGGCACGGTCAGCGCGGTCGGCGGGGTGTCCCTGCGGATCCGCAAGGGCGAGACGTTCGGCATGGTCGGCGAGTCCGGCTGTGGCAAGACCACGCTGGGGCGGATCGTCGCGGGCCTGGAGGAGCCGACCGGTGGCGCGGTGCGTTTCGAGGGGCGTGACCCCGCCGGCCTGTCGCGGGCCGAGCGCCGCGCGCACCGGCGCCGCGTCCAGCTGATGTTCCAGGACTCCACCGCCGCGATGGATCCGCGCATGCGCGTCGGCGAGATCCTGCGCGAGCCGCTCGTCATCCAGGGCGTCGGCGACCGCGCCCACCAGGAGGAACTGGTCGGCGAGCTCCTCGACGCGGTCGGCCTGCCGCGCGGCGCCGTGCACCGCTACCCGCACGAGTTCTCCGGCGGCCAGCGCCAACGCCTGGGCCTGGCACGCGCGTTGACGCTGTCGCCCGATCTGGTGGTCGCCGACGAGCCGGTGTCCGCGCTCGACGTGTCCGTACAGGCGCAGATCCTCAACCTGATGCGCGACCTCCAGCGCGAGCGCGGCCTGACCTATCTGTTCATCTCGCACGACCTGGCGGTGGTGCGTCATCTGGCGGACACCGTCGGCGTGATGTACCTGGGCAAGCTGGTCGAGTCGGGGCCCGCCGAGCAGGTGTACGCCCAGCCGCTGCACCCCTATACGCGAGGGCTGCTCGACACGGTCAACGTGCCGGACCCGACGGCCGCCGCGCGCACATCGGATGCCGGGCGCACCCCGCTGGAGGGCGAGACGCCGTCCGCCGCGAAGCCCCCTTCGGGCTGCCGCTTCCGCACCCGCTGCCCCCTCGCCCAGGAGGTCTGCGCCACGACCGAGCCGCCGGTCAGCACCCCGAACGGGGCGGGACACCAGGTCGCCTGCCACTTCCCGCTCGCCGCACCTCGGCTAGCGTCGGCTCTGTGAAACTCGCAGACGCCTTCGCGCGCCGCCCCGTCGTGCTGGACGGCGGCCTGGCAGGACAGCTGGAGGCCGCCGGGCACGACCTGGCCGACGCCCTGTGGTCCGCGCGGCTGCTCGCCGACGAGCCCGCCGCGATCGAGGCGGCGCATCGCGCGTACTACGCGGCGGGCGCCGACGTCGCGATCACCGCGAGCTATCAGGCGACGTACGAGGGGTTCGCGCGGCACGGCATCGACGCGGCCCGCACCACCGATTTGCTGCGCCTGAGCGTGGAGTTGGCGCGCCATGCGGGAGCCGACGCGGGCCGGGAGGTCTGGGTGGCCGCGTCGGCGGGGCCCTACGGCGCGATGCTCGCGGACGGCTCCGAGTACCGGGGTCGGTACGGCCTTGGCGTGGACGAACTCGAACGCTTCCACCGGCCGCGCCTGGAGGCCCTCGCCGGGGCGGCCCCCGACGTGGTCGCCCTGGAGACGGTCCCCGACACCGACGAGGCGCGGGCGCTGCTGCGGGCGGTGCGCGGGCTCGGCGTGCCCGCCTGGCTGTCGTACAGCGTCACGGGCGGCTTCACGCGCGCGGGCCAGCCGCTCGCGGAGGCCTTCGCGCTCGCCGCCGACGCCGACGAGGTGATCGCGGTCGGCGTGAACTGCTGCGATCCGCGCGACGCGGACACGGCGGTGGCGCTCGCCGCGCGGATCACCGGCAAGCCCGTGGTGGTCTACCCCAACAGCGGGGAGCACTGGGACGCGGCGGCCCGCGCCTGGCGGGGGCCTGGCACCTTCTCGGCGGGCCGGGTCACGGGCTGGCGGGCGTCGGGGGCGCGGCTGATCGGCGGCTGCTGCCGGGTGGGGCCCGCGACGATCTCGCAGGTGGCCGCCGAGCTGTCGCGGGAGGGGGCAGAGCCGCCGCGGGAGCGGGCAGAGCTGTCGCGCGAGCGGGCTGAGCTGTCACGGGAGCGGGCAGAGCTGTCGCGGGAGGGGGCTGAGCCTTCGCGCGAGCGGGCGCCCGGCACCGGTCCCTGATCCGGGACACGGCGCTGACCTGCACGGACACCGACTCCGGGGGTGGTTGTCAGTGCCGGGGTGCAGACTGACCGGTACCTGAGACAACGACGTCCCGGAGGTGGTCGGCATGTCCGACATCATCCTGACCGTAGGTACCCGCAAAGGCCTCTTCATCGGCCGCAGGCGCGGTGGCGCCTGGGAGTTCGACGACAGCCCCTACTTCAACGCGCAGGCCGTGTATTCCGTCGCGATCGACACCCGCGGCCCGACCCCGCGCCTGCTCGTCGGCGGCGACAGCGCGCACTGGGGCCCTTCCGTCTTCCACTCCGACGACCTCGGCGCGACCTGGACCGAGCCGTCGAGTCCCGCCGTGAAGTTCCCCAAGGACACCGGGGCCTCGCTGGAGCGCGTGTGGCAGCTGCACCCGGCGGCCGCCGAGCCCGACGTGGTGTACGCGGGCACGGAGCCGGCCGCGCTGTACCGCTCGGAGGACCGGGGCGAGAGCTTCGCGCTCGTACGACCGCTCTGGGAGCATCCCACCCGCTCCAAATGGGTCCCAGGAGGCGGCGGCGAGGGCTTGCACACGGTCCTCACCGACGCCCGCGACCCGCGCGCGGTGACCGTCGCGGTGTCCACCGCGGGAGTGTTCCGCACGGTGGACGGCGGCGCGAGCTGGACCCCGTCGAACCACGGCGTCTCCGCCGTCTTCCTGCCCGAGTCCGACCCCGAGTTCGGCCAGTGCGTGCACAAGGTCGCGCGGGACGCGGCCGACCCCGACCGGCTGTATCTGCAGAACCACTGGGGCGTGTACCGGAGCGACGACGCGGGCGCCAACTGGACCGACATCGGGGACGGACTGCCCTCCGACTTCGGCTTCGCGGCGGTCGCCCACCCGCACCGCGGCGGCACGGCGTACGTCTTCCCGATCACCGCGGACAGCGACCGGGTCCCGGCCGACCGCAAGTGCCGGGTCTACCGCACGGCCGACGCGGGCACGACCTGGGAGCCGCTCAGCGCGGGCCTGCCCCAGGAGGACCACTACGGCACCGTGCTGCGCGACGCCATGTGCAGCGACGACAGCGACCCGGCGGGAATCTACTTCGGCAATCGCAACGGGGAGGTGTACGCGTCGGCGGACGACGGCGACAGCTGGCGGCAACTGGCCTCGCACCTGCCGGACGTGCTGTGCGTGCGGGCCGCGGCCATCGGTTGATCGACCGCCCCGTTACGGCAGTAGGGTGACGCCGTGGCACCACGACCCTTGCATGAAATCGTCGAACCCGGCTGGGCCAAGGCCCTGGAACCGGTGGCCGGACGGATCGCCGCGATGGGCGACTTCCTGCGCGCGGAGATCGGCGCGGGACGCACCTATCTCCCGGCGGGACCGAACGTCCTGCGCGCCTTCCAGCAGCCCTTCGACGACGTCCGCGTCCTGATCGTCGGCCAGGACCCCTATCCCACCCCCGGTCACGCGGTGGGGCTGTCGTTCTCGGTCGCGCCCGAAGTGCGGCCGCTGCCAGGCAGCCTCATCAACATCTACCGCGAGATGAACAACGACCTGGGCCTGCCCCCGCCGTCGAACGGCGACCTCACCCCCTGGACGCAGCAGGGCGTGCTGCTGCTCAACAGGGCGCTGACCACCGCCCCGCGCAAGCCCGCCGCGCACCGCGGCAAGGGCTGGGAGGAGGTCACCGAGCAGGCGATACGGGCGCTCGCCGCGCGCGGCAAGCCGCTGGTCTCGATCCTGTGGGGCCGTGACGCACGCAATCTGCGGCCGCTGCTCGGGCAGTTGCCGTCCGTGGAGTCCTCGCACCCCTCGCCGATGTCGGCGGACCGCGGCTTCTTCGGTTCGCGCCCCTTCAGCCGGGCCAACGACCTGCTGGTCCAGCAGGGCGCGCAGCCGGTGGACTGGCGACTGCCGTGACACCGGCGGCCGGCGGCCCCGACGCGGACAGGGCCCTGGTCCTCGGCGTCGACTCGGGCGGCTCCGGGCTGCGGGCCGGGCTCGCGGTGCCGAGCGGCGCGCCTGGTGCCGGGGTGCGCGGTGACGGGGTGCGCGGTCCCGCCCCCGTGCGCTCGGCGGAGCCGGTGCGCACCGGTGTGCGAGGCATCGACGCCGAGCACTTCATGACGCAACTCCTGCCCATGGCAAGGGAGTTGCTCGACCGCGCGGGCGGCGGCCGGATCGTGGCCGTCGGCATCGGCGCGGCGGGACTCGCGACCCTGGGCGACGACCTGCGCGCCCGGCTGCCTGCCGCGCTCGAACAGAGCCTGGGCGTACGCCGCGTGGCGCTCGCCGCGGACGCCGTGACCGCGTACGCGGGAGCGCTCGGCGACCGCCCCGGCGCGGTCGTCGCCGCGGGCACGGGCCTGATCGCGATCGGTACGGACCTCGCCGCCTGGCACCGCGCCGACGGCTGGGGACATCTGCTCGGGGACTGCGGCAGCGGCGCCTGGATCGGCCGTGCGGGCCTGGAGGCGGTGATGCGGGCGCACGACGGCAGGGACGGCGGCTCCAAGGCGCTGCTCGGCCGCGCCGAGGACCTGTTCGGGCCGGTGGCGGGCCTGCCGGCCCAGCTCTATCCCCGTACCGACCGGCCCGCCGTCCTCGCCTCGTTCGCGCCGCACGTGGCCGCCTGCGCGGCCGACGACCCGGTGGCGCGGGACATCCTGTGCGCCGCGGCACGGCACATCGCGCAGGCCGCGGCCGCCGTCTGCCCGGCGGAAGGCGACTGCGAAGTGGCGCTGACGGGCGGCCTGTTCAAGCTGGGCGAGGCGCTGACCGGGCCGCTGGACGAGGAACTGACGGAGCGACTGCCACGGGCCGTGCGGGTTCCCGCCGCGGGCGACCCGTTGGACGGCGCGTTGCGCATAGCCGCCGATATCGCCGCGAACCGGCTGCGACTGCCGCGGGATCCGCGCATGCTCACCGTCCCCGGTGAAGACGACAGTTGACCTCTACGTAATTCATCAGACAAAAACGGACTTATACCGCCCACCTGCACCCTCCCCGAACAGCGAGGACCCGCAAACCAGTAGCATGCGGCCGCATGAGCTCCCCCACTGGGCCCGCATCAGGCCTGCCCGTACGAATGCCGCGCCCCCGTCAGCCGGGCCGGCACCGCCGCCCGGAGCCCGTCGCGGCTCCTGAGGGCGCACCCGCACTCGTCCTCGCCGTGCCGGGCGCCCCCAGCACCACCACGCGCAGCCTCGCCGAGGAAGTCGTGAGCATCGCCCGCTCCGAGCTCCCCGGTCTCGACGCCCGGATCGGTTACGTCGACGGTGAGGAGGACGCCACCGTCACGTCCTTCCCCGAGTTCCCCTCGCTCAGCTCCGTGCTCGCGCACGCGGCCGCCGAGCGCGCCGCCCGCGTCGAGCAGGCGCGTGCCGCCGGTGCGGACGTGGCCGACGCTGCCCAGTCGGAAGGTCCCGTGGCGGTCGTGGTGCCGCTGCTCGCGGGCCCCGACAGCGCGCTGATGCGGCGCATCAGGCAGGCCGTCATGGACAGCCGTGTCGCCGCCGAGCTGACCGATGTGCTCGGCCCGCACCCGTTGCTCGCCGAGGCGCTGCACGTGCGCCTCTCGGAGGCCGGTCTTGCCCGCGCCGACCGCGCCCGCCTGTTCACCGTGGCGACCGCCGCGGACGGCATCGTGCTCGCCACGGTCGGCGGCGAGGAGGCCGTGCAGGCCGCCGGGATCACCGGCATGCTGCTCGCCGCCCGCCTCGCGGTGCCGGTGATGGCCGCCGCGCTCGACGAGGAGGGCGCCATCGCGGCGACCGCCGAGCAGCTGCGCGGCTCCGGCTCCGCCCAGCTGGCGCTCGCCCCGTACCTGATCGGCCCCGAGCTGGACTCCGGTCTGCTCGACGCCGCGGCGAAGGAGGCGGGCTGCTCCGTCGCCGAGCCGCTCGGCCCCTACCCGGCGATCGGCAAGCTGGCGCTCGCCAAGTACACGACGACGCTCGGCATCACCCCGCAGCAGCCTTCGGGCACGCCGGTGCACTGAGCCGCCGCGCGCCGACGGATACGACGAATGGGCCCGCCCCGATGTGGGGGCGGGCCCATCGTCGTACCTAAGGGCGACTCGGAACCGGCTGCTACCGGCTGCTTGGTACCGGCTCTCAGCCGAAGACCACGCAGGAGGCGGCGGGTGCCTCGACGGAGCCGCTCCTGACGGGCATCCCGGTGGCCCGGTCGACCGTGAACCAGGTGACGTCCCCGGAGCGCTCGTTGGCCGCGTAGAGGTACCGGCCCGAGGGGTGGACGGCCAGGTCACGGGGCCAGTGGCCGCCGCACGGCACGGTCGCCGTGAGCCGCGGCGCCCCGCCGGGGCCGTCGAGCGCGAAGACGGAGATGACGTCCGTGCCGCGCGTAGCGGTCCACAGGAAGCGCCCTTCGGGGTCGACGACGACCGCCGAAGGGAAGGCGTCGCCGTCCGGGACCTCGGTGAGGACGGGCGTCTCACCGAGCGGTGTGATCGCGCCCTCGGCGGCGTCCCAGGCGCAGACGGTGAGGGTGGGCGTGAGCTCGTTCAGGACGTACACGCGGTCGCCGTCCGGGTGGAACGCGAGGTGCCGCGGCCCCGACCCCGGCCGCAGCGCGACCTCGCGGTGCAGGGTCAGCTGCCCCTTGTCCTCGTCCAGGGCGCAGACCCGCACCGAGTCGGTGCCGAGGTCGACGCTGAGCGCCCAGCGGCCGCTCGGGTCGGCGCTCACCTGGTGGGCGTGCGGCGCCTGCTGGCGCTGGGGGTGCGGCCCGGAGCCGGTGTGGCGCAGGACGCTCGACGGGGCGGCGGCGAGGGTTCCGTCGGCGCGCAGGGGTACGGCGGCGACGCTGCCCGAGCCGTAGTTGGCGGCGAGCAGGTGGCCCGCGTGCAGCGCGAGGTGGGTGGGCGCGGAGCCGACGGGGACGGGCGTCGCGGTGAGCCGTGGCTCCGCGCCGCCGAGATCGTAGGCGGCGACCGCGCCCTCGGCCGTCTCGCTGACCGCGTACAGGGTCTCGCCTGCGGGCGAGAGCACCAGGTACGACGGGTCGGCGACCTCGTCCGTACTGCTCAGGACGGTCAGCGCGCCGGTGTCCTGGTCGAGCGCCGCGGCGCTGACGCCGCGGCCCCCTGCCGCGGTGAAGGATCCGATGTACGCCCGCGCGGCGTGCCTGCCGACGACCACTGCTGTCCCCTCTCGACCGGAGCGGCGCACGTCCGTGGCGCCGCTCGTGCGGCCGACGCTAGCAGCCGGTCTAGACCAAGCCGGAGCCGGTGGCGGGAACCCGGCAGGGACGGGTCAGGCGCCCAACGGGGCACGCGTGTGGCTGCGCAGCGGCTCGGCGAGGTCGGCGAGCGCCTTCTCCAGGCCGTGCAGGTGGGCGAGCGCGGGTTCGAGGGCGGAGTGCTGCGGCGCGGCGAGGACACCGGCCTCGCGGCCTTCGGCGGCCTTGGACGTGGTGAGCGCCTCCACGGCGGCCTCCACGCGCCAGCAGGCCGCGGCGAGCCGGTCGTCGTGCGAGGCCTCGGGGTCGGCGGCGATCGAGGCGAGCCCGCGCACCTCGCGGGCGCAGGAGTCGAGCAGCGCGAGCACCTGACGGGCCCGTTCCTTGCGGCCGCGCAGCGGGCTGAGCGGGTGCACCAGCGGGGCGAGCGAGAGGCGCACCTTGCCGAGGAGGTGTTCGAGTTCGGCGACGAGAGGCGCCGGGTCGGCGCCGCCCGAGCCCGCGAGACGCGCGGCGGCCTCGGCGGTGCAGGCGTGCACGCACCGCAGGGCGCGCTGGATCCAGGCGTTGGTGGTGGCGTGCGTGGTGACGGGCAGCACGACGAGCACGGCGATGACCGCGCCGAGCGCCCCGACGGCGGTCTCGCCGACGCGCAGCGTGAGCAGCGCGGGGTCGAGCACTCCGAGCAGGCCGTAGAGCACACCGGCCATCACGGTCACGGCGAGCATCATCCAGGTGTACGAGACGGCGGCCGTGTAGAAGATCCCGAAGACGCTGACGGCGACGAGCAGCGCGGAGGGCACGGGCGCTCCGTTCAACGGC
Organism: Streptomyces sp. NPDC087300; assembly: GCF_044744425.1. Lineage (NCBI taxonomy): Bacteria > Bacillati > Actinomycetota > Actinomycetes > Kitasatosporales > Streptomycetaceae > Streptomyces > Streptomyces sp. NPDC087300. Next base: position 1,182,333 of record NZ_JBIUYI010000001.1, read on the forward strand.
ACCGCGAGGACGAAGCCGACGCCGATGCCGATGACGGTGCCGAGCACCCGCCGGAAGCTCCGCACCAGGGTCTCGCCACTGGACGCGGTGTTCACGAACACCCACCAGGTGGCACCCACGGCCCAGTACCACCGCTCCCCCGAGAGCACCTGCCCCAGGATCAGCGCGAAGGCCCCGCCGGCGAAGGCCTGCACGGCCTGCCGGGTGGTCGTACGGGCGATGCCCCTGCCGCCCGGCACGGCGGGCACGACGGCGACGGGCAGCCGCCGCTCGTAGCACCAGGCCCCGAACCGCACGGCCGACGAGGCGCACAGCGACATGAGCACGGCGGCGTACAGCTCGGGGAGCTGGGCGGGCACGGTGTGCAGGAACTGCGTCGCGAAGAACATCATGAACGCGAACACGCCGAGCGAGTGCCCGCGCGGTCCCCAGCGCCGCGCGTACACCCCGAGCCCCATCACGCTCAAGAACGCGACATCCCTGGCCACCGGCACGTCATGCAGGACCGCCGCCAGCGCGAGCACGGGAAAACCGACGACCGGCAGCAGGGCGGTGGTGACCGCCTGCCCCCGCACACTCGCGTCCCCCACCGTGAAGAGAGCCAGCAGCGCCGCGAGCCCACCGGTGATCGCCGCCACCAGCGAATGCCCGGCAACGCCGCACACGGCCACGGCCAGCGCGATCCCGAGGACCGCCCGCGACGCGAACCGCAACCGCATCCGCCCCGGATCCGGCGCCACGAACACCCTCTTCAGCACGGCTTCCCCGCCCCTTCCACGCCCTGTCACAACCTGCCCACATGAAAAAGGCGCCACGGAGTTCCGCAGCGCCATCGACAGACACATCACACCATCCATCGACCTTGTGGCTCAACCCGCACCCGGGCCGCTGGACCAATGGCCCATCAGGAGGCCCTCCACGCGACCGTCGAGAAGGCCAATGGGCTACGGGGCACGGCCCCCGGCCCCCGCGTCGTCCGCAGGAGCATCGACGCGGCAGAGGGCCGACACACGCCTGATACATAACCGTGCGACAGCGGAAGCTTCGCCCTGACGGCCTTGAAGCCGCCTTCCCGAAGGCTGTGCCCGTACCCGATGTCCGGTGTACGCGTAGCTGGCTTTGGGAGGCGGTTGACGTGTTCGTACGTGCCCACTGTGCTGTCCGCACCGTGCTCGGGGGGTCGTCGCGGGGCCGCCGGCGTACGACGTGGGCGGCGGCCGCGGCGCTCCTCGTCGGTTGTACCGGAGGGCTGCTCGCTTTCACCGACGGCGGTGACAGCAGCTCGGGTGACCGGGGAAGCGCTGTCGCGCAGCAGGTCCCGATGCCGCGGGGCGTCGCCGACCGGCTGGAACTGCCGTGGCCCGAAGAGGGGCAGACGGCCATCGCGGTGGAGAAGGTCGGTGCCCTCGGCGCCAACGGGGCAGGGGCACGGCAAGCCGTGCCGATCGCCAGCCTCACCAAGGTCATGACCGCATATGTGATCTTGAAAGAGCATCCGCTGGAAGACGGCGACGACGGGCCGGTGATCAAGGTCGACGAGCGGGCCGCGGCCGAGGCCCACTCGCTCAGCGAGTCCACCGCACCCGTACGCCAGGGACAGATGCTCTCCCAGCGCAAACTCCTTGAGCTGATGCTCCTGCCGTCCGGCAACAACGTCGCCCGGCTGCTGGCCCGTTGGGACTCCGGCAGCCAGAAGAAGTTCACGGCCAAGATGAACGCCACGGCGACCCGGCTCGGGATGGCCCACACCACGTACACCGGTGCCAGCGGTTTCGAGTCCACCACCCGGTCCACCGCCGCCGACCAGCTCACACTCGCCCGCGAGGCGATGAAGGACCCGGCGCTGCGCGCGACGGTGGCCCTGCGCAGTACGAAGCTCCCCGGTCAGGCCGAACCGATACGGAACACCAACAAGCTGCTCGATCGCCCAGGTGTGATCGGTCTGAAGACGGGATCGAGCACCCCGGCGGGCGGCAATCTGATGTGGGCGGCCGAGATACCGGACGGCAAGAGCCACCGTGTCGTGTACGGCGTCGTCCTCTCCCAGCGCGTGGGCACCTCCCCGACCGAGGGAAACCAGGCGGCCCTGGCCAGCAGCGGCCGACTCCTCGACGCGCTCCAGGAGCGGCTGCCCGCCGCCCTGGCGGCGAACCGCGACGGCGGGGACGCGGGCGGTCGTCGATGAGCGAGAACACGGTCACCAGCAGCACCGACTCCCGTCCCGCGGCGGAATCCGCCGACATACCGCGCACGAGCACAGGGCGCACGAGCACAGGGCGCACGAACACGTGGGGCACACGTATGCGGCACACGCGTATGCGGCTCACATGTATGTGGCGCCTCCGCGCCTGGCGCACAGGTATGTGGCGACGAGGTCGGGTCGTCGCCGCTGCCGCCGTACTCTGCGCCCTGCTCATGGCCCTCAACACCCACGTCCCGAACAGCGTCGGCAACCTCGGCAGCCTGTTGCAGACCGTGCTGCCCTGGACGGGCCTGGGCGTGATCGCGCTGTTGGCGGCCGCCCTGGCACGCCGCTCCGCTCTCGCGGCCGTCGCCGTACTGGTCCCCGCCGTCACCTGGTGCTCCCTGTTCGCGGGCACGTTCCTCGACAAGCGCTCCAGCGGCGGGGACCTGGTCGTGGTCGGCCACAACGTGCACGAGGGGAACCGCGATCCGCGCGGGACCGCACGAGCGCTGGCCGCCTCGGGTGCCGACGTCGTGGCGCTGGAGGAACTCTCCCGCCCCGCCGTCTCGACGTACGAGCGCGAACTGGCGCCCGTCTACCGGTACTCCGCGGTGCGCGAAGGCGTCGGGCTGTGGAGCAAGCACCCGCTCAAGGCCGTGCGGCCGGTCGAGATCATGCCCTGGACGCGGGCCCTGCGCGCCACGGTCGACACCCCGAAGGGGCCTGTCGCCCTCTACGTCGCGCACCTCGCCTCCGTGCGTGTCCTGCCCAGCTCCGGATTCACCACGGAACGCCGCAACGAGTCGGCGGGGAAACTGGCCGACGCCGTACGGGCCGAACAACTGGCCCGGGTCGTCGTGGTCGGCGACTTCAACGGGGCGACCGAGGACTCGGCGATGGCCCCTCTAACCCGCCAGCTGCGTTCCGCGCAGCGAGAGGCGGGGGACGGGTTCGGCTTCACGTGGCCCGCCGCGTTCCCCGTGGTCCGCCTCGACCAGATCATGGTCAAGGGGATGACTCCGGTCTCCTCGTGGACCCTGCCCGCCACCGGCAGTGATCACCTGCCGGTCGCGGCCTCCCTGAGCTTGTGACGCCGCCGCCCGTACGGACACCACATCGGCTGTACGCGCACCGACCTTCCTGTACCCGCGCCGACCTCACGGAGCACGCGCCCTCACGGAGCACGCGGCCTGACGAGGGGCGGGCCGCCACATGGCTACGATTCGATCATCAGTCGGCAGGAACGTTTTGGGAAGGTAAGTCCTTGTCCGAATCCCCCGTCCCGAGCACGGTCAGCGTGCTCGTGGTCGAAGATGACGCGGTCATCCGCCGCGCCGTCCAACTGGCTCTCGAGCGCTACGGGTACGAGGTCTCGGTCGCGGAGGACGGTCTCGGGGGCCTTGAGGCGTTCCGGTCCGCACGGCACGATCTGCTCATCCTGGACGTCATGCTGCCGGGCCTCGACGGCATCGGCCTGTGCCGGCGCATCCGCGACGAGAGCCTCGTCCCCATCTTGATGATGTCCGCCCGCAGCGACGCCCTCGACGTCGTGTCCGGTCTCGAGGCAGGGGCCGACGACTACGTGGTCAAGCCCGTCGACATCGGGGTCATGGTCGCCCGGATCCGGGTGTTGCTGCGTCGTGCGACGTTCCACCCGGGGGCGGTCGAGGCTGCCGCGGAACCCGGTCCCGGCTCCGGCTCCTCTGATAGTTCCGATGGTGGTTCCGGGTCCGATCCTCTCGTCTTCGGTGACCTGGCCATCGACCTCCGCGGGCTGACGGTGAGCCGGGCCGGGGCGACCGTCCCCCTCACCCCCACCGAGCTGCGGCTGCTCCTGGCGTTCGCCGAGCACCCCGGCGTCGTGCTCGACCGGCGCCGCCTGCTGCGCGAGGTCTGGGACTACGGCTGGGAGGGCGACACCCGGGTCGTCGACCTGTGCGTGGTACGGCTGCGCAAGAAGATCGGCGCCGACCGCATCAAGACCGTCCGCGGCTTCGGCTACAAACTCGACCGGTCCTGAGACGGCGGCCATGAGATTCCTCAACCCCCGCGCCCTGCGCTGGAAGATCGCCGCCCTGACCGCGGCCGCCTGCTGCGCGGTCGCCACGGTCATCGGTCTGCTCGTCCACCAGTCGACGCAGGAGCACGGGCAGCGGGCGGGTCACGACCGGGCCGTCACTCAACTGCACGTCGCCGAGCAGGAGTACGCCCGTACCGGCCAAAGGCCCGCGACCGCCGACCTCATGACGCGGGACGAGGTGCCAGGCCCCCTGGCCCGCGACCTCGCGGGGCTCAGCCGGAGCGGTGAATACGCCGTCTGGTACGACGAGAAGCCGCCCAACTGGTACTGGATGTGGGCGGCCGTGCCCGTCGGCGACAAGGTGCTCGTCGTCCGCACGGACATGAGTGCCGAGGTGCGCAGCCTCCAGCTGCTCGACCGCAGCATCGTGAAGTCCGTCTTCGCCGCGCTCGCCGTCGTCGTCCCTCTCGCCGCGCTCGCCACCGAGCCGATCAACCGGCGGCTGCGGCACGGCGCCCGTACCGCCCGCAGGATCGCCGACGGCGACCTGGACGCCCGCATCGGCCACCGCGGCCGGGCCCGCGACGAGATCACCGAGATGTCCACGGCCATGGACGTCATGGCGGGCACCCTCCAGCAGAGGCTGGAGTCGGAACGGCGCTTCACCGCCGACGTGGCCCATGAACTGCGCACCCCGCTGATGGGCCTGGTCACCGCCGCGAGCCTGCTCCCCGACCACGACGAGGCCGCGAACCTGGTCCGCACCGAGGTGGGCACGCTGCGCGGCCTGACCGAGGACCTCCTGGAGATCTCCCGCCTCGACGCCGGGGTCGAGCGCGCCAGGCTCGACGAGGTCCCCCTGGGCGAACTGGTCACCGACGTGGTCCGACGCCTCGGCGGCGTCGACGAAGTGAGCGCCCGGGACGCGGACGTCGTGCGTACGGACCCGCGCCGGGTGGAACGCGTCCTCACCAACCTCATCACCAACGCGCAGCGGCACGGTGCCTCTCCGATCCAGGTCACCGTCACCAGGTCCCGGATCGCCGTACGCGACCACGGCCCCGGCTTCCCCGCCGGCCTTCTGGAACACGGTCCGCAACGCTTCCGCACGGAAGCCGCCGAACGCGGACGCGGCCACGGGCTCGGCCTGACCATCGCGCTCGGCCAGGCGACGGTCCTCGGCGCCCGGCTGACCTTCACCAACGCACTGGACGGAGGGGCGATCGCCACGCTGGAACTCGGCGACTCCCCCGTCGGAGGGCCCACTGACGAGCCCGGTTCGGAGCAAGTGCCCAGCCCGTAGCGCCGCGCGGGGAGGCGGTCTGCTGGGTGACGGCTCGGAGTTCAGGCGCGGTCGCCCCGCGCCTCGGGATCGCGTCGGCCGTGGCCCGCTTCCCCCTGCCCAGCTCTCACGCCGGCCGGTCGTCGGTGAGGGCGCACGCGAGGTAGAGGTCGACGCGGTCGCCGGCGTGGGAGAGGTCGCGGCCCGTGATGTGTTCGATGCGGCCGATGCGGTAGTGCAGGGTGCTGACGTGGATGTGGAGTTGGGCCGCGGTGCCGCGCCAGGCGCCGTTGTTCTCCAGGAAGGCGGTGAGGGTGGGGAGCAGTTCGGCGTGGTGGGTGTGGTCGTAGTCCTCGATCGGGGCCAGCAGGCGTCGGCGGAAGGTGCGGCGGGTCTCGACCGGGACGCCGGCGAGGAGCAGGAGGTGCGAGTCGAGGTCGCGGGCGGTGACCAACGCGAGGCGCCCGGGACGCAGTTCGGCGAGGCGTGCGGCGTGCCGGGCTTCGTCCAGGGCGCGTGGGAGGTCCGCGGGGGTGCGGACGGGCTCGCCGAGCCCGAAGGCGATCTTGCCTCCCTCGGCGGTGTCCTCCAGCGCGCCGAGCCGTTCGCGGAGCAGCCGCGCGAGGGCGAGGTCGTCGGTGATCTCGTCGCCGAGTGTGACGAGGACGGTGAGGCCGGCGCTGTGGGCCGCGACGACCGTCCGCGCGCGGGGATCGTGGTCCAGCGTGCTCTCCACGAGATCGGCGGCGAGGTCCCAGGGCCGCGGGGCGCCCTTGCTGGTGGCCGTGAGGACGAGGAAGGGGCCGTCGGCGGCGAGACCGGCCGTGCGCAGCCGGGGCACGAGGGCCGAGGCGGGGGCGCCTGACTCGATCAGCGCGATGAGGTCGGCGAAGAAGTGCTGTTCGGTGCGGCGCCGCTCATCGCGGCGGGCGCCGCCCAGGGCCAGCAGTTCGGCGGTCTGCACGGCCGCGTCCAGGCCCTCGTCAGAGGTGAGTTCACCCTCGACGACGAGGTGGCCGCCGCCGCTGCCGCGACGGCCGATCGGCAGGACCGTGCAGGACTCGCGGCTGTCGTCGGTGCCGGTGTCGTGCGGGCCGAGGGGCAGCACGGTGGGCAACCGGTCGGCGGCGAGCGCGGCGGCGATCAGGGCGGTGCGGGCCGTGGGCGGCAGAGCGTCCGAGGGCCCGGCGAGCAGGCGGCCCGCGGTGGACAGGACCCAGCATGCGCGGCCCAGTTCGGCGGCGAGCATGGCGGTGAGTCCGCCCAGGTCGGCGCCGTCGACGAGGGCCCGGACGAGACGGCGGTGCCGGCCGAGGATCTCGCCGAGCTGCCGGCCGCGTTCGCGGTTGATCCGGTCGATGACGCCGCGCGACAACGTGCTGTAGGAGATCTCGGAGGGTGCCGCCAGCAGCGGCAGATCGTGCCGGGCACACGCGCTGATGAGAGCGGGCGGGACTTCACCGAGCAGGAGGTCACCGGCGACCACGGCGGCCGCGCCGCCCGCCACGAGTGAGGCGACGAAGACCTCGCAGTCGGCGGGGTCCCGGTACCAGCCCTCGCTGGTCAGGACGAGTTCGCCGCCGGTCAGGAACGGTTCGGGATCCAGCAGGTCGGTGGTGTAGACCCAGCGCAGCTCGCGGCCGAGGGCGTCGGCGTCGCCGCTCAGCAGGTCGAGCCGCATGCCGGGCATGTCCAGCAGGTCCGCCACGTTCATGCGTCGCCCCTCCGCCCGGTTCCGACGTTCATGCGCCGCCCCGCCCCTCCGCCCGATTCCGACGACCGTGCGCCGCTCCTCCGCCCGGTTCCGACGATCGTAGGAGATCGGGTCGACTTCCAGCCACGCTTTCGCACACTCGTAGCCTGCCCCCATCCCTGTTCCCGTTGGTCTACTTCCAGTGCTGCGGCAATCCCACCCACTGCCCGGAGGCTTCATCCGGACAGCCTGAATCCGATGATCGACGGAATGGGGCTCTCATGGCCCAGCACGGACGCGTCACCCGTACCATCCGCGCCGCCACCGAGATCGAGACGTCCGGGGCCGAACCGATCCCGGAGTCCGAACGCACCGGCGGCACCGGCGCCTCGTTCACCCTCTGGTTCAGCTCCAACGTCCAGTTCTCCAGCCTCAGCAGCGGTCTGCTCGCCACCGCCGTCTTCGGCCTGGGATGGCTACAGGCACTCGTGGCGATCACCCTCGGCAGCGCGATCGGCGCCGCCGCGATCGGCATCATGTCCACCTTCGGCCCCCGGGCCGGTGTGGGACTGCTCGTCCAGTCCCGCGTTCCGCTGGGCCGCTTCGGCAGTGCCGTGCCCGCGGTGCTGGTCTTCTTCAAGGCGTGCGCCTGGTTCGCCGTGAACTCGGTGCTCGGCTCCTTCGCCCTTCAGTCCCTGCTCGGGACCGGTTTCGGCCTGGCCTTCGGCATCGTGACCGTCAGCCAGGTCGTCATCGCGCTGCTCGGCTACGGCTTCATCCACCTGGTGCAGAAGGCGATGGCGGTCGTCCTGCCACTGCTGTTCATCGGCGTCTCCGTCTACGGCTTCGCCAAGAGCCATCTGGACTCGTCGTTCGACGCGGACAAGGCCGGTTCGCTCGGCTTCGCGGGGGCGTTCGCACTGACCGTCGCCGTCCAGGCCGCACGCTCGCTGAGCTTCTCCTCCTACGCGGCGGACTACACCCGCTACATGCCGCGGGACACACCCCCGGGCCGGCTCTTCCGCCATGCCTTCGGCGGGGCGCTGCTCGGCTCGGTGTGGATCGCCGGGCTGGGCGCGGCCATCGGCACCCTCACCTTCGTCGGCACCCCCACCGACCTCGTCAACAACGTACTGCCGTCCGCGCTCGGGGCACTCACCATGCTCGCCCTGGGCGTCTCGACCATCACCTCCTCCTGCCTGGACTGCTACTCCGGCGCGATGGCCTGGCTGGTGGTCGGGGTCAAGATGGCCCGCTGGCAGGCCGTCCTGGTGGTCGGCGCGATCGGATCCGCGACCGGCTGGGCGGCCGGGCAGGGCGACTACTGGGAGTCCTTCCAGAACTTCCTCATCCTGCTCGGCAACTGGATCGCCCCCTGGCTCGCCGTCATGCTCGTCCACCGCTACGTCGCCCCCGCCCCGGCGGACGGCGAGACCCCCCGCTTCGGCGCGGGCTTCGCATCCTGGATGCTCGGGATCGCCGCGGCGATCCCGTTCATGAGCCAGCCCGGCGTGTTCACCGGCCCGCTCGCCGACCACCATCCGGCCCTCGGCCCGTACGCCGCGGCCGTCGCCTTCACGACCGCAGGGCTCATCCATCTCCTGTTGGTCCGCATCACGCGTACGGACAGGCCCGTCAACTCCCTTTCGCCCACCGATCCAGCCACCGATTCACCCACTGAGGAGATCCCCGCATGACCACCGTCCAGTCCGCAGCCGAGACCCCCTCCGCCACCACCACCGACCTCGCGCACCTGCGCACCGCCGTCACCGTCGCCCAGCGCTCCCGCGACGGCGGCAACCACCCCTTCGGCGCCCTCCTGACCGGCCCCGACGGCACCGTCCTGCTCCAGGCGGAGAACACCGTCACCACCGACAGCGACGCCACCGGTCACGCCGAGACCAACCTCGTGCGCCTGTCCACCCAGAAGTACGACGCGGACTTCCTGCGCACCTGCACCCTCTACACCAGCACCGAACCCTGCGCGATGTGCTCCGGCGCCATCTACTGGGGCGGCATCGGCCGCGTCGTCTACGCCCTCGGCGAGGACGAACTCCTCGCCATGACCGGCGCCAACGCCGAGAACCCCACCATGGCCCTGCCCTGCCGCGAGGTCTTCAAGGCCGGTCAGCGCGACCTCCCGGTGATCGGTCCCGTCGGCCTGCCCGAGGCCCGCGAAGTCCACCACGGCTTCTGGAACTGACCGAACGGCCTCTGCGCCCAGGCAACGCGGATGCATAGATACGAGGCACATTCCGTCAAGGACTCAGCCACGGATACCCGTCGGCAGTAGCGTCGCGACATGGGCCGTCGGCAGTGCTGAAGGCCGGCCCGCTAGGGGGACGGCCGTCATCACGCGCATGCACGTGATGACGGCCGTCGAGTGCGCGAGGGACACGGCTCCCCCATGGCCCTCGCGCGGGCGCCCTCCAGCGTCGGCCGGGAGCGGGAATCCCGGGCCGGGCGTACGGGAGGGCAGTGGTTGGGGCCGCATGGTCGGCGGCGCGGCCCCAACGGGTCCTGGACGGCATGAGCATGAGCAGGCTCGGGTCCAGGAGCCTGATAAGTGCGCGGCAGCCGGTGCGAGAGCGGCCGCGCTTCACATCGTCACGACACTAGAGCGCAGCGTGTTTGATCGGTAGCTCTCCGGTCAGCTCTCACCACCGGTCACCTGTCGGCTCGATGGAGCGTCAGACGGGTACGCGAAGCGGGCGGCGTGCCGTGGGCGGCGTCCACCGTCCGGCCAGCGGCGTCGACGAGCACCACGAAGGCGGCCCCTCCGACCCCCGCGCAGGGGGTGGAGGAGCCGCCTTCGTCCGTCACGTCGACGGAACGTCCGGTGCGGGTGCTCCGGACTCAGTTCCGGTAGAAGACGAACATGCTGCCCGGGTTCCTGGGGTCGCGTTCGCAGTGGACGATCGTGACGTGGTGGCCCGCCCCCATGTCCATCTCCCGCTGGGTCTCCTTCGTGAAGCAGTCCGTCGCGGCGTCACCCGGCGTTTCCACGTAGGGGAGTTCGGCGGCCTGCGCGGCTCCGACGGCGAGGCCGGAGAAGGCCAGGATGCCGGCGGCGGCGACTGCGGTGCGCTGGAACTTGCGCATGTGTTCTCTCCTTTACGTGCATACGTTCAGTGGTACGTGCGCGCCTCCACGGCGCACGGGCCCGCTGCTCGCGGAGCGCGGCTGGATCGGGCCGCCCCCGCGGCCGGCCGGAGTCGTGTCCGACCGTGGCGAAGCGTCGCGTCGCGCTTCCCTCGGGCACTCAGTACCCGATCACACGAACGGGGGAAGATCCAAGTGCTCACGGTCCCTGTTACAGGGCTACGACAGACTTCCAGGGCATGGATGATCCTCCTCTGACACACAGGTACGGGCAGCGGATGTTCCCCCGCCGCTCGCTTTCATGCGGGCGCACGGGTGCGTTCGGGTGGATCACGGGAGGCCGGGAGGCGTGGTTCCGCGACGCTTCAGTGGGCCACGCACCACGTGTCGCAACGTGCCTCGTCAGCAGCCAATGCGCCCCGTTCTCTCCCTGGTCCCACGGGGCGAATGCGCGTTTACTCGGAGACATAGCCTCGGCCTCATGTCGGCGAATGCCGCCCTCCTCACGGGAGTGGAAGGCTGGACGCGACTGCCGAGTTGGTGGTCCGCCGCGTACCGGTAGTGGCGCGGCAGGACCCCGGGAAGGCGCCCGCCGACACAGTGCGCGGGCCCTGTAAGTGACTCGCTGCCTCAAGCGGAAAGCAAGCCATGTCGCACGTCGAAGGAACTCCTGAAGGGGATATCGACCGGGCGAGGAAGCGCCTGGACGAACTCGACCGACACATCGTGAGAATGCTCAAGGAGCGGGTGTCGTTCTCCGCACTCGTGCAGTCCGCCCGCATCTCGGACGGAGGCTGCCGCACCGACCATCGGCGGGAGAACGTCGTCGTCCGGAGGTACCACCAGAGTCTGGGCCCGGCGGGCCGTGACATCGCGCTGAGCCTGCTGCGCCTGTGCCGCGGCAGGGACCCCGTGCCCGCGTTCGGGTCTGGCGCCGCCCCGGCCCGACGGGCCTTCCTCGGGCCTGCCTCATCCGTCTCCCAGCGGGCCGCCGAGCTCCTCGTGCCCCGCGCGGGACAGGAACTGGTGCCCCTGGACACGCTGGACGACGTGGTGAGCGAGGTGGTGGACGGCCGCGCCGCTGAGGCGGTGCTGCCTCTGGAGAACACCCTGTCCGGGCCCGTCCACGACAGCATCCGTGCCCTCGTCGCCTGCGACGAGGTGTGCGTCACCGCGCAGTTGCGGCTCCCCGTCGACTGGGTGCTCGCGGCCGCACCGGGCACGCGCCTCGCCGACGTCGACACCGTGGCGAGCCACCCGCACGCGCTGGCCCAGACCCGGAAGTGGCTCGGCGCGCTGCTGCCGCGGACGGCCACCACCAGCGCCGCATCGTCCTCCTCCGCGTCCGCCGCGGGGCTCCTCGCGCCCGACGCCGCGTACGAAGCGGCCGTGTGTACCCGCAGGGCGGCTGAGCACTACCGCCTGAGCGTCCTCGCGACACCTGACACGTCGCTGGTCCCCGTCACACGTTTCGCCCTGGTACGGCCTGCCGCCGCGCTGCCGGAGCCGTCCGGTGACGACGTCACCAGCCTGGCCGTCACCGTGCCCACCCGGTCCCTGACCGACGTCGTGGAGTGCCTGGCCCGCAACCGGGCCGAAGTTCTGGGCCTGCACACCTTGCCCGCGGGGAAGGCCCGTCACCTGCTGTGGCTGGACTGCCGCGGACACGCCGCCGACCCCCGCCTCGTACGCACCTGGGTCGAGCTGAGCGAACCCTGCGACCGGCTGCGCATGATCGGCACGTATCCGATTGCCGGGCTCTCGGGCCGACCGGCCGAGTCCTGAACGTCCCCGGTCCCGGTCCCGTCCCCGGTCCCCAGACTCTCCTCGCCCTCCCAGCGTCTCCAGCTCTCCCCGCCCTCCCCCACCCACCATCGGGAGCCCCCCATGCCCACACCCGCTGTCGCTTCACCGCGTCTGAGCGGTGCCGAACTCGTCCTGCGCGTCCTCCGGGAAGAAGGCGTCGACCACGTCTTCGGCAACCCCGGGACCACCGAACTCCCCCTGATCCAGCAGTTGGCGGACCAACACGACATCACCTACGTGCTCGCGCTCCAGGAGGCCTCCGCGGTCGCCATGGCGGACGGCCATGCCCGCATCACCGGCCGCCCGTCCTTCGTCAACCTGCACGCGGCCGCGGGCCTCGGCAACGGCATCGGCGCGCTCACCAACGCGGCAGCCGCCCGCGTACCGATGGTGGTCACCGCGGGGCAGCAGGACCTGCGCCACCTCATCCGCGACCCGGTTCTCGCGGGCGACCTGACGGGCCTGGCCACACCCACCGTCAAGTGGGCCCACGAGGTCGGGACCCGCGAGGAACTCGGCGAGGTGCTCGGCCACGCCTTCCGGGTCGCGCAAGCGCCGCCGACAGGACCGGTGTTCGTCTCGTTGCCGATGAACCTGCTGGACGAGTTCGGCCCGCCCCCGCCGCGACGTACGGCCGTGCGTTATGCCGCCGCCGCACCCACGGACGACCTCGCCAAGCTCCTGAACGAAACCCCGGCCGACGACATCGCGCTGGTCTACGGCGACGAACTGGCGCGCCACGCCCCCGCCGAGGGCCTGGACCTCGCCGAGGCCCTCGGCGCCCCGGTGTGGGGAGCGGGCTGGCCTGCCACCAACCCCTTCCCCACGGCACACGCGCTGTGGCGCGGCTATCTGCCCACGCACCTGCCGGGCATTCGCTCCACGCTCGCCCCGTTCCGACTGGTGCTCGTCGTGGGAACCCGGACCTTCCCGCTCTACTACCCCTACGCTCCAGGACCGCTGCTGGACGAGGACACACACGTCGTCCAGATCTCCGCCGATCCGACGGGACCCGGCCGCGACACCCCGGTCGACCGCGCGCTGAACGGGCACCTGAGGCCCACGCTGCGCGACCTGCTCGCGTCGCTGCCCGCTGCGGAGGCTCCCGCACGCGAGACGACAGCAACGCCAACCGGCCGTGAGGACACACCACTTGACCTGGACAGCCTCTCCCTGGCTCTGGCCGCCGCGCTTCCCGACGATGCCCTGGTGGTCGACGAGGCACCGCACGCGGCACGCAGCATCCGCGCCGCACTGCGCCTGAAGGAGGCGAACCGGTACCAGTGGGTGTCGGGCGGCCTCGGGTGGGCCATGCCCGCGGCCATCGGTGTCAGCCTGGCCCACCCGGGCGGCCGGGTGCTGTGCACGGTCGGCGACGGCGCCACCATGTACTGCCCCCAATCCCTGTGGACCGCCGCCCACTTGAGCCTGCCGATCGGCTTCGTGGTCGCCAACAACCGTGAGTACCGCGTCCTCAAGGACAACTGGCACCACCGCGAGCCGGGAGCGAAACGCCTCCTCGGCATGGACCTGACCCAACCCGCGGTCGACTTCGGCGCCTTGGGACGGTCCATGGGGGTGCCCAGCCGGAGTGTCAGCACGCGCGGCGAACTCATGGCAGCCATGCGGGACGGGTACGACAGCGGAGGGCCGTTCCTCGTCGAGGCCGTCCTCGACGAGGGCTAGAGCGTGCGACAGCACTCAGGGCGTGGGCGAGGCCTCCGTGAGTGTCATCCACTCCCGGACCGTCTCCTGGTGCGACCCACTGGCCGTGCCCGCGGCCACCGCTTCGGCTTCCTCGACGGAGCACGGCTTGCCCTCTCGGGCGAGGAGGACAAGTGGCCACGCGGGACCCGTACCGACCGGCCCTCCATCGAAAGCGGTCCAGTCCCAGGGGCCGTCGAACCGCCATGCCCGGCCGGTGACATCCGCGACTTCGTCGCCCACCAGGAGATATGCGTACGGGCGCATGAGCAGCTCGAAGGTGAAGGGGATGCCGTCACCGGGGTGGATGCCGTACCCAGAACCGTCGAGGTGGCTCTCGTCCGGGAACTCGCGATAGGACAAGCCCCGGCGCAGCACGGTCACGGTCCGGGTCGGATGCGGCAGCCAGGCCGTCTCCAGCGGAGGATCGTGATGGGCGACCGCCGTCACGTGCACCACGGTGGGTGGCACGCCGACCCGGCAGATGTCTCCGGCCTTCAACTGTTCCGGCGAGGGGTCCGTTCGGAACAACTCGGCCTCCACCTCGGGCGATACGTGGCCGCTGCCGGTGCCGCCCACGCCTAGGGAGACGATCCCGTTCCAGTGCGCGAACTCGTTGTCGCCGTCGGCTTCCCACCATGGCCATCGCACCGACACGCGATCCAAGGTGACACCCCGCTCGACCCTGGTCTCCGTGAAAGGGCACGCGACCGACAGCACGTCACCCACCCGAAAGTCCCCCTCGTCCATCATGCGGCCAGGGTAGACGGCGGGGCCCCTACCGCCTCGTCGCCCGCTTGAGTGCAGGCGACATGGGCCGGGTGTGCCTCGCCCGCTCCGAAGGCGGGCGCACCGTCGCGGTCAAGGTCGTACGGGGCGAATTCGCCCAACACGCCGAATTCCGCGCGCGGTTCGCACGCGAGGTCACCGCGGCGAGGCGGGTGGGTGGCGTCTGGACCGCGGCGGTGCTCGACGCGGACACGGATGCGGAGACGCCCTGGGTCGCGACGCAGTACGTTCCCGGGCCCGATCTGCACACCGTCGTGGCCGAGCGGCACGGCCCGTTGCCCGAGCATTCGGTCCGGGTCCTGGCCAATCGGCTCGCGCTCGCCCTACAGGTCATCCACCGGGCGGGCCTGGTCCATCGCGACCTCAAGCCGTCCAATGTCCTGGTGACCGTGGACGGGCCCCGGGTCATCGGCTTCGGCATCGCCCGCGCGCTGGACAGCATCAGCGGGGACAGCCTGCAAACGCGGACCGGCATGGTGATCGGCTCGCCCGGCTTCATGTCTCCGGAGCAGGTGGGGCTGCACGCCACCGCCGCCTCCGACGTGTTCTGTCTGGGCTCGGTCCTCGCCTACGCCGCCACGGGGCGCCAGCCCTTCGGCGCGACCGGCAGCGGGGTGCACGCCCAATTGTTCCGGGTCGCCGAGGAAGAGCCGGATCTGGACGGGGTCCCGGAGGCGCTCCTCGGGCTCGTACGGGAATGCCTGCGGAAGGACTCGGCGCAACGCCCCACGCCGGAGCAGATCGCGACCCGCACCGCCACAGAAAGCACAGAGGGCGCAGCCGGCACGGACGAGTGGCTGCCAGGCGCGTTGATCGGCCAACTGGGGCGCCACACAGCGGAGTTGCTGGACTTCGACCCGCTGCGCCCACGCACGGCCCTCGGGCCCGGCCCGAGCCTCACCCCGCCGCCGACGCCTGCCCGGCCCACATCCGCACCGGCACCCGACGCAGGCCCCGGGCGGGCCGCGCCGCCCGGCCGCCGTGGCCGGTACGGCAATCGTCGTGGCGCTCGTCGCCATCGGCGGTCTGCTCGCACTCCGCCCCTGGCAGGACGGTGAGCCATAGAGGGGCTCACCGCACGCCTGCGTATCGACGCGAAGGGCACAGCCGAGTACGCCCTGTTGAGCGAGGACCGGCTGTGCATCTGGGACAGCACCGTCACCCAGTCCAGGAACGGTTCCGAGAACGGTCCCGAGACCGACGCGATCATGCTCGGCACGAGTCAGCTGAAGAGCGCGATCCCCAAGTCCGAGACGTCGCGCTGCAAGAACAACACCGATGACTATGGGCCCTCGGCCCCTCGGGCCGCACCGAAGGAGCGCAGGCTCCACGGCTCCACGCTGCGGCGATACCCATGAGGTATCGGCCCTGCTGAACGGGTCTTGGACACCGGCGGGGTCCCGACGGTGCACTCATGAGCATGACCTCGACAGAACGAAGACCAGCGAGCTTCAGGCCGGCCCCGCGCCATGGCCGACACGACGCCCGTCATGGAATGAGCCGCTACGCGACACGGCCCGGCACCGACCTCGCCTGAGTCGGACGACGGAACCGCCCCTCCTCCAAGGGCCTCCCCAGCAATCGACGCAATCGACCGGCCCCCGCGAACCGGGGCCACCGTGAACGGGAACCATGAACATCGCCTATTGGACAGTCGCGGGACTGCTCGCGCTCTTCTACTTCTACGCGGGCACTCTGAAGATGATCCGCAGCCGCGATCAACTCCGGCCGATGATGGCTTGGGTCGACCGTCTGCCCTTGCCCGGCCTCAGGGCGCTGGGAGCGGTCGAGACACTCGGCGCGGCCGGTCTGATCCTGCCCCCTCTGACCGGCATCGCTCCCTGGCTGGCACCGGCCGCGGCCATCGGCTTCGTCCTTCTCCAAACCGGTGCGATCGCCGTGCACCTGACCGGCGGAGACCGCCGGATCGCGCTCAATGCCGGACTCATCGCCACCGCGGCCGTGACCGTCTGGCTGGCCACCGGCCTGTAACCGCCGACCGGTCCTCGACGGGTGGAGGCGACTGCTCGGCCGGCCGCCTCACCCTCCCTGCGCATCGGGCCCACGGCACGACCTGCCGTCGTTGTCATCTAAGCTTCACGGCGGCTCGTGGGGGCGGTCGGTCCGCGCGCGCGTGGACAGACGACCCCGGGGGAGAAGCGAGGAATGCCAGTGATCTGCGTCGGAGGCATGATCGGGATCGGCAAGACGAGTGTCGCCGAACTGATCGCCAAGGATCTGGGCAGCGAGGTCTTCTACGAGAGCGTCGAGGACAACCCGATCCTGCCGCTCTTCTACACGGCGACGCCCGAGGAGATCCAGGCCAACCGCTACCCCTTCCTGTTGCAGCTCTACTTCCTCCAGACGCGGTTCGCCGCGATCAAGGAGGCGTACAAGCGGGGCGACAACGTCCTCGACCGCTCCATCTACGAGGACTGGTACTTCGCCAAGGTCAACCACGACCTGGGCCGCATCAGCTCGCTCGAGATGCAGGTGTACGAGGGTCTGCTCGACGAGATGATGCGCGAGATCGACGGCCTGCCCTACCGCAAGGCGCCGGATCTCATGGTCTACCTTCAGGCGGACTTCGAGACCGTGCTGCACCGGATCGGCCTGCGGGGCCGCGCCTTCGAACAGGACGAGGGCCTCGTCGAGTACTACCGGACCCTCTGGTCCGGCTACGACGACTGGGTGCACAAGCACTACTCGGCCAGCGAGGTCCTCGTCATCGACATGAACAACACCGACGTGGTGAACGACCCCGAGGACGCGGCCCGCGTGGTCCACGAGGTCAAGGACGCCCTGGCGCAGGCCGCACGCCCGCGGGTATGACCCGCACGGGAGCCGGTGGGGAGTCCTACTTCGATCCGGTTCCGCTCCTCGGCGACGCACGCGCGGCTTTCACGGGGCGGTGGAGCGAGCGGAAGTGGCTCAACGTGCCCGGTCCGTTCTACGGCGCCGACACCGACACCTGCTGCACCGGCCGCCTCCACGCACCGGGGCTCGTGCTCTACGAGGGCGAGTACTTCTCCGAGTACGTCTACCGCCAGCCGCGGACGCGCGAGCAGCTCCGGCGGATCGGCGCGGCGTGTGGGAGGCCCTTGTGCCCCCGGGGCCGGTGCCCCCAGGGCCGGTGCCCCGGGACCGGCCCCGGCAGCAGCCCACCCCCGACACGCCGCACTGAGCGCGGACCGGGCCATCGGCGGATGCGAGGTGGCGTCCGCTCCCCCGGCAGGGGGCATGGGGTACCCGAGGAATCATCCACAGCAGGTAGGGGCAGCGGTGTGGGTCGCGATGGCGCTAGTGGCATCTCGTCCTCCTCGGGTTCGGCGTCCATGAGGCCGTGGTCCAGCGCCGGCTCCTGCGCGAGGGGATCCGCGTCAGGGGCCTGGTGATCCGCCACCTCGCGGACAGCACCGGAAGCGATGGCGGCCCTGTCTACTTCGCGGTGGTCGAGTTCGTCGACGCACGGGGTGGTCGCCACACGTTCCAGGCGGGGTCGTCCGGGGTCAAGGGACTCCCCGTGGGCGGTGAGGTCCCGGTGCGCCACCTTCCCGAGACTCCGACGAGCGCGCGAATCGACCTTCGCGGGCGGCGGATCGGGGAGGTCTCGGCGCGTTTCGGCGGCGGCATCCTCTTCACGGCCATCGGGGTCTGGATGCTCGTCACCGGTCGTTGAGCTCGTCAAGACATACGCCCGCCTCTACGCGGACAGCGTCGAGCAGGCTCTTCCCTTGCTCACGGAGTTGACCGGTTCCGAGGACCCCGACCTTCGTTTCACGGATGGTGAAGGGGAATTGGTCGGAATCGGCGATATTTCCTCTTGTTCGCCGGCCCTCCAGAGGAGCGCGCGAAGCACACGCACGGCTCCGCGACGGTCGTCGTCGACGACCTGGACGATCTGACGGCGACCCTGACGGCCGCCGGAGCCGTGATCACCGAGGCCGCCACGCCGGCCCCCACCGGCCGCTATCTGTACGCACGTCATGTCGGAGGACCGGAAGTGGGATACGTGGAATGGACGCCGGACCTGGTCCACCGCGTTGTCCCTCAGTGACCGCCCGCGCCCCACGGGCCCCGAAGGGTGGTGTGGCTGCTGGCGCCGAGCTGGCTAGCACGGGCGCACAGAGCAACACGGTGCCTGCCGCCGGGGCCGCCGCGCTCCTCGCCGGGGCCGGCATGGTGATGGCCGCGCGTCGCCGCGGGACGAACGACTAGAACCCGTCAGAACCCGTACACGAGACGCGGCCCCCGCCCTGGTGGCGGGGGTCTTCGGCCACCCCCGCCACGGACCGCGCCTATCCGAGCTCCTTGCGCTGGTTCGCGTGGAAGCGCGCCTTCTTCTCCCGGTTCCCGCACGTGTTCATCTCGCACCACCTGCGGGTGCGGCTCCGGCTGGTGTCGAAGAACGCGGCCCGGCAGGTCGGCGATGCGCACAGGGCCAGCTTGCCGTCCCGTTCGCCCGCGATGATGCCGATCGCGTCGGCGGCGATCACGCCCAGGGCGTCCTCCACGCAGGAAGCCGAGCCGAGCCGCCATCGCCGAGCGCCCTCGGGCGTCAGGACGGCCACTGCCCGGCCCTGAGCGCTGCGGTCGTTGATGACCTGGACGGCGGCCGCGGGCAGAGGTTCCTGGAGCGCGGCCGCGGTCAGCGCGGCGTGCAGCGATCCCCTTAGTTCCAGGGCGAGTTCGTGCTGGGCCGTGGTGCAGGAGTCCACGGCGAGGCCGCTCACCGTCAGCCAGTCGACGAGTCGCCGCGGGACCGGAACGCGTTCCACGGCGTCGCCGCACCGCTCCGTCAAAGTCGCCGTGAAGCTGGTCGGCAACACCTTGCCGAGACGGAAATCAGGGAACCGATCATGCATGGAACCACCTTAGCCGGTTGCGTCTCGGCGCCGGAACACGCTAGAACCGTCTTAGCCGGTTCACGCAAGATCCGGACCGGTTCCGCGACCACAGGAGGCCTCCATGCCCGGCGACGTACGAACAGACGTGCACGCATTTGAAGCCCACGCGACGGACGCCGACCTCGACGATCTGCGCGCACGGCTGGCCGCGGCGCGGCTGCCGGAGGCCGAGACGGTCCAACGCCCCGCGCCCGACGCCCGCCGATGGGATCAGGGTGTTCCGCTCGCCGATCTCGTCGACGTCGTGCACTACTGGCGCACCGCGTACGACTGGCGGTCGTTCGAGGCGCGCCTCGACGAGATCGGCCAGTTCCGTACGACCATCGGCGGTCTGGGCATCCATTTCCTGCACCGCCGATCCGCGCGCACGGATGCCACTCCCCTGCTCCTGACGCACGGCTGGCCGGGCAGCATCGCCGAATTCGTCGATGTGGTCGACGAGTTGGCCGATCCGGAGGACGCGGACGCCCCGGCGTTCCACGTCGTCGTACCGTCGCTGCCGGGCTTCGGTTACAGCGAAAAGCCGGCCACCACCGGGTGGGGGACGGAGAAGATCGCGGCCGCCTGGGTGGAGCTGATGGGACGGCTCGGCTACGACAAGTTCACCGCCCACGGCGGCGATTGGGGCGGCAACATCACCACGGTCCTCGCGGGCAGGTTCCCGGCGCACGTGCTCGGCATCCACACCACGTTCGCGGAGGCCCCGCCCGGTCTTTCGACGGACGGGCTGACGGCGGCCGAGCGGCAATGGACCGAGGACACCCGCCACTTCTGGCGCCATCGCGCGGCATACGCGAAGCAGCAGGCGACCCGGCCGCAGACCATCGGCTACGCGCTCGTCGACTCACCGGTCGGGCTGCTCGCCTGGATCCTCGACAAGTTCGCCGAGTGGTCGGACACCGAGGACAGCCCGTTCGAGACGATCTCCATGGACAGGATCCTGGACGACGTCACCCTGTACTGGCTGATGCGGACCGGAGCGTCGTCGGCCCGCATCTACTATGAGAGCCACAACTCGTTGGACCCCGAACTCCGTGTCGACGTCCCGTCGGCCATCACCATGTATCCCCGCGACATCGAGAAGTCGCCGCGCGCCTGGGCGCAGGAGCGGTACCGCCGGATCGTCCGGTGGCGGTCGCCGGAGGCCGGGGGACACTTCCCGTCGCTGGAGGTGCCCGAGTACTTCGTCAAGGATCTGTGGGAAGGCCTCGCGGCGGTCCTGGCCGCCCGTCGGTGAACGGCGCCGGAGCCCTCCCGTTCACCGGATCTGCTCCCCGTCGGGGTAGTCGGTGGACCTCGACAGCTCGTCCCACGCGGCCGTCTCCGCGTCGAAGGCGGCACGGGCGTCGGCGACCAGGCGGAGGGCGTCGCTGCCGAGGATGAGGTGGGTCGGCGGCGCTTCGGCCTCCACCACGGCGAGCAGGGCGCGGCCCGCTCCGGCGGGATCGCCGAGCTGCCGCCCTCGCATGTCGAGCCGGCGGTCGCGGATGGGGGCGAAGGACGCGTCGTAGTCGGCGATGGCGCTCTCCACGCGGTGCATCGAGCGGCCCGCCCAGTCGGTGCGGAAGGAGCCGGGCTCGATGGCCGTGACGTGGATGCCGAACGGCGCGACCTCCGGGGCGAGCGTGGCCGCGATGCCCTCCACGGCGAACTTGGAGCCGTGATAGGCGGCCAGACCGGGGAACGCGCGCAGACCGCCCATGGAGGTCACGAACAGGATGTGTCCCGCGCGGCGCTCACGCATGCGGGGCAGCACGGCCTGGGTGACCGCGATGACGCCGAAGACGTTGACGTCGAACTGGTGGCGGAAGGTGTCGAGCGGGGTCTCCTCGAAGGTTCCCTCGACGCCGTACCCGGCGTTGTTGACGAGTACATCGATGGGCCCCACCTCGTCCTCGACCGCGGCGACGGTCCGCGCGACGGCCCCGGTGTCGGTGACGTCGAGGACGCGGGCGTGGGCGCGGCCCGGAGCCAACTCCTCGAAGGCAGCGGTCTGGTCGGGGTTCCGGACCGTACCGATGACGGTGTGGCCGGCCTCAAGGGCGGCGACGGCGAAGGCGCGGCCGAGTCCGCTGCTCACGCCGGTGATGAGGAACGTGCGGGACATGTATCTCTCCAGGGGAGTCGAAGTTTCGGATGGCCATGGGAGCAGGAGGAGACCGATGGCGTCGACGCCGATGCCGTCGTCAACTCGCTTTCACGGGTACCTCGTTCGGCGTGCCGAGCACCTCCGAACCGGTGGGCCGGTGCGCCACCGCGGGGCCGCCCACGGGCTTGGACCTCGCCAGCAACAGGCCCGTGAACACCGCCGTGGCCAGCGTGACGGCCCCGGCGGCGACGAAGGCGCTGTCGAGGCCGGCCTCGAAGGAGCCGCCGCCGGACTGCCGGTTGCGGACGACGGCACCGAGCACCGCCACGCCGAGCACCGCGCCGATCTGCCGGGTGGTGCTGCTGATGCCGGAGGCGAGGCCGCCTTCCTGCGGGCTGACCGACTGGATGGCGGCGCCGGTCAGCGGGGACATGGTCAGCGCGAAGCCGATGCCGACGACCGCGAGGCGCCACCACACGTTGCCGTAACCGGTGTCGGCGTGCACCCAGCCGAGCGCGAGGAGCCCTCCTCCGGCCAGGGCCAGGCCGATGGTGACCACCACGCGGTAGCCGTACCGGGCGGCGAGCCGGCCCGCGTACGGGCTGACGAGCACCATGCCGAGGGAGACGGGGAGCGTCTGGAGACCGGCGCGCAGGATCGAGCTGCCCTGGACGTACACGAAGAACTGGGAGAAGAAGAACGACGAGCCGCTGAGCGCGAACCCCACCACGACCATGGCGGTGTTGGACACGGTGAACAGCCGCTGCCGGAAAAGGCCGAGCGGCAGCATCGGCGCGACGCGACGCGCTTCGACGGCGCAGAAGGCGACGACGAGGACCGCAGCGGCGGCGAAGCTGCCCAGGATGACGGGTGAGGTCCAGCCGCGGGCGCCGCCCTCGATCAGCCCGTAGGTGAGGACCCCCACCGCCAGGACGGACAGCACCGTGCCCGGGACGTCGATCGCGGGGGCGCCCGGATTGCGGGACTCGCCGAGGTGGCGCAGGCCGACCAGCAGCAGGACCAGGCCGATGGGCAGGTTGACCAGGAAGATGGCGGGCCAGCCGAAGGCCTCCGTCAGCACGCCGCCGGCCACGGGGCCCGCGGCCAGACCGATGCCGCTGAATCCGGCCCACAGGCCGATCGCCTTGACCCGTTCCTGCGGCATCGGGTGGGCGGCGACGAGCAGGGCCAGCGAGGCAGGGCTCAGCGCCGCGGCCCCGACGCCCTGCAACACCCGTCCCGCGATCAGCCAGCCGACGGAGGGCGCGAGGCTGCACAGCAGGGAAGCGGCGGTGAACAACACCACGCCGGTCAGGTACACGCGCTTGCGGCCGAAGCGGTCGGCGAAGACGCCGCCGGACAGCAGCAGCATCGCGACCAGCAGCACGTACGCGTCGACGATCCATTGCAGGCCGGTCAGTTGAGTGTGCAGCCGCTGCTGCATGTCGGGCAGCGCCGCTCCGACGATCGTGTTGTCGAGCAGCACCATGAATTGGCCCAGGCAGGTCACCGTGAGCAGTACGGCCCGGTTTGACTTACCGGCTACGGCCGCAGGCGATGCGGTCATGGGGATCCCTCTCCCTCGTCCGATGCGCCCGGCCACGGTCGACGCGGCTGCCGAATACGGCAGGTGCCGAATACACCCGAGCGCTTTAACGCAGTCGGTGACTGCGTTAGGAGACTGTAGAGAGGACATCCCACAAACGCAAGTGGCTCCTGCGTTAAGGTAGGGAGCATGAACGAGCAACAGCGGGCCCGGCGGCCCGGCGGACGCAGTGCCCGCGTCGCCGCGGAGGTGCACCGGGCCGTCACCGACCTGATCGTCGAGCGCGGTTACGGGAAGTTCACCGTCGGCGAGGTCGCGGCCCGCGCGGGCGTGGCCGACAGCAGCATCTACCGCCGGTGGGGCAACCTGGAGGCGCTGCTCAGCGACGTGATGCTCAACCACCTCAACGCGCAGTCACCGATGCCCGACACCGGGACCATCGACGGCGACCTGCGCACCTACGCGGCCAACGTGGCGCGCGAGATCACCGGCCCCGCGGGGCTCGCGCTGGTACGCCTGGCCGTCGCCCTGTCGAGCGACAGCGAGCACGCCGTACGGGCCCGTGACCAGCTGCGCGACGAACGCACCCGCCAGCTCCAGTCCATGCTCGACCGCGCCCGCGCACGCGGGGAGGACGCACCCGACGCGCTCGGCGTGCTGGACCACATCCTGGCCCCGATGTACATCCGGGTCCTGTTCGGCATCGGCCCGCTCACTCCGGAGTACGTCGACGGGCTGGTCGACCGGTTGCTGTGACCTCGGGGCCGGGCAGGCCTGCTCAGTCGAGCCGGTCGAGGTAGTGCAGGACCGCGAGGACACGGCGGTGCTGGGACTCGGTCTGGGGCAGGCCGAGCTTGTCGAAGATCGCCGCGGCGTGCTTCTCCACCGCCCGTCGTGAGATGCCGGACGCGTCCGCGATGGCCGTATCGGTGCGGCCTTCGGCCATCGCGGACAGCACCTCGCGCTCCCGGCCGGTGAGCGGCGCGAGCGCCTCGGCGGTGCGGCGCGCGGCGAGGAGCTGGGTGACCACTTCCGGGTCGAGCGCCGTACCGCCGTCCGCGACACGGCACAGCGCGTCGAGGAACTCGTCCATGTCCACGACGCGTTCCTTGAGCAGATAGCCGAGTCCGGCGAGGCCACCGGCCACGAGCCGGTCGGCGTAGCGCGTCTCGACGTACTGCGAGCCGGCGAGCCCGGTTCCGCCGACGCCCCGTGTCACGCCGTGCGGACGCGGCTGCGCGCCGCCGTGGCCGTCGTCCCGGACGGTCAGCCTCAGTGCGCCTCCGGTGGGCGCCTGTTCGATGTGTGCTCCGATCCGGACGGCGGTGGCGCCGGAGTGCCGGGTGGCGTTGGCGAGCAGTTCGGCCGCGCAGAAGTAGGCGATGGACTCGATCGCCTCCGGCGGCCGCACGGGCAGGTCGGTCACCGCCGTGGCGGGAAGGCCGGCTCGGGCGGCGAGGGTTTCCAGGGCCACGTCGAGACCGTCGTTGAGGGCCGGCGGGTGGATGCCGCGGACGAGGTCCCGCAGTTCGCCGATCGCGGTCCTGGACTCGGCGAGGGCGGTGCCCACCAGCTCTCGCCCCACGGTGAGGTCGGCCTGGTCACCGGGGAGGCGGGCCAGCTTCTCGTGCGCGCGGGCGAGCGTCATCGCCACCGCGACCATCCGGGCCTGGGCGCCGTCGTGCAGGTCGCGTTCGATCCGGCGGAGGGTGGCGGCGGAGTCCTGCACGGCGAGCGCGCGGGTGTCCTCCAGGACGTGCACGCGGGCGTCCAGACGACCGCGCCCGAGCAGTGCGCGGGCCATCGGCCGGACGGCCAGATCGAGCAGGCCCCGGGTGCACCAGGTGGCGAGCGCCATCGGCAGGAGCCCCGCCAGGCAGGTCAGCAGCGCGGCGGGCCAGTTGTCGAGCTGTACGCCTCCGAACCCGAGCCCGAAACCGCGGTGACCGTCGTCCGAGCTGACGAACCGCCACCAGAGGGGATAGGTCACCGCGAAGAGCGCGTACAGGCGGATCGTCGCGGACACCAGGACCAGGAGCGCCCCGACCGGCAGGAAGGCCAGGGTGAACGCGGCGCAGCGCCAGCCGTCGGCGTCGGTCAGCGCGGCGCGGGCCCGGGTGCGGAGGCCGCCGGGCGGCCGCTCCCGCCGGGGCGGCGGCTTGATCCGCTCGCCGAGCAGCCCGCTCAGGAGTGCGCGGTGCACGGCCCCGGCGCCACGCGCCACGACCGGCACGGCGATGATCAGCACGAGGCCCACCAGGACGACCGACCCGACGAGACCCGTGGCGAGCATCGTGAGGAGCACGAGTCCGCAGAGGAAGCCGGGGAGCGGCGCGAGTAGCCCGTACACGAACTCGCCGGGTGTGCCGAAGGCCGCGCGGAGTACGCCACGCGTCCAGCGCCACGGCCGACCCGAGGTGGGCTGTGGGTGGTCGGGACGATGCCGGTGGAGTGGGGGGTTCATGGTCATCTCTCTCGGCGTGGCACGCCGCTTCGGAGCGGTTCCCATCATCACCGACCGTCCTCTCCCATGAGGGCGATCGCGTGACGTCAATGCGCGTGGCGCGTCAGGCCGTCCATCGGCCGCACCCGCAGCATGCGCAGCAGCGGCGCGCCCGAGGAGACCGCGACCAGTGCCGCGCCGAACAGCGCGACGGCGAGCCAGGCCCACCCCGGCAGCCCGCTCAGCGGCGTGCCGGTGCGGGCGCCGAGCGGCAGCATCACCGCGCAGCCCGCGGCCGCTCCCGTGCCGACCCCGGCGAGCGTGATGATCGCGCCTTCGGTCGCGACCGTCTGGACGATCTGCCACCGCCGGGCGCCGACCACGCGCAGCAACGAGAACTCACGCAGCCGCTCCAGGGCCAGCATCACCAGGGTGTTGGCGGCGACGAGACCGCCGAAGCTGACGACCACCAGCGTGAGGAAGACCTCGCCCCACCGGTCCGCCGCGGAGTCGGTCCCTGATCCGGTGGCCGTGGTCAGCTCGGCCACCGCGAAGGCCGTGACCAGCGCGACCGGGGTGATCGCGGCGGACAGCCTGCGCGCCCTCGCGCGGGTCCCCGCCACCGCCAGCTCGCCGGGCGCCCCGCCGGAGGCCCGCAACAAGGGAGCGCACAGGGCGCTCACGCACCGCCCGATCCACGGCCCGGCGAGGCCGATGGCGGCCAGGTGGCAGAGCAGCACCAGCGGGATCGTCTGGGACGCGTTCTCGACGGGCCCCTCGACCGCGACCACGGTCAGCACGACCCCGGCGGCCAGGGCGACCAGCGACGCCACACCGCGCAGCATGCCCACGTGTTCGCCGCCCTGGACGGCGGACTCGGCGAGCGCCGCCGAAGGGCGGGTACGGGACGCCCGCCAGCCCGCGACCAGACCGGCGAGCTGCGAACAGACCACCATGGTCCCGCCCGCTGCAAGGAGCGGGGGCTACCCGACGTGGAAGGACACACCGGCCGGGGCCATGCCGTGCGCGGTCAGGCCGTCCAGCCAGAAGTGGCCGAGCAGCGCTCCGAGTCCGTAGCCGAAGGGCAGCGCGGCGAGCGCGGTGCCGAGTGCCTCGACGGCGACCATCCGGCGGATCTGCCGGGGCTCGGCGCCGATCGCGCGCAACAGCGCGCTCTCCCGCTTGCGTTGGGCCACCGCGAGCGCCATCACCTGGCTGATCACGAAGATGGACAGGTACACCGACATCACGCAGAAGCCGATGCCCATGTCGGTGAGGTCGGCGAGCTGTGCGCGGACGGCGGGACCGGCGCCCGGCGGCACGGCCGACGCCGAGACGGCCATCGAGACGCCCGCGGTGACCATGGTGGCGGTGAGCACGAGGGCCGCGAAGGTCCCTGCCAGCGCGGACGGGCGCGAGCGGACGGCCGCGGTGGCCAGACCGGTGGGTCGTCGGACGCTCATCGGGCCTGTCCCCCTGCCGCGGCGACGGCTCCGTACCCGCCCTCTCCGCCGTCCCCGCCGTCTCCCCCGCCGCGGCCGTAGGACCGGCTGACCCGCTCCAGCTCCAGCACATCGCTCATGCCGTAAACGCTACGAAACCGCAGCTCAGAGCCGCCATGGAGCGCTCCCCCGGAAAACGGGGTTCGCTTTCCCGAACCCGGGGCGGGTCCTGGGCGGAGCCTGGGCGTATCGGCGCCCGGCACACTGTGCTCAGGCCTTGCACCCGTCCGGTCGGGGCCGGTCGATCACGCCGCCGCCTCCCGAAGGGAACACCCATGGAACTCACCCAAGTCCGGCTCCTCGTCACGGACTTCGCCAGTTGTTACCGCTTCTACCGGGACGTGCTGGGCCTGGAGCCGCAGTTCGCCGCGGAGGAGGGCCCGTATGCGAAGTTCACGCCCGACGGCGGCACCGGGGGCATCGCGTTGCAGGACCGCGCCCAGATGGCTCAGGTGCTGCGCGAACTCGCCGTGGAGCCGCGGGGTTTCCGCTCCCTCGTGGTCCTGCGCGTCGATGACATCGACGGCTACTGCAAGGAGATCTCCGCGCGAGGAGCCGAACTCGTCCGTGGCCCGTCTCCCATGACGGACCGCATGCGCGTCGCCCACGTCATGGATCCGGCGGGGAACCTCGTCGAACTCCAGCAGTGGCTCGCCCCACGCGGCTGAGGAACGGACCATGAGGAGAGGGATTCCATGACGGGCAAGGGTCAGCTGCATGTCGGTACGGAACTGGCGGGAGTGCTGGAGCGGATCGACGCGCTCGGCGGGATGCTCGACGAACGGGCCGACGCCGCCGATGAGTTGGGCCGGTTGCCGGAGGACACCGCACGGGCCCTCCTGGACACCGGGATCGTACGGGCCGAACTCCCCCTGAGCCTCGGTGGATACGAGTTCGCACCGCGGCAGCTGATCGAGACGGTGGAGCGGGCGAGCTACCACGACGCCTCGGCCGGGTGGACCATGTTCGCGCTCCAGGTGATGACGGGGACCACCGCGGCGTACCTCGCCGCGGACGCGGCGGCCGAGCTGTTCCCCGACACGCCGAACGGGAAGTACGCGCTGCTCTCCGGGCACGGCGCACGCCCCGGCCGGGCGGTCTCCGTGGCGGGCGGCTACCGGGTCAGCGGGGAGTGGCAGTTCGCCTCCGGGATGGCGCACGCCACCCACATCCACAGCGCGATCCTGGTCGAGGGCACCGACGAGCTGCGGATCCTCGCGATGCCGAAGTCGCAGGTGACCCTGGACGGCAACTGGGACGTGCTCGGCCTGCGCGCGACCCACAGCATCGACTACCACTGCACCGACGTCCACGTACCGTACGAGTACACCTACGACGCGACCACCCACACCCCGGTCAACGGCGGCGCCCTCTACCGCCTCGGCCTGGTCGCCATGACGGCGATCGGGCACACGGGCTGGGCACTCGGCGTCGGCCGGCGGCTCCTGGACGAGTTGAAGCGGGTCGCGGCGGCACGCACCGGTTCGCGGGGCGCCGCGGTCGACACCTCCCACTTCCACGCCGAGTACGCGACGGCGGAGGCCAGGCTCCGGGCGGCCAGGGCCTGGGTGGACGACGTCTGGCAGGACGTCGAACAGACCCTGGACGAGGGTGAGTTGCCGAGCACCGAGCAGGAGACGCTGATCCGTCTCGTCCTGAACCACACGACCACGACCGCGTACGAGGTGGGCCAGACCGTGCACCACTGGGCGGGCTCGGCGGCGATCCGCCGGGGCCCGGTCGACCGGTTCCTGCGCGATCTCGGCACGGGCACGCAGCACATCACGTCGAGCCCGGTGGTGCTCCAGAACTGCGGCAAGTGGCTGAGCGGCGCCCGGCCGGACGCCAGGTGGAGCTTCCTGGACCTGACCGACGCGTGAACCGTACGGGTCAGCCGACTCCTGGCCGCTCACGCGGCGAGCGCCCCTCGGATGCCGCTTTCGGCGCGGCGGCCAGCAGGACGGCAAGGCGGCGCAGCACATCCATCTGGGCGTCGTTGCAGATCTCCCGGAGTGCGCTGCCGACCGTCTTCTTCGCGGAATCCTCGCCGCGCGGGGCGTCGGCGGGCAGTTGGTCGAAGGCCTCGCCGGCGGGGTCGATGAGCGGGTCGTTCATCAGGTCGGTCCAGGCGGCCATGCCCTTGAGGCCGAGCACGCTGCCCATCACGGTGACGACCGAGCGGTCCGCGTCGGACATCGGAGTGTCGGCCCCGGCGGTGGCGAACTGCGGCGGCAGGTCGGTCGGCGCCGACTGCCGGAGTATGAGGCCGAGTTCCATCCTGGCCCGCTGCAACCGTTCGATGGTGGTGGCCAGTTCGGCGTCGAGGGCGCGCAACGCCTCGGCCGGATGGTCGTCCGCATCGCCCGTCCCGCCGATCTGGGACAGCGAGAGAGAGCGGTGACGCACAGTGGCAACGGCCGCGTCCCCAAGGGCGCGGCGTGGACCCAGCACTACTTCCCGTCCTAGGACGACTCCGGCACCGAGCTGCACGCCGACGTCCTGCTGCCCGAGGATCTGCCCCGAGGCAAGTAGGTGCCGGTCATCCTGTCCGTCGGCGCCTGCTTCGGGCACTCCGGCGAACTCACGGACGAGAAGTGGACGAAGACCGGCCCGTCCGCGCGCTTCAAGGATCTCGCGGAGGAGGCCGACCTGTTCGACCGGGGTTACGCCGCCCTCGCCCCGGACACCTACACCGCTCGGCGGCCCCGTCTCTCAGCTCAGTTGCTCGGCCAGTCCGACGATGACGCCCTCCGGACCACGGACGTAGCAGAGCAGATAGCTGTCCTCGAACCGCGCCAGCTCGCCGACGAGTTCGGCGCCGTGCGGGCGCAGGCGGGCGAGGGTGTCCTTGATGTCGTCGACGGCGAACATGACGCGGTGCGTGCCCAGGATGTTGTGCGGCTGATCGCGCCGCTCGGGACGCGTCGCCGCGGGGCTGCGGTACTTCGCCAGTTCGAGCCTGCTGTGACCGTCCGGGGTCCGGACCATCGCGATGTCGCAGTGGACGCCGTCGAGTCCGGTGCACTGGTCGGCGACGAGGCCCTTGACCTCGGTCCTGCCCTCCAGCTCCAGACCGAGCTCCACGAAGAACGCGATGGCCGCGTCCAGGTCCTCGACGACGATGCCCACATTGTCCATCCGCTGAACCGCCATGACGCTCTCTCCTTCTTCCGTATGCGGCCGGTGGTGGCCGCTGACATCCCTGGGACGGAGCCGTCGCGGCATTCTCGACATGCGCGGACCGCCGAACTCAGAAAAATCTGTATCTCATCCCAGCGTCGGAGACCGGCCCGTCCGCCGCCGACACGCCCTCGGCCCGGTCAGCGCAGCGACCGCATCTCCGCGCTCGCCGCGACCACCCCCGCGCAGGCCAGGACCGCACCGCCACAGACCAGGAACAACGTCGTCGTGCCGTACGGAAGCAGCGCTCCCGCGATCACGTAGGAGAACGGGTCGAACGCCACCGTGGCCAGGACGACGAGGCTCAGTACACGGCCGAGCAGGCCTGCGGGCACGCGCTCCTGGAGCGTGGCCACGATGACCACTCCGAGGAACGCGGATCCGATGCCGATGAGCGCGACGACCGCCGTCGCGGCGACGACGTGGGTGACGGCGGCGAGTCCTGCCATGCCCGCGCCGATCGCCGCGACCCCGCCGACCACGGTCCAGCCGCGCCGGGCGGGCGGCCGCCACCCGGCGACGAGCGAGCCGGCCAGGGAGCCCGCGCCGAATCCGGAGAGCACGATGCCCAGGGCTCCCGCGCCGCCGAGGCGCTGGTCGGCGAGGACCGCGCCGCCCACGAGCACCGGGCCCACCACCGTGATGTTGATCAGTGCGACGGCCCCGAGCATGCCCCGTACCAGGGGTTCCCGCCAGGCGTACCGCAGGCCCGCGGCGAGGGCGCGCGCGCTGCTGACCGACTCGCCGTCGTCGGGGTCCTGACCGGCGCCCTCGCCCTCGGTCCCGCCCCGCCGGAGCACGCGGATGAGCGTGCTGAGGGTGGCGGCGGCCAGCGCGGCCGTCGCCGTGATCACCCCGAGCGTCGCGTCGAAGCCGATGACGGCGATGGCTCCGGCGGCCACCGCGGGGCCGACCAGATCGCCTCCCGACTCGGCGCCCTGCACGAGACCGTTGACCCGGGTGAGCTTCTCGGTCGGCACGACGGCGGGGATCAGGGCGAGCGCCGCGGGGAAGTACGCGGCGTCGGCGGCGCCGAGCAGGGTGGCGAGCAGCGCGACCGTCGTCACCGAGGGCGAGGTGAGCGTGACCAGGGCGCCGAGGGCGAGCAGGACGGCGACCCGGAGCCAGGACGCGGTGGCCGCGACGCGTGCGGGACCGAGGCGGTCGACCAGGACCCCCGCGGGGAGCAGCAGCACCGCGCGCGGCAGGGCGACGGCCACGAGGACGAGTCCCGTGGAGATGCCCGGTTCCGACAGGTCGAGCACGAAGAGCGTGAGCCAGACCAGGAACAGCGCGTCGACCACGCCCGCGAGGCCCTCGCCCACGACCAGGCGGCGCAGGTGGGGATCGCCGAGCGGTGCGCGGGGCAGCGGTTGGCCGACCGGCTTCGTCGTCATGCGATGTGCGTGCCCCCGTCCACCGTCAGCGTGGTGCCGGTGACGTACGACGCCGCGTCGGACACGAGGAAGAGCAGCGCGGCGGCGAGTTCCTCGGGCCGGCCGACCCGGCCCGCGAGCACGCGCGGCAGCATCGCCTCGACGTACCCCTCGGTGTAGCCGTCGGTCATCGCGGAGTCGAAGAGGCCGGGCGCCAGGGCGTTCACGCGGATGCCCTTGCCGGGGGTCCACTGCTGGGCGAGGTCGCGGGTGAGCCCGAGGATCCCGGCCTTCGACGCCGTGTACGCGGCCTGCGGCACACCGCCCGTGACCAGCGCGAGGATGCTCGACACGTTGACGATGGCGCTGCCGGGCCGCATCACGGCGCCCGCGGCCTGGGCCATCCAGTAGGAGCCGTTGAGGTTGATGTCGATGACCTCGCGGAACTGCTCCGGTGTCTCGTCGTCGGCGGGCAGTTCGCTGCTGATCCCCGCGTTGTTGACGAGGATGTCCACGCGCCCGAACTCCTGCACGGCCGCGGCGACCAGGGCGCGGCACTGCTCCGGACTGGCGATGTCGGTGCGGACGGCGACGGCCCGGCGGCCGAGCTTCTCGACGGCCGCACGCGTGGCCTCCAGCCGTTCGGCGCGCCGCGCCCCGAGCACGACGTCGGCACCGGCCTCCGCCAGGGCCGTGGCGAAGGCGACGCCGAGGCCGGAGGACGCGCCGGTGACGACGGCGACGCGGCCGTCGATGCGGAAGCGGTCGAGCACGCTCACCGGTGGTCGGCGATGTAGGTCACCGCGTCGCCGACCGTTCTCAGCTCCGCGACCCGGTCGTCGGGGATCTTCACGGCGAACCTGTCCTCGAACATCACGGTGATCTCCACCATCGCCAGGGAGTCGATGTCGAGGTCGTCGGTGAAGGACCTTTCGGTGCGCACCTCGGCGGAGGCGATGCCTGCGACCTCTTCGACGATGCCGGCGACGGCGTTGAGGATTTCGGTGTTGTCCACCAGGGACTTCCCTTCTCGGGATGGGGGGCGGTGCGGCGGCCTCGGCGGGGACGTCAGAGCCCGAGGCGCCGTCGGTAGGTGCGCAGGATGCGCAGGAAGCCGTCCATCTGCTCCTCGGTGTGGCCCGCGTGCGGGAACAGGCGCAGGAGCGCCTGGTTGCGCGAGACGGCCGGGTAGGAGAAGACGGGGACGAGGTAGCCGTCCTCGACGAACCACTCGCGCATCTGCAGGGCGGCGGCGTCGTTCCCGATCGGCACCGAGAGCATGTAGGAATCGGTCGGCGTCGTCGGCGTTCCCGCCTCGTGGATCTGCCGGCGGAACCGTGCGGCGTGTGCCAGGTAGTCGTCGACGATCGCCGGATCGCTCGCGAGGGCGTCGATCGTGCGCTTGGCGGCGTAGGCGGTGGGTGGCTGGACGGCGGCGGTGAACATCGAGGTGCCGGAGAGCAGTTCGAAGGCGTCGATGGCCTCTGCGGGTCCGGCGATCGCGCCGCCTTCCAGGCCGATCGCCTTCGACAGCGACACCATGACGAAGTCGGCCCGCTCCCTGATCGCTTCCGCCTCCCGGGCGTAGGGCCGGTTCCCGGGCCCGTACACCATGAAGCCGTTGGCGTCGTCGATCATGCTGACGGCGCCGTGCCGGTCGCACTCGTCGAGGATCTCCACGATCGGCCCCATGGTGCCGTCGGCCGAGTAGACGCTCTCGGCGATCACCACGGTCTTGCCCGGCCTGATCCGGTCCAGGATGCGTGCCAGGTCGGCGACGTCGTTGTGCCGGAACGCGTGGACACCGCGGCCGTAGCCGAGCCCTTCGACGCCCTTCCAGATGCTCCAGTGGACGTCACGGTCGACGACGAAGACGGTGTCGTGGTTGCGCACCTCGATCCCGGCGTCGAAGCGCGCGGAGCTGCTCATGGCGTGCACGAACCCGATGTTGGCGAGGAGCCCGGTGGCGAAGGTGATGGCCTGTTCCTTGCCGGTGTGGTGGGCGATCGTCTCCTCGAGGACCTGGTGCGGACGGCAGATCCCCTGGGTCATCCGGGATCCGGCGGTGCTCAGGCCGTGGGCGAGCGCCCCCTCGGCGAAGTGCCGCCGGACCGGGACGTGGCGCTCCAGGTCGAGGAAGCTGATGCTGGCGAAGTTCACCAGCTCGCGGCCGTTGCGGACGATGGTCGGTCCGACGGGGCCGTCGACCACCGGAGGGCGGTACGCCGTCTCATGGGTGTTCGCCTCGACGAAGGCGCCGAAGGCCCACGGGGCCAGGCGGTCCGCCGGTGCGCGGGTGTGGGACGCGGTCATGGTGAGGTGTCTCCTCCACAAGGGGCGCGGGGCGGTAGGGGTGCGAGGGCCGCGGCGAGGTGGCCGAGCGAGGCCGTTCCGGCCAGTTCGTCCGGCGCGATCCCGGCGAAGCCCGATTCCTGGAGCAGCGTCAGGAGCGAGGGGACAGCGACCAGGGTGACGCCGTGGTCGGCGAGGCAGCGGTTCATGTCCACGTCGGCGGGGTGGGGCTGTGCTCCGCCGGGGACAACTGCGGCCACTGCCTCGGCGAGGGCCCATTCGGCGTCCGTCGCGGGCGGGCGCACCGGGACCCGTGGGATGTCCGAGGCGCCGGGAGCGGCGCGGAACTGCCCGCGGAGGCCGCCGGACGCGGTGCCGGCCGAGGACAGGACGTAACGGGCCGGGGCCAGCACGCCGGGGACCTCGCCGATGTGGTCGAGGACGTGCCGGTGCAGGTCGTCGGGGCCGACGTCGGCGGCGACTTCGGCGCGTACGACGAGGTGCGCCTCGTCGCCCTCCCCGCTCGGTGTCACCGTCGCCTCCAGCACGCCGGGGTGGCCGCGCACCACGTCCTCGACCGCGGCCAGGTCGGCCCATCCCTGCGGGGCGCGCCACCAGCCGGGCGCGGCCGGGGCGAGCGCGGCCGCCGGAATCGGGCACCGCGCCCCGTCGGCGAGTGCGCGCAGCAGAGCGCACAGACGGGTGGGCAACGCCAGGGCCTGCGCGGCGTCCAGCAGGTGGTCCCCGACGGTGACGTCGATGCTGACGAACCCCTGGTCGCGGCTGAAGTCGACGTAGAGCGTCTCGCAGGGGTCGTCGGGCGCGCTGGCCAGCCAGGTGGCGGACCCCGCGGGCGGCGCGTCCCGGACCGGCACCAGGTACTCGCGCGGCCACGCGTAGCAGTTGTACTCGATGGTGGGTACGGTCACGATGCCGCGCCGCCGGTCCATGCGGGCCTGGGCGGCGACCAGTTCGGCGGGGCGCCACTGACCGTGCCGGTAGGCGGCGGCGGAGGCGTCGACGACCGAGGCGACCACCTCGCCGAACGGCGCGCCGGGACGCAGGTCGATCTGTACCGGGACGGTCAGGGCCCGGACGCCGATGCTGTTCCGCAGCGCGGCCCTGGCCCGGTTGGAGACCACCACCGACGCGAGGAAGCGGTGTTCGCCGGTGCGGGAGGCGACGTCATGGGCCAGTGCCGCGAGCACGACCGTCTCCGGACTGGCCCGGAAGCGACGGGCCACGCGGTCGAGATCCTCGTACGCGCCCACCGAGCGGTGCTGGAGACGGTGGCGCCCGCCGCCGTCCGCGATCCCGCCGAACGGGGCCAGCACACCGGTCGGGTTGCTCTCGAATCGCGCGAGCCACGCGCGCTCCGCCGCGCGGGCGCGTGCGAGGTGCTGGGTGTCGACCGCGTCGAGCGGGTGCATGGCCGTCGCCAACCGTACGTCGGCGCCGCGCAGTTGAGCGTGGAGTTGGTCGAGCAGGACCGCGAGGCCCCAGCCGTCGATCACCACGTGGTGGACGGCCAGCAGGACCGCGCGCGGCTCGCCCTTCTCAAGAAGCACTCTGGCGAGCCACGGCGGCCGCCGCTCGGGATCGATCGGCCGGGCCGCCAGCGCCGCCGTCTCGGTCTCCAGGGTGTCGGCGTCGGCGACGGGCACGTCGACGCGGTCGACCGGCAGCGGGGCCCAGTCGGGGCGGTGCACGTGCTGTACCGGGCGGAGCGGGTCGACGGTGGTGCGCAGCGCCTCGTGGCGGGCGGTGAGGAGCGCGAGCGCCGCGTGGACGTCGGCGACGGTCGCCGGGGGCGGTACGTGGCAGTGGTCGGCGAGCGGTGTCGGGTTCACCCGCCGCGGCGCGGGGATGGTGCGTTCGAACCAGTGCCACTCCTGGACCCAGCTCAGCGGTCCGCCGCGCAGGACGGTGGCGCGGCTCGGTGCCGGTTCCCGAAGGTGGTGCACGGGCCGGGTGCTCATACCGAGCGCACCACGAGAACGGCGTTGTGGCCGCCGAAGCCGAACGAGTTGCTGAGAGCGATCCGCAGGCCCTCGTGGTGCTGCGCCCGGTGCGCCACGAAGTTGATGTCCGGGTCGATCGGTTCGTCGCAGTTGAGGGTCGGCGGGACGTCACCCGTGCGGAGCGCCTGGATGGAGGCCACGAGCTCGACCGCCCCCGCGGCACCGATCATGTGCCCGGTCATCGACTTGGTGGAGCTGACCGGGATCCGGGTGACGCGCTCCCCCAGCACCTTGCGCAGGACGGCCGTCTCGGTGGCGTCGTTGAGTACCGTTCCCGTGCCGTGCGCGTTGACGTGGTCCACGTCCTCTCCCGTGATGCCCGCGTCGCGCAGCGCCGCCTCGACGGCGAGGCAGGCGCCCCGGCCCTCGGGATGCGGGGCGGTCCAGTGGTGGGCGTCCGAACTCGCCCCGTAGCCCACGAGTTCGGCCAGGGGCGTCGCCCCGCGCCGGTCGGCCGTCTCGGCGGATTCCAGCACCAGCACGGCGGCGCCCTCGCTCATCACGAAGCCGTCGCGGTGCGCGTCGAACGGCCGGCACGCCGCACTCGGGTCGTCGTTGCGTTTGGACAGCGCACGGGCGTTGCCGCTGCCCGCGAGGTCGACGGTGGTGACGCAGGCGTCGGCGCCGCCGACCAGGACGGCGTCGGCCTCGCCGTGGCCGATCATGCGCATCCCCGCGCCCACCGCGTCGGCACCACTGGCGCACGCCGTGCTCTGGGCACGGCTGGGGCCCTGGGTGCCCAGGCGCATGCTGATCTCGCCTGCGGCGCTGTCCATGGCGGTGGTGACCTGGGTGTACGGGCTGATGCCCCTCGGTCCCTTGTCACGCAGGATGTTCGCGGCGCGGTAGATCGACCCGACCGGGCCGTAGCCGCTGCCGATGATGACGGCGACGCGTGGCGCCACGTGGTCGTCGACGGCGAGTCCGGCGTGCTCGCAGGCCTCCAGCGCGGCGGCGAGGGCGTACTGCGCGTACGGGTCGGCGCGACGGCTGACCGTCGGGGGCATGTAGCGGCCGGGGTCGAACCCGCGGACCTGGCCGCCGATCCGTACGCCGAGATCGGTCACGTCCATCGCCGCCACGGTGTCGATGCCGCTGCGCCCCGCCAGCATCGCCTTCCACGTCTCGTCGACGCCGTGGCCCAGGGGCGTCACCGCCCCGTACCCGGTGACCATCACCCGCCGCGCGCCGTCCCGCCCGGTCACGTCCGTCACTGGGGAACCACCTCGGCGTCGCGCAGGGACGGCAGGATGTCGTCGGGGGCGACCGGCACCATGAGTACGGAGGTGCCGCCCTGTGCGCAGAACCGTCGCGCGGCGCGGACCTCGTCGGTCAGCGCGGTCTTGTCGCGCAGCACCCGGCAGTGGACGCCCCGCGCGGCCAGCACGGGTGGCGCCTCGTCGGGGCGGGTGAAGGGGTGGCGCTCGGCGTCGAGGCCGAGGCGGGCGCGCTGGGCGTCGAGCCAGCCGTAGCCGCCGTTGCACAGCACCACGTACAGCACGCCGCCGTGGGCGGGAGCGGTGACGGCGATGTCCGCACGGGCCGCGAGGAACGCTCCGTCCCCGATGAACGCGGTGACCTCGTGGTCGGGCGCGGCCCGCTTGACCCCGATGGCCGCGGCCGCGCCGAAGCCCAGGGGGGTCTGCTCCGACGGTACGACGGAGCCGCCGCCGACCCGGAAGGGGAAGCCGTAGGACCACATGTCCTGCAATCCGTTCTCCTGGACCAGGACGCGGGGCCCGATGGCGGTGGCGTCGAGCGCGGCGAGCAGCTCGGCGACGCGGATCTCCGGCAGTGTGGCCGCGCGGGCCAACTCCGCTGCCGCGCCGCGTGACATGGCCTCGCGCGCCCCGGCGATCTCGTCCGCCCACCGCCCGCCCGTCGCGGGTCCGGCTCCGCCTCCGTCGTCCAGCGCCCGGGACCAGCCGAGCACGGCGTGCCGGGCGTCTCCGACGACGCGCGGGCCCGGGAACTCCGCCGACAGGCCGCCGGGGTCGACGTTGACCTGCACCACGTCGACCGCCGGCCAGGGCGTTCCGCCGTCGGTGACGGTCTCCTCCAGGCGTCCGGCGAGCGACACCACCAGGTCGCAGTCGGACCACAGTTGGCGCGCGGGAGCCGAGGCGTAGAGGCCGGCCACGCCGCAGAACAGCGGGTGGTGCTCGTCGACGGCACCGCGCCCTGACGCCGTGGTGAAGAGCGCCGCCCCGACGCGTTCGGCGAACTGCTCGACCACGCCGCCGTCGTTGCGGTGCCGCATCCCGCCGCCCACCAGCACGACCGGACGCCGACTCGCACGGATCGCCGCCAAGGCCGGTCCCTGGACCACGGGAGCGGACTCAACGACCAGTGTCTCGGGCAGTGTTGGCCACGCTCCGGTGACGGGGATCTCCGTCGTACGGACGTCGTCGGGGATCTCCAGGTACACGGGTCCCGACGGCGGCCCCATGGCCCGGGTCAGCGCCGTCACGGTGGCGGGGACGACCCGGTCGGGGTGCCCGACCCGATGCGCCCACCGCACCAGGGGCGCCGTCACCGCGACCTGGTCGAGTTCCTGGAACCCACCGCTGCCCCGGCGCCGTTCGGGTGCTCCGGCGGCGAGCACGAGGACCGGCGCACCGGATTCCCGCGCTTCGAGCAGTCCCGTGGCCGCGTGCGTGACGGCGGGTCCCTTGCCCAGGGCGCATACGGCGAGCCGCCCCGACTGCAGCGCGTAGCCGGTCGCCATGTACATCGCGTTGCGCTGGTCCCGGCAGGGCACGAGGTCGAGCCCCGCGTCGTCGAGGGCCCGGAGCAGCTCCAGGTCGTCGCCCGGCAGCCCGAAGCAGGTGTCCACCTCGTGCGCGACCAGCACGTCGACGATCGCGGACCATGCCCCGGCGTAGCGTTTGATCGCCTGGGTCACTTCGCACGCACCGCGAGGGGGACGGCCGTCGGGAGATTCCGGGCCACGGCCTGGGACATCAGCAGTGGTTCGGCGTGCCGCTCGCCGCCGTACGCGAGGTAGTTCGCCCGCATGCCGAATCCGCCGAACGGGCGGTTGCCGTCCTCGGCGTCGAGCAGGGTGTGGTTGACACAGGTCTGGTGACGTTTGGAGAGGATCTTCACCGTCTCCGGATCGCTTCCGTAGACCATCGCCCCCAGTGCGCGTTCGGTGAAGAAGGTGCTCGACAGCCGTTCCCGCAGCCGCCGCGCGCTGCGGTAGGCCACGACGTTGAACACCGGGGCGAACATCTCCTCCAGGGGGATCTTGTCGTCGAAGGCCCACAGCAGCACGGTCGGCTCGACCCTGCGGGACAGCAGATCGATGCGTCCGCCGTGCCGGATGTGACGCACGTGCCGCACCAGGTAGTCCGAGCAGTCCACCAGCGCCGAGTCGTAGAAGATCGGGCCGTAGTCGACGTCGGGGTCGCTGTTCGGCCCGAAGCGCAGCGACGTCAGTTCGGCGGTGAGCAGGTCGACGAATTCCTCGGTGCGGCCCTGCGGTGCGAACACGACGTCGGGTCCGAAACAGTCCTGGCCCGAGTTGTAGAGCCGGATGTTCACCACGTCGTGGACGGCGCGTGCCAGATCGGCGTCGGGCGCGATCACGAAGGGGTTGACGCCCCGTCCGAAGAAGAGGAACAGCTGGTCCTCCGCGAGCCCTTCTCTGACGGTCTCGGCATTGGAGTATTTCCCGGTGAAGACGATGAGGTCCGCGTCGCGCACCGGCCCCGTGACGAACTTGCGCTGACTGAGTTCGAAGAGATCGATGGGCAATTCGTGCACCGGCGCCAGCAGGGCGTGCAGGCGTTCCATCTGGCTCTTGATCTGAGAGGACGGACGGAAGGTGATGCGGTCGGTGTAAAGGGACGCCACGAGCATGTAGAGCGCGTACGAATAGAGCGGGATGTTGGAAGGCGTGAATATCGCGGCGCGCGGCACGCAGCCGGGCCTGACCCGGAGCATTTCCTCCTCGGCCCCGTCGAGGGCGGCGAGGAACGAACGGATCTCCGCGCGGGCGGTGTCGTGAGGGGAGATCTCGGTGAGGATGCTCAGCACCGCGTCCTCCTGGGCGGCCACGTACCGGCGCACCGCACGCAGCGCGTCGAGGCGGTCGGCGAAGGGGATGCGGTAGTCGGTCGCACCGACGGTCGAGCCGGACGCGAGCGCGTCGGCGGCCGTGTGGTGCGAGGCGGGCAGCGAATTCATGGCGACCTTCTCCAGAACGGCCAGGTCGGGCTTGCCCGTGTTGGTGAGCGGCAACGCGGGGAGCACGACGATGTGGTCGGGCTGTTCGTAGCGGGCGAGCACGGGGCGCAACAGCCTTTTCCAGTGCGCGGGTTCGTGGTCGTCCGGGTCCGTGATCACGAACACCAGGCGGGAGCCCAGGCGTTCGTCGGGGACGGCGACGACCTCGGTCCGCGCACCGGCCGACTCGGCCCGCTCCGCCAGGTGGTCGGGGTAGAGCGTGTGGCCGTCGCGGTGCACGGCGCGCTTGCGGCCGACCGGGAAGACCCGTCCCGCGTCGTCGAGCAGGCCGATGTCGCCGGTGCGGTGCACGGGTCCGGGAACGGGGACGATCTCCCCGTCCTCGCCCAGCTGACCGGTCATCAGGCCGGCACTGCGTACGACGAGTTCGCCGATCCGGCCGTTGGGCACGGGTCCGCCGTGGTCGTCGCGGACCTCGACGACCACGCCGGGCAGCGGTGTGCCGCAGCCGACCGGATCGCCGGCGGAGGCGAGCGCGACGTTTCCCAGTTCGGTCGCTCCGTAGCCGTCCAGCAGGTGCCGTCCGGTGGCGGCGTGGAACCGGGCTGCGAGGTTGCGCCCCAGCGGTGCGCCGCCGACGCACCACAGGCGCACCGTCCTCAGCGCGTCCGCGAGAGCGGGGCGCCGGTCGAGCAGGGTGAGCAGGCTGTAGTACGTCGACGGGGCGCCGTCGACGACGGAGAGGCCGTGGTCCACGCCGAGCGCGAGCGCCCGGTCCAGGCGGGTGGCCGGCCCGTAGACCACGAGCGTGCCCCCGCCCAGCCACCAGGAGAGGACCAGCGACAGGCCGTACTGGTGGGAGTACGGCAGGACGGGCAGGAAGACGTCGTCGGGCCGGTACCCCATGCGGTCGGCGCTGAGGGCGAGGTTGTCCAGGATCGAGCGTCCGGAGCGGACGATGCCCTTGGGGCTGCCGGTCGTGCCCGAGGACCAGGAGATCGCGGCGTCCCGGCGGCGCGCCCAGCGCTCGACGTCCGGTTCGGCCGCTCCGCCCGACGCGGACGGTGGCACCGCGGTGCGGCCCGTGTCCTCGCTGATTTCCAGTGCCACGCGCGCTCGACCGCGGATGCGCGAGCGCTGTGACGGGGTGGCTCGATGGTCGGTCAGGACCACCGAGGCGTCGAGATGAATGAGCGCGAGCAAATCAACGGGCCAATAAGGGGAGTTGGCTCCGCTGACCATCACCCGCGAACCTGATTCGACTCCACGGCTGGCAAGAAGTTCGGCGGTGGCGCGTACCCGGGCCACGATTTCGCCCGTCTCCCAGATGTGCCCATCGGGCGATATCAGGCGTCTTGAAACGGGCAACTCGTGCTCCTTGGGGCTCGATCCCAGGGCGTCACCAATGGTCTTCACGTTGGTCTTCAATTGGTCTTCATGTAATGGACGTCGGCTTCAGTTCACGTACCGTTTTTGGTTCAAGTACCGTTCGTGAAGATCCGTCCAGCGAGATTGTTTCATATCCGCTTCGCCGCCCATGAGGCCAATTGAGTCGAAACTGATTGCGTTCAGGCGTGCGGGTGGTGCGTGAGAGGCATCGCGGGAAGCGTGCTGATCGCGGCCCAGGGTGAGCAGGAGCCCGCGCGCTGAACGGCGGATTCCACTGGTGGCGGGCCGGATCAGGAAATAGGCCACGGGCCTGTGACAGGCGTCGGTCACGGCGGTGGACTCCGCCGGATCGAGGCGCGGGCGCGTGGCCGGGACGCGCTGTCGCGGGGTTCCACCCGCTGCGGCCCCGGCCCGTCCCGGCTCATGGGTCGTCCTACGGTCCGTCCCGGGTCAGCGACCGGCGGCCTGTCGGATCAGGGCGGCCACCTCGGCCGGTCGCGAGAGGTAGACGGCATGGCTGGCCGCGACCTCGACGACGTGGGAGCCCGCCCGTTCCGACATGGCGCGCTGGGCCGGCGGCGGAATCATGTGGTCGTCGCTCGCCACGAGATACCAGCTCGGCTTCACCCGCCAGGCGGGCTCCGCCACGGCACCCGAGAGGGCCTCGACTCCCCACGGAACCTGGGAGTCGGCCATGAACGCGGCCTGCTCGGCGGGCAGATCAGCCGCGAAGGCGGCCGCGAACTTCGCACGGTCCAGGAACAGATAGCCGTCCCTGGGCGGCAGGATGGGCGGGACGGACGCACCGGGCGGCGGGTCGGCGATGAGGGTGTTCACCGACTCGCCCTTGTCGGGCGCGAACGCGGCGATGTAGACGAGCGAGGCCACGTTCGGGTGGAGGCCCGCCTCGGAGATCACGGCACCGCCGTAGGAGTGC
The DNA here is from genome assembly GCF_044744425.1 of Streptomyces sp. NPDC087300. Classification (NCBI taxonomy): domain Bacteria; kingdom Bacillati; phylum Actinomycetota; class Actinomycetes; order Kitasatosporales; family Streptomycetaceae; genus Streptomyces; species Streptomyces sp. NPDC087300. The sequence goes on from NZ_JBIUYI010000001.1 coordinate 1,224,787, forward strand.
CCCGCCAGCACGACGGGGCCGTCCTGTTCGTCGAGGACGAGACGCACCGCGGCGGCGTCCCCCGCCAGCGAGACGGTCGGGTTCTGGACGACGCTGACGTGGTACCCGTCCTGCTTGAGCAGGTCGTAGACCCCCTGCCAGCCTGATCCGTCCGCGAAGCCTCCGTGGACGAGAACGACGTTCCTCGGTTCCGGACTCGCGCTCATGGCTCCTCCTTCGTCGCCGCGTCGGGCCGACGCGGCCCCATGGAGGAAGGTAGGCGGGCACGGCGCCCGCCGATTCCGTCAAGTGACGTATTCGGCCGGCCCGACGTGCGGGGATCAAGGACGGTGCGGAGTGCCGTTCTCGTCGAGTGCGGCGGTGATGGACCGGCAGTCCTCGGCGAAGCGGGCGAGGCGCTCGGGGCCCAGTACGTCCAGGACGAGGGCACGGACGTCGGCGGCGTGCGCGGGTGCGGCGCTGCGGACGGCATCCAGGCCCGCGGGCGTGAGCCATACGTCCGGATAGCGGCCCGCGCGCGGCGGTTCGCGGCGGACAAGACCTCGGCGTTCCATCCGGGAGACGTGGTGCGAGAGGCGGCTCTTCTCCCACTGGGTCTCCTCGGTCAACTCCCCGGGGCTCATGCAGCCGTTGGGGGCTTCCGAGAGGTTGACGAGGATCTCGTAGTCGGCCGCAGAGAGGCCGAAGTCCTGCATGCGGGCGGCGAGCCGGACCGTGAGCATGCGCTGCATGTGCAGATAGGACCGCCAGGCCTGCTGTTCGGTCTCATCCAGCCAGATTTCGTCGGACACGGGTCCCACTCTAGCCGGGTGTTGACGTATCAACCCAGGGGGTTCTACTTTCAGGTTGACGCATCAACCTGAAGGAGAGCCCGATGTTAGACAGCAAGAAGACGATCGCCGTGGTGGGCGCGACCGGAACGCAGGGCGGCAGCCTCGTGCGGGCCGTACTCGCCGATCCGGAGGGTCCGTTCGCCGTGCGGGCGCTGACCCGCGACGCCAACTCGCCCTCGGCCAGGCATCTTTCCTCGCTCGGCGCGGAGGTGGTGGAGGCGGACCTCGACGCGGAGGCCACCGTGCGTACGGCGTTCGAAGGCGCCTGGGGTGCCTTCGTCGTCACGAACTTCTGGGCCGCCCGTCCGGAGGAGGACATCAAGCGCCGTACGGCCGCCGAGATGGAACTCCAGCAGGCCGGCACCGCCGCCCGCGCGGCACGGGAGGCCGGGCTCCGGCACGTCGTGTGGTCCACGCTGGAGGACACGCGCGAGGTGTTCCCACCCGCCGAGGGCCAACTGCCCGTACTGGAGGGCAAGTACACGGTCCCCCACTTCGACGCCAAGGCCGATGCCGACCGGCTGTTCACCGCGGAGGGCGTCCCGACGACCTTCCTGCGCACCACGTTCTTCTACGAGTCGTTCCTCCGGGGCATGGGTCCGGTCCGGGCCGACGACGGCTCGCTCGTCCTCACCCTGCCGATGGCCGACGCCAAGCTCGCCGCGGTGGCCGCCGACGACATCGGCAGGTCCGCGCTCGCGGTGTTCCGCCGAGGGCCCGAGATGGCAGGACGGACGGTGAGCATCGCCGGGGCCCACCTGACCGGGACGGAACTCGCCGAGCTCTTCAGTACGGCGCTGGGCGAGAAGGTCACCTACCGGCCGCTGTCCCTGGCCGAGTTCCGCTCCATCGGCGCGTTCGGCGGGGACGAGACGGCCAACATGTTCGCCTACTACGTCAAGGCCGCCGACGCGTTCACCGCGGCACGTGACATCCCCACCGTGCGCGCCCTCAACCCGGACCTGCAGTCGTTCCCCGACTGGCTGGGCCGCCACGCGTCGGAGTTCCTCAAGTGAGCGCGACCGTACGGGCGGAGAGCGTCGAGGGTACCGGCCGGCTACTGGGGAAGCGCGCGGTCGTGACCGGCGGGACGCGGGGCATCGGCGCCGCGATCGTGGCGAAGCTGGTCGCCGAGGAGGCCTCCGTACTCACGACCGCGCGCGGCCCCAAGGCCGACGTGCCACCGGGTGTCCACTTCGTGCAGGCCGACGCGTCCGTCGCCGCCGACGCCGAACGGGCCGCCCTGGAAGCGGAGAGGCACCTGGGCGGGGTCGACCTGCTCGTCGACAACACGGGCGGGACGGTCATGAAGGCCGCGAGCGTCCTGCACTCCGACGACGAGGACTGGCAGCGCGACCTGGACACCAACCTGCTGGGCGCGGTCCGCCTGGACCGCGCCGTGCTCCCCGGCATGCTGGCCCTGGGGGCGGGAGTGATCATTCACATCTCCTCGACGGCGGCCCACGAACCCATGGCCGAGGCAGCGGGCTACTCCTCGGCCAAGGCCGCCCTGTCCGCGTACAGCAAGAACCTGGCCAACGAGGTGGCCTCCCGGGGCATCCGCGTCAACCGCGTCTCCCCCGGGGTGACGATCACGTCCGCCGCCGAGGACCTGTTCGCGCGGTCCGCGGCCCGCGACGGAACCGACCGCGACACCGCGCTGCGCGAGCTCACCGAGAGCCTGGGCGGCATCCCGATGCGACGCCCCGGTACGCCGCGGGACATCGCCGCCCTGGTCGCCTTCCTCGTCTCGGACGAAGCCGCCTGGATCACGGGGGTCGACTACGTCATCGATGGCGGCATGCTGCGCACACCGTAGGGGGTTGCTCAATGCGCCCGGCGCGGCCAGCACGTGATCATCTGGTCGGCGATGGCGTGCAAGGTCTCGCGCGGCACTCCCGAAGCGGCCTGGACGGCAAGCCCTTGGGCGACCGTGACCAGGAGCCGCGCGAGGGTCGGGGAATCGCAGCCGGGAGGCGGGCCGTCGGCGCCGGAGAAGGATGCGAGCCGGCGGGACAGGGCGCGCACCCCGTCCTCCCGGAGCCCGGCCAGATATCCCCGCACGGAGGCCGAGCGAGGGTGCACGGCGAGTGCGCTCTGCACGACCAGGCAGCCGTGCGGGGTGCGGTCACCGGCGACCGCCTCCACGGCACAGTGCAGGAAGGTGCGCGCCAGCCCCTCGGCCGTCGGCTGGTCGAGGGCGGCCCGCAGGTAGTCCCCCGGCCCGGCCATATAGCGTTCGACGGCCCTGCGGAAGAGGGCCTCCTTGTCCCCGAACGCCGCGTAGATGCTGGGGGCGCTCATCCCCATGGCCGCCGAGAGGTCGGACATGGCGGCGCCCTCGTACCCCCGTTCCCAGAAGGTCAGCATCGCCGCGTGCAACACCGCATCGGGATCGTAACCGCGAGGTCGACCACCTGGCATGAGCTTCCCTGCCTTCTCTCTCGGCTCTCTCGACCGCGGGCCCGGAGCGAGCCCTCCCACGCCCCGCCGAGGCCGTGTTGACACGGCGTCATGGGCGCGGAATAGTTTATTAACGATCGTTAGGATACTTCTGCTCGGCGACGAGGAGAGTCATGAGCCTGATCGATCCCTATACGACGGACCCCCGGTACACCAAGAGAAGCGCGGTCTACGTGCGCTCGGGGCAGGGCGAGACCTCCTGGGTGTTCGCCGACACGTACACCCTCAAGGTCGGCGGGCAGGAGACCAACGGGACGCTGACGTTCCTGGAGGCGACGGTGCCGCCCGAGGGCGGGCCCGAACCGCACGTCCACAACGATCACGACGAGGCGTTCTACGTGATCTCCGGGGAGCTGGAGTTCCTCAACGGCGACGAGACGGTGACCGCCGGAGCCGGCGGATTCTTCTTCGTCCCGCGCGGCACGCGCCACCGCTTCCGCAACCGCGGTTACCACTCGGCCAAGATGATCTTCTTCTTCACCCCCGGCGGCATCGAGGAACTCCTCCTCGCCGGGGCCACACCGGCCGAGCCCGGCGTGGCGCCGCCCGTCAGGGAACTCAGCATCGGGGAGCCCCCGACGGAACTGATGGAGCGCTACGCCACGGAGGTCCTCCCCGACCCCAGCTAGAACTCCGCTTCCGAGGTCTGGAGGCTGCGAGGTCGAGCTGAGGTGGACGCGGGCGCCACGCATGCCAAGGTTCTCCCCCGGTAATCGTGAGGGAGTTGCGCGAGCGGTGGCTCCGGCCCGACGGTGGAGCATGGACTATGTCGCGCAGTTCCGCTGCGATGTCGATGCGTTCGAGGCCGCGGCCCGCAGGGCTTCGCGGGAGGGCGGGGGTGCGGGCACCGCCCTGGTGCCGTCGTGCCCCGGTTGGTCGGTGTCGGACCTGGTGTTCCATCTGGGGTCCCAGCACCGTCGGGTGATCGAGGTGGTGGATGCCGGACTGGACGGCTGGCCGGAGGACGCGGGCAGAACCGGGCTGCCAGACGGGCGAGTTGACTGGCCCGATCCTGAAAAGGCGCCGAACCGGGGGCCCTTGCCGCCGAGTCTTCTCGAGTGGTTCGGCGAAGGGGCCACCGGCCTTGCCGAGGTGCTCGCCGCGCGGGACCCGGCCGAGCGGGTGTGGACCTGGGACAGGGAGCAGACGGTCGGATTCTGGCAGCGGATGACGGCCATCGAGATGGCGGTGCACCGCTGGGACGCGGAGAACGCCGTCGGCGACCCGGGGCCGGTCGACAGGCGACTGGCCATGGACGCCGTCACGCACACCTTCGAGGTCATGGCCCCGGCCCGCCGCCGTCGGCAGCCCGCGCCGCCCGGCGAGGGCGAGCGCCTCCGCTTCCGGCAGGCGGACGGCTCCGGCATCTGGGTCGTCCAGCTGGACGCCGAAGGAGCCCTGCTCAATCACGGCAGCGGCTGCTGCCACGTCGAACTGACCGCCGACGCCTCGGACCTGATGCTGTTCCTCTGGCACCGGCTCCCCAAGGAAGGTCTTGAGGTACGGGGCGACGCCTCGCTCCTGGACCGGTACTTCAAGGTCGTTCCGCCGCAGTGAACCGATGTCAGAGAGCGGGCCCCTCGGTCGTCTTGACCCGCCGTCGGGACGCCGAGGGCCCGAACTGACCGCTCGGATGCGGTAGATCTGGCATAAAGAGCCTGGTCAGTTCCGTTATGATCAGGATCGACCCACAGTCGGCCGGACACCGGAAGACACCTCCCACCCGCCCGAGGGAATCGGAAAGGACACAAACGGTGTGCTGCCCCTTCTGCAGGCTCCCCGACAGTCGCGTCATCGACAGTCGGTCGACCGATGACGGGACCTCGATCCGCCGCCGGAGACAGTGCCCGCACTGTCAGCGCCGCTTCACCACGGTGGAGACGTACTCGCTGCTCGTGGTCAAACGCAGCGGCGTGACCGAGCCGTTCAGCCGCACGAAGATCGTCAGCAGTGTCCGCAAGGCGTGCCAGGGCCGCCCCATCACCGAGGACATGCTCGAACGGCTCGGCCAGCAGGTCGAGGAGAACGTAAGGGCCACCGGCAGCGCCCAACTCTCCACGCACGAGGTGGGATTGGCCGTCCTGGAGCCGCTCAGCGAGCTGGACCCGGTGGCCTACATGCGCTTCGCCTCGGTGTACCGGGCCTTCGAGTCGCTCGACGACTTCGAGAACGCGATCGCCGATCTGCGCGCCAGGTGCGGCTAGGGTCTTTCGTTTGGATCAGGCCGGGCTCGCGGGGTCTGGCACGTTCCGCGCACACGAGGGCCACGCAGACGATGCGGCGGCCCTCGCGTGTGCGTTGCCCGGACTCAGACCGCCGCGGCGAGTGTTTCGAACTCCTCGGCGGTGAGGGTGATCTCCGCGGCCTGGACGTTCTGCTCCAGGTGGGCCGTCCGCGAGGTGCCGGGGATGGGCAGCATGACCGGGGAGCGGTGCAGCAGCCAGGCGAGGGCGAGCTGTGAGGGGCTGACGTCGTGCCGCTTGGCGGCGGTGTCGAGCGGACCGCCGGGGCGGGCGAGCTCGCCGGTGGCCAGCGGGAACCAGGGGATGAAGGCGATGTTCTCGCCCTCGGCGTAGTCGAGGACGTCCTCGGAGCTCCGGTTGGCGAGGTTGTAGAGGTTCTGCACGGAGACGATGTCCACGAGGCCGCGCGCCTCCTTGAGCTGCGGGACCGTCACTTCGGAGAGACCGATGTGACGTATCTTCCCCTCCTGCTGGAGCTGGGCGAGCTCTCCCAGCTGCTCGGCGAGCGGCACGTTCTCGTCGATGCGGTGCAGCTGGTAGAGGTCGATGCGCTCGACGCCGAGGTGACGCAGGCTCAACTCGGCCTGCTGGCGCAGGTATTCGGGCCGGGCCAGGGGGCGCCAGTCGTCCGGTCCCGGCCGGGTAAGCCCGCCCTTGGTGGCGATGACGACGTCGTCGGCGTAGGGGTGCAGGGCCTTGCGGATGAGCTGTTCGCTGACGAAGGGGCCGTAGGAGTCGGCCGTGTCGAAGAAGGTGACGCCGAGCTCGACCGCGCGGCGCAGCACCCGTACGGCCTCGTCCGGGTCCTTGGGATCGCCCCAGACACCCGGGCCGGTGAGCTGCATGGCACCGTAGCCGAGTCGGTTGACGGTCAGGTCTCCGCCGAGGGCGAAGGTGCCGGACGCCGCTGCGGGACGGGACGTGGTCCGGTCGCTCATGAGGTACGTCTCATTTCACTCGGGAACTGTGGAGTAACGGCAAACACGCGGTGCCGATTGTAGGCCGAAGGCCCTTTGGGCCGGAAGTTAGTAGGTGAGGCCACTCACCGAACGTTCGGCAGGAATCGGTGAATTCGTCACCCTTGGCCCTTTTGACCGAGCGACGAAGGCCGTCTCGACTAATGGGATGACGCGAGAATCACCATGTGATATACAGTCAAAATGTCTTTACAGCGCCCTTTCCGCTTCGGTGTCAACATGTTCGTTCCCGGTTCGAAAGACGAGTGGAGTGCGAAGTGCCGTAGAGCCGAGGAACTCGGTTTCGATGTGGTCGGAGTCGCCGATCACCTGGGCTTCCCTTCGCCTTTTCCCGCGCTCATGCTCGCGGCGGAAGCAACCGAACGGGTACGGCTGACCACATTCGTCCTGAACACACCGTTCTACAACGCCGCCCTTCTCGCGCGTGACGTGGCGAGCACCGACCAATTCATCGACGGGCGGCTGGAACTCGGGCTCGGCGCCGGCTATGTGAAGGCCGAGTTCGACACCGCGCAGATGCCGTTCCCCAGTGGCGGCAAGCGGGTTGAGCAGCTGGAACAGACCGTCAGCACGTTGCGCGGACTGTTCGCGGACGCGGAGTACCAGCCGCGGCCCGCCCAGCCGGACGGGCCGCCCCTGCTGATCGCGGGATGGGGTGACCGGCTGCTGCGGCTGGCCGCCACGCACGCCGACATCATCGCCTTTCCCGGCGGCTGGGCCAGCGCCACGGGTGAATCACTCCATCTGGCGAGCGCCGAGCAACTGGAAGAACGTCTCGCCTATGTGCGCGGCATTCTCGGCGACCGCGCGGACGACGTGGAGTTGAATCTCCTGTTGCAGCAGGTCATTCCGCCCTCCGAAGACTCCGCGACGCCCGACAGGTTCGCGACGGTGTCCCCCGACGCCCCGCACGAGCCCGAGGATCTGCCGAGTGTCGTGACCGGCACCCCGGCGGAAATGGCACAGCAGATCAAGGAACGCAGCGAGCGCTACGGATTCACGTATTTCACCATCATGGAATACAACATGGAGCTATTCGCTCCGGTCATCGCCGCACTCCGCTGAACCGCACATTCCGCCAGCATGCCGCCGCCGACGGGGGGCTGCGACCGAAAGGACCGACACGTGCTCGCCGACCGTGGCACCCCCACCACCCTTTTACTGCTGCGGCACGGTGAAACGGCATTGACACCGGAAAGGCGGTTGTCCGGCAGCGGCGGCTCCGATCCGGCGCTGTCGGACATCGGGCAGCGCCAGGCCGAGGCCGCCGCGGGAAAGCTCGTGGCACTCGGCGCGGTGCGGGCCGTGGTGTCCTCACCGATGCGCCGGGCCCGGCAGACGGCCGCGGCAGCGGCACGACGGCTCGGCCTGGACGTCCACATCGACGACGAACTCCGCGAGGCGGACTTCGGTGCCTGGGAGGGGCTGACGTTCGCCGAGGTGCGCGAACGCCACCCTGAGGAGATGGCGGCCTGGCTCGCGTCCCCGGCGGTGGTGCCCGGCGGCACCGGCGAACCGTTCACCTCCGTCGCCCAACGGGCCGCGCTCGCGCGGGACCGGCTCCTGGAGCGGTACCAGGGGCAGACCGTGGCGGTCGTCTCGCATGTCGGGGTGTTGCGGACGCTGGTCCGCCTTGCGCTCGGCGCACCGCCCGAGTCGCTGTTCCGGATGGAACTGTCGGCGGCCTCGCTGACGGCCGTGACGTACGACGGGAACGGGAACGCGTCCTTGCGTTCACTGAACGACACCTCGTACCTGACGGATCTGCGTAGCTGACGGATCTGCGCTGACCCCGGTAGCTGAGGGGGCGGTGCTCGGCACCGCCCCCCACTCACCGCTCAGCGCCGAATCGTCTTGGTGCGCATGAGGAATTCGGCGAGGTAGCCGTCGTGCGGCAACCCGTGCGCCATCCACGGTGTCGGATGGTCGCCGATGTACACGTTGGCGATGGACGGCTCGGCCACCAAGGAGTCGATCAAGTCCTCGTCGGTGGTGGCGGCGGTCAGCACGAGGCTGTCGCGCAGCGGTCGGATCCCGGCCTCCCGGTCCCACGGCGCGACCCACGCGCAGGGGAATCCCAGCTCCATCCCGAGCCGCTCGTCGAACGGGCTGTCCAGCTGGTGCACCGCGGGCCGGAGCGCCGCGGAGCCGTCGCCGAGTTCGTCGGCGATGCCGTCACCGCCGAGCCACGCCTTGGCGCCCACGGTCCGCTGCCGCAGATACACGTCCCACCGGCGGGCGGGTTCGACGGGCATCACGGGCAGGACCGCGCGCTCGTCCGTCGGCGGCAGGCTGGGCAGCGCGGCGAGGCGTTCGGCGATCGCCGCGGCCACGGGGGCCGGATCACCCTCGACCAGTACGCCGGTGGCGTTGATGCACCCGACGCCACCACCACCGCTGATCGACTCCACGAGGGTGTCGACGAGCGGCTCCCACGCCGTCTCGGCGGTGATGAGCACCTTGGAGCGCCCAGGACCCTGCGGCAGGATGCGCGGATCGCCCGCGTACTTGCCCACGACGTCCGCGCCGCCGTACACCATCCCGTAGTCGGCGTGCCGGAGGATGTCGTCGGCCACGCTGTGGTCGGTGGGCAGCAGCACGACGCGCTCGTCGCCGAATCCCGCCTCGCGCAACGCGGTGACCAGCCGGTACGGGGTGAACGGCTCACGGCGCGAGGGCCGTACGACGACGTGGTAGCCGAGCGCGAGGGCGTCGAGCCAACCCTGGTGCACCGCTGGGTGGTTGCCCGCCGCGTGGACGGCGAACACCGTGCCGCGCCGGGTCCACGCCGCGGCGCCGTCCTTGGCCCGCGGATCGCGCCAGGAGCTGACCGCGCCGGCCGGCCGGGCGTTCGCCACGTTGAGGTGGATCCGCTCGGCGGCCTGCGCGATGTCGTCGGTTGCGCTGCGCACCACCGAGATCGGTATCCCGGTGGAGACGCTGACGGTGTGCTGGTACTCCTGCGCCGTCTGTCCCGCGACCGTCCCCGTGGCGAAGGCCCGGCCCGCCCGCGCGATGGCGTCGAGCCGTGTGTCGACGGGGAGTTCGGACGCCCGGCGCATGGCCTTGATCGCGCGGGTGACGTAGAGGGAGGGCGCGAGGCTCAGGGTCGCGGCCGCCTCTCCCGACAGGCCGTGGATGGTCTCCTGGCGCCGGGACCGGTAGGGGCCGCCGGGGCCGAGTACGTCGAGGGACAGCATCAGTACACGCCCTCGACCACGGCCGTGTCGCCGAACGACGCCACGGGGGTGACGTCCGCGACCGCGTCACCGAAGCCGCCGTCGACCGGCGCGATCCGGGTCGCGAAGTCCCGCTCGACGTTGTTGACCAGCAGGGCGCTGCGGCTCATGTGGTGCAGCACGATCTGCCCGCGCTCGCCGTACGGAACGACCTCGCCGGTGTCCGGGTCGACCACCCGGAACGTGGTGTAGGGCGCGAAGGAGTCGAACACGCACGGCTCGTCGGCGCCGAGGCCGGGGCGCTCCACCGAGGTTCCCAGCATCATCGTGCCGCCGTACCCGCCGACGAACGTGGCGTTCCCGAACACCTCGTCGCGCAGCAGGTCCCGGGTGTCGGCGTCCAGATGCGTGCCGCCCCAGACGATCGCGCGGACCTTGCGGTTCACCAGCTCGACCAGGTCGTCGTGTTGCGCGAGGCGCTCCAGCATCGGCGGAGTGGCGAAGAGCACGCCGACGTCCTGGCTGGCCAGGATGTAACCGACCTGTTCGATCAGGTGGTCGGTATAGGCGCTCGCCATGTCCATGTTGCCCTGGCCGATCAGCTTCTTCACCCAGCGCGGGTCCAGGTCGATGCTGAAGTTCAGGCCACCCCGGAGCATCGCGGTGTCGACCGCCATCGCGCCGACATTGTGCGGCCCGGTGGGAACCGCGCTGAGCCAGTCGACATTCCGCGGTACGCCGTGGGAATCCAGTCGCTCGCTGAACCATTCGACGCTGCGCCGGTGCCACTCGGCGCTGTACATCACGCGCTTGGGCTGTCCGGTGGTGCCGCCGCTTTCGTAGACGGACGCCCGGTGCTCGTCGCCGTAGCCACGGGGAATCAGTTCACGGACGCCGACATCGCGCAGTTCGTCGACCACGTTGGGAAACAGACCGAGATCGTCGAAGTCCCGGACGTCGGTCAGCGGATCGAAGTCGAGTTCCGCGGCCCGTTTCAACCAGAACGGTGACCCGGTCTCCGGACTGAAGTGCCACCGCATCATCTCCCGGACGAACTCTCCGTCAGTGTGCTCGGCCATGGATTTTCCTCTCGAAAGAATTGAAAAGATTCCCGGCAACCACCCGGCAGCGTGCCCTTTTCCCTATCCGGTCCCGGCCGGTTCGCCGAGGCAGCGGGCGGTGGAGAGAGGGGCCGTGTCGATCCAGGATTCCTTGCCGAGCACGAGGTTCCGGACGATTTCTCCGGCGGCCGGTGCCTGGCACAGTCCCTGGCCGGAGAATCCGGCGGCGTAGAAGAAGGGGCGGGAGTCGTCCCGGCCGATGAAGGCCATCCCGTCCGGGCTGACGTCGAGGTCTCCGGTCCACCCGCTGTCGATGCCGTGGTCGGCGAGCGACGGGCAGATCGTGCCGAGGGTGCCCGACACGCGCTCCAGCCAGGCCTGCCGGGTCTCGTCGGGAGCGGGGCGGCCCATCCCGATGAGGATGCGCTCGCCCCAGCTCCTGATCCGCAGGCTGGACGGGTGGAGGGTCATCGGCAGCGCGTCGAGCGGCGCACCGCCGGGCGCGTCCGGGGTGTCGGTCAGGAGCATCTCGACGGGGTAAGGGGACACGGGAATCCGCACGTCGGCCAGGGCCCCGACCGTGTCCGCCCAGGGCCCTGCCGCGCAGACGACGTTGTCCGCGCGGATGCTGCCCTCGGGCGTGTGGACGACACCGTCCGGGTCGATCCCGGTGACGGGCGTCTCCGTGCGCAGGACGGCACCGGCCTTCTCGGCGGCGGTGGCGTAGGCGCGCACGATCGCGGCCGGGTCGCAGCCGTAGGCCTCGGGCGCCCAGGCGGCGCCCAGGACGGTCCGCTCGTCGACCAGCGGGTTCAGCCGCGCCACCTCGGCGGGGGTCACGAACTCGACGTCGACACCGGCCGCGTGCTGGGCGGCCTGGGTGTCCCGGAACTCCCGCACCTGCTGTTCGTCGGTGAACAGCACGAGCAGGCCGATGCGTCGCAGGCCGAGGTCGGTGCCGGTCCGTTCGGCCAGGGCCTGGTAGGCGGCCAGGCTCCGTACGGCGAGGTTGCTGATGAGCGGCTTGCCGGGGAAGTAGGTGCGCACGACGCCCGCGGTGGTCCCGGAGGAGCCCGAGCCGAGCGCGCCGCGCTCCAGCAGGACGGTGCCGACGCCCGACTCGGCGAGCTGGCACGCGACGGAGGTGCCGATGACGCCGCCGCCGATGACGACGGCGTCGGCGCGCTCGGGGAGTCGACTCACGACTGGTGGACCGGCTCGGCGGTGGTCAGCTGGCGCAGGTGGTCACCGGAGTCCCACGGGTACAGGTGCAGGTTCCAGCCGCCCAACAGGTTGATGTAGAGGGCGAGTTGGCTCACCACGCTCAGGAAGTCGTCGCGGTCGAGCTCGTCGAGGCAGGCCAGGAAGCGCTGCGTGAAACTCCACAGCTCTTCGAGGCCGCAGTAGCCGAGGAACTCGGCGGGGACGCCGACCAGCAGCCGCGTCATGTGGCGCAGGGACTCCAGCGGCATGCCCTGGACCGAGGCCCGGACCAGACCGCCGTAGGTGGCGTAACCCAGCGGGCGCGTCTCGCCGTTGACGAACAGCAGGGTCGGCAGCACCGTCTCGAAGCTGCCCGCGCCGGACGGGATCACTCCCTCGTGGAGCTCCACGAGCTCCTTGGGTCCCGCCAGCCAGTCGCGCTCGGTCGCGGTGTACACGTCGTGGATGAGACTGCTCGCGTCGGCATTCGCGGCGGTCAACTTCGGTATTCGGTGGCCGCCTTCGGAGCCCGCCTTGCGGACCTCCACCAGGATCGGCTTCTTCGTCGCGTAGACCGAATCCCAGACCGCCTGCGCCGCCTCCAGGAGCGCGGGCATGTCCTCCTGCCGGATGCGGCCGACGGGCGCGGCGGGCATCGGTTCGGTCAACGTGCCGTACTTGATGCCCAAATGCTGGAGGCCGGAGCAGAATACGGTTCCGTTGGGAGCGTCACGGCGGTCCGGGATCCGCGTTTCGGGGGTCAGGTGCAGCAGTGACGGAATCGGTGCCGCGTGGTAGAGATGTTCCCCCGCCACCAGCGCGTGTCCCTGCAGACTCTGATAGGGCAACGATTCCCACAGCGCGTCGGCGAGTTCGCTGTTACGGCCGTCGAGTTCCGCGGTCACGGTGATACCCAGGTCGGGCCAGGCGATCTCGACATGCCGACCGGAAAACGTGTCAGTCAAGATTTTCCCCTTAGTTCAGTTGACCTGAATGGAAACTCCCTGCGATCGGGCCTCAAGGTACCGGCGATCAAGCGCCGCCCCACCCCTAATCAGCCCCCTATCGTGGCCGTCACGCGACCCCAGCGCGCCGCGCGGAACCGGCTCTGGCCAGGCTTGACTTTTACCTTCACGTGACACATGCGTCTCCTTTCGGACACCCCGACACACGCCCGGACAGAGCGAGTTGATCGACCCCCGACGAGGCGCCGACGGGGGCCCTGCTCACGAATCCCGCGACCAGGCCTCCATACCGTTTCTTTACTATCCTTTGGTAATCCTTGTACTGTTGGCAGCTCTCGCCACAGGGAGGGATCCAGGTTGAACGTCTCAATGACCATGTGGGTGCTCACAGTTGCCGGACTGTGTGTGCTCATCGCGGCCGACTTCTTCATCGGCGGCCGTAAGCCGCACGAGGTCTCGATCAAGGAGGCGGGCATCTGGTCGGCCGTCTGGATCGCTCTGGCCACGCTCTTCGGCATCGGCCTGCTGATCTGGGGCGGCGGAGAGGCCTCGGGTGAGTTCTTCGCGGGCTACGTCACCGAGAAGTCCCTCAGCGTCGACAACTTGTTCGTCTTCGTACTGATCATGGCGAAGTTCGCGGTCCCGCCGATCTACCAGCAGCGGGTCCTGATGATCGGCGTGCTGATCGCACTGGTGCTGCGCGCCGTGTTCATCGCCGCGGGCGCCGCCGCGATCAACTCGTTCGCGTGGGTCTTCTTCATCTTCGGTGCCTTCCTCATCTGGACCGCCTGGAAGCTCATCCAGGAGGCGCGGGCCGGCGAGGAGGAAGAGGACTGGGAGGAAGGCCGCCTGATGAAGGCGATCGAGCGGCGCCTGCCCTCCACCGACAAGTGGCACGGCACGAAGATGTTCGTCCGTGAGAACGGCAAGCGGCTGGCCACCCCGATGCTGATCGTGATGCTGGCCATCGGCATCACGGACGTGCTCTTCGCGGTGGACTCGATCCCGGCGATCTTCGGCCTGACCCAGGACCCGTACATCGTCTTCACCGCCAACGCCTTCGCCCTGATGGGCCTGCGGCAGCTGTACTTCCTCATCGTCGGCCTGCTGAAGAAGCTGGTCCACCTGTCGTACGGCCTGTCGGTCATCCTCGCCTTCATCGGCGTGAAGCTGGTCCTGCACGGCATCCACGAGACGACGTCGCTGAACGTCCCCGAGGTCTCCCTGCCGGTCTCGCTGAGCGTCATCTTCGGCGTACTGATCATCACGACGATCACCAGCCTCGCCGCGACGAAGAAGGCCGCGAAGGCCGAGGCGGAGAAGGCCGACGACGAGAAGGCGGACGCCCGGGGCTGAGCCCGCGTCCCTACGAATCGGGCCGCTCCCGGCCGGGGTGCCAGGGGGCGGCCCGCTCCCTCTGTCCGACCGGTAGGGGGCCCCTATCTTCGCCGCCCGGCCTCCACAAGGCCGAGCGGCGCGGCCTAGCATCGCGGCGTGACGCAGTCGGCTCAACGGCACGGGCACGGTGCCCGGCCTGGGCACGGGCGTGGGGTGTGGCCGCCGCTTCGCAGTGAATCGCAAGGGCAGCACGACATCCAGGAGCATGCATGGTTTCACGAATCGTGGTCGCGGGCGGAGGCATCGCCGGGCTGAGCGCCGCGCTGCTGCTCGCCCGCCAGGGGTACGCGGTGGACCTGGTCGAGCGCGACGGTCCCCCGCCGGAGAGCCTCGGCGACATCCAGGAGTGGCAGCGGCCGGGTGCGCCGCAGGTCCGTCACCCGCACATGTTCCTCGGCCTGTTCCGGCACCTGCTGCACACCCGACTGCCCGACGTGCACGCGGACTTGCTCGCGCACGGCGTCGACGAGGTGGACAACACCGCGCCGCCCGGGGCCGAGGCGCCGGCCGGCGCGACCGTACTGGCGAGCTTCGGCTCACGCCGGGCGACCGTCGAGTGGGTGCTGCACCGCGCCGTGCGGAAGCAGGCCGGCATCCAGGTCCACCACGGTCTGTCCGTCCGCGAGGTCGTGGCCGACCAGGGACGTGTCCGGGGCGTGCGGGTGGACGGCGAGGTGCTCGAAGCGGACGCGGTGGTGGACGCCACGGGGCGGCGCTCCCCGCTGGTCGGCGCCTTCATCAAGGAGGTGGAGGAAAGCCCCTGCGGCAACGTCTACCACAGCCGTTTCTACCGGCTCATGGACGGCGTACCGAAGCCGCCGACGTTCCTGGTTCCCGTGGTCTTCGCGGGCGGGGCGGGCTTCGGTGGCGGGCTCTACGCGCACGACAACCGCACGTTCGCCGTGGTGTTCGCCCGCCTTCCGGAGGACGAGACGCTCGGGCGGCTGCGCGAGACCGGCGCGTTCGAGGCGGCGGCGGACGCCGTGGCCCAGTTCGGGCCGTGGCTCCAGCCGGGCAGCTCCGAGCCGATCGGCGACGTCGTGCCGATGGCCGGACTCACCAACACCTGGCGCGAGTTGTCGCCGGAGACGCCGGACGGCTATCTGCCGCTCGGGGACGTGCTGTGCACGACCGACCCCATCCTGGGCCGTGGCGCGTCCTTCGCCCTGTCGGGTGCGGTCGAACTGAGTGAGCTGATGGGCCGTCACAAGTCCGACCTGGCAGCGGTGGGCGCCGGACTGCGCGCCCACGCCGAGCACGAGCTCCGGCCCTGGTACGAGGACGGGGTGCACGACGACGTGGAGCGCACCCGCAGCTGGCGCGCGACGGTGAGCGGCGAGCAGGAGCCGCCCGCCGAGCTCCCGTTGGGCGTACTCGCCGCCCTGGCGGGTCAACAGGACCACCGCCTGTGGGAGTTGGCGCAGCTGCGCGCCAATCTGATGGCCGCCCCGGACAGCCTGGACACCCCCGAGGTGCGCGAGCGGCTCGACGCCGTGCTGACCTCCGACTGGGAGCCGCCGGTGCTCTCCCCCGGCCCGACCTACCCGGAGCTGACGAACGCGCTGGCCGCGTACGGCGACTGAACGACCTGCATACCGAAGGGCCCCGGCAACTGCCGGGGCCCTTCGGCGTTCCGTGGGGCTCGCACCCCCCGGCCTCAGTCGGCCTGCGGTCGCCCGAGGCGGTGTCCGTGCCGCGTCGCGTCGGACAGCCGCTCCAGGAGGAGGACTCCGACGCCCTCGCTCCACGCGGTGCCGTCGGCCGCCTCGGCGAACGGCTTGCAGCGTCCGTCCGGGGCCAGTCCGCGCTGCCTGCTGAACTCGGTGAACATGCCGGGCGTCGCCATCACGGTCACCCCGCCGGCCAGCGCCATGGAGCACTCGCCGCGCAGCAGCGCCTGCCGCGCCAGGTGCAGTGCCACCAGTGAGGACGAGCACGCGGTGTCGACGGTCAGCGCGGGACCTTCAAGTCCCAGCGTGTAGGCCACTCTTCCGGAGGCGACGCTGGAGGTGCTGCCGGTCAGCACGTAGCCCTCGTAACCGGCGGGTGCGGCGTCCAGGCGTGAGCCGTAGTCCTGCGAGGTCGCGCCGAAGAACACTCCGGTGGGGCTGCCCGCGAGACCGACCGGGTCGATCCCGGCGCGCTCCAGCGCCTCCCAGGAGGTTTCCAGGAGCAGCCGCTGCTGGGGGTCCATCGCGTCGGCCTCGCGCGGGCTGATGCCGAAGAAGGCCGCGTCGAACTGCGTCGCGTCGCGCAGGAAGCCGCCCTGTCGTACGTAGCTGCGCGCGCCGTTCTCCTGGTCCGGGTCGAAGAGTTCGTCCAGGGGCCAGCCGCGGTCGTCGGGGAACTCCGACACGGCGTCGCCTCCTTCGGCCAGCAGTCGCCACAGGTCCTCGGGGGACCGGACGTCGCCGGGGAAGCGGCAGCCGATGCCGACGATCACGACCGGCTCGTCCCGGTCGGGGTCCGCGGTGGGGGCGGCGGGCGCGGCGGGCGCCGTGGGGAGCAGTTCGCCACGCAGGTGGCGGGCGAGGCGGGCCGGGGTCGGGTGCTCGAACAGGACGGTCGGGGGCAGGTGCAGACCGGTGGCGTCGTTCATCTGCCGCCGCAGCTCGACCGCCATCATCGAGTCGAGACCGAGCTCCCGGAACGACCGGTCGGCTTCGACGCCGTCCGTGGAGGGGTGCTCCAGCACGTGTGCCGCGCGCTCCCTGACCAGGTCGAGCAGCGTCCGGTCGCGGTCGGCGTCGGGCAGTTGGGCGAGCCGGTCGGCCAGGGACTGCCGGCCTGCCTCCGTGGCGGGCGCCGGCTCCTCGTCGGCGTACGCGTCCGTGAACGGGGCCCGTGCGGCGGGGAGTTCAGGGGTGGCGGGCGCCTGCACCGGCTCAGGGGCGACGGTCGCCCGCGCCGTGCCCGTGGGCGCTTCCCACCAGTGCCGCTCACGCTGGAAGGGGTACGTGGGCAGCGGCACGCGTCGGCCGTCCGGCCCTTCGAGTACGGCGGACCAGTCCACCGGCACGCCCTGGGTGTGCGCCTCGGCCAGGCTGGTCAGGAACCGCCGCCTGCCGCCGTCGTCACGGCGCAGCGAACCCACCGTGACAGCGGGCACCCCGGCCGCGGCGGCCGTGTCGGCCACTCCTGCGAGCAGGGCCGGATGCGGACCGCACTCCACGAACTGCCGGTGCCCGTCGGCCAGTAGCAGCCGGACGGTCTCCTCGAACCGGACGGTCTGCCGGATGTTCCTGAACCAGTAGTCGGCGTCGAACCCGGCCGTGTCCACCAGCTCGCCGGTGACCGTCGAGTAGAACGGCACCTCTCCCTCGCGGGCGGAGATCCCGGCCAGGGCCTCGTGGAGTTCCTCGCGGATCTCCTCCGTCTGCGCCGAGTGCGAGGCGTAGTCGACGGGCAGCCGACGCGCCTGGAACCCTTCACCGACGGCCTGGTCCACGAAGGCGTCCACCAGGCCGGGTTCACCGGCGACCACCGTCGACACCGGCCCGTTGACCGCCGCGACCGACAGGCCGCCCGCGACGTCGCCGACCCGCCGCGCGACCTCGTCCGCGGGCATCGACACCGCGGCCATCGCACCCCGGCCCGACAGGCTCCGCAGGGCCCGGCTGCGCAGGGCCACGACGCGCGCCGCGTCGGCCAGCGACAGCGCGCCCGCCACGTACGCGGCCGCGATCTCGCCCTGGCTGTGCCCGACCACCGCGGCCGGACGCACACCCAGCGATTCCCACAGCCGTGCCAGCGACGTCATCACCGCGAACAGCGCGGGCTGCACCACGTCCACCCGGTCGAGCGACGGCGCGTCCGGCTCCCCGCGCAGCACGGACAGCAGCGACCATCCGGTGTACGGCTCCAACTCCCTCGCGCACACCCGCAGATGGTCGGCGAAGACCGGGAACTCCCCGTACAGCTCCAGCCCCATGCCGAGCCACTGCGACCCCTGGCCGGGGAAGACGAACACGGCGTCCCCCTGGACGGCCCGCCCGGTCACCGCGTCCGCCGAGGACTCGGCACGGGCCACAGCGGCCAGCGCGTCCGACCGCGCCGCGCGGTCGTCGCCGAGCACCACGGCCCGGTGCTCGAACAGGGTGCGGTGTCCCGCCAGCGTCCGGCCCACGTCGAGGTGCCCGAGGTCCGGGTCGGCTTCGACGCGGGCGCGCAGTCGGTCCGCCTGCTCGCGGAGCGCGGCCTCGGTGCGGGCCGAGAGGACCCAGGGGATGGTGCGCGCCGGGCTCTCTTCCGGTGCGGACCCCTGCGTCTCGGGCCCCTCCGTCTCGGGCCCCTCCGTCTCGGACTCCCGCGTCTCGGACTCCGCGGCCAGTACGACATGGCAGTTGGTGCCACCCATGCCGAACGAGCTCACACCGGCGAGGGCCGGGCCCGTGCCGTCGGGCCACGGCGTCAGCTCGCGGACGACGTCCATCCGCAGCTCGTCGAGGGGGATGTCCGGGTTCGCCCGGACGAAGTTGAGGCTCGGCGGGATCCGGCGGTGTGCCAGCGAGAGCACCGCCTTGACCAGACCGGCGATACCGGCCGCGCCCTCCAGGTGCCCGATGTTCGTCTTCACCGAACCGACGAGGAGCCGGCTGCCCACCGGCCGGTCCGACGTCAGGGCCGCGCCCAGCGCGGCCGCCTCGACCGGGTCCCCGACCGGGGTGCCGGTGCCGTGCAGTTCCACGTATCCCACGTGTTCGGGAGCGACCCCGGCCCGCCGGTAGGCCGTCCTGAGCACCTCCGCCTGGGCCCGGCCGCTGGGCCGGGTGAGGTTGGCGCCCCCGCCGTCGTTGTTGACGGCGCTGCCCCGGATCACGCAGTAGACGGTGTCGCCGTCGGCCCGCGCCCGATCCAGGGGCTTGAGCACCACCATCGCCCCGCCCTCGCCCCGGACATAACCGTCGGCGCGTTCGTCGAAGGTGTGGCAGCGGCCGGTGGGCGAGAGCGCGCCGAACCGGGCGGCGGTCACGGCGCTCTCCGCGACGAGGTTGAGGTGCACTCCGCCGACGAGCGCGATCTCGGACTCGCCCCTGCGCAGGCTCTCCGCCGCCAGGTGCACCGCGACCAGGGACGACGACTGGCCGGTGTCGACGGTGAGGCTCGGCCCGGTCAGACCGAGACCGTAGGAGACCCGGTTGGCGATGAGGCTCCGGTGCAGTCCCGTGATGCTGTGCGCGCCGATGGCCGACATGCCCTGGCCGTGCAGCAGCCGGGCGTAGTCGTCCGCGATCGCGCCGACGAACACACCGGCAGGGCCGCCGCGCACCGTCTCAGGGACGATGCCCGCGTCTTCGAGAGCCTCCCAGCACAGTTCCAGCGCCAGCCGCTGCTGCGGGTCCATGGTCCGCGCCTCGCGCGGCGAGACGCCGAAGAACGCCGCGTCGAACCGGTCGACCTCGTCGAGGAAGGCGCCCAAGTGGGCTTCCCGCTCCGGCGGTTCGGCCGTCCACCGCCCGGCCGGTACCCGCCCGACGGCGCTGCGCCCTTCGGCCAGCAGGCGCCAGAAGGCTTCGGGTGTCGCGGCCTCCGGGAGCCGGCAGGACACTCCGACCACGGCTATCGGCTGACAGCCGTGACGGCCGTACGAATCGGTCGCCGATTCCAGCATTGCCGAAATCACCTCCATGGTCGCGAGGAAAACGAGCGAGGAAACGTGCGTGGGAAGAGCCGGGCCGTCAGTGCCTGACGGAACGACGCCGTGCGCGGTCGGCGGGACGCCCACCGCTGGGACGGAACGGGGAAGACGAAGAAGAGGGGAGGGGAGGGGAGGGACGGGCGGGGAGGGGCGTGAGGGCTCAGCGGATGCCGATGGCCAGGACGGCCGGGGTGGCCAGGACCGCGTCCCCCGCGGGGTGCCGCGCCGGGCGCGGCCGCGCACACGAGTGCGTCGGCAGGTCAGGAGGCATGGGCCCGGCCCTCGAACACGGCGATGCGGTCGACGACCGCGGCGGCCACGTCGGGCCACTGGTCGGACAGGTAGAAATGTCCGCCGGGGAACGTGCGCAGCGAGAACCCGGCATCGGTGATCCGCTGCCAGGCCCTGGCGTCGTCGAGGCTCACGCGGGGGTCGGTGTCGCCGACCAGCGCGGCGATCGGAGCCCGCAGCCGGTCGCCCTCGCGGTAGCGGTAGGTCTCCACCGCCCGGTAGTCGGCCCGCAGGGCGGGCAGGGCCATGCGCAGCAGTTCGTCGTCCTGCAGCACGGTCGCCGCGGTACCGCTCAGGGAGCGGATCTCCGCGATGACCGCGTCGTCGTCACGCTGGTGGACGTTCTCGTCCCGGTGCACGACGGGAGCCCTGCGGCCCGAGGCGATCAGCCCGAGCAGCGCGCCCGGCGCCGACCGTTCGATCCGCAGGCCCAGTTCGAATCCGAGGACCGATCCCATGCTGTGTCCGAGGATGACCAGGGGCTGCGAGGGAGGGGGCGCCAGCAGTTCGCAGATCCGGTCGGCGAGGGCGCGCACGTCGTCGAAGGGCGTCTCCTGGCGCCGGTCCTGGCGTCCCGGGTACTGCACGCTGACCACGTCGACGTCCGGCGCCAGCGCGCGGGCCAGCGGCAGGAACTGTGGTGCCCCGCCGCCCGCGTGCGGCAGACAGATCAGCTGGACGGCGCCGGGCGCCGCGGGTACGTATCTGCGGAACCAATTGTTCCGGTCCGCGGCTACGTTCATCGGTTCAAGACCCCTCATCCTCAGCGCAGTCGGCCGGCGTGTGCGGCGCCCGATCTGTTGGGAAACTCTTTGCCATCGAGCGTCAACGTACCGGCGATCAAGCGCGGTCCCACCCCTAATCAGCCCCCTATCGTGGCGGTCGCCCTACCCCAGCGCGTCGCCCGATACCGCCCCTGACCAGGCACGACGCACGAGGCCCCCGTGCCGCAGGGGAGGCGTCGGACGCCTCGCCCCTACGGCACGGGGGCCTCGTCGGATCCCCGTCCTGTCGTGAGCGCTATCGCTGAAGACGGTCAGTGCTCGGCCGAGCCCACCAGGTACAGCTCCGCGGGGAGGCTGGAGCGGCTGCTCACCCGGAGCTTGCGGTAGACCTTGGTGAGGTGCTGCTCCACCGTGCTCACCGTGATGAAGAGCGTGCGGCTGATGTCGCGGTTGCTCCGGCCCTGCGCGGCCAGTGCCGCGACCTTGCGCTCGGCCTCGCTCAGCTCGGTGAAGCCGGGGGTGTTCTGCTGCGCCGCGGGAGCGTCCTCCTGCTGTTCCGCGCCGTCGGTCTTCTGCAACCGCCAGTAGAGCGGCTCGGCACCGCAGAACTTGGCGATCCGCTTCGCCTGGTGCGCGCTGAGCCGGAACTCGGCGAAGCGCCCGTACTCCAGTTCGACGTCGCTTGTATCGGCGAGCGCGAGGGCCAGCTCCAGCTGGTCCCCCGATTTGAAGAGCACGTTCACCGCGTCCCTCAGCATGGCGGCCCGGCCCGGCAGGTCGAGCGTGGCGGCCATGATGCGCAGCGAGCTGCCGTGCACCCGGTCGTCCTCGACGTTCACCAGGAGCAGCTGCTCCTCCAGCGCGGCTCTGGCGCTGTGCGGCTCCTGGAGCAGCAGCCACGCCTCGGCCAGATCGCTGCGCCAGGGGATGAAGTTCGGGCCGTCGAGGTGCGAGTTGACCAGGTGGGTGCCGCACTCCTGAAGGTCCGCCAGCGCCGCGTACGGCCGGTCGATGGCGATGTAGAAGCGGCCCCGGGCATGCAGGAAGTGCAGCCAGAACGCGTTCTGATGAGCCTCGGGGAGGGCCTCTTTGACGAGCGCCTCCGCTTCGCTCGTCTTCCCCATGGCCGTGGTGGCGTGCACGAGACAGGACAGCGGCAGGCCGACGGCCGCGCCCCAGTTGTGCGGCGGCATCACGGCCAGGGCCCGGCGCGTGTGCCGCTCGGCGTCGATCAGGTCGCCCCTGCGCAGCGCCACCACCCCCTCGACGGCCGCGAGCAGGGCCACCCAGGCCACGGCCCGGTGCTCTTCAGCCTCGGGCCTGAGCGTCGCGCACCAGCGCTGGGCGTCGTCGAGGCGGTTGCCGTAGGCCAGGACGAGCAGCGCGGACAGCACGGCGACCGGCAGGGCGTCGGCAAGTCGACAGCTCTGCAATACCTGTTCGGCGCTCTTGACCAGGTCGCTCCACGACTTGCCCTCGACCGCCCCCTCCTCCCTGGCGCACTCCGCCCACGTCGTTCCGTCGGCGCGGCCCTTGTCCTTGAGGGGCGACACCCAGCGAAGCCACTGCCGTACGAGCATCACCTCCGCGGCGCCGGTCAGGTCGAACTCGCGCTCCTGCGTGCCGATGCGCTCCAGCACCGCCGTCGCTTCCTCCGCGCCGCCCTGCCACGCGAGGGAGCTGCTGAGCAGCAGGATGCCGCGGCCGCCCAGGCTTCCGTCGTCGAGGGCCGAACGCAGCGGCGCCAGCAGCGAGTTGACCGCCGACGGCTTGACCAGCCACAGCACCCGCGCCAGGGACCCCAGCACCTCGGCGCGCTCCCGGGCGTCGGTGCAGGCCTCGCGGGCGACCTCGAGGAACTCGGCCGCGCGGCACGGATCCCCTTCCCTCATGGCCTGTCTGGCCGCGTCGCGGAGGACCCCTACGGACCACTTCTGCGGGATGCCTCCGGCGGCGACGAGGCGGTCGGCGATCTTCGACGGCAGCGCGCCGTCATGGTGCAGTTGCAGCGCGGTGCGCTCGTAGAGCACGCCGAGCGCGTCCTCGCCGAGCCCTCTCAACGCTGCTCCCTGGACGGCGGGATGGCAGAACCACCCGGAGCGGAGCAGTCCCGTGTCGGTGAGCGCGCTCAACGTCTGGACCACCGTCCGGCGTTCACTCTCCAGCAGCCGCGCCAGTACGGCGACGGAGGCCGGTCCGCCGAGAGCGGCCAAACCCCGAGCCACATCGAGCAGTCGAGGGTCCCAGCGGTGCAGGCACGCCTCGATGGCGACCTGGAAGTGGGCCCCCGGGGACAGCTCGTCCTCGACGGGTGCGCCCTCCGCGTCCGGGGACGCGGGCTCGGCACCCCGGGGGAACTGGTCCTGGCACAGGGCTTGCAGGAGCAGGGGGCTTCCCCCTGTCGCCGCGAGGAAGGACGGCGCGAGCCGTTCCGCACGCGTATCGCCCAGCCGCTGGTGCCGCAGCCAGTCGGTTACTCCCGCCAGCGAGAGCGGGCTCAGATTCAGGTAGCAGAAATATGGCTGCTTGATGCACTCGGACAGGATGCCCGGTCCTGCGGAGTTGAATATCCGCCACTCGGCGAATACCGCGACGACGGGCTTCGAAGCGAGTCGGCGCAGCATCAGGAGAAGCGCCTGAAGACTGACCGAGTCCGCGTACTGCATATCATCGAGGGCCAATACCAGGGGGCGGCTATCGGCCGCTTCAAGGAGAATATCTGTTAATTCATCCACCACACACGTGCTCAGCGCAGAATCCCGGGATTCCACCTCCTGACAGGTCAGAATGAACTCAAGGCGCTCTTTTTCCTCGGCGCTCAACTCAACGGAGCGAAATACCTGCCTCAACACCCCCAAGTCGTTGACCTGCTCGGAACGGGCCGCGGACGCACTCAGCACCAGTGCGCCGACGGCCTTGGCGTAGCCGGAGAATCCCGTCAGGAGCGTCGTTTTCCCCATACCGCCCGGACCTGCGACCAGGGCAACTTTTCGGCCTGTCATCATGCACTCATCAAGCATCCGCTTCAGGATTTGTAGCTCAGCATGCCGCTCAACCCAGATCACTGAATCCCCCTTCACTGCAGAGCCATCCAGCCAAGTTCACCCGTGATTTAACAACTTTGGCTGAACTTTAATGTATCCCCACCTCCCTGCGATCAGTCAAGATCCCCCTACCCGGCCTTTACTCTGCCCATCTAGAAAAAATGCCAAACAATGCCCCATAAGGCCGGGAAAGCTACACATCGACTGGCCGAGGCTGGCCGAAGATATGCGCCCGAGGGCGGGCGCTCGCGCCTTCGGGACGGAGAGTACGATTCCGTTTTCCGGCCCAACTGGGCCCGAACGCGGGAACGGGCCCCGAAATCGCCCCGCGCGCCTCACGGCCCGCCGCCGGAACACCTCTCGCGGCGAGGCCGAAATCGATCACCGGGACGGCACTGGGGCACCACCGGGGCGGCGCCAGGTCTACACCAAAGCAGCACCAACACCCGCCTCGCGCCACCCAGTCGACACACACCCACACGCTCCGTACTCGGCCGATCACTCGGCTCCCCGTGAAGGCTTCACCATCACCCCCCGAAACGTGGGCAAGCGCACACTTCAACGACGGCACAGTTCAGACATATTGCCCTTGCGTGCCCCGCCGCAAGGCGACGGGCATGCCGCGCAATCAGTTGCCGCCGCCGCTCCGCACCGATGGCCTATCCATGAGAGATCCACGCGAGGAGACACCGGAGCGACCTCGGCGAAGAATCCGAATAACCCGCTTCCGCTCTCGAGTTGACGACAATGGACCGGCCTTGCGGCGTGCCGACTTCCGAATCGCGGAACGCTGTGGCATATGCGCCGCGAGAGAGCCAGTCGCTCCACGCGGGCAATCTCCGTAACTGCACAACATGCGCAACTACGGAATCCGCCCCCTACGCCTTCGGGCCGACCCCCTATGGCCCGATTACCACCACCCCTCCCCCGTTCGGCAGGATGAGACCCATGACCGAGATCCGCACCCCCCGCCTCCTCCTTCGCCGCTGGCACGACGACGACCTCGCGCCCATGGCGGACATCAACGCGGACCCGCGCGTCATGCGCTGGACCGACGAGGGCCCCAGCGGCGACCTGGACGCCACGGCCGAGGCCATCGAGCGCTGGGAGGAGGAGTGGGACGACGAGGGCTTCGGCCTCTTCGCCGTGGAACTCCTCGCCTCCGGCGAACTCGCCGGTTTCACCGGCCTCTTCGTCCCCGAATTCCTCCCCGAGGCAGGGTCCGACGTGGCGATCAGCTGGCGGCTCGGCGCCCAGTTCTGGGGCCAGGGCTACGCCTCGGAAGCCGCCCAGGCCACCCTCGAATTCGCCCTCCAGGACCGCGGCATCGACCGCGTCATCGCCATCGACCGCCTCGGCAACGAGGCCTCGGCCAACGTCATCCGCAAACTCGGCATGACCCTGGACCACGAAACGACCCACCCGACCTCGGGCCATCCGCTGCTGGTGCATGCGATCGATCTCACCGAGTACGAGGCGTAGCCCACGGCGTGACGGGGGCCCACGGCTGACGGGCCTACGGCATACGTGTACCGGCCGTCACTGCTGTCGCCCGTCATGCACCACACGGTTCGGCCGGTTCGTGCCCTTCGGCTGTTCCGGGACCCTTGGGGGTGTGGGGTCCTGGCGGTCCGGTGAGGTGTGGTCCCGGGGTGGGGTGGTGGAGCCGTTGGCCCGTAGCGCGTCGAGTTCCTGTTGGAGGGCGCGTGTGCGCACGTATGCCTCGTAGAGGTAGCGGACCTTCGTGCGCAGGGTCCATGGGTCGACGGGTTTCAGGATCACGTCGGCCACGCCGAACATGAAGGCCGCCGCGGCCAGGTCACGGCTCATGCCGAAGCCGGTGAGCAGCAGGATGGGGATGTACTGGGTCTGCTCCAGGCGGCGCATGTAGCGGACCACGTCGAGACCGCCGGAGCCGGGCATGCGGACATCGAGCAGGACCAGGCCGATGTCGCCCCGGAGTATCTGCTTGAGCGCGTCGTCGCCGTTGGTGACACAGATCAGTTCGTAGTGCAGAGGTGCCAACGCGCTTTCGAGCGCGAACAAGGTGTCCGCGTGGTCATCGACGATGAGGATCTTCGAATCCGCCGCCATGAGTTGAGCCCCCTCACTCCACCAACCAGATTATGCCCAAGGTGAGTTGAAGAGCGTTCCTCTGCGGCATGCACCGTGTCGTGTCCTTCCGGTCGGGCCGTCGACCTGGTGAGCTGTCCCTGTCTTGATCAGCGTTCTTCTCGTACCCGTCCGGATCCAGCCCCGTCGTACCCGTCCGGATCCACCCCCGTCGCGTAAGGACACACCATGGCCGCAGCACCGCCCGTCACCTTCGACGACGTCCGGCAGGCCGCCGCGCGTCTCGACGGCGTCGCCCACCGCACCCCCGTCCTCACCTCACGCACCCTCGACGCCCTGGTCGGCGCCCAGGTGTTCATCAAGTGCGAGAACTTCCAGCGCGTCGGCGCCTTCAAGTTCCGCGGCGCCTACAACGCCGCCGCCCAGCTGCCCGCCGAACGGCTCGCCAAGGGCATCGCCGCGTATTCCTCGGGCAATCACGCCCAGGCCACCGCGCTGGCCGCCCGCGAACTCGGCACCACCGCGGTCATCCTCATGCCCGAGGACGCCCCGCGGTCCAAGCGGGAGGCCACCGCGGGCTACGGCGCGGAGATCGTCACCTACGACCGCTACACCGAGGAACGCACCGCCCTCGGCGAGGCCCTCGCCGCCGACCGCGGCCTCGCCCTCGTCCCGCCCTACGACCACCCCCACGTCATCGCGGGCCAGGGCACCGCAGCGCTCGAACTCATCGAGGAGACGGGACCGCTCGACGCCCTCGTGGTGCCCGTCGGCGGCGGCGGGCTCATCGCCGGGTCCGCCACCGCCGCAAAGGCGCTCCACCCCGCCACCAGGATCATCGGCGTCGAACCGGAAGCGGGCGACGACACCAAGCGCTCCCTGGAGAGCGGCACACGCGTCACCATCCCCGTACCGAGGACCATCGCCGACGGCCAGGCGCTGCCCACTCCGGGCGAGATCACCTTCGAGATCAACCGGCGGCTGGTCGACGGGATCTCGCTCGTCGACGACGCGGACATCGTGGGCGCCATGCGGTTCGCCTTCGAACGCCTGAAGATCGTCCTCGAACCCAGCGGGGCCACCGCCCTCGCCGCGCTCATCGCCGGCCGCGTCGAGGCGGGGCCGCGCGGGGCCGCGCCCCGCAGGATCGGTGTGATCGCCTCCGGTGGGAACATCGACACACAGCGGTTCACGGAACTGCTCACCGGCTGACGTCTCCCGGACCCGGCCGACGAGCGGGGACGGCAGGTGACCGGGGACGGCACCGGGGCGTGAGGAGCACGTACGGATGGACATCAGGCACCTGGAGTACTTCCTGGCGATCGTGGATCACGGCGGGTTCAACCGCGCCGCCTCCGCCCTGTACGTCTCCCAGCCGTCCCTGTCACAGGCCGTCCGGGCGCTGGAGAGGGACCTCGGCACGGACCTCTTCCACCGCATCGGGCGCCGCGCGGTCCTCACGGAGGCCGGGAACGCCCTGATCGGCCCGGCCCGTGAGGCCGTGCGGAGCCTGCAGACCGCACGGTCGAGCGTCGAGGCCGTGCACGAGCTGCGCACGGGACGCCTCGACGTGGCCTGCATGCCGTCCCAGGCGGTGGAGCCGCTCACCACCCTGATCCGCGCGTTCAGCGAGCGGTATCCGGGGGTGTCCGTGGCGGTCAGGGCGGCCTTCACCTCGCGCGAGGTGATCGACATGGTCCGCACCGGCGCCGTCGAGCTGGGGCTCCTCGCGTCGGCGGGGCCGGTCTCCGAGAAGGAGGTCGCGCGCTACGGCCTCGGCCGCCAGCGGTTCGTCCTCGTCGTCCCGCCGGACAGCCCGCTGGCGGGCCGCGAGACCGTGAACTGCGCCGAACTGACGGGCCTGCGGCTGATCGTCGGCCAGCTCGGCACCGGCATGCGCGCCTATGTGGACGCCCTGCGCGAGCAGGGCGTCGACTTCACGGTCGCCGCCGAGACCGAGCACCGGGTCGCCCTGCTGCCGCTGGTGCTCGGCGGGGTCGGCGTCGCCGTCGTCACCGATTCGTGGCGGGACATCGCCCGGCAGGCGGGCGCGCACGTCCTGGACATCGAGCCGGAGACCACGCTGGACATCGCGCTGGTGAGCAGGCTCGGCAGCGTCTCGCCCGCGGCGGCGGCGTTCGTCGGGATCGCCGGGGGCACGCGGGCCGACGCGGAGAGCTGACCGGGCCCGCACACCCACCGGACCGGGCCGCGCCCCTCACACACCCCTGACCGGACCCGCCCACCCCCTGCGCGTACCGCTGATAACCCCCGCCTATAAGGCAGATCCGGTTTCCGTCTTGGACGCCCCACCAGGCGCGTTGCTGCAATCGACGCATGACGAACCACCGCATCGCCCTGATCCCCGGCGACGGCATCGGCGCCGAAGTGCTGCCGCCCGCCCGGCAGGTACTCGACGTCCTCGGCCGCCGCCATGGCTTCGGCCTCACCTACACGTCGTACGACTGGTCGTGCGAACGCCATCTGCGCGAGGGCGCGATGATGCCGGACGACGGCATCGACCAGCTCCGCGACAAGGACGCCATCCTGCTCGGCGCCGTCGGCTACCCGGGCGTCCCCGACCACGTCTCGCTGTGGGGCCTCCTGATCCCCATCCGGCGTGCCTTCCGCCAGTACGTCAACCTCCGCCCCATCCGCGTGTTCGACGGCGTCGAGAGCCCGGTGCGCGGCGCCCGCCCCGGCGAGGTCGACTTCGTGGTGGTCCGGGAGAACGTCGAGGGCGAGTACAGCGAGGTCGGCGGCCGGATGAACAGGGGCTTCGCCGACGAACTTGCCGTACAGGAAGCCGTGTTCACCCGGGCGGGCGTCACCCGCGTCCTCGACCACGCCTTCGAGCTCGCCACGCGCCGCGGCGGCCGGCTCACCTCTGCGACGAAGTCGAACGGCATCGTGCACACGATGCCCTTCTGGGACCAGCTGGTGACCGAGCGCGCCGCCCGCTTCCCTCAGGTCACCTGGGAACAGGAGCACATCGACGCGCTCGCGGCGAAGTTCGTCCTCGCCCCGCAGAGCTTCGACGTGGTCGTCGCCTCCAACCTCTTCGGCGACATCCTCAGCGACCTGGCCGCCGCCGTCGCCGGGTCCATCGGCATCGCCCCGGCCGCCAACCTCAATCCGGAGCGCGAGTTCCCCTCCATGTTCGAGCCGGTGCACGGCTCCGCCCCCGACATCGCGGGCAAGGGCATCGCCAATCCGCTGGGGGCGATCTGGTCGGCGGCCATGATGCTCGACCACCTGGGCCACCCCGACGCCGCCAAGGACATCACCGACGCGATCGCCGCGCTGCTCGCCAAGACGGAGGTGCGCACGCGCGATCTCGGGGGCACCGCGACGACCGCGGAGTTCACCGGGAAGCTCCTCGAACTGCTCTAGGCCACCCGCACCCGTCCACCGAATCGCGCCGGGCCATCCGCTCCAGGCCACCCGCACCCGTCCACGACGAGGAGACACGCCATGGCAGCACCCGACTCCCCCGCTCCACCGGTGCCCCCACCGACCGGGCAGCGCTGGTACCGGCAGCTCTACTTCTGGGTCCTCACCGCCATCGTCACGGGCGTCCTGACCGGCTGGCTCTGGCCCTCGGTCGGCACCGGCCTCGAACCGGTCGGCACGACCTTCGTCGCCGCGATCAAGATGCTCATCACCCCGATCGTCTTCCTGACGGTCGTGGGCGGCATCGGCAGTGTCGACAGCCTCGGCCGGGTCGGCAGGGTGGGGCTCAAGTCCCTGCTCTACTTCCAGGCGGGCACGCTGGCCGCGCTGCTCGTCGGGCTGGTCGCCGTCAACGTCTTCCAGCCCGGCGCGGGCGTCCACGCCCACCCCGGCGACCTCCAGCTCCAGGGCGACGCGCGCGACTACGTCAAGAGCGGTGAGGACCAGGGGTGGTGGCACTTCCTGACCGACCTGGTGCCCGACAGCGCGGTCGGCGCCTTCGCCGAGGGCAACATCCTCCAGGTCATCTTCTTCTCGGTGCTCTTCGGCGTCGCGCTGAAGGCCGTAGGACCCGTGGGCGAGCCGATCGTCGACGGCGTCCACCGCCTCAGTGCCGTCGTCTTCAAGATCCTGCACTACGTCATGCTGGCCGCTCCCGTGGGCGCCTTCGGGGCGATGGCCTTCACCATCGGCAAGTACGGCGTCTCCACCCTCACCAGCCTCGGCCGCCTCATCGGCCTCTTCTACGGCACGTCCGCCTTCTTCGTCGTCGTCGTGCTCGGCGCGGTCACCGCCGCCCTGCGGATCAACATCTTCCGGCTGCTGCGCTATCTGCGCGAGGAGTTCGTGCTGGTGCTCGGCACCTCCTCGTCCGAGAGCGCCCTGCCCCGCCTGATGATGAAGCTCGAAGGGCTCGGCATCCGCCGCGACATCGTCGGCCTGACCGTGCCGACCGGCTACTCCTTCAACCTCGACGGCAGTTCCATCTACCTCTCGCTGGCCGCGGTCTACATCGCGCAGGCCACGGACACGCCGCTCGGCATCGGCCAGCAGCTCGGGCTGCTCGCCGTCATGATCCTGACGTCGAAGGGTTCGGGCGGGATCACCGGGGCGGGTTTCATCGCGCTTGCGGCGACCCTCTCCACCGTCGGCACGGTGCCCGCGGCGGGCATCATGCTCATCTTCGGCATCGACAAGTTCATGTCGGAGTGCCGCGCGCTGACCAACCTCGCGGGCAACAGCGTCGCCACCCTCGTCGTCGCCCGCTGGGAGAAGGCCCTGGACGTCCCGTACGTCAACCAGGTCCTGCACTCGGGGAAGCCGCGCCCCAGGCCGGAACAGGCGCAAGAAGAGGGGCGACCGCAGGAATCGGCGTCACAGCCCGTTCCGCAGCTCCGCGACGTCTAGCGGCGCCAGCCGCGCCAGTTCGGCGCCCGCGGCGCGCACCGCGGCGGCGCAGGAGGCGTCGTCGAGGAGGGCCCTGACCGCCGCGGCGATCTCGTGGCGCGTCGCCGTGGGATCGAGGGCGCGGCCGAGCCCGAGCCGTGCGAACGCGGCGGTGTTGGCGGGCTGGTCGGCGAGCAGTCCGAGGCCGAGGACGGGCGTCCCGCCCTGCACCGCGTCGAGCAGGGAGGCCCGGCCGCCGTGCGTCACGAACAGGTCGGCATGGCGCAGCAGCGCGGGCTGCGGAACCCGGCGTACGACGAGGATCCGAGGGTCCGGGCTGCACAGGTGCTCGGCGAGGTCCCCCGCCGAGACGATCGCGTCGCAGTCGACCGCCGCGAGCGCGGCCATGATCTCCCGGTACAAGTCGCCCACGACGGCGCGCAGTTCGGGCATGGCGGTGGTCAGCGTGCCGAGGCTCACGTAGACGAGGGGGCGGGCGGCGAGCGGGCGGAGCGACGAGTCCCGCCAGGCGGGCAGTTCGCCCCGCTCTCCCGCGACGGTGCGCTGGACCTCCCGCGCACCGGGCGGGGGCGTCCCGTAGAACCACGTGACCGGCGCGGGTGTGAGCAGCGGCGGCAGGACGGGAGCGTCGTCCTGGCCGTACCTCTTGTGGAGGAGGGTCAGCGCGGGCGCGATGTCGGTGTCCCAGAGGTCGACGAGCACCGGGCCGAGGCCGTTGTCCGCCGCGAGCACGGGCAGGCCGAGGACCTTGGCGGCGAGGTGCGCGCCGAAGTCGCTGCATTCGGCGATCACCAGGTCGGGGCGCGCCCGCGTCCACGCGTCGATCAGATCGCGGGCCTTCGCCTCGGCCCGGTCGGGCCAGAGCCTGCCGAAGACGTACCGGTTGAACGGCGCGTTGCCCTCCGTCGTCCAGATCTCGCTGACACCGCGTCGCACGGCGGGCTCGCACGTCCAGTCCGTCCCCGCCCGGTGGAACCGCACGCCTCTGTCCCGGGCCTGGCGGCGGAGCATGAGGGAGGCGTGGAGGGTGACGTCGTGGCCCTGTTCGAGGGCGGGACGGATGACGTAGTCGAGTGCGGAGACGTGCGAGGGGATCGGCTCGGCGGTGATGGCTGTCCGCAAGGTCACGGGGGGCTCCCAGGGGTCGCGTGGAGAACCCGACCTTGCGGTGCGCTCCGTCCCGGCCACCATGAAAGCGGGGCAATTCGGGACGCGGGAATACGGAAACGGCCTCTGACCAGGGGGAATCGCGCCCGCCTGGAACGGGGCGACGGGACGGCCCCGGCCTATGCGGCGGGCCCGTGCGGCCCCCCGGCGGGCGGCAGCCAGAACGCGGCGGGCAGCAGCTCGACCTCGTGCGCGGCCCGCTCCAGTTCGGCGGCGACCGGCTCAAGCGCGGTGTAGACCGGGTCGCCGTCGGCGGCCATCCGGCGGATGACCTCCGCGTTGGTCCTGGCCCGTGCGGCGACCACCGTTCCGAATGCGGCGCGGTCGTCGTCGTACCCGTACGCGTCGAGCAGCACGTGCAGTCGCCGCGAGCGGTCCTCGAAGGCGGTGAAGCCGGTCCGTTCGGCGAACGAGCGCGCGTGCAGGGGCACCCAGGTCAGCGCCATGAACGCCAGGTCCAGGGCGCGGGAGGACGGGCCCGCGGTGTCCCAGTCGAAGAAGCCGGCGAGGTGCCCCTCGCGCAGGACCGCGTTCCACGGGGCGGCGTCGTGGTGGCCGATGACGAGGCCGGGCCGCCAGGTCTGCCCGGCGAGCCAGCGCGCGTCCCGCGGCGGGACGAAGTCCAGCGTCGCGTCGTGCAGCCGCCGGGCCCAGCGGCCCGCGTCGACGAGCGTGCTCTCCGCGTACACCCAGTCGGGCCAGGGGAGTTCCTCGCCCGCCGTCTCGCCGTCGAGGTGGGTCAGCACCTCGCGGCCCCGGTCGTCCACGCCGAGCACCCGTGGCGCGCCCTCGAACCCTGCCGCCTCCAGGTGCCGCAGCACCGCGTGCACCGCGGGCGTCCACGGCTGTACGGGGCGGTGCACGGCGTCACCCCTGCGCACCGCGCCGACCGTCCTGCCACCGGGCAACCGCCGCTCGTCGTCGTCCATGCACCGGTTCTAGCGCGCCGAGGGCCGTTCGCGCAGCCGCATTTCGAGCGGCGGCCCGCGGTTCGTTCCGTCGGACGGACAGCCGTCCGTGGCGCGTTGGCGGGAGCCGGCCGTGGCGGGGTCCCTCGCGCGGTTCCGTGCCTTCCGCGCGGGCCGGCGGCGGCAGTCGTCCGGGTGTCCCCGCGTGCCACGGCCCTGACCAGCGGCCGCGCGGCGCACGGCGTCGCGTGCCGTCGTACGGACCCGCCCCTACCCCTCAAATTGGTCTAGTCCTCATTTGGTTCATACCATTGACATGCCTATGACCGCAGGGCTACTCCGTAGGGCAACGCCAGTGCGTCACACCTCAGTTGACGCCTCTCACCTCTTGGATGGCCATGAGACGTATGCGTTCCCTCCGTGCCGCTCTCACCGCGGCGGCCACCGCAGTGGCCGCTCTGGGCCTGACCGCGATCTCGGGCGCCCCCGCCCAGGCCGCGACCCCGCTCCCCGCCCGTGTCTTCGCCCCCTACTTCGAGTCCTGGACGGGCGAGAGCCCCGCCGCGCTCAGCGCCCAGTCGGGCGCCAAGCACCTGACGATGGCGTTCCTCCAGACGGCGACCAAGGGCTCCTGCACCGCGTACTGGAACGGCGACACCTCCCTGCCTGTCGCCCAGCAGTCCTTCGGCGCCGACATCAAGACGATCCAGGGGCGCGGCGGCGACGTCATCCCCTCCTTCGGCGGCTACACGGCGGACACCACGGGAACCGAGATCGCCGACAGCTGTACCGACGTCGACCAGATCGCCGCCGTCTACGAGAAGGTCGTCACGACCTACGACATCCCGCGGCTCGACATGGACATCGAGGTCGACGCGCTGGACAACAGCGCGGGCGTCGACCGGCGCAACAAGGCGATCAAGAAGGTCCAGGACTGGGCCGCCGCGAGCGGCCGCAAGCTGGAGATCTCGTACACCCTGCCGACGACGACCAAGGGCCTGGCGCCCAGCGGTCTCGCCGTACTCAAGAA
The DNA here is from genome assembly GCF_044744425.1 of Streptomyces sp. NPDC087300. Lineage (NCBI taxonomy): Bacteria > Bacillati > Actinomycetota > Actinomycetes > Kitasatosporales > Streptomycetaceae > Streptomyces > Streptomyces sp. NPDC087300. Next base: position 1,258,845 of record NZ_JBIUYI010000001.1, read on the forward strand.
CGCCGTCACCAACGGCGCGCGGGTCGACGTCGTCAACCTCATGACGTTCGACTACTACGACAACGCGGCGCACGACATGGCGCAGGACACCAAGACCGCCGCCCAGGGCCTGTACGACCAGCTCGCCAAGCTCTACCCGGGCAAGAGCCCGGCGCAGCTCTGGGGCATGATCGGCATCACCGAGATGCCCGGCGTCGACGACTTCGGCCCGGCCGAGACCTTCACCCTCGCCAACGCCAGGACGGTCTACGACTGGGCCGTCGCCAAGGGGATCAACATGATCTCCTTCTGGGCGCTCCAGCGTGACAACGGAGGCTGCCCCGGCGGCGGCGCCAGGGACGACTGCTCCGGCATCGAGCAGAACACCTGGGACTTCACGCACGTCTTCGCGCCCTTCACCAGCGGCGGCAGCGTGCCGAGCGACGACTTCTCGCTCGCGGCGACCCCGGCGTCGGCGACCGTCAAGGCCGGCGCCTCCACCACCAGCACGGTGAAGACCTCGGTGACCTCGGGTACCGCCCAGACCGTGAAGCTGACCGCGAGCGGCGCGCCGTCCGGCGTCACCGCCTCGCTCAGCCCCGCATCGGTGACCGCGGGCGGCAGCTCGACGCTCACGCTCGCCACGACGGCCGCGGCCGTCAACGGCACGTACGAGATCACCGTCAGCGGCGCGAGCCCGTCGGCCGCGCACTCGGCGACGTTCTCCCTGACCGTCACCGGCGGCAGCGGCAACCAGTGCACGGCCGCGCCCTGGTCCACCGGCGCGATCTACACCGGCGGCCAGCAGGTCTCCCACAAGGGCCACACCTGGAAGGCCAAGTGGTGGACGACCGGCGAGGAGCCCGGCACCACCGGAGAGTGGGGTGTGTGGCAGGACCTCGGGGCCTGCTGATCCCCGCACCGCACCGCACCGTGCCGGGACCGTCCGACGGCCCCGGCACGGTCACACCTGACGGATCAACTCCCAGGTGTCGACCGCGTGGTCGAGGCTCATCCCGTGCCGCTCGTAGAGTCCGAGCGCGCCGCTGCTGTTGTCCGTGTCCACGCCGAGCCCGATCCGGTCGCGGCCGCGCGCCGCGTAGTGCCCGAAGGCGTGCCGCAGCAGATGGCCGCCGAGGCCCTGGCGACGGGCCTTGTCCAGTACGGCGATGTTGCTGATCCAGGCCATCGAGGCCCGGTCGTCGTGGGTGCGCAGGACCGCGCTGTCGCCGATGCCCTCGACCTCCGCGACCCAGATCGCGGACCAGTCGGCGCGGGCGCCGTCGATGTCGTCCAGCCACTGTGCGTAGGTGCGCGGCTGGAAGTCGAAGTGCTCGGTCATGGCCTCCTGGAGCAGCGCGTGGGCGATGCGGCGGTCCTGTTCGGCGACGCAGGGGCGCAGGGTGACGCCGGGCGGCGGCTGCGGCGGCGGGTCGGCGGTGGCGGAGAGGTCGCGGGCGAGCACGTTGTAGCGGCGCACCGTGCGCCAGCCGCGTCCGCGCAGTGCGTCCAGGTCGGTGGTGGGCGTCGTGTTCAGGTGCAGGTGCACCACGGCGCGCGTCGCCCCGTTGGCCGCCGCGCGCCGGGCCGCGCGGTCCTCCATCAGCTCGAACAGGTGCAGGGCGCCCGGGAGTTGGCCGGGCAGGACGTAGTGGTCGACGTCGATGCGCTCGCCGCCCGACTCGTCCCACAGCAGGCCGTACCCGACCAGCCGGTCGCCGTCGAAGAGCAGCCACGAGTTGCGTTCGAGGTCCGCCTCGGGATGCTTCAAGTCGGCCCGCACCTCGGCGATTTCGGTGTCGGCGCGGCCTATCTCAAGGAGGTCGACCTCGTTGAGCAGCGCGCAGATCGCCGCCGCGTCGTCGAGGGTGGCCGGGCGCACGGTCCGCCCCTGCGGGGGGCCGACACGGCCGCTTTCGCCGCCGTCGCGGGCAGTTGACGATTCGGGACCTGCATCCGGAGACGGAGTCATGCCCCCAACTCTCCGCCGCCGCCCGCCGGGACCGCAACGGACTTTTCCCCGCGCAAGAAACATCCGGCCCGCTCAGACCGCGATCACCTTGACCCCCGCGTCGGCCAGCGCGGCCGAGGTCTCCGGGGAGACGTTGACGTCGGTCACCAGGATGTCGACCCGCTCCAGGCCGCAGATCCTGGCGAAGGCGCGCCTGCCGAGCTTGCTGGAGTCCGTCGCCACGATGACGCGGTTCGCCCGCTCGGCGAGGCGCCTGCTGACACCGGCCTCGTCCTCGTGGTGGGCCATGACCCCGAGCTGCGGGTCCACGCCGTCCACCCCGAGCACGGCCGCGTCCAGGACGACCTCGTTGAGTACGCCGCTGGTCAGCGGGCCGACCAGTTCGTACGTCGTCGGGCGGGCCACGCCGCCCGTGGACACGGTCTTGATCTGCGGGCGGACGGCGAGTTCGGCCGCGATGTTCAGGGCGTTGGTGACGATCGTGAGCGCGGGCGCCGCCGACGCCGTCTCGCCCTCCTCGCGGGGACCGCCGCCGAACCGCAGCGCGAGCACCCGGGCGACCTCGGTGGTCGTGGTGCCGCCGTTGAGGCCCACCACCTCGCGGTCCCCGACGAGATCGGCGACGGCCGCGGCGATGCGCTGTTTCTCGGGGGCGCGCCGAGAGGACTTGTAGCGCAGCGGGAGTTCGTAGGAGACGCCGTGGGCGATGGCGCCGCCGCGGGTGCGGACCAGCATCTGCTGTTCGGCGAGTTCGTCGAGGTCCCTGCGGATGGTGGCGCTGGAGACGTCGAGCGCGCCCGCGGCCTCCTCAACGTCGAGACGGCCCTCGGCAGCGAGGAGTTCGAGGAGCGCGCTCCAGCGCTCGCGTTTGGACATCGTCGGGCCTCTCCTTGCCTCCGGCCGCGCCCCGTCGGGCACCCACCGATCGTAATGGGCCACCACCAGGGACTTTTCACGCGGCACGACCCCATTCCGGGCATTGCGTGCACACTGTTTGCGCGATTCTGCATTTTTGATCTCGGTTACGAGCACATCTTGACATCCTGAGTGTCGGTACGACAGCGTTCTCAGCGCATGAGAGGCCCCATCCGACCCGTATCGAGGAGCTCAGCCATGTCCGCCCCTGACGCCTGCCGTACGACGCTGGAGATCGACTCCCAACCGGAGACCTGGCGCCGGGCCGCCGATTCGGCCGGCGGGTTCGCCGCCGCGCTGCCCCGGCGCGGCGAGCGCGTGGCCGTCGTCGGCTGCGGCACCTCCTGGTTCATGGCGCTCGCCTACGCCCAGCTGCGCGAGAGCGGCGGGCACGGCGAGACGGACGCCTTCGCCGCCTCCGAGTTCCCCACCGGGCGCACGTACGACCGCGTGCTCGCCATCACCAGGTCCGGGACCACGACGGAGGTGCTCGACCTGCTCGCCGCGGTGAAGGGGACCGTGCCGACCGCGGCGATCACCGCGGACCCGAAGACCGCGGTGATGGAACTCGCGGACGCGGTCGCCGTCCTGGACTTCGCCGACGAGGAGTCGGTGGTCCAGACGCGCTTCGCCACCACCGTGCTCGCGCTGCTCCGCGCCCACCTGGAGGCGGAGGGCGCGCTGCCCGCCGGTGTCCTGCCGATGTCCAGGGCGATCGCGGACGCCGAGCGCGCCGTCGCCACGGAACTGGCCCCCGAGGTGTGCGCCGCCGAGCAGTTCACCTTCCTCGGCACCGGCTGGACCTACGGGCTCGCCCTGGAGGCCGGGCTCAAGATGCGCGAGGCCGCGGGCGCCTGGACCGAGTCGTACCCGGCGATGGAGTACCGGCACGGGCCCATCAGCATCACCGGACCCGGCCGGGTGGCCTGGCTGTTCGGCGCCGCGCCGCAGGGCCTCGACGACGACGTCGCCCGGGTCGGCGGGACCTTCGTCGCCGCCTCCGGCGACGCGGCGGACGCGCTCGATCCGCTGGCCGACCTGATCCTCGCCCAGCGTCTCGCGGTGGTGATCGCACAGGGCCGCGGCTACGACCCGGACCGCCCGCGCAACCTCACCCGGTCCGTGATCCTCGACCACGGCCAGGGCTGACGGGCGCCCGCACCCCGTCACGCCGCGCGGGCCGCGGGCGCGCCGCCGGGCCGGAGCCGACGCTCCCCCGGTCGCCGCCCGCGGCCCGTCGCGCGGTTCCAGCAGGTCATCCATCACTTCCTGGAGAGCAGCCATGCCCCTGTCCCCCACCGGCGACATCACCGGCGCCGCGCACGCGCGGCGGTCCGGCGTCGGCGCCTTCAACGTCGTACAGCTCGAACACGCCGAGGCGATCGTGGCGGGCGCCGAGCGCGCCGGCCTGCCGGTCGTCCTCCAGATCAGCGAGAACACCGCCCGCTACCACGGCGGTCTCGCGCCCGTCGGTCTCGCCTCGCTCGCGCTGGCCCGCGCGGCGCGGGTGCCCGTGGCGGTCCACCTCGATCACGCCGAGTCGGCCGAACTCGTCCGCGAGGCCGTCGAACTCGGCTTCAGCTCGGTGATGTTCGACGCCTCGAAGCTGCCGTACGAGGAGAACGTGGCGGCCACCCGGGCGATCGCGGAGTACTGCCACCGGTCGCACGTCTGGGTGGAGGCCGAGCTCGGCGAGGTCGGCGGCAAGGACGGGGCACACGCCCCCGGGGTCCGCACCGATCCGGCCGAGGCCCGCGCGTTCACCGGGGCCACCGGCGTGGACGCGCTGGCCGTCGCCGTGGGCAGCTCGCACGCCATGCTCACCCGGGACGCCGTGCTCGACTTCGTGCTCATCGAGCGGCTGCGTGCCGCGGTCGGCGTCCCGCTGGTGCTGCACGGCTCGTCGGGGGTCGGCGACGGCGACCTGGCGAAGGCGGTCGCGGCCGGCATGACGAAGGTGAACATATCCACGCACCTCAACAAGCTCTTCACCCGCACGGTGCGCGAACAGCTGGCCGTGGCGCCGGAGGTGGCCGACCCGCGCAAGTACCTGGGCCCGGCCCGTGCCGCCGTGGAGACCGAGGTGGCGCGACTGATCGGCGTCCTGCACCGGAACTGACCGTAAGCGAAAGGGCCGTTGGGGCCGACCTTCTCGAAGGTCGGCCCCAACGGCCCTTTCGGCGATGACTACTTGACCGCGCCGGCGGTCATCCCCGCCCGCCAGAAGCGCTGGAGCGCGACGAAGGCGATGATCAGCGGGATGACGGAGATCAGCGAGCCGATGACGACCAGGGGCGCGGGGACGCCGACGCCGTGGCTGGCGTTCCAGCCGACCAGCCCTACGGTGACCGGCTGGAGTTCGTCGTCGCCGAGCACCATGGCGGGCAGCAGGTAGTTGTTCCAGATGTCGACGAACTGGAAGAGGAAGATCGTGACCAGCGCGGGCAGCATCATCGGCACGCCGATCGTCCGGAAGATCCTGAACTCCCCCGCCCCGTCGAGCCTGCCCGCCTCGATCACCTCGTCGGGCACCGACTGGGCCGCGAAGATCCGCGCGAGATAGACGCCGAACGGGCTGACGACGCTGGGCAGCAGCACGGCGAGCGGATTGTTGATCAGGCCGACGCCGGAGAACATCAGGTACAGCGGCAGCGTGAAGAGGATCTTCGGTACGAGTACGGCGGCGAGCACCGTGCCGAACAGCAGGCCCTTGCCCCGGAACTCGTACTTGGCGAGCAGATAGCCCGCCATCGCCGAGAGCAGGGTGCCCACCAGCGCGCCGACACCGCAGTAGAGGACGCTGTTGAGCATCCAGCGCCAGAAGATGCCGTCGTTCTGCGCGGTCAGCCTGCTGAGGTTGTCGAAGAGCCCGAACCCGTCGAACCAGAGCCCGCTGCCGCTGAACTGCTCCCCGAACGGCTTGGTGACCGAGACCAGGAGCCACCACAGCGGGAAGAGGAAGTAGGCGGTGGATATCAGCAGCACGGCCAGGACGACGCCGCGGCTCGTGGCGGTCGTGTCGCGCCTCGCCCCGGCCTTCGGGCCTGCCGTGGCGTTCGCTCGCGTCACGACGGCACTCATGCGTTCTCACTCCGGTTGGTCAGCTTGAAGAAGACGAAGGACAGCGCGCCGACGGCGAGGGCGAGGATCACCGACTGGGCGGCGGCGTAGTGGTAGTTGCCCGCCGCGACCGCGGCCTGCGCGGACATGATCGGCGTGAACGTCGAGGAGATGGAGCCGCTGGAGATGGGCTGGAGCACGGTCGGCTCGTTGAACAGCTGCGCGGAGCCGATGATGGAGAACACCGCGGTCAGCACCAGTGAGCTGCGGACGGCGGGGATCTTGATGTGCCAGGCGATCCGCAGGGCGGACGCGCCGTCCATCCGCGCGGCCTCCAGGACCTCGCCGGGGATCGTCTGCAACGCGCTGTAAATAATGATCATGTTGTAGCCGGTCCAGCTCCACGTGACGATGTTCGCCACGGACCACAGGACCGAGCCGCTGGAGAAGAACGGGATCTGGATGCCCAGCGGTTCGAGCAGGTGGTTGATGGGGCTGGAGTCGGCGGAGTACATGAACGACCACACGAGCGCCGCGCTGACGCCGGGGATCGCGTAGGGCAGGAAGGCGCCCAGGCGGAACAGGCCTTTGGCGCGTGCGGACTTGGCGTCGATGAGCAGCGCGAGCCCGAGGGCGACGCCCAGCATCAGCGGCACCTGGACGACGGCGAAGAGCCCGACCCTGCCGAGCCCGGCGAGGAAGTCGTGGTCCCCGAAGGCCTGCGCGAAGTTGTGCAGCGGGTCGAACTCCTCGGTGGGCGCGGTGAGTCCGAGCCCGGAGCGCTTGACCACGTAGAAGCTGCTCACCGTCGCGTACACGATGGGCGCGATGTACATCGCCACGAAGAGGACCACGAAAGGCCCGCCGAAGAGCAGCAGCGTGCGCCTGCTGCGCGCGGTCCGCCGCCGCCCGCGCGGCGGCCGTGTGGGGTGCTGGGTCGGTGGGGCGGCGGGCTCCGCCGCGCCGAGGGTTGTCGTCACGAGCTCACTTCCGGTTCGACGCCTGACGGACGGACGGCCGGTCGTGCGGATTACCGCGGACCGGTCCGGTCGCGCCCCATAGGGGCGCGGGGCCCTGACACATGCGGCTCCGCCGCTTGGGCGCGACCGGCCACGGCGAACCCGCACACATCCGACGGCATGACACGGCTCATCCAGCGGAGCGCTTACTCCGCCACCGTCAGGCCCTGGTTCTTGAGTTCACTCACCGTCTTGTCCTGGGTGCCGCGCAGCGCGTCGGCGATGGTCCCCTTGCCGGCCCACGCCTTGCTCAGCGCGTCGTCCAGGTCCGCGGACGTCTTGGTCATGACCGGGCCCCAGGTCCAGCCGGAGCTGACCTTCGGCGCCGCGGCCGCGAAGACGTCGTAGATCTTCTGGCCGCCGAAGTACGGGTCTCCGGCCTTGAGTTGGGGCAGGTCGAGCAGCGCGGGCGCGGCCGGGTAGAGCGACGCCTTGTCGACCAGGCCGCCGTAGGCCTCGCGGTCGGTGCTGAGCCAGTGGGCGAAGGTCCAGGCGGCCTCGGTGGACTCACAGCCCTTGAGCACGGCGGTGGCCGAGCCGCCCGCGTTGCCGACGGCGGTGTCGCCCGCGGACCACTGCGGCATGGGCGCCACGGCCCAGTCGCCCGAGCCGTCCTTCGCCCCGCCCTTGATCACTCCGGCCTGCCAGACGGCGCCGACGACGGACGCGATGTTACCGCTGCCAAGACCGCTGTACCACGCCTGGTCGTACATGGGCGCCTTGCTGATCAGGCCGTCGTCCGCGAGGCCCTGCCAGTAGTCGGCGACCTTCTTGCCCGCGGGCGATGCCAGGTCGACCTGCCAGGCGTCGCCCTTGATCCCGAACCAGCTCGCGCCCGCCTGCCAGGACAGGCCCGCGTAGTCGTAGTTCAGATAGGGCGAGGAGACGAAGCGCTTGGGGTCGGACGCGTGGATCTTCTTGGCCTGCTTCGCGTACTCGTCCCAGGTCTTCGGGGGCTTCAGGCCCAGCTCGTCGTAGAGCTTCTTGTTGTAGAAGAGGGCCATCGGGCCCGTGTCGACGGGGGCTCCGTAGACGGCGCCGCCCAGGGAGACCGAGTTCCAGGCGGCCTTCTGGAAGTCACCCTTGTCCCCTTCGGCGTACTTGGCGACGTCCTCAAGGGCCCCTTGGGCGGCGAAGCTCGGCAGCGTCTCGTAGCCGACCTGGGCCAGACAGGGCGAGTTGTCGGCCTGCACCGCGTTGAGCATCTTCTGGTAGCCGCCCTTGGCGCCGGGCTGCACTTCCTGGTAGTCGACCTTGATGTCGGGGTGCGACTTGTTGAACGCCTTGACCGCGTCCGCGTACCCCGGTGACCAGCCCCAGAACTTCATGGTGGCGGATCCGCCGCCACCGCCCGCCGAGTCCGAGTCGGACGACGAGCATCCGCCGAGCACCAACGTCAGCGCGAGCGCTCCGACGACTCCCGCCGTACGCAGACGAGTCTTCTGCACGGCCCCTCCTTGTGTACGTGGGCAGGGATCAGACCCGGACACATAGGGCGGGGCCTGCTGTGAGATCGGTGCGCCGCGAGCCGCGCTTGGCGCCGTTTCCCGCACCGATGGCCGGAACTATGGCAGAGAATGTTATCGATGCCAATACCTTCATCAAATGCCTCGCTCGGCCCGCTGGGACGGGCATGGGGCCGGTATCATCCGGCGCACGAGCTGGTGGAGCGGGCCGCCGGGGCGGGCCGAAGGGACGGGCCGAAGGGACGGACGGTCGGGGCCGGCCGTCAGGGCCGACCGGAGAGAAGGGACCGAGAGAGGGCGCATGCAGACAGCGAACGGTGACGAGGGCGGCGGACGGCCGCCCGGCATGGCCGATGTGGCGCGGGTCGCGGGCGTCTCCGCGCAGACGGTCTCGCGCGCCCTCTCCGACCACCCCAACGTCCGCGAGGAGACCCGCGCCAAGGTGCTCGCGGCCGTCGAACGGCTCGGTTACCGCAAGAACAGCGCGGCCCGGATCCTGTCGTCGGGCCGCAGCAGGACGATCGGCGTGGTCACCCTCCAGACGACCTTCTACTCCCGGCTGACCTTCACCTTCGGAGTGGAGAGCGCCGCGTACGCGGCGGGCTACTCGGTCTCCACCGCGTCCACGGCCTCGCTCGACACCTCCGCCGTCGAGGCGGCCCTGTCCCGGCTCGCCGACCAGCGCGTCGAGGGCATCATCCTGGCCATCCCGCTCATCCATGTCAGCCCGCGCATCGAGCAGTTGACGGACTCCCTGCCCACGGTGACCGTCGACGGCTCGCGCACGGCGGCCTCCGAGGTCGTCGCGGTGGACCAGGTGCGGGCCGCCGAGCTCGCGACCCGTCACCTCCTCGACCTCGGGCACGAGACGGTCTGGCACGTCTCCGGTCCCGGCGAGTGGCTCGACGCGGCGAGCAGGATGCGGGGCTGGCGGCAGACCCTGGAGGCCGAGGGCCGCATGGTGCCGCCCGTGCTCGAAGGCGACTGGTCCCCCTCGTCCGGCTACCGCAACGGCCTGCTGCTCGGCCGCATCCCCGAGGTGACCGCGGTGTTCGCCGCGAGCGACGAAATGGCGTTCGGCGTGATCCGCGCCCTGCACGAGCTGGGCCGCCGTGTGCCGCAGGACATCTCCGTGGTGGGCGTCGACGACATCGAACTCGCCGAGTACTGCTCACCGTCACTGACGACCGTGGCCCAGCCCTTCACCGAGATGGGCGCGCTGGCCTTCGGTCATCTGCTGCGCCTCATCGACAACCCCGAGGCCGAGCCCGAACCGGCCTCCGTACAGCCGAAGTTGATCGTACGCACGAGCACGGCGGCGGCCGGGACCGGCGACCCCGGGCAGGGCTAGCCCGCCGCGGCTTCGCCCGCCGGACGTTCGCCCGGCTCGCGATGGCGCAGCTCGCACTGGCCGGTGAAGACTCCCGCCAGGTGATCGCCGAGCGCCGCGAGGGCCGCGTCCGGGGTCAGGCCCTTCGGGTCGGCGTAGACATGGGCCGTGAGCCCCTCGGCGTACGCGGCGATGCGGGCCGCCGCCACGTGCTCGTCGACCTCGGGGGCGACCTCGCCGCACTCCTTGGCGTTGATGAGCGCCTGGGCGATCAGCGCGCGGGTGCGGTTGAGCGCGGCGACCTTCAGTTCGCCGAGGCGCGGGTCCTCGGCCGCCCGGCCCGTGAAGGCGAGCGCGATGCGCCACTCCCTGCGGCGCTCCGCGTCCATCGGCATGCTCTCGGCGAGCGCGTCGAGCACGATGTGCTCGATCCGCGTCCCCACGGCCTCGGCCCGTCCGACGAGCACGGTCACCCGCTGCTCGAAACGCTCCAGTGCGTGGCCGTACGCAAACAGCAGCATCTCGTCCTTGCTGCGGAAGTAGTGCTGCACGAGCCCGACCGAAATCCCGGCCTCCGCCGCGGTCTTGGCGACCGTCACGGCGTTCAGGCCGTCGGCGGTGATGATCCGTTCCACCGCGGCGGCTACTTGCTGACGGCGCTCTTGGTGATCGGAGACGCGAGGCATGGCTTAACCATACAGGCATACGGTAACGTCATAACCGTACGGACATACGGTTACGAGGGGGCGTCATGGAAAGCAGACGGCACACCTGGGTCCGACGCCTGGGCGCGGCGTGGTTAGCGATCGCGGCCACGGTGGGAGCGACGGCTCCGACGGCATCGGCACACCCGCCCACAGCGACATCGGCATCGGCATCGGGCGCCGCTTCGGCAGCGGATGGACCAACCCCCGCACAGCTCAAGCGCGTTGACGCCCACGCCCAGGCACAGCGCGAGCGCCTGCGCGTTCCCGGCATGGCGCTCGCGGTCGTCAAGGACGACGCCGTCGTACACCGGCGGACCTGGGGCAAGGACGGCGACGGTGAGCCGATCACCCGTCAGACCCCTTTCCTGGTCGGCTCGTTGGCCAAGCCGATCACGGCGACCGCGGTGCTGCACCTGGCGGAGGCGGGTTCCCTGGAACTGGACGCGCCGGTCCGCCGCTATCTGCCGTGGTTCAGGCCGACCGGCCCTTCGGCCGACCGCATCACGCTGCGCGATCTCCTCAACCAGACCAGCGGCCTCTCGGAGCGGGACGGCCTGAAGCACGCCGACCGGTTCGACAACGCACCGGACGGCGTCGAGCGGACGGCCCGCGGCCTGGCCGACGCCCGTACCGGCGCACGGCCCGGCGAGCGGCACGAGTACAGCAACGCCAACTACATGCTCCTCGGCGCCGTCGTGGAGAAGGTGTCGGGGCGGCCGTTCGGCGCATACCTCACGAGCTCGGTGCTGAGGCCGTTCGGCATGGACGGCGCCATCGTCGACGAGCGCGGCGCCGAGCGGCGCCGACTCGCCCCGGGGCACCGCTACTTCTTCGGCCACCCGAAGCGCTTCGACCCGCCGTACGACGCCTCGGGGGTGCCGTACGGCTATGTGGGCGCCGACATCGACGACTTGAGCAGGTTCGCCGTCGCGCATCTGGGCGGCGGGAGCAAGGCCGCGCGCGCCGTGGTCTCACCCGCGGGGCTCCGCGAGATGCACAAGGGCACCATCCCCGCGGGCACCTCCCACCGCTACGGCCTGGGCTGGCGCGACGACTCCTTCGAGGGCGAGCGCGTGGTGTGGCACGGCGGCGCGACCCCCGGCTACCACGGCACCGTCGTCCTCGCACCGGAGCGCGGGCTCGCGGTCGTCGTCCAGGACAACGCCTACAGCCCGCAGCGCGACGAGCTGCTCAACGCCACCGCCCTCGGCGCGATGCACATCCTGCTCGGCGGCCGCCCCGCCGCCGCGTCCACCGATCCGATGCTCGACACCCTGCTGACCACGGTCACCGGCGTGACCGCCGTGCTCGCGCTCGCCCTGCTCTGGTCGCTGTTCCGGCTCTTCCGCCCCTCGCGCGGAGGTCCCCGCGCGGGCCGGCGCCGGACGGTCGTCGGCGCGCTCGTCTCGGTCACGGGCCTGCTGGCCCTCGCCGTCTCGGCCGTCTACGTACTGCCCCGGCAGGTGACCGTGAACCTCTCCGAGGTCCTGCTGTTCGTACCCGACACGGGCCGGCTCCTCGTCGCGATCGGCGTGCTGGCCACGGCGCTCGCGGTGGTGCGCGGCGCACTGGCCGTACGGGCCTTCCGTGCCGCGCCGCCGCTCGCGCGCGCGGATTCCGCGGCCGTGCGGGACCGTCGGCAGGACGTCGGCGCGAGCGCCTGACGCCCCGGGCCCGCGCCCCAGCGGGGCGGGCCCCACGCCGGGGTCACCCGGCGAGGACCGCCCGCACCGTCTTGCCGCCGCGCGGCGCGCCCACGACCTCCAGGCGCTGGGCGAGCTCGTGCACCATCGCGAGGCCGCGGCCGCTCTCCCTGGTGAAGTTGGGCCTGCGGACCTTGGGACGGACGGGACTCGCGTCGTACACCTCGACGGTCACCCGGTCTCCGGCCACCTCGACGCGCAGGCGGCAGCCGCCGCGGGCGTGCTGGACGGCATTGGCGACGAGTTCGGACACGATGAGCGTGACGTCGTCCATCCGCTCGGCGGTCACCTCGCCCTTGCGACGATGGGACCTGGCGAGAAACGCCGTGGTCAACTTACGCGCCCGCCCCGCCGATGCGGCCTCCTGCGGCAGCGCGTACTCCACACATGCGGTAAGCCGATGGGCGCGCCGGTGCGCACGCATGGCAGCTCACTTCCCCTCCCTGGACAACCGGCGAACATGCGGCCCGATGGCCGCCGCCGGGGCCGCGACGTGTCTTGCGCGGCCGTTCCTGTCCCACGGTGATTCCCCCGTCGGGTGATCGCCAACCGGACCGATTGAGTACGTGTACGAGCTCACATTTCCCTGGCAGCATGCGTGTCCATGACACCGACACCGCGTCCGTACAAGGACTACCAGGACGAGATCTACCTCGACGGGCTGCGCGGGGTCGTGCCGAAATACCCCATGACGTACGCCGAACTGGAGGCCCGCGCGCACGCCGCGATGCCGCCCTCGGTGGTGTCGTACGTGGCGGGCGGGGCTGGGGACGAGCGGACGCAGGACGCCAACGCCGAGGCGTTCGAGCGCTGGGGTCTGGTGCCGCGGATGTTCGTGGGGGCGGCCGAACGCGACCTGTCCGTCGACCTGTTCGGCCTGACGCTGCCGTCACCGCTGTTCATGGCGCCCGTCGGTGTCCTAGGCATCTGCGCGCAGGACGGGCACGGCGATCTCGCGACCGCGCGGGCGGCCGCGCGGACCGGGGTGCCGATGATCGCCTCGACGCTGTCCACCGACCCCATGGAGGCGGTCGCGGCCGAACTCGGCGGGACGCCCGGCTTCTTCCAGCTGTACACGCCGACCGACCGGGAGCTCGCCGAGAGCCTGGTGCGGCGCGCGGAGAAGTCCGGGTTCAAGGCGATCGTCGTCACCATGGACACCTGGATCACCGGGTGGCGCCCGCGCGATCTGAGCACCGCCAACTTCCCGCAGCTGCGCGGGCACTGCCTGGCCAACTACTTCAGCGACCCGGTCTTCCGCGCCCAGTTGCCCGCGGCGCCCGAGCAGGACCCGCAGTCCGCGATCCTGAAGTGGGTGCAGCTCTTCGGCAACCCGCTCACATGGGACGACCTGCCGTGGCTGCGGTCGCTCACCTCGCTGCCGCTGATCGTGAAGGGCCTGTGCCACCCCGAGGACGTGCGCCGCGCGAGGGACGGCGGGGTGGACGGCGTCTACTGCTCCAACCACGGAGGGCGCCAGGCCAACGGCGGGCTGCCCGCGCTCGACGCCCTGCCCGAGGTGGTGGCCGCGGCCGACGGGCTGCCCGTCCTGTTCGACTCGGGGGTGCGCAGCGGCGCGGACGTCGTCAAGGCCGTCGCACTGGGCGCCACCGCCGTCGGCGTGGGCCGTCCCTACACGTACGGGCTCGGCATCGGCGGCACCGACGGCGTGACGCACGTACTGCGCGCGCTGCTCGCCGAGGCCGATCTGCTGATGGCCGTCGACGGCTACCCGTCCCTGGCGGACCTCACCCCGGAGGCGCTGCGGCGCGTGGGGTGAACCCGGCCCGACCCGGCCGCGACCCGAACCTGCCGTGACCCGACCTTGCCGTGGCCCGAGCCAGCCGTGGCCCGACCTTGCCGTGGCCCGAGCCGGCCGTGGCCCGCTCCGGTCCCGGCGGGGTCCCGCACGCCCTCGACTAGACACGTTCAAGTTTCATGTGAGACATTGATGTCTCATTCGACCTTGGAGTGTACAGCCATGACCCCGCAGCGTGATCCACGGCGCTGGGCCGTCCTCGCGATCCTTTCCGGCAGCCTGCTGCTGATCGCCATGGACACCACGATCCTGAACGTCGCCTTCCCCTCCCTGGTCGCCGATCTGCGGCCCAGCTCCGTGCAGCAGCTGTGGATCATCGACATCTACGCCCTCGTGCTCTCCGGCCTGCTCGTCACCGCGGGCGCCCTCGGTGACCGGTGGGGCCGCAAGCGGCTGCTCCTGATCGGCTTCGGGATCTTCGCGTTCGCCTCGCTGCTCGCCGTCTTCGCGACGGCCGCCTGGCAGGTCATCGCCGCCCGCGCGCTGCTCGGCGCCGGTGGCGCGGCGATCATGCCCGCCACCCTGTCGATCCTGCGGAACGTCTTCACCGACGCCCGCGAGCGCGCCTTCGCGTACGCCGTGTGGTCCGCCGTCATCGGCGGCGGCATGGCGCTCGGCCCGGTCGTGGGCGGGCTGCTGGTCCAGTACGACGGCTGGCACTCCGCGTTCCTGATCAACATCCCGATCGCCGCCGTGGTCATCGCGCTCGGCCTGTGGATCCTGCCCGAGTCCCACCAGCCCCGCGCGGGCCGCTGGGACTGGTGGGGCGTCGGTCAGTCCATCGTCGGCATGCTCGCCCTCGCGGGCGGCGTCAAGCAGCTCGGCAAGGGCGGCCCCGCCGACCCGATGGCCTGGGTGCTGCTCGTCGTGGCCGCGGTGACGCTCACCGTCTTCGTCCGCCGTCAGCTGCGCCTGGAGCACCCGCTGCTCCAGGTCAGGCTGTTCGCCTCGCGGCCGTTCGCCATCGCCGCCGCGTCGATCTTCCTCGGCATGATCGCGCTGGGTTCGGCGCTGTTCCTGATCACCCAGTGGTTCCAGTACGGACAGGGCTACACCCCGCTGGAGGCGGGCGTCCGGCTGCTGCCCGCGCCCCTCGGCCTGGTGATCACCTCGCTGCTCACGCCGACGCTGATGCACCGCCTGCCGATCCGCCACGTGATGGGCGGCGGTCTGGTCCTCATGGCGGCGGGGCTCGCGCTGCCCTGGCTGCTCCAGCTCGCGGGGCCGCTCGGCTACGGCCAGGTGGCGGCCGCGCTCGCCGTGCTCGGCTTCGGTGTCGGCATCGCGACGACCGCCGCGTCGGTGACGCTGATGGCGTCCGCCCCGGCGGAGCACGTCAGTGGTGCCGCGGCCGTCGAGGAGACCTGTTACGAACTCGGCGCCGCGATGGGCGTGGCCGTCCTCGGCTCCATCGCGACCTCGCTGTACCGCGTGAACCTGCCCGACCTCGGTCTCGCGGCCGACACCGCGGCGGCCGTGAGCGACTCGGTCGGCGAGGCCGCGCGGGTGGCCGGCGAGCTCACCGGGCCCGCGGGCACCACGCTGCTGACCCGGGCCGCCGACGCGTTCACCTCCGGGATGACGCCGACGTTCCTGATGGCGGCCGCGCTGCCGCTGGCGGCCGCGGCACTGACCTGGGCGAGGATCCCCAAGAACCTCCGCCCGACGGAGAACGCGCACTGACGGCCGTTCGACAACGACAGTTCCAACTGGCAACATCCGCCCCGCACTTCACGCCTATCATCTGTTCGACCCCGGGCCCCCAGTGGTGGCCCGGGGTCGGCACGTGTTTCACAGCGAGAGGACAACGGGGATTTGAGTTCCACACGTAAGCGCGGCACCCGCAAACGCCGGATAGCCATGGCCGCCGTGGGCGCCGCGGCGGCCGTCGTGGCGGGTCTGCAGCTGTCGCCCAGCGCGTTCGGCACCGACGACAAGGAGCCGCGGGACGCACACCAGGCGGCCGGGCCCGCGGCACGCCAGACGGAGACGGCCGACTTCGGCGTCTCCGGTACGGACGGGACGGCGTTCGAGGACGGGGTGATGTCCCTGAAGCCCGTCCCGGCCCGGCGTTCGGCCGCCGCGGCGGCCGCCCCGCACGGCGACGGCTGGAAGTCGGGAGGCGCGTCCAAGTACCTCGCCACCGGCTACACCATCAAGTTCTACGACAAGAAGGCCGCGGACTGGCTCGGCCCGTACGTGAAGCGGTCCGCGGCCGAACTCCAGCGCGTCACGAGCCTGCCGGTCACCGTCGACACGAATCCGGTCGGCTGGGACTACGAGAGGCCCAAGGGCGAGATCGTCGTCGGCCTGCTGCACCACCCGTGCGTGCCGCCCGCCGACGGCGGCTCCACCGGCTGGAAGGTCGTCCGCGACGGCTCCGGCACCAAGAACCTGAGCTGCGGCTTCTACTCCTCGTCCGTCGCCGACACGGTGACCAGCGGGCACGCGTACATCGACGACGAGTTCCTCGCCTCGGCGGGCAAGGCGAACCCCGCCTGGGGCGATCCGTACGTGCGCAACCACATCAGCCACGAGCTCGGGCACACGATGGGCCTCACGCACGCCAACCGCAGCGCGGCGCGCGGGGACTGCGTCAAGGGCACCGACTCCGGCCAGAACCCGGTGATGTGCACGCCGACCATGGCCTACCAGGACAAGCGTGCGGGCACCTACGTCCAGCAGTACGACGTACAGGGCCTGCGCTACCTGGCCCGTGGCGGCGGTGTGCGGCTGACCCCGCAGGGCAAGGTGACCGGCATCGGCGCCAAGTGCCTCGACACCAAGGGCGGCAAGGCGGCCAACGGCACGCAGATCCAGCTCTACACGTGCAACAGCGGCCCCGGGCAGTCCTGGATCCTGGGCAAGGACGGCACGTTCCGGGCCCTCGGCAAGTGCCTGGACAACTACCGCAACGCGAGCACCAACGGCAACAAGATCAGCCTCTACGACTGCAACGGCGATCCGTCGCAGCGCTGGTCGGTGAACGCGAAGGGCCAGATCGTGCACGTCGCGTCCGGCAAGGTCCTCGACGTGACGGGCGGTTCCACCGCCAACAGCACGAAGGTCCAGCTGTACACGGCGAACACGAACAAGCGGCAGGTCTGGGTGACCCCCAAGTAGTCACTCACGAGCAGTGACTCACTCGGTCACCGCGGGGCCGGACGGGCGAAGTGCCCGGCCGGTCCCGCTGTGCGTTCCCCACCCCCACCGAGGTGCTGGTGACAGCGGCTAAAGTCACCCACGATCAACCCCGCCCACCTGGGAGAACCTCCGACCATGGCCGTCGACGAACTGGACACCCGCATCCTGCGGCTGCTCCTCGAACAGCCCCGCACCAGCCTGCGCGAGTACGCGCGGCTGCTCGGCATCGCCCGCGGCACCCTCCAGGCCAGGCTCGACCGCCTGGAGCGGGACGGCGTGATCACCGGCACCGGCCCGTTCCTCTCCCCCGCCGCGCTCGGGCACCCGGTCATCGCCTTCGTGCACATCGAGGTCACCCAGGGGCACCTGGACGAGGTGGGCGACGCGCTCGCCGCCGTGCCCGAGATCATCGAGGCGTACTCGATCACGGGCGACGGCGACCTGCTGACCCGCGTCGCCGCCCGGGACAACGGCCATCTGGAGGACGTGATCCAGCAGCTGATCCAGCTGCCCGGCGTGGTGCGCACCCGGACCGAGATGGCGCTGCGCGAGCGCGTGCCGCACCGGCTCCTGCCGCTCGTCGAATCCATCGGCAAAGCCGTCGCACCCCGTCCCTGATCTGCCGGTTTGGCATGCTTGAGACCATGAGCACCTCCAGCGGCACCTCGGTCATCTTCGATCTCGACGGCACCCTCGTGGACAGCGAGCCCAATTACTACGAAGCGTCACGGGCCCTGCTCGCCGAGTTCACCGGACGCACGTACACCTGGGCCGACAACGAGCAGTACGTCGGCATCAGCTCGCACGAGACGCTGGCGCTCTGGAAGGAGCAGTACGGCATCGAGGCGCCGGTGGCCGAGCTGCTCGCCGACCTCGACCGCCGCTACCTGGCGCTGGCCCGCGTCGGCACCCCCGTCTACCCGGAGATGCGCAAGCTCGTGGAGCGGCTGCACGACGCGGGCGTGCCGATGGCGGTGGCGTCCGGGTCCTCGCGCGCGGCCATCGAGGCCATCTTGTCCGGCACGGGCCTGGACGCCCAACTGACGACGCTCGTCTCCGCCGAGGAGGTGCCGCGCGGCAAGCCCGCGCCCGACGTGTTCCTCGCCGCGGCCGAGCTGCTCGGCGCGGCCCCGGCCGACTGCGTGGTCTTCGAGGACGCGGCACCGGGCGCGGCGGCCGCGCGGGCGGCGGGCATGCGGTGCGTCGCGATCCCCTACGTCACCGCCCACGCGGACGACCCGGCGTTCGCCGACGCGACACTCCTCTTCCGCGGCGGCCACCCCGACTTCACGGCCGAGGCAGCACTGGAGACACTGGGGCTTCACTAAGAGAGGGGCCGGGCCCCGTTAGGGGCGCGGGGAACTGCGCGCCCAGCCCCCACCGCCCCGCGGAGGAAAACCACCCCCACCCACCCGGCCCCCACGGTTCAGGCCGCACCCGCGATCCGCTCAGGCCGCGCCGGCGATCCGCTCAGGAGTGAGCAACTCGGCAAGCCGCTCGGGCGGCAACAGCCCCTTCTCCAGGACGAGTTCGGCCACGCCCCGCCCCGAGCGCAGCGCCTCCCGCGCGATCTCCGTCGCCGCCGTGTACCCGATGTGCGGATTGAGCGCGGTGACGAGCCCGATGGACGTCTCCACGGAGGCCCGCAGCACCTCGGTGTTGGCGGTGATCCCCGAGACGCACCGCTCGGCCAGGGTCAGACAGGCCGCGCGCAGCGACGTGATGCTCTTGGCGAGCGAGTGCAGGATGATCGGCTCGAAGGCGTTGAGCTGGAGCTGTCCGGCCTCGGCGGCCATCGTGATGGTCACGTCGTTGCCGATCACCTCGAAGGCGACCTGGTTGACGACCTCGGGGATGACCGGGTTGACCTTGCCGGGCATGATGCTCGATCCCGCCTGCACCGGCGGCAGGTTGATCTCGTTGAGTCCGGCGCGCGGCCCCGACGAGAGCAGCCGCAGGTCGTTGCAGCTCTTGGAGAGCTTGACCGCGATGCGCTTGAGGACACCGGAGAGGTGGACGAACGCGCCGCAGTCCTGGGTGGCCTCCACCAGGTTCGCGGCGGTCACCAGCGGCAGCCCGGTGATCCCTGCGAGGTGCCTGCGGGCGGTCTCCGCGTAGCCGGCGGGGGCGTTGAGGCCGGTGCCGATGGCGGTGGCGCCGAGGTTGATCTCGTGGATCAGCTCCACCGCCTCGGCGAGCCTGCTGCGGTCCTCGTCCAGCATCACGGCGTACGCGGAGAACTCCTGGCCCAGCGTCATGGGCACCGCGTCCTGGAGCTGCGTACGGCCCATCTTCAGGACCTCGCGGAACTCCAGGGCCTTGGCCGCGAACGCGTCCTGCACGACGGCCATGGCGCGGAGCAGTCCGTGCGCCGCGGCGACCGTCGCGATCTTGACGGCGGTCGGGTAGACGTCGTTGGTGGACTGGCTGAGGTTGACGTCCTCGTTGGGATGCAGGTGCTGGTAGTCGCCCTTGGCGTGGCCGAGGAGTTCGAGGGCGCGGTTGGCGACGACCTCGTTGGCGTTCATGTTCGTGGAGGTGCCCGCGCCGCCCTGGATGACGTCGACGACGAACTGGTCGTGCAGCTGGCCGCGCCTGATCTCCCCGCAGGCCGCGGCGATCGCGTCGGCCTTGGCCTTGGGGAGCAGGCCCAGCTCCTCGTTGGCGCGGGCCGCGGCCTCCTTGACGGCGGCGAGCGCCTCGATCAGGTGCGGGTACACCGAGATCGGGATGCCGGTGATGGGGAAGTTCTCCGTGGCGCGCAGGGAGTGGATGCCCCAGTAGGCGTCGGCGGGGACGTCACGGTCCCCGAGGAGGTCGTGTTCGCGGCGGTGGGCGCTGGTCGGCGCGGCGGCAGTCATGGCGGTCTTGGGGTCCTTCTCGTGCTACGTACGAAGAAACGTTTGTGCGCGGTGATCGCGGGCGACGCCTACGCCGCGCGCCCTTCGGCGGCGACGGAGCCCGTGGACGTACCGACCACGCGCCGCAGTTCCTTGGTGCGCGCCTCCTGGCCGCTCTCGCCGAGCAGGACGGCGAGGAGTGCCGAGCGGGCCTGGCCCGCGCGCAGGGTGCCGGTCAGGACGGCGCCTGCGGCGGAGAGGTCGACCGCCCCGCCGTGCGTGTAGATCTCGGTGACGGGACCGGCGGCGACGCGGGTGGTGAGGGCGACGAGGACGCCCCGGTCGATGGCGGCGGCGACCGCCGCGACGAACTCGGGGGTGGCGTTGCCCGCGCCCGTGGCGACCAGGACGATGCCCTGGGCGCCTGCCTCGACGGCGGCTTCGAGGAACAGCGGGTCGGCGTCCACGTGGTGCATCACCATGTCGATGCGCGGCAGGGATCCGCCGGCGACGACCGCGGGCAGCGGCAGCGGCTCGGGCCGCTCCGGGCGGTGCAGTACGGAGACCTTGCCGAAGCCGACGTTGCCGACGCGCGGCCCGGACGGGTCGGCGAAGGCGTCGGCGGCCAGGGTCTGGGTCTTCACGGTGCCGCGCGCGGCGTGCACCTTGCCGTCGAAGACGACGAGGACACCGAGGCCGCGCACGGTGGCGGCGGTGAGCAGCGCGTCGTACAGATTGCCGGGACCGTCGCCGTCCTCGGCGCCGAGGGGCTTCTGCGCCCCGGTGAAGACGACCGGGCGGGGGTCGTGGTGGTGCAGGTCGAGCAGGAAGGCGGACTCTTCCAGGGTGTCGGTGCCGTGGGTGACGACGATGCCGTCGACGCCGGGGTCGGCGAGCACCTCGTGCACCGTGTGCAGCAGGGTGAGCTGCTGTGCGGAGGTCAGGCGCGGGCTGTTCACGTTGAAGAGGTCGATGACCTCGGAGGTGATGCCGCCGGGTATCGAGGCCGTGGCGAGCACCTCGCTGCCCGGGGCGTCGGCGGCGAAGCCGGTGCCCTGCCACCGGCTGGCTATCGTCCCGCCGGTGCTGATGACGACGATCCGGCGTGCCTGCGCGTCCACGGCTGCCACGGCTTCCACCTCTGCGTACCTCCCATGAGTCCATGAATCCCGAGAATCACCGGCCCCCGTGGTGACGGTCGGGCCCCGCGCAAGGATAGTTCGAACACTGCGCAATGTGTTTGCCAAGATCGGTCGCCCGCGCAACAACAGAGGTGGATAATTGCGCCGTGGACGATATCGATCGCAGTATTTTGCGTGAGCTTCAGAACGACGGACGGCTGACCAACCAGGAGCTCGCCCAGCGGGTGGGCCTGAGCGCTTCGCCCTGTATGCGACGGGTCCGGCAGCTGGAGCAGGACGGCGTGATCCAGGGGTACCGCGCGGTCGTCGACCCGGACGCGGTGGGGCGCGGCTTCGAGGTCCTGGTCTCCATCGAGGTGCGCAGGGACCGCGAGACGGTCGAGGCGTTCGAGGAGGCGTTGCAGGACGTGCCCGACGTCATCGAGGCGTACCGCCTGTTCGGCAGCCCCGGCTGCCTGCTCCGCATCGCGGTCGCCGACCTCGCGGCGTACGAACGCCTCTGGATCGAGCGCCTCACCACGCTCGCCGGGGTCACGGAGGTCAACTCGCAGATCATCATGAAGCGCATCAAGGAGTCCCGCGGGCTGCCGGTCGACGACTGAGGCGCGGCCGGGATCCACGCCCCGGAATCCGGCACTCCTTCTCTGGTCCAGACCTATTGACGCTTGGTCTGTACCTGCCTACCGTGACGGATCGCACCACGCACGTCTCCAGGTCCCCTCTCCGCACCCGAGGAGCACAGCGTGATCGGTCGGACGTTACGCCTGCTGGGGTCCGCCCTGGCACTGGTCTGTTTCGCACACCTCCCGGCCGCCGCGGCGGCGCCCGACGCCGCCCCGAGCGCCGACACCTGCGCGGTGAAGTCGAAGCCCGCGGGCAAGGTGCTCCAGGGGTACTGGGAGAACTGGGACGGCGCGTCGAACGGCGTGCACCCGCCGTTCGGCTGGACCCCCATCACCGACAGCCGCATCAAGCAGCACGGCTACAACGTCATCAACGCCGCCTTCCCCGTCATCCGCTCCGACGGCACCGTCCTGTGGGAGGACGGCATGGACGCGACGGTGAAGGTCGCGACGCCGGCCGAGATGTGCCAGGCCAAGGCGGACGGCGCCACCATCCTGATGTCCATCGGCGGCGCGACGGCCGGCATCGACCTCAACTCCCCCGCCGTCGCCGACCGGTTCGTCGAGACGATCGTGCCGATCCTGAAGAAGTACAACTTCGACGGCATCGACATCGACATCGAGACCGGCCTCGTGGGCAGCGGCAACATCAACCAGCTGTCGGCCTCGCAGTCCAACCTCATCCGCATCATCGACGGCGTACTGGCCAAGATGCCCGCGAACTTCGGCCTGACCATGGCCCCGGAGACGGCGTACGTCACCGGCGGCAGCGTCGTGTACGGCTCCATCTGGGGCGCGTACCTGCCCGTCATCAAGAAGTACGCCGACAACGGCCGCCTGTGGTGGCTCAACATGCAGTACTACAACGGCAGCATGTACGGCTGCTCCGGCGACTCCTACTCCGCGGGCACGGTCCAGGGCTTCACCAAGCAGACCGACTGCCTCAACAAGGGCCTGGTCATCCAGGGCACCACGATCAAGGTCCCCTACGACAAACAGGTCCCCGGCCTCCCCGCCCAACCGGGCGCGGGCGGCGGCTACATGGCACCGAACCTGGTCTCCCAGGCGTGGAACACCTACGGCGGCGCACTCAAGGGCCTGATGACCTGGTCGATCAACTGGGACGGCTCGAAGGGGTGGACGTTCGGGGACAACGCCTCGCGATTGTTCCGTCCGACGGCCTAGCCTCCGGCCGCCAGGACGGCCGGGCGCCAGGATGACCGAGGTCCCGGCCGTCCTGGCGCCTACCCGTCCCCTTCCCGGCTCCCCGCCTCCGCCGCCCGCCCGATGTTGCGGGCCATCCCGCCGAACACCACGGCGTGGAAGGGCGATACGCCCCACCAGTACGCCTGACCGAGCAGGCCGCGTGGGTGGAACAGGGCCCGTTGCCGGTAGCGGGTGGCGCCCTTCTCGTCCTCCTCCACGAAGAGTTCGAGCCAGGCGAGGCCGGGGAGGCGCATCTCCGCACGCAGGCGCAGCAGTCGGCCCGGGTCGATCTCCTCCACCCGCCAGAAGTCCAACGAGTCGCCGACGCGCAGGCGTTCGGCGTCGCGGCGGCCGCGGCGCAGGCCGACGCCGCCCACCAGGCGGTCCAGCCAGCCACGCACGGCCCAGGCCAACGGCAAGGAGTACCAGCCGTGTTCGCCGCCGATGCTCTCGACCACCCGCCACAGCTGCTCGGGCGAGGCGTCGACGCGCTGTTCGCGGCAGTCCGTGTAGAGGCTGCCGCCCGCCCAGTCCGGGTCGGTCGGCAGCGGATCGCTGGGCGCGCCCGGCACCGAAGCCGATGACCAGCGCGTGGTGACCTTGGCCTCCTGGATCCGCCGCAGCGCGAGCGCCACCGCCTTGTCGAAGCCGAACGGGGTGCCGGGGGGATCGGGCACGTGGCGGGCGATGTCGTGCTCCCCGCAGACCACCTCGTGGCTCAGCGACTGCGCGAGCGGCCTGGCGATGGAGCGCGGCACCGGGGTGATCAGGCCGATCCAGTGGCTGGAGAGGCCGGGCGTCAGGATCGGCACCGGCACGATCAGGCGGCGCGGCAGGCCCGCGACGACGGCGTACCTGCGCATCATGTCGCGGTAGGTCAGGACGTCGGGGCCGCCGATGTCGAACGCGCGGTTCACGTCGTCGGGCATCCGCGCGCTGCCCACCAGATAGCGCAGGACGTCCCGTACGGCGATGGGCTGGATCCTGGTCCGCACCCAGCTCGGGGTGACCATCACGGGCAGCCGCTCGGTGAGGTAGCGCAGGATCTCGAACGAGGCGGAGCCGGAGCCGATGATGACGGCGGCCCGCAGCACGGTGGCGGGCACCTCCGAGGCCAGGAAGATCTCGCCGACCTCGGCGCGCGAGCGCAGATGCGGCGACAGGTCGCGGGCCGGAACGCCGTCCGGCGTCAGACCGCCCAGGTAGACGATGCGCCGCACACCGGCGGCACGGGCCTGCTCGGCGAAGATCCGGGCGGCCTCGCGGTCGGTCCGCTCGAAGCCGCGTCCGGTGCCGAGGGCGTGTACGAGGTAGTACGCGACGTCGATGTCCCGCAGGGCCGCGCCGACGGACTCCGCGTCGGTGACATCGCCCCGTACCGTCTCCACCCGGCCCGACCAGGGGTGGTCCCGCAGTTTGTCGGGCGAGCGCGCCAGGCAGCGGACCCGGTGGCCCGCGTCGAGCAGCTCGGGCACCAGGCGGCCGCCGATGTAGCCGGTCGCGCCCGTCACCAGGCAGCGCAGGGGCGGTGCGTCGCCTCCGCCGGCGGGAGCGTACGCGTCATCGCTGTCGCCGCGTACGTCATCGCCGTCGGTTCCGCCGTCGTCGCTCATCGGTGGTGCCTCCAGCCGTCGTGGTCGTGCGCGGCCCGTCCCGCGGGGCCGCGTCCAGCGACCGGTACCGCGAAACCGGCCCCGCGAACCAGCCCTGCGAACACCGTCTCCCCCTCGCGGCCGTTCCGCTCAGCGAGGCGCGCGGCGGGACCGGCGCGAACCCCTCGTCCACCGGCGCACGGGCGCCCGGCAAGGGGATCACTGTGACCATCCCACGATTCACTCGTTTGACCGATCAAGTGCAGTGACAGTGACACGGCGTCGCCCACCCGGAAGGCAATCGCCCCATGCCCACCCGCTCCGGAAACGAAGCTGCCGAGACCGGCCGCATAGGACTCGACCGAGCCGAGACCGCTCTGCTCGAGCACTACACCGATCTGGTCCGTCTCGCCTATCTCACCCTGCCGCCCTCGCTCTCGCGGCACCGCAGGGTCCTCGCCGCGCACGCGGCGGTGCAGCGGGCGCTGCCCGGGATACGGCCCCCGCGCCGGGGCCCGCACGTGCCGGGCCAGCGCCGCGGCGACCGCACGGACCACGCCGAGCGTGACTGGGCCCGCGCCCAGGTGCTGCGGTCGGCGCTCCGGTTCGACCGGCGTCCGAAAGGCTGGCCGGGCGCCCTGCCGCCGCCGCGCGCGCTGCTCCCCGCGCTGCCCGTCGTCTGGGGACTCCAGCTGTTCCCCCGGTCCGGCGGCGCCGACGAACTGGCCCTGGCGCAAGCCCTGTCGGGGGCTCCCGCCCCGGCCCGCGCCGCGTTCGTGCTCTGCCGGGTCGACCACCTCTCCGAGGAGAGCGTCGGGGAACTCCTCGCCGCCGCGGGCGTCGAGCGGCCCGCGGTCGCACTGCGCGGCGCCCGGCAGCTGGAGTCGTCGGCGGGCGCGCTCGCCGAAGCGCTCCTGCGGTCCAGGGAGTTCGACGCCTGCTCGGTGCAGACCCGGCCGACCGACCTGCTGCGGCGCAGACGGCGCAGGATCCTCGCCTGCACCGCCGCGGGCGCCGCCGCGATCACGCTCGCCACCGTGGCCGTGGTCGGCCCCCGGGCCTCAGGCCCTTCCTCGACGCCGACCGGCAGCACGTCGAGCAACCTCGCCACCGGAGCCCTCGACCCCGCCAAGCTCGTGCGGACGCCCCGCGACGAATGGGCCGACACCGCCCGCGTCGACTTCACCGCCTGGCCCGCGCGCGGTGACCGTACCGACGACCACGACCTCCTGGCCCGTGCCCTCGGCACCTGGGCGGGCGCCGCACCGGGAACCCGCACGGCGGCCACCTCCACGACCCCGACGCAGCCGCCGTCCAGCCCGCCGCAACTGCTGTACGCGGGGGACGTCGAGGACCGCACCGTGGTCCTCCTCGCCGACGTGGACCGCATCGCCCGCTACACGGAACCCTCCCCCGCGGCGTCGGACGACGCATCCGACGGGGACTCCACGGTCCAGGCCTCGGCCCGGAACACCACGGGATCCACGCCGACCTGGGACGTGGCCCGCACGGACGAGGCCAATGTGACGACGGCCGCCGCCGTCGCCGTCACCCGCGGCGGCGGCAAGGTCCGCTATCTCACCGCGCCGTGGATCGCCGAGGCCGAGACCCGCGACCTGGTGCACCCCGACACACCCGCCAAGCCCCTGCGGGTGCGCCCCGACGGGGTCACGGCGCCCGTCGAAGGCGCGGCCGCGAAGAGCTGCGACAGCAGGCCCGTCCTGCAACTGCGGTCCTCCTCGCGGATCGTCGAGAAGCACAGCTTCCTGCTGACCGACCTCGGCGACCTCTCGCCCGTCCACCTCACGCACACCCCGCTGCCCGGCGGCGGCACGCCACCCGCGCGCCAGCCCCGCGAGGCCACCAGCTCCACCGCCCTGCTCGCCTGGGCCCACTCGGCGTGCGCCCTGGACGGGCTGCGCGGCACGGGGGTGCGCGCGGTCAACGCGTGGGACTTCGCCCAGCAGGAGCTGCCGGAGAACGGCGGACGCGCGGTGTGGACCTGCGCGCGGGCCTCCACGTGGCGCGGACCAGGATCCGTCCAGATCCAGCTCCGTACGCCCGGCGGGCCGCAGTCGGCGCCCGCCAGAGTGGTGGCGCACGAGGGGTCCACGGCCGCCTGCGGCCGCTTCGGACAGCACGTGGTCGCCGCGGCCCACTGGAAGTCGCGGGCGGGGCGCTGGTACGCCCTGGCCGCGGGCAGCCGCGCCGTCACCGGCCTCACGCTGTCCGGCACGGTCGACGAGAAGCACGACGGCAGGACCCTCGCGGTGCGCGCCCCGCGCGACGCCCGGCTGCGGATCGAAGCGCGCCTGGACAACGGGGAGAACCTCGCCGGGCTCGGCGAGCAGGGCGGCGCCCGTGCCGAATGAACGCCGTGCGCGTAAGGACGCCGCCGCTCGCGCGAGCACGCGAGGAGGACTCCCTCACTCGCGCGAGCGCCCAGGTCGGGACCTTCGCCCCTGGTCCACCGGCCTTTCCGCTGCCTACCTTTGGGGCCATCGCGCCACGGCCGACGCACAGCCGCCGGGGAGCCGACGAAGCCGAGAAGGAGAGGAGGCGGGAACGTCATGGACCACAGTCCGAGTCCGAGTACGAGCCGCGTCACGCGCTCGCCCGCGGGTCGTCAGCGATCCGCCCTTCCCCCGTCTCCTCGCGGTACGCACTGACGTTCCTGGCCCCCGTGCCTCCACCGGTGCTGCCGCCCCGCGCTCTGGGAGGCCGTCATGGCCCTCGTGTCCGCCGGGCCGACCATCCGGCTCGTCATCCACGGAACGTCCGCCGTCTATCTGCTCGCCACGCCCGACCGGCCCACCTCGGGTCCCGGTCCCGTCTACGACGAGCGCATCCACCTCGCGTATCTGCTCGCGCTGCGCGGCCACCGCGCGGCCTGGCTCGCGGCACACCTCGACATCCCGCGCCCCGCGGCGCGGCAGATCGTGGCGTACGCCCGTCCGGCCCCCGCGCCACGGCCGCTCGCGGACCGCGCGTTCGGCGTCACCTACTGACCACCGCCCCACTGCCCTTCCCGGAGGTGACCCCATGACGTACCTCGTCTTCGCCCACAAGCCAGTCGTCCGCATCGCCCGCCGAGTGGGCGTCGTATGGCGGCGGTTGGCCGACGCGCCGCTCGGCAGCTCGGTCTGCGCCGCGCGTGCGTCCGCTCCCGTCCCGTGCGCCCGCCCGGCGCACCGCAACAGGCCGCGCGCAAGGAACCGCCGCTGACCGGGTGGCCCGCTGGGCCGCGGCGGCGAGGGCCCGCCGGTCGGTGCCGCGGAGCAGGGCGCGCGCCGTGATCCGCACCGTCAGACCGCGGGCCCCCGCCACCCGGCGCAGCGACGCGGTGAAGTCCTCGTCGCCGAGGAAGGCCGCCGCGGTGCTGGGGGCGCCGCCCTGGCGGTACTCGACGGTCACCGGCCGCACCGGCGCGCCCGCGTCGGCCGCCGCCTGGAACGCCGCGCGGCGGAACCGGCCGCCCGCAGGGGAACACCACGTCGTCGCCTGCGGGAAGACGAGGACGGAGGTGCCGCCACGCAGCAGCTCCGCCAACGAAGCGACGATGTAAGGGAGTTCGCGCGGGCTGCCCTCCCGGTCGATGAACCGGGTCCCCGCGCGCCGGGCCAGGGTGCCGATGAGCGGCCACCGGCCCACCTCGCGCTTGGCGAGCACGGTCGCCGGTTCCACGGCGAGCAGTGCGACGACGTCGAGCCAGGAGATGTGGTTCGCCACGATCAGCGTGCCCGGCCCACGACCCGTGCCGCCGCCCGTGCTTCCGTCCCTGCCGCCGCGCGCGGCGAGCGGCCCCCGGCCCGCGTCGAGCCGCACCCCGAGCGCGTCGAGGACGGCACGCGCCTCGGAGCGCAGCACGCGCGGCTCCGCGAGCCGCTCGCCGCGCGCCGCCGCCCGGGTCAGGGCGTACGTCAACGCGGCGTACCTGCGCAGCGCTTCCGGCGCGGGCACGCGCGGCTCGGGCCGTGCGGCGCAGCTCGACGGGCAGCCGGGCTCCACCGTCCACGGGTTCACCGGCCCGTCTCCCCGAGGAAGAAGCGGCGGTGGCGGTCGCTGAGCCGTTCCATGTCGAGCAGGACGAAGAAGTCCGCGACGTCGAAGTCCGGGTCGTGGGCGGGGGCGCCGCACATCCAGGCGCCGAGGCGCAGATAGCCGCGCAGGAGCGGCGGCAGATCGGCGTAGGAGGGGCTCTCGGGCGCGGCGCCGGCCGGGGTCCAGGGCCGTCGCGGGTGGACCCGGAGCTCCGGCGGCGATGCGTGCTTGGTGGTGCCGATGAGCCAGGCCGCGGACGCCGAGCGCCCGCCGTCCGCGAGCGGCACGGAGGCGCAGCCGGCCAGGTGGCGGTAGCCGGAGAGCAGGACGTAGCGGGCGAGCGCCGACCACATGAGGTTGATGACGGCGCCCGAGCGGTGGTCGGGGTGGACGCAGGACCGGCCCGCCTCGACGGTGGAGGGGCGCAGGGCGCCGAGCGCCCGCAGGTCGAACTCGTCCTCGGAGTAGGAGCGTTCGGACCGGCCGGGGGGAAACAGCCGGTAGGTGCCGACGACTTCGCCGGTCGAGGTGTCGGTGACGATCAGGTGGTCGGCGAGGTCGTCCCAGGCGTCGATCTCGTGACCGGGCAGGGGCGTGTCGAAGGTCGCGCCCATCTCCTCGCCGAAGACCTGGTGACGCAGCCGCTGGGCCGCCCTGATCTGTTCGGTGGTGTCCGCGATGGAGGTGACGTACGAGCTGGTGGCCGTCGAAACGAGCGATGTCGAGGACATGACAGTTCCGTTCTCGGTTCGTGGGGAGTCTCCGGGTGCGGACGCGAGGTCCGGCGCCGCGGCGGCGCAGCACTCTCTGCACGGTGACGGCGCCGGCTGAACTGCGCGCGTCGGCCGTACGTCCGGTGCGCGTCGGGTCCCCTACGAACACCCTGGCAGGGCGCCTGCCACTGCCCGAACCGCGGCCCCTCCACTCCCCGGACCGCACCCCAACGGCCCTCAGACTCAGCCGAACGTCACCCGCGCACTCGCGTGCCGCTCCTCGCGACGGCTCGCGATCCGCAGTTCCGCGCCGGCCGGATCCCCCTCGGCGCCCGATTCGGTCACCGGCTCGCCCGCCGCCACCAGCTGCTCCCCCACGAAGAGCGGCTCGCGCAGCCGGTACGACAGCGAGCGCACCGTCCGCTCCGGAGCGTGCTCGCGGACCAGTTCGAGCATCAGCAGGACGAGCAGCGGGCCGTGCACGACGAGCCCGGGGTAGCCCTCGACGTCCTGGCAGTACGGCGTGTCGTAGTGGATGCGGTGCGCGTTGGCGGTCAGGGCACTGAACCGGAAGAGCAGCGTCGGCGTGGGCCGCAGGACCTCGGCCCAGGGCGCCTTCGCGGGCGGGGCGTCCGCCGTGTCGAGCCCGAAGCGGGTGCGGCGGCGGGCGTCCTCGCCGCTGCGGTAGACCACGTCCTGCTCCTCGACGACGCGGACCGTGCCCTCCTGGCTGATCTCGTGCCGGACGGTCACGAACACCATCTCGCCGGTGCGGCCGTGCTTGACCTCCGTGCCGACGACGGCGCTCGTGCGGCGGGCCGGGGCGCCGGCCAGGAGCGGCGCGGCGAACTCGGCCCTGCCGCCCGCGATCATCCGCCGCCGGTCGGGAACGGGCGGCAGGAAGGGGCCGTCCGCCGGGTGCCCGTCCGCGCCGAGCCGGCGCTGCTCGGGCCAGTCGAGGAAGTACAGCCAGTGCCACAGGGGCGGCAGCGGCCCGCCGTGCGCGGGGGCGGTGTCCGGCCGGTCGAGTACCGCGCCGAGGGCCGTGCCGGGCGCGGCGGGCAGCGGATCCGTGGTGGTGACCGGGGACGGGTCCCACGCGGCCAGGTACGGCGCGAGTCCCTTGGGGCGGCCGGGTGGTGTGTGCTCCATGGTCACCTCTTGTGCCGTACAAATCCGGCTCAAGCCTCCGTCGCGGCGCGTACCCCGTCAACCCCACCCGCCGGAGGGCATGGTGGACAGGGCCCATTGACGCTCCCCGATTCGGCCGGACAAACTCGGCGCCGGGCCCCGGCCCCGCGCCACCCTCGACCGCCGACGATCCCGCCCCGGCCGCAGCCGCTGCCGCCCCATCCGAGGGAGACACCCCGTGCCCCATCCCCTCCCCCTCGCCGGCATCACCGTCGTCAGCCTGGAGCAGGCCGTCGCGGCGCCCTTCGCCACCCGACAGCTCGCCGACCTCGGCGCCCGGGTCATCAAGGTGGAGCGCCCCGGGGGCGACTTCGCGCGGCGGTACGACACGACGGTGCACGGCAACGCCAGCTATTTCGTCTGGCTCAACCGGTCCAAGGAGTCGCTCACCCTCGACCTCAAGTCGGAGCGCGGCAGGGAGATCCTCGGCGAACTCCTCGCGGGCGCCGACGTGTTCGTGCAGAACCTCGCGCCCGGCGCCGCCGACCGGCTCGGCCTGGGTCACGAGGCCCTTCAGGCCCGCCACCCGTCCCTGATCCCCTGCACCATCAGCGGCTACGGCACGGATGGGCCCTGGGCCGACCGCAAGGCGTACGACCTGCTGGTGCAGTGCCAGACGGGGCTGCTCCAGCTCACCGGGACGCCCGACGAGGCGGTGCGCGCGGGGATTTCGGTGGCCGACATCGCGGGCGGGATGTACGCCTACACCGGCATCCTGTCTGCGCTCTTCACACGGGCGACGTCCGGACGCGCGCCGACCGTTGAGGTCTCCCTCTTCGACGCGCTCGCCGAGTGGGTGAGCCAGCCCGCCTACTACACGCGGTACGGCGGCACCCAGCCGCCGCGCGTGGGCGCCCGGCACGCGACGGTCGCGCCGTACGGCCCGTTCACCGCGGCCGACGGCAAGGACGTCCTGCTCTCCGTGCAGAACGAACGCGAATGGGCCGCCCTGTGCGCCGAGTTCATCGGACGGCCCGAGCTGACGGACGACCCGCGGTTCGCCACCGGCGCGGACCGGGTGGCGCACCGCGACGCACTCGACGCGATCATCTCCGCGCGCAGCGCCGAACTCGGCAGCGCCGAGATGATGAAGCTGCTCGACCGCGCCAACATCGCCAACGCGGGCGTCAATTCGGTCCACGAGTTCCTCGACCATCCCGTCCTGACCGAGCGCGGGCGCTGGCGGGACATCCGGGTGCCGGGCACGGACGCGCCGGTGCAGGCACTGCTGCCGCCCGCCGCGCTCGGCGGGGTGAGCCCCCGCATGGACCCGGTGCCCGCCGCGGGCGAGCACACCGAGGCGATCCTGCGCGAGCTGGGCCGCGGCCCGGACGACATCGCACGGCTCCTCGCGGAAGGGGTCTGCCGGTGAGTGCCCTGGACACCCTGCCCGCCGAGGAGCGGCTGGTCGTGACGACCGTACGGGACTTCGTCGACGCCCAAGTGAAGCCGGTGGTGAGGGAGTTGGAGCACGCCGACACCTATCCCGAGGCGCTCATCGAGGGCATGAAGGAGCTGGGCGTCTTCGGGCTCGCCGTCCCCGAGGAGTTCGGCGGCACCCCCGTATCGACCGCCTGCTACGTCCTGGTCACGGAGGAACTGGCGCGCGGCTGGATGAGCCTGGCGGGCGCGATGGGCGGCCACACGGTCGTCGCGAAGCTCCTCGTGCACTACGGCACCGAGGCCCAGCGGAGCCACTGGCTGCCCCGGATGGCCACCGGCGACGTGCGCGCGACCATGGCGCTCACCGAGCCGGAGGGCGGCTCGGACCTCCAGGCGCTGCGCACGGTGGCGCGCCGCGACGGTGAGGCGTACGTCGTCGACGGGTCGAAGACCTGGATCACCAACTCCCGCCGCTCACAGCTCATCGCACTGCTCTGCAAGACCGATCCGGACGCCGAGCCACGGCACCGCGGTATCTCCGTGCTGCTCGCCGAGCACGGTCCGGGCCTCACCGTCTCGCGCGACCTGCCGAAGCTCGGCTACAAGGGCGTGGAGAGCTGTGAGCTGTCCTTCGACGGCCTGCGCGTGCCGGTCGGCTCGCTCCTCGGCGGTGTCGAGGGCCGTGGCTTCGGCCAGATGATGAAGGGCCTGGAGACGGGGCGCCTCCAGGTCGCCGCCCGCGCGCTCGGCGTGGGCCGCGCCGCGTTCGAGGACGCGCTGCGCTACGCACAGCAGCGCGAGTCGTTCGGCGTGCCGATCTGGCAGCACCAGTCCATCGGCAACTACCTGGCGGACATGGCCACTTCGCTCTCCGCGGCCCGCCAGCTCACCCTGCACGCGGCCCGCGAGGCCGACGCGGGGCGGCGCGTGGACATGGAGGCGGGCATGGCCAAGCTCTTCGCGTCCGAGACGGCCATGCGGATCGCCCTGGACGCGGTGCGCATCCACGGCGGGCACGGCTACTCCACGGAGTTCGACGTCGAACGCTACTTCCGCGACGCGCCGTTGATGATCGTCGGCGAGGGCACCAACGAGATCCAGCGCAATGTGATCGCCCGTCAGCTCGTCGCGCGCGGCGGCCTGGACTCCTGAGCGGTACGGGGTGGCGGCGGCCAGACGCGACGACAGCGCCTACGCCGGCTCGCCCGCGAGCTGCCGTTCTGTCTGACGACGGCGTTCCTGCCGCCGGACGTGGGCCGTCCGCTGTCCGGCCGCACGGGGCTCAGGCGACGCCGAGCCCTTCGATGACGACCGCGTTCGGCAGACCGGCGAACACCTTGCCCGGCACGATCAGCTTGCCGCGCCGGCTGCCGCTGCCCACCAGGACGTACGGCAGATCGGCCACGGCCGAGTCGACGAGCAGGGGCCAGGCGGCGGGCAGCCCGATCGGCGTGATGCCGCCGTACTCCATGCCGCTCTCGCCCGTCGCGGTCTCCATCGGCGCGAACGACGCCTTGCGGGCGCCGAGTTGGCGGCGCACAACGCCGTTCACGTCCACCCGCGTCCCGGACAGCACGAGGCACGCGGCGAGCGTCGTCTCGCCGCCGCGCTTGCCCGCGACGACGACGCAGTTGGCCGACTGGGCGAGCAGTTCGGGGCCGTAGTGCTCCAGGAAGGTGGCCGTGTCCGCCCACTCCGGCTCGGTGTCGACGTGCACCAGCTCCTCGGCGGGCACCGGACCGTGCCAGTCCCGCACGGCCGCGGCGACGGGTGCGACCAGCAGGTCGAGGACTTCGGGGGCGGGGTGGACGACGTCGAATTCACCGAGGGGAGCACGCATGGCGGCACGCTAACAGCCGTCAGTAGGAGGCGGCGTGAGCGGGCGGCACCGAGACCGACATCGTCATGGTGACCGGCTCGGCGCCCTTGTTGTGGTAGCCGTGCGGCACGTCGGCCTCGAACGTGGCGGCGCTCCCCGCGGGCACGGTGTGCTCCACGCCGTCGACCAGCAGCGTCAGTTCGCCCGCCGAGACGTGCAACAGCTCCACGGTGCCCGGCGGGTGGGCGTCGGAGTCGCTGCCCTCGCCCGGCATGAGGCGCCAGGCCCAGAGCTCGAAGGGGCCCCGGGCCTCGGTGCCGACCAGGAGCGTGGTGCTGCTGCCCGCGTCCGTGGACCACATGCGCACGGCCTGCTCGGGCGGGACCAGGCGGACGTGCGAGCCCTGTTCGTAGTCGAGGAGGGTGGTGATGCTGACGCCCAGGGCGTCCGCGAGCTTCACCGTGATGCCCACGCTGGGGTTGGTCCTGGCCTGCTCGATCTGGATGATCATGCCGCGGCTGACGCCCGCGCGGGCCGCGAGGGCGTCGAGGGTGAAGCCCCTCTCGGTCCGCCAGCGCTTGAGATTGCGCGCGAGCGACTGGGTCAGCTGGTCGAGGTCCGACACATTCCGTCCAATATCTTGGATGACAGAGTTCACTGCATTGAACTACGGTGTGGTGCACCTGATGGTTCCCGATGGTTCAACACACTGTACTGCGAGGGTCCCCGATGACCGCACTGTTCGCCCTGGCAACCAGCCTCCTGTGGGGCCTCGCCGACTTCGGCGGCGGACTGCTCACCCGACGCATCCCCGCCCTCACCGTGGTCGTCGTCTCCCAGGCCATCGCGGTCGTGGTCCTCGGCGCCGTCGTGGTCGCGACCGGCGCATGGACGGAGTGGGGCCCGCAGTTGTGGTTCGCGGTCGGCGCGGGCCTGGTGGGACCCGTCGCCATGCTCGCCTTCTACAAGGCGCTCGCGCTCGGCCCGATGGGCGTGGTCTCGCCGCTCGGCTCGCTCGGCGTCGCGGTACCGGTCGGGGTCGGCCTGCTCCTCGGGGAACGCCCGGGGCTCGCCCAGTTCGCGGGCATCGCGGTGGCCGTCGCGGGCATCGTCCTGGCGGGCGGCCCCGAACTGCGCGGCGCCCCCGTACAGCGCAGGGCCGTCCTGCTCACGCTCGTCGCGGCGTTCGGCTTCGGCGGCGTGATGGCCCTGATCGCCGAGGCGTCGACCAGCCTCACCGGCCTCTTCCTCGCCCTCTTCGTCCAGCGCGTGACCAACGTACTGGCGGGCGGCACGGCCCTGTTCCTCTCGGTCAGGCGCGGCGGCAGGGCCCTGCCCGAGGACACCGGCATCAGCGCCGTCCGCGCCGCGCTCCCGGCCCTCGCGTTCGTGGGCCTGGCGGACGTCGCGGCGAACGGCACGTACTCGGTGGCGGCCCAGCACGGCCCGGTCACCGTCGCCGCGGTCCTGGCCTCGGTCTACCCGGTGGTGACGGCACTGGCGGCCCGAACATTCCTGAACGAACGCCTCCGCGGAATCCAGGCGGCAGGGGCGGGGTTGGCGCTGGTGGGCACGGTCTTGCTGGCAAGCTGAACGGAGGCGGCGCCCCGTCAGGGGCGCGGGGAACGGCGCGCCCAGCCCCCACCACCCCGCGGAAGAGAGACCTAGACGTCCCCCAACTCCCCTAGCGCCAGCAACTGCTCCGAGGTCACCCCATCAGGAATGGGAACAGGCGCAGGCGTACGAAGCGGCGGCTGCCACCCCGCCTCCGCACTCCACGTCCGCACGACACGCGCCGGCGCCCCCGCGACCACCGCGTGGTCCGGCACCTCCCCCCGCACCACGGCCCCCGCCGCGACGACGACGTTGCGCCCGATCCGCGCCCCCGGCAGGATCACCGCGCCGGTGCCGATCCAGCAGCCGGACCCGATCTCCACCGGCTCCATCCGCGGCCACTGCTTGCCGATGGGCGTGTGCGGATCGTCGTACGAGTGGTTGGTGGACGTCACGTACACATAGGGGCCGAAGTAGCAGTCGTCGCCGACGGAGACCGTGGTGTCGGCGATGACATGGCTGCCGCGGCCGAGCACGACGCCGTTGCCGATGCGCAGGATCGGCTCGGGCCCGAGGTCGAGGTCCGGCATCATCCCCGCGGTGAGCGTGACGTGTTCGCCGACGATGCAGTGGTCGCCGAGCCTGATCCAGGGCTCCCCGAACACCGTGCCCTGCGGGAACGCGAGCTTCGTGCCCTCGCCGATCGCGCCGAACCGCAGCCGTCCGGGGTGCGCCGCCGTCACCGCGCCCCTGCGCTGCACCCACGCCCAGCCCGCGTGGACGGCGCGCTGCGCGATGCGGCGCCGCGCGGCGGCAAGGGATGAGAACGTGTTCCTGTTCTTCGGCACGCGCTCACGTTACTCAGTGCCCCGGGGCCGCGCAGGCCCCCGTCCTGTGATCTTCACCCCACGCGGCGGCACCCGGCCGCCCGTCCCGTACGGTGCCGTCAGGCGCGACGCGAGACGGACGCACGGCAGAGGGAGCGAGTCGATGGGCCACGAAGCACTCATCACCGGCATCGGCGGCAAGGATCCGAAGATCGACCAGGACGCCTTCACCGCGCCCACGTCCGTCGTGATCGGCGAGGTGACGCTGCACGCGGGGGCGAGCACCTGGTACGGCGCGGTGCTGCGCGCCGACTGCGGCCCCATCGTCATCGGCGCCGAGAGCAACATCCAGGACAACTGCACCCTGCACGTCGACCCCGGCTTCCCCATCACGGTCGGCGACCGCGTCTCGGTCGGTCACAACGCCGTCCTGCACGGCTGCACCGTCGAGGACGACTGTCTGATCGGCATGGGCGCCACCGTCCTCAACGGCGCGGTGATCGGGGCCGGTTCGCTGGTCGCGGCGCAGGCCCTCGTGCCCCAGGGCATGGAGGTGCCCCCGGGCTCGCTCGTCGCGGGCGTGCCCGCGAAGGTGCGCAGGCAGCTCACGGACGAGGAGCGCGAGGGCATCTCGCTGAACGGCACGATGTACGTGGAGCTGGCGAAGGCCCACCGCGAGGCCCACGCCGGAGAGTGACTCAGTCGGTGGCCGGTGCGGCCTGCACCGGCTGCCGCTCGGCGGCCGGTGCCGCCGCGCCGGTACCGGTACCGGCGAGCTCCGCCTCGGCCGCCGCCTTCTTCGCCCGGCGCCTGACGATCAGCATCGAGGTCAGGCCGATCAGCACGGCGGCGGCGAGCCCCAGGTACGAGAAGCGCTTGAGCCAGTCCTCGGCGACCACGCCGATGTAGTAGATGACGGCGGTGGTGCCGCCCGCCCAGACGATGCCGCCGAGGACGTTGGCGATCAGGAACTTCCAGTAGGGCATGCGCAGGACGCCCGCGAGCGGTCCCGCGAAGATCCGCAGCAGGGCGACGAAACGGCCGAAGAAGACCGCCCACATGCCCCACTTCTGGAAGGACCGCTCGGCGCTCGCGACGTTCGCCGCGCTGAAGTGCTTGGGGAACTTCCCCTCCAGCCAGGCCAGGAGCGGCCGTCCGCCCTTGCGCCCGATGGCGTACCCGATCGAGTCACCGATGATGGCACCCGCGCTCGCGCACGCCCCGAGCACGACGGGATCGATGTCGCCGTGCTGGGACGACAGGAGCGCCGCGGAGATCAGGACGATCTCGCCGGGCAGCGGAATGCCCAGGCTCTCCAGGCCGATGACGAGGCCCACCAGCGCGTAGATACTGACGGCTGGTACGTGCTCCAGCCACTCCTGGACGTGCAACGCCGGTTCCTCCGTAGTGCTGTGCGTATGAGACGGGCAGCCTCCCCGGAGGCAATCACTCCGCAGGAACGGTGTCCCAGAGGCCGCACCGGTGCTCGCCGTGCACACCCGCACTGATCCCGATGCCGCCCGCCGACGCGGTGCGCAGCGACAACACCCGCCCCGGCCGGACGCGCTGGTCGGGCGCGGTCGGCGCGCCCTGCGCGCGGGGCACTCCGTCGCGGACGAACGAGCCCCAGTAGCGCACCATCTGCCGTGACAGGGCCCGCTGTTCGGCGTCGAGCGGCGTCACGAGACCGAAGTGCTTGAAGAGGTACTGCACCTCGTTGACATGGGTCGCGCCGAAGTCGAAGTCCGTGTCGAGCGCGCGCAGCGAGGCAAAGGGCGGCGAGGTGCGGTCGGCGAACTCGTAGGCGTAGACGGGTCCCCGGCCCGCGAGCGCCTTGTTCATCCGCAGGGCGGTACAGGCGAACATGCGGTCGCCGAGCGCCGCGCCGTAGGCGAGCGTCGGTGAGGCGTGCGCGCGGAGCGGGTACTCCTTCAGGACGCGGCCGGCGAGCTCGGGCCCGTACGCCTCGGTGAGCGCGGGCCCGTACCGCTCGGCGGTGAGCGGGGTGCCCTGCCCGTCGAACTGCGAGAAGGCGAAGAGACGCCCCTCGTCGCTGTTGGCGCCGTTCAGGACCGGCACCCGGGCCGCGCTCCCGTTCTCGTACGCGCGTTTCGGCTGGACCGGCAGGAAGGCGCCGCCGACGACGGGCCCCCAGTCGAAGCCGGCCTGCGCGGCGAGGATGTCCTCGGCGGGCCTGGCCCGCAGACAGGCGAGGGCCGTCGCGGGGTCGGGGCACCCGGCCTTCTTCGCGAACGCGGCCCCGTCGCCGACGGCCCGCCGGTGCTCGCGGCCCGCGCAGTCGCCGTACGCGCCGCTCTCCACGATGCCCGCGCGGTAGAGGCCGCGCGCGGTGGGCGAGGCGAGCATGGTGCAGACCGAGCGGCCGCCCGCGGACTCGCCCGCGATGGTGACGCGGCGCGGATCGCCGCCGAAGCCGCCGACGTTGGCGCGCACCCAGCGCAGCGCGGCCTGCTGGTCGAGCATTCCGTAATTGCCCGACACGCGGTCGGACACCTCGCGGTCGAGCCCTTGGGCGGCGAGGAACCCCATGGCGCCGAGGCGGTAGTTGACGGTGACGACCACGGTGCCGGTCTCGCGCGCGAAGGTGTCGGGCACGATGTCCTGGCCCGCGCCCGCGACGAGCCCGCCGCCGTGCAGCCAGACCAGCACGGGGCGCTGCCGCCCGTGGTCCGCGCGCCCCTCGGGGCTGTACACGTTCAGGTCGAGGCAGTCCTCGGTGTGGCTGGGGTTCTCGTATCCGGGATCCCAACTGGCCGTCTGTACACAGCGGTTGCCGAACTCGGTGGCCCGGCGCACGCCCTTCCAGGGCTCGGCGGGCCGCGGCGCCTTCCAGCGCAGCTCGCCGACGGGCTGCTCGGCGTAGGGAATGCCGAGGAACTGGCGCCCCTCCACGGTGGACCTGCCCCGGACCCACCCGGCGTCGGTCCGCACGAGCGTGCCGCCGCCCCGCGACTGCGCCTGCCGCTCCTGCACGCGCTGTTCCTGTGCCTGCTGCGTCTGCTGTGCTTGTGCCTGCTGTGGCACCACGGTGGTCACGACGGCCACCGCCAGGACGGCGACGGCCGACGCGGCGCGTCTTATCCGGTTTCTCCTCATGCGCTGGCTCCCTTGACGAAGACGGTCCCCGAGAGGGGCAACTCACATGCGCTCGTGCCTACTTGCACGGTCCTGCGGCCGGTGCCGAGGACCCAGTCGTGGCGTTCGGCGTCCCACGCCGAGAGGGTCCGCCCGGAGACGTGGACGGTCAGGCGGCGCCGCTCCCCCGCGCGCAACGCGACCCGCCGGTAGCCGCCGAGGGCCCGCTCGGCCTGCGTCAGCTTGAAGTCGGGCGACGGGCCGACGTAGACCTGCGCCACGGTGACGCCGTCGCGGTCCCCGGTGTTGCGCACGGTGAACTCCGCCTCGACCGCGCCGCGTTCAACTCGACGCAGCGTC
Organism: Streptomyces sp. NPDC087300; assembly: GCF_044744425.1. Lineage (NCBI taxonomy): Bacteria > Bacillati > Actinomycetota > Actinomycetes > Kitasatosporales > Streptomycetaceae > Streptomyces > Streptomyces sp. NPDC087300. Next base: position 1,298,346 of record NZ_JBIUYI010000001.1, read on the forward strand.
AGATCCGTGTAGGAGAAGGAGGTGTACGAAAGGCCGTGCCCGAAGGGGAAGAGCGGCCGCACCCCTTCGGCGTCGTACCAGCGGTACCCGACGTGGATGCCCTCCGTGTACTCCTCGACCCCGTCGACGCCCGGATACCGGCGCGGGTCACCGGCCGTCGGATGGTGGCGGTCGTCCACGGGGAACGTCTGGGTGAGTCGCCCGCCGGGGTCGCAGTCCCCGAACAGGACGGCGGCGGTGGCGGCCGCGCCCTCCTGCCCGGGGTAGTACATCTGGAGCACGGCGGCGGTCCGCTCCAGCCACGGCATCGCGGTGGCCGACGAGGTGTTGAGGACCACCGCGGTCCGCGGGTTGGCCGCCGTCACCGCCCTGATCAGGGCCTCCTGGTGCCCCGGCAGGGCGAGCGCCGTGCGGTCCTGGCCCTCCGTCGCGTCCTCGTACGCGAACAGGACGACGGCGTGCGCGCCGCGCGCCGCCCGTACCGCATCGGCGACGTCGGCCGCGCGCGTGGCTCCCGTGACGCGCCTCAGCCGGAACGTCTGCCCCTGGTCGCCGCCCTCGGCCCGGATCGTCAGGCGGTGCCCGCCGCGCGTGAGGGCCCGCGTGGCGCGGCGCACGTTCAGCCCGTCGGGCGCCGACGAGGTCAGGCCGCCGGTGAAGAACTCGGCGACGCCCGGCAGCGTCGGGTAGAGCTCCTCGCCCGCCAGCTCCACCTTCGGCCGCTCGCCCGAGTAGTGCACGACGAGGGTCCACTCGTCGCTGTCCGCGACGGTGAGCGTCCCCTCGTACGTCCACTCCTTGCCCGCGGCGACCTGCTGGCCCTCCGCGTCGAAGCCGGGCGTGAGCGCGGCGCCGGGCAGCGGCTTGCCGTAGAGGTCCTCGCCGAGCGCGTGCGTCACCCGGGCGCCGCGCCCCGCGCGGGACGTGATCGCGTCCAGCGGCGCCCGCGCGTGGTCGGGCACGACATGGGCGCTGCCGCCGCCGCTGACGAACGGGTACGTGGCGGTGGGTCCGATGACGGCGATGTCGCGGGCGGCGCGGCCGGTCAGCGGCAGCGTGCCGGGGGTGTTGCGCAGCAGTGTGGCGCCCGCCTTGGCGACCTCCAGGGCGACGGCGGCACCGGCCTTCGGGTCGCGCCGCGGCCGCGGCGGGACGCTCCCTCCGAGCAGCCCGAACCGTTCCATGACGCCGAGGATCCGGCGCACCGAGCGGTCGACCTGCGCCTCGGGGACGCTGCCGTTCTGGACCGCGCGCTTCAGGGCGGCCCCGAAGTAGCTGTCGTCCGGCATCTCCATGTCGAGGCCCGCGGCGATCGAGGCGACGGTGCTGTGCTGCGCGAACCAGTCGGTCATCACCCAGCCCGCGAACCCCCAGCGCTCGCGCAGGACATCGCTGAGCAGCGTCTTGCTCTCGCAGGCGAAGGTGCCGTTGACCTTGTTGTAGGCGCCCATGACCGCCCCGGCGCCCGCGCCGACGGCGGCCTCGAAGCCGCGCAGCTCCGTCTCGTGCAGCGTCCGCTCGTCCGCCCGCACGTCGACGGACATGCGGTCCTTCTCCTGGTTGTTCAGGGCGAAGTGCTTGACGGTGGCGATGAGGCCCTCGCCCTGGATCCCCTTGATCTCCTCGGCGACCAGGTCGGCGGCGAGCAGCGGGTCCTCGCCGAAGGTCTCGAAGTTGCGGCCCGCGTACGGGGTGCGGATGAGGTTGACCATCGGCGAGAGCAGCACGTCCTGCCCCAGGGCGCGCCCCTCGCGGCCGATCACCCGGCCGTAGCGGCGGGCGAGTTCGGGGTCGAAGGCGGAGGCCAGCATGACGGGCGCGGGCAGCGCGGTGGCACGGGCGGCGACGCGGACACCGGCGGGGCCGTCGGCGAGCCGCAGCGGCGGGATGCCGAGGCGCGGCACACCGGCGACGTAGCCCGCCTGGCCGAGCCCCTTCGGGTCGTCCGCGCCGTGCAGCAGGGAGATCTTCTCGTCGAGGGTGAGCCTGCCGACGAGGGACTCGACGCGGGGGCCCGCGCCGGGTGACCGTCTCGCGCGGACCGCGGCGTACGACGGGACCGCCACGCCGACGGTGACCGCGGCGGCCACGGTGATGGCACCCCCGAGCAGCCCGAGAGCGGACCGCCGTGACATGGAGTGGGACATGAGCCGTCACTTCCTTCTGCGCCTTCGAGCATTCGACCTTTGAACGCACTATGCGACAAAACAGACTTGACGCTTCGTTAGACACCACGAGGGACGGCGGGAAAACTATGACTGGCGCTGACTCGTGTCAACGAGTTGAACAAGACCTTCAACGAACCCGGGCCCGCGAGGAGCCCCGGACAGCGCGACGCCCGGGACGCGTACTACCGCGTTCCGGGCGTCGGGGTCGAAGGCCGCGGGTTCAGGGCCCGACGGCGAGGGATCAGCTGGGGTCGTTCGGGCGCAGGGTCCAGACGACGGTCATCTCGCCGGTCACGGCGCCGTCCTCGCGCTGGATCGCGATGGTCACGGGGAACTCGGGGCGCTTGCCCTCGTCGAGCTCGGCGACCACGTCGGCGGCCGGGCGGCCGAGGGTCGCGGTGGCCGTCACGGGCCCCATGGCCAGCTTCTTGTACGAGATCTCGGCACTGACCGCGAGCGGCACGGCCCGCGAGAGCTGCGCGCCGAACGCGGCGAGCACGATGGCCCCGCTCGCGGACTCGCCCAGCGTGAACATGGCGCCGGCGTGCGGCCCGCCGACGTGGTTGTGGTAGTCGCTCTGGTCGGGCAGGGCGACCACGGCCTTGTCCGGCGCGGTCTCACGGAACTCGAGGTTCAGCGTCCTGGCCATCGGCACCGTGGCGGCGAGCATCTCGCCGATCGACATCTGGTCTGCGCTCATGGCGGTGATGTTACCCACGGGTAGCGATGCTTGGCCAGGACTCCGGGGCCGACGAGATCACCGTCACCTAGGGTCTTTCGTTTGGATCAGGCCGGATCAGGGAGCGGGGTCTGGTGCGTGCGATCGCAAGGCGGAGGAGGGCGGCAACGCGGAGCGTTGGCAACCGACGACAACGCAGGAGGGGGCACCTCCCTGCTCGAGCGAAGCCGAGAGCTTGGGGGAGGGCGTGCCAGACCCCGCGAGCCCGGCCTGATCCAAACGAAAGGCCCTAGGGTGGCTCCCCATGTGGCAAGGACAGCAGCCGCCCGGGGGCGAGCAGAACCAGCAGGACCAGGGGCAGAACCCGTACCAGCAGCCGGGGTACCAGCAGCCGAACCCCTACGGGCAGCAGCCCCCGTGGAACGCGCCGACGGCTCCCGGGGGCCCTCAGGGCACACCGCCCGAGCCGCCGCGCGGCAGCGGTGACGGACGGCGGACCAAGCTCATAGCCCTGGTCGCGGCGGGCGCCGTGGTCGTCGCCGCGGGCGTCACGGGCTTCCTGCTGCTCGGCGGCGACAAGGACGACACCGCGGAGCCGGACCCGACGCACCCCGCGTCCGGCTCGCCGTCCGCCGACGCCTCCGACGACTCCAACCCCCGGACCGGGGACGACGGCGAGCCGGGGCCGACCGTGCCCGGCTGGAAGGTCGTCGTCAATCCGCGCCGCGGCCTCGCCTTCGACGTGCCGCCCGGGTGGGCCCTGGAGTCGCGGGACTGGGCGGGCGGCGTCGTGAAGGAGGGCGACGAGGAGGAGACGTACCTCGCCGCGTTCGCCGCCCCCGCGTACTACCAGCAGAAGTGGTGCGCGAGCGACGAGGACAAGGACGGCAGGGCGGACTACACCTCGCTCGCCGCCGCGGGCACCCGGGGCAACAGGGGCGTCAAGAGCACCGAGCAGGCCGCGCGGAACGACGCCACCATGTGGGTCTACGGCGCGTACACCCAGCCCGACAAGAAGAAGGTCACGACCGGCGCCGTCGAGTCGTACACCACCAAGTCGGGCCTCAAGGGCAGCCTGGTGAGCGCCAGTTCGGCCGGGGTGGACACGCGGGCCAAGTGCGCGTCCGACGGCAAGGCCACCGTCTTCGCCTTCAGGGACTCGGGCGGCGAGTTCGCCTCCTGGTCCTTCCACGGCGCCAAGGGCGTCAAGAACGAGGTGCCGGAGGCGACCGTGCGGAAGATCCTCGCGACGGTGCGGGAGTACGAGGTCCCCAAGGACTGAGCGGGCCTCAAGTGCCGCGCGGGCCGGGGGAAACCGTCGTCCGGGGCGGCTGTGATCTTGCTGTCGGCGCACCCGTATCGTTGCCCGCCATGTGGCAAGGACAGCAGCCGCCCGGGGGCGAGCGGAACCAGCAGGACCAGAGCCAGAACCCGTACCAGCAGCCGGGGTACCAGCAGCCGAACCCCTATCAGCAGCCGGGATATCAGGCGCCGAACCCGTACCAGCAGCAGCCTGCCGCGTACCCGCCCGCTCCTGGCAGCGGCGGCGAGGGCGGGGACGGGGACGGGGGCGGCCGGAGCAACAGGTCCAAGGTCATCGCCGTCGTCGCGGCGGCCGCCGTGGTCGTGGCCGCGGGTGTGACCGGATTCCTGGTCCTCGGCGGCGACAAGGACGGCGAGGTCGGCAAGGGCGGCAAGGACACCGAGGCCGGCGCCCCCGCCGGATCCCCGGCCCAGAAGCCCGGCTCCGAGGCCGGCTCCGAGCCCGGCGGCAGCGGCGGCAAGGAGAGTGGCGACGACGAGCGCGGTACGGACGACGGGCCCGAGCCGACCGTCAAGGGCTGGCAGGTCGTGGTGAACCCCAAGTGGGGCACCGCCTTCGACGTACCGCCCGAGTGGGAGATACAGAACCCCGGCTCGGCGATCGCCCTGGAAGACATCAAGACCGGCAAGCCGCTGATGACCATGTCGGCACCGGCGTACCTGCGGTCCGCGTGGTGCGTCGCCGACGACAACAAGGACGGCAGGACCGAGGACCACGAGCTCGCCGCCGTGGGCACCAAGGGCGCCAAGGGCGCGAAGAACACCGAAGAGGTCGCGGTCAACCAGGTCGGGTGGTGGATCTACGGCGCCTACACCCAGCCCGACAAGAAGAGCTTCAGCTCGGACGCGAAGGCCCAGCCGTACACGACGAAGTCCGGCATCAAGGGCAGCATCGCCCGCGCCAAGTCCACCGACACGCCCATGACGGGCAAGTGCGCCACGGACGGCAAGGCGATCACCTTCGGCTTCAAGAACGCTTCGGGCGAATACGTCGCGTGGAGCCTCTACGGTGCCACCGGGGTCAAGGACGAGATTCCCGAGGCGACGGTCATGAAGATCCTCAGCACCGTGCGCACCCACCGCGACCCGGACGAATCCTGACCCTTTCCACCCCTTGCTCCGGCCCGCTCGGGGACCCCGGGCCCGTCCCTTCGGGGGCGCCCGTGGCACAGGGCCCCCACCCCCCTCTATGGTTACTGGCCATGTGGCCAGAACAGCAGCCGCCCGGGGGCGAGCAGAACCCGCAGGACCAGAGTCAGAACCCGTACCAGCAGCCGGGGTACCAGCAGCCGAACCCGTATCAGCAGCCGGGTTATCAGCAGCCTCAGCAGCCGGGCGGCTATCCGCCGCCTCCGGCGCAGCCGCACTCGGGCGGATACTCGCAGCCCGAACAGCCGCAGTGGGCGGCTCCGACGCCGCCCCCGATGCCGACCGTGCAGCAGGGCGGCGCCGGCGGTGGCGGCAACGGCGGCGGTGACAAGAAGACGAAGATCACCGCGATCGTCGCCTCGCTCGCCGTGCTCGCCGCGGCCGGTGTCACGGCCTTCCTCGTCCTCGGTGGTGACAAGGACGACAAGGTCGACAGCGCGGGCCCCAAGCCCTCGAAGTCCCACAGCAAGAAGCCGAGCCCGACGCCGACGGGCGAGAACGAGCGCGGCGCCGAGGGCGACAAGTCGACCGTCGACGGCTGGCAGGTCGTGGTGAATCCCAAGTGGGGCACCGCCTACGACGTCCCCGCCGACTGGAAGGTGGAGACGCCCGACACCCTCATCGGCTTCGAGGACGAGAAGAAGGGCGACGGCAGCGCCCTGATCATCATGTCCGCGCCCGCCGTCCTCAAGGAAAAGTGGTGCACGTCGGACAGCAACAAGGACGGCAAGGAGGACGACACGTCCCTCGCCGTCGTCGGCACCAAGGGTCAGAACGGCGCGAAGAACACCAAGGACGTCGCGCGCAACGACTCGGCCTGGTGGGTGTTCGGCGGGTACACCGACCAGAAGAAGGAAGACAAGAAGAAGATCAAGATCGGCAAGATCGAGGACTACACCACCAAGGCCGGCATCAAGGGCAGCCTCGTCACCACCGTCACGGACGGCGCCGCCGGATCCGGCAAGTGCGAGTCCGAGGGCAAGGCCACCACCTTCGCCTTCAAGAACCAGTCCGGTGAGTACGTCGCCTGGACCCTCTACGGCGCCAAGGGCGTCAAGGAAGAGGTCCCGGACGCCACGGTGAAGAAGATCCTCAACACCGTCCGGTGGAGCACGGCCAGCGACGAGTCCTGAGCCGCGGGACGTACCGGGCCCGGCTCCGCGCCACACCGGGCCACCAGGAGAAACCGTTTGGCAAGTCGGCCGCCCGCCGGGGATAGTCCCGGGGTGACGACTCCAGCCCCCGCCCTGCGCCGCCCCTCCTGGGCGGGCCGCAACTACACGCTGCTGACCGCCGCCGCGATCGTGACGAACCTCGGAAGCCACGGGGCACTGATCGCGGCGGCGTTCGCCGTTCTCGACACGGGCGGCGACGGCGGGGACGTCGGCCTGGTGGCGGCGGCGCGGACGCTGCCGCTCGTGCTGTTCCTGCTGATCGGCGGCGCGGTCGCCGACCGGCTGCCGCGCCACCATGTGATGGTCGCCGCCAACACCCTCAACTGCCTCTCCCAGGCGGCCTTCGCGGTCCTCGTCGTCGCGGGCGAGCCGCAGCTGTGGCAGATGATGCTCCTGACCGGGCTGGGCGGCGTCGGGCAGGCGTTCTTCGGCCCGGCCTCCGAGGGCATGCTGATGTCGTCCGTCAGCGGCGAGCAGGCCGGCCGGGCGTTCGCCCTGTACCGGATGGCGATGCAGGGCGCGGGGCTCGGCGGCGCCGCGCTCGGTGGTCTCCTCGTCGCGGCGATCGGCCCCGGCTGGGTGCTCGCCGTGGACGCCGGGGCCTTCGCGGTCGCGGGGGCGATGCGCGCGTTCCTCGACGTCGGCCACATTCCGCCGCGCGAGCCCGGCGGCGGACTCCTCGCCGATCTGCGCGACGGCTGGCGGGAGTTCACCGGGCGGCCCTGGCTGTGGTCGATCGTGGCGCAGTTCTCCGTCGTGGTCGCCGTGGTGGGCGCCGCCGAGGCGGTCTTCGGCCCGCTGGTCGCCCGCGACGAACTGGGCGGCGCCGGACCCTGGGGCCTGGCGCTCGGCGCGTTCGGGGCGGGCACCGTCGGCGGCGCAGTCCTGATGCTGCGCTGGAAGCCGCGCAGACTGCTCCTCGCGGGCACCCTGTGCGTCTTCCCGCTCGCCGCCCCTTCAGCGGCGCTCGCGGTGCCGCTGCCGGTGGCCGGGCTCGCCGCGGTGATGTTCGTCAGCGGCGTGGCGATCGAGGTGTTCGGCGTCTCCTGGATGACGGCGATGCACCAGGAGATCCCGGAGGAGAAGCTGTCGCGCGTCGCGGCGTACGACTGGTTCGGCTCGGTCGCGATGGTGCCGCTGGCCACCGCGCTCGCCGGTCCCGCGGAGTCCGCGTTCGGCAGGTCCGCCTCGCTGTGGGGCTGCGCGGTGCTCGTGATCGTGGTGACGGCCGCGGTGCTCTTCGTCCCCGACGTACGCAACCTGACGCGGCGCACGAAGGAGGTGGCCGGGGGCCCGGGTCTCGGCTCCCCTGCCGCCGCCCTGGCCGCGACCGCGATCCCTGCCCCTACTCCGGCACCTGCACCTACCCTTGCTCCCGCTCCCGCCTCAGCCGATGCTGAAGGCCCCGTCGGGCGGCTCGGGTGAGGGGACCGCGTCCTCGTCGCGCACCGGCCTCGCGTCGCCGATGAGGCGCCGCAGCGCCGCCCCGTGCTCGACCCGCGCCGGAAAGACGTCGGACGCCGCGCGCCGGGTCAGGGCCGCGATGTCGAGCGGCTCGTGCGAGGCGACGAGCACCGCGTTCCCGAAGCGGCGGCCGCGCAGCACCGACGGCTCGGCGATCAGCGCGAGCTCCTCGAAGACCGCGGCGAAGGTGGCCAGTTGGGAGCGGAGGAAGGCGAAGGGCGCGCCGTCGGCGAGGTTCGCGGCGTAGCGTCCGCCGGGCCTGAGCACGCGCGCGGCCGTCCTCGCGTAGGCGACGGTGGTCAGGTGCGCGGGCACGCGTGAACCGCCGAAGACGTCGGCCACCAGGATGTCCGCGCTGTCGTCCGGCGCCTCGTCGAGCCACGCCCTGGCGTCGGCGCCGTGCACGGTGATCCCCGCGTCGTCGGCAGGCGGCAGTTCCTCGGCGACCAGCCGGAGCAGCCCGCGGTCGGCCTCCACCACGTCCTGCCGGGATCCGGGCCGGGTGGCCGCGACGTAGCGGGGCAGGGTGAGGGCGCCGCCGCCGAGGTGGAGCACGTCGATCGGCAGCCCCGGCTCGGCCGCGGTGTCCAGGACGTGGGCCAGGCGCCGCGCGTACTCGAACTCCAGGTGCGTGGGCGCGTCCAGATCGACGTACGACTGCGGGGCGCCGTCGACCGTGAGCAGCCAGGCCCTGGCCCGGTCGACGTCGGGCATCAGCTTGGCGGTGCCGTGGTCGACGTCCCGGATCACCGGGATCGCCTCGTCACCGGCTTCGTCCTCGAACTCGTACTCGTCCACGTGCCCATTGTGCCCGTGCATCTCAGCCGAGCAGATTCCAGTGCGAGCTCGCCCCGACGAAACCACCGGCACTGGCGAGCCAGCCCATCAAGGTCAGGGACATCGACAGCCGAAGGTGCCGCCCCGCGTCCACGCGCAGACCATGACGTCCCAGGGTCAGCTGCCACGCCGGCGGCGACTGCTCGCTCTTCTTGTTCGCGCTCACGGCCATTTCCTCTTCTCCGCGTTCTCTCCGCGTTTCCCGGCAGCCCCGAACACCGGTGGAACGTACGGCTGATGACTCCATGTCATCCCGGCCCCTCCTCTCCGACCGAGGAATCGGGCCGGACCCGAACGAGCCCGAAACACTGCGTCGCACCGCCGAAAGACGTGGAAGGGGACCGAACTTCGCCGAGGATTCCGAAGATTCGGGAATGTTCGCCGAACGTCGGCATTGTTCGACAGCGCGCCTCTAGGCTTCTCCTACTCAGGGGAGGGAACGCGACCTTGCGCGACGATTCTTTCGAGCAGCCGGACGCCGCTGAACTGATCGCGGCTCACGAGCGCGCTCTGAGCGGGTTCGCCGAGGCACTCGTCCTGCTGCACATCGACTGCGACGCGCCGCCGCGCTCCGCGCTCACCAAGGGGGCGAAAGCCGCGGGCCGCTGTCCCCTGCCGGCTTCGTCACTCACCGAGGTGTTCCAAGGACGACGCCTGCCCAAGCTCGACTTCACCGTCGAGCTCGTACGCCAACTGCGTCCGGGGGACGCGGATCTGCTCGACGAATGGCGCGAGCGCTGGCGCTCGGTCAAGCGCGCCGAACAGAAGGCCGCACCGGCACGGCGCGCACTCAAGCTCCGCTCTCAGAACGGGAAACCGTCCGCGTCCACGGGGAGTTCCGCGCCTGCCGACGTACCCGAAGGACACAAGGCGGAAGTCCCCCGCGATGCCGAGAAGAAGAACGGCCCGGTAGAAGACACTCCGCAATGCCCGGTGTGCCGCCTTCCGGCGCTGAAGGATTTCGCGGAGGTCTGGGCCTGCGACGGCTGCGGAGGAGTCAGCAGATGGGACGCGAGCCGCACGGTGGTCCTCATGGACTCGTCCCGCGGACGGACCTCCTTCGAGGCCAACGCCTATATCTGCGCCACATGCGACCTGCTCGTACACCCCTTCAAGATGCGGGGGGACCGCTGCCCCCGCTGCCGAACCCACCTCGTGTCGGGAGCGCGTACGCGGGACGAGGACACGGTCTGGTGACGCGCGTCAGTCGGCGCGCCCCGTCGCCGCCACCGTCACGCCCAGGCCGATCATCGCGAAGCCGCCGGCCCCGCCGACCATCGAGAGGCGGCGCTCCGAGCGGGCGAACCAGGAGCGGGCCGCGGAGGCGCCGAGCCCCCAGAGGGTGTCCGTGACCAGGCCGATGGTGACCGGCACCAGGCCGAGCACCATCATCTGTAGGGGCAGACGGCCCGCGGAGTGGTCCACGAACTGGGGCAGTACCGCCGCGAAGAAGACGATGCCCTTCGGGTTGGTGACGCCGACGAAGATGCCGTCCAGGATTGTGCGCAGATCGCCGCGCCGCTCCCCCGCCGGGGCCTGCATGTCGGCCGCGCGCATCTCCTTGCGGTGACGGAAGGCCTGGACACCCAGGAAGACGAGGTAGACCGCACCGGCCAGCTTGACGCCCACGAACACCGCCGCCGAGCCCGCCACCAGCGCGCCGAGGCCCCAGGCCACGGCGACCACCAGGAGGTACGAACCGATCAGATTGCCGAGGACCGTCGCGAGCGCCGTGCGGCGGCCGTGCGCGAGGGCCCTGCCGATCACGAACAGCACGCTCGGACCCGGGATCACGATCACCAGCAGCGACATCGCCGCGAACGCGAGAATCCTGTCCGTGGACACCACTTCCGCCACCTCCTGAACCTCGGCCGAGGCCGGACAGCCGGGACCATACAAACAGATACCCCACACCGAAGCACACGAGTCGGCCGCCCCAACGGGCGGCCGCGCCTCGCGAGTTGCTTCCTGGCGGCCTAATTCCTTGCGGCTTACTTCTTGGCGGCCTCCAGCGCGGCCTGCCAGACGGGGCTGTCGACGTAGTGGTTGTCGTACAGCTCCGAGGACTTCTTGATCTCCTCGAAGCCGGCCTCGCCGCGCATCACCCGGCCGAGCAGGCGCAGGTAGTCGAAGCGCGGCATGCCGGGGCTGAAGACGAACAGCACGTCCGCCACGCGGCCCGGGGCCGCGGCGAAGGCGTGCGGGGTGTGCGGCGGCACCAGGAGGAAGTCGCCCTTCTCCAGGACCTTCACCTCGTCGTCGATCAGCACCTGCAAGGCGCCGTCGATGACGAAGAACAGCTCGGACGCCTTGGTGTGGAAGTGCGCGGGAGCGCCGATCGCGCCCTCCGCGAAGGTCGAGCGGTAGCTGGTCAGTTCGCTTCCCGCCGTGCCGTGGTCGGCGAGCAGGGTCATCACGCTGCTGGGGTCCGCGGTGGTCTCGGCGGTGGCGGCGCGGGTGAGGACGGCCTTGGGTGCGGGCTGCGCGTTCATCACGATCGTTCCTGTCTCTGAGCTGCGGCTCCGGTCCCTCCCGGCGCCTTGTGAGAACAACTCTATGGAACCGATAGACCCGTGGTCAGGTGCATTTTGCTGTCCGATTCATGGGTCAATTCCGTCGGCGTCCACCCCGCGCGGAGACGACGGACGCCCGCCCGGCACGGACCGCGGAACGGTCCGTGCCGGGCGGGTCGACGGCCCGTGCCGGGCGGGCGCGTGGCCCCGTCAGACGACCTCCGTCACCGTGCCCGCGCCCACCGTGCGTCCGCCCTCGCGGATCGCGAAGCCGAGGCCCGTCTCCAGCGGCACGTCACGGCCGAGCTCGACCGTCATCGTGACCGTGTCGCCGGGCCGGGCGACGGCCGCATCGCCGAGGTCGACGTCGCCGACCACGTCCGCGGTGCGGATGTAGAACTGCGGCCGGTAGCCCGTGGCGACCGGTGTCCTGCGGCCGCCCTCCCGCGCCGAGAGGACGTACACCTGTGCGGTGAAGCGCCGGCTCGGAGTGACGCTGCCGGGCGCCGCCACGACATGACCGCGTCGTACGGCGTCGCGTGGCAGCCCGCGCAGCAGCAACGCCACGTTGTCCCCCGCCTGCGCCTCCTCCATCGGCTTGCCGAACGTCTCCAGGCCGGTGACCACCGTCTCCGTGTCGGCGCCGAGCACCTCCACGCGGTCGCCGACGCGCACCGTGCCGCGCTCGACGGCGCCGGTGACGACGGTGCCGCGCCCGGTGATGGTGAGCACGTTCTCGACGGACAGCAGAAAGGGCGCGTCGAGATACCGCTCGGGCATCGGCACGTACGTGTCGACGGCGTCGAGCAGCGCCTCGACGGCGGCCGTCCACCGCGGGTCGCCCTCCAGGGCCTTGAGCCCCGACACCCGTACGACAGGGACGGAGTCCCCGCCGTACCCGTGTGCGGAGAGCAGGTCGCGGACCTCCAGCTCGACGAGGTCGGTGAGCTCCTCGTCGCCCGCGTCGGCCTTGTTGAGGGCGACGACGATGTGGTCGACGCCGACCTGCCGGGCGAGCAGCACGTGCTCCGCGGTCTGCGGCATGATCCCGTCGAGCGCGGAGACGACGAGGATCGCCCCGTCGAGCTGCGCGGCTCCGGTGACCATGTTCTTGACGTAGTCGGCGTGTCCTGGCATGTCGACGTGCGCGTAGTGCCGGGTGTCGGTCTCGTACTCGACGTGCGCGATGTTGATGGTGATGCCGCGCTGCGCCTCCTCCGGGGCCCGGTCGATGCGGTCGAAGGGCACGAACGTGCCGGTGCCGCGCTCGCTGAGGACCTTGGTGATGGCGGCGGTCAGGGTGGTCTTGCCGTGGTCGACGTGGCCCATGGTGCCGATGTTGAGGTGGGGCTTGGTGCGCACGTATGCCGTCTTGGACATGGCTGTTCCTTCTCCGGAACTCGAAGCTGTTGTCCCGGACCGGCGGCTGCGCGCGGTGCGGGACGGGGACCCCGGGGCGGAACCGACCCTCCCCCTGAGGGGTCCGCCGGAGTGTCCGGGGAGGGTCAGCTTCGGGCGCCGTCAAAGGCGTCGGGTGCGAGGAAGGCAGCCTTCGCAGCGCCCGCGAGTGCGGGCGTCGCTGCGAGGAAGGCGTACCGGAACATGGCACTGATCCTCACCGAAGGAAGCGCCCACGTCGAATGGTTTTATCCCGAACGACACGTTCCGCACCCCGAGTTGTCCCGCCCCTGTCGTCCGGCTCTCGCGGGGGCCCGCCGACTCAGAGGTTCTTCAACGCTTCCCGCACCGACAGCGGCGCGAGCCTGCCCCGCTCCCGCTCGACGAAGGCGCGTACGGCGTCGGGGTCGGTCTTGGCGTACTCGCGCAGGCACCAGCCGATGGCCTTGCGGATGAAGAAGTCGGGGTGGCCCGCCTGCCGCACGCAGTAGGCGAAGAGCCGCTCGCTGTCGGTCGCCGACTTGTAGCGGAGCTGGTGGAGGAGGGCGGTGCGGGCCACCCACAGGTCGTCGTCCTCGATCCACGCGTCCATGGCGCTCCGCAGCGCGGGATCGGCCTCGACGAGACCGCCCACGACGTGCGCGGCGAGCGCGTCGACGGTGTCCCACCAGGAGCGTGTCGCCACGAGGTGCCGGGCGACGGGCAGGAACTCCGACGAGCACCGCTTCACGTGGCGGCGCAGATAGTCCGCCGCGAAGTAGGCGTACTCGCGCTCGGGCAGTTCCCAGCAGCGCAGGGCGATCGCCGCGCAGTCCCTCTCGTCGGGGCGCGGGGTCCCCGCGAGCACGGCCCGGGACAGCTCGTGGCGCACCGGCGAGGTGAGCCCGAGGAAGGGCGCGATGTCCTTCATGTACGCGCGCATCTGCTCGGCCCGCGCCGGATCGGCCGCCGCGGAGTAGGCACCGACGAGCCGTTCGAGCACCGTATCGGCGAGATCGCTCTGCGGAACGGGCATCGGGACTGTGACGCTCATGAGACGCACCATACGGCGATCAGACGCATGGGCCGGTTACTCTTCCCGGATGTTCGAGACCGCCACCACCCGTCCGCAGGGCTTCGCCGTGCGCTGCACCAGGGCGCTGCTCTCGCCGTGGTCGCGGCTGTCCCTGCTGGTGGTGCTGCTCGCCGCGGCCGGTACGTGCGTCCTGCTCTTCGAGCCGCAGCGACTCATCTCGGACGGCTTCCCGGCCCAGCTGGGCGGCGCGACGGCGGTGGCCCTGTTCGCGGTCGCGTACGGGGCGTGCACCGCGGCGTTCGTGCCGCGGCCGCTCCTGAACCTCGCGGCGGGCGCCCTCTTCGGTACGACGGCCGGGCTGGGCGCGGCGCTGGCCGGCACCGTGTTCGGCGCCGGGATCGCCTTCGGCCTCGGCCGGATGCTGGGCCAGGACGCGCTGCGGCCGCTGCTGCGGGGCAAGTGGCTGAAGGCGGCGGACGGCCAGCTCAGCAGGCACGGCTTCCGCTCGATGCTGGCGGTCCGCCTCTTCCCGGGCGTGCCGTTCGCGGCGGCGAACTACTGCGCGGCGGTCTCCCGGATGGGCTGGCTCCCCTTCCTCCTCGCCACGGGCATCGGCTCCATCCCCAACACCGCGGCGTACGTGATCGCGGGCGCCCGCGCGTCGACGCCGACGTCGCCCGTGTTCCTGATCGCGATGGGGTTCATCGCGGTGACCGGGCTCGGCGGGGCGGCGGTGGCGTGGTTCAAGCGGCACCATTTGCGTGGGCACTGAGGCGGTTGGTTCTGCGGGGGCGCTTGTTGTGCCTCCTCTGTCTGCCGGGGCCGGCACGTCGACCACCAGCTGGTGCGCAAGATCGACGCCCCTCCGCGACGCGGCTTTGCCGCCTGGTGGGAGCCGGTGCCCGGGAGACGGCAACCCGCAGCGAGCGCTCGCGCCTCACGGCTCACACAGCTCTCGCGGCCCTCACGGCTTACACAGCTCTCACGGCTCACGCCAGCCGTCCGAATGCCGCACGAAACACACGCTCCCCCACCTCGTCCTCCCCCACCTCACCCCACCCCACCCACACGCCGCACAAAGGCCCTCCGAGCCTCCCGTTCACCCGAGCCGGTTACGCTGCCCCCGACGAGGGGACGTGACCGCCCCTCGCCGCCCCGGCGTTCGCGCCGCAGCACCGCCTCTCGTTGACCGCTATCACCGCACCCGCATCCCTTCGCGGCCTGATGATCAGTACTTGGACGGCGCAGTTTTCATGTCTTGGCTTGAATCCTTCATCCTCGGGCTCGTCCAGGGGCTGACCGAGTTCCTCCCGATCTCCTCCAGCGCGCACCTGCGCCTCACCGCGGCGTTCGCGGGCTGGCACGACCCCGGAGCGGCGTTCACGGCGATCACGCAGATCGGCACGGAAGCCGCCGTGCTGATCTACTTCCGCAAGGACATCGCCCGCATCCTGTCGGCGTGGTTCGGCTCGCTGTTCGGCAAGGTGCCGCGCTCCGACCACGACGCGCAGATGGGCTGGCTGGTCATCGTCGGCTCGATCCCGATCGGCGTCCTCGGCGTGACGTTCAAGGACCAGATCGAGGGCCCCTTCCGCGACCTGCGCCTGATCGCCACGACGCTCATCGTGATGGGCATCGTCCTCGGCATCGCCGACCGCCTGGCGGCCCGCGACGAGGTGGGCGGCAAGCACCGCGCCATACGGCACCGCAAGGACCTCAAGGAACTCGGCGTCAAGGACGGCCTGATCTTCGGCTTCTGCCAGGCGATGGCCCTGATCCCGGGCGTCTCCCGCTCGGGCGCCACGATCAGCGGCGGCCTCCTGATGGGCTACACCCGCGAGGCGGCGGCCCGCTACTCGTTCCTCCTGGCCATCCCGGCCGTGCTTGCCTCGGGCGTCTTCGAACTCAAGGACGCGGGCGAGGGCCACGTCTCCTGGGGCCCCACGATCTTCGCCACGATCGTCGCCTTCGTGGTCGGCTACGCGGTGATCGCGTGGTTCATGAAGTTCATCACGACCAAATCCTTCATGCCGTTCGTCTACTACCGGGTGCTGCTCGGCATCGTGCTCTTTGCCCTGGTGGGAGCGGGTGCATTGAGTCCTCACGCGGGCGAATCAGCAGGCTGAAAGTGGGCTTGAACCGGGCCACACAGGTAGCGAGATCCAGCATTTTCCAGCACCTGATTGCAGCACCGCGCCATGATCATCTCCCACTTCTCTCCCACTGGGGAGGCGGGATACACCCCACCAGGACGTGTGCGCCCGCAAAGTAGGGGAGATGACGCAGGGCGACTGTGACGGCGGATCGCGTGGCGGAGTTCCAGGCCGAGTTGCGGAGGCTGGCGCGCGCGGCTGCCGACGGCTGAACCATCTGAGGGCGGGGCCTTGGGGCCCTGCCCTTCCCGGGCGGCGCAGCTATCGTGCGGCGCATTGCTCGGCGGTCTCGTTCCCGTCGACGCCGACGACAGTGATCTGCCCCACCGGCGCAGTTGCCGCATGGTGTCGGCGTTCATGGAAACGGAGTGTCCGGCTGGAGGCTAGTCCGCCTGCCGCCTGCCTGAGCCACGGGCGACCCCTCCCAGAGCCCCGCCCGCGCCACACGGGTCAGTCGCGTACGGCCCGACCAATGCCGACCGACCGGTTCGCCTCCTCGACGAACCTCTGCCTGGCGTCCCGCAGTCGCTGGTGCGCGGCCCGGAACTCGCCCCGGGCCCGCTCGAATTCGTCCAGCTCTTCCGGTGGGAAGTAGTCCTCCGCGTCGCGCGGCGTTCCGTCCTGGTAGAACGCAAGGCCCACCGCCGCGTCAGCCGCTTCCACGCAGCGGGCGCTCAGCTCTTCCGCCCGGGACGCCAGGCCCGCCGGCCCGGCGAGCTCACCGCGGGCGCGTGCCTCGACGAACTCCGCCATCGCCTTGCCGAGGGGATCCGGCAGATTGGTGCCGGTGCCGAGGGGCCGACTCGCGCTGACGCGCCGCCCCGTCTCCGCGTACTCCCGTACCGCCAGTGCCAGGGCATCGGCTTTGGAGAGGAACGGCACCCACTCCTTTCGCGCTTCGGCACGCTCTTCCCTCGCCCGGTCCTCCAGGTCGGACGCGCGGGTGCGCCGGTGGATGTCGAGCTGCGTCCGGCGTGTCATCAGTGCGGCGAAAAGGGCCGCGGTGGCAGCGACGCACGAGGCGACCACGGGAATCCACGTCTCCATGCCCCCATCGTGCTCTCGCTCCACACCGCCGGCAGGCGACTTGAGCCGGTCCAGAGGTGAGACTGGTTGCCACCCGCACCGCCAAGGAGCACCACGTGATCCCGCTCTCCCTGTACCTGCCCGGCTCGGGCGCCCTCCCTCGCTGGGCGCAGATCGCGGTCGGCGTCGTGGTTCTCGGCCTCGTGGCCACCCGCCTGTGGCTGTTCCTACGCCGCCGTAAGTGAACCGCCGTAAGTGAACGTCTTCGTCGGCGGGTGTCTGCCTCGACCAGCCGCTTCCCCCACCGCCGGCTCATGCGTATCCAGCCTCGGCGGTGTTCGTCGAATGCGCCACATCACGCAGCGCTACCTTCCAGCGGGCGAGAACTGGGTACCCGACCTACGTTGATCAGGTACCTGACCCGCACCGTAGGGAGTAGTCATGGGCGACGACGGCAACATGGACAAGCTCAAGGGCAAGGCCAAGGAGATGCTCGGCAAGGCCACCGGCGACGAGCGCAAGGAAGCCGAGGGCAAGACCGATCAGGCCAAGGGGGGCGTCAAGGACACGATGGACTCCATGAAGGAACGCGCCGAGGGCATGAAGGACTCGCTGAAGCGCGACGACTCCTGACGCCTTCCGCAGGAGCAACACGTCACGTTCCACATGCTGAAGCCCCGCCGACGACAGAGGTGGGGCTTCGGCATGCGGCCCCGGGATTCTCAGGACCGTTCGGCGGGCCGACAAGGCGGTGGGCAATCAGGCACCGCAGGTCATCCCGGCAGCCCGCGCACCACGCAGCCACGCGTCGAGCATCGCGAAGTCCCCGTCCCTGAGGCCGAGCGCGGGGTCGACCCGGTGGAGGAGGGCGCGTCCCGGGTGGTGCGCCGTCATCCAGGCCCTGTCCCTGTCGGTGATCTCGTCGTCGACCCAGACGAAGGGACGTCCCGCGGCCGTGTCGCGGAGGACGCGGGTCTTCCAGTGGAGGCCGTCGGGCGTCTCGGCCTCCGTGGCGGGGTCCGGCCAGTCCACCAAGGGCAGTTCGGGCAGGCCCAGCCACGGCGCGAGGTACTCGTTCGCATCGGACATCCACGTCGTGGCCCAGACGAGCGTGCACGGCAGCGCGAGCAGCCTCGCCCCGAGCGACGGGTCGAGCCTCGTGATCAGCGGGTTGGCATCGGCCGCACGTGTGGCGCCCCGGCCAGTCCCGTACGTCGGATATCCGTCGGGGAGCTGTTGCCGCGTCGCCCCGAAGGGGATCAACGGGCCGTCGACGTCGAGGAAGAGGAGAGGCAGCGCGTTACCGGTCACGATCGAACGGTAGTCAGTAACGGGCAGCCCCTGCCCCTGCAACAGCCACAGCCGCAGCCGCAGCCGCCCCTACTTCAACTTCCACTCCCCCGTCTTGTCGGAGAACCCCGAGTCCATCGCGAACTGGACGACATCCGCCTTGGACGCCTTGGGGAGTTCGAAAGTGATCCAGCCGAGCGCCTTCGCGCCGGGGCGGAGCTTGACGTCGGACGACATCGACGGGCCCGCGGTGATGTCCGCGAACGTCGTCTGGAACTGCTGGCCCTGGGAGTCGGCGAGCTGGGCGCCGTTCTGTGGGCTGTCCGCGTACGGCTTGGTGCCGGTGTTGACCAGCTGGAACTGGACGGCCAGCCAGCGCTTGCCGGACTCGGGGGCGGTGAACTCGTCGCTGGACTTGGCGTTGTCGGCGACCTTCACGACGGTGACGTCGAGCTTGCTGCCCTTGTCCATGCCCGTGAGCTCGATGGTGTCGCCGACCTTCGCCACCTCCTGCTTCTCGGCGTCCACGACGGGCTTCTCCGTCGTCCCGTCCTCGTCGGCCTTCTTCTCGTCGGCCTTCGCGCCGTCGGCCTTGTTCTCGTCGGACGAGGCGGTCGGCTTGGGCTTGGTGCTCACCTCGTCGTCGCCGCCCACGCAGGCGGTGAGACCGGTGAGCGCGCCGAGCGCGAGGACGGCGGCGGCGACGGTTCTGACACGGGTGGTACGAGCCGTACGAGCGGTACCAGCAGTACGAGCGGTGCGCATGTTCTCCCCCAGGGTGAATGACCAACACGTGGAGGACTCGTGAAGGTCCCGTGGGGTTGTACGGGACCTTCACGCGATTCCGGCGGCTGCCCGATTCCGGAACCCAGTTCCGCCCACCTAGTTCCGGCAACCCACTTCCGCCCGCCCAGTTCCGCCCACCTAGTTCCGGCCCCCCGCCACCAGCCGCCCCGCGCCGTCTCCCTCCCCCTGCGCCGCCGCAACCCCCCGCACCGCCGGAATCATCGCCGCCACCGCCGCCGCGACCAGCGCGACACCGCAGCCGATCAGCAGGCCGACGCGGAAGCCGTTCTCGGAGGGCAGCACGTGGCCGCCCATCGTGATGGTGAGCTGGGCGAGGACCACGCCGACGACCGCGGCGGAGAACGAGGTGCCGAGCGAACGCATCAGCGTGTTGAAGCTGTTGGCCGCCGCCGTCTCGGACTTGGGCACCGCGCTCATGATGAGCGCGGGCATCGCCCCGTACGCCAGGCCCACACCGCTGTTGGCGACCAGGGACACCACGAGCAGGCCCCACGTGGAGCCCATCAGCGGCATCGCGAGCCCGTAGCCGACCGAGATCACCAGAGCGCCGGTGACCAGGGTGAACTTGGGGCCCCGCGCGACGGTCAGCTTTCCGCCGACGGGCGACACCACCATCATCATCAGACCCGCGGGCGCCATCCACATGCCCATGGCGAACATCGACTGCCCGAGCCCGTAACCAGTGGCCTCAGGCAACTGCAAGAGCTGAGGGAGGATCAGCGCCTGTGCGTACATGCCGAATCCGACGAGGACCGAGGCCACGTTGGTCAGCAGGACGCGGGGGCGGGCCGTGGTGCGCAGGTCCACCAGTGGGTCGCGGGAGCGCAGTTCCCACCAGCCCCAGACGAGCAGCGCCAGCACGGCCGCGCCGAGCAGGCCGAGCGTGGTGCCCGAACCCCAGCCCCAGTCCGCGCCCTTGGAGACGCCGAGCAACAGACAGATGAGCCCGGCGCCCAGGCCGAAGGCACCCACGAAGTCGAAGCGCTGCCCCTGCGCGCCCGCCGGCGTTGCGGGCACCAGGAACCAGATCATCGCGCCGATGAGCAGCGCGAGCGCGGCCGCGCCCCAGAAGAGCACCCGCCAGCTCGCGTACTCGGCGATGCCCGCCGATATCGGCAGACCGAGACCGCCGCCGATGCCCATCGACGCGCTGACCAGCGCGATGGACGAGCTGAGCTTCTCCGGCGGGACCACGTCCCGCAGCAGGCTGATGCCGAGCGGCACCACGCCCATGCCCATGCCCTGGAGCCCGCGGCCCACGATCATCGGGCCGACCGAGGAGGTGAGGGCGCAGACGACGGAGCCGATCAGCAGCGGCACGCAGGACACGAGCAGCATGCGGCGCTTGCCGTAGAGGTCGCCGAGCCGGCCGCTGACCGGAGTGAAGACCGCCGCCGAGAGCAGCGTCGCGGTGATCACCCAGGACGCGTTGGACGAACTGGTGTCCAGGATCCTCGGCAGCTCGCCGATGAGCGGGGTCACCAGGGTCTGCATGACCGCGGCGACGGTGCCGGCCAGCGCGAGCGTGGCGACGACGCCGCGCGGGCTGCTGGGTGTCGGCTGGGGGCCGTCCATGACGGGGCTCCTCTACGGGTTCGACTGTGCGAGCCCGTCGGGGGCCGCGCCGGGGGCGGCCTCGCGTACGACACCGGGACACCGGGCGCCGCGGTATCGGCGGGCACAATGGATGTGCATCGTACACATTCCATGCATCAAGCACATTGAATGGTGCGTGCACATCGCATGGCCCCTACATAGCGCATGGCCCATACATGCCGTGTGGTAGAGATGGCCGGGACCAGCGACGGGGACGAACAGGACGGCGGAGGAAGAAACACATGGGCAGGGCGACGCACCGGGTCGAGTACGAGCAGATGCTCCTGGGCCGCTACCTGCACCTGCACAAGTCGAAGGGGCGGCGGGCCGACAGCACCCTGGACCGCAGCGCGTACATCCTGCTCAGCCGCATCCGCATGCAGGGCCCGATGACCATCGGACAGCTCGGCGACGCCTTCGGGCTCGACACGTCGACGCTCAACCGGCAGACCGCCGCCGCCGTCCGCGGCGGGCTCATCGAGCGCATTCCGGACCCGGACGGCGGCATGGCGCGCAAGTTCCGCATCACCGCCGAGGGCGAGCGGCGCCTCGACGCGGAGCGCGAGGGGATCACCCGCAGCCTGGACCGCATCATGAGCGAGTGGGCCGACGAGGACATCGAGGCGTTCGCCGGCTATCTCAAGCGCTTCAACACGGACATCGAACGCGTCGAGGGCCGCCCCTGGCCCCGGCCCTGAGACAGAGATCCCTCAGGACTGCGGGCGGCTGCCGTGATTGGCCGCGTGCTTGCGGCGTGCCTTCTTCTTACGGCGTCGCTTCGAGGACATCGAGCCACCTCTTTCGGGTTATTTCTCCCAGCTTGACCGCCTTCTACGGTTCCATACCGTTCCGAGCCCGGCGACCCGACCGGTTTCCGCCGATCCGAGCCCGGCGCCCCGGCGTCTTATGTGAGGTCATCGACCGACACGACGATCACATGGCGCAGGTGTGCGGTAGCTGACAGTTCCGATTGTCGTAGCCATCCCCTAGGGTTGACTCCATGCCCTTAACCCCACCACCCCATGGTTCCGCGCGGTCTTCCGGCGAACTGAACGAGCGGATCCGCGGCCTGTGGCTGCGCGCGGGCGGCCGCCTCTCCGCCGAACAGCGCAGGGAGTACGAGCAGTTGGTGACGGAATGGGCCGCCGCGGTCCGCGAGGAGATCGTGAAAGCTGCCTAGATGAGGCCGTTCGGCATCGACCGTGACGTCGAGGTGCCCGTGCCCGCCGAAGGGGAGACCTGGGCGGTCGGCGCGGTGATCCTCAACGACCTGGGCGAGGCGTTCGCACAGAAGCGCGGGCCCGAGCACCCCTTCCCCGACTGCTGGGACGTCGTGGGCGGCCAAGTCGCACCCGGCGAAGGGCTGCTCGACGCCCTGGCCCGCGAGATCGAGGAGGAGACGGGCTGGCAGCTGCGGCGCGTACGAAGATTCCTCGGCGTCGCCGTCCGGCGGAGCGACGACGGAGACGGCGTGCGGCACGAGGCCGACTTCGTGGTGGAGGTCACCGGCGACCTGGCCCACCCGGCCGTCGAGTGGTCCCGGCACAGCACGTACGCCTGGTTCGGCCCCGCCGATCTCCCCCTGCTCAAGGAGAACCGCGCGCCCGGCGAGTGCCTGGTCCACGACCTGATCAGCCGCGCGCTCCCCCGGCACGGGAAAGGGCACGGCCCGTGGGCCTAGCCCTGGCCCTGGCCCCGGCAACTCTTGTCCCGTGCACGCCTCTTGGCTCCCCACCTCCCGTGCCCAACACTGAGCCGATGACGCAGCGCGTGGAACTCGCCGCAGTGATGGACCGGTTGGCCATCGACGCCCTCATCACCGACTACGCCGTGACCGTCGACGACGGTGACTGGGACGCCTACCGTCGGCTGTTCGCCCCAGGAGGGCGCGCCGACTACCGCTCCGCGGGCGGCATCGAGGGCGCGGCCGCCGATGTCGCCGCCTGGCTGACCGAGACCCTGCGGATGTTCTCGATGCGCCAGCATCTGATCGTGAACCGGCGGCTGGAGTTCGGAACGCTCGACCAGGACACCGGGGACACCGCGCGCGTGCTCGCCGACTATGTGAACCCCATGGCGTTCGCGGCGGACGGGACGCACGCGGCCGCAGGCGCCGACGGCCCCGACGGGGCAGCGCAGGGGACCCCCGAGCCGGACTTCGTCTGCGGCGGCCGCTACTCCTTCGGGCTGCTCCGCACGCACGGCGGCTGGCGGCTCAGCGAGGTCGTCGTCACGGAGAAGTGGCGCAGGATCACCCCGCACCCGGGGTAGCCACCCCGGCCTGAACGCGTTCCGGCCATGCGCGTCCCCCGCCCCTCACACCACGGCGTACACCCACTGTCGTAGATCGTCCCGGGCGCGCACACTGGAGGCACGACCGGGCGTCGGGGACCGAGGGAGGCGCTGGATGGAGCTGATCGGCGACGGCCGGTGGGAGCGGGCCGGGCGGCGCGGCCGCCGGATGCTCGCCTCGCGCTGGTGGCGGGGTGGCGCGGCCGTCCTGGCGGGGGCACTGCCCGCGCTGGCGTTCCCCGCCCCGTCGCTTTGGTGGTTCGCGTACGTCGCCCTCGTGCCCTGGATGCTGTTGGCCCGCTCGGCCCCGACCGGGCGCCGCGCCGCGCTCGACGGCTGGCTCGGCGGCCTCGGTTTCATGGTGGCCGTCCACCACTGGCTGCTGCCGAGCCTGCATGTCTTCACGGTCCTCATCGCCGCGCTGCTCGGCCTGCTGTGGGCGCCGTGGGGCTGGCTGGTGCGGCGGCTGCTCGGCCGGGCGCCGTCGCGCCGACGTGCCGCGGTCGCCCTCCTCGTACTGCCCTCGGCCTGGCTGATGGTCGAACTGGTCAGGTCCTGGGAGGGCTTGGGCGGCCCGTGGGGTCTGCTCGGGTCGAGCCAGTGGCAGGTCGGGCCCGCGCTGCGGGTCGCGTCCGTGGGCGGCGTGTGGCTGGTCAGCGCCCTGGTCGTGGCGCTGAACACGGCGGTCGCGCTGCTGGTGGTCGTGCTGGCCACCGCGCCGGGTGGCCGACGCGCAAAACCCGACAGCGGTGCGCGCACCGGCACGTTCGTGGCCTCCCCCGGCGCCCCCGCCGTCGCCGGCATCGTCGCCGTCGCCGCCGTGACCACCGCGGCCTGGGCCTGGGCCCCTCGCCCGGAGCCCGCGGGCGGCACCCGCGTCGCCGTCGTACAGCCCGGTGTCATAGACGGCATCGCGGGCCCTGAGAAACGGCTCGCCCGTGAGGAGGCGCTGACCCGCACCCTGGTGGGCCGGGACGTCGACCTCGTCGTGTGGGGCGAGAGCAGCGTCGGCTTCGACCTCGCCGACCGGCCCGATGTCGCGCGCCGGATCGCCGCGCTCTCCCGGGAGGTCGGCGCGGACATCCTGGTGAACGTGGACGCGCGCCGCTCCGACCGGCCCGGCATCTTCAAGAGTTCCGTCCTGGTGGGCCCGCAGGGCCCGACCGGCGACCGCTACGACAAGATGCGGCTCGTGCCCTTCGGCGAGTACGTCCCCGCCCGCTCCCTGCTCGGCTGGGCGACGTCGGTCGGCAAGGCGGCGGGCGAGGACCGCAGGCGCGGCGACCGGCAGGTGGTGATGGACGTCGGGCACGGTCTGCGGGTCGGCCCGCTGGTCTGCTTCGAGTCGGCGTTCCCCGACATGAGCCGCCACCTCACCCGGGACGGCGCGCAGCTGCTGCTCGCCCAGTCCGCCACCTCGTCGTTCCAGCACAGCTGGGCACCTCCCCAGCACGCCTCGCTCGCCGCGATACGGGCGGCGGAGACCGGCCGCCCCATGGTGCACGCGACGCTCACCGGCGTCTCCGCGGTCTACGGCCCGGACGGCTCACGCATCGGATCGCCGCTCGGCACGTCGGCGAGCGCCACCGCGGTGTACGAGGTTCCGCTGGCCGAGGGCGTGACGGCGTACGTGCGCTGGGGCGACTGGACCGTGCACGCCGCCCTCGTCGTCCTCGCGCTGCTGTGCGCCGCCGAGGGGGCGCGGCTGCTCAGGCGGTCTGCTCCTGAGCGGCCCGCACCACCCGCTCGCACAGCTCGTGAGTTGCCAGCGCATCACGGGCACTGAGCACCTTGCCCGCGCGCACGGCGTCGAGGAAGGCGAGCACGACCTGCTCGATGCCGCGCTGACGGGCCACCGGCACCCAGTCGCCGCGCCGCCGCACCGTCGGCTGGCCCTTGTGGTCGACGACCTCGGCGAGGTTGAGCACCTGCCGCTTGGTGTCCTGCCCGGAGACCTCCAGGACCTCCTCGGTCGAACCGCTCAGCCGGTTCATCATGCCGAGCGCCGTGAACCCGTCGCCCGCGAGCTGCAGCACGACGTGCTCCATGAGCCCGTCCTGGACGCGGGCGCGCACCCCGACGTGGTCGATGGGCCCGGGGACGAGGAAGCGCAGGGTGTCGACGACGTGGATGAAGTCGTCCAGGACCAGCGTGCGCGGGTCCTCGGGCAGCCCGACACGGTTCTTCTGCATCACGATCAGCTCGCGCGGGTGCTCGGCGCACTGGGCGTAACCGGGCGCGAAGCGACGGTTGAAGCCGACGGCGAGGCTGACGCCGCGCTCCTCCGCGAGCCGCACGAGCCGCTCGGAGTCGGCGAGTTCGTAGGCGATGGGCTTGTCCACGTACGTCGGCACGCCCGCTTCGAGCAGCCGCGCCACGATCTGGGGGTGCACGGCGGTCGGCGCGTGCACGAACGCGGCGTCGAGGTCCTGGGCGAGCAGCGCGTCCAGGTCGGTGTGGAGCCGCGCGTCCGGGATGTGGTGGACGCCCGCGACCCGGGCGAGGGTGGCGGGCGTACGCGTCTGCAGGTGCAGTTCGACCCCGGGCTGGGTGGTGAGGACGGGCAGGTACGCCTTCTGTGCGATGTCACCGAGTCCGATGCAGCCGACCTTCACCACTGTCTCCCTACTACCGCCGTACCACCGCGGGCTACCGCTGTGCTGACTCGCGCCCCGTCGCCCGCGCGGTGCGCGCGGGCCCTCCGGTCGCCGTTCCCGCAGCATACGGGGCCTGCGGAGGGCACCAGTCGGCGATGGCGGCGAAACTGCGCAGGATGAAGTTCGGGCCGAGCCGCGATGCCGCCGCGACCAGGGTGTCGCGGACGGCGACGAGCGGGGCGCTGGTCGGGTGGGTGACGCGGGAGGCGCGCGCGGCCCGCCGGACGATCGCGGTGGTGCGCGGGACGCGTGCCGCGCTGTGGGCGGCGAGTCCGGCGAAGAGGTCACCGCCCGCCGCCGCGTGGTGGGCCAGGACGACTCCGTCCTCGATGGCCTGGTTGCCGCCCTGGCCGAGGCTCGGCGTCATCGCGTGCGCGGCGTCACCGACCAGGACGACGCGGCCGCGGTGGTGGGTGGCTAGCGGGGTGACCAGGTGGTGGACGTCGTTGCGCAGGATGTCCCCGGGCCGCACGGCGGCGACGATCGCGGGGATCGGGTCGTGCCAGTCGGCGAAGCGGCGGGTCAGTTCGGCCTTCTCGTCGTCGGGCGCCGCGCCACCCTCGGGCACGCGGGCCGTGGCGTAGACGTACACCCTGCCGTCCTTCAGCGGCTGGGTGCCCCAGACCCCGCCGCGCCCCCAGGTCTCGTGCGGCGCGAAGGGCTCGTCCGGTGCGGTGATCACGAAGCGCCAGGCGGTGAACCCGGCGTAGACGGGCCGGGGGTGGCCGGGGAAGAGGACGTCGCGCACGGCCGAGTTGATGCCGTCCGCGCCGACGACGAGGTCCGCCTCGATGTCACCGTCGTCGGTGGCGACGACGGCCGGGCGGTCGGTGCCGCCCCGATCGCTGAGACGGGCGCTCGTGCCGGTGCGCAGCGCACCCTCGGGCAGGGCGGAGACCAGCAGGTCGACGAGGGTCGCGCGGTGCAGCATCACCAGGCTGCCGCCGTACGCCCCTTCGGCCTCGGCGGCACTCGTGCGCACCAGCCAGCGGCCGCTCTGCGCGCGCATGCCGCCGAGGCCCTGCCAGGCGGCGAGCTCGCGCACCCGGTCGCCGAGGCCCAGGACGTCGAGCGCGCGCTGGGCGTTCGGCGCGAGGCCGATGCCCGCGCCGACGGGTTCCAGGGAGGCCGCGCGCTCCAGGACGGTGACGCGCCAGCCCGTGCTGTGCAGGCCGATGGCGGCCGCGAGTCCACCGATGCCGCCGCCGATGACGACCGCGTGGGGCTGCTGCTTCATGGCTACTCCTCCGTGGTGCTCCGCCGTGCCTTGTCGTGCTCTGTCGTGCCTTGCCGTGCGCCCGCTCACTACACCTGTAGTGAGCGACACGGAGAACGTACTACAGGTGTAGTCGAGGGCGATAGAGTCCCCTCATGTCCGTACGCAGCGCGGGGGCGTCCCGCACCGAACTGATCGCCGACGCGGCGCTCGCCCTGCTCGCCGAACGCGGCATGCGCGGCCTCACCCATCGGGCCGTCGACGAGGCGGCGGGGCTCCCGCAGGGCTCCACGTCGAACCACGCGCGCACCCGGCTCGCCCTCCTGGAAGCGGCGGTGCGCCGCCAGGCCGAGCGCGAGGCGGTGATCCTGACCCCCACCGAGATGCCGGACCCCACCCACGGCCGCGCCGCCCTGACCGGCGCCCTCGCCCTGGCCCTGCACCGCTACTTGACCGGCGACTCGCGCGAACTGCTCGTGTCCCGCTACGAGTTGGCCCTTGAGGCGACCCGCAGGCCGGAGCTGCGCGCGTACTACGACGCGGCGGGCCGGCAGTTCAGGGAGCCGCTGGAAGCCCTGCTCCGCGCGGCGGGCTCCACCGCACCGGAACGCCACACGCTCTCCCTGGTGGCGTGGTGCGACGGCCTGATGTTCTCGTGCGTGGCGGGCTCGTTCCACGCGACGGTCCCGACCGAGGAGGAGCTGCGGGCGGGCCTCGACGAGTTGTTGCGGGGGATGCTGGAGGGGTGAGGGAGGAGGGCACCTTGCGGGCGGGCGCGCCCCCGCAGGTCCTGCGCCCCCTCAGGTCCTGCGCACGCTCAGCCCGTCACCCGTGCGGGGCAACCTGCCCCCGTTCACGCCCTCGTCGGCCGCGCGGACCGCAGAGTTGGGCGGATGCATCGATCGACGACCGCCGCCGCGCTCCTGCTCTCCGTGGCCGTTTCAGCCACCGTCACGGGGTGCGTGAGCGTCGAGCGGCCCGGACCCGCGGGACCGGCCGGGGCGAGTGCGACACCGAGCGCGGCGCGGACCGACGGCAGGAGCCGTCCGCAGATCGTGCAGGCGCCGGCCAGAGAGGCGCTGGAGCGCATGGACCCTCCCCCGTCCTCCTCCGCGCACCCGCACCCTCGTCCGGCGAAGGAGGCCGTCCGGACCGAAGCCCCCGCCGGAACCCCGGCCCACGCTCCCCGCCCCGCACGCCCCGCCAAGCCCCCGGTGCGCAGGCCCGCCGCCACCCGGCCCGACGCGGGCGCCACCCGCCCCACTCCCGCGGCCAAGCCCGCCGCACCCGGAGCGGACGCGTGCGCGCTCGGCGAGGCGTACGGCGGCTGGGCGCCGGACAGTCCTCAGGCGGTCATCTGCCGTGAGACGTACGGTCGTTGAGGGACCGTCACTCGTTACGCGACACGCGTCACATGACACCCGTTACGCGATACGCAAGCAGTGGGCGTCACGGATAACCCGCCACCACTGCCCCCCAGGGCCGAGTCACGTCACTCCTCCTCGCTCCCCTCCCCCACCTCCCGCTCCAAACGCGCGATGGCCGCCTTGATCCCGTTCCCGTACTCGTCGTCCCCCAGCGCGCCGACCCCTCCGCGTGCCCGGCGCAGATGGGTGCGGGCCGGCCCGGGGCGATGGAGCTTCACGTAGTCCGCGGCCAGGTTGAGGTGCAGGGATGGGTAGAAGCCGCGCACGGCGAGGGACTGGTGGTGGGCGTTGAGCCGCTCGTCGGTCAGCTCGTCCGCCGCCGACAACGCCCTGAGGTCCCACGCCAGTTCGTCCGCGGGGTCCTCCTGCGTGTCCGCCATGTAGTGCGCGAGCGTGCAGCGGTGCAGCGGGTCGCCGTCCTGGCCGATCTCTCCCCACAGAACGAGGAAGCGGTCCCGCGCCTCCTCACGGTCACCGGCGTGATGCAGCATGACCGCCTGTCCGATCCGCGTCATCATGGCGTCCTCCGCCGTCTGCTCCCGCTGTTCCGTCACGGTGTCCTCCGCACTCGTCCGCCCGTCGCCCACGACGCTAGCCGCAGCCACTGACAATCGCGGTCAGGCACGTTCGGGGACGGGGCGCTCACGCGTAGCGCTGGGCCAGCCCGGTGACGCACCTGGCGACTTCCGCCCGGAGTTCCGGCGGCCCGAGCACCTCGGCGTCGAGGCCGAGCCGGAGGATGTCGGCGACCGCGACCCGCAGCTCCTCCACGTCGAGGTCCACCTCGGCCCAGCCGTCGTGGTCGGCGCCGCCCGCCCCGGCCACGGCCCTGTCCCCCGCCGCCCCGAACAGCGCGGGCAGCAGCCGCAGGCCCGCGGGCGAGAGCCTGAGCCGCGCCGTGCCGCGCAGCACCCGCGCCTCCAGACCGCTCGACGCCCGCGCCCAGTACGCCGCGAGGTCGAAGCCTTCGGGGCCCTCGGCGGACTCCTCCTCCGTCACGGTCAGTTCCAGGAACCGCGACACCCGGTACGTCCGTACGACGCCGTCAGCGGACGCGGTCGCCGCCAGGTACCAGGTGCCCGCCTTGAGGACGAGGCCCAGGGGATGCAGCACGCGCCGCACGTCGCCGCCCCAGCGCCGGTAGTGCCCCCGCAGCACCCGCCTGCGCCACACGGCGTCGGCGACCTCGGCCAGCAGCGGTGCCGGTTCCGCGGTGCGGAACCACGCGGTCGCGTCGAGGTGGAAGCGCTCCTGGATGCGCCGGGAGCGCTCGCCGAGGCCGGCGGGCAGCGCGGCGGTCAACTTCAGTTGGGCGGTGGCCAGTTCCGCGCCGAGGCCCAGCTCCGCGGCGGCCGTCGGCAGACCGGCGAGGGCGAGGGAGTCGGCCTCGTCGTCCGTGAGCCCGGTCAGCCGGGTGCGGTAGCCGTCCAGGAGCCGGAAGCCACCGGCAGGACCGCGCTCCGCGTAGACGGGCACCCCGGCGGCGGCGAGCGCCTCGGCGTCCCGGTAGACGGTCCGGACCGAGACCTCCAGCTCCGCGGCGAGTTCGGGTGCGCTCATGCGCCCGCGGTTCTGGAGCAGCAGGAGCAGGGCGAGGAGCCGGTCGGCGCGCATGCGCCAAGTCTGCCTCGGTACCTGACAGAAGATGTCAGGTACCGCTGCGAGGGTCTTCTCCGGAGCGGCCCACCAGGGGCTCTCTGTACCGAAGGGATCCCATGCACCAGCAGATCACCGGCACGTTCACCTTCGCCCGGTGGGACGAGAAGCCGGTCGCGGGAGCGGACGGAGGCGCCCGCATCGCGCACGCCTCCGTCACCAACGACTACGCGGGCGGCATCGAGGCCAAGGGCACCTCGTGCGAGTACACCATCGCGTACACGAGCGAGACGACCGGCACCTTCGTCGGCTACGAGTTCATCGAGGGCACGCTCGACGGCCGCGCGGGCTCCTTCGTCATGGAGCAGCGCGGCGCCTTCCGTGCGGACGGCGGCATCGACTGCGCCTGCACCGTCCTTCCGGACTCGGCGACCGGCGAGCTGACGGGGCTCACCGGCACCGGTTCGTACACCGCGCAGGGCGGGCGGCCCACCTCCCCGTACACCTTCGACTACGCCCTGGAGGGGTGACCTCAGCCGATGTCCGGGATCCGCCAGTCGATCGGCTCGTGCCCCTGCGCGGCCACCGCCGCGTCGATCTGCGTGAAGGGGTGCGAGCCGAAGAACTTCTTCGCGGACAGCGGCGAGGGGTGCGCGCCCTTCACGACCACGTGCTTGTCCTCGTCGATGAGGGGGAGCTTCTTCTGGGCGTAGTTCCCCCAGAGCACGAAGACGGCCGGGTCGGGGCGGTCGGCCACCGCGCGGATGACCGCGTCCGTGAACTTCTCCCAGCCCTTGCCTTTGTGCGAGTTGGCCTCTCCGGAGCGGACCGTGAGCACCGCGTTCAGCAGGAGGACGCCCTGCTGGGCCCACGGCATCAGATAGCCGTTGTCCGGCACGGGGTGGCCGAGCTCCTCCTTCATCTCCTTGTAGATGTTGCGCAGGGAGGGCGGGGTCTTCACACCGGGGCGCACGGAGAAGCAGAGACCGTGCCCCTGGCCCTCGCCGTGGTACGGGTCCTGGCCGAGGACCAGGACCTTCACCCCGTCGTACGGCGTCGCGTCGAGAGCGGCGAAGACCTCGTCACGCGGAGGGAAGACGGGGCCCTTCGCCCGCTCCTCCTCGACGAACTCGGTGAGCTCCTTGAAATAGGGCTTCTGGAGCTCCTCGCCGAGGACTCCGCGCCAGGACGCGGGCAGCATGGCGATGTCGGTCACGTCAACAACCTCCGGTGTGCGGTCACTTCTCACCACAGAACCTACCGGCGACCACTGACAATCGGCCCGCTGCCCCGGACGCCCCGGCAGGTCGCGCACGCGCCGCCGGGCGGGCGGCTACCAGCTGGTCTTCCGCTGCAGCTCCCACATCATCATGATCGCCGAGGGGTCGAGGGCGCGTTCGCCGCCCGCGATCTCCTCGCTGGACATGATGTATTGCTTGCCCTGCCAGAGCGGGAGCAGCCGCACGTCGTCGACGAGGATCTCCTGGGCCCGCTCGAAGTCGCCGATCACGGCGCCGCGGTCGTCCTCCCTGCGCTCGCGCGGCAGCAGTTCGTCGGTGATCTCCCTGGAGGGGTAGGGCGTGTTGAGCACGTTCTTGGGGCCGACGAAGGGCGCGATGAAGTTGTCCGCGTCGGGGAAGTCGGGGAACCAGCCGCGGCCGAAGACGGGGTACTCGCCCTTGCTGTAGCCCTCCTGGAACTCGGTCCAGGGGCGGTTCTTGAGCGTGACCTTGAAGAGTCCCGACGCCTCCAGCTGCCGCTTGAGCTCGGCGAACTCCTTGGCGGTCGCGGAGCCGTAGCGGTCGGAGGTGTACCAGAGGGTGAGCGGGACGGTCTGGTTGATGCCGGCCTGGGTGAGGATGCGCTTGGCCCTGGCGTTGCTGGGGTTCCCGTATTCGTCGAAGAAGCCGGTGGCGTGTCCGGTGAGGCCCCTGGGGACCATGGAGTACAGCGGCTCGACGGTGTCCTTGTAGACGTTGTGGGCGATCGCCCCGCGGTCGACGATCTGGGCGACGGCCCGCCGTACGGGCAGCTTCCTGGCCCACGGGTCCTTGGTGTTGAACACCAGGTAGCGGATCTCGGTGCCCGAGCCCTCGACGAGCTCGATGTCCTGCTCGCGCCGGCCCCTGCCCTGCATGGTGACGATGTCCTGCGAGTCGAGCCCGCGGAACGTCACGTCGATCTGCTTCGACTTCAGGGCGTCGACCATCGCGGCGGACTTCTGGAAGTAGCGGATGGTGACGGCGTCGTTCTTGATGTCGGCCGCGCCCTTGTAGCTGTCGTTCCTGACCAGCTCGGCCTTCTCGTTGCGCGCGTACGCCTGGAGCGTGTACGGACCGGAACCGGTTACTTCGTTGCCCTCGCGAAGTCGGTCCGCCGGATACTCGTGCGGATCGACGATCGACATGGCCGGAGTGGCGAGCACGAAGGGGAACGTGGCGTCCGGTTTCTTGAGGCGGAAGGTGATGGTCCGCTTCCCCTTGGTCTCGACCCGGTCGAGCGAACCGAGCAGTCCCATGGGGCCGCCCTTGACGATCTTCCTCTCGTCGAGGACGCGCATGCGGTCGAAGGAGTACTTGACGGCTGCCGCGTCCAGTTCGTCGCCGTCGGAGAACGTCAGTCCGTCACGGAGTTCGCAGGTGAAGACCGTACTTCCGGAGTCCTTGAAGCCACAGGACTCGGCCGCGTCCGGTTCCGGTTCGGTGGCTCCCGAAGGGAAGCTGAGGAGAGTTTGAAAAACGTTTCTGTAGAGCTCCCAGGAGCTGTCCCACGCCTTCGCGGGGTCCAGCGTGCTGGGCGCGCTCATCGTGCCGACGGTGATCTGTTCCGCCTCGTCGGGCCCGTCCGAGGACAGCACCCCACAGCTCGTCAGCAGGGACGTCGACACGAGCGCCACCACCGGGCGCCGACCCCTCATCCTCTTCGCAAGGGGAATTTCACTGAACACGCGCACGCTCCTCGATCGGCCATGTCAGGGGGTCGGGAGACAATATCGCAGTGCCCCGCCGGGCCAACTCCTGGCGCCGACGGGGCACTTGATGCGCGTGTACGTCGCTTTTGGCGGCCTACCGCACCCTTGCGCGGGCTTCGTCAGCCGACGCCCGCGTTGAGGAAAATGCCGCCATCGACCACGAGTGTCTGACCCGTGATCCAGTCGGACTGCGCGGAGGTGAGGAACGCGGCGGCGCCCCCGATGTCCTCGGGCACGCCGAGCCTGCCCAGCGGATACGCGGCGGCCGCCTCCTCCTCGCGGCCCTCGTAGAGCGCCTGGGCGAACTTGGTCTTGACGACCGCGGGCGCGATGGAGTTCACGCGCACCTTCGGCGCGAACTCGTGCGCGAGCTGAAGGGTGAGGTTGACCATGGCGGCCTTGCTCATCCCGTACGCCCCGATGAAGGGCGAGGGGGAGACACCGGCCACGGAGGCGATGTTCACGATCGCGCCGCCGTGCTCGCTCTGCCACGCGCGCCAGGTCTGCTGCGCGAAGCCGAGCGCCGAGATCACATTGGTCTCGAAGACCTTGCGCGCCACGTTGAGGTCCATGTCGGCCATGGGCCCGAACACCGGATTCGTACCGGCGTTGTTGATGAGGAAGTCGACCCGGCCGAACGCCTCCATCGCGCGTTCGACGGCGACCCCCTGGTGCGCCTCGTCGTGGGCCTTGCCCGCGACGCCGATGACCCGGTCGGAACCGAGCCTCTCGACGGCCTCCTTCAAGGCGTCCTCGTTGCGTCCCGTGATGCAGACCCGGTCGCCGCGGGCGACCAGGGCCTCCGCGATGCCGTATCCGATGCCCCGGCTCGCGCCCGTGACGAGCGCGGCCTTCCCGCTGTCCTGCACTGGCTGTACTGCCATGATCGCTGCCTTCCAGATCAGTTGAGCGGGCCACCGGCGACGTACATGACCTGACCCGAGACGAAGCCCGCGTCATCGCCCGTGAAGAAGGCGATGGCGTTGGCGATGTCCTCGGGGCGGCCGACGCGCTGCACCGGGATCTGGGTGGCGGCCGCGGTCTGGAACTCCTCGAAGTCCATGCCGACGCGGTCGGCGGTCGCCTTGGTCATCTCGGTGACGATGAAGCCGGGGGCGACGGAGTTGGCGGTGACGCCGAACTTGCCGAGCTCCTTGGCGAGGGTCTTGGTGAAGCCCTGGAGACCGGCCTTGGCCGCGGCGTAGTTGACCTGGCCGCGGTTGCCGAGCGCCGAGGACGAGGAGAGGTTGACGATCCGGCCGAACGTGGCGTCCACCATGTGCTTCTGGATGGCGCGGGACATCAGGAACGCCCCGCGCAGATGCACGTTCATGACCGTGTCCCAGTCACCCGCGCTCATCTTGAAGAGGAGGTTGTCGCGCAGGACACCGGCGTTGTTGACGAGGATCGTCGGCGCGCCGAGCTCCGCGGCGACCCGGGCGATGGCGGCCTCGACCTGGGCCTCGTCGGACACGTCGCAGCCGACGGCGAGCGCCTTGCCACCGGCCGCGGTGATCCGCTCGACGGTGTCCTTGCAGGCGGCCTCGTCGAGGTCGATGACGGCCACGGCACGGCCCTCGGCGGCGAGCCGTACGGCGGTCGCC
This sequence comes from Streptomyces sp. NPDC087300, assembly GCF_044744425.1. Classification (NCBI taxonomy): domain Bacteria; kingdom Bacillati; phylum Actinomycetota; class Actinomycetes; order Kitasatosporales; family Streptomycetaceae; genus Streptomyces; species Streptomyces sp. NPDC087300. Next base: position 1,332,702 of record NZ_JBIUYI010000001.1, read on the forward strand.
GCGCCGATGCCTCGTGCGGCGCCGGTCACGACCGCGACGCGCTGCTCAGTGGTGGACATGCTGGTTCTCCTCGCCCTTGGGATGCGGCTCCACGGTACGCCCCGATGGTGAGCGACCGCTTAGTACCTTCAGCTGGACGAGACGCTAGAAGCCCTGGCACCGGGTGTCAACGGCACACAGGACGCTGTGATTCATTACCCGCCGCGCGGGTCATCGCTCACTTGACGAGCAGGTCGAGGAGGCGGTCCGTCTCGGCCGCGGGGTCCGCCGTGAGGCCGGTGTGCACCGGGCCCGGCTGGACCACGGTGGAGCGCGGCGCGATCAGCCAGCGGAAGCGCCGGCCCGCCTCGTCGCGCTCGGCCTGACCGGCCGCTTCGCCGCCCGCGCAGATCCGCTCGACGGCGCCGAGCGCGGCCCGGATGCCGGGCACGTCCGCGTCGGGGTCCAGGGCCCGCAGCTTGGCCTCGTCCAGGTGCGTGCGGGCGCCGACGTAGGTCTTGGCGCGGCAGTACACCACCACGCCCGCGTTGAACTGCTCGCCGCGCTCGACCCGCGGCACCACGCGCACCAGCGCGTACTCGAAGACGTGCCGCTCGGGCGCGCTCTGCTCGCTCACTTCGTGGCGTCCTTCCGGTCGGTCCCCGGCAGGGTGATCCGCTCGTGGATGGTCTTGGCGCGCGGCAGCAGCGTCGCCGTGTAGGCGCGCCGCACCTCGTCGGGCGTCGCGAAGCCGGGCTCGTCCACCAGCCACGCGTCGGGCACCTGAGCGGTGACCTCGGCGAGCAGCTCCTCGGTGACCAGCGGCGCGAGCCGCTCGGCGGCCGCCGCCACATCGGGCGCGAAGGGGGCGAGGACGTGGTCGGACGCGTCGTACGGCTTGGCGGCCGCGGTCTCCGCGGTACGCCAGTTGTGGTGCCAGATCAGGCTCGCGCCGTGGTCGATGAGCCAGAGGTCGCCCCGGCTGCGCAGCAGGTTGGGGTTGCGCCAGGACCGGTCCACGTTGTTGATCAGGGCGTCGAACCAGACGATCAGGCCCGCCTCGGCGGGGTCCACGTCGAAGGCGAGCGGGTCGAAGCCGAGCGCGCCCGACAGGAACTCCATGCCCAGGTTGAGCCCGCCGCTGGACTTGAGCAGCTCCTGCACCTGCTGGTCGGGCTCGCCGAGGCCGATCACCGGGTCGAGCCGGATCTGCACGAGCCGCGGCATCCGCAGCCCGAGCCCGCGCGCCAGCTCCCCGCAGACCACCTCGGCGACGAGCGTCTTGCGCCCCTGTCCCGCGCCGGTGAACTTCATGACGTACGTCGCGTACGTGCCGTGGTCGTCGACCTCGACGACGCCGGGCAGCGATCCGCCCTCCCGCAGGGGGGTGGCATAGCGGACCGCGGTGACTTCGGTGAGCATTGGCTCAGATTACTGCCGGGGACACGCTGTTCGATCACCCGCCCCGCTGCCTACAGTGCCCGCCATGGACTCCGCCGATCTTCCTCGCCAGTTCGCCCGCACCCGGCGCTTCTCGCTCGGTGTGCCACGGGGGTTCACGGTCTCTCCGGACGGCGAGCGGGTCCTTTTCGTGCGCTCCACGGCGGGCGACGATCCGGTCAGCAGGCTGTGGGTGTTCGAGGACGGGGCCGAGCGGATGCTCGTGGACCCGCTGGGCCTCGGCGAGACGGGCCCGCTGCCCGAAGCCGAGCGCATCCGCAGGGAGCGCGCGGGGGAGGCGTCACAAGGAGTGGTCGCTTTCGCGACCGACCACCACGCGCGCGTGGCCGCCTTCGCGCTGGGCGGTGCCCTGTGGGTGGTGGACACGGCGGGCGGCGCGCCGCGCCGGATCCGCACGGCGGGTCCCGTGGTCGACCCGCGCCCCTCGCCCGACGGCACGCTCGTCGCGTACGTCACCGGGGGCACGCTGCGTGTGGTCGGCGTCGACGGGACGGGGGACAGGGCGCTCGCCGAACCGGAGCACGCGGAGATCACGTACGGTCTCGCCGACCACGTCGCGGCCGAGTCCATGGGCAGACAGCGGGGGTTCTGGTGGTCACCGGGGAGCGACGCGCTGCTCGTCGCGCGCGTGGACACCTCCGACGTACAGCGCTGGTGGCTCTCGGACCCGGCCCACCCGGAGCGGCCGCCGCGTGCGATCCGCTATCCGGCGGCGGGCACCGCCAACGCGGAGACGTCGCTGCATGTGGTGCGTCTGGACGGCACGCGGACGGAGGTGCGTACTCCGGAGCGGGTGGACGAGGAGTACCACGTCGCCGAGGAATGGACGGACGGCGCCTTCGAGTACGTCCCCACGGCGGACTGGGACGCCCACGGTCCGCTGATCACCCTTCAGACTCGCGACCAGCGCTCGCTGTACGTCCTGGAGGTCGATCCGGAGAGCGGCGAGACGCAGATACTTACGCACAAACGGGACCGCGCGTGGCTGAATCTCCTGCCGGGCACGCCTCTTCGCCTGGGGAGCGGCACTCCCGTACACCCATGGCACCCACGCGACCACACGCGCGGCCTGCGGGTGGGCAGCCCGCTGACGCCGTCCGGCCTCCACGTGCACGAGGTGCTGGGCAGCACGGGCGAGCGGGTGTGGTTCACGGCGTCGTACGAGCCGACGGAGATCCACGTCTGGTCGTTCCACCACAAGGACGACGCGGTCGGCCCTCAGGCACGCACCGGCACTCCTCGCCAGATCAGCGAGGGGCCCGGCGTGCACACGGCCGCCGTCGGCGGCGACACCGTGGTCCTCGACAGCAGGACACCCGAGGGTCAGACGGTGACCGTGCTGCGCGGGGACGAGCCGGTGGGGCGGATCGCGGTGCTGGCAGAAGAGCCGGTCGTACGGCCCCGCCCCCGCCATCTCACCCTGGGCGAACGGGACTTGCGCAGCATGCTGTTCCTGCCGTCCTGGCACGAGCCGGGCTCCGCGAAACTGCCCGTGCTGCTCTGTCCCTACGCGGGTCCAGGAATCCAACTCGTGGTCCACGCGCGCGGGTGGTGGACGATCGTGGCGCAGTGGTTCGCGGAGCAGGGCTACGCGGTGCTGATCACGGACGGGCGCGGCACGCCGGGACGCGGGTACGCCTGGGAGAGGGCCGTCCACGGCGATCAGCTGACCCCCGTGCTCGACGACCAGGTGGACGCCCTGCACGCCGCGGCCGAGCGGTTCCCCGACGATCTGGACCTGACGCGGGTCGGCATCCGCGGCTGGTCCTTCGGCGGGTTCCTCGCGGCGGGCGCGGTGCTGCACCGCCCTGACGTCTTCCACACGGCGGTGGCGGGCGCGGCCCCCACGGATCTGCGCCTCTACGACACGCACTGGAAGGAGCGCTACCTCGGGCACCCCGACATCCAGGCGTCCGCGTACGAGAAGTGCTCACTGGTCGCGCACGCGCACCGCCTGGAGCGGCCGCTGATGCTGGTGCACGGCCTGTCCGACGACAATGTGCTGCCGGTCCACATGCTGCGCTTCTCCTCGGCACTGCTGGCCGCGGGACGGCCGCACACCGTGCTGCCGCTGCCCGGGGCGGGCCATCTGGTGACCCAGGAGGACGTGGCGGCGAACCTGCTGCGGCTCGAACTGGGTTTCCTGAGAAAGACCTTGAACGGGTGAACAAGGCGGCGCGCGGCCGCGTACCACTGGACATGACGACTCACGACATGCCCACCTCCGGTCACGCCACGTCCCCCTCGGGACCGTGCCGCCGCACCGTCGTGGCCACGCTCGGCGCCGCGGGGTTCGCCGCCGCACTCACCGCGTGCGGCGGCGGTGACGCCACGGACTCCGCCGAGCCCACGGGATCGAACGCGCCCGAGAAGGGCGGTGCCGGTGGGGCCGTACTCGCCAGCACCTCGGACATTCCCGTCGGCGGCGGCAAGATCTTCAAGGACCAGGGCGTCGTGGTCACCCAGCCGACCAAGGGCGAGTTCAAGGCGTTCTCGAACCGCTGCACGCACAAAGGGTGCCCGGTGACGAGCATCGAGGGCGGCACCATCAACTGCCCCTGCCACGGGAGCAAGTTCAGCATCGCCGACGGCAGTGTGAAGAACCCGCCCGCGCCGAGTCCACTGCCGCCCGCGGACATCTCGGTGGACGGCGACTCGATCAAGCTGGCCTGACGTCCACCGCGGGCCCTGCCACCCGCATGCGGCTCAGTAGGGCCGCTTCCACGCGCCGAGCACGTCCTCGGTGGTGGTGACGGTGGCGACCAGGGCGAGGGTGTTGCGGACCATCGCGGGCGTGTAGTCGGCGGGCACGCCCGCGATGGCGTCGGCGGGGACGACGGCGCCGTAGCCCAGGTTCACCGCGTCGAACACGGCGTTCGGGATGGCGACATTCGCCGAGACGCCGGTGACGATGAGCGTGCGGCAGCCCAGGTTGCGCAGCAGCGGATCGACGTCGGTGCCCGCGATCGGCGACAGGCCGTGCAGTCGTCGTACGACGAAGTCCTCCTCCGCCACCTCGATCGGCGGGGCGATCCGGACCGCGGTCGTCCCGGAGATCTGCTGCACGGGAAGCCGAGCCGCGGCGCGGAAGAGCCGGGCGTTGTGGTTGGCGCCGCGCCCGTCGGGGCGCCGCTCGGCGACCGCGTGCAGCACCTGTACGCCGCTGTGGTGGGCCGCCGCCACGAGCCGCGCGACGTTGCCGAGGGCCCCGGACACCCGTGCCTGCTCGGCGAGTTCGGGCAGCGCGCTCTCCGTTCCCACGACGCCCTGCTGGCACTCGACGGTCAACAGGGCCGTGCAGGCCGGGTCGAGGAGTTCCCTGAGCTGTTCGTACGACGGCATGGCTTCCCCTGTCGCAGGTCGCGGACGTCCGGGACATCCGGCGCCCGGAATCCGCGCGAGGCTAACGGCCATTGCGCCACGAAGGAAGAGCCCGCATGATTCCCTGACGCACAGTCAGGTCGCTTTGTTCGTACGGATACTCGCGCGCGGTCGGCCACGACTGTGCCCACTCAGCACGGGAGGACGACGCATGGCCGTCACACAGCGCAGGGGCCGCCGCATCATGATGACGCCGGAGGAGCGCGACGAGTTCCTCACCGTGGAGCGCACCTGCCGGGTGGCGACGGTGTCCCCCGACGGCGCGCCGCACGTCAGCACGCTCTGGTTCGTCTGGGACGGCACGTCCCTGTGGCTCTACTCGATCACCCGCAGCAAGCGCTGGTCCGATCTCCGCCAGGACCAGCGGATCGCCGTGGTGGTCGACACGGGCGTGGGGTACGACGAGCTGCGCGGCGTCGAGCTGTCGGGCACGGTGGAGTTCGTCGGCGAGTCCCCGCGACGCGGCGAGCCCTGCCCGGAACTCGACGCCCCCGAGCGGGAGTTCGCCCGGAAACTCTTCGGCCTCGACGCGATGCCCCACGACGGCCGCCACGCCTGGATCCGCCTGACCCCGGACGCGATCACTTCCTGGGACTTCAGAAAACTGGCAACCCTCTAGCTCCCGGCCCGGAGGACGGCCCCCAAAGGGGCGCGGGGAACTGCGCGCCCAGCCACACGAATCCGGCAGACGCCAATCACCCGACCACCCCACCCGACGGGCGGCCCCGTAAGGGGCGCGGGGAACTGCGCGGCCAACCACGCCAAACCCGCAGACGCCAAACAACCCAAGGCGGCCCCCACAAAGCGCTCACCCGACCCGACCAGCCGGGGCCACCCGGTTCCGACCCACGACAATCCCCGCCCCACCCGGAGGGCTACCGCAACCCCGCCCCCGCCGCCCGCAACGCCCCCACCGCCGCCCTGATCGAAGGCCGGCGGTCGGCGTCCGCCCGCCACACCACGTACACATGGCGCCGCACCCGGTGCCGCACCGGCACCGTGCGGACGCCCGGAGGCATCGGGTCGCGGCCCAACTGCGGTGCCACGCACACCCCGAGGCCCGCCGCGACCAGGGCGAGCTGCGTGTGATGCTCCTCCGCGCGGTGCGCGATACGGGGCTCTATGCCCTTGCCGCGCAGCGTGAACATGAGCCACTCGTGGCAGAACTCGCCCTCACCCCAGGTGATCCACTCGTCGTCCGCGAACTCCTCGAGGTCCACCTCCGCGCGGTCCGCGAGCGGGTGCGCCACCGGCATCGCGACATCGGCGGGGTCGTCGAGGAGGGGAGCCTTGACGAGGCCGTCCGGGATCGGCATCGGCTTGTTGTACCAGTCGAGGACGACCGCAAGGTCGACGTCGCCGCGCACCACCGCGGCGACCGCGAGCATCGGCTCCATCTCGTGACAGCCGACGCGCAGCCCCGGGTGGTCGGCGCGCAGCGCGGACAGCGTGGCGGGCATCAGTCCGCGCATGGCGGTCGGGAAGGCCGACATGCGCAGCTCGCCGACCGCCTTGCCGCGCTGCTCCTCCAGGTCGGCCTGGGCGAGCTCGACCTGCGAGAGGATCCGCGCGGCATGCCCGGCGAGCAGGCGCCCCGCGTCGGTGAGGCGCACCCCCCTGCCGTTCTTCGCCAGGAGCTGCTGGCCCACCTCGCGCTCCAGCTTGGTCATCTGCTGCGAGACCGCCGACGTCGTCACGTGCAGGCCCGCGGCCGCACCGCTCACCGAGCCGTGCCGGGCCAGGGCGTCGAGGGTGCGCAGCCGCTCCAGGTTCAACATGTAAGCGATGCTACGCGATACCGGGCAAGAAATCTCGCTTGTGCTAAGAGATCGCCGGGCGCATCGTGAGACGCATGAGCACCGTCACCCCGCCGTCCCGGCCGGCCACCGCGACTCCCCCGGCCACCGGCCACAAGGTCACCGCCTCCCTCACCGCTCCCTCTTCCCCGCTCGGCGCCGCTCCCGCGGCAGCGGGGCGCTCCGCCCTCGACTGGCGCATCCGCTTCGGCATCCTCTCGCTGATCTGGGGCTTCAGCTTCCTGCTCATCAAGGTCGGCACGGACGGGTACGCGCCCTTCCAAGTGACGTTGGGGCGGCTCGTGTTCGGCACCGCGGTAATCGCCGCGGTGCTCGTCGTGAAGCGGCAGCGGCTGCCGCGCGGCGCCCGGACCTGGGGCCATCTCGCCGTCGCCGCGCTCCTGCTCAACGCCCTGCCGTTCTCGCTCTTCGCGTACGCGGAGCTGACGATCCCGTCCACCCTCGCGGGGATCTGCAACGCCACGTCGCCACTCTGGGGCATGGCGCTCTCCCTGATCGCCCTCTCCGAGGACCGGCCCACGCGGCGCCGGGTCGCGGGCCTGGGCATCGGCTTCTTCGGGGTCCTGACCGTGCTCGGCGTCTGGCAGGGCTTCAGCGGGCTCGATCCGCGCGGCACGGCGATGGCGCTGCTCGCCTCGCTCAGCTACCCGATCGGCTGGATCTACGTGCGCCGCACCCTGGCGGGGACGGGGCATTCGAACCTCTCCCTGTCCGGCGCCCAGTTGCTCGTCGCGACCGTCGAACTGGCCGTGGTGACCCCGCTGTTCACCTCGATGCCGACGCGTTTCCCCGTCGTCCCGCTGCTCGCGATCGTGGCTCTCGGCGCCCTGGGTACGGGGGTCGCCTTCCTGCTCCAGTACGCCCTGGTCGCCGAGATCGGCCCGACCACCGCCCAGATGGTCACGTACTTCATCCCGGTCATCGCGACCGCCGCGGGCATCGCCGTGCTCGGCGAGTCCCTGAGCTGGTCGACGCCGGTCGGCGCGGTGATCGTCCTGGCGGGCGCGGCCCTCACCCAGTCCCGGCCGCGCGCCACTGCGACCAAGTCCCTCCGTAGGACGTGACAGCACCCCGAGTCGGGGCGCGCTTGCCCTCCGCGGGGCGCCCCCTCAGTCGTAACGCCGCGCCGGAGCAGGTCCCGTCGCGGCGGCGACGGCGTCCGCCACCACCGGGATGTCCTCGTCGGCGAGTGCCGCCACGGTGATGCGCACACCGGGCGGCGCGCTCAGCCGGAAGCGGGCCCCCGGGGCGACCGCCCACCCGGCGTGCAGCAGCCTGGCGACCGCCCCGGTCTCGTCCGGCACCGGGATCCACACGTTCATCCCGCTGCGCCCGTACGCGGGAATGCCGCGTTCGGCGAGCGCCGCGATCAGCGCGTCCCTGCGCCGCCCGTAGGAGGCGGCCACCACGCGCGCGTCCACCGCGCCACCGGTCCACAACCGCACGACGGCACGCTGCTGCACCAGGCTCACCCAGCCCGGTCCGAGCCGCTGCCGCCCCTGCAGCCTGTCGACCGTGACGCGGTCCCCCGTGAGGACGGCGAGCCTCAGGTCGGGGCCGTACGCCTTGGCGGTGGAGCGGACCAGGGCCCAACTGCGGGTCACGCCCGCCAGCGGACGCAGCGGCAGGTCGACGATGCCGTGGCCGTGGTCGTCCTCGATGAGCAGCACGTCCTTGTGGGCCGCGAACACCTTGCGCAGGGCACGCGCGCGTGTGGCGCCTACCGCGGCCCCCGTGGGGTTCTGGGCGCGGTCCGTGACGATGGCCGCGCGGGCGGCGCCCGCCAGCGCCCGTTCCACGTCGGCGGGGAGCGGCCCCTCGTCGTCCACGCCGACCGGGACCGCGCGCAGCCCGAGGGCCGACACGAGGTCGAGCAGGCTGCCCCAGCCGGGGTCCTCCACGGCCACCGCGTCGCCTGGCTTGAGGTGGGCCGCGAGCACCCGTTCGATGGCGTCGAGCGATCCGGAGGTGACGGCGACGGGCCCGTCGGGGACGCCGTCGGCATCGAAGGCCGCCCGCGCGTGCCGGGCGAGGTCCTCGTCCACGGCGGCCTCTCCGTAGAGCACGGGTTCCTTGTCGCCCTGCGCCGCGGCCGCCGCGAACGCGTCGGCGAGCGCGGGCAGCAGCCGAGGGTCGGGGTTGCCCTTGGAGACGTTCCGCACCCCGGGCGGCGCGTCCACCCGGATCGCCTCACGGGCCGTCGTGGCGGGCTTGGGACGGATGCGGCTGCCGCGCCGGCCCGAGGTCTCGATCACCCCGCGTTCGCGCAGGGTGCGATAGGCGGCCGCCACGGTATTGGGATTGACCCCCAGGCGCTCCGCCAACTCCCTCATGGGCGGCAGCAGTTGCCCGGGTTCCAGGCCGCCGTCGCCCACGGCACTCTCCACGCTGGCAGCGATTTCAGCTGCGCGTCGGCCTCTGATCGGATACTCTCCTAGCACAAACTACATTATGCACTAGTGCAATCAAAGTGCCAAGTCGACGCAGTGGAGCGGCGCGGCACGGAGCAGCGCACCACGTCGGACCCGCGGCACAGCACGCGGAGCAAGCAGCACAGGGAGAGGCCATGCAGACGACGCAGACCACCACGGACACCACTTCGCAGGACAGCGCCGCCTACGCACCGACCGACCGCACCGTCCCCACCCGCTCGAAGGAACGCGCTTCGTACGACAAGGAGTCGGTCCACCGGATACTCGACGAGGCCTACGTGTGCCACCTCGGTTTCGTGCGCGACGGCGCCCCCGTCGTCCTGCCGACCCTCTACGGACGCGTCGGCGACCGCCTCTATGTGCACGGTTCGACGGGATCGCGGCCGCTGCGGATGGCGGGCACGGGCCAGGAGCAGACGGACCCCGGACTCCAGGTGTGCCTCACGGTGACGCACGTCGACGGGCTCGTCCTGGCCCGCTCGGCCTTCCACCACTCGATCAACTACCGCTCCGTGGTGGTGCACGGGACCGCGCACCAGGTCACGGACCCGGAGGAGAAGCGGGCCGCGCTCGACGCCCTGGTCGACCACGTCGTGCCGGGCCGGGCGGCCGACTCGCGCCCCGCCAACGCCAAGGAACTGGCGGCCACCGCCGTGCTCCGGCTCGACCTCGACGAGGTGTCGGCGAAGGCCCGCACCGGCGGCCCGAACGACGACCCGGAGGACATGGACCTCGCCCACTGGGCCGGCGTGGTCCCGCTGAGCCAGGGCCACGCCCCCCTGATCCCCGCCGCGGACCTCGCCCCCGGCATCGAGGTGCCGGACTACCTGCTCTGACGGCAGCCCCCGGGGGCAGGAACCACACCCTTGCCCCCGGACCGCGCCCCACGCGCGCGTGCCGCCTCGCCTACGCGGGTACGGCCACCCGCCGCGCGGCCACCGCTCCCCGCGCCTCGGCGACGGCGAGCCCCGTCACCGCGGCCAGCATCAGGACCGTGCCCGCCACGGTCGCCGCCGTCAGCTCCTCGCCGAGCAGCGCGACGGCGATGACCGCGGCGCTCACCGGTTCGAGGAGCATGATCACGGAGACGGTCGCGGAGCGCACGACGGCCGCCCCCGCGAAGTACAGCGCGTACGCGACGGCCGTCGGGACGGCGGCGATGTACAGCAAGTAGACGCCCACGCGCACCGGTTCCGCGGTGTGCGGCACCAGGCCCTCGGCCCCCGCGAACGGCAGCAGGCAGAGCGAGACGACGGCGAACGCCCAGACCGTGGTGTCGGACGAGTCCGCGCCGCCGTCCCGCCCCCACCACCGGGTGACCAGCGTCATCGCCGCGTACGCACCCCCGGAGACGAGCCCCCACACGACGCCGACGGGCCGCACGGTCGCCTCGCCACCACCGAGGACGAGCACCAGGAGACCGGCGAGCGCGCCCACGACGGCGACCACTCCGCCGCGCCCCAGCCGCTCCGCCATGGCGAGCCGGGCGCCGAGCGCGATGAGCACGGGCCCCGACCCCATGGTGACGACCGTGCCGACCGCGAGGCCGGTCTCCCGCACGGCCGCGAAGTAGGCGGTCTGGAACACCGCAAGGGCCACACCGGTCACGACGATCCGCAGGACCCTGCGGCCTCGCGGTTCAGCGGCCGCCTCGTACGTCCTGGTCCGGCGCGACCGCACCGTACGCGCGCCGAGCAGCAGCACGAAGCCGCCCGCGCAGCGCCAGAAGGAGAGGCTCACCGGCCCCAGGTCGCTGTCCCGGAAGACCAGCGACGCGGCGGCACCCGCGGTGCCCCAGGCGATTCCGGCGACGATCAGAGAGAAGAGGCCACGCCCGACGGGCAGGCCAGGGGTAGCGATGGCATTCGACACGAGAGTTCTCCGCAGAAGAGATGGGCTCTGGGCTCCGTCTGCGGGCAGCACCGTTCCGCCAGGCCACCGGCCTGGACGTGATCCTTGAGGTGCCCCGCGCTACGCGGCGGGGGGCGGAAGAACGAGCGCTCGTGCGTGCATGGTTCGCACCCTAGGAGGCGCCGCCGCTGCGGGACAACTCCGTATCGGATGCCGGAACTCCACCCGCCGCCGAAGGGTCCGTGGAGCCGTCGTGCTCCGCGGGATGCTCCGGCTCCGCGGGTTCCTCCGGCACTACGGGTTGCTCCGGCACCACGGGCAGCACCGCCTCGGCGGGCGGCGCCGCTTCCCTGGGCGCGGCGGACTGGGCGATGAACGCGCCCACGAGCACGACCGCGCCGCCGACGATCTGCGGCGCGGAGAGGTGCTCACCGAGCACGATCCAGGCCAGTGCGGTCGCGACGACGGCCTCCAGACAGGCGACCACGCCCGCGACCTGGGGCGAGAGCCTGCGCACGGACAGCACGCCGGTGACGTAGGCGACGACCGTCGCGACGAGCACGATCCAGCCGAGCAGCAGCCAGGCGGGGACGGAGGTGCCGTCGAGGTCGGCGTGCCCGGTGAGCACCGACCAGTCCATGCCCCAGGGGCGCGCGACGACGGTCAGCACGACGGTGCCGACGAGCAGGCCGTACGCGATGACGCCCAGCGGGTCGGGGGCGTCGTCGCCCGCGTCACTGCCCTGGTCGGACAGGACGAAGTAGCCGACCTGGCAGCAGGCGGCGCCGAGCGCGAGCAGCAGTCCCACGGCGTCGAAACTCAGGCCCGACCACACCTCGACGACGCAGGCGAGCCCGCCGACCGCGAGCACCACGCCGAGCGCGGCCGCGCGCGTCACCGGCCGCCGCTGCACGAAGCGCACCCAGCCGAGGACGAGCGCGGGGGCGAGGTATTCGACGAGCAGCGCGACGCCCACGGGGATCCGCGACAAGGCGGCGAAGTAGAAGGCCTGGACGCCCGCGACGGCGAGGAGACCGAAGCCGGCGAGCAGCGCGGGCCTGTTCCGTACGAGTCCGCGGTGGCGCCACGCCACGGGCAGCATCACCAGGGCGGCGCCCGCCACCCGCAGCCACACCACGTGGAGCGGGTCGAGGCCCGCTTCGATCAGCGGCTTCGCCGCGACACCGGAACCGCCGAAGGCGACCGCCGCCACCAGGGCGAGCCCCAGTCCGACGCCTCTCCCCCGGTTGTTGTCCGTCCCCTGAATCCCCTGAGCCGCTTGCACCGGCACATCATGACAGGACACGTCATGAGCGTCATCCCTTATGGCGCCTGTCTCGATCGGCGGACACGGGCACCGCCCGGCCGCGGATCAGCAGCCCGTGCCGTATCCCCCGGCGTACTCCTGACACCCGGCCTCGACCCGGACCAGCAGGTTCGGCACGTCCACGCCGGCCCGCCCGAGGACCTCGACCGCACGGCACTCGGGGTCGGCGGCCAGCCCCGCGAGCAGATCCATGCCGAGGACGCGCGGATCCCCGCGCAGCTCGGCGCGGTCCAGGGCCATCTCCATAGCGGTCGCGGCGGCTGGCGACCAGCCCGCCTCCTTCACCGCCGTCACCATCGGCACCGCTCCGGAGTCCTCGACGGTGCCCTGCCACTGGAGGCCGTAGCCGATGCTGCGCTGCACGAGATAGCCGAGGAGCCGCACCACCTGCCCGCCGTCCTCGAAGGCGGCCCGGACCGCGGGGTCGGATTCGAGCAGGGAGTGCAGGAGATGCGCGGTGTCGATCTGCCGGTCCCCGTCACGCACCGCGCGCCGGCGCGCGCCGGCCACCACCGACGCCAGCTCAGCACTGAGCCTGGAATCGAGTTCTGCGCGGGGGGACCCGGGCTCGGCGCCCGGCGGGGTACGGCTTTGCACACTCCCACCCCATCAACCCCGGCGGGCATATGCATCGGCGGCGGGGAGCATCTTCGCGTCCCACGCAAGTTGGGCACGCACGCGCCGGTTGTCCTCCTTACGGATGAGATCCGCCCGATCTTCCCCCAGGGGCGCGTGCCGCCTTGCCTCACGCCCGCCGCGCAACCATCGTGCGGTGCCGCTCGTCCCACAAGCATGGAGAGCAGGTGCTGGATGGTCGCCCTGCCGGCGATCGACGGCAGGCAGTACGTGTACCGGGTGTACGCACCTGAGGACGCACTGCTCGCCGACCTGTTCTGGGAGGCGTGGCACTGCCACGACGAGGGCCCGTTCCCGAGGGCGTCGGACCTCTTCGACGCGGCGGTGATACGACGGGTCGGCTAGCCCCGCACCGCCCCACCGTCCCACCGCGCACTCCGCCGGCACTCACTCCATGCCGCGCCCACCCTACCCGTACTCACTCCGTGCCGCGCCCGCCCTACCCGTACTCACTCCGTGCCTGCGTCCCGCCCCATCGCGCGCCCCACGAGTACTCACCCCGTGCCCGGCACATCCGCGCCCCGGCCGGAACGCCGCGTGCCGATGACCACCGTCGCGTACAGCTCCTCGTCCTCGACCACGCGCGCCACGAGCCCGGCACGCTCGACGGCCTCGCGCGCGGCCGTCACCTGGCCCTGGCTCGTCTCGAACAGCAGATGACCGCCGGGCGCCAGCCACCCGGCCGCCTCCCCGGTCACCCGGCGCAGCACGTCCAGGCCGTCGCTGCCACCGTCCAGCGCCACCCGCGCCTCGTGGACGCGCGCCTCGGCGGGCAGCAGACCGACCTCTTCGGTGGGGACGTAGGGGACGTTGGCCAGCAGAATGCCGACGCGGCCGCGGAGCGCGGCGGGCAGCGGCTCGTAGAGGTCGCCCTCGTAGACCGCGCCCCCGGCGGCCGCGACATTGCGGCGAGCACAGCGCACCGCGGCGGGGTCGATGTCGGCGGCGTGCAGTTCGACCGGGCCGAGGGCGGCGGCGAGCGCGGCACCGAGCGCGCCCGATCCGCAGCACAGATCGACGACTGCGAGCCCGGGGCCCACGCCTTCCTGTCCGGCGAGCGCGACGGCCCGTTCGACGAGGAACTCGGTACGGCGGCGTGGCACGAAGACGCCGGGGTCCACCGCGATCCGCAGTCCGCGGAACTCGGCCCAGCCGAGGACGTGTTCGAGGGGAAGTCCGCCGGCCCTGCGCGCCACCAGGTCGGCCAGTTCGGCCGGGGTGCGCGCGGCGGAGGTCAGCAATTCCGCCTCGTCCTCGGCGAAGACGCACCCAGCGGCGCGCAGCTCGGCGACGACGGAGGGGAAGGACAACGGCGGAGAAGACGGAGAAGGAGGTGAAGAAGGAGAAGACGGGGACTGTGAAACCGACACGAGTAGAAAACCTTCCGGGATCCCGATGGGGCTCCCTCGGTCACCTATGCCGGGTGAACCGCGCGGTCGCGAAAGGAGAGCACCCGACCAGCCACTGCGGTAATGGGTCTCACCTCCCTGAGCCGTCGCCCGCGTCCGTCGCGGGGCAAAGGAACAGTACCCCAACCCCCATTCAGCCAGATCTGACGGTTCATCAGTATTGAATGTTCCAGGCCCTGCCGCTACGTTCCGCGACACCGTAGCTGCGGCCGTCGCAGCGCCCGACGGGAAGAGGTGGCCGCATGGCCGAAGTCAGCGCGGAAGCACGGATCGACGCCCCCGCCGAGAAGGTCTGGGCCCAGCTCACCGACTTCTCCTCGTACGGCGAGTGGAACTCCACGCACACCAGCTTCCCCAAGGGCGGCCCCAGCACGCTGGAGGTGGGCGGCACCTTCGCGGAGAACATGAAGCTGATGGGCTTCCCTGCCGAGGTCAACTGGACCATCGAGGAACTGGAGACCGCTCGCACCCTGGCCATCAGGGGCAAGGGCCCGATGGGCGTCAACGTCGGCACCCGCTACACGCTCGCCCCCGAGGGAACGGCCACCCTGGTCCGCATCGAGGGCGAGTTCACCGGCGCCGCGGTCTCCCTCATGGCGGGCAAGCTGAAGGACTCGGCGACCGCCGCGCTCGACGAATCGCTGCGCAAGCTGCGGGGCCTGGTGGCCTGACACGCCACGCTGCGGGACCTGGTGACCTGACACGCCGCGGACAGCACGATCCCGTACGACGACGAGGCGCCCCGCACACATCGTGGGGGCGCCTCATCTGTGGTGGGGGCCGTCGGCCCCGGCCACCTCAGTCCTCATCGGCGAGGATCAGGTACAGCTTCTTGCGGGCGTCGTTGATGACCGTGAGCGCCTTCTCGCGCTGCTCCTTGCTGCCGGTCTTCCAGACCTGGCCGAACGCCTCCATCAGACCGAAGCCGGCCTGCCGGATCTCGTTCAGCGTGTCCCAGTCGACCCCGCGCCCGGCTTCCTCCCAGGGCGCCTCGGGACCTTCCTCGGCCGCCTCGGTACCGGCCTCCGTGAGCGAGAAGAGCTTCTTGCCGCCCTCGCTCGCGCTGCTGATCAGGCCCTCGTCCTCCAGGAGCTGGAGGGTCGGGTAGACCGAACCGGGGCTGGGCTTCCACGCCCCGCCGCTGCGCTCGGCGATCTCCTGGATCATCTCGTAGCCGTGCATGGGCCGGTCCTTGAGGAGGGCCAGGATCGACGCGCGTACGTCGCCGCGCCGCGCCCTTCCGCGCGGGCCGCCACGCCCGCCACGGCCGCCGCCCCAAGGACCACCGGGGCCCCCGAAGCCGGGACCGAACGGGCCGAACGCCCCGCGCCGTCCTTCGAATCCTTCTCGGCCGAAACCTTCGCGGCCCTGGGGGCCACCGTGGCGGCCGCGTCCGTGCTCGTGTTCAAAACCGTGGGAACGCATAGCGATCACTCCTTGATTCTCTGCTCGATCCGCCTGCGGCGGAAGTTCGATCTTTGATCTGTCGCGTATCTGTCGCGATGCCTCAACGATATATCGGAACTGTTCGACTGGCAACCCCCCCGGCCGACAAGGAACGCCACCCGCAGGTCAGCGCGGCACCCATTCGCGGCAGGGGTGCCCGTCGCGACAGCGGTCCCCGTCGCGGCAGCGGCGCCCCTCACCGCATACGAGACGCACGCCACACTCCGCCATGTCACAACCGCCCGCGCTCGCTCCGTCTACAGGGCATACGCAACGACGACACCCCAGGAGCGCACCATGGAAGCCCGCCTCAACCCCCTCGCCAGCCCGCACGGCGCCAAGGCCCTCAAGCACGTCATCGCCGCCCACGGCGTGCTCGCCGAATCGACGCTGTCGGCCACCACGCAGGAGCTGGTGAAGATCCGCGCCAGCCAGATCAACGGCTGCGCGGGCTGCATCGACATGCACACCAAGGAGGCCGCGCACGCCGGGGAGACCGCGCTGCGCCTCAACCTGGTCGCCGTGTGGCGTGAGGCCACCGTGTTCACCGAGGCCGAGCGCGCCGCCCTGGAGCTCGCGGAGCAGGGCACCCGCATCGCCGACGCGGCAGGCGGCGTCACCGACGAGGCATGGGCGAACGCCGCCAAGCACTACGACGAGGACGAGCTCACCGCGCTGGTCACCGTCATCGCGCTCATCAACGCCTTCAACCGCCTGAACGTCATGACCCAGCAGCCCGCGGGCGGCTACCAGGTCGGCCAGCACGGATAACCGGCACGAGCAGCGGGGCGGCAAAAGCGGGCACGCCCCGGGCGCCACTCACCGGCACCCGGGGCGTGCCCGCTTCCGCCGCCGCCCCGTCCAAAAAGAGGTCCACAAAAAGGAGGTCCACAAACCAAGAATTGGCCTTGGTCGACGCCTTCATTGGACCTCTACCGTCGACAGCATGCCGACCCCTTCGCACCGCATCCGCATCGTCGACGCCTTCACCGACCGCCCCTTCGCGGGCAACCCGGCGGGAGTGCTCCTCCTCGACGCCTTCCCCGACGACGCCTGGCTTCAGCACGTGGCCAGGGAGGTCAACCACGCCGAGACCGCCTTCGCGCACCGCCTGCCCGAGGGCGGCGACGCGGACTGGGCGCTGCGCTGGTTCACGCCCGCCACCGAGGTGAACATGTGCGGCCATGCCACTTTGGCCACGGCACACGTCCTGCACACCACCGGTGCCATCGGCGGCGCCACCGGCCCCGTCCGCTTCGCCACCCGCAGCGGCGTGCTCACGGCGACGCCCCACGAGGACGGCTCCCTCACCCTCGACTTCCCGACCGCGCCGCTCGTCGCGACCGACGCGCCCGACGGCGTCGCGGAGGCGCTCGGCGCGGAGCCGCTCTCCGCGTACGACACCGGTCACCTCATCGGCGATCTGCTGGTCGAGGTCGCCGACGAGAAGACGGTCCGGGCGCTCACCCCCGACCACAAGGCCCTCATCGCCCACTCCGAGCGCGGCATCATCGTCACGGCGCGGGCCGAAGACCCCTCGCGCGGCTACGACTTCGTCTCCCGCGGCTTCTTCCCGCGCGTCGGCATCGACGAGGACCCGGTGACGGGCAGCGCCCACACCGCGCTCGCCCCGTTCTGGTCCGAGCGCCTCGGCCGTACGGACCTGACGGGCTTGCAGGCCTCACCCCGCACCGGTCTGGTCCGCACGCGCCTGCGCGGCGACCGCACCCTGCTGACCGGCCGCGCGGTCACGGTCATCGAGGGCGAACTCTTCGCCTGACACCGGGCACCGCTCACCAGGCACCGCTCCCCGGGCGCTGCCTACGACGGCGTAGGCAGCCACCCCACCTTCCCCGCGAGCAGGGCGTATCCGACGAACGCCCCGATGTCGAGCAGGGAGTGGGCCACCACCAGCGGCCCGACCCGCCCCCACCTGCGGTAGAGCAGCGCGAAGACCACACCCATCGCCACGTTCCCGATGAACCCGCCGATGCCCTGATACAGGTGGTACGAGCCGCGCAGCACCGAGCTGCCCACCAGCGCGGCCATCGGCGTCCACCCCAACTGCCCGAACCTGCGCAGCAGATAGCCGACCACGATGACTTCCTCAAGGACCGCGTTCTGCACCGCGGAGAGCACGAGGACCGGGTACTTCCACCACACGTCGGGCAGCGCCTCCGGCACCACCGTGAGGTTGAAGCCGAGCCCCCGGGCCGCCAGGTAGAAGGCGATGCCGAAGCTGCCGATCACGGCGGCGATCGCGGTGCCGCGTCCCAGGTCCGGCCACGGCCGCGTCCGGTCGAATCCGATCGCCCGGAAGCCGCTCCCCTCGCGCAGCAGGAAGTGTGCGACGAGCGCGACCGGCACCAACGCGCTCGCGATGCCGAACAGTTGCCACGCTAGATCAAGCCATGGCCGCCCCGGCGCCGCCGAGGCGTTCATGGTGGCCGCCTGGTCCTTGAGACCGCCCGGTTTGGTGACCGATCCGACAAAGCTGATCAGCGCGGACACACCGCTCGCGCCGAGCGAGAGCGCCAGGACGAGCAGCGTCTCGTCCCGGAGGATCCGTCGCGAGGGCCCGCCCGTGGGAAAAGAACCGGCCATCGGCCCCGGCTCCGCTTGCACTTACGCCTCCAGTTGAGTAATCCCGCCTCATCCCCATCCTCGTCCCGCTAGGGTCTCGAAAGAAGTTACGAAGATCGTGCGCGACAGGCCGAGGGGGACGGACGCCGACTGCGGGCGTCCCGCCCCCTCTTTCCTTGCTTCATCACTCAAGGAGGGGCACCACCGCCATGGGACGTCACAGCTTGCCCGATGAGGACGGGACCGGTACGCCCGGCCCCCGACCGCGCACCCGCGGCCGCACGGTCGCCATCGCCACGGCTCTCGTTCTCGTGGTGGCGGGGGGCACGGCGGTGGCGGCGCGCAGCGGCCTGCTCTCCTTCGGCGGCTCCTGCGACGACGACGCGGTGCGCCTGGACGTGGTCGCCGCACCCGACGTGACCCCGGCCCTGCGCGAGGCCGCCGACGAGGCCCGCGAGAAGGAGATCACCTCCGACGGGCGCTGCATCGACGTGCGGGTGGCCGCCCGCGATTCGTACGAGGTCGCCGAGGAACTCCGGTCGGGCAAGGCCGATCCGGCGTACGACGTGTGGGTACCGGACTCCGACATATGGGTGCAGCGCGCCGGCCTCGGCACCAAGCAGACCAAGGTCTCCCCCGCGGGCAACATCGCCTCGTCGCCCGTCGGCATCGGCATGCTGCCGTCCGCCGCCGAGTCCCTTGGCTGGCCCAAGAAGACGTACGCGTGGCCGGAGTTGACCGCCGCGGCCATGAAGAGCGACAAGCTGCGCCTGGGCGCCGCCGACCCGGCCCGCAGCGCGACCGGCCTGCTGGCCCTCTCCAAGATCGGCGCGTCGGCGAAGAAGCAGGGCGGCAAGGAGGGCGACACGCAGGCCGCCGCACTCGCCAAGGCGCTGTCCACCCGCACCACGAAGAGCGATGCCCGGCTCCTGGACACGCTGGCCGCGAAAGGGGCGGGGAAGGGCAAGGCCCGGAGCAATCAGGCGCTGATCGTCTCCGAGCAGGCCGCGTTCACGCACAACGCGTCGGCGGGCGAGGAGGACGGCCTCGACCTCTTCTACCCCAAGGACGGCTCACCCCGCCTCGACTACCCGTACGCGCTGGTCGACGACGCCGGCATGTCCACCGACCTGAGCCGCGCGGCCCTGCGCTTCATGACCATGTTCAGCGACGAGGAAGGGCAGCGGATCCTGGCGAAGCACGGCTTCAGGACCGAACCCGACCAGCCGTCGGACCGGCTGGTCACCGCGGCCGGCGGGCGCACCCCGCAGCCCTACGCCGCCGACGCCACCGAGCCGCCGTCGGACAAGGAGATCCAGGAGACCCTGGGCATGTGGACCATCACAGTCCAGAGCGCCCGGCTCAACACCGTCGTCGACGCGTCGGAGTCCATGCGCCAACTGGTGCCGGGGCGCGACCAGTCGCGTATGGAGGTCACCAAGTCCTCGCTGCTCCAGGCCCTCGCGGGCTTCACGGACGAGGACGAGATCGGCCTCTGGGAGTTCGCCACGCAGCTGGACGGCACCCGCGACTACCGCAAGCTCCAGCCCACCGAGCGGCTCGGCGAACGCAAGGGCGGCGCGACCCACCGCGACCGACTGTCCGCCGCGTTCAGCGGCCTGCAACCCGTCCCCGGCGGTGCCACCGGCCTGTACGACACCACGCTCGCCGCCTACAAGGACGCGCAGGCGGGCTACGCGCGCGGCAAGTTCAACGCGCTGGTGATCCTCACGGACGGTGCCAACCAGGACCCCGGCAGCATCTCCCGCAGCTCCCTCGTCTCCCAGCTCGAAGAGCTCTCCGATCCCGAGAAGCCGGTGCCGATCATCGCGATCGCCGTGGGCCCCGACGCGGACAAGGACGAGGTCCAGCAGATCGCCGAGGCCGCGGGCGGCTCGGGCCACCAGGTCGACGACCCGGCGCAGATCCACGCGGTGATCCTCAAGGCCATCATGGAGGCGGGCGGCAAGCAGGGCTGACGCGGACTCAGCCGAGCGGCACGGCCGGTTCCCTGAGCCCCACGGGCCAGGTGTGCACCGGCTCGCCCGCGTGCATCAGCTCGCTGTAGCGCCGGGTGGTCGCGGCGAGCGCGGCCTCCCTGTCGAGCCCGCGCTCCAGCGCCCGGTGGTACGTCGCCGTCTGCCAGGACGCCCCGTTCACCCGCAGCCTGCACCGCTCCTCGATCACCCCGAGGTAGAGATCGCGGTCGGCGGGCTCGACGCCCCACGCGTCGAGGCCCGCCGCGGCGAGCGGCAGCAGTTCGTCGCGGACGAGCTGCACGGCGGGCACCTCGGCGACGCCCCCGAGCCTGCCGCGCCGCGGCCACTGCAACCGCGCCTCGATGCCGTGCCGACACGCCGCGTCGAAGTTCCGCTCGGCGGCCTCGAAGGGCAGCCGAGACCACACGGGCCGTGCCTCTTCGGCGAGCGCCCGCACGAGCCCGTAGTAGAAGGCGGCGTTGGCGATGACGTCGGTGACGGTGGGCCCCGCGGGCAGCACGCGGTTCTCCACGCGCAGATGCGGGACGCCGTCGGCGATGCCGTACACCGGGCGGTTCCACCGGTACACGGTCCCGTTGTGCAGGACGAGTTCACCGAGCTGCGGCACCCCGCCCGCGTCGATGACGCCCAGCGGGTCCTCCTGGTCCATCAGGGGCAGCAGCGCGGGGAAGTAGCGCAGGTTCTCCTCGAAGAGGTCGTACGGCTTGCTGATCCAGCGCTCCCCGAACCAGGTGCGCGGCCGCACCCCCTGGACCTGCAACTCGGGCGGGCGCGTGTCGGTGGACTGGAGGAACAGCGGCGGGCGCGACTCGCGCCACAGCTCGCGGCCGAACAGGAACGGCGCGTTGGCGCCGACGGCGACCTGCGCCGCGGCGATCGCCTGCGCCGCGTTCCACACGTCGGCGAACCGGCCGGGGGTGACCTGGAGGTGCAGCTGCACCGAGGTACACGCCGCCTCGGGCGCTATCGACGAGGACGTACAGGTCAGCCGCTCGACGCCCTCGATGTCGAGCGCGAAGTGCTCGCCGCGGGCCGCCACGATCTGGTCGTTGAGCAGCGCGTAACGGTCGACGTCGGAGAGGTTCGCGGAGACCAGGTCGGCGCGGCCGAGCGTCGGGAGAATACCGATCATCACGATGCCGGCGTTCAGTTCGTTCGCTTTTCTGTGGGCATAGTTGAGACCCGTGCGCAGCTCCTCCGCGAGCTGATCGAGAACACGCCCTCCCATACGGTGCGGGGCGATATTCACTTCCAGATTGAACATTCCGAGTTCCGTCTGGAAATCCCGGCTCGCGATGCGCTCGAGAACCTGCGCGTTCAACATTCTCGGCAGCCCGTCGGGCCCGGCCAGATTCAGCTCGATCTCCATGCCCATCAGATTCTTGGGGCGGTCGAACCGCTGCTCCTCCAGAAGCCGCTCCAGCCCCCTGAGACACTCCCGGAGCTTCTTCCGATACACGTGCCGATCGGACAGGTCGAACGTGCCCGCCACGACCTTCTCCCCCATCGAAGCGTCCCTCCCTCGGATGGGCAGCCAAGGATCCGGCCGCTGTGTACGGGGGATGATGCCCAGTCGATGTGATCCATAACGCCCCATGGACGACCGCGGGCCGCTACGCTCGACGGAGTTGCCGTACGGCACATTCACCAGGCATGCGGCATGGTGAAGATTCGCTTCCGGGCGCCTGGTCAAATATACCGGCGAAATTCAGCCGACCGCGCGGGCGAAATACCGGGAGGTCGAGGAAGCGGGCCGCCCGCGATATCGGGAGAAATACCGCACAAGGACGGCTCATTGCCGCCTTGTCGGCAATATCTGCGGCGTCTAGATGAAACACCGTCCGAACACGTCTCGTATAAACTCCGCTCCGAGACAGAGAGTTGGCGCTCGCGGTCCACTGCCCCCGCCCCTCTGGCCCAGAGCTGACAGCGCCGTCCGCATCTGTCCCCCCGCTCCACCGTGCCTGTCGTATGAGAGAGGCGACCCACCATGCCGCTGCATGTTCCCCCTGCCCCCGCGCCTGCCCTGCGCAGCGTCCTCGCGGCACTCGGTTCCCCCACAGCCGTACGTGAGGCCCGCACCCCCTCGCTGCGCTCGGCCCAAGGCCCGGCGAGCCCCGAACTCCCGCTGCCCGTCCACGTGTTGGACCGCATCACACCGGAGGGCACCTCGCCCACCCGGCTGGCCGGCTGGCGTTTCCTCATCCGCTGCGGCGAGCGCGCGGTGGCCGCCGCCGACACGATGCTCACGCCGGACGGCTGGGCCTTCTCCCATTTCTTCGAAGGCCCTTACATAGCCGCCACCGAACGCGCCCTGCGGCACGCCGAGGCCATGCCGATGACCTGCCAGCCCCGCCTGCTCTCGGTACCCGAGCTGTATATGCTCACGCTCTGGCTGCACCGCGACTGCACGGACGACGGCGCGGACGGCACGCTCGCCGCCACCGATCTGCTCGTCCCCCTCGCGCCCGCGCCGCCCGGCATCGCGGCCCACCGCCCGCACCGCGTCGCCGAACTGCTGCCGGTGCTCACCCACCGACTGGCACCGGCGCCCGCGCCGCTGCTCGGCTCGCCCGCCTGACCGACCCGCGGAGCCGGCCGGGGGACCGGCGCGCCGCACGTGCCCCGCCGCCACCGGCCGCGGGGCACGGCGCTGCCCACCCAAGTGGACTAGCCCGGCCGGGCCACCCCGAACCACCCGAAGAGACAGGGGAGTTGAGCTGAACCGTCCGGGCGGGTGATACGTCCTTAAGCAGTAGGAGCCGCTGCGGCAAAATCCCTGCGGATTGACGCTCGTAGGGCAACACTGGGATCGGACCGACTACAACGGGGGGCGGTTATGAACACCGCATCGAGCCACAGGACAGACGTCACAGCCATCTCATCGCAGCGAAAGAACCCTTCCATGTGCCAGCACCAACCACCGTGCCCGACAGCCGACTCCGCCGACCGGGAAGCCGCGCTCCTCATGGCGAGCCACCCGGAGCAGGGCTGGAGCCTGCTGTGCAACGGCGTCCTGCTCTTCGAGGACACCGGTGAGCTGCTGCCGGACGGCCAGATCATCGCCCCGCACCGACCGCTGGGCACCGACCAGATCATGACGGCCGCCTGAGCGCCGCCGGCACATCCGCACGGAAGAACGAACGAGGGGCCGGCCCGGAGAGACTTCTCCGAACCGGCCCCGACGCATGCCCGCACCGAGCGGGCCGCGCGCATCAGTCCTCGTACGCATCCAGCGGCGGGCAGGAGCAGACCAGGTTCCGGTCGCCGTACGCCTGGTCGATGCGGCGCACCGGCGGCCAGTACTTGTCCGACGCGACGACACCGGCGGGGAAGACGGCCTCCTCACGGCTGTAGGCGTGCTCCCACGCACCGCCCAGGGCGGCCGCGGTGTGCGGCGCGTTCCGCAGCGGGTTGTCGTCCGCGGCCCACTCGCCCGAACCGACCTTCTCGATCTCCGCGCGGATCGCGATCATCGCCTCGCAGAACCGGTCGATCTCGACCAGGTCCTCGCTCTCCGTCGGCTCGATCATCAGCGTCCCCGCGACCGGGAACGACATGGTCGGCGCGTGGAAGCCGTAGTCGATGAGCCGCTTGGCGATGTCGTCGACGCTGACGCCGGTCGCCTTGCTCAGCGGCCGCAGATCGATGATGCACTCGTGCGCCACCAGACCGCCGGGACCGGTGTAGAGCACCGGGAAGTGCGGCTCCAGGCGCTTGGCGATGTAGTTGGCGGAGAGCACCGCGACCTGGGTGGCGCGCTTGAGTCCCTCGCCGCCCATCAGACGCACGTACGACCAGGAGATCGGCAGGATTCCGGCCGAGCCCCACGGCGCTGCGGAGATCGGACCCACCCCGGTCTCGGGACCGGCGGCGGGCTGCAGCGGGTGGTTGGGCAGGTACGGCGCCAGGTGCTCGCGCACACCGACGGGACCGACACCGGGACCGCCGCCGCCGTGCGGGATGCAGAAGGTCTTGTGCAGGTTCAGGTGCGAGACGTCGCCGCCGAAGTGGCCCGGCTTGGCGAGGCCCACCAGCGCGTTGAGGTTGGCGCCGTCGACGTACACCTGACCGCCGGCCTCGTGCACCGACGCGCAGATGTCGGCGACGTGCTCCTCGAAGACGCCGTGCGTCGACGGGTAGGTGATCATCAGCACGGACAGCTCGTCGCGGTGCTTCTCGATCTTGGCGCGCAGGTCCTCGACGTCGATCTCGCCGTCGTCGGCGGTCTTGACGACGACGACCTTCATCCCCGCCATCACGGCGCTCGCGGCGTTCGTGCCGTGCGCGGAGGACGGGATGAGGCAGACGGTGCGCTGCTCGTCGCCGTTGGCACGGTGGTAGCCGCGCACGGCGAGCAGGCCCGCGAGCTCACCCTGCGACCCGGCGTTGGGCTGGAGCGAGACCTTGTCGTAGCCGGTGACCTCGGCGAGCCGCTCCTCCAGCTCACGGATGAGCGTGAGGTAGCCCTGCGCCTGCTGGGCGGGCGCGAAGGGGTGCAGCTGCCCGAACTCGGGCCAGGTGACCGGCTCCATCTCGGTGGTCGCGTTGAGCTTCATGGTGCAGGAGCCCAGCGGGATCATGCCGCGGTCCAGCGCGTAGTCACGGTCGGCCAGCTTGCGCAGGTAGCGCAGCATCGACGTCTCGGAGCGGTGCTGGTGGAAGACCGGGTGCGCCAGGTAGTCGTCACCGCGCAGCAGGGCCTCGGGCAGCGTGTCCGCGGCCTCGGCGTCCAGCGCGTCGATGTCGGCGTCGACCCCGAAGGCGCCCCACACGGCGGTCAGTTGCTTGCGCGTGGTCGTCTCGTCGCAGGCGATGGAGACGTGGTCGGCGTCGATCTGGTGGATGTTCACGCCACCCTCGCGGGCGGCGGAGACGTGCGCCTCGGCCTTGCCCGCGACGCGCACGGTCAGCGTGTCGAAGTACGCGCCGTGCACGACCTCGACGCCCCCCGCGGTGAGCCCGGCGGCGAGCAGCGTCGCGTACCGGTGGGTGCGCCGCGCGATCGACTTGAGGCCCTCGGGTCCGTGGTACACGGCGTACATTCCGGCCATGACCGCGAGCAGCACCTGAGCGGTACAGATGTTGCTGGTGGCCTTCTCACGGCGGATGTGCTGCTCACGGGTCTGGAGCGCGAGGCGGTACGCCTTGTTGCCGTCGGCGTCGACGGAGACGCCGACGAGCCGGCCCGGCAGGCTGCGCGCGAACTTCTCGCGCACCGCCATGTAACCGGCGTGCGGTCCGCCGAAGCCCATCGGCACACCGAAGCGCTGCGTCGTACCGACGGCGATGTCGGCGCCGAGCTCACCGGGCGAGGTGAGCAGCGTGAGCGCGAGCAGATCGGCGGCGACCGTGACGACCGCGCCGAGCTCGTGCGCCTGGTCGATCAGCGGCTTGATGTCCCGTACGACACCGGAGGCGCCCGGGTACTGGACGAGCACGCCCACCACACCGCGCTCGGCGACCTCGGCGGGTACGCCCTCGCTCAGATCGGCGACGACGACCTCGACACCGGTCGGCTCGGCGCGGGTCCGGATGACGGCGACGGTCTGCGGCAGCGTGTCGGCGTCGATGACGAACACGCCGTTCTTCACCTTGCCCATGCGCCGCGAGAGGGCCATCGCCTCGGCGGCGGCCGTGCCCTCGTCCAGGAGCGAGGCGCCCGAGGTGGGCAGCCCCGTCAGCTCGGCGACCATGGTCTGGAAGTTGAGCAGCGCCTCGAGCCGGCCCTGCGAGATCTCGGGCTGGTACGGCGTGTAGGCGGTGTACCAGGCGGGGTTCTCCATCACGTTCCGCAGGATGACCGGCGGGGTGAAGGTCCCGTAGTAGCCGAGCCCGATCATGGAATCGAGGACCTGGTTGCGGTCGGCGAGCGAACGCAGTTCGGCGAGCACCTCGGCCTCGGTGCGCGCACCGGGCAGGTTCAGCGCTTCGGCGTTCTTGATCACATCCGGCACCGCGGCGGCCGTCAGCTCGTCGAGCGAGCCGTACCCGACCTGGGCGAGCATCTTGGCCCGCGCTTCCGCATCGGGCCCGATGTGCCGCTGCTCGAAGGGGATGCCCTGCTCGAGCTCGGAGAGCGGGATGCGATTGGTGGCAGTCATGGCGGAGGCCTCCTGGTCTGCACGACCTGCGAGGGGTACCACGGCGCGGGTACCCGGACGGCCTCCCCCTCTGTCATCTCAACCTGAGAGCTTCACAGGCCCGCCCGGTCCAGCGGCAGATCTGCTTTCACCGTCGGTGAGGAAGGGTCCCGAACGTGCCCGCCCGACGCCCGCCCTGCTTTCCAGAGTGACCTCGTCCGTGCGGTACGGGTGCCTGAGAGATTCCGGGGAGGATTTGCTCCTTCGGCGCCTCCGGAATCGTCCTCCGGAGAGCTCTCCCGCACGGGGTCAGCAGCCAGGCGCCAGCCTACCAGCGAGGACCACGGCCGTTCGTTCGAGTGGCCGCCTGCCCCGAAGTGCTCTTTCGTAGTGAGTACGAACGATTAAAGATGAGTTGCGCCCATATTCGATTCCCCTCGACCAGCTGGAGGGCCCGTGCAGACCGACATCGATCCGCGGAACCTGATCGGCCGCAAGGCGTTCGACCGGAACGGGGCGAAGATCGGCACGATCGACGAGGTGTACCTCGACGACGCGACCGGCGTCCCGGAGTGGGCGGCCATACGCACCGGCCTCTTCAGCCGCGACGCCTTCGTCCCCCTGGAACCGAGCGAGCTGATCGGCGACGGGACCCTGCACATCCCCTTCGACCGCGCCCTGATCAAGGACGCCCCCGACTTCGGCGTGGGCCGCCACCTCTCCCCCGAGCAGGAACTCCAGCTCTACCACCACTACGGCCTGGACACCACGCTCCCGCAGTCGCCCCCGCCCGACCAGGACTTCGGCCAGATCGCCGGCTCAGAAGCGTCCTGACCCACGGCACACCGCCCTTGGGTCCCGACCGACACGCGCCACACACCCGCCTGCTTGCCCGCCTCCCCGATCGACGCCAGCGCCTCACTCCTGCCCCGGCGCCACGGGCGCCACCCGCGCCCCCTCCCGCTCGGCCCACCCGCTGGGCACCCCCACGCCCACCAACGGCAAGGGCTCCGCGAGCTCAAGATCCAGGTCGTCGGTCCTGAACGTCCGCACCCGCCCCGGCTCGGACCCGGGCGTCTCGAAGCGCACCGTCACCCGCCCCAGGCCGCTCCCCTGCACCCAGCCGTGCCCGTACTCGGCGTGCCGCACATCGTGCCCGGCCGCCCACCGCCGCTCGGCCGGCGCCGGCCCCACCGCCTCCTCGACCGCCTCCGCTTCCGGCTCACCCGCGCCGCTCTCGTCCGCCCCCGCCGAGACCTCCGCGCCGACCACCACTCCCGCCTCAGCCGCGGCTTCGACCTCGGCCGCCACCGCTTCCGCCTGTGCCTGCGCGAACAGGTCCTCCTGCGTGTAGTCGGCCAGCCCCGTGACCCCCACACCCAGCAGCCGTACCCCGCCCGTGGTGTCCACCGACTCCAGAAGGCGCGCCGCGGCCTCCCGCACCACCCCGGGATCGTCCGTGGGCCCCCGCAGCGTCTCGGACCGCGTCAGCGTCGAGAAGTCGAACCTGCGCACCTTCAGCACGATGGTCCGCCCCGAGTGCCCCGCCGCCCGCAGGCGCTGCACACACCGCTCGGCGAGCCGCGCGACCTCCGTACGGACCCGCACCCGGTCATGGATGTCCACGTCGTAGGTGTCCTCGACGCTGACCGACTTGGTGTCCCGCTCCGCCACCACGGGCCGCTCGTCCTGCGCGAGCGCCATCGCGTACAGCGAGCCCCCGTGCGCCTTCCCGAGCAGCCGTACGAGCTCGTCCTCGCCTGCCTCCGCGATCTCCTCGACCGTCGTGATCCCGCCCCGCCGCAGATGGTCCCCGGTGGCGGGACCCACCCCGGGCAACGTACGCACCGACATGGGCCCCAGCAGGGCCCGCTCCGTCCCCGGTGCTATCAGCCGCAGCCCGTCCGGCTTGGCCTCCTCCGAGGCGATCTTCGCGAGCATCTTGGAGACCGCGAGGCCCACCGACCCGGTCAGCCCGGTCACCGCCCTGATGTCCGACCGCAGCCGCTCCCCGACGGCCCTGGCCGACGCCTCGTCATCGGCGACGCCGCCCGCCTCCAGGTCCACGAACGCCTCGTCCAGGCTGAGCGGCTCCACCAGCGGCGACAGCTCCCGCAGCAACCCCATCACCTGCTCGCTGACCTCCCGGTACAGCCCGAAGCGCGGCACGAGGTACGCCGCGTTCGGCGCGAGCCTGCGCGCCTGCCCCATCGGCATCGCCGAGTGCACCCCGAACCGCCGCGCCTCGTACGACGCGGTGGCCACCACGCCACGCGGCCCGAGTCCGCCCACGACCACGGCTTTCCCGCGCAGGCTCGGCTTCGCGGCCTGCTCCGCGGACGCGTAGAAGGCATCCATGTCCAGATGCAGAATCGTCGGCGCGCTTCTCACACCCTCGATGCTGCCCTACGCCACTGACAACGCCGCCCCGCGCCATGCGAAGCGGCGCTGGAGCGGCGTTGATGCCGACGGGGCCGAGGAAAGCTCCGAAGGGGACCGGGAAGAACCACGGAAGCCCTGTCGAAGCCCTCAGACGGCCCTGTTGCGGCGTCTGGCGAGCTCGTCGGCGGGATTGTGCCCGACCAGCGTCTCCCCGGTGTCGATGCGCTCGCCGTGCAACTGGGACAGCGCGGACTCGACGTCGCGCCAGACGACACCCACGGCGATCCCGAAGACGCCCTGACCCCCCTGGAGCAGATCGTGGACCTCACTGGGCGACGTGCACTCGTACACCGTCGCCCCGTCGCTCATCAGCGTCATCCGCTCCAGGTCACGGAACCCGCGCTCGCGCAGGTGCTGGACCGTGGTGCGGATGTTCTGCAGCGACACCCCGGTGTCGAGGAACCGCTTCACGATCTTCAGGACGACGACGTCCCTGAAGCTGTAGAGCCGCTGGGTACCCGACCCGCCCGCGGCCCGCACACTGGGCTCGACCAGGCCCGTACGGGCCCAGTAGTCGAGCTGTCGGTACGTGATCCCCGCGGCCGCACACGCGGTGGGACCGCGATACCCGATCTGCTCGGAATTCTCGAACGTCGCGTCCCCGCTCCCCTGGACCGCCATGGGCCGTTTCGGAGAGTGATCGGCCGCGCTGCCGTGAAACGGGTACGGACCGCCCACCGCCGTACCGTCGCCGCTGCTTCTCACGCCGACCTCCGTCCTTGACCTGCCTTCTCGACGGTAGGCAGTCACCAGGGGCTCGTCAACGATCGCCACACTAGGCACGCCGAGTGATAATCACCCTGAGAGTGGTTTCCCGTGACTCACCGCCGGGAAAGGCTAGCCGAATGGTCCGGCGCGGGCCGCCCGGAGGCGGCTCACTGGCTGTTGGTACCGAAGTCCTCGGGCGAGATCTGGTCGAGGAACTCGCGGAACTTCTCCACCTCGTCCTCCTGCTCGTCCGGGATCGCGATGCCCGCGTCGTCGAGGACACCGTCACTTCCGTAGATCGGCGTCCCGGTGCGCAGCGCGAGCGCTATGGCGTCGGACGGCCGGGCGCTCACCTCGACCCCGCTCGCGAAGACCAGCTCCGCGTAGAAGACCCCTTCGCGGAGGTCGGTGATGCGCACTTCGGAGAGCTCCTGGCCCACCGCCTCCAGCACGTCCTTGAACAGGTCGTGGGTCAGCGGCCGTGCGGGTGCCATGCCCTGCTGAGCGAAGGCGATCGCGGTCGCCTCCCCCGGTCCGATCCAGATGGGGAGGTAGCGGTCGCCTCCCACTTCACGCAGGAGCACGATCGGTTGGTTGGAGGGCATTTCGACCCGGACACCTACGACGTCGAGCTCGTTCACACAGCAACCCTAGGACGTGGCTGGCAGGTTTGGGTAGTCGGGCACCCGCCGAGTAACGGCGGGGCACCCATCGGATCAGGGCAGTCTGACCCCGAGCGCGGTCTGCACCAGCGCCGAGTGCAGCTTCCCCGTGAGACCCGCCAGCTCTTTGGTACGGGCCTCGGCGTGGGCCCTGGTCTGCGGATTACGGTGCCGCCGCAGCGGCGCGACGATCTGGTCGACGAGCCCGGCCTCCCGCTCGGCGGCGGCCTTCATGGCGCGAAGGTGCCGCGGCTCGATTCCGAACCTGCCGAGCTCGACCACGAGCGTGGCGACCGTGACCGCCTCGGCGTCGTAGCCGCCGTCGGGCAGCGGAGCGAGGAGACCGTACGTCTCCCACTCCGCGAGCTGCCCCTCGTCGATCTCGACGACGGCCAGCAGCTCGTCCCGCCCCACACGGGCGGCGGTCGGCCCTTCGAAGTCGTCCTGGCCCTCGGTGTCACCGGCGTCCCGCTGCCGCCCCAGAGAGGGCAGCGGGGCCCGCTCACCGCGCTCCAGGGCGTCGAGGTACTCACGGATGACCTTGAGCGGCAGATAGTGGTCCCGCTGTATCCGCAGCACGTGAGCGAGGCGCTCGACGTCCTCCGGGCTGAACTTCCGGTAGCCCGAAGGCGTGCGCTCCGGCTCGATGAGGCCCTCGGACTCCAAGAACCTGATCTTGGAGATGGTGACCTCGGGAAACTCGTCCCGCAGCTCGTTCAGCACGGTACCGATGCTCATCAGCCGACGGTCCGCGGCGGCGGTGCCGTGACCGGCACCGCCCCTCGGTGTTTGCAGCATGGACCTTCCCTGGGGGTCCCCCCGGACGGATCCGGGAGAGGATCAGATGCCCCGCTGGCTCGCGTAGAAGACCAGTCGGTACTTACCGATCTGGACCTCATCGCCGTTGGACAGCGCGACGGAGTCGATCCGCTCCCGGTTGACGTACGTGCCGTTCAGACTGCCCACGTCGGCGACGGTGAAGGAACCGTCCTGGACGCGACGGAACTCCACGTGGCGACGCGACACCGTCACGTCGTCGAGGAAGATGTCGCTCTGCGGGTGACGTCCCGCCGTGGTCAGATCACCGTCGAGCAGGAAACGGCTGCCCGAGTTCGGACCGCGGCGCACCACGAGGAGCGCCGAGCCCAGCGGCAGCGCGTCGACGGCGGCCTGAGCCTCCGGAGAGAGCGCGGGCGAGGGGTTCTGCCCGGTCACCTCCGCGTCGTAGGCCTCCAGGCCCGAGATGGAGATCGTCGAGGTCGTCTCGGACGCCCGCTCGGGCGTGGCCCCAGCCCGCAGCGGAGCGCCGCAGTTGGAGCAGAACCGGCTCGCTTCCGCATTCCGGTTCCCGCACCTCGTACACACCAGGGCCATGGACGGATCCTCCTGCCGCGGCTGCCCCGCGGGGGCATTCGTTGCGTACGGATCGGGGGCGAACCCTCCACCCGTACTTGAGGTTGACGGTTCTCCGAAACCTATGCGGCCGGGACCGGCAGGGTCAACAGACGACGCGCCCTGTCCGCCCGAAATGTCACCACCTGGACCAGCGACCTGATCGCGGAACATGGGGCGCTCGCCGCCCTGGTCCTCGCCATCTCCATGGCGCGGGGCACGGTGCCGGGCAGTGGCGGGATTGCCGCTGTCCTCACGTGCGCTCTTGCCGAACAACTTCGCAAACAACTTCACGGGCGATTCCCCTTGACCGAAACAGACCCGCCCGTGGGGCAGGACGAACCCTGATTGCACACACCGCTATTCATCGGTGAACCGGACATCCTCACAACGTCCGTATCCACCAAACAGTTTCCACCACGCACCACCCCTTCGGTGCGCCGACCCCCCGCAACCTCATGCCCTTGACCGGCGGCCCCCATGCGCCCCCGCCTCACTGGGAGGACGACCGAGCGTAGTCAGGCTGCTTCGCAGGTCGCAAGGCGTCCACGACGATCTTCTCCGAGCGGGTCACGCCGACCGTGGCCTGCTCCTTCTCCAGAGTCTGCACCACACCTCCCGGGATGTTCAGCGCAGGTTCCAGATCCTGCGGCTTGCCGATCACCTTGAAGAGGTACGGTGCGCCGACCTTGTGCCCGTCCACCCGCACACCGCCGCCGCTCGCGTCGGAGAAATGGGTGTTGGCCACCACGCGTACGTCATTGATCTGGATGGCCTCGGCGCCAGCGGCGCGCAGCTCCTGAATCGCGTCGAGCAGCATGTCCGCCTCGATCGCCCCCTTCTCGTCCTTGATGGAGAGCGTGATGCCGGGCCCCTGGGCCGCCACCGTGCCGGCCAGGATGCCGAGTTGCCGTTCTCGCTCGACCGTCTGCTTGCGGGCCTCTTCCGCCTGGTCCGAGCTGTTCTCCAGCCCGGTCCGCTGCTCCTCGAGGCGCCGCTTCTCCTCTTCCAGACGCTGAGTTCGGTCATCCAGTTCATCGAGAATGCGTACGAGATCTTCTTGCCGTGCGCCGCGCAGCGCACTGCTGTCGTTGTTGGACCGCACCTGGATGGCCAGGCCGAGGCCCAGCACGAACAGGAGCAGGGCCACGATGAGTTGAGGCCGCGTCACCCGCGGGGGCCACAGCCCCTGTGCCAGCCGCTGCCGGCCGGTGAGCCGCGGCGGCCCCTGCTCCGGCGGCGCGGGTGTCTCGGGCTCGTTGGGGACCTCGGCGGGGAGCTCCCTGCGCCGGTTGTAGCCGGGCGTCTCGTCAGCGCTCATCGGCGTCACGCCCTGAAGACGTGCCGGCGGATCGCGGCCGCGTTGGAGAAGATCCGGATGCCGAGGACCACGACGACGCCGGTGGACAGCTGGGCGCCGACGCCCAACTTGTCGCCCAGGAACACGATCAGGGCGGCCACCACCACGTTCGACAGGAACGACACCACGAAGACCTTGTCGTCGAAGATGCCGTCGAGCATCGCGCGCAGACCTCCGAACACGGCATCGAGCGCCGCGACCACGGCGATCGGAAGGTACGGCTCGACCACCGCCGGAACCTCGGGCCGAACCAACAATCCGGCCACGACTCCCACGACGAGGCCCAGTACGGCGATCACGATGTGCCCTTTCCTGCTTTCGGCTCTGCTGTACGTACGGTCACACTCGGCGCGGCCGGCAACCGGAGCTCGTCCGACACGGAAATGCTGGTCCGGATGCCGAAGTTCTCCTGCAGAGCGTGCAGATACTGACCGTCGCGGCTGTTCTGGAACCGGGTGCTCAAGCGCTTCCCGTCCCCCACCGCGAGCACCGTATACGGCGGCACCAGCGGCCTGTTGTCGACCAGTATCGCGTCACCCGCGGCCCTGATCGCCGACAGCGCGGTGAGCCGCTGGTCATTGATGGAGATCGCCTCGGCGCCGGACTCCCACAGGCCGTTGACGACCCGCTGCATGTCGCGGTCGCGGACCCGCCCGGTGTCGGAGAAACCGGCGCTCTCGCGCGGCCCGCCGCCACCCTGGTCCGCTTCCTTCTTGTCGTCCACGACGAGCTTCACACCGGGCCCCTCGACCTCCGTGGCACCGGAGAGGAGACCCACCAACTCGCCCTTGCTGCCGCCGTGCTTCTTCAGCGCGGCGCGCTGCCGCTCGCCCACGTCGTCGCGGAGCTCGTCCACGTCGTCCTCGAGCTTGTCGGCCCCGGCCGTCGCGTCCTCGACGCGGTCGATGAGCTCCTCACGCTCCTTGGCGATCACCGGCGCCGCTATCCGCGCCTGTGCGGCCCCCACCGTGACCACCAGGGCGGCGAGCACCAGACCGGCCGCGAGCCCGAGTTTGGCCCGCAGAGGACGCGGCACACCGCTGTCCCCCTTGGCCTTCTTCCGGGCCGCCGCCTCCGCGTACCCCTCGTCGAGACTGTGGTCCATGACGGTGGTGAGCAGCGACATGGAAGCGTCCGGGCGCCGGGGGCGCGAGGGGGTGCTCCGAACGGGGGGCTGCTGCGGCATGCCGCACATCGTCGCACGTCGCGGGCGCTACCTCCGAATGGCCCCACCGGCGCGCCGGGCAGCACCTGTTGCACGTGCCGCCCGGCGCCCGCGAACGGCTCAGCGACCGGCGCTGTCCACCACCGCGGACCACTCGTCGAGCAGCGCCTGGGCGGACGCGTCGTCCGGCCCTTCTGCCCACAAATGAGTGACCGCCTCAGCCGGATCGGGCAGCACGAGCACCCACCGACCGTCGGTCTCCACGACCCGCACACCGTCCGTCGTGTCCACGGACCGCTCCCCCGCCGCCTCCACCACGCGCCGCATGACGAGCCCCTTGACGGCCCACGGCGTCGCCAGGTCACGCCGCTGCACGTGCGCCCGCGGAATGCGCGCGTCGATCTGGCTCAATGTGAGCTGCGTCCGCGCCACGAGACCGATGAGGCGTACGAAGGCTGCGGTGCCGTCGAACACACCGCTGAACTCGGGCACGATGAACCCGCCACGCCCGTCCCCGCCGAAGATCGTCGAGTCGCCGCGGCCCACCCGCGTCAGATCGTCCGGCGACGTGGTCGTCCAGTCGACCTGCGTGCCGTGGTACGCGGCCACCTGCTCCGCGATGCGCGTCGTCGTCACCGGCAGCGCCACCCGACCGCTGCGCCGCTCGGCGGCCACCAGGTCGAGCATGACGAGCAGCGCCCGGTCGTCCTCGACGATCCGCCCCTTCTCGTCGACGAGCGAGAGCCGCTCACCGACCGGGTCGAAGCGCACCCCGAAGGCGGCCCGCGCCGACGCCACGATCTCCCCGAGCCGTACGAGGCCCGACCTGCGGGCGTCGACGGTCTCGGTGGGCCGGGACTCGTCGAGCCCCGGATTGATCGTCAGCGCGTCCACCCCGAGCTTGCCGAGAAGGCTCGGCAGCACGAGCCCGGCACTGCCGTTGGACGCGTCGACGACCACCTTCAGTTCCGACTCGGCCACCCCTGTGGTGTCGACATTACGCAGCAGCGAACCCGTGTACGAATCGAACACGCTCGACGGGAAGTGCAGGTCACCGATCTCACCGGGGAAGGCACGCCGGTACTCCTGCCGCGCGTAGACCCGGTCCAGCTTGCGCTGGCTCCCCTGCGACAGATCGGCCCCCTGCCCGTCGAAGAACATGATGTCGACGGAGTCCGGCACCCCGGTCGTGGTCCGGATCATGATGCCGCCCGCGCTGCCCCGCGCGGTCTGCTGCCGCGCGACCGGCAGCGGCACGTTCTCCAGGTCGCGTACGTCGATGGCGCTGGCCTGCAGCGCCGAGATCACCGCCCGTTTGAGTGCCCGCGCACCACGCGAGTGGTCACGCGCGGTGGTGACGGTCGAACCCTTCTTCAGCGTCGTGGCGTACGCACCCGCGAGCCGCACCGCGAGCTCGGGCGTGATCTCCACGTTCAGGATCCCGGACACGCCACGGGCCCCGAAGAGGTGCGCCTGCCCGCGGGACTCCCAGATGACGGAGGTGTTGACGAACGCGCCGGCCTCGATCGTCTTGAACGGATAGACGCGGACATTGCCCTGGATGATCGATTCCTCACCGACGAGGCACTCGTCGCCGATCACCGCGCCGTCCTCGATCCTGGCGGCACGCATGATGTCGGTGTTCTTGCCGACGACACAGCCGCGCAGATTGCTGTGCTGCCCGATGTAGACGTTGTCGTGCACCACCGCCTTGTGCAGGAAGGCGCCGGTCTTCACCACGACGTTCGAGCCCACGACGGTGTGCTCACGGATCTCGGCGTTGGCCTCGACCTTGGCGTAGTCCCCGACATAGAGCGGCCCGCGGAGTACGGCGTCGGGGTGCACCTCGGCACCTTCGGCGACCCATACCCCGGGCGAGATCTCGAACCCGTCGAGTTCGACGTCGACCTTGCGCTCCAGCACGTCGGCCTGCGCCTTGACGTAACTCTCGTGCGTGCCGACGTCCTCCCAGTAGCCCTCGGCGACATACCCGTAGACGGGCTTGCCCTCCTTCATGAGCTGCGGGAAGACATCACCCGACCAGTCGACCGGCACATCGGCGTCGACGTAGTCGAACACCTCGGGTTCCATCACATAGATGCCCGTGTTCACCGTGTCGGAGAAGACCTGCCCCCAGGTCGGCTTCTCCAGGAAGCGCTCGACCTTTCCCTCTTCGTCGACGATCGTGATACCGAATTCCAGCGGATTCGGTACGCGCGTCAGACAGACCGTGACAAGCGCGCCCTTCTCCTTGTGGAAGTTAATCAACTCGGTGAGGTCGAAGTCGGTCAGTGCGTCGCCTGAGATGACGAGGAACGCATCGTTCTTCAGCGCTTCTTCGGCATTCTTCACGCTGCCGGCTGTGCCGAGTGGCTTCTCCTCATTGGCATAGGTGAGCTCCATACCGAGCTCTTCACCGTCGCCGAAGTAGTTCTTGACGAGTGAGGCCAAGAACTGCACGGTCACTACGGTCTCGGTGAGCCCATGCCTCTTCAGCAGGCGCAGCACGTGCTCCATGATCGGCCGATTGGCCACAGGAAGGAGCGGCTTGGGCATGCTCGAGGTCATGGGGCGAAGGCGAGTGCCTTCGCCGCCGGCCATCACGACGGCCTTCATGTCGGAAACGTCCTCCTATATAGACGACGATCTAGCCGACTCAGCCCGCCAAGCTGCGCCCACATATTGAGATGTGGGCCTTCGAGCCTCTACAGCCGCCGAATCGGCAAGCTCAATCGGCCGTACGGTCCGCCTTGATGAGCCGACGGACCTGAACCATGTAGAGGATCCCTGCCCACCAGTAGAGCGTTGTACCCCATCCTGCGAACGCCCATCCGAAAATAGCAGCGAGTGAAGCGATCCAGCCACTGCCATCGCTGAGGAGCAGTAGTGGAAAGGCGTACATCAGGTTGAAGGTGGCGGCCTTGCCGAGGAAGTTCACCTGCGGCGGCGGATAGCCGTGACGCCTGAGGATCCCGACCATCACCAGCAGAACCAGCTCGCGCAGCAGCAGCACCGCGGTCAGCCAGAGCGGAAGAATCTCGCGCCAGGTCAGACCGACGAGTGTCGAGAGGATATAGAGCCGGTCGGCCGCGGGGTCGAGCAGCCGGCCGAGGTTGCTGATCTGGTTCCAGCGCCGGGCGAGCTTGCCGTCGAGGTAGTCGCTGATACCGCTGAACGCGAGGACGAGGAGCGCCCATCCGTCACTGTTGGGCCCGCCGAACTCCGGCCTGAGGATCAACCACAGGAAGAGGGGTACGCCTGCGAGGCGCGCCATGCTGAGGATGTTCGGGATGGTGAGGACACGGTCCGTCTGGACGCGCGTCTCCTGGACCTCCACCCGGGGGCCTCCTGTGGGAAAGAGCCAATGATGCCCCCTGACCTTACCCTCAGTTGCCGCACGAGGGTGCAGAGGGGTGGCCGGCCGCAAGCCGCGGCACCACCACAAAACAAAAAAGAGCTGGTCCCTGAACCGAAGTTCAGGGACCAGCTCTTTTATCAAAAGGAGTTCGGCGGCGTCCTACTCTCCCACAGGGTCCCCCCTGCAGTACCATCGGCGCTGTGAGGCTTAGCTTCCGGGTTCGGAATGTAACCGGGCGTTTCCCTCACGCTATGACCACCGAAACACTATGAAACTGTCAACCGCACCGTAGTCGTGGCCCGACATACGGGGTTGTTCGTGGTTTCAGAACCAACACAGTGGACGCGAGCAACTGAGGACAAGCCCTCGGCCTATTAGTACCAGTCACCTCCACCCGTTACCGGGCTTCCAGATCTGGCCTATCAAC